>NZ_NJFZ01000006.1 GCF_002270355.1 Flectobacillus sp. BAB-3569 | reverse complement strand
AAACTAGGGTGTTGTACTTGAGTCCAAGCAATAGAAATGCTCTTGAGAATCTTTCTCTGAGAATCGAGCACAATCTTTTTACTTCTAGCTTTAAAAGAGCGAGCTAGAAGATGGGTTTGCTTTTTACCTTTAGTTGAGTGTATAAGTAAATGATTCTTCTTCCATCGGACTAGGAAATCTTGTTCGAAGTTCGTAAACCACTCGATGGTCCACTCATTAGCGTAACCACGGTCAAGCACATGTAGGATGCCTTTTCCTACTTGTGCTTGTAGTTTTTCTAGCATCCGAAACATAATGTTTCGACCATATTCCTTGTATTTACCTCTGGTAGTCCACCAACTCATCTGACATACACTTACAGACTCACCCAAAGCTGAGAGCAACGTACTTGTCCAATGATAACCAGGAACACAAATACGTTTATTAGGAGGAGAATAGTATCCTTTTTTTATCCGTGTTAGTCGTTTTGCTTTTGAGCTTTCTACACTACAAAGCCCTTCCAAAAACCAAGATTCAGCCTTTTCTAGCCGACTATCATCCCAAAGCATTAGCGGACGTTTTCCCTGTTTTACTAACGATTCTAGCCTTTTTCGAGTTTGACTAAAGAGAAAATTATCAATGATAGTAGATGTCCATTTTTTGGAACGTAACAGATTACTAATGCGTTTTGTCCCAGCGGGAGCATGTGAAAAACCGCAAATATAGCCACCTAACTCACTAAGCAATAAGCCCATAGAGTTGTGTCGATGCAATAAAATGGCAACTATTAAATCGTAAAAAGTACGAACTAAACGCTTATCCAGAACAGAATCTAACGATAACTGGACGTCAGCAAGATAAAGATCAAGTTTATGAAGAAGTAAATGAGAGAGTCTTGACTTACTCGATTTTATGTCATTATTTTGTAGAAATGCTTTATGCATAGAAACCTCCTGTTTGTTTGTGTTTGTCGTAATTCACAAAGTAAACAAGGAGGTTTCTTTTTTAAAAGTCTTCACGAAAAATTCGGGATGACTCATGTTTTTGATGATGCATTCAAGAACATAATCACTTTAGAGGTAAAGTATTGCCTCTCTACCTGTAAAATTCTTATTCCAAATAATCACTCATTTGCTCAATCACTAAATAGGACGGACATCGTAGCTTGTCTGTTCACTTGTTTGTCCCTATCTTTAGGTACTTATTTTGAGTGATTCACCATCATTATCACTCTTCAAAATTCTATCCTCAATTTAACAAATTACCTACTCCCGTGGAAAATACAATCTCAACCTCTCCTACTCGCTGGGGAATTATTGGCTGTGGAAAAATCGCTGAAAAATTTGCTGATGACCTCATGAGTGTTCCAAACGCTTTACTCAATGCGGTAGCCTCCCGTAGCCTCGAAAAAGCACAGGAATTTGCCAAGCCATACAACTGCCCCAACACGTTTGGAAGCTATGAAGAGCTTGCCAACAGCGGTCTTGTCGATGTGATTTATATAGCAACACCTCATGCGCAACATTGTGAAAATACACTCATGTGCCTCGAAGCTGGTGTACCTGTATTATGCGAAAAAGCATTTGCTATCAATAGCCAAATGGTGAAAAGTATGATCGCTAAATCTCAAGAGAAACAAGTATTCTTGATGGAGGCTATCTGGACTCGTTTTCACCCAGCCATTAATCAAATCAAAGAGATTATCGAAAATGGCACCATTGGAGAAATCAAACATATCGTAGCAGACTTTGGCTTTTTGGCAAATTATGACCCAGAAGGTCGTCTTTTCAACCCTGAATTGACTGGTGGTTCGTTGATGGATATTGGTATTTACCCTTTATTTATTAGTAAACTACTTTTGGGAATTCCTTCTCAAGTAAAAGCCGTGGGCGTAATGGCACCTACAGGCGTAGATATGAATATGTCTATTGCTCTAGCTTTTCCTAGTGGTGCAACGGCCTCTTTATTTTCAACACTAGCCGCTAAAACAGATACGACTTGTACGATTTATGGTACAAAAGGCAAAATCTTTATTCATGGTCGTTTCCATGAAACTTTTGGTTTTACCCTAACTATCGAAGGCGAAGAACCTCAAGAAATAGCAACCGAACGTAATGGCTGGGGCTATAGCTATGAAGCTATCGATGTACAGCGTTGTTTGGCAGAAGGGCGTATCGAAAACGATAAACTTCCTTTACAGTTTAGTCTAGAATTGATGGAACTTATGGACGAAATTCGTGCTCAAGTGGGCTTAAAATATCCTCAAGAGGCATAAAATAGATTGATTTACAGCTAAACTCTATTTTTCATAAATGACTTACCTTGCTAATCCTACACGCTACAACGACATGACGTATCGTCGTTGTGGACGCAGTGGACTACAACTTCCAGCGCTTTCGTTGGGCTTATGGCATAATTTTGGAGGCGTAGATACCTTCGAAAACTACCGTGCTATCCTTCATACGGCTTTTGCCCAAGGCGTTACACATTTTGACCTTGCCAATAATTACGGGCCTCCTCCAGGTTCGGCGGAGGAAAATTTTGGAACAATTCTCAAAAAAGACTTTTTGCCCTATCGTGATGAGTTGATTATTTCTACCAAAGCAGGATATACGATGTGGCCTGGTCCTTATGGCGATTGGGGCTCGAAAAAGTACCTTGTTGCTAGCCTAGACCAAAGTCTTAAGCGTATGGGATTGGAATACGTAGATATTTTTTATCACCATCGCCCTGACCCAAATACGCCTCTAGAAGAAACTATGGCAGCTTTGGATTTGATTGTTCGTCAAGGAAAAGCTTTGTATGTAGGTATCTCAAATTATAAAGCTGAAGAAACAGCTCAAGCAAGCGCTATTCTCAAGCAGTTGGGTACTCCTTGTGTTATTCATCAGCCCAAATACTCGATGTTTGAACGTTGGGTAGAAGGCGGATTATTAGATACTCTGGAAAAAGAAGGTATTGGTTGTATTCCTTTCTCGCCATTGGCGCAGGGTTTATTGACTAACAAATATCTTCAAGGTGTACCAGAAGATTCCAGAGCAGCCAAGCCTCATGGTTTCTTGAAAACGGCAATGATTACTCCTGAAAAACTAGAGCAAATACAGCAATTAAATACTCTCGCTCAAGAGCGCAGACAAAGTTTAGCGCAAATGGCTCTTTCATGGATTCTGAAAGACCGCAGAGTAACATCGGTTTTAGTAGGTGCAAGTCGTCCGGCTCAATTATTAGATTCGCTGGAATGTCTAAAAAACACCAACTTTTCAGCAGAAGAATTAGCAAAAATTGAAACGATTTTGAAATAGATTTTCACTAATGCAAAACACCCTTCCTAATTCGCTCAAAGGCATCAGGAAGGGTGTTTTTATATTTTTGAAAAAGCGTTTAATCTAACAAACCCTTTTCTCTTAAATAGTCGAAAATCAACTTATCGACTTCTGCAATTTTATCTTGGTCTGCATATCTAAGCCATTGGATTTCTTCTATTTCTGAACTCGCTTTCAACTCGCCTGTATATTTTCCTGCATAACAGGTCATTCTTACAATAACTCCATCAGGATGTCCATGCGCTTGTGCTTCAAAAGTACCTATATATTTTAGGGTTTCAGCTTGAAGTTTTACGCTCAATTCTTCTTCTATTTCTCGAAGTAAAGCCTGCTCATCTGTCTCTCCTAATTCTCTTTTTCCGCCTGGAATATAGAACTTATCCTTCCCATAACTTTTTGTGGAAAGGATAGATTGATTCTGTAACTCTATCCAAGCAAGTTTATCTATAACCTTCATATTCAAGATATATTACTAAGTTAGTAAGTATTGCTGCAAAATTAGATTTGATTTATGTGTTTTAGGGAACAGGCAACAGGCACTAGGCAAAGAGTGTTAAAATGTTATATAGTAATGATATATATGTTTTACCGAATGCCCAAAGCTGTAAGCTCAAAAATTAAATTTTATTTTGCTTTAAGCTTTCAGGTAACGGCTTTGGGCGGTGGGCATTGGAAAAAAGCATGGCTGTGGTTATTAAAACAATTTAACACTCTTTGCCTTGTGCCTGTTGCCTTGTGCCTATACACATAAATAAATATCATTTTGTGCCATTACTTATAAACTATTTCCCTTCACTTCGTCAAAAGTATAATCTTTCAAGATTTCCCCATTTTCAAAAACTGTTATCAGTAAATCCTCTCCTTCTTCGTCGAGGTTAACCGTATGATATTCGTTGTCTTTAAAAATGAGTTTCAAACGCCCTTTCTTACTCTTTTTACCGTGGTCGGTAATTGGGTCTTTAAATACCAATCGGTCTTGTCCATCGACCGTGGCGCAACTGCATTTGAAGGCAAATTTTTGGGTATCTCTATGTACTTTTTGCAAAAGTGCTCCTCCCATCCCAAAAGTAATATTATCAGCACTCCAACGATTTACAGCAAGATTTTCAAGAATTTCGCCAATACTTTCATAGTTGACACCATCACCTTGGATTACTCTGATTTGTGGCACTAATACTTTATAGCCTTTTTCGTTGACGGTATAACCTATTTTTTCACCAAGAATCTCTGTCACCTTCAACACTACATCCTTAGGAACACCACTATCTGGACGAACTACTAAAGTACCATTTCTCGCTAAAATCTTTTCTTTCAAAGCTTCGCCCCAAAGTTTTTCGCAGGCGTGATACACATCGTAGCTATCGCTCACAACCGCCACTAACCCTTCTGGATATTGGTCAAGCATATTACGATAGGCGTCTAGTTCTCCCTCTTGTTTCCAACTCGTAATCGTGCTATGTTCGGCAGCAGGAATACTAAAACCAAACATACTGTCGGGTTGATAGTACTCTTGGATAAACGTCAAGGCGGTTACGGTATCTGTACCCATAAAGTTTACCAAATGCGCTGCCCCTCCTATTCCTGCACTTTCGACACTAGAGACTCCTCTAAAACCAAAATCATGAAGTTTAAAATCAATAAGACTTGGATCGCCTGTTTTTTCTAAATAAGATAAAATCAATGAACGAACCGCCTTGCTGGTAGTAGCAACTGTACAAGGATACCATAGTTGTACCAATAGAGTTTCTAGAAAATTGCTCAACCAATAGCATTTTGGATCGGTATTTTCGACGGTCATTAGTACGTGATGTGTCGGAATAACCGCCCCTTCGGCAACGGCCTTGATTCTTATGGGAAGTCTACCTTGATATTTTTCGAGAATATATTCCCAACCTTCACGATTGAATAGCGTTTCTGAGCCAAAATGCGCTGCATAAAGCTTGGCAGCTTGATCTATCTTTGCTTGCGTAACGACCTCTCCTGCCAAATATTCTTTAAGCAAATACTGCAATCCAAAAAAGGTAACTTGTTCGAATTTTCCTCCGCGACTCTCGAAATAACTGTAGATATGACTGGTTCCAGAAGGATATTGTTTGTAATGACTCAGCTTGTAGCTGTCGGTGAGTAGGAGGATATTATTTTGCATATCAACTCGGTTTGGGCTTCGAAAAGCTGTATTTATAGTAGTAAACTAAAGGCTTTCAAGCCATTTCCCGATTTCTTAGGTCCTGAGAATTTAGCTTACGTTAAGTTTTTATTAAAAAACAAAGATAGAATTCTTGATGTAGTAAAGAACTTATCAAGAAAAATATTTCTTATAGGCTTTGGGCAATCAGCTTTGGGCATTCGGTAAAATCTGTTGGCAACTAAAATAATTCAACCAAGTGCTAAAGAATCCGAAATCAAAAATCCGATATCCCCAATCCTTAGAATCCCTTTTTTTCCCACAATTTAAAAATCACACGGTGCTCTTCTACAAAGTCTTGCTCTGTCAGTGAAGCAATATCAAACCATCTCAACTCCTCTATATCATCTTGTGCCGTGGGAGTCCCTCCTTCGTATTCGGCTACAAAAAAACTGGTAATGATTTTATCTACTTCTTCTCTGTATCGCCAATCATCTATTTTAGCAGTACCAATGTATCGAGCTTGCGACAATTTCAAACCTGTTTCCTCCTCGGCTTCTCGGATGGCTGCATCTTCGAAACAATCATCTTCGGGGTCGATAAACCCTCCGATAAATCTAAAAAGTGCTTGCTGGGGTTTTCTGCCAAGTAAAACTTTATCACCAGAAACAATGGCAACATCAACGGTTGGAAACACTTTCGGATATTGCGCTCGAACGGTTTGGAATACACCTGCGCGATAGGCTACTTGCGAACGGTCGGCGTCGCCAATGATGTGTGGTGCATATTCGGGCAACTCAACCCATTCGAATGGATAAGGGAGCTCGTACTGGGTGAGATTGTTGCTTTCCTTGAAGACAAATAGCTGACAATTAACACTTTCCCCAACAGCCTGAGCAATAGCACTTTCTAAGGCTTGTGAGGTTGCTTGTGCTGATATTTGTTTTTTGAAAGTAGTAATTTTAGTCTTGGGAAATTCTTTTTCCAGCATCAACTTTCTGGTTTCTACATCTAAAGGATGATTTTTGCTAGAAGGAATAGGCGCTGATGCAATTACGAGAACCACTTCGGGATATTGATTTTGTAATTGGTTGATAAAGGCTTTTTCAAAAGCTCCTATTTCGATTTGTTGAAAAGTGCCAACCACTACGGCGTATAAAACTGATGAGGTATTTTGAGTCATACTCTTGGTCTATTTTTCATTGAGTACTTTAAAAATACAACCATTTCTTGAAAAGAAGGGTTTCTTCATTTATTCATTTGTCAAATGTTCAAATTCTATTTTCCATAAACCTACAGAATCTGGTAATGATTTTCTCAAAATCTTGGTAATTTGTCGTAAATACGCTTCGACGATTATTGAGGCTTTTATGATAAACTCTGTTACACAATTACCTATGGTTGTTCATATTAACCCAAACGGCAACCTTTCCTACTATGATAAGAAAAAACTCTTAAACCTATGTCTGCTAGGTTTTATGACCTTCGGGTTTGTTTCTCCCAAACCTCAAACACCTAATATCGTTTTGATATTTATGGATGACCTCGGTTATGGTGATATCGGTGCCAATGGCGCTACCAATTACCAAACACCGAATATCGACAAGATGGCGACAGAAGGTATTAGGTTTACCAATTTTTTGGCAGCTCAAGCCGTTTGTAGTGCTTCACGGGCCGCATTGTTAACAGGTTGTTATCCCAATCGAATTGGTTTTTCGGGAGCATTAGCGCCTACCTCTACCATCGGAATCAATGCTAATGAGACGACTTTAGCTGAGGTGTTGAAAGAAAAAGGCTATAAAACTGCTATTTATGGGAAGTGGCATCTGGGTCATCAAAAACAATTCTTACCATTGCAGCATGGCTTTGATGAATATTTTGGACTACCTTATTCCAACGATATGTGGCCAGTTGATTATGATGGGAGTCCTGCACCCGAAGGTCATTTCAAGAAAAAGGCTTACCCAACGTTACCACTGATTCAAAATAATGAAAAAATTGAGGATATAACGACTCTTGAGCAACAAGGGATGCTAACGTCGAGATATACAGAGAAGGCCGTTGATTTTATTAAACGAAATAAGAATAATCCTTTCTTCTTGTATCTGCCACATTCTATGCCTCATGTGCCTATTAATGCTTCACCAAGATTTAAAGGAAAAAGCCAACAAGGGCTATACGGTGATGTAATCATGGAAATAGACTGGTCGATCGGAGAAGTACTGAAAGCCTTGAAAGCAAATGGCTTGGATAAGAATACGCTTGTTATTGTTACCAGCGATAATGGTCCTTGGCTCAACTACGGGAATCACGCTGGTTCGTCGGGAGGATACCGTGAAGGAAAAGGCACTAGCTATGAAGGTGGTCAACGTGTGCCTTGCGTAATGCGCTGGAAGGGAACTATGCCTGAGGGATTAGTTTGTAATAAATTGAGTTCGACGATTGACCTTTTACCAACGATTGCAAAATTCTGTCAAGCCAAGCTACCTAGCAATAAAATCGATGGATTAGATATTTCAGAACTACTCAAAGGCAACCTATCGGCAGAACCAAGAAAGTCTTTTTATTACTACTATCGCAAAAACTCTTTGGAAGCTGTACGAAAAGGGCATTGGAAATTGGTTCTAGCGCACAATGGGCGTACTTATGAAGGTTTCCAGCCAGGAAATGATGGTTATCCAGGGCAAGTGAATGAGAACTCGCCCGTTCCAATGGCTTTATACGATTTACGTCGTGACCCAGGCGAACGATATGATGTTCAGAAAACATATCCTAAAATCGTAGAGGAGCTACTTCAATTAGCCGAAGAAGCGCGGGAAGATTTGGGCGACGATATTACACAAAAGACAGGTAAAAATAACCGAGAAGCAGGAAAAGAGTAAAATAAGTGCAGAGTTGTGAGTGGGGAGTGATGAGTTGTCCTTTGTCCTTGCCTAAAATAGGTTACCTTTTAAATTTAGTGTATAGCTAAAAAAGCGCCGTAGGTGCGAAAGAACACCAATTATATTGAAGTCTTTCGTACTTACGGCGCTTTTTCTCAAACAGAAATACCTGTCTAAGATTTCTAAAACACTATTTCCATTTTAATATCTGCACGAGAATATTCGGTTTCGCCAATCGGAACTTCGACGAAGCCTAATTTGCGATACATCGTTAAAGCTGGTGTAAGTTGAGTTGAGGAAACTAACCATAGAACTTTTGCCCCTAAATCTTTTGCTGCCTGAATCGTATGCGCACACAAAACCTTTCCTACTCCGATACCTTGATATTGTGGGTTTACCGCCATTTTAGCCATTTCATAATCGGTATCGCTATTTTTGACTAATGCTACTGTTCCAACTACTTGATTTTGATGGAGGGCAAAAAAATCTGTCCTCCACTTTCCAAAATATATTTTTCAGGATTTTCCAGTTGCTCCACATCGTGTGGTTCTACCTTGAAATACTTTTGAATCCACTCTAAATTCAAAGTCTTAAAATCCTCTTTATACTGAGGTTGGAATGATTCGATTTGTATTGATTCCTTTGTCATAAATCTATCATGCTATAGCTTTGAGCCGTAGGCTTTTATAAAAAAGTTGTCAGTTATTGGTATATCAGTTATTGGATTGCACTCATCATCAGATTGGTACGTTCAAATTAACTTAGTGGGCAAATTCAAACATTAAACTTTCGGCTTTCAGCTATGAGCTTTCGGTAAAATATTCCCCATGAATTCAAAGAAACCTTTTTTGCTGAATGCCTATAGCCGATAGCTTAAAGCCTACACAAAGATTTGCCCTTTAAGATACAGAACTGCCTTTCCTGCAATTTTGACTCTATCGCCTTCTAATTTACACCATAATTCACCTTTACGAGGAGATATTTGCCAAGCTGTTAGTTCTGTTTTGCCGAGTTGTTCAGCCCAGTAAGGTGTCAAAGTAGTATGTGCTGAACCCGTCACTGGGTCTTCATCAATCCCTGATTGTGGTCCGAAGAAGCGTGACACAAAATCTACCTTACTTCCTTTGGCAGTTGCAATAATTCCTCTGGCTTCAATAGTTGCCATTTGACGGAAATCAGGACGAAGTTCTAACACCAATGTTTCATTTTCGAGCACGACCATATAATCCGATTTTCCACGGAAAGTATGCAGAATATTTACCTCCAAACATTCATTCAAAGCTGATAGTGGTTCCACTTCCTTGATTTCATCCGCTGGAAAATTCAGCTCCAATAAATCTCCTTGTTTTTGTACGGTCAAAATTCCACTTCTTGAAAAAAACTCGATAACTTCATGCCCATAACCTAGCTCCGTAAATAATACATGTGCCGTTGCCAAGGTAGCATGACCACATAAATCAACCTCTACCGTTGGCGTAAACCAACGAATATGAAAACGGGTATCTGTTTCTTGAACAAAAAAGGCTGTTTCGGCTAAGTTATTTTCTAAAGCAATTTTTTGCATTAAGTCGTCTGTCAACCACGATTCGAGTGGACAAACTGCCGCGGGGTTTCCTCCAAATACATTAGAAGAAAAAGCGTCTACTTGATAAATAGGAATTTGCATTGTATTAAAGTTGAATTTTATGTAGTTGGGTGCTTTAAGAATGAGGATATTTTCCCAATTCCTTGATCCTGAAGCACATGGTTTTTCTTTTCTGTATATTTAAAATGAACAAGTCAAATACTTTCTTATAAAATGAGTAGAAAATAGCGATAGTAAAACTTATTTTTCGGTTCCCTAATCATTTGTTAAGTCGTTAATTTTGCTCTATTACAACAATAATTCTCTTTTAAAAATGATTAAAATCAGTATGCTTTACTTGGGCTTACTATGCTTTTTTAATAGCAAAAATTCCAACGCCACTTCTCTTCTATATTCATTTTCTAGGGTAGAAGTAAAACCTATAGTATCTAAAAACACGCACTTGTGTTACAATACTTTCATGCTAGAAGAACATGAAAAATCAAGCTACTTATTTCAAAATACCATTTGTGATTTCATCAGCATTTCAGCCGAAATGCTACTTGATTCAAATAATACGAATGTCAAAAAAGCACAAATTGATTCTACACTTCATTCAAAGAACCTCACAGATAGCATTCAGCTACAAGCTCAAACCATTGATTCTACGGAAACATCTTCTCATAACTATCGTCCCATTATTATCACCTATCCCAGAGGATATGATAAAAATAGGAGTCCCCGTTACAAACTAAGTGGTCGTGTAAAATATATAAAGCAATACCATCATAGACAATACAGCGGGGATGAATGGGTCACAATAGCAAAGCTTGCATTATTAGCAATTGCAGGAATAATATATCTTTTTAAATAGAGAATATTGTCGCATAAACTAGAAAAGCCCTTCATTCAACGTTCCAATCCAATATAATTTTCATTTACCATGACTAAACTAATAATTATCTATTGTGGGATTCTTTTCTCATGCTCTAATCCAAGTGCCAGTGCAATCTCACTGACAAACTCTTCATATATGACAGCATCTTTATTAGCCGAAAAAGCCAGCCTAGATGATGGTAAACTAGTTGGAGCGAAAAAGTCTACTTTTATATCTGAAAAAACCTTGGGTCTTTCCTCAGATTTTCCCACAGAAAGTTTCTCTGATTCAAATGCTAACCACGTCCCAAAGGTACTTTCTGACACCACGAACAACAGTCCAAAACTTACTGATACAACGCAGGTACAAAACGTCACTAATGAATCTCCGATACAACAATCGGCTCCTATTATCATTTATCCAGCAGGATATGACAGAAATAAAAAACTCTTTTATGGAATGACTCAAGAGGAAAAAGATCTCCGAAAATTAAAAAGTGAACGAACTTTTAGAACCATCTATTCTATTTTTTTGGTTTTTGTAACAATACTTGGGCTTATTGCTATTTCAGCTAGGTAAAGTTTCCTATACAATAATTTAACTTTCCATTTCAACATCAAATATTACCAAATAATAGAGAGGCGCCTTATTTCGATTTTTCATCAATATAGTTTTGATAGTACTCTTTGTAAAAACCGTCTTTTAGGAAATATTGCTCAAAAGATTCTAAAGAACGCATCAAATCATGTGCTTCTTTATCTATGAGTTGTTGATTAACTGTTTTGATATTGTCCCAAATTTCTTGCAACTGCGGTAAAAATGCCCATCCTTTTTCTGTTAGTTTCAAGATACGTTTACGAGCATCTTCAGGCGATTTTTCGGACATCACCCAGCCTTTTTTTTCTAATTCTTTCACAAATTGAATAACAGCTGGGTGTGAAATATTCAAATGTTCTGAAGCTTCCATCACACCGATGGATTCCTTTTGAGACAACAAGTAAAAAAGAGGAAACCATTTGGGTTCAAAATCGATCCCATGTACACGGTACACATTGATGGCCTGTTTAAATACCAATTCAGCAAGACGTTTCATCCTACTCGCAATCGCCAAAGGACCTAATTCTTTTATAATATCCATTTTATGTAATCAGTTACGTAACTAGTTACTAAATTAATTATTTATTTTAACTAAAAAAATAAAAGATAAGAATTTTATGATAGTCGGCTCAAAGTTGACTGCTCCTCACCGACTGTCAAAATACTATCTATCTAAAATTTCGGCATTACCCTCTGTCATTTTCAACACTTTTGAAACACAGGCAGGTATCTCACCTTCATAGTGCGTTACATACAGCAAAGTTTTATTCAATTTGACACAAATTTCATCTACCAAATCCCTGAAATAACGGATATGCTGTTGGTCTAGACCTTGACAAGGCTCGTCTAAAACTAATAATGGAGGATTCTTAATCAAAGCTCTTGCCAACAAAACCATACGTTGTTCGCCCGTAGAAATTTCTGAAAAACGCTTTTGAGACAAGTGTTCAATGCCCAACAAGCGAAGATATTTTTCGGCTAATTCTTGTTGTCCAGGTTTTAATGCTTGATACAAACCATTGGTATTGTACAACCCAGAGGCAACAGCTTTAAATACTTCTGTACGCTTGGTAAAAAATAAATGTAATTCAGGCGATACAAACCCTATCTTGCCTTTAATATCCCAAATCGACTCTCCCGAACCTCTTTTACGATCAAAAAGATCAAAATCGTTGGCATAACTTTGTGGATTATCGGCATTAATAAGACTTAGTAGCGTAGATTTACCAGAACCATTTGGTCCTAATACAGCCCATTTTTCACCACGTTTTACTTCCCAATTGAGCGTATTCAATACCTTTTTGTTTCCATAACTTACATTGACATTACGCATACTGACAGCGTATTCAAAGTTATCTTGGCTTGTGCTCGATGCCAAAAGTTCTTCCAAGAGAGCATGATCTAAATTGACCTCCTGTGTAGTTTCGGTTTCTGTACTTTTCTTAAGTTCAAAAACATTCGTAATGCAGGTTGGAATTTCATCGGGCGTAGTTACCAAAATGATATGTGTGCCATGTTGCGAAATAGCATTGATTGCCTCATGCAATATGGCTCTGGAAGCGACATCTAAGCCCACAAATGGTGTATCCAACAACATCACTTTAGGACGTTTTAGGAAAGAACGAGTCAGTAAGGTACGACGAGTTTCTCCGTTCGAAAGAGTCATTAATTTACGTTCGAGCAAATGCTCGATACGTAATACTCTGGCGGCATTCAAGAGTTCTTCTTCTGTATATGGCGAAGGGGGTAATTGAACCGATTTTTCATCAATTGTGCCAATAGGTTTCATTTGGTCTGTCAAAAACTCTCGAACCGTCGGTGAGTTTTCTGCATCATATACATTAAAACGCTGCTGGTAATATTGTGCTGCTGAATTGAGGATACGATTTCCTGAATAATCTCTGGATACCAACTCGATTTTGTCTTTCAGTAATTGTCCTTCTTCCATAAAATGGAATTTTACTTTTCCTCCCACAAATGGAATTTTTCCAGCCAAGGCTTCCAATAAGGTCGTTTTACCCGAACCATTTTCGCCTACAATAGCCCAATGCTGTTGGTCTTCTATTTGCCAATTGAGGTTACGGACAACAATTTTTTCAAATTTTCTGAGTGCCGTATTTTCTAAACTTATAAAAGGAGTCATTCTATTTTATTGGTTAACCACAGATTAATCTACACAAGTCTCAAAAATAATGCTTTTTAAATGCCAAAGGATTGACTCCAGTCAGCTTTTTGAAAGTTCTGTTAAAATAGGACATACTTTCAAAACCACAGTCGAAGCAGGTTTCGGTAACATTTTTGTCTAAAAGCAATAAATTTTTGGCTTGATTGACCCGATAATGATTCAAAAATTCGATAAAAGTCAGGCGTGTCATTCTTTTAAAATAGCGACAAAAAGCCGCCTCTGACAGATTGGTCATTTCGGCTACTTCGCTCAATTCTATTTTACGCTGATAATTTTCATCAATAAACTGATAAAGGCGTTTGATACGCTCTTGGTCTTTTTTGTTGTATTGATTTTCGACAGGTTTTTCGTGTAATAGTACATATTCAGTTGTACTGGCTAATAACTGAAAAATGCTCAATACCTCCAAAAATTGCTCAAAGGGTGGAATTGTACGAATATTTTTCATTCTTTCGGCCAATGTTAATTTCACATTTTCGCCGAAAGCAATACCATATTGCGAACGCTCAAACAGCTCAGCGATTCCTTTGAGTTCGGGCGTTTGGGTAAGTCCATTTCCCAAAAATGACGGACTCAACTGCAAAACTACTTTTTCATAGTCCTCTGTTTTGACCATATAATCAAAATTGAGATGTGGAATATTAGAGCCTATCAACACCAAATCATTGTAACTATAGCGCGAGATATGCTCGCCCACATGCCGAGTCCCATCAGTACCTTCGATATAAACCAGCTCAATTTCGGGGTGAAAATGCCAATAAAAAATCTGACTCAATCTTGGATTTTGCATAATCCGAAATGAGCTATTAGAGTCTGGCGCAAATTCTTCTAGAATGAGTTTCATAGTTCACTACTAATGGGTTTTAAGACAAAATCTTCAAAATACCGTTTAAGCACACTCAACTAGCTTGTGAGCTTACTACGAATTTGTCAAATTTTGAACTTTATTTATCCATTTACAAATCATTATTTATCAAAAAATCAAAATTGTTCAAAAAATGGCAATTATTAGCCAAGATTTTGAGTAGAATAACAGGATAAATTTGTATAACAATTTCAACAACAGATATTACTAAACTAACAAGACCATGCAAATGACTCCGACAATGACCCCTACAATGATGGCCAATCAAAATCATAAAGATATTCCGGGAAACCCTTCGACTGCGACAAGTAGCAAAATCGGTTTGAATGACCGTAGCAATGGTAAACCCTTACGTGTATTGAGCGAAGAAGATTGGCAATTTTGGATTCATAATGGGTATGTAGTCATCAAAAATGCCGTCTCACGTGAGCAAGCCGCAAAGACAGCAGCGTTTCTTTGGGAGTTTGAGGAAAAAGATCCTACGAATCCTGACACTTGGTATTCGGCACCGAGAGCCGAAATGCAAATGAAGGAACTAGTGGGTAGTGGTATGGTCGAGGTTTATAATCATCAGTTGTTGTGGGAAAACCGTCAGGCACAACGTGTATATGATGCTTTTGTGGACGTTTGGGGTACCGAAAAATTGTGGGTAACCATTGACAGAGCAAATTTGAATTTTCCGATGCGACCTAATCATATTTTCAAGGGTTTTATCCACTGGGACTATGACCCCGAAACTCGCCCTCAAAATGTACAGGGAGTCTTGGCATTAGCAGACCAAACAGACGAAAATATGGGAGGTTTTCAGTGTATTCCTGAATTATATCGTACTTATGATACTTGGAAATTGACTCAACCAGAAGATAGAGATAGGTTTAAGCCAGACACCACGGGTCTGGAAGAGCATTTTGTAAAGGTAAAATTAGAAGCTGGAGATTTGCTTATTTTTAACAGTACTCAACCACATGGCATTCGTCCAAATAAGAGTGAAGATAAGGTGCGTATTGCTCAATATATTTCGATGATGCCAGCCGAGGAAGACAATGAGGCTTTGAAAAATTGGAGAATCAACTCATGGAAAAACCGTATCGCCCCTGAAGGATATGCATTTCCAGGCGACCCAAGAAATTTTGAAAGAGACCGATACGAAACAGCAGTATTATCAGATTTAGGCAAAAAATTACTTGGACTTGATAGCTACTGAGTGATTGAATGAGTGGTGATTGAGTGATTTTTGTCGACGAAATATTTAATAAAATCACTCAATCTCCAATACACAAATAATCTAAAACCATGCAGTTATATACAACTTTAAATACAGGACAAACCATGCCTTTGTTGGGGCTTGGCGTGTATGATATGTACAACCAAGAAGCTGAGCAAGCCGTGGAATGGGCGATTGAGACAGGCTATCGATTAATTGATACGGCTTCGATGTATGAAAATGAGATAGAAATCGGTAATGCCATACGTCGAAGTAATATCCAGAGAAGCGAATTGTTTGTGACAACCAAGGTCCATAACAACGACCAAGGTTATGATAATACCTTAAAGGCTTTTGAGCAAAGTCTCAAAAAACTTTCGATTGATTATATCGATTTGTATTTGGTGCATTGGCCTATCAAAGCAACTCGAAAAGAAACATGGTTGGCTCTTGAGCATCTATATCAAGAGGGGTTGGTGCGCTCGGTTGGGGTGGCAAATTACCTTTCTCCATTTTTAGAGGAACTTTCTGGATATGCCAATATTATACCTGCTGTTAACCAAGTGGAATTTAGTCCCTATTTATTTCTGGAAGATTTATTAACCGAATGTCAAGTAAAAGGTATTCAGTTGCAAGCCTATACGCCTTTGATTCGTGGGCAAAAGATGAATGACCCAAGACTTGTGACTTTGGCTGAAAAATACGGAAAAAGTCCCGCCCAAATCATTTTACGCTGGGCGCTCCAGCATGGAGTTTCTACTATTCCGAAATCATCCAATCTTAAACGTTTGAAGGAGAATTTTGATATTTTCAATTTTGCTATTTCTTCTGCAGATATGCTATTGATTGATGGTTTTGATGAACAATTGAGAGTTGTCGATGATCCTATGGAGATGTTTTATTGATTTTTAGGGGCAAAGGAGCAGGGGGATGGTATAGGCGAAAAGGCAAAGAGGCACAAAGGCACAAAGTGTGAAAAAAGTCTCTCTACCACTAGACGCAAACATTGCGTTTCTACCAAATCCCTTTGTGCATCTGTGCCTGTTCCCTCACACAGACGCAAACATTGCGTCTCTACTGAAAACCCCTTTGTGCCTCTGTACCTTTGTGCCTGTTCCCTCCCTCCCCTTCCGTTGAATAGTTTTTATTGTTTTTCAGGCATATACGTTTCTTTTTTATCGAAAATGAATCGAATTTTGTATAAATCTAAAATTCGCCAATAAGAAAATTCAACATGAGAAAATTCTCCTTATTACTCTTTATTCTTGCTATTGGAATTTACTGGAGCTGTAAACAAGAAGTAACCATGGATTTACCTAAAGAAACCTCTTTTTATATTGTGGGCGACTGGGGAAGAATGGGACAATATGCTCAGACTTCGATAGCTAAACAAATGGATAAATCGGCTAAGCTGACACCCATTGACTTTATTTTCTCGACGGGTGATAACTTTTATGAAAATGGTGTAGCCGACATCAACGATGCACACTGGAAACAGTCTTATGAACAAGTATATAGCGGTTCTAATATTTTGAAAAACTGGTATATAACCCTTGGCAATCATGATTACATGGGTAATCCTACGGCACAGCTTGATTATGCTAAAATCAATAAGCGATGGATTTTGCCTAATAGATATTACACTTTTGTGCGTGAAATGGCCAATAACAACAATGTCAGATTTGTGGTTATTGATACCACTCCAATGATTACAGACCATCGCAATAATGCCTTTATGCATTCAGATATTTTGTCACAGGATACTCAAAAACAGTTAAAATGGTTAGATAGTACTTTGAGTATGAGTAAGGAAAAAATTAAAATTGTAGTAGGACATCATCCTATGTATTCGGCAGGAACAGGCAGAGGCGATCAAGCAGAAATTATTAGTACTATCAAACCTCTTTTGAACAAATACAAAGTACAATTATATATTTCGAGTCATAGCCACAATAGCCAATATCTAAAGGCTCCAGACCTAGATACTGAACTCTTGGTGAGTGGCGGAGCTGCGTATGCCAATGATATTGTACGAAAAGAACATCCTTATTTACTTTTTGGTACGAATACCCCAGCTTTTACATCGGTCAAAATCAAGGATAATTTGATTACCACAAGCTTTGTGGATAGTACTGGAAAAGTGCTATATTCGAAAGATAAACTAATTGTACCATAAGTTGGAACATAAAATGTCGTATATTAGCACATTGGAATCTAGAACTAGCACACGGTACAACTTTTTAGGTGTAACACAAAACTATTGATTAACAGCAATGCCTACAATTTCTCATTCTGAATATCTAAATGCACTCAGGATTATTAAAGAGTACGAGGAGCAGAAACTAAACGCAGGAAATTTTTTAGAAACGCTTAGTGCCAGTAAAAACCTTAAGCGCTTCCTCCAAGACCACAATGTAGTGAGTTTTGATCAGTTAGTTGAACTTTTTCAGAGCGGTACTATGAACTCATGGTCAGGATTTGGTAAAAAGCTTTTGTTGGAGATTGAAGACCTTATCCAAAAGAGTACTGCCTTACAATAGTTCAAGTTCAGCAGTAATAGTTATTAGTATATCTGTTATCAGAAACACTATTAAATGATTTTATGTGCTGATAAAATGAACTACAAAAAAAGCTGAGAAGATATGTCTTCTCAGCTTTTTTTGTAGTGGTAGGATTTAGGCTGAAAGCCGAAACCCCATTGCCATAAGCCAAAAGCCTACAGCTAATTTACTTTCTAATTACTGCTCCGATTTCTTTCTCGAATCCAGCCATTAAACGCTCCATTGTTTTGTCAATTACTTTATCTGTCAACGTTTGCTCGTTGTCTTGCAGGATAAAGCTTACTGAGTAAGACTTTTTGCCTTCACCCAAGTTTTCGCCTTGATATACATCAAATACGTTGATTTGGCGCAACAAGTTTTTCTCGTATTGTTTTGCCAATTTCTGGATTTGGTCAAAAGTAACTTCTTTGTCCAATACCAATGAAAGGTCACGACGAACTTCAGGGAATTTAGACAATTCGGTAAATACTACGTTTTCTTTGTATTGTTTGAACAAGTAATCCCAATCCAAATCAGCATAGAATACCGATTGTTTTACGTCGGCAGCCTTCGCCAATTTTGCTTTTACTAAGCCCAGACTAACACATTCTTTCTTGTTGATTACGTACGTCAAACCATATTCAAAAGTAGCAGAACCTTCGATTGGTCTTGTTTGGAAATCTTTGAAACCTAAGCTTTTCAACAACTTAGTAACTACATTCGCCAAAGTGTGGAATGAAATCTTTTCAGATTTTGCCTGCCAAGTTTCTGCCGAAATATTACCTGTTAAGTAAATCGCCAAGTGGCGTTTTTCAACATATTTCTCGTTGACTTTGTGATAAGTTTTTCCGAAATCAAACAATTTCAAATCCTTCTGGCGACGATTGATATTGTGAGCCAATACTTCCAAGCCAGAGAAAACCATTGATTGACGCATTACCGCCAAATCTTCTGATAACTTGTTTAGAATTTCAACATTTTCACCTTGTAAATCACTCTGAATCAAAGCAGCGTAAGAAGGCTTTGTCAATGAGTTAGTGATAATTTCAGAAAAACCACTTCCAGCCAAACTTGTTGCAATTTTCCATTGCAATTTATCACGATCTTTCGCTGGGAAATCAGAAAGATAGTCAGTTCCTAAGTTTTCTGAAAGTTCAATATTGTTGAAACCATACACACGTAAGATTTCTTCAATAATATCAGCCTCACGCGTAACATCTACACGATATGGAGGAACAATCGCAGTAAAACCAGCTTCGGTTTCTTCTGTAATTTGAATATCCAACGATACCAAAATAGACTTGATAAGCTCTTTTCCTAATTGCTTACCAATCAATCTATCAATATTTCTGTATGTTACAGGTACTACAAAATCTTGAATTGGATTTGGATAGAAATCCGAAACTTCGGAAGCAATGACACCGCCTGCTAATTCTTGAATCAACAAGGCAGCGTATTTCAAAGCATATAATTTAGCATTTGGATCTGTACCACGTTCAAAACGGAAAGAAGCATCCGTTTTCAAACCATGACGTTGTGCTGTTTTACGAACAGAAGCAGGATCAAAATACGCTACCTCCAAATATACACGAGTTGTTTCGTCTTTGATACCCGAAGTTGCTCCTCCGAATACGCCTGCGATACCCATTGGCTCTTCAGCGTTACAAACCATCAAATCTGTTTCGCCTAAAGTACGTTCAACTTCATCAAGTGTGGTAAACTTAGTACCTGCTGGTAGAGTTTTCACCACTACTTTTTGACCTTTGATAGCACTCCAATCATAAGCGTGCATTGGTTGACCCAAGCCATGACAAATGAAATTGGTAATATCAACGATATTATTGATAGGACGCAAACCAATGGTAATCAAGGCATTTTGTAACCATTCTGGTGAAGGTTTTACGGTAACGCCATCGATAGTTACCCCACAGAAACGTGGACAAGCCTGCGCATCTTCTACGATAAGTTCGATCGGAAAATTGTTATTATCTACTTTAAAAGCCTCAATAGATGGCAAAGTGATTTCACGACCCGTAGCAGCTTTAATATCACGAGCTACTCCCCAGTGAGATGCAGCATCGGCACGGTTTGGTGTCAAACCGATTTCAATCATATAATCTGCTTCAAGGTTGAAGTATTTGGTGGCAGGCGTACCATTTGGCAAATCTGTATCCAATACCAAAATACCATCATGCGAAGAACCAATACCGATTTCGTCTTCAGCACAAATCATCCCTTCAGATAAATGTCCGTAAGTTTTCTTGCTCGAAATAGCAAACACTGGCTTACCTTCTTTGTCGTAAAGAGTTGTTCCAACGGTTGCTACAATCACTTTTTGACCAGCATCAACATTGGCGGCACCACAAACAATTTGAGAGGGAGTTTCTTGACCAATATCTACTGTAGTAAGGCTCAACTGTTTTTCTTTCACCATAAATCGTTCGCAAGTAAGTACTTCGCCAACAACAAAGCCTTGTAACCCACCTGGGATAGAATCGTGACGCTCGATACCCTCTACCTCCAAACCAGTACCTGTCAACATTTGGTCTAGCTCTTCGGGAGATTCATTAATTTCGATGAACTGTTTAAGCCAATTAAGTGAAATTTTCATTGTGTATAAAATTAGATAATACCTTGCTAGTGCAATCTTGTTTACTCAAGTATTAGGAAAGTGTTTTGATACCTGAGCAATGATATTATGAGTTGTTGTTTTTCCGTATTTGTATTTGAGAGCGCAAAGTTACAAGTTTTACGCTTTTTGTACTTGCTTGACCAAAACAAAAACTCCGTAAGTTCTTGAAAAACTTACGGAGTTGGTCATTAAGGGATTATTAAAGGGTTTTTACAACTTCAAAACCATTTGTGCTCGGTCTGCTTTTGAGATTTTTTTATAGAAATCAATCAATTCTGCAAAGTCATTGGCCTTATATTTTCCATTATTGCGTGTAAACTTGCGAGTCAATAATAATTTGTTGCCCTGTAATTGGTACTTTACTTGGAAGGTTCCAAATTTTGATGTGAAGCTTACATCGGTTGGCAATGCCTCCACTGCTTGGTAAGTAGGGAGCTGAATTTCAATCTCGTCGTTATAAGATATATTATTAAATAACTCGACATCCATGGTACGAGGCTCGGAGCCTGATGATGGTACACCATCTTCTTTGAAGAAAATATCAGGAGTCACAAATAGCCTCGACCCACTTGGAGAGGTTAGTTTTTTTAAATCGGCATCAAAAGCAACTTGAACACTCGGGATTTTATCTCTATTTTCTTGCAAAGCAATTTTGCTTAATTGAGCATTGCCCAAATAGAAGTTTTTTAGTAAAGAGATGGTGGTTTTTTCTTGATTATTTTCATGAATCAGCCCTATCATATCATCATAAAAAATCCCTTTGAAATGGGCGTCAATCTTTGCCTTTGCCGAACCATCAGCTCCCAATTCCATTTTAACTTTTCGACTCACTTGGTTGTCTTTGGCAGATAACGCCGGAGTTTTGACCAATACGCCTCCACTCGGTGTTGCCAAAAGCGTATGTCGATTAGCCGTAAAATTGGATAAGTATCCAAAAGGATTTGTTTGCGAGGTACACTCTAGCCAAATGGTATCCTTGGGCATTGGCACACACAAAATCACATGGTTAAACTGTTGCGCTGGGAAGTCTGTCAGAATATCCGCTGTGGCCTCCCCTGCTTTAATTGACGCATAATGCGACTCGACACCAATAGTTTTCAACATAGCTTTTGTAAAAAAACTTAGTGCCTTACAGTCTCCATATCCTTTTTCGGCCACTAAAGAAGCCTCAAATGGTTGCAAGCCCCCAATACCCAACTGGATACTAATATATCGGGTATGTTGTTGAAGGTATTCATATACCTTTTTGACTTTTGCTTCTTGTGTAGTTTCTCCTTTGACAAGTGTCTGGATTTCATTCACTACTCTAGGAGGTAGGGTTTCTCTTCCTTTGTTGAGCAAATTATCAAACTCTCCAACTTTTTGCCAAGTAGAAAAATCACCCTTATAACCATCCATTTCAAAAGTAGCAGGAGCCGTCCAAACACCCGGGCCACGCTCAGACCAAGCTGGAGCGTAAGGCTCATGAGCCTTAATCGGGAGATTGCTTACCTTCCATTTATACACCGTATTAGCGCCATTCTGAGATTTTTCGACCGATGCCACGCCATTGATTTCCTTATATCGTAATTGCATATTGGCAGGCATCTCTATTTGTAAGCTACTGGCTTGTACTGACACATCGTCGGTATCATCTCCAGGAAACCATGATTCATAGAAGGCCATTCTCTTATCGGACACTTCGTAGGAATACTCTACCGTAAATGGAAAATTCGCATAGTTGAATTGTACCGATTTATAGCGATAATCGTCAAATAGATTAGTTTCGGATACATTGCCAATATCGTTTATTTCCTCTTTTTTGAGCTTACGAAGCTTATTGCCAGCAGCATCGTAAAGTACGCCTTCGAGGTCGGTAACTTTCGAAAGTTTATTATAGTCAATATAAAGATGCCCGTATTTAAGTCCCTCTTCGTCGAGAATGGTGATAACTGTATGTTTTTTTCGAGTTAAAAAACCTTCATTTTTCACCAACAAAACATTCTCATCTGTACGAATTACAGCATGAGCTTTTTCCTTTAATTTTTCTGGAATACCTTGTACATTCCAAACCACTGTTTGAGCAGTAATAGGATAAACAAAGCATAGTAGTAAGAAAACTTTTAGTAATCGTGTAGTTAGCATCATAGTATTATTTTTTTTGAAGAACGATCATTTCATTGTGTTTGGCCACAATATGGTCATAAACAGTACGGATGGCTTGATATTCGTCTACACCATAAATCGATTTTTTGAGCTGTATTTGGCTGGTTACGATTATGACTTTACCGCCTTGATATTGAGCAACCGAAAAGTTAAATCTACCACCATCTTCTGGAAGTGTCACTCGAATCGCTTTGGGAAGTTCGACCACCGCATAATTATCTGGAATGGTATATTTGCAAGTAATAGTCTCTTCGGTAGGATAGGTAAAATCAATAGGAAAAGCTCTTTCGGCACTAACAAAAGGATGCTCGGTAGTACCATCATAAGGAATTGTTTTAAGATAGATTTTACCATTTACAACACTATATCCCTCTGGATTTTTCCCTGTCACAGCTATTACAGGCTGAACATCCGTATCTGTACTTGAAAAGCCCTCAAATTCTACCAAAGCTTTGTCGATAGTAGAAAGTTTTTTACGAAATTTTTCTGCAAACTTCTCCTTGCCTAAAGTATTGTATTCGGTGCGGTAGTCGATGGCTTGGTACCCTACCCCAGCATAAGTAATTTGGCTCTCAAGTTCTGATTCTTTTTCTCCGAATGTAAATTCCATATTAATCATTTCTCCACTTTTCTCAGGTGTACGAATAGGAAGCCATTGAGATTTATTACTAATTAATAAACGACCTTCGCCCACCATACAAAAACTTGGTAATAATCCCCAGCGAAGGTTTTTATCAGTTACATCTAACAAGACGTCCTTCCCTTTGATATTGACATGCGCTAAAGTATAATTGAATCTGCTAATCATAGGATAATCTTTCCATATTCGACCATGCTCACGGGTACTAATTACTACAGGATTGGCCTCTATTCCGACCTGACGCAGTAGCGAAATAAGTAATAAATTCAGCTCAGTACCCGAGCCTGTTTTACGGTTGAATATCTCCTTTAAGGTGTTTTGAGTAAATAGGTATTTATTGCCATCCCAAGTAAAATTGCTTTGTACATATTTGTAAACCTCCTTTGCCAATTCAAGCGTATCTGTTTTTTGGGTTTTGAGACTTTGAGCCGTGGCATCAAAAGCTGAGATTTTACCAATTCTTCCCCCCAAATCCTCGTCAATTAATAATTGCTTGTCAAAAGCAGGCCAATCTATGGAAAGGTTTTTAGGTTTACTCATGCCATCCACAATGTATTCAGCCAGCTCAAAGTGGATTTTTCGAGTATAATCATCCAAGTTGGCAACATACTTTTCACGATTGAGGGCGGGAACATTCAACATCAACCATTGGCAAGTGCGATACTCGTCGGCGGTTGCACATTTATCAAATGAAAGTTTGCCTTCACAAGCCTGCATCAAAATACGATAGGCCAAATTGGTTGGAGAACTAAAGGTATATTCACTTCGCTCACAAGGGATATTATACTGAAAATACCAATCCTTAGGTTTGAAAGGATACGGCGACCGAACCACATAAGAATATTCAATGATGGAGCCTTCTTTTACTTTGGGTAAAGTAAAACTTACCTTATCATAAGATTTGTCATATTTTCCTTTAAATACGTCCTTGGGGTCGAGTTCTTCAATGGTTATTCCATCATTGATAAAATTGTAAGTTCGTCCTTTGACATTTTCGACGGTCTCTATATTCTGTTGAGTATCATCTTTGTAGAGGAAAAGTGTTTTTGTAGCCCGCTCAAAAGCGCTTTTTTTCAATACTTTAATTCTAGTAAAGTATTGATAGGCAATCTCATAGCCACCTTCCGAGTTTTTATACACCCATCCATTCCCATAATTCATCATGATATAAGCCTCGGCAGAAGAATCCTTGACATACTCTTTTTTCTTCAAATCCTCTACTTTTACATCGGGGAATTTAGGTAGTTCTTGTTGGGCATTGGCTATAAAAGCCATTGAAAGCATTAGTAGTAAAAAGGTTATTTTTTTCATTGTTTTAAGGTTTATTTGGGAAAGAATATGCTCGGATAGAATCGATTTTGAATTGAGCAATTCAGAAAAGATATTTTGAGAAAAGCAGAAAACCGAAGCGCTTAAAACACATGATTTAACAATCTTTCTTATAGAAAAATTGGTAAATCATGGCTATGATATTCTCAAAGTTGTAGGGTCGATGTATCTATTATCAGACCTACTTCTTCTTCAACACAATCTGTTGGAGGTTACGTTGTTCTATCAAATCAAATACTTGTCTTAAATCGTGATATTCTTCTGCATAGAAATAGGTTTTCTTGACAAATAACTTATTCATAAATGCAATCTGATTGCCATTAGCAAATAGTTGATAAGTATAATTTACCATCTTATCAGGCGTAACAGCTTTTACTGATTTGGGCAATTCTTCTACCACATACCCTTCAGGAAAATTGATCATAATGGTAGAAAGATCGTCTTGCAAATACCCAAAGTTGACAGGAAACTTGCGGTCTTTATTGTGAAAAGGGTTTTCGGTATCGATTAAGCCAAAGCTAGGTTTGATATACATACGCTCCCCAAGGATATTAACAGCTTCTGATACTTCGGCATCAACAGAAATAGTAAAAGCATCTTCATATTTGCTCTGACCAGTCACTTTAAAGGATTTGATTTGAAGGTTGGGGTATTCCTTTTTCAGATATTCACCTAAAGCTTTTTCACCTTCCTTCTGATAGACTTTGCGCATAGCCATAGCTGCATACCCTTGAAAAAGTAAATCTCCCTTTATCTCAGCATCGCCATTGGCTTTTACGGTGACCGATACGCTTTGAGCGGCAGTATATTTTTCTTTCGGGGTAATTTCAACCCATTCTCCAGTACCCGAAGCTACGATTCTTCCTTGCTGATTAAGACAACGAAATGGCACGCTACCTGCTTTACACATAGGGTCGGTGGCATCCAATAACAACCATTGCTGATTAGGCATCAAAACGCCAGCTACCACATAATTAAAGCGCTTTTCTAACACCTGTGTCTCATTGACCATACCATGATTACGGGTACTCAAAATCAGGGGTTGGGCTTCATATTTGAGTTCTTTCAAAATAGCTACTAGCAAAAGATTTAAGTCTGCGGAGTTTCCTAGCTTACTTTCCAATACCTTTTTACGAGTATTCGAGCCATACATACTTGCATCCCCATTCCAGAGTACTGCTTTTTGAACGTAATCAAGCACTTTGTTTAAATGCGCTAAAGTATCTGAATCTGTCCGTTTTAGGAAAGGTACAATATCTCTGACGGCGCCATCAGGTTTGGCAAGTTTACCAAACGAGTCATAGCCCAATAATGCTGCATCCAAATTTTCCCAAGTCAATGAAAAGTTTTTACTAATGCCATTAGGTGGTACATACGCCGCGATTTCGAACTGTATCTTAGCTGTAAAGTCTTCTATGGTAGTTGTGTAGGGCTCTTCTTTGATAGCAGGAGCATCTTTTACGGCTAAATGATATTCCGTACTTGCATAACTAGACCCTTCAAGCATGATGCTCGATTGGTCTTGCTTTGAAATAACAAAAGGCTCATACCCTTGCGTGTGCAATCTAAACACGTAAAAATTGGGAGCATTTACCCAATACTCACTCCAGAGGGTAGGAATAGAGTGCTGAAAACGCCACGTTGGAATCTCGGTATCGTAATTGGATTGTATCTGATACGTAAACTCCACCACGCTTCCTTCCTGAACGTTGGGAAGTGTAAACTTGTGAGAAGTAAAGTTTTTGTCAGATTTGTTCTCAAAAATGGCTGATTTTTCTAATTTATCAACCTGTACTTTACCTCCAACCAAACGGTAAGTTGCTCCTTTGATCCCTGAAATAGATTCTTGATTTCCTCCTCTCGTCATCGTTTCGAAGGTAGCCCAATCATAGCCAGATTTTTTTAATATCTTGATACGACGATGATGGGTAAACATGGTCTTTAGACCAGAAGAATAGTAGGCATAAGTCAAGGTTGCATAGTCACAAAGAATCACTGCTGAGGCAGATGAGTCGATAGCGTAAACTTTGGCTTCGAGGTCTGATGTGGGAATATCTCCGAATTTAATCGGAGATTTCTGAGCCATAAGGCCATTAAAACTGAAGATTAAAGCAATTAGCAATATCTTGAACTTAAGTGCAGAAAAATAATTCATTTTGTATGAAAAGTTAGTTTATTCTTCCAATTTTATGGAAAATAAAAAACTTCAGCAACAATTTGCACAGAAATATTTAGGGATTCTGATTAAGAGGCATTTAGCGCTATTTATCAAAAATATTTTTGCTTATTTGCTATACTTTTTTTAAACTTTTTCAAGAATAAAAATAACATTACGTTTAAATTTTACAAACTTTAACATGATCATTTTTCTCTAAATCTAGTCCCAACTCAATAGTTTCACCATGCGTACAATCGTTGTTCCTCCATCAAAAACCTTCAAAGATGCCGCTATTGCAGCAACTATTTCAATAATTGTATTTATTGGCATTTACATTTTATTATTGATACTAGCACTAGGACTTACTGCAATTCTAGGTGTCGCTGGTTTGAGTTTTATGATTCTTATGGTTTCTCGAATTCACATTTGGGGGGCATTCATAGGTATTGGATTGATGAGTATTGGTGTAGTAGTTTTGATTTTTCTTATAAAATTTATCTTTATCCGAAACACTACTAATCTAGACAGATATACAGAAATTACTAGAAATGAACAACCTCAGTTATTTGCCCTACTAGATGAAATTGTTCAAAAAGTAGGAACAAGTTTTCCTAAAAAAGTATATCTCACTGCCGATGTCAATGCTTCTGTGTTTTATGACTCAAACTTTCTGAGTATGTTTTTGCCGATTAAAAAGAACCTTCAAATAGGTATTGGACTGATGAATAGCCTGACCCAAGATGAGCTAAAAGCAGTGCTAGCTCACGAATTTGGGCACTTTTCTCAAAAGTCTATGAAAATCGGTAGCTATGTGTATTATGCCAATCAGGTAATTCACAACCTTTTATTTCAAAATGATTCGTTTGGATCTTTGATTGATCAATGGGCAAACATCCATTGGTTTATTAAATTGGGAGTGCGTGTGGCAATTTATATCATTATCGGTATCCAGAAAATCCTTCAGTTTTTCTACAAACTAATTAATCTTAATTACCTCAAACTTTCGAGAGAAATGGAGTTTCATGCCGATGCCATCGCTGCCCATGTGGCAGGGTCTGATGCACTGGCAAATGCCCTTTTAAGAATTGATTTGTCAAATACTGCCTATTATACTGTTTTAAATTATTATGAAAGAAATATCAGTAAAGCGCAGATTACTAACAATATTTATCCACAACAGAGCTGGGTTATGAAATCAATTTCCGAAGCCAATGAGGTACCTATTTTCCAAGAGTTACCGCAAGTTACTTTGGAAAAGTTTGATAAAATTAACCAATCCAAGCTCGTGGTTGAAGACCAATGGGCAACTCACCCGAGCATGAATGAAAGAGTACAACATCTTCACAAACTCAATATCCAGCAGCAACAAGTGCATCGTGATTTAGCGATTCATTTATTACAAAACCCACAGGATATTTTGCAACATCAAACAGCACAATTATTTGCATTGGTGCAATACGATAAAGCTACAGAGTTGGTGAGTTATGAACAATTTGTGGATAACCTACAGAAAGAAAAAACACATAACAGCTATGCGCCCGAATACAAAGGATATTTTGATTGGCGTCACCCTGCGCCATTAGAAGAATCTTTTAAAAATGCCGAAATTGAACCAGAAAGCCTATTTTCAGCTGCAATATTCAACAAGTTGGAAGCCATAACGATTCTGAACAATGATATTAACAAGCTTCATCAACTTACGGCATCGACTGAACTACCAGATTTTATCGAATATGACAATAAAAGAGTTGCGAAATCGGAGATTAATAAGCTCCTCGAAGATTTACAAAAAGCCTTAGAGACGGGTACAAAAACCTTGTTTGAGCATGAACAAAAGGTTTCGGTGCTCAGTTTTCAACGTGCTACGGCTCAGGGTCATGGACAACAATACGAAACAGCATTATCATTACTCACAGAAACTAAGCACCTACATGAGCAAAATTATGAGTTAGTTCAAAAAATATATATTGCCTTGCAGTTTACTCATGTAAATACCCCATTTGAAGAAATCACCCAGCAATTTGAAGATTTTATTCCAATCGAGAAAGAACTTAAATCGGCTCTTCAACACTTACTCGAAGTGGAACGCTGGCAATCCTATTGGGAAGAGGAAGACCGAGCTTCTTGTCAAACGTTTTTGGATGGGACTTTTGTTTATTTTAGTAATCCAGAATACGATACAAAAGCCCTAAATATTCTTTTTACGGCTATACAAATCTTCGAAAAAATGGAATGGAAGGTATTTTTTGAAGAAAAACGAAGCTTTTTGCAGGAGCAATTAGTATACCTGAAAGAAGCTTTGAATTAAACAGTTTTCTCCATAGAAATGGGTATGTTAAATGATATGATAAATTCTGTACCTTTATTTTCTTCACTTTTTACCGAAATACTAGCACCATTAAGGTCAGCAAATTGTTTGACTAGACTCAGCCCTATTCCTAGTCCCTTTTCATAGTTGGTTCCATAGGTCGATATCCCTTTGCCAGTCATCGTGAATAATTGAGAGAGTTTTTCTGGTGACATTCCAATGCCATTATCTTTCACAATTACCAACAAATGGGTTGAGCTTGTTTGATATGATATTTCTACCTTTCCTTGGGGCTTGGTAAATTTGATAGCATTGGCTATAAGATTCTGAAAAAGGATATGAACTTGGTCGGGGTCGGCAAATATATACACAGGCTCGGCATACTCATGTGTAAGCGAGATTTGTTTGCTTTCGGCAGTATTAGTAAACACCTCCATAATCTGTTCCATTTTTTGGCTCAAACAGAACTCTTGCTTTTGGGTTTTTAGACCTTCTTTTTGACTATTAGCCCAAGTTAACAAGTGGTCAATCATTTCGGAAGTAGCACTTACCTGTTCATAGATTTTATCTAAAATCATTTCTTTTTCAGCTTCACCCAAATACCCAGCTTTAAACATTTTAAAACTGCCCAAGATGGTAGCAAAAGGCGAGCGCAAATCATGACCTATGATAGAAAAGAGCTTATTCTTAGTTCTGTTTGATTCCAAAAGCTCTTCATTTTGTTTTTCAATCAAGTGGCTTTGGGCTAAAATTTGTTCAGATTTTTCCTGAATATCATCATATAAACGCTGTTTTTTACGCGTATTCCAGATATTCAATCCTAAAATAATAAATAAAGATGCCGAAACCGAAGCAATTAATATCATCAGCATTTGGCTATTTGCAGCCTTTTGCTGTACTACCTGATTTCTACGCATCAAAGCATCATTTTCGGCCTGCTTGCGCTTGAGGGATAAGCTTGTTAACTCAATTTCTGTTTTTTCATTAGAAAGACTGTCACTATACTGCTTTTCCAAAGTTTGATATTTGTAAGCTAAAGCATCTTTTCCTGCAGCGTGATAAGCTTCATGAAGTACCTTTAGCGCCATGTGGATATCCCAAAGCGTATTGGTTTTTTGGGCCAGTTCTAAACCTTTATGGGCATATGAAACGGCATCGTTGAATTTCTTTTTTGAATAGGAACATTTAGCTAACCCTGTGTAGGCAAAGCTATTCTCCCAATCATTCTGGTACTTTGGATTCTTAATGACTGAAGTATAATAAAAAACAGCCTCTTCTGAACGACCTTTAGAACAATGGAATTCCCCTAAACGATTGTTACACATCGCAATAAGATGATCATCATTATTTTTAACAGCAAGTTTTTTGGATAACTGAATATAGTAATAGGTACTATCTGGCTGTTTGAGCTCTTTACTTGCCAGAGCCAGATTGAAGTAGTTTGATGCTAACCGTTGGGAGTTATTAAGCTTTTTATTCAAACTAATAGCGGTAAATAGTTCTTTCTTGGCCGGAAGATGTTTCTTTTGAGCAAGATAAATAAGCGCCAGCAGATTGGCCATGCCAGCTTTACCATCCAAATCCTGAATATAGTCGCTGATAGCAGAAGATTTTAGAAGATATCTTAACGAAAGCTCATAATCACATTTGACATAATAATATCGAGCAAGATTGGCAAGAGCTGTTGTTTGTCCTTTATCATATTTGATTTTTTCAGCAAGAATAAAGGCCGTATTTGAAAGTTTTATGGTATTAGCCGATGCCCTCTGCATGTATTCATAGCCTATCGAATTCAATAATTTGACATCATTTGAATCAGGAGCTTGAGCTATACTAACAGAGTCCCTCTTCCACACCAAAAGTAAGCTATCTAGCTTTTTTTGTTGTGAAAAAATGAGGTAAGGATTTAAAAAGACAGTTAACAGTATTAATCGTAAAAACATCAGCTAATACTTAGAGTAAAATAAGCTCGGAATCGAAAGTAAGTTACAGAGTTTTTCCGAAAACACAAGGACTTTCTTCATCTACCTTGGCACAAAAAACTGACACCAAAATACACAAATGCAAAATATTCACTTTAATCAAGGTAAATTTGATTCAAAGATACATATCCTTCCGATTACACCATTTAATAAGATTCATTTTTTTACAAAAAAAGGATTTGAAAAATCAACTTCAAACCCTTTTCTAAAATTCATTATTGACCTAAATGATCTATTTTTTGTCGCCTCGGAATAGTGAGTATGTTTTTTTGGCGACCATCAATATAGTGTACTTTCCCATTAATAAAAAGCCCCTGTTCTTCCAACATCACACGTACCTCTTTATTGCCCCACTCAGGAATTTTCACCTTGGCATTTAGTTCGATAGCGTAGGCCGTATTTTCATTAATTGAGTACTCGCCCGAACCGGGCACACCCCCTTGCATATCCCACATACCGATGGCAGGACCAGCCGCATGTCCGTGATACCCCACTGGATGCGAGTAAATCTGAGCAACAACTCCATCTTGTTCGGCTTTGCGAAGCGATAGCGCCAAAATCTGATTGCCAGTCATTCCTACCTTAAAAAAACCCGTCATGATATCCTGCAATCTATTACCCGCAGAAAAGGCTTTGTTCAAATAATCGGGTACTTGTTTTTCGTCGGGGCGCAAGACATACGCCATTTCTTGTACGTCGGTATTGAGACGCAAGTACGTAATCCCAAAATCGCAATGCAATAAATCACCTGGCATAATCACTTCTACGTCGGGGCGACGGTCATACGGCCAGTTGACTTTATCTGGGTCGGGGCGTTGGATGTCTACCGTTGGGTGAAACCAAGTATCAAGTTTTAGTTCTGCTACACGCTCACGCAAATACCACACCACATCGTCGGTAGTAGTTACTCCAGGGATAACAACTTTTTCAGAAAATGCCTCCGCAATGATTTGATGAGTAATTCGGTCTAGCATTTCATAAAGGGCAATTTCGCGCGGTGTACGAGTTTCGAGCCAGCCCACGCAAAGGCGCTCGGCAGAAGTAACTTTACCTTTGTACTCGGCGGGCATATTGCTCATCAAAGATTCATGCTCCGAATGACTCAAACCATCGGCATGAGCGTATTGCTCAGATACATCCAAGGCAATTTTTTTAGGTTTTCTTTCTTCAATAATTTGAACCAGACGTTTCCACTGATTAGGTTCTTTCTCAGGTTGCCAAGCCGATTTGAAAATAGTACCGACATTGTAACGAGCCACAGCCAAAGCCTCAAGTCCTTGCGACTCGCCTTTGTCGTAGATAACCAAAATAGTACGGCGACGAGCATTGAGCCAAGTGGACGGCAACATAGTTTTGATAACAGGGTCTTCGTTGTATTCTCGGGCAATAATAACCCACATATCGATTCCATTTTTGCGCATCAGATTAGGCAATACGCTTTTGAAACGCTCATCAAGCAATTCATCCTGTAATACAGCACGTTCTTTCAGCGGTAAAATTTTAGGGATTTCTTGTGAAAAAGCAGGAGCAATACCAAGCAGTATCGCCAGCAATAGGAAAAGTTTTCTCATGATAGTTTGGAAGTAAGTGGGGTGAAAAGCACCACAATTTGTTGATAGTGTGAATTTTCCCTAAATCTAAACCAGAATCATGAGTTTTGAAAATGGGTGAAGTGATGTAGAACAATTTATTTTTTGAAGAAGGTTCTTTTTACCAAGGTTTAGAAATTTAGTAATAATACGTTCTTTATCTTTAACCTAATCCTCTACTCCTCCTCATATTCTTCTAGTGAATTTCTTTCCCATGCTTCACCAACGGATGCTCTTTCGGCATCTTCGCCGTATTCTAGGTCGAAGACCTCATTTAAGGTATGGTCACTGCGAACTATTTCAGAAAGAGATACGACTCGTATATCTTCGGGTATTTGGTCTCCTGTCAAAAACTGCCAATCTCCATCATGATCATGCACAACCCTTAGAATTGGCTTATGTTCTTCAAGCCACTGACGAGTCGTAAAAATGCTCAAATGCGGCGGCTCATTAAACTTGAATGCTGTATTTCTGTCGAGTAAAGGCTGTTGATACAAAAACTCCTCTTCAAAATTATCCTCCCAAGGAAATAAATCATTTCGGTCAGTCCAAACGAGCTGCAAAGCTTCAAAAGGTTTATCCTGATAATAGTTTAGTCCTGCGCCAAAATAGTATTCCAAATTACTTTCATCAACCGATAAAAAAGTAGCTCTACTATCTTGAAAGATATCTGTATAAATTTCCCCTTCTTCGAATATTGTTCCATTTTTAAGCATAGAAGCAATGTCATTTATTATTTCATGACCTAAACTGCTAGGCAGTCCAAAGCAAATAATTTCTGGATGTTGGTATGTTTGGGTCAAGCCAATACTGAAAGAAAAAGATGGCAGATAGTCAGTAGATGTAACCGATATTACTTGAAGTCCAAATTGGGCAATATCTTGCTTGGTTCGTTCCAGTAAGTCGTTTTTATTGATACAATGAGGTTCGTTTTTCATTTTATAGGGTTACAAAAAGTAGCTTAAAGATTAATGTAGAATTGGCATTTGATAAGAATTATTTTCGCATCGCCTTTCCCAAGCTAAAAGTATCCCAAGTAATAATGCCAAGGACAACAACAATTATGGTTGCCAAGAGAGTACCAGAATTTGATTTCGTAGCAAAATGTATTAATGTTGGTACTAGAACTGCACCTGTTTTTTGGATAGTCCATCCCAAAAACATTGAAAACAAGGCTAGCGAAACAATGCCTGTAATAATGCCGATAGGTAATGGTGCATTGAAGTTTTGACCTAGCAATGCTTTTAATGGCTCAGGTAACCAAGCAAAATGCCAAACAAACCAAATTAATCCGATGACAAATGGCTGAAGCCATTTATGGAGTGGGTTAGTAACAGTTTGTAGATAATGTCTCCAACCGTATTCTTCTCCAAAGCAGTACAACATTTGAGAAAGCATAAAGGGTAAGCTAGTACTCGATGAAGTACCAGTATTCGTTAGTAGAAAAGTTAAGGAAACTAATCCTACCATAGCCCAAATTTTGATAGGCTGTGTTCCTGCAACTGAATAGGAAGTAGATATACCATATATCTGATAACAAACTAATCCTCCCAGCAAAGGACCCATACCACACAGCATTTCTCTGAAGTCGATAGCATATAATATAATCGGCGGAAGTTTGCTAAAAGCAATTGTTAGACCAGAGGCCAATCCCAAAAATGTAAGAATGTGTAGCGTAGTAGATTTTGTCATAGTTTGTGAAGTTTTTAAATGTACTTGAAAGAAAAATCTGCCTATTCAAATATAGCAATTTATCCCACATCCTCGGTATCTTCACAAATACTTATCGTTACGATATTTAAGCTTTCCTAAAAAAAACAGGTTTAAAGTTTAAAGAAATAATATGCTTTACTTTACTCCATTAACAGTGCAGAACTTACAGTATACCTGTGTTAGATCTGTGCATTTGATTCTTTAGAGGAAGTTCCCTAAAGAAGAGAGAAGATTATTTCGTTAGTCCACATGTCTCTTGGGGTAGCATGAGTCTATAGATTATAAAAAAACAAAACACCCTTCTTGAGCTTCGTTGTGTAATGATATACTCAGCTCAAGAAGGGTTAAAAGCATGATCAAATCATAAAGATTACCTATATTTTCAAAATGTACTAAAAATGGGAAGCCGACCCCCACCCTTCTTATTTATCACCTCTATCTCCAAAACTTAGGAAAAAACGCTGGAGTTTGGCTCATATAGTCGAGGTATTGGGGTTTGGTTTCTACGAGTCTTTCTTCGAGTAAAGCTACGCCTGAGACTTTCATCAAAAGGAAGGTCATTAATAGAGGGCTTAAGACCGTCCAGCTTGCTCCTGCTGCAATGGCAAAACAGAAATATCCCCACCATAATACCGCATCGCCAAAATAGTTGGGATGACGGGTGTATTGCCACAAACCACTGTCAAATACTTTGCCTTTGTTGTGAGGGTTAGCTTTGAATTGCGCTAATTGCCAGTCGCCAAAGGCTTCGAATACAAAACCTACCAACCAGATGATGCCGCCCAAGGCATCGACCCACGTCCAACCTGTAAAGGCTGTATGTTGGGTAAAAAATAGCGGTAAAGAAATCAACCAAAGCAATACTCCTTGTAGTAGATATACTCTGAAATATGATCTCCACCAATATTTATCTCCATGCGCTTCGCGGAAAGCTTGATAGCGATAATCTTCGCCTTTCCCATGATTACGAACTGCTATATGTGCTGACAATCGTATTCCCCAAATCGAGACCAAGACACATAACACCAAAGCTCTCGGATTGGTATCAGATAAAAGCCCATACCAAAGCCATGCCAACATCACAAAGCCCATTCCCCAAAAGGAATCAATAATACTGGAGTCTTTGATGCGTAAACTCCAAAGCCAAAGTAAGGTAAGGCAAAGCCAAAGAAGTCCTGCACCCCAAGCCAAGGGAGTAAAAAAGTAAGATAATACGACCATTCCGCCCAACAAAGAAATAGCCATCACAAGCAATAAGATATTTTTCATAATGATATAGGAAGCAAAGTTTAAGTAGCAGGTATCCGCCTAGCGATATACGAACTTTATATCTTATTTGGATTTCATTTGTTGGAAGGTTCAGGAAAGATTCATCATTGATTGTGTATCTTTCCTGAAAGCTGATAACCAAAAGCTCAAAGCCTACCCACAATCCACATCAACAATAATACTACAGCCTTTATATTCTTTTCCAACTGAGATGGTTTCGATTTGTTCAGAAATATAATTTTTGACTGCTTTGAGTGGCAGGTTCTTTTCAAGTTTAATCATAATTTCATAAATAAACTGATTACGAACTCGTTCTACAAGCGGTCTTTCTGGTCCTAAAACTCGTGCTGCGCTAAGTTTTTCGATAAGCTTTATGCTTAAATCCTTGGCTGCTTTGTCGGCAGCGGCATCGTCGGTATGTTTAACAATAATCTTAATCAATCTGGTAAAAGGCGGATAACGGAAAGCTTCACGCTCTGCAATCTCTTGCGTATACATGCCTTCATAATCACCATCGATGATTTGTTGTAAAATTGGCTGTTTTGTATTGTTGGTTTGTATCAATACATTGCCACGTATCGACCTGCGTCCTGCACGCCCTGCTACTTGGGTTAGCATCTGAAAAGCTTTTTCGGTAGCTCTAAAGTCAGGAAAATTAATCATTTTGTCGGCATCGAAAATGCAGACTAAACTCACTTTTTCAAAATCCAATCCTTTCGATACCATCTGCGTACCTACCAAAATATCTACTGCTCCTTTTTCTACTTCATTAATCAAAGTTTGAAATGCCGTTTTGGTACGTGTGGTATCCAAATCCATACGGGCGATTTTGGCTTCGGGGAAAAGTAGTTGTAATTCTTCTTCGATTTTTTCAGTACCATAACCTCTCGTTCGCAATTTGACAGAACCACAAGCCTGACAAGTGCGATGCATCGACTCATGATAACCACAATAATGACAGCGTAATTCTTGCTCACGATAATGATAGGTCAAGCTCACATCGCAGTTGGGACAAGACACAATTGTATCGCAGTCATCACACTGAATATAAGGTGAGTACCCACGACGGTTTTGAAACAAAATGGTTTGTTCTTTTTGCTCAAAATTTAGTCGAATGGCATCGAGCATCATCGTCGAAAAATCGCCTTTGGCTTGCTTATTCTTGCGAGCAGATTTCACATCAATTAGACGAATATCTGGCAATTGGGCATCGCCAAAACGTTGTTTCATCGTTACCAAACCATAGCGACCTGTCAAGGCATTGTAATAAGTTTCGATGGCAGGCGTAGCCGAACCTAGCAACACTTTGGCTTTTTGCTTATGCGCTATCACCACCGCCACATCACGAGCATGATAACGTGGGGCGGGGTCAAATTGCTTGTAAGAAGTTTCGTGTTCTTCATCTACAATGATGAGACCTAAGTTATCAAAGGGTAAAAACACCGCAGAGCGTACGCCAATCACAAACTGAAATTTACCAGAAATAACTCCTTTCCAGACTTCTACTCGCTCATTATCCGAAAACTTAGAGTGATATATCCCCATTTTATCCCCAAATACTTTGCGCAAACGCACCACAATTTGGGTGGTAAGTGCAATTTCAGGCAACAGATACAGTACTTGCGAACCACCAGCCAATACTTGCTCGATTAGGTTGATATACACCTCCGTTTTACCACTACCCGTAATTCCATGTAGCAAAACGGTATCTTTTTCTTCAAAAGACTGCATGATTTCGGTCAATGCTCGCTTTTGTGCTTCAGACAATTCAGGCGTTGGAGCTTCCACAAAGTCTACATCCTCCTCAAATCGGCTTACAATCACGTCGAACTGTTCGAGAATTCCATTTTTCAATAAGGTATTCAAAGAACTATCGGAAATCTCGGCTTTGGTTAGGGTACTTTTCTCCAAACCCTTCGCATTAAGTGCAGGTGTGCGCAATACAGGCACATATCGCAAGTATTGTAAAATTACTTCTAACTGTTTGGGCGCTTTTTCAAGTTCACCCAGCAAAGCTGTCAAATAGCCTGCCTCCTCATAAAAATGGTTAAGACGTACTTTGCGAATAATTTTGGGCGTATATTTTTCCTTAACTTCTTCAAAAACAATGATCGCTTGCTTTTGTACCAATGCTTTAATGAGATGGTAGACATTTTTGACATCTGCAAAACGTGCTAATTCATCGTATGTAAGCGATTGATGCTTTTTGAGTTCTTCTATAATTACTACCTCTCGCTCAGTGAGGAGTTCTGGACGGTCAAATTCTGGATTGAATTGTACTTTCGACAAGCTTGATATTTTGAGTCCAGATGGTAACGCCACATTGAGTACCTCGCCCACATGACACATGTAATAATCTGCTATCCAATGAAATAGCTCAATTTGCTGTGGTGTAACCAGTGGAGCATCGTCCAATAATTCGAGAATGTATTTGGCTTGATATTTTTGGGGTGGCTGATGATGTAAACGAGCAATAACAGCAGTTACTACTTTAGATTTTCCAAATTGCACAATAACCCTTGCTCCCACCCGAATATGCAGGGCAAAATCGCGAGGGACACGGTATGTAAACAAATTTGGCACCGCTACAGGCACGATTACATCGGCAAAGACGGTGTTTTCCTCTTGGAAATCTAGGGTGTTTTCTTGCAATAACATAATGCAATTTACAGTAAAAATCATTTTGGTCGCTCGCCGACTTTCTTAAACTATGCTTTTGCTGTAGATTTGTTTTTTAGAGGGGATAGGGATTAGGGAAAAAGGGGAGAGTTGAGGGACAAAGGCAACAGGCACAAAGGCACAAAGTGGTAGGTGATGAGGGGACAGGGATTAGGCAATGAGGTATAGAGACGCAATGCCTTGAGTCTCTACAAATAAAAAAATATTCACAATTCACTCATTCAAAATTCACCATTAATCAAAGGTTTGACAAACAAGGCATTGCGTACCTACGGAAAAAAATTATTCATAATTCACTCATTCAAAATTCACCATTAACTAACGATGCTCATATTTCTCTGTACCACGATTATTAGCTTTATGGGTTCGCTTCAGCCTGGACCGCTCAATATGTCGGTGGTACAATTAAGTTTGCACAATAACCCCAAAGGTGCGCTAAAAATGAATGTAGGTGGCTGTATTCCTGAGTTTGTTTATAGTTTGTTGGCGGCAGAAGGATTGGTGATTTTTCAGTTTTATCCGTGGTTATTGACCTATCTTCAATGGGGAGTAGTACCCTTACTGTTAATATTGGCGTATTTTACATGGATCAGCAAACAGCAAGCACATACTGAAGATATGGGAACCAGTCCCTCAAAAGCTCATTTTTGGAAAGGTTTGATGCTATCCATTTTCAATCCACAACTTTTGCCGTTTTGGATGATTGTATTGATTAATTATCAAACTTTTTCTTGGCTAAAAGTTCAGACATATTCTGATAAAATTGCCTTTGCAATGGGAGCTTCATTCGGCGCTTTTTTGCTTAATTACTTTTACAGTCAACTGGCCTTAAAATACAAAGATCAAATTTTTGCTAAAATTCAACAAGAAACCGTCCAGAAATGGATGGCATATATTTTTATCATTATGGCTGTAGCACAAGGAGGAAAATTGTTGAGTGAGCTGTGAATTGTTAATGGTGAATGATGAATTGTGAATTGTGAGTTGTGAATCATGAAAATAAAATACTAATTATCAGCACATTACACCTATACCCTTTGTAACTATTCACTAGACAAAAAACACTCTGTGCCTCTATGCCTGAACAACTGTTCACTAAAAAAAAACACTCTGTGCCTTTGTGCCCAAACAACTGTTCACTAAAAAAAACACTCTGTGCCTTTGTGCCTGAACAACTGTTCACTATAAAAAAACACTTTGTGCCCTAGCAACTGTTCACTATACAAAAAATGACTTCTAAAAAAACACAATGGCCATTATGGCTTATAAAACTCTTTACTTACGAATATTGGACATGGTGGGCTTTTTATCTACCACTTATCCCCTATTGGCTTTATCAGGCTTTTCGAACAAAATCCTTGACCTTTTTACCAATGCCGATCCATGCATTGATTATGGTGGTTTTTTTGGTGAATCCAAAATAGATATTCTAAAGCAAATTCCTGCGCAATATCTTCCTCAAACGGTTTTTATTACGCAAGGTTGTTCTTTTGAATTTGTGTTAGAACAAATCAAAACGCTGGAATACCCGCTTATTTGTAAGCCCAATGTAGGTGAAAGAGGTACAGAAGTAGAGAAAATTACGGATGAAAAAGCGCTCAAAAGCTATTTTGACAGCCATCCTATCGACTTTATCATTCAAGAATATATCGACTATGATATTGAGCTGGGGGTGTTGTATTATCGCCTTCCAAACGAGGAACAGGGTTATGTGAGTTCTGTGGTAAAAAAAGAATTTTTGTCGGTGATTGGGGACGGAACATCAAGTATCGAAACCTTGATGCAACAAAGTACTCGTGCACGTTTTCAGTTGGAAAATATGAAAAAGCGTTTGGGTATGGATTTTTATAAAATTCCACAGCGTCATGAGCGAATTTTATTAGAACCTATTGGAAACCACTGCAGAGGCACTAAATTCCTGAATGGCAATGAATTAATCAATGAACAATTACATGAAGTTTTTAATAAAATTGCCAAACCTATCGAGGGCTTTCATTACGGCAGATTCGACATGCGTGTGCGCTCGATTCAGGATTTGTACAAAGGGCAATATATTCGAGTAATGGAACTTAACGGCGTAAGTGCCGAACCTGGGCATATCTACGACCCAGAATATAAACTTTTGAAGGCTTACAAGGATTTGGCCTATCATTGGCGCATCATTGCGAATATTTCTATCCAACAACAAAAACTAGGAATCAAACCCGTTCCGACCAAGGTGTTATGGAAAGTTATCAAACAACACTTCGGGAAGTGATGAGGAGGGAGTTATCTATTGAGTGAATTGAGAATGAGTGAATGAGTGATTATTCTTATAATCACTCCCCAAAAATATCGTTTCAGTCTTGGTAAGTTGGTAAGCAAAATAAAATGCAACTTTTGGGCTTTCGACTTTCAGCAATGGGCTTTCGGCTAAAATAGTCTCAACAAATTCAAACGAGCTTTGTGGCTTAACATCTAAAGCTTACAGTGTATTAATACAATTTTATTTTACGTTAATACTTAAAATTAAATCAACAATACATCTGCAACCCAACTACTATATACCCTTGACGATGAAGCCATTCTAATAACAAATACACTGTTTACTGATAACTTCTTTATACCTGAGAGAAGAGTATTTACACAAAATCTACATATTGGTACTCTACTCCATTTTCTTGTCTGACGATTTGCATAATACATTGGGTCATCAGTGTATTATTGCGGTTCATGCGCATATCATTTTGAATATCGCCATTACCCCCATTTTGATGAAAATCTAATAGCACGTCTGCACTTATCCCTGCGGGATATTGATGTAATAATTGCTCAAACCATTGTTCTCTTTCATGGCGAACTTGCGCATTGTATAGCGTTGCCGACGACCATATATGAGACATTTGTGCATCTTTTTCAGCAACAAATAATCTTTCTCCATCCCATCTGATTTCGGTAAGGACAAGTTTACTTTGATGTTCTATCACTATCAACGTAAAGTTTTCGATACCTTCAAAAAGGAAATCTTCTAAAAAAGCATTAAGATTTTGTTTTTCGAAAAAGGCAGGAATAATGGTTCCTCTACTTTGTCGGTAAGGAGGTTGGTGCTTATGATTTTCGAACGCACCATTCAATAAACATAAAGTAAAATTGTCGGAAGTAGCAATCCACGTACCACCTGCAAGAGCATCTTTAGGCATAAAGACGTCCGTATTTCCGATTTGATATGCTTGTGGCGGTATAGCTTTAGGACGGGCAGTTGCCTCGTCACGATTGTTAGTCAAGATAAAATTTTGTTCCCCTTTCGGCACAAATGTCAAAACGCACATGGTTGTAATAGCAACTTTGGGCAATAGGCTATTGGTGATAAGCAAACCAAAAGCATAGAGCCTCTGAAACTTATTTTTCTTTAAAACGGATAGTTGAATAGGCAACACCAAAGTTTTCAGGAATTTCGATCATTGGAAAAGCCTCATTTAAACCAATTTTGATAATCGCCAAATGATGAATGGTATGCTCGATAAGATATACCAACTCACGATTAAAACTGGTGGGTATCTCCAAAAGTTCCTCCCCGTCATAGCTAGTTGCCAACGACAACACTTTGTCTTCATCCCAGAAAGTAAGTTTGCCAATAATAGCCCCTAGCACCTGCAAGGTAAAGTATCTATCCGTCTCGATTTGAGATTTTCTTTCACGGTTATCATAATTGACCGTTCCTGAAATATAGCCTTTGAGCAAGCACTGATAAAACTCTACTATATGACGCACATGCTGCCCAATAGAGTTATCATGAAGTTGTTTGAGAGGTTTTTTATATTGTTCATCACTCATCTGACCAAGCAAGTCGGTAAGCTGCGTAAGAACTTCTACGTTTGTTTGTGGTAACATTTTTAATAGTTCAGTGACCCTATAGGTCGTCTAATTAATCAATTTATCTTTAAAAAGGGATAAGGCAATAAGGCAACAGGCACAAAGTGTTTATACAACTCTTTCCTGAAATACACTTTGTGCCTTTGTGCCTGTTGCCTTTGACCCTCAAAATTACTTCTTCACATTCAATACAATCGAAACTTCTACATTGTCGCTCATACCAATCGTTCCGCCGCCTACTTGCCAATCTCTACGATTAATGGTAGTTGAGCCTTTAAAGATAGCGTTTTCTCCTTCATTGATAAAAGAAAATGGAAGTCGGATATTTTTAGTAATCCCTTTCATCGTCAAAGCAAAAGTACCTACAAAACTCTCTCCATTAGCTTCTATTTTGAGTGACTTCATCGTAATAGTCGGGTATTTAGCTACTTCAAAAAAACCTTCTTTTTCTTTCAAATGCCTATTTCTCAAACTATTGTCGGTATCAATAGTTTGAGCTTCTACCGAGCCATAGATAACAGATTGAGCCAGATGTTCGGGGTCAAAATGGATAGTACCCTGAAACCCTGACAGTTTTCCAATTACTTCAGCGCCAAGCATTTTGATTTTGAAGGTAACATTAGAACTTACAGGATGCCATACTTGCGAATAGCCTGCACCAATACTCATCCAAAAAACAGAAAGATAAACGAACAAACGAATCTTAGAAGAAATCATAGTCGTGATTGGGCTTAAATTACACTACAAGTTAATGAAGAATAACGAGAGTTGTATGCAAATAAAGCAGGAAGGAGTTTTCTGATTGGGGATTTGGGATATTGTACTGGGGATTTTTTCTCATTTTTAAATACAAATCATACCGAATTAAGTGGTTTAGTGATTAAACAGTAGATTACTATTAACCCATAACTTCTTTTTACTCCTTAGTTTAAAGAAAGGTATCTTACTTTGTTTCAGAAATCCGAGATTCCTTTGCTAGTAGCAACTGCAATTTTTGAATCGGCGGTGCCATAATACAAAAACCACTGATTTTTAAAAAAGGCCATGCCTTCCACAAAACATACATTATTTACCTGCCCCGTTATTTCATAAGGCTTATTCGGAGTCATGAAATATTTTTTAGCGCGGTCTTTCAATGCCGTAGGATTACTAGCATCAAATAAAGCCTGACCTGCGCTATAAGTCATATCTGGCAAAGATTTATCCCCAGTTTGACCATTGTTGGCGCTATTATAAAGTAGAACAATACCTCTTGTAGTAAACAAAGCATAAGGTCCTGGCTCTACCAATTTGCTATCAAAATAGCCTTTTCTTGGTTTCAGTACAGATACTAATTGCCCTTTTGCATCTTCGACTGGCGTCCAATTAAGTAAGTCTGTTGACGTTGCCATAAACAAATCGGTATCGCCCCAATACATCCAATACTTTCCATTAATTTTCTTAGCAATCATTTTGTCACCTACTTTATCCACCACAATTGCACCCGACTTTGACCATGTATTATGATGTTTGGGAGCTTTGAAAACGAGTCCATGCTTAGTCCATTTGCGCAAATCTTTGGAAGTTGCCAACATTAGTCTGGCTGTTTTACCATCATAAGAAGTGTAAGTCATGATATATTGCCCTTGAGCACTTTCGACAATACGAGGATCTTCGCAACCGCCTTCCCATTCTAGTGGTTTTTGGGCATCATTTTCAGGGTAAAAAATAGGTTTTGCTTCTTTTTTGAAATGCAAACCATCGGTAGAAATAGCTAATCCTAACCGAGAAGTTCCAGCAAATTTGCCGATTTTATCTTCGGCGCGATACACCAAATACACCTTGCCTTCACGCACAACAGCGGCAGGATTAAATACGTCTTTTTCTTCCCATTTGACCTCTTTTTTTAGAATTGGGCAAGTAAAAATTTGTTTATTGGAAGGCGTCAAAACTGGATTTACGGCATCGACTTTGGTAAATGGCGAAAATTGCCAATTGGGAGTATCAGTAAGATGGCTTATAAAACTACTTAAACCTACACCAGCCAACAGGGCAAGCGATGCCAAACTTATAGTATTTTTCATAGAAAAGGGGATTTGAGGAATTGAATTAGAATCGAAATTTACAACAATGCCCCTATAAAACAATAAGCCCACCCCTACAGGGCAGGCTTATGCAATTTTCGAGCTTACTGAAATATGATTATTTAGCTAGCTTACGATATTGGTCAGAATTGAGAGGATCTAGTGACGACAGTAAAGCACTTACTTTTTTACGTTCTTCACTTGGAGCATCAGTATAAATATTGATTAACTCTGGCGATTTTGCTTCAAAAATCAAACGACTGAGCAATTGCCCAGGCTTATTGGCATTGGCCTGCTTGATCGTATTGAGATACGCCGTAATTTGTTTTCGAGCCTCTACAGGATTGCTGCCAAAATTGTCCAAAGCCAAACGATGATAATTATAATATCCTTCACGAATAGGAAGCAATTGCTGATTTAGTAGATTTTCAGCTAAAAAATAGCGACTTCTTACATCAGTCGAAGGCGCCCATGACCCACCCGCATTTTGTGCAAGGTTTACGACATTGAGCAACTTCTGAGCATATTTATCACCGCCAAATTTGCTAAATGTATCATAATCAAAAGTCAAAGCAACATACGAATAGAAAGCCAAAAGATGCGTCAAATTATCGGTATAGTTGTTGTCGTTGTAATACAAAGGCGTTCCTGACAAATATTTAAAGTTAAAACTTTTGTCAATGTAATTTAGAATTACAGTTTCGTAGGTGGTGCCATACACTGGGCGTATTACTTGAAAACGAGCATTTGCCTCATAATCACCACTGGCACTAGCACGAGTGATAATGATATTGAGCGAACACTTGATTTTTTCTTCAGGTAAAAAATTATCATTCGTCCAGCGACGGTTATTCATAAATTCCTGAAGTACCGATTGGATTTCGTTGTATATCTGTGTAGCACCGCGTTGCTCATTGACTTGAATCTGATCGGTGTTAATAGACACTGTACAACTCAACTCTTGAGCATACATAGTCTGACTCAACATTCCCAACAGTCCTATCAGTACTATTTTTAGTAATGATTTCATAAATACGTTATTCGTTTATACGGTAAAAATGATCTCTACAAACTCAATTGCTGAATCGCATTCACGATGTCAGAGGCAACATCCGTTTTGCTTTTGAGGCTAAATTCATGCAATGTTCCATCTTTGGTAATAATAGTCACTTGATTGGTATCATGACCAAAACCTGCCCCTTTATTTTGTAAAGAATTTAATACAATCATATCCAAATTCTTAGATTTGAGCTTCCCGATGGCATTTTCCATCTCATTATCAGTTTCGAGGGCAAAACCTACCAAGATTTGATGCTCTTGCTTTTCAGCACCTAATGTTTTGGCAATATCTATGGTTTTAGCCAATTCAATATTAAACGTAGCTTCCTTCTTTTTTATTTTTTTATCTGCTACCGTTGCAGGAGTATAATCTGCCACTGCAGCTGCCAAGACAATAATATCCGCATCATAAAAATGCGTTTGTGTAGCTTCAAACATTTGTTGCGCCGAACGCACTTTTACCAAATGAATATGGGTATCTGGCAATGGCTGATTAGTAGGGCCACTCACCAAAATCACCTCTGCTCCAGCTTTAGCAAACTGATTAGCAATGGCATATCCCATTTTTCCAGTAGAATGATTACTAATATAGCGAACAGGGTCAATATCTTCTTGTGTAGGACCTGCGGTAATTAATACCTTTTTTTGTGCCAAACTTGGTTGATATGCAAAAAATTTCTTCAAATGTTCAAGCAATTGCTCAGGTTCTGCCATTCGACCTTCGCCTACCAAACCTGAAGCTAGCTCTCCAAAACCTGCTTGAATGATGGTATTGCCATATTCTTGGAGTTTTTCGAGATTATGTAAAGTACTCGGATGCTGATACATATCCAAGTCCATGGCAGGTGCAAAATACACGGGACATTTTGCTGACAGATATACAGCCGTCAACAAATCATCACAGATACCATTGGCACATTTCGACAAAGTATGTGCTGTAGCAGGAGCAATCAGCATTACGTCGGCCCACAAACCCAAATCCACGTGATTGTTCCATACCCCCGTTGAGTCTTTGATAAATTCTGAAACAACGGGATTTTTCGAGAGTGTTGCCAGTGTGAGGGGCGTAGTAAATTCTTTAGCCGCCTGAGTCATCACTATTTTTACCTCTGCTCCTTCTTTTACCAAAAGTCTAGTCAAAAAAGCAATTTTATAGGCCGCAATACTACCCGAAACCCCCAAAAGGATTTTTTTATTATTGAGTATCATTTGAGATTCTTTAGAGAATTGTTGTTTTCGAAAGCAATTTACAACAAAATAAAAGGGTCAGATGCAATACATCTGACCCTTTTAAGAAAAATATTGTTATTGAAACAAGACTACAAAGTCATTGTTGTCAATCTTATTCTTCAGTTTGGCTAGTTTGACCAGGAAGACGGAAAGTAAATTTGTCTTCTGTAAACTCGTCGATAGCTAAAGATGTTGGCTTTGGCAATCTCTCATAAAACTTAGAAATTTCGATTTGCTCACGGTTTTCGAAAATCTCTTCCAAGTTGTCTACTGAAGAAGCAAAATCCGCCAATTTAGCGTTCAATTCTTCTTTAGTTTTGAGGGCAATTTGTCTAGCACGTTTTGAGATAATTGCTACTGCCTCATAAGTGTTACCACCTGCTTTAATTGCAAGTTTATCTACATCTCTAGTGATGATTGATGGATTGGTTGCCATATTATTAATGCTATTTTAATTCTGACTGAATTGAACAATATATTAACTCTCGTTCCCAATAAAGGGTTCAAAAATTATTTTTGATTTTCGGCTGCGCCTACTTTCGTAGTATTTGATTTCTCTTTTTCGCGTGCCTTTCTGTATTCTTCTTCTAATTTTGCCAAGCGGTCTGAAGCTTTCATGCTAATATCATAAAGCTTTTCGGCTTTTTTCAGATAACTACTGCCAGGATATTTATCTATCAATTCTTGGTAAAATTTCACTACGTCTCTGTAGCGTTCCAACTGTTTAGTTTCAATCGTACTTACCGCCAAGTCGTATTGAGATACTACTTTTAGATAATATAACTCTTCGCTAAACTCTGAATCTGGATAGTCCTTTTGAAAGTTAGCAATTTCAATTACCGACGACTTCAAGGATGCTATATTGAAAGGCGATGTTTTGTGATACAATTTCGCTTTTTCGTAAGCTTTACGCTCCAATTTTTTACGCAAATCCTTAATCAAATCTGATGCTTCGGTACGGAACTTACTATCTGGGTTGTTATTAATAAAGCTTTGAAGCTCATTGATAGCCGACAAAGTACCACTTTGGTCGAGGTTGTAAGAGGGAGAGTTTTTGAACAACGCATAGGCTGACATATAAACCGCTTCTTCTACATACTCACTACGAGCAAAAGTTTCAGCAAAACGTTTGAAACGGAAGTTTGCCATTTCAAAGTTGCCTGTGTGATAATCACAATATGCTTGGTAGAAAGTCACCAACTCTTGCTGATCGGTACCAGTCAAGGAAGGGAGAATTTCTTCAAACAAAATTCCAGCCTTGTCGTACTCGCCTTTTTTGTAATATTCGATAGCCGCTGCGTATTTTTTCTTTTCATCAGTAAGTTTTCTGATTTTCTCGAATTTACCACATGAGGCTAAGATGAAGGCAAAAAATATGAATAATAAAAAATGTTTTCGCATAAGAATGCAAATTTACAAAAAAGTTTTGAGTTTGAAAGTTAAGTTCTTAGGCAATTTACTTGTAATGAGTAGGTATTTACAGACTTTAAAGTGTTTTTGTGTTGAATATTACTCGAGCACAATTCAAGTTGTAAGCTTATACCATAGCCTAAACTCAAATTTCTGTATTTCAACGACTATTTCAAGCATAGCGTATAAAGATTTAACATTATTTAACAGCGATTGAGGTTTTGGCGATACAAATGTTACTTCTACCGATGAGTTCGTCATTATTTTGAAAGCACTTGATAGTTTCTTAATTTTCCTGAAATTACAGTAATAAGTTCGTTTGCACGCGAGTATATTTTTCTAAAATGTAATACTTTTAAGAAAGTGAGTTGGTTGAGTAGTCAGGTAAAAGGTAGCAGACCAATAGATTTGAAGTGTTTTTTATCGCTACAGATACTTTTACTATTAGCCGAAAGCAGAAAGCCCTCTCACCATCTATTTAAGTTGATACTTATTTTCTCTATAAAATCTTTGACAAACATGAATTTAGGCAATCTTCGCTCAAGATTATTGGTTGGTTTAGTACTGGCTGTCGTATCGATTTTCTCTTATTTTTCCAAAATGCAGGTAAATCCAGTTACTGGAAAAAGACAGGCTGTAACCATGACTCCGCAGCAAGAAATCTCTATGGGTTTACAATCGGCACCGCAAATGGCTGCCGAATTTGGTGGGTTATACCAAAATCAAAAACTTCAAGATTTGGTCAAAACAATTGGTAGCAAGGTGGTAAACAACTCCGAAGCATCAAAATCGCCTTATCAGTTCAATTTCTATCTTTTGGCCGACCCCAATACCATCAATGCCTTTGCTTTGCCTGGGGGACAGATATTTATTACGTATGGTTTGTTGAAAAAACTCACCACTGAAGATCAATTAGCAGGAGTATTAGGGCATGAAGTTGGCCATGTGATTGGTCGCCACTCGGCACAACAAATGGCTAAAGACGAACTTACTAGTGGACTACTTTCGGCGGCAGTGACAGCTACCTCTGACCCTTACAGTCACAATAACTCTGCAGCTATTGCTCAATATGTTGGCAAAATGATTACGCTCAAATATGGTCGTAACGACGAACTTGAAGCGGATAAATTTGGCGTAAAATATATGCTCGAAGCTGGATATGACCCCATGCAAATGGTAGATGTGATGGAAGTATTGAAACAAGCTGCGGGACCAAATCGCCCATCGGAGTTTCAAAGTAGTCACCCCGACCCTGACCACAGAATTAAAGAAATCAAAAAAGCCTTGGAACAATATAAAAAAACAGGAAAGTTAGAGTGGTAAATGAGCTTTAAATGCACAAAGGTTCAGAGGGCTAAAGTGTTTTGAAAGCTATAACTTATCGACTGACAGCCTATAGAACATCAATTTGTTATCCTGTTTCTGTACTAATTTTCTATCAACTTTAGTTTTATATACAGTAAAAAGTGGATTTGTGAGAAAGTTCAATACTTCCTTTTACACCGTCCTACCTTTACCATAAACCATCAGACACACTATTTGCAATGAATACTGCCGAGCATTATCTGGAACAAGGCGTTCGACTGCGTACTAACAATAAGCCAAAGGAGGCCATAACGGAATTAACCAAAGCGCTAGATTTAGAACCAACCCACGAATTTGTTCTGGCGGAATTGGTTCTCTGTTATTTAGCTTTATCAGATTATACTTCTGCTAATTTTTTTACCGACGAAATTTGTCACTATCATCCCAAATCAGCACTTGGCGTCTACTTGAAGGCAACTATGGCTTTGCAAAAAGACCAGCTTGCCGTAGCCGAAGATTATATCCGACAAGCCATTCAATTAAACCCTTTTGTTGCTGAATTTTGGGCTGTATTGTCTGCAATATATATCCAAAGAAAATCTTGGAGCGAAGCACTCAAATATGTCCATAAAGGTCTTGAGTTAGAACCCGATAATAATGCTTGTCTCAACTACCAAACCATTTGCCTCAATCAACTAGGGCATACCGAGTTGTTGCAGGATAGCATGGAAGAAACTTTGTACAACAATCCAAACGATGCTTTTAGCCATGCCAATATCGGTTGGGCATTGTTACAAAATCAGGAAGTAGAACAAGCCAAAACACATTTTGCAGAAGCCCTACGCCTTGACCCAAACATGAAATTTGCTCGTCATGGGATGATAGAAAGTATCAAGTCTCAAAATTGGATTTATCGTCAGTTTCTGGCTTTTAGCTTTTTCTTATCGAAACATAACGGACTAGTGCAGTTAGCGATTATCATTGGGTTGATGATGGGTGCAAACTACCTTGGCGATTTGAGTGACCAATACCCATGGATATTGCCTATTTATCTATTAGTAGTGGTAGTGTTTTATGTGAGTTGGATTATAGAACCGCTTGGGAATTTATTTTTAAGATTAAATAAATTCGGGAATTTGGCATTATCCCCTACCGAAAAAAGGGCTTCCGAAATCGTAGGAATAGGCTTAGTAGGCGGAATAGCCTCCACCATTTATTACTTTACCACTGGAGCAACCGCAGGTTGGATCTGCTTATTGTTTTGTTTTACGATTATCATCCCACTATCTCAATGTTTTTCTATGGGTTTTATCAAAAACAGAAAATGGCTTCCTTTGTCTATTACGGGCGTGTTGATATTAATGGGCGCTTTCAATATCGTATTAGTTACGAGCCTGCATAAGGTCAGCAATTTTATTACCTACTATGAATACCTCTTTGTGGCTTATCTCTGGCTTATTAATTTGGGGGTTATCAAAGAAGAAGAAATTTAGTTTTGAAGGCTACTGGAAACGGTAGCCTTTTTTCTTGGTTCAAACCCATGTAAAGACACATAAAATAATGTTATCTCCTTTTTACTTTTAGCATAGTATCCTATTTAAAATAGATTTAATCCAATATTTTACTTTTATATTTGATATTGTGTAAAAAAGACACGTATTTGATTAATAAGTGGATCATAGAATTAGGTTCTAGGCAACAGGTACAAGGCAAAAAGTTATGCTTGTCTAATGCTTACGGCTTTCAGGTAACGGCTTTCGGCAGTGGGTTTTGGAAACAAAGCATTTCTGTAATTACTAAAACATTTTAACACTCTTTGCCTTGTGCCTAGTGCCTAAACACATAACTTAAATCTAATTTTGCTCACTTACCTAAGTAATCGTGCAAAATAATATTTAATCAATAGAAAATGTAAGATGCTGATAATTAGAATTTTACATTCACAATTCACAACTCGTAATTCAGCACTAATACTTAAGTATGTACACAAAATAAAATTTAAGATTATGCTCAGGGCTTTCAGGTAACGGCTTTCGGCAGTGGGTTTTGGAAAAAAGCATTTCTGTAGTTACTAAAACATTTTAACACTCTTTGCCTTGTGCCTGTTGCCTAGTGCCTAAACACATAACCTAATTCTAATTTTGCTCACTTACTTTACCGTGTTTTTACAATTTACCCTTAATCACTTTGCGCCTTTGTGCCTGTTCCCTTGTACATAATTTACCAAAGCCCTTTCTTCCAAAACTTATGTTAAACAAACTTTCTCAAAAATCTAAGGTACTGATTCCTACAGTCTTGCTCGGTGGTGTGCTTTTGGGCACCGCATATCAATTTTCGCCCAAAAGTCGATTTATTAATCATTATGTAGACTCCCTACTGACCGAAAATCAAAAACGGTTACCTGATAATGCACTCAAAGGGGTTAAAATGGTAGATGGTCTTACCGTAAGTACTTTTGCGACCGAACCCATGCTCATCAATCCAACTGATATTGATGTGGATGCAAAAGGTCGTGTATGGGTTTTAGAAGCTTACAATTATAGACCTTCTATCACGGGCAACCCTACCCACAAAGAAGGTGATAGAATTGTGATTTTAGAAGATACCAACGGTGATGGCAAAGCAGATATAAGTAAAGTGTTTTATCAAGGTCCAGAAATTAATGCTCCATTGGGTATCTCTGTACTCAACAACGTGGTGATTGTCTCTCAAAGCCCTTATGTTTGGAAATTGACCGATACTGATGGGGATGATAAAGCCGACAAAAAAGAGATTTTATTCCAAGGAATTGAAGGCGAACAACACGATCATGGCGTACATACTTTTGTATTTGGACCAGATGGAAAGCTGTATTTTAACTTTGGGAATGAAGGTCGTCAGTTGAAAGATGCCAAAGGAAACCTCGTTAAAGACCAATTTGGAAGAGAAATTTCTCGAAAAAACTTCCAAGAAGGAATGCTATTCCGTTGTAACCTCGATGGTTCAGAAGTAGAATGTTTGGCACAAAATTTTAGAAACAACTACGAAGTAGCGGTTGATTCGTATGGAACACTGTGGCAATCAGACAACGACGATGATGGCAATAAAGGCGTGCGTATCAATTTTGTGATGGAATATGGTAACTATGGCTATAAAGACCAAATGACACGTGCTTCGTGGGGATATCCTCGCACCAATATGGAGGAAGAAATTCCTTTGCGCCACTGGCATTTGAACGACCCCGGTACAGTGCCCAACCTATTACAAACAGGCTCAGGCTCGCCAACGGGAATGGTTCTATATGAAGGCGATTTGTTACCCAAACAGTTTTATGGTCAAATGATTCACTGTGAGCCAGGACACAACGTCGTGCGCTCTTATCCTGTAACCAAGAAAGGGGCTGGTTATGCCGCACAAATTGTGAATATCATGAAAAATGAAACTGACCAATGGTTTCGTCCTGCTGATGTATGCGTTGCTCCAGATGGCTCACTCATTGTCGCTGACTGGTATGACCCAGGCGTTGGAGGACACCAAGCAGGTGATCTAACTCGTGGACGTATTTATCGTATTGCCCCTCCTCAAACGCCTTATTCTGTTCCCAAACAAGATTTTAGCACAGCTGAAGGTGCAGCTAAAGCACTCCAAAGTCCTAATATTGCTACTCGCTACTTGGCGTGGGAAGCTTTGACCAAAGTGGGAAAAAGCTCAGAAAATGCATTGGTTTCTTACTGGAAAAATGATAACCCAAGAGTTCGTGCTAGGGCTTTTTGGGCATTGGTCAAACTAGTAGATGCTCAAAAGTATATCAACCAAGCTATTCAAGATGCCAACCCTGATATTCGTATTGCTGGATTGCGAGCTGCTCGACAAAGTAAATTAGAGATTTTAGACTATGTAGAAAAATTAGCAAAAGACACAGACCCTCATGTGCGCAGAGAGTGTGCGATAGCTTTGTATGGACAAAAAAATCCTAAAGCTAGCCAGTTGTGGGCAACTTTGGCATCGCAGCACGATGGTAAAGACCGCTGGTATTTGGAAGCTTTGGGTATCGGTGCCGAAGACAATTGGGATGCTTGCTTTAGCGCCTATTTATCCCAAAATCAGAATCCAACAAACTCTGCTTCTGGAAAAGATATTGTTTGGCGTTCGAGAAGTGCCCAATCCGTGAAACTATTAGCTTCTTTGGCTACAGACCCAAGTATCGCCTTAAAAGAACGCTTGCGTTATTTCCGTGCTTTTGATTTTGTGAAAGGTCCTGAAAAATCTTCGGCACTTTTAGGCATGCTAAATGGTAGTTCGCCAGAACAGAATCAAATTAATCGTTTGGCATTAAGCCATTTGGATGCCGAGTTTGTTAAAACATCTCCGATTGCCAAAAATGCCTTGGTACAATTAATGAATAATCTCGACGACAAAGAATTTGTACAATTACAAGACAAATATACCCTACCAGAAGGCAACGAGCGCTTGATTAGTATGATTGGCAAAGGTGAAAAAGTTGGCGATGCGGGGAATGCTCTATTCAAATCTCCACAAGGGGTTCAATTGGCTAAAAATATCATCAATAATCCTAAACAAGAAGATTTAGCCATTAAGATTCTTGGTGCGATTCGTTGGAATGGAGGAAAAACGCAGTTGACATTATTACAGGATGCCATGTTTAATCCTAAATATAGCGCCAATATCCATCGTGAGGCGACTCGTTATTTGGGCGGTAGTGGCAATGGCGAAGACCTTGTGTTAGAGTTATTAAAAACAAAAAAAATCAAGAAGGAGTTAATTCCTGTGGCAGTAGAAGGCGTGAGCCGCGCTTGGCGTCGTTCGGTACGTGTTGATGCTGCCAAATATTTAGGTGCTAGTAATACCGCTACCAAAAAGCTCCCTCCTATTTCAGAACTCATTGCGTTGACAGGTAATCCGAAAAATGGTGCACAGGTATTTGCCAACAACTGTTCGGTATGTCATCAAGTCAATGGCGAAGGAATGGATTTTGGTCCAAAACTTTCGGAAATAGGTGGCAAATTGGCAAAAGAAGGGCAATATCTAGCCATCTTACATCCAGATGCGGGTATTAGTTTTGGCTATGAAGGTTGGGATATCAAACTCAAAGATGGCACGCAACTAGTCGGAATTGTTGCTTCCAAAACCGAAACTGATGTTGTTTTAAAAATGCCTGGAGGTATTGTTCAAAATATAAAGACTAGCGCTATCAAGTCGATGAAAATGCAAAGCAATTCGATGATGCCAACAGGCTTAGCAGACGGGATGTCCCAACAAGAATTAGTCGATCTAGTAGAGTTTTTGATGACTTTGAAAAAGAAATAGTTTTTGATTTGAAGATGAGAGAATTTGAAGATTTGAAAATTTGAAGATTTGAAGATTTGAAGATGGGAGGATTTGAAAATTTGAAAATGTGTGATTCACTTGTAGAGACGTAATGCTTTTCATCTAAAGGTTATTCACTCAATATTTTAGTAAAAAGTGGTCGAAAATTGTTTTTCGACCACTTTTTTTGATACTGGACTCGGCTTAAGACGCAAAGCATTATATCTCTACGGCTAGAATATAAATTTTAACATAATCACTCATCCACTCAAACTCAAATCACTCAATTCAATAGGTGAATAATCCTCCTTGAAAAATCTGACCATTTACTCAATTACCAATCAGGAGCAAACCCAAACGAGTACGAATTACGTTAATATGTCAAAGAAACAGATTTTTCTGCTTTCAACTTTGTACTGTCAAACATTCATAAAGCAATTATTTTAAAACAACACATAAGTAATCAATTGCTTTATACTAACACGTAAAATTTATGAAAAAGTTAATTTTGATTTTCGCAACAGCCATTCTTGGCTTGGCTTCTTGCCAACAAAAAACAGATGATAAAGCTGCTATCGAATTAGCAAAAAAAGCTGCCATTGATTCGATGAAAATGGTCGCTCAAGCGCAAGAAGTAAAACAAATGGTGATTGACTCAATGCAAAAAGCAACACCAACCACTCAGGTGACTCAATCAGCTGGCGAGGGTGCTCAAAGCACTAGTGCTGCCATTTCTGGTGCTAACAATAGTAATCCAGCCAAAGTTGAAAAGACTTCTAGCTCAAGTAGCTCTTCGACAAATACGGCTAGTACGCCAACAGTAACCAAGAAAAAAAGCAAAATGTCGAAAGTTGCCAAAGGAGCCTTGATTGGCGCTGGTGTTGGTGCTGTAACTGGAGCCGTAGTCAACAAAAGAAATAGAGCGGCTGGAGCTGTTATCGGTGGAGCATTAGGTGCTGGTGCAGGAGCAGGTGTAGGTGCGATTTTAGATAAAAAACAGTAAATAATTTTATCTGTTTTAGGCTCTAAGCTTTTTGCAGTAGGCTAAAAATTATACCTGTTAAATACGGTCTAGTGCATTATCAAAATTTGATAATGATTCATCAAAAAAAGCGGTCGAAAATTATTTTTCGACCGCTTTTTTGATATTACTATGCTATATCTAACTTGGCTTAAGACCTAAAGTATTGTGTCTCTACAGCTTAAAGAATACAAATCTTAGAACAATCACTCATTCAACAAATCACAACTCACTCACGTCTATTTTCCAGTTGACAAATCTTGCTTCAATAATTCATCAATTTCATGATTAAATTCTTTTACAAAATCATCATAGTATTTTCCTGTTGCTGGACCTGAATATCCTGTATGAATTTTAGCGACTTTCCCAGATTTATCCACAATAATGGTAGTTGGAAAAGAAATAATCTCAGACAAAGCAGGTAATACCGACGAAGCGTATTGCGTATCTGCCAAACCAGCAAATAAGATGTCATATTGGATGTCAAATCGTTTTTTCAAAGCTTCCAAACGAGTTTTTGCAAAAGCTGGGTCATTTTTACGCTCAAAAGATAAACCAATGATTTCTACGCCACGATTTTTATTGGCTTTGTACCACGGCGCCATATAAGAGGCTTCATCGATACAGTTTGGACACCAGCTGCCCAAAATCGTTACAATAACCACTTTTCCTTTGTACTTGGCATCACTCAACGAGGTATTTTGTCCTGTAAAGGCATCTGGAAAAGTAAAATCAAATTGTTTACCATCTTTCACTTTCGTCAATGAATACGCATCTGGTAATTCTATTTGGTCATTCTTCGTTCCTTTCAATGGTCGAGCGCTTGTAGCTCCAATGCTTTGACCAGTAATGGTATTGCCTTCAATTTTACCAATAATCAACGCTGGACTTGAGCCACTAAAGGCCGAAAGATAAAACTCATCACCTTTGATATCTCCTTCGTAATAGCGATAATCGCCCGTTTTTGATAAAAATGTTCCTGTAATTTTTTGACCCTTTTGTTCAAATACACCAATCACTGGTGTTGTAGCAGGGCCCATATACACTTCCCATTTGCCTGCTAAACTTGCCTTTGAAGGTGTTCCTTTTTCGAAGAAACGATAGCGACTACCTTGCGATGCCTTGAATGGAATACGAGTAGTGCCTTTTTTGAATACCCCCGACAAGGTGGTTGGGCTTTCGATTTTGGCTGCTAATACAGCATCAAAAATCTCAACAGGAATAAATAATGAATCGCCTTTTTGTGTAACACCTTTTAGCTCAAATCTCTCTGAAGCGTTTAATAAATAGGCATCTTTGCCTTTTAACTCAAAATTAAAAGGAGACTCTTTTCCTTCAAACAAACTAAAAGTACCTCTCCAAACCCCTTGTTTAGGAGCTACTTGTGCTTTTGTGATACCAAAGCTTGCTATTGCTAAAGCCGCTGAGGCTATAATTTTATGTAATTTCATATGCTAGTTTTTAGTTGTCGTGTCAATTTTTCACTTCAAAAAAGTAAGACATTCTTCCATAATTGCGTCATTACTTTGTATTGAAAACTTAATTCCTTTTTAAAATTAAAAATTTAATCTATAAGTTTTATAGAATAAACAAATATTCCTTCAGAGAGTTCCTAAATTGAGTAGAAACTGCTAATTAAGTAACCCCACCAGACAGGACCTTTTTTGCTTACAGCATATAGCCTAAAGCAGATAAATTTGCCCCCTATCCATTTATCGTTCCATTCTTCACGAAGCAAATTTTTTATTGATGTGTGCAACCTAACTTTGTTCTGTTGCATCTAGGGAGTACTAAACTTCTCTATCAATTCAATCTGATTCCAAGTATAAACCTCTTTGAAACCTACAAGTGGACTTGGCTAAGTGCTTTTAACAAATTTAAACCAATGAAATTATTACAAACACTACTACTATCTATCTTTTGTGGATTTGGAGCTTTGGCTCAACAAAAAATTACGGGTAAAGTTTTTGACGAAAAAAATCAAGCTGCCGAATTTGCCACGGTATCCCTACTTTCAGCTAAGGATTCAAGTATGGTAAAAGCCAACTTGACGGATGCCTCTGGGGTTTATCATTTTGAATCAGTCAATAAAGGTCGCTACCTCATTAGTATTTCGATGATGGGCTATCAAAAAGCCTTTAGTGCTGTTTTCTCTGTAGACCAATCACCAGTTACCATCGAAAATATTATCTTAAAGACAAGTTCAAAGACCTTAGACGAAGTAACAGTAACCGCTCAGAAACCCTTTTTGGAACAAAGAGCCGATAAATTAGTCGTAAATGTGGCTAATAGTCCTGCTTCTGTGGGAAGTACTGCTATTGAAGTTTTACAAAAAGTCCCTGGGCTAATTATTGCTCAAGACCGTATCACGATTGCGGGTAAAGCTTCGGTATCGATTATGATTGATGGAAAACCATCGCAGTACACCGATATGAATCAGGTTTTGAAAGATTTGCCTAGTAATAGCATCGAAAAAATCGAAGTAATCAAAAATCCCTCTGCCAAATATGATGCTGCGGGTGGTGCTGTGATAAATATTGTAATGAAACGCAATGCTAATCTTGGTACAAATGGCTCGGTTGCCCTCAACTTTAGAGGTGCAATGGTTGATAATACGGTCGTAAATCGTAGTAAAAATGACTTTTTTGGCGGATATTCTCCTAACTTTTCGCTCAATCACCGCAAAGGCAAGTGGAACGTATTTGGAAGCTATACGTATTCGGATAGGACGTTTTTTCAACTCACACAAATTGACCGTGTAATTGGCAAGGATGAGTTTTCGAATATCATGATGAATCCTGGTGATGCCAAAGTTCATAATGCACGTCTAGGCGCTGACTATTATTTAGATAAGAAAAATACCATCGGGATATTACTCACAGGTTTTGACCGTTCGGGCAGCAACAACAGTACAGCTATTACAAAAGTATTTTCGACAGAAACTAAACAATTAACTAGTCAGTTCGAAACCCTTAACGACCAACCTACTACTCGTAATAATATTGGTTATAATCTCAACTGGAAACATAGTTTTGATAGTACAGGTCGTGAACTAAACGTGGATTTAGACTACGTACAGTACAAACTCAAAAATCAAAACTTGATTACGATTGTGGACAATGGTTTACGTCGTAATAATTCACAGAGTGTGGATAACCCTGTGCAATTTATGACAGCAAAGTTGGATTATACACACCCTATTTCGAAGGACAGCAAGTTGGAAGCGGGTGGAAAAATGAGTTTTGCCACGATTGACAACGATTTGCGTTTTTATCGTGAACAGGTGTTAGATACCAAACGAAGCAATGTTTTCAATTATAAAGAAAACATCAATGCGCTTTATGTAAATTACAATACCAGTTTTGGTAAAAAATGGGAACTTCAAACGGGTTTGCGTACAGAACAAACCGTTGCAACGGGTTTTAGTCAGGTTGAAAATAAAAATGTGTTGGAGCGTAACTATTGGCAGTTTTTCCCAAGTGTTTTCTTAACACATAAGCTTAACAAAAGCTTGGCCATTACAACTTCGTTTACCCGTCGTATCGACCGCCCAAGTTATCAACAACAAAACCCATTTGAATTCCAGATTGACTCTTTGACTTTTACGAGAGGTAATCCATTGTTGAAACCACAGTTGACCAACGAAATTAAATTGCAATTGACATTTGATGGACAGCCATTTTTTGCGCTTGGTTACAACAACACTAACGATGTCATAGTGGATAATGCGCCAAAGCAAGACCCTGCAACAAAGCGTACCTATACAACTGCCGAAAACTTAGCGACTTACAAAAACTACTTTGTAGAACTAAACTTCCCTATCAAAATTGGAAAGAAAATTTCGGGATACGGCGGTAATCAATTGATATACAATGCCTACAATGCCAATTATCTAGGAGGCACTTTTGATCAATCTCGTGTAAACTGGTTGGCTTACTTTAATATTAACGCCAAATTTACCAACAAACTGAGCATGGAAATGGGTGGTTGGTATATGACTCGTTCACAACAAGAGTTTTTAACTTTAAACCCATTAGGAGCATTAACAATTGGTTTACAATACAAAGTATTAGAAGGAAAAGGCAAGATTTCGTTGGCGATGAATGACGTATTTTATACCGAACAAACAAGAGGACTTATTGAATATCAAGATATTAACCTTAAGTACTTTAGTCGTGAAGCATCTCAAAACCTTCGTTTAGGGTTTAGTTATAGTTTTGGTAATCAGAAATTAAAAGCAAGTCGCTCACGTCAAACAGGTTCCGAGTCAGAATCAAATCGTGTGAAAGCGAACTAAGTAGTAGAGTTTGGAGTGCGGAGTGTAGAGTTTTGAAAAGTGTATGAGTAGTTATGTCACAATTTGTATTCTAGACGTAGAGACGCAATGATTGCGTCTAAAGCCGAATAAAATCTAGCATAGTAGTATCAAAAAAGCGGTCGAAAAAACAATTTTCGACCGCTTTTTTAGGATAATCACTCATTCATCAAACCACTCATTCACTCAATCTAGACAATCCTATAAATCTGAAGCACGATAGGCCTCAATCAATTTGATTTCACCTTCTTTGCCTTTTACCGAATTGCCATGTTCCATGCCGAAAACAAAATCACGGCCAGTTGCTTGTGACTTTGCATTAATATGTTTGAAAATATTCTTGTAATTCATCTCGCCTGTGGTTGGTTCTTTACGCCCAGGCTCGTCGCCAATTTGGAAATATCCAATCTCGTCCCACGTTTGGTCAATGTTGTAAATAATATGTCCCTCGTTACGTTGCATGTGCCACATATCAAACAAAAACTTACACGATGGACTATTGACAGCCTTACAAATCATATAGGTTTGATCTGAATTTCTTAAAAACAAATCTGGGGTATCGCTTAATGCCTCCAACACCATCACCAAGCCATGTGGTTCGAAAATGGCGCTTGCCATACGCAAAGACTCAATTACATGTCCAGTCTGGATTCCGATGGGAATACTACGGTCGTAATTGCCTGGCACTACGGTCATCCACTTGGCATTCACACGTTTGGCGACTTCTACGGCTTCTTTACATCTTTGTAAAAACTTATCACGCCATTCCTTTTTACCCGAAGCCAAGGAAGTTTGTAATGGCCAGTTATCAAAGTTTACCACAAAAACTCCCATGGTCATTCCTAGCTTTGCCATAGTTTCCCCGACTTTTGTTTGTACCTCCACAGATCTGTCCATCATACCATTATCCTCAAGCGCACGAAAACCCATTTCGTGCATAAACTTAAGTTGGTCGATAGGATCTTTTCCTGCGGAATTTTCGAACATTCCAAAATGAGGTGCATATTTGAGTTTAAAAGCAGGTTGAGCTGAAGTATTTTTTGCTTCCAACACACCGCTCGAAAGCGTACTTACGGCAGAAGCTGCTAATAGATTTTTGGTAAAATCACGTCTTTGCATGGTAAAAGGGCGTTAAATAGTTGAGGGTTCTAATATACAGAAAAACTTATTGTATCCTGACGGGGCTTTGGGGGGATTTGTGTAATTTGAAGATTTGATAATTTGAAAATGTAAGTGTGATGATTGTCCTTTTTTAATGCTAAACTTGTCAAATTTTCAATGGCTTTAGAGATATATGTTTCGTGTTTTAAAACTACCGATTCATGTATTTTCACTCAAACGCTGCTGAGTATGCAAAAATCTACACTATTTGAGACTAGAGATACTTCTGACGATAGCTATCTTTAAGCTTTTTAACATCGGATAAATACTTAATATTCAGAAAAATTTCACCCTTTTCCTATCATGACAAAAAAACTTATCTATCTATGGTTGACGGTTGCATTTACTCAGTTCAATCTTTTCGCTCAAAATCAAGAACAAATCGTAGTTTTACCACAAACCAAAGGTAATCTTGAAGGAACCTTATTAGTACCTCAAACAACTAAGCCTATGCCAGTTGTACTGATTATTGCAGGTTCGGGTCCGACAGACCGCGACGGGAATAATCCTTTGGGCGTAAAGGCTCAATCCTATAAATTGTTGGCAGAAGGCTTGGCAAAAAATCAAATAGCAAGCTTGAGATATGACAAGAGAGGTATTGGAAAAAGTAGTAATACCGCTGTCAAAGAAATAGATATGCGTTTTGAGACAGGCGCCGACGATGCCGCTCAATTTTTGGATACACTTCGCAAAGACCCTCGATTTAGCAAAGTACTTGTTCTTGGACATTCGGAAGGCTCGTTATTAGGAATGCTTCTGGCACAAAAAAGAAAGGTTGATGGCTATATTTCGGTATCTGGTATCGCTCAAGGAATCGATGAGGTAATCAGTGAGCAGCTTCGCCCACAAGCCATTCCTGATTCGGTAAAGGATACTGTTAAAAACTATTTGGCAACACTCAAACAAGGTAAAACTATTCCCAAACTCATGCAAAATATGGTAATTTTCAGCTTGTTTCGCACGAGTATCCAGCCCTATATGATTTCGTGGTTGCGGTATAATCCTAGCCAAGAAATTACTAAAATCACAAACCCAATTTTGATTGTTCAAGGCAGTGCCGATATTCAAGTTGCTGAAAAAGAAGGACAAGCCTTGCATCAGGCTGCTCCAAAGTCTACTTATCTGATGATTCCACAAATGAATCATGTACTCAAATTAGGCACGCTAGACCCACAGGAATCACAACAAAATTATCAAAATCCAGATTTACCTTTAGCACCTCAACTTATAGAGGGAATCATTAACTGGATAAAGAAACTCCGATAAAATATTTAAGTTATGAATACCTTATTCAAAGCGCTCAACGACCCCACACGTCGTGAAATTTTAGAGCTCCTCAAAGACAAAGACCTCAATGCTGGTGAAATCGCCGAGCAATTCAATATGTCGAAACCGAGTATTTCGCATCATCTCGACCTGCTCAAACAGGCCGAATTGGTCGTCGCTATCAAAAAAGGGCAGTTTATCGAATACTCGCTCAATATGACCGTGATGGACGAAGTGCTTGCATGGATATTGCAGTTTAAGCCAGAGGTACAGATTTCGAAGATTGAAATAGCACCCAACAAATTGTGATGAGAGAGTTGTGATTTAGTGATTTTGAAAAGCTAATTACTGGACAAAACGAGAAAGTGTGATTCAGGTGTATCGACTTTTTCAATGATTTTTTAAGAACAGTTTTAAACTGTTAAAAGAATGAGTCCAAGACTAAGTCTTGAACTAGGATATTCAGTTTTGTCCAGTAATCAGTTTGAAAAACTAGATTTTTTTCAAAAATCACTCAATCACAACTCGCTAAATCACTCAATAACAACTATCTTAGAATTACACTTCTAACAACAACTTATGAAACAACGCTTACTCTCACTCGATACCTTTCGAGGGCTCACGGTAGCCATGATGATTTTGGTCAACAACCCAGGCGATTGGGGACATATCTATTGGCCTCTCGAACACGCCGCTTGGGATGGTTGCACTCCTACCGATTTGGTATTTCCTTTCTTTCTTTTTATCGTTGGAGTTTCTATTTCTTATGCATTTAAAGATAAACAACCCGACTCTAAAACTCTTCTTAGAATAATAGAGCGTAGTTTAAAGCTCTTTGGCTTAGGGCTTTTTCTATCTCTTTTTCCCAAATTTGATATATCAGTAGTGCGTATCATGGGTGTTTTGCAACGCATAAGTCTAGTCTTTTTCTGTTGCTCTATCCTCTTTCTTTATACCAAGCCTCGTACTCAAATAGGAGTATTGGCAGGTATTTTGATTTTGTATTATATTCTTATGACGGTGGTACCTGTGCCGGGCATTGGCGCTGCCAATTTATATGCCGAAACTAACCTTGGAGCTTATTTTGACCGTATGATTTTGGGGATTCCACATCTTTATAAAGCAGCAAAAGTTTGGGACCCAGAAGGACTGTTAAGTAGTTTGCCCGCCATTGGCAATGGCATTGCAGGTATGTTGGCAGGGTATTATATGCAAAACAGAGATCAAGAAGTTCATAAAAAACTTCTTAATCTCTGTTTAATAGGATGCATGGGCATGCTAGTCGGATGGGCTTGGGATAGTGCGGGATTTCCCATCAATAAGTCCTTATGGACAAGTTCATACGTGTGTTGGAGTGCTGGTATGGCAACTTGCTTTTGGGTGGGATTGTACTGGCTTATTGATGTCAAAGGCTACCAACGATGGACAAAGCCATTCGTGGTATACGGTGTCAACGCTATCACAGTATTCTTCTTATCGGGTCTGATTCCGCGTATTTTACGAATGATAAAACTACAGAATGCCGAAGGCGAAGAAGTCAATCTTCAAGTCTGGTTATACAAATCATGGATTACGCCATGGTTTGATAGCCCTTATAATGCTTCCCTTGCAGGAGCAATTATCCTCGTAAGCTTATGGTGTGGCATACTTTGGATCATGCACAATAAAAAAATCTTTGTCAAAGTCTAGTAAATAAACTGAAAGAGCAACACCAAAAGTGAGGTTGTGGCTTTCAAGTATTTACTTTATACATTTCTATAAACAACTCGAGCAGTAAGAGGCGCCTTCTTACTGCTCGAGTGATTACAATACAACTACAGAATTCTCGTCAGAAGTGATACCGTTTGGAACAAACTTATCAGCTTCTGTTTCGTTTGCCCAAATAGCGCTATCAAATAAATAACGGAATTGAAATTCTTTTCCAGCTTCTAATTCAAGCGTACCTTTAAAAGTACCATCTTTTTGTTTTTTCAAGGCTGTAGCCGAGGCATCCCAATTATTGAACTCACCTACCACGTTCACTGCTTTTGCACCGTTTGCTACGTCAGCAGGAACTGCAAATGTTACTTTACATACTGGTTTTGATTTCAAATACTGTTTTGTAATTGCCATAATGATAATAAGTTTTTAGGAGTTATTGCTAGATTTCTTTTTTCATTTGCCAATGAGTGAAATGGTCTTTACCAAACACTCAAATTGTACTTTATCTATTTAACTAAGATAAAAATTTATCGCAAATATTCAAAAAATATTCCCATAAAAACCTAACAACCAGACAATTAATTATTAATTATATTAAAATAATTATAATTTAACTAATCTCTCTACTAAAAACAGTATAGAACTGGTATTTTGAAGGTGTGAAACTCATACATTTTTAAATTAGAACTATTCCTCCATAATCTGAAAAGTAATTGGTAAGGTAAAGCGAACCGAGACAGGTCTTCCCGACTGTTTTCCAGGAATCCAGTTAGGCATTTTCGACACCACTCTTAGTGCTTCTTCGTCACATCCAAACCCAATTCCTTTTGATACAGACAATTGCGAAATACTTCCATCTCCCATTACGACAAATGATACAAACACTTTTCCTCCTACACCTGCTCGTTGCGCCTGTGACGGAAACTTCAAATTTTTATTGAGATACTCTCCTAAAGCTCGAATACCACCCTTATATTCTGGCATTTTTTCAACTGTCGTAAAAATCGATTCCTCAGTTTTTTCGACGTGCACTGGCGCTTCTATGGCAGGCTTAGTATTGGCAAGGTCAGGGTCAACTGGAGGTATTTCGATTTCGGCTCCGTCCACATTTTCAGTACCAATCACTGCTTTACTCTCAGCTAACTCTTCTTGCGTTGGAGGCAATTCAATTTCTCTTTCATCGGTTACTATCTCAGGAGCTAGATACTTAATTTGTTTTACTGGCTCAACGGGTGTTTCAGGTTTGGGTGGCTCTGGTAATTCTATTTTCTTTTCCTCCGCAGGTGGTAGTTTTACATCTTGTAGGGTAATTTCTACCTCACGTTTATCTCGTGAGTTCTGTGAGGCCCAAATAAAAGGAGTCGATAAAGCCAATCCAAATGCCCCTACGCCTATCAAAGTGGCTCTTTTAACAATTTGTTTGTACTCTTGTCTTAGAAAATAAGCGCCATAGAGCTTATTACGACCTTCGAAGATAATGTCATCTAAGGTCTCGTGCTGTTGATTTGATGAGTTACTGTTCATGATATTGAGAAGTTTAAAAGAATTTAAAACTAAATTTTTAGTTATTGTATTGAAAAAAATTACCTCAGATGAGGTTGGGGTAATGGCGAATTATGAATGATTGAATTGTGAATGTAGAATTAGGGTTGTATGAAGGATTTTCTTTTGTTCAAAAGAATTCTTATCATTAGCATTTTTTGATGTAGTGGCAACTGCAAGAGTTGCCACTACATCAAAAAATGCTAAACCTTCGTCCAGTACTAATGTAGAATTAGTACTTTCCCAACTATTACAGATTTCTGATTTTAAGAATATGAAAAATGCCTTTATTCGAAATGCCTAGTTCAAGACTTTGTACTGGACTCATTTTTTAAACAGTTTGAAAACTGAAGCAATAGCTAGTCCGAGATAAAGTCTCGAACTAGTTATTGGTCATTTACACACATTGTCTGTATGGTGTAGCCGCTTCAACAGTAGAACTATTTTTTTAGTTATTGTTTAGTAAAAAAATACCTCAAGAGAGGTAGGAAGTTGGACTCAGTATTGGCTATCAGGTATGAGCTATCAGCTTTCGGATATATCAGCTAATAATATTAGGTAATAGCTGATATATACTTATTTTTTTACTGAAAGCCGAAAGCTCAATGCTGATTGCTATTGGAATTGGTGTAAAACAACTTACTATGTTTATGCTTTTTTGAATGAAATAGGGACGACGAAAGTACATCTTACTAATTTGTCCTGATGTGTGCCTGGCACCCATTTTGGAACAGACCTCAATACCCTTAAAGCTTCATTATCAAGGGGTTCTCCAGCCGACTTTAGCACTTTAAAATCTTCAGCTGAGCCATCTTTGTTTACCACAAATTGGATATACACCTTCCCTTCCATATTTGCCTTTTGAGCTTCTTCGGGATACTTCAAATTGGCACGTAAGTATTCCACAAAAGCAGGCATACCCCCATTAAACTCTGGCTGATGGTCAACGCCATTCATAATAGAGTCGGCTTCCATTTGTAGTTCTTCGGCTAAAGCAGGACTGATAATCGTCGCACTAGAAATACTGATTCCTGACTCGGCCAATACTTGTCGCCCAGATTTACTTGGTACAACAGCCTGCCCTCCTTTTTCTACAATGGCTCTCCATTTTACATTGAGACGTTGTTCCATTTCTGAACCTCTCAAATTAGATGATGCCAAAATCAGCATAGCTCCCAACAAAGGTAAAACTAATAGATATTTCCACTGAACATCGTCTTCAGAACGGTCCTTCATCAGCATCTGAATACGTTGTTTTAGCATAGAGTCATTAAAAAAGTTATTGGTTAGCGGTATGGTTTGCACACCAAATTGCTCGTGAAACAGCAGCATCGCATATTCCTCCTTAGATTCCTCCCATTGACTTGTGATTTCATCAGCAATAAACTCATGGATATACCGAACTGCTTTTTTGTATAAATAAATAACGGGGTTGAACCAATTAAATATTGCCAAAAGCTCAAACAACATAATATCTGCCGAATGTAACTGACGAATATGTACTTGCTCATGGCGCATAATCACATCACGCATAGGCATATCTTTACTCACAAACAAGAAATTGAAAAAGGAAAATGCACTTTTATTCATATTCTTCTTCTGTGATTTCCCACGGAGTAAATTACCCAAATAAGCCATTTGAAGTCCCATTCGACCAATACCAATAAGAACGCCAGTTATGTATACGACAGCAATCATATCTCCCCAAGTCCAGCCCTGTTGTACAAAACTCTCGGTTGGGGTATAATACATTTGTGGATCGTAGATATATTTCATAGTATGATACACACTATCACTCACTAATTGCTCACGCACCCAAGTAAACTGCAGCATTGGGATAAAAAACGCCAAAGCAGAGGTTGCCAACAAATAAGCTCTGTTGAGATAAAAGAAAGTCTCTTTACGCAAGACAATATGATAAAATCCATAAAATAGAATCAGATACAGATTCACTTGGAGTAAATAGTGCAGCCAGTTCATACGCAGTTAATGTTAAATTGATGGTCGAGATTGAAGCGATAATAAATTCTGTTCGTTGGTTGTCAATGTATTAACGATGGCATATTGCTTATTATTGGTAATAGCCAGTTCGTCTAACAAATCTACCATGTTTCGATAATGAGCTTGGTCGGTTGCCTTAATCACTACCGTGAAGTTTTTTCCAATTTTAGTTTTGTAATTAAATAATATTTGACGGATTCCTTTGTCTGAAAAATTAGTTGTTTTAAGGATTACATTAGGATCTGTTGGGATACCTTGGTAATAATATACCTTATTTTCTTTGTCCAAAATCACCGTTAAAGTTTCGCTTTCTCGAATATCCGACCCTTTATCTGTCGTTTTATCAGGCATACTCAACTGCATGGTAACAGGTTTCAATAAGGTAGTAGTCAACATAAAAAAGGTAATCAACAAAAAACCTAGGTCAACCATCGGTGTCATATCGACACGGGTAGATTGTCGGGAGCGGCGCGAGCCCCCTTTGTCGGATGTAGAAATTTCAGCCATAGCGATGTTTTGGTTATCAGGTTTCGACTATCTTGCTGGAGGCTCAAATGTCGAAACCCTTGAATTATGATAATCTCAACTCCTATTTCTTCATACTATTGATTAAGTTCAAAATTTCGTCGGCTTCTTTTACGTCTATTTTTCCTTTTTTAGAAAAGAAAGAAAATAAACTTGAGAAAGAATTTTCGAAATAGCCCTCAACCAATTTTTCGGTTGCAAAGGTGCTGTATTGTTCTTTGCTCACCACCGGAAAATACTCATGTGACTTGCCATAGGCCTTATGGCTCACAAAGCCTTTTTCCTGAAGAATTCTAACAATCGTTGAGACGGTATTATAAGCAGGTTTTGGCTCTGGTAGATAATCTAGAATATCTTTTACAAAGCCTTTTTCGATTTGCCAAAGCACCTGCATAATCTGCTCTTCGGCACGAGTTAACTCTTTGTCTATTTCTTGCATAATTGTAGTTTATAAGTTGTATGCAAAATCAATTTAGCATTCTGGAAACGAGCAAATTGAGATAAAGCCACCAAAGGCTCATAGCTGATACCCGCCTGCCAAAAGATATTTTCTTTTTGCTTTATGACTTATAATTAGATACCTGTTGTTTGAGTACTCATGTTTTAATGAGTTGAAGTTAAAACTAAAATTTTAGTTAAACAACTATTTGATTAGTTTTTTTTCAAAAAAGAAGAAAGAATAGGAAATTAGGAATGAAATGGTGGTTGTTTTTAGTAGGTAATATTAGAACGGTACAAATAGAAATAAAAGGAAGTTATTAAAAAGACTTATCATCAGAAGAGTATAATCAATTTGTATTGTAGCGCTATTCAGTTTCTTATCTTTTAAAAAATTGTATAGTCCGATACTAGGTATCGGACTATCGTTTGTTTCAGTTTCTAAACTGTTTAAAAAAATTACTAGTTCAAGACTAAGTCTTGAACTAGTAATTTTTTGTATTAATCCTTAATAATCATAATCTAAACCTAAAGCATTTCTCAAATCGTTGAGTGCTGGGTTCTTATTGGCTAGAAACTTAAACTTTTCGGCTTGGGTATAAATCATAGGTTTCTCCTCCTCTTTCAAAATCGATACCTCAATATGAATCGTACTATTTTGCATGGCTTTACGCAAATGCGTAAGTACTTCTGTACGCAATGCCGTGGTCAATAGTTCTACTTGAATTTCGTTATCAACAGCCAAATGGATTGTGGTTCCTTCTAGCGTAAAATCCCTATTAAGAATTACAAACTCGCTGAAGCGTTCACGAGATTCGAGCCATTTCACGAATGAATCCCATTGTACTTTGAGTTGTTCTTTGGTAAAAGTCTTATTTTGAACAACCTGCTTTTCTTCTAATACAGGCATGGGCGCCGAAGATACTTTAGGCGTTTCTCCAACGGGTTTTCCTAGATTAGCAGTACTTTTTAGTCCCCCAAGATTTACTTTTGGAATAGCACCTACAGGTACAGGATTAGTCGAAACAGAACCAGCCGAAGCATTATTTGGTTGAGAAGGCACAGCGCTAGGAACCTGAGACGAGGCCGTTGGCGCACTGATAGGCTGCTGAACTACAGCAGGACTATCGGTACTAGGCTTTCCCGCAGCCCCACCCTCCACAGCAGGGAGTGCACTCAAATTGAGCACATGCGGAATATGCGCCAATTTAAGTAAAGTGATTTCTACGTGTAATTTTTGGTTTTTGGCTGATTTATAATTCAAATCACATTGAGAACCGATACTCAATCCTGATGCCAAAAACGAAAAGTTTGCTTTAGCCGACTGCTCCAGATATTTTTGCTGAACACTCTCTGAAACCTGTAATAATTTTACCGTTATAGGGTCTTTACAAACCAATAAATTGCGGAAGTGCTCCAACAAACCCACCACAAATTGATGCCCATCAAATCCCTTTTTCAATATTTCGTCAAAAAGTAGATAAGCCTCTGCTACCTTCGACTCCATGAGGGCGTCGGTCATTTTGAAATAATAATCATAATCCAAAATGTGTAAGTTTTCTAATACTTCGGCATAGTGCAAAGTATTGTCCTTAGAAAAAGTCACATTAAGGTCGAACATCGAAAGCGCATCACGCAAACCACCATCGGCTTTTTGTGAAATCAACTCGAGGGCACTCCATTCGGCAATGATCCCTTCTTTGGCTGCAATATTGGCCAGATGTTGCGTCATATCCCCGATTTGAATACGATTAAAGTCAAAAATTTGGCATCTCGATAAAATCGTAGGGAGGATTTTATGCTTTTCGGTCGTTGCCAAAATAAAAATAGCATACGCAGGTGGCTCCTCAAGGGTTTTCAGAAAAGCATTGAAGGCACTTGTCGACAGCATGTGCACCTCATCGATGATATAAATTTTATATCGTCCCGACTGAGGTGGATAGCGCACTTGGTCGATTAGATTACGAATATCATCGACCGAGTTATTTGAAGCCGCATCTAGTTCATGAATATTGAAAGATGCGTTATTTTGAAAGCTTTTACACGATTCGCACTCGCCACAAGCCTCCGCTTCATGCGTAAGATTCTGACAGTTAATAGTTTTTGCAAGAATTCTTGCACAAGTAGTTTTACCAACACCACGTGGTCCACAAAACAAAAAAGCCTGAGCCAAGTGGTTGGTTCGGATAGCATTTTTGAGAGTAGTTGTAATATGAGATTGACCCACTACGGAATCAAACAAAGCAGGGCGATATTTCCGAGCCGAGACTACGAAGTTTTCCATAGATGCAAGTTAGGAATTGTAAGACGATTTGACAAACGAGGGAATCAAAAACATGAGTCATCTTTAATTGAGTGATTTGCGATTGAGTGCATGAGTGATTATGCTAATTTTACTTGTAGGGACGTAATACTTCACGTCTGGAGCCTAGTTATTTTTTGTATTACAGAATTAAAAAAGGCGTTCGAAAAGCTAATTTCGAACGCCTTTTTTAAAATTTATAGAATCATCCTAATTTCAAGATAATTCATGGTCGATATTAAGTAATCGTGCGTTTTTTATTTTAGGGACAAGGCAACAGGCACGAGGCAAAGAGTGTTAAAATGTTTTTATTAACTACAGCCATGCTTTTTTACAAAGCCCACCGCCGAAAGCCCAAAGCCCAAAGCCTTAAATGCTTACCATCTTACTTGACCATCCCCTTCTACAATCCATTTTTCAGTCACAAGCTTCTCAAGTGCAAATGGTCCTCTGGCATGGAGTTTTTGAGTTGAAATACCAATTTCGGCTCCTAATCCAAACTGTCCTCCATCGGTGAAGCGTGTAGAAGCGTTGGTATACACTGCGGCGGCATCTACTTCTTGCACAAATCGTTTACAAAGGTCAGTATCTTTTGAAAGAATCGCCTCCGAGTGACGAGAAGAGTATTTACTAATATGGTCTAATGCCTCTTCTAAGCCTGAAACGACTTTGATAGAACATTTATAGTCTAAAAATTCACGTCCAAAATCTGCTTCTGTTGCTTCTTGTAAAGATTTAAAACCTGCTTCAGCTAAGATTTTATAAGCTATGCTATCAGCAAAAACTTCTACATTCCATTTATTAAAACCTTCTATTAAGGTTGGTAAAAATGTATCAGCTATCGCTTCATCTACCAACACGGTATCCAATGAGTTACATACCGAAGGACGAGATACTTTGGCATTAACTACTATTTCGGTTGCTTTGGCTAAATCAGCTGTTTTTTCCACATAGGTGTGACATACGCCAGCACCCGTTTCGATAGTTGGTACTAAAGAATTTTGACGTACAAACTGAATCAATGACTCTGATCCACGAGGAATAATTAAATCGACAAATCGAGTAGCAGTCAATAGTTCTTTGACAAATGCACGGTCGGTTGGCAATAACGTAATAGCGTCTGTATTTACTCCAAATTCACGCAATACATCATGAATAAGACTTACCAAATAGGTATTGGTATCAAAAGCATCAGAGCCCCCACGCAACACCACGGCATTACCTGAGCGGATACAAAGTGCAGTTACATCAACGGTTACATTTGGACGAGATTCGAAAATCACCCCAACAACGCCCATTGGTACTGCTATTTTTTTAATTTTTAAGCCATTTTGAAGTTCTTTTGACAAAAGTAATTCACCAGTAGGGTCGTTTAGATTAGCGACATCCTTCATACTTTCAGCCAAATCGGCAATACGTTTTTCGGTAAGCATCAAACGATCGTACTTGGGGTCTGCGGGGTCCATGCGTAACAAGTCTTGGGCATTTTCTACAATAATTTGCGTTGTATTGGCTACCAATACCTCTGCCAAACGATAGAGAATGTCCTTTTTTTGTTGGTCGCTAAGTCTTCGGATTTCTGCCGAAGCCGCATGCGTCTTGGCCAAAATTGGCACAATAGACGTTAGTTCGATGGTTTCAAGTTGCATAAATTGGTTAACATTAATTTTAAATCAAATTTCGTAAAGATTTTCTAAAACTCCTCTTAAAATCTAGAAATAAGCGAGTACCAACATCGTTCGACTAGTTTAGGAAGCATTCATAATCTCCTTTATTTTCAAGTGTTTTGTTCACTTCATTGTAGTAATAGTCTCAACGTATAATATCTTTGCAATTCGTAAATCTTTATATCAGTACGAAATATTTGGGAGCAAGAATCTTCCACTTTAGAACCAAGTAATTCGTAGGATCAGTCTATATACTTACACTTTTATGCTAAAAAATCATACGACACTAAGTAAGTCTATTATCGCTTTATCAAGTCTTATTTTTATCTTTTTAGGACTCTACAAGTTGCAGTATTTCGGATTGGAATACGACGAAACACTATTCATTAATGCCTCACTCGGTGACCTTGATGGAGAGACCTTTGTGATCTATAAGATTAAAGATTGGGTGGTGCTTTGTTACCTCTATATTGGTGCGTTGAAAGCATGGATTTATATGCCAATATTTAAGATTTTTGGCGTAAACGTACTAAGTGTTAGGCTTCCAATGCTTTTATTAGCCTGTGTCAATTTATGGCTTAGTTATAAAATTACGGCAAAGTATTTCAACAAAAGTATCGCTCTTGCCACACTATTGGTACTGTCTCTCGATTTAACCTTTCTGACGCTACAAAGATTTGACAAAGGTCCTTCTTGTATCGAAATGTTTATCAAGCTGATCATCTTACTATGGTTAACGTATCCGAACAGTCATTGGTTTCGCTACGGCCTGACCGTATTTTTCTTGATGTTTGTTGGGGTCTATAATAAATTTAATTTTATCTGGTTTACCAACGCCGTGTTCGGGGTGTATGCTCTCCAGCAACTTCCGAGTGTTATGCCTATCTTAAAAAAGTTAGACTTCAAAAGTCTGTTTCAATCTAACTTTTTCCGTTATAGTGCAGGATATATGGTATTTGTTTTTCTTTTTTTATTTACCTTAAAACAACTTCATATCGATGGTCAAGGAGGAGGATTGACACTCAGTTTTTTAAAAGAACGGCTAATATTTTGTTTCAAAGAAACCAAGTATTTACTTTTACAAAACAGTATTTTCAAGGTTTTTGGCTGGAGTATCGCAGGAGTTCTTTCTTCTACAATCATGAACCTTGTTATTCTCAGCTGTGTGCTGATTAATGTTTGGTTGTATTTGAAAGGGCATATATCCTTTCATTCGTCACATACTCAAGCTCTTTTATTGATATTATTGATTTTTCTACAATATATTATTACCTCCGCTGCCACTCACGTTTGGCATAGTTTTGTAATGTATCCTATGCTTCCTATCGTCATACTTAGTAGTTTTTATGAATTGGGGAAATACGTAGGTGGATTAGTCCCCTTTGTTGGAATCACAACCCTTGCTACGGGGTGGAATATTTTCACGAATGTGCTTTTTTTCCAAAATATCAATCATGAAAGCTGCGTAACTGAAATTTTTATTCCTGAAATCAATCAATTGATTGAATATGTTGCTCAAGACGAGCATCGCTTGGTTATCTCTACAGATTGGGGTACACATACCCAGCTATTGGGTGTTGACAACAAAAGAAATACGTTTTCAGAGCCTTATCGATTGTTTCCATATCCTTCTGAGCTATCGAAATGGTGGGTCAAAAATCAAAAGTTTTTCAATGGATCCAAACCTGTGATTATTGTACAAGCCATAGCAACAGATATTGCTAAAAAAACACGTTATGACTACAATGTGACCATGGAAGAGAAAAAATCAGAAGATTTTCTTCATTATTTAGAGCAAAAGGGAGTCAAGATTTGGCCTACGAAGCTTATCAAAAACCCCTGTGGAGATAGATTGTTTCAGATTTATGAAGCGAGAGTTCCTAAGGACAAGTAATAAAGAGCATAAAAAAGGGACTTCAATCAGATTGAAGTCCCTTTTTTATGCTCTTTATTTACTAGAAATCATATCCCAAAGTCAGATACGAAATTGGCGCTTTTACCTCTTTGTTTTCTAAGCCCCAGCCAACATCGAACTTAACAAAGTATCCTAAAATAGTTGTTCGTGCGCCAATGCCATAGCCCACTAAGAACGGACTACGGAAGTCGGTAATAGTTGCTCTAAATGGAATGTTTTCACCATTGGCGATTTGGGCAGGCGTAAGATTTGGCAACACATACGTATTAAAAGCATTTCTACGAGAAAAAGGACCAATACCTGTCCAAGCAGTACCTACATCGGTAAAACCTGTTAGCTGTAAGTTTTTAAAGAAATTAGAATAGATTGGCCCCGAGTACAAGTATTTCGCAATTGGGAAACGCACCTCGGCATTCAGAGCCATAAAGCTACTACCCGAAATCTTGTTCATATTAAAACCTCTCAGCGGCGTTGCGTAATCGAGAAAGAACAAATCTTTTTCGATACTACTTGCGGTAAATGGATTATTTTTATTGTTGGTAGCCTCATAAGTACGACCAATCCAGTTGTCGGCACCTCCCATTATTGTTGCTTTGGGCGCATTTCCAAAAGAATGTCCACCTGCTCCACGAAATGCCAAAATCGTTCCTTTGCCAAGACGGATATAATGACGAATATCTACATTAATTTTTTCAAAACCATCAGAAGCCGACGTTACACCTGTGTAATGATCATAGCGAACTTTGAATCGTGTTCCTTCTAATTGATTTAACCCATGACTAATCGTATTATCGTACACATACTCAGCTCTAGCACCTACATAATCCGCATTGATTGTTGGCAAATATGGCGCAATCACACTTGTATTTAGGTCAAACTCATAATAACGAGTCGTAATAAAGTTAGTTGAAACTGATACTCTTGAGTTGGTATTAATCGGATACGCAGCGGTAAATGCTACCTTGTTCAAACGGTATTTTATATCCTGTATCTCACCATCGTCGCTGGTAGTTCTTCTATCGAATCTTACTGAGTAATCTATTTTCTGTGCCAAGTAAGAATATTCTGCCCACAAATCTGAATTTTTTAGATTTGGGGTTAAAAACAACCCTGTTTTCAACAAATGATTTTCCAACAAATCATTCATCTTTAGGTTGGCATTCAATCCAAATCCTCTTTGTGGTAGTGGGTCAACGACAAAATCGGTTTCTGTACCATTTACCACAAAAGCATTATTGTAGTCGGTAGGTCCTTTGATTTTTATGTTATCTTTTCTGGCCTGTTTTGATGACAAAATTCGTTCAGTACGAGTTTTTCTATCATTCTTCTTGTCGGCTGTGTTAGAAGCAGGCGCTTTGGCTGTTGTATTATCATCAAACTGATAATTATCGGTATCTATTTCGCCAGGTAAAAGTTTGATACTTGGTTGAGTCAAATTCTCTTTGGGTGTTTCTGTAGGTTTGGGAGCAGTGTTGGGAGCTTTCACTGTATTTACGACTGGTGCGCCAAACAACCTTACATTACGATTGGTAAATGGGATATTAGATTTGATACTCAAATCTGCATTTTTTTGGTAAGCGATTATATCTTGATTATTATCGATGAAGCGATACACCAAGCTATTACTTGACAAGGCATAATCAAAACTTATAATATCAGTACGGAAAGCACTAACTAAATTAGGCTCATTTTCTCCTGCAATCAATTTATAGATGTTACGAATACCTTTTTCATCACTCAGAAAATATATCGTATTGCCATCGGCAACTACTGGGTGAGAGATATTACCTAATGAATCAACAAGTACCTTTACAGTCTCAGCTTTAGGTTTTCCTTCATGCAAAAACAATTTGAAAGGATTTGTAACAGACTTATGCGTGCCTTTATCTACCTCCAATGAGTCCTTCAAACGATTGGATACAAATACGACTTTTCCTGCACTTCCAACAAATTGAGGATTCAAATCGTCATACAGGTCATTGGTCAATTGGCTAACTGAAGAACGGGCTACATCTAGCAAAAACAAGTCATTCTGCCCTTTACTTTCAGCACTAAATACAATTTGAGTTCCAGCATCCGAAATATCAAAATCACTGATTTGGGCAAAATTCTTTAATACTCTTTTGGTTTGTAATTTACCTGATAAATCTTTTTCACTAATGTCCGAAAACAAATACAACACCATGTCTCCACGGTCTTCAAAAATTACCGCCAACGAACCACCTTTTGTCCAAGATACTAATGGCAAAGTATGGTCAATCGACTGGTTGAGTGTTTTGAAGCCACTTGACAGGATGGTTTCGGTACGTTTTGTTTTGAGGTTAACCACCTCCACACTCGAACGACCCAAATCATTGCGGGTCAAAGCCAAAAAGTTACCGTCTGGACTGATTTTAAATTGATTAAGGTGGTTGGGAGCATTCAGCGCTTGTTGTCCTATCTTAAAATCATATTGTGGGAGGGTATAATTGGCGATTGTAGCTTCGGCATTGCTGGTATAAAACTCTCTCCATTCTTTAAGAAATCTAGAAAAAGGCATTCCTAGGGTACTCGAAATAGAGGTTTGTTCATTACGAATAATACGGGTAAGGTTGAGAATATTAGAGATATTTTCACGCCCATAGCGCTCTGCAATGTAGTTCCAAACCGATTGACCAATCAAGCCTGCTTCACGCCCAGCCGTTTGACTAGGGCGTTTGATAAACTTATTGATAATGGCGTCGCTCATGTACGAGTCCAACTCGGTACTCCAACCCTCAGCAATATATTGAGAAATACCTGAAATAAACCACTCTGGTACGCTCAACAACAAGGAGTTTTGCAAAGATTCTTTGATACTTCCACCATACAACATATCATGGATAAACACCCTTGAAATCTCACGAGTAAGTTCTTTACGAAACGTTGCTGCACTTCCCGAGTACGCTATTTCGATACGAGATTTTGCCAAATTCTCTTCACGAATCTCTTTTTCGCTCGACAAGCTCAATCCCACATTACTTTGATTAAGGTCAGAAGTAGCGTTATACACAAAAATCTTTGTGCGGTTAAAAGGAGAATAGCCCAAAACGTCGGTAATACGGTCGAATTCAGATTCGGCCATTTGAATCGCTAATGTTGCATTCTGCTGACCACCTTCATAATAATATACTTCAAAGTTTTGTGTACTTAAAACTTTCCAGTGAAATGGGCGGTATTGAATTCTATTTTTCCCAAACTGCTCCTGTGTAGGAAAAGTAGTTTGGGCATCAGCATAAAACGAGGCTAGCAGAGATAGTACTAGTATAGTTTTTTTCATTGTTGATTCAGCTTGGGTATTGTTGCTACGAAAAGCTTAAAATTATGTGGTATTAGAGAACCAAACTTATTGGATTATCCTTCACAAATCCAAGCTTAGCGCATATTGCTTATCGCCTAGAGTAACTTCTTAAGATTGCTTTTGGCCTAAATATAACGAACCAAAACGATTTATATTGACTTCTGAGTCAAGTTCTTTTTTATTGACCAAAAAGTCAACAAATTGTTCGGCAAAATATGGCGCTAATGAAACACCTTTTGAACCTAATCCATTAAATACCCCCAAATTGGTATGTACTGGATGTAAACCCACAATGGGACGACGGTCTTTGGTAGCAGGACGTACCCCTGCGAGTTGCTCCTCCACTTCAATGTCTGCCAACATGAGCTTATTGTATTTTTCCAATAGGTCGGCTCTTCCTTTTTCGGTTGGTATCCAATCCAAGTCGTGCCAACTGTAAGTAGCGCCAACCCTTGCTCGTCCGTTGGGAAGTGGTATCACAAAGACGCCTTGGTTAACCATTTCTTTCAAGGAAATTTCTTCTTTAAACTTTACTCGAAGCACTTCTCCTTTTACGGGGTTGAACGGCAACCACGAAAAATAAGGGTTATTACGTCCGTAAAAACCTTCACAAAAAATTAATTTATTGAAGGTCAGCGTCAATTCGCTATTTACTTGGTAAGTATTGTTTTCAAGATGAAGACCCTGATAATCGAATAAGTGTTGCAGCAAACATTGTTTTTTTTCAAAATATTCTCGAAAAGCATCCAACATCAGAGGCAGTTCTACCCATCCAGAATGATCTGTCATTACTCCTCCAAGCTCACTTTTCACCACACTTTTGAGGGATTCGTCGGGTGTATGATATTTTCCAAAATCGCCATAATTGGCAACAGCCGTTTCTTGCAAAAGAAAATCCTTTACTTCTTGATTAGGAAACGGACGAAACATCTGCATCGGATGAAAGAAGTTTTTCCCTAACTCTTTTTCCAGTTCGGTATAATATGTTTTGAGAAAAGGAAAAATCGTATCCGCCAACCATGTTTTTACGAGTTTACGTCCAGTAACAGGGTTGTAAATGCCAGCAGCAACTCGCGAAGATGATGGTTGTTCGTAATTGTCCAATACCATGATTGAATACCCACGCTTTGCCAAGCTATACCCTAATAAAGACCCCGCAAGTCCTTGTCCTACCAATAAATAATCGTAATGTTTTGTTGTCATTTCTAAAGTATTAGACCTAGAAAAAGGTTTTTCTCTTCACAGATAGTCGCTATTGACTACATTTTTCTCAAAAACTAAAAACCATTGATACTGAAAACTTCTTGACTATTCAGCATCAATGGTTTGGTAATTTAAAGTAATAACTATCAATCGTATTGTATGGTTTTCGAAGATTATATTGTTCAATATTTTACTATTAATCTAGGAGTGCCACTCTTGCATCGTGCAACTGAATCACAAAGTCTACTTGTTCTTCTAAAGTCATAAAGGAGGTATCCATCAAAATAGCATCCTCCGCTTGTACCAATGGTCCCTCTTCACGAGTAGAATCGATAATATCTCTTTTCTTGAGGTTCTCTAAAATTTCCTCGAGGTCAATCATCTCTCCTTTTTGCAAAAGCTCCAACTGACGTCTTTCGGCACGAATCACTGGGTCGGCCGTCATAAACACTTTGACTTCGGCATCAGGAAATACTTTTGTTCCAATATCACGACCGTCCATTACTACACCACGACTTTTTCCCATTTTTTGTTGTTGGGCCACCATGGCTTTTCGTACGATTGTGATAGCGCTTACTTCGCTTACCATTTGCGAAATATACATCTTACGAATTTCACCTTCCACATTCAACCCATTGAGGTACACATCGCTTGCGCCACGGTGCTCGTTGAACTGAAATGAAATATGAATCTCGCTCAGTGCCTTTTCAATTTCCTTGGGATTTGTAAGGCTAATATGATGCTCATGAAAATACAAACTAACGGCACGATACATCGCACCTGTGTCAATAAAAGCGTATCCTAATTGAGCTGCCACGCGCTTTGCGGTGGTGCTTTTTCCACAACTTGAATAGCCGTCGAGAGCAATAATGATTTTCTTCATTGAATAGATATTTTGTACAAAGATAAGTAACTTGAACCAGAGTTGAGAGAATCACAAAAGTTGATTAAACTCATTTACTCTGTAAACATCTGAATATCAAAACCATACTCTTATGCAGATTCAAGCAAACCTCATCAACATACTTGATAAAAATATTTCTTACTGTCAAATTACGATTGAAGGCGGTTATATCAAAGAAATCATTGAATTAGCTTCAACTCCCCAACCCAATACACCTTATATTCTCCCAGGTTTTGTGGATGCACACGTGCACATCGAAAGCTCAATGCTTACACCAGTACAGTTTGCCAGACTGGCGGTGGTACACGGTACTGTTTCGACAATCTCGGATCCACACGAAATTGGTAATGTCTTAGGAGTAAAAGGCGTGGAATACATGATTGAAAATGCCCGCCAAGTACCTTTTAAGTTTTGTTTTGGGGCACCCTCATGTGTTCCTGCTACCACTTTTGAAACTGCGGGAGCAACTATTACACCCGAAGATATTGCCTATTTATTTGATAACTATCCAGAAGTTGGTTATTTGGCTGAAGTCATGAATTTCCCTGGGGTATTAAACGGAGACCCCGATATGTTGTCTAAAATTAGCTTGGCACAACATTACAACAAACCCGTAGATGGTCACGCCCCCGGCTTGAGAGGAGAAGCAGCCAAACGCTATATAGAAGCTGGTTGTCAAACAGACCATGAATGTTTTACAGCCGAAGAGGCACTCGATAAACTCAAATATGGCATGAAAATCCTGATTCGTGAAGGGTCTGCAGCCAAAAATTTTGATGCCTTAATTGGACTATTGCCTGAGCACTACCACAATATGATGTTTTGTTCAGATGATAAACATCCCGACAATTTAGTGGAAGGGCATATCAACGAGCTAGTGAAGCGAGCATTGGCATTATATCCAGATTTATTGTTTGAGATTTTGCAAGTAGCTTGTGTCAATCCTGTATTGCATTACCAATTGCCAGTAGGCCTGTTGCGAGCAAACGACCCAGCCGATTTTGTGTTGATAGACAACCCTATTGCTTTTAACATTTTGGCGACCTATTTGAATGGTGAAAAAATTGCAGAGCATAGAGAGTCATTTATTCAAAATCTTAGTAGTGAAATACAAAACCAATTTAGTTGTTCGTTAAAGACTTCTGAAGATTTTGTAGTAAATGCGCAAAATCCTGATAATGCTATGATTAAAGTCATAGAAGTACTAGATGGACAATTGATAACTTTGAAGTCTGAGCACCAAGCGAAGGTCGTAAATGGTGCGATTGTTTCGGATGTTGAGCGAGATATTTTGAAAATTGCGGTAGTAAATCGCTATAAAGATGCCTCTCCAGCGATTGGTTTTATAAAAAATTTCGGATTAAAATCAGGCGCTATTGCCTCGTCTGTGGCCCACGATTCGCATAATATTGTGGTAGTTGGCGTCGACGAACAAGCCATATCTGATGCTGTAAACCTAATCATTGAGGTACAAGGTGGCGTATCAGCAGTGTCGGGTGACGGACAAAATAAAATACTTCCATTACCGATTGCTGGACTTATGTCAGGAGAAAATGGCTATGATATAGCAAATAATTATTCGGAAATTGATAAATATGCAAAACAATTAGGAACCAACCTGAAATCACCCTTTATGAGTCTTTCATTTATGGCACTCCTAGTTATTCCAAATTTGAAGCTTTCAGACCTCGGCCTTTTTGATGGCGAGCGCTTTGAGTTGACATCTTTGGAAGTATAACTTCATCGAAACAAAACTAAACGTTAGCCATTTTTTCTCTTTGGCTTAAAAATTCAGGATATTGAGTTAAACTGGAAAGCTGCTTCAACAACAATAGATGCGGACAAAATCAATACAAAACTTTTCTGGGATAAATTCTAATCTCATATAATTGCACAAACAGAAAAAGCTGGCTCGAAAGAGTCAGCTTTTTCTGTTTGGCAATTATTGGGCTATTGGCTTTCAGCTATGAGCTATCGGCAATAAATTTCTCACGAATTCATGGAGGCTATTCCGCCTAATGCCTAAAGCTCTATCGAGTAACATATAACCTACTTCAACAAGAATTTCTTGATAAATCTTACACACTCTTCTGGCTCTTCGTACATGCCCATGTGCCCAACAGTATCGAGTACCAATGAGCTCGTATTGCCTGCCAAAGCCAATTGCTCAAGTGCATCTGCCACAGGAATACTTTTATCTTTTTTGCCAATAATCATCATCACAGGATACTTGGCATTGGTTAATACCTCTCTACGATCTGGGCGAATACGCATTGCATCCATAGCCACCATCAAGGCTTCCACTGGTAATTGAGACGAATAGTCGATATGCTTTTGTACTACCTCTGGGTTTTGAGCATTAAACTCTTCGCTATAGAGATTTGGGGTAAAGTTTTTGATAAAAACCTCCGTCCCATACGTTTTCAAGAAATCAACATTTTTCAAACGTAATGCTTTCCTTTCGTCCGAATCGCTATAAGCTGTGGAGTGAAATAGACCTAATCCAGTAATCATGTCAGGGTACTTCTCAGCAAATGCCAAAGCGATATACCCTCCCATCGAGTGCCCAATCATAGTGCATTGGCTTACCCCGGCATCTTGTAACTGTTTTGCTACAAAATCGGCATAATCTTCCATTGTTTTCAAGGATGTTTCCTTGGCATAATCTGGCGTAAATACCAGTAAACTCTTTTGTAAGTAAGGGACTATTCCCAACCATACGGTCGAGTCTTCACCAAACCCATGTAATAATACTACTACTTTTTTCTGTATCATATCCGTAATGTTTTGAGAATAATTGAATGGCTATTAGCTATTATGGATTGGGGATTTCTGATTTCGGAAATATGGAAAATACCTTCGCTCTTTATAAAGTAGCATTTGAGATGCTAAAAAGAGATTATGAATTTGAAAAAACTCAATCCTAATTTTTTTCCCAAAAGCACAAAGCTAATATTACTATATAACAAAAAATCCCCAAACAATGTGTTCGGGGATTCGTAATTTATTTTTATGCAACCTTCTTCATTCTATGCAAAGCCGCTTTTTCAAACTTAGAGCGCGCATATTCAAGTGTTACATTAAATTCTTTAATTTCATCTTGAGAAGGTAGCTCAAACATCGCATCGGTGATAATGGCTTCACAAATCGAGCGCAAACCACGAGCCCCTAATTTAAACTCCATTGCTTGTTCGACAATATACAACAAAGCGTCGTCATCAAAATGAATATCGATATCTTCCATTTTGAAAAGCTTTTCATATTGCTTTGTAATTGCATTTTTAGGCTCTTTCAATATCGAAAGTAATGTTTCTGCATCCAATGGATTCAATGAAGTAAGCACTGGCAAACGTCCCAACAATTCAGGAATCAAGCCAAATGATTTTAAGTCTTGAGAAGAAACATAACGTAACAAATTCTGTTCGTCAAATTCATCCACAAAATTAGCACCTTTCTTAAAACCTACTGGCTGAGTATTCAAGCGATTAGCAATATGGCGTTGGATACCGTCAAATGCACCACCACAGATAAACAAGATATTCTCGGTATTTACCGCAATCATTTTTTGCTCTGGGTGCTTACGACCTCCTTGTGGCGGGCAGTTTACAACAGCCCCTTCCAATAGTTTCAATAGCGCTTGTTGTACTCCTTCACCCGATACATCACGTGTAATTGATGGGTTGTCGGACTTACGTGCAATTTTATCTATTTCATCAATGAAGACAATACCCATTTCGGCTTTAGCAACATCATAATCTGCTGCTTGCAACAAACGAGTCAGGATACTTTCTACGTCTTCACCCACATAACCTGCTTCGGTAATCACAGTAGCATCGGCAATACAGAAAGGTACTTGAAGCATTTTGGCAATCGTACGAGCCAAATACGTTTTCCCTGTTCCTGTTTCACCTACCATGATGATATTAGATTTTTCAATCTGTACATCATCATCCGTTTTAGGTTGCATCAATCTTTTGTAGTGGTTATAAACAGCTACGCAAAGGTGTTTTTTTGCCTCATCTTGTCCAATTACATATTGGTCAAGATACTTTTTCATCTCAATCGGCTTTACCAATTCGAAGCGAGCTCCACCTTTCTTTTTGTCACCCTTAAAGCTACGTGACGAAGGATTAGCTTCTTGCTGCACTACCTGATAAGCCTGAGTGACACATTCACTACATACATGACCCTCCATACCTTGTAATAGCAATGGCACATCTTTTTGGCCACGACCACATAGCGTACAATGAGGCTGTTGTTGTTGTTTCATTCTATGTAAAAAATAAGAGAGTTGTGTGATTGTTACTATATCTCAACTCTTGTAAAATACAATTTGAAAAAGAAGGGTTCCCACAATGGCAGTTGTTTCAACGTACTTCAGGCAACTGTTTGGTTCAACCATTCACAAAAGTACTGAATTTATACTAAAAATGCTTACCCCTATCCTAAAGGAGTAAGCATTTATATGGTGATTTACGTCAAAAGCAAAATTTTCGTAAATCAACAAATATGTCCAATCAACTACGGTTCGCGAGTAAGAATCTCATCGATTAAGCCATATTCTTTAGCTTCTTCAGCACGCATCCAGTAGTCACGATCAGAGTCACGTTCGATTTCTTCAAACGATTTTCCTGAGTGTTGTGCCAAAATATCATACAATTCTTTACGAATTTTTACGATTTCGCGAGCTGTAATTTCAATATCACGAGACTGACCTTGCGCTCCACCTGATGGTTGGTGAATCATAATACGTGCATGAGGAAGAGCCGAACGCTTACCAGCTGCACCACCAGCCAATAATACAGCACCCATCGACGCCGCTAAAGATGTACAAATCGTAGCTACATCAGGGCGGATATACTGCATAGTATCATAAATACCCAAACCAGCATATACCGAACCACCTGGGCTGTTGATATACATCATAATGTCTTTACGAGCGTCTGTCGACTCCATAAACAACATTTGTGCTACAATGATATTAGCCATATAATCATCTACAGGAACACCCATAAAAATAATACGGTCCATAATCAAACGTGAGAATACGTCGATTTGAGCAAAACGCATTGGGCGCTCTTCAATGATATATTGAGTCATGTCTTCAATAAATGGACGGCTCTGCCCACCTATCTGATTCATGTACTGATCTACTGCTAAGCCATTCAAACCTCTGTGATGAACAGCATATTTTCTGAATTCTTCTGAACTTAAATCTTTGTGAAACATAATTTTATAACCGTTATTTTAAACTGTAAACTTCAAAATCTGTAAAATGGTTCGAGGCACATTGTCGTTGAACTTTCAAGTCATCTTACAGTGTTTTGCAACTAAGAGGTAGTTCTTTTAAACAAAGATGCAAAATCTATGAAAAAATCCTAATCAGATTTTCAGATAAATTCTCGGAAAATACGATTTCGCATGCTATTTTTTTTGTATCTCAAAAAGTATTTAAAATACCTTCTTGTAAATCAAAGGATTATATAAATTGAGCTATTAGATTAATTAGTCGAAGGTAAAGTGGATATTTTTTCATAAAATTTTACTCGACTAACCAAATTTATTTCTTAGTCCATCGTAACCAACTCAACCTAATAAGGTATATGAAACAACAAGATTCTATTCCTGATAAAATCCGAAAAGCTCGTGTACTCAAAGGGCTTTCACAAGAAAACGTAGCCGATATGCTAGGTATTTCGACCACTGCTTATGGCGACATTGAGCGAGGCAAAACTGAACTTAGTATCAAGCGTGCTCAAGATTTATCCAAAGTATTGGATCTACCTGTACTTTGGGGAGAAAACGAATTGTCCGTATCTCCACAAGTAGATACTGTGTTAGAGGAAATCAAACATCTTAAAGCTGAAAACCTCCGCTTGGAAGTAGAACTCAAGTTTTGGAAAGAAAAATTTGAACAACAATTGTATTTAGAAGCCTATCGTATTCTTCAGCAAAAACAACGAGAGCCGATTGGTTTTTAATAGCCAAATTCAACTATGTGGCATTCAGCTATGAGCTCTCAGCAAAATATTGATTGACAGATTTTTAGCAGCTTTAGCACTAAAGCTACTAAAAATCTATCAATCAACACTTTACATTCACAACTCCCAATTGTTTCTTATTCAAGAATACGAATAGAAAACTTTACGGGATCGACAGGTTTTTCGTTGAAAGCTCTTGCCTCTTTAATTTTATCGACCACATCCATTCCTTCTGTTACCTCTCCAACTACCGTGTAAATGCCATCAAATTTGCGAGCTTCCTCCGCATTTGTGATAATAAAAAACTCACTTGCTGAAGTGTTGCCTTCAGGGTTCATACTTGGGTCGTATTGTGCCATAGCCACTGCACCACGCTTGTGTCGAAACTTAGAGGTATCTACTTCGGTGGGTAAATCATAGTCGAGGCGATACATCCATTCGGCACCTCCTTGAATAGCTGTTTCATAGACAACTCGATAAAAGAATAAATCGGTATAATACCCACCTTTTACCAGACGAACAAAGTTCGCTCGGTGTAATGGCGTGCCTTCGTATAGCTGTATCGTAAAGTTTCCTAAACGTGTAGTTACTTGTAGCTTTGTTTCAGGATTTTGTTTAGCAAACTCTTCTAAAGTTGTGCGTACATCTTTGTCGAATAAGCGCATATCTTTTCGGCAAGCACTTACACTCATAAGAAGTCCCAACAAAATCCCATATTGATATAATTTTCTTTTCATTCTATTGCTATTTGATAAGGCCTAGTGATGCCACAAGAGTAATTATTTTAACTTTCAAGATACCAAATTTACCAATCTTTGTGTATGTCTTTCATAAAGATTTAATAAATTTATAGTAACCTATATCCCTAAACCTCTCTAAGCAATTTCTAATTTTTTCTTAACGATTTTTAAAACAAACGTGGATTTCTTGCATGCTATGAAGTATTTCGACATTCTTGAACACAAGCTTAAGGTATTATTTTTTCGTAGTAAGTAAAAGGGAGTTATTAGTTAACAGTATATCAGTTATCAGAATAAACTCATAATCAGAAGGATACTATCACTATGTACCGCAGACATATTATCAATTTAATATTTCCTATTACTTAAACAATGGATGTTAAACAATAAGAAAGATTAAACAACCCTATATCTGTGGCATACTTTTATAGTACCCTTTTGATTGTGAGTGTATTTAAATAACAGATATAAGTATTAGGAAAGATTAAATCAATAGTATATCAGAGGCGAAATTTGACTATAACTTTTTGATTATGAATATCTTAAAATAACCAATATACTGTTAACTAATAACGTTTTCCTACTTACTATTGACGATTAACATCTAATTACCACTTCACTTCACCATTAACCATTTACAATTATGAATACTTATGAAATTGTTTTATTGCTTTCGGGCGGTGTCATTATATCTTATATTTTCAACCTAATTGCCAAAAAATTTGCGATTCCATCGGTGCTATTATTGCTGGGAACAGGGATTTTGCTAGGACAAGTTTTTGGACAAAACTTACTACCAGCAACGTTTGTCAACAAAACGGTTGAGATTCTGGGCGTAGTAGGGTTGATTATGATTATTTTGGAGGCGAGTCTTGATTTGGAGTTGAGCCGAGACAAGTCTAAAATGATTGCACAGGCATTTTTTGCGGCCTTGCTTATCTTACTGGCATCTTCTTTTTCTATTGCTTTGATTATCCAGCAAGCAACAGGCGAAACATTTCGTAACTGTCTGGTATATGCCACTCCCATGTCGATTATCAGTAGTGCCATTGTGATTCCGAGTGTTGAAAATTTGCTCCCACACAAAAGAGAATTTATCATTTATGAGGCCTCTTTTTCTGATATTTTTGGGATTTTATTTTTCAATTACCTTATCGCCGACGAAGGTATTTCGATCGAGTCAGGTATACTTTATGGTTTCAATATTGTTTGGTCTTTATTATTGTCGGTAGTAGTAGCACTCGGTCTGATTTATCTTTTATCAAGAATTACCTTGCATTTGAAGTATTTTCTCTTGTTTGCGGTATTATTGGTACTATATGCGGCGGGTAAATTATTACACTTACCTTCTTTGTTAATTATCTTATTTTTTGGACTATTTATCAATAATAGAAAAGTTATTCGTCCCAAAATAATTGTAGAAGGTGTTCCTCAGCATATGTTTGATGAAGTAGAAAACAATCTTAAATCAATTACGGCAGAAACAGCTTTTTTGATAAGAACCTTCTTTTTTATACTTTTTGGGTATTCGATGAATGTCGGAATTTTTAGTCAAGAAGAAGTGTGGATAACAGGCTCGATGGTAGTCTTGGCCTTACTTGTCATTCGATTTATTTTTCTTCGATTTATTCAGTCTCAAAAAAATACTATGCCAGAGTTATTATTGATGCCGCGAGGTTTGATTACCATATTATTGTTTTATGGGATTCCTCAACAATTTAAGCTCAATACATTTAACAATGGGATTTTATTTTTTGTCATTCTGATTACCAGTGTGTTGATGATGCTGGGTATTATGACGGCTGAGAAAAAGGGAAGTTCGGGAAGTCTCAATGATGAAGCCATCGGCGAAATTGTATAATTTTGTTTGCATTAGGCTTTATGCCGTAGGCTAAAAGTGGTTCTTTTGAAAGAATAGCAACATTAGATTTGACTTTTGTTTTTTAGGCACAAGGCAACAGGCACAAGGCAAAGAGTGTTAAAATGTTTTTATAACCACAGACATTCTTTTTTACAAAGCCCTCTGCCGAAAGCAGTTACCTGAAAGCTTTAAGTCAAGGCAACAGGCACAAGGCATAGAGTGTTAAAATGCTTTTTATGGCCCACCGCTTAATGCCCTTACCTGATAGCCCAAAGCACAATCTTAAATCTTATTTTGAGTACAAAATATTTTAGGCAAGAACAAATTGACATTCATAAATCAGCACTGAAACTTAACTTCTTTTACTTAATGTCAATCAAATTTTAAAACTATGAGAATTTTAGTAGTTGAAGACGAACCAAAAACCTTACACGCTATTCAGCAAGGTCTTGAAGAAAACCTCTATGAGGTAGATATAGCCTATGATGGGCTCATTGCCAGACAGTTGGCTATGCGTAACAATTATTCATTAATCATTACAGACATTATCATGCCTGGGCTCAATGGCTTTGTATTGTCGCGCGAGCTTCGTGAATCGGGCATCCAAACGCCTATTTTGATGTTAACAGCATTAGGCGAAACAGAAGATAAAGTGAATGGCTTCGACTCTGGTGCGGATCAATATTTAGTAAAACCTTTTCAATTTGTAGAACTGTTAGCACGTGTCCGCTCACTCACAAAACGAGGCTCAAGTACTTTAATGACTCACCAAACCCTTAAATTTGAGGGATTAGAAATGAATCTTGATACCAAAGTAGTGACTCGTGACGGGCAAGTAATTGAACTTACTGCAAGAGAATTCACTTTATTGGAATATATGATGCGCAATCAAGGTAGAGTATTATCAAAAGTACAATTGGCCGAAAATGTTTGGGACATTGGCTTTGATACAGGCACCAATTTTGTAGAGGTTTATATTAACTATTTACGTAAAAAAATCGATAAAAACTTCGATACAAAACTTATTCATACTGTATTTGGAATGGGTTATGTACTGAAAAAAGAATAATATGCAAATAAGGGTTAGTCTTACCATAAGATTTATTTTTATCGTTTCAACAATACTGCTAGCGGTATTGTTGTCGATATACCTTTACACGCAATACTATCTGAGCGAAAGCTTTTATCGCCGACTTTCAAACCGTACCGAAACTACCGCCGAACTCTATTTTGTGGTAGACGATGTAGATTCTACCCTTTTGAGAACGATTACTGATCGTAACAAAAACGTTCTTCATAGCGAAAACATCACGATTTATAATCAAAACAAGAAAAGGGTATTTACCACCAACGACCGCAAGGGACTACCTCTCACAGAAGACTTGATGACCAAAATCCAGTTGGAGAAAAAGTATCGTTTTCGAGACGGGAAATACCATGGTGTAGGGTTGTATTACACCCAAACACCAGAGCCTTATTATATAGTAGCCAGTGCCGTTGATGATTATGGAAGGGCTTTTTTGGCACAAATGAGACTCATTATGGTCTTATTATTTTTGATAGTGATACTTTGGGTTTCGGCGGCAGGCTGGTATTATGCAGGCAAAGCCATAGCTCCCATTGATGACATGGGTCAAAAGCTCAACAGTATTGTTCCCAAAAATATGCACCTACGGCTTAGCCAGCAAGACAATCAAGATGAAATCGACCGCTTAACACAGACCATCAACCAACTACTTGATCGTGTTGAGGATACGTTTAAACTCCAAAGGATGTTCGTATCGAATGTATCCCATGAGCTTCGTAATCCTTTGACCAAAATGTCTTCGCAATTAGAGGTAAGTCTAATCAAAACACGTACGCCTCAAGAATATCAAAAAACCATGTATTCGGTTTTGGACGATATTCAAGAACTCATTGCTCTTACTCAAAATCTTCTTAAGCTTACCAAAGTCGATGGCGCCAAACAAGATTTGTTGGTTGACAAAGTTCGAGTAGATGAACTCCTATGGGAAGTGCGTGGACTTTTGACCAAGAGTAATGCTTTATATCAAGTTGATATTCTTTTTGATGAGCTTCCAGAAGATCCTGACGGACTATGTATGTTGGGTAATTCGGCTTTATTAAAAACGGCCATTGTCAACTTGGCAGAAAATGCCTGTAAGTTTTCGTTTGACAAAAAAGCGATTATACGCTTACGCTGCCTTCCAGATGAAATTCAAATTGCTATTGAAGACAAAGGCATTGGCATTCAAGAATCAGAATTATCTTATATCTTCCAACCATTTTATCGCAGCAGTCAAACTGCCGACATCAAGGGCTATGGCATTGGGCTTTCGCTAGTAGAACGCATCGCTCGTATGCATGGCGGAACCGTTGATGTCAAGTCATCTCCTAATATTGGCACCACATTTACACTCGTTTTACCAAGCAACATTACATTCTAAGCATTTTCTAATATCTGTCTAAGAAAGTTTTAACTTTATAGTGACAACTTTGTAGCGGAAAGAGAAATATATGTTGAAGTTTAACGAAGTTGTGGGGCAGGCAGATATGAGGCATTAGCTTACTGACTGGCTCTCGTCTGATATCTCAGTTGCCCCCTTACTTCTTTGTTAAGCTTTTTTTATGGTCTCTCATCAACAAATGTGCTATTGATTCAGTGTTGCCTATGCTATGACTCTACCTATTTGTCTTATTAGGAAATTCTCCTAAAATCAATTTACTAAATTTATTGACTTATGGAAGGAACTGTAAAGAGAACGAAAATTTCTCGCTTGAATTATATTAAGTTGATTCTGAAGAAGGTAAGTTTTTCGCCTCTATTATTTAAAAAAGAATTACAGAAAGGTTTACAAGAATGTACAACCGGGCAATTAGTGATTTTGAAGAGATGGTGTCTGAAACACTTTGCATCCATCTATTCTCATATAATTTTACAAGTATTCAGGTCGGTCGAGGCACGATTACTTCCAAGCTAGTCATCTTTAAAGGCATGTTTTAGTTGCATGCCAAGTATAAATGAAAAAGCGTATCCACAAAGTTTTTGTTGAACCTATCAAGGATGTGTCGAGCCCAATCGTTGAGATTGAGCAGACTGGTCAACTAAGTGGATTCTTGCTACTAAACGCTTTATTTTTAACCCTTTTATTTGCGAATATCCCTCTCAGTGGAACAGCCTATATTCAGTTCTGGTCGTCACCATTAATACCAGAAGTAGGAAATATTACTTCACTAGACATTATCAACAAAGGGTTAATGACGTTGTTTATGGTGGAAATTGGTCTCGATTTAAAAAAAGAGTTTGTTTATGGTGAATTACAAACTTGTCAACGTGCCAACTTGCCATTAATAGCTGCTATAGGAGGACTCGTTATTCCTATTACCATTTTCTGTTTTTTTAACCAAAAACAGAGTAATTACGCTGGTTGGATTATTCCAACGACCACAGACATTGCATTTTCGTTAGGTATATTAAAGTTATTGGGAAACAAAGTGCCCAATTTTATTAAAGTTTTTTTTGTTGCTCTTGTTATTATTGATGATCTATTAGCCATTTCATTGTTAGTGGCGTTTTATTTACCAACCGTTGCAAGCCTAAAGATCGTTCTTATCCTACTGAGTATTCTAGCATTAATTGGATTGAAATATATTAAAACCACTCATATTATTCCTTATTTTTTAGTAGGAATTTGTATTTGGTGGAATATGGTACAAGCAGGATTACCTCCCGCTTTGTCAGGAATCTTTACAGCCCTTTCTATCCCTATTCATCGAATAGAAGAGCTAAAAAGATGGCTTTACATGCCAGTAAACTATCTGATAGTTCCGCTATTTGTATTTGCTAATGTAGCAGTTACTATCAACGTAGAAAGTCTGGAATTCCTTCAGGAATCTCATGTTACTGGTGTTTTGATTGGACTGCTACTAGGTAAACCATTAGGAATTGTGATGGCTACATGGCTTGCTGTTCGATTGAATATAGCAAAACTTCCAACCAATATTAATTGGGTACATATTTTAGGAATGGGGATTTTGGCAGGTACAGGTGTGACTGTAGCCATTTTTATTACTGAGCATTCTTACCTTCATACGCAGGTAAAAGATTTTATTAAAGTTGGGGTTATCATAGCATCGCTTACCTCAGGTATTTTGAGCACTTTGATTTTTATTAAAACCAACAGTATTGCGAACTTATTTCAATGGTCTTTTCCAAGACTTTTTACTAGAAATGTAAGAAGTTAACAAAGGCATGTTAAAATGGTAAATACATTTACCAAAATCATATTTTATTTGATTATTTAATACCGTTTCGAGTTTGGCTTACTTCTAAACTAGGCATAAAACAAACTACTCTTAAATATTGCGATTGTTAGCACAGATAACCCCACCGATACGATATTGGTGGGGTTTCTTTTTTATCTGAGATTTCGGATGTTGGATTGCGGATGTGTAATCAATTATTTTTCGTAAAAAATAGAGGCATTTGACCTTATTTCCGAAATCCGCAATCCCCAATCCGAAATTGTTTTAAGCTTTTATTTCAAATCCTTTCCAGCAATATCTTCCCAACGATAAAAATGAAAAGTTTTATCATCGCTCATCACAACGAATAACCCTTTTTTGAAGGTTTTATTCAAAGGTATTGCTGTAATATCTGAGCCATCACTTTGTTTGGCTTCGACCTTTACTACCTTGAGCTCTGGATGCTCGTGAGGATTTTGAGCAGAACCTTCTCTTGGGAAAATATGAAATTGATTGGCTCCTTGGTCGGAGACAAGAATATAGCCTTTACGAACTGATGTTTGATAAATCGAAATCCCTTCGTGGTCTTCTGAGAAACCTGTTGTAGCAAACAAAGCTAATTCTTGATCGCCTTTTGAGGGTTCGGCATAGTATTTTCTTACGCCTACACCTTCGTCCGAATAATAGACATAGCCTAGTGCATCGTCGACTGCAATGGATTCTATTTCTTTTTTGCCACTATATGTACCAAATTTTCGAATAAAAGTAGCTTTTACTTGTCCTTTACCATTATCCGATAATTCATATTGCCAGATATATCCGCCCGTCGTAGGACCATTTTTACGACCTACCATAGCATAAATTTTCCCTTTAGGAGTTTTGTACAAAGCTATCCCCATCAAATCACGGAATTCTGTTCCTGTTTCTCCTTCAAACATTGGAATTCCACCATTGTCGATAGGCTTCATGTCGGGCAATGAATAAATACGTAGTTGGTGGTTCATTCGCTCGGTAGTAACGGCGATATCTACTTTTTTACCTCCAATTTTTAGACCGTATTCTATGTCTACATTATTAGGACGCTTCAGTCCTCTCACAACCTTGTCTGACTGAATTTTCCCCTGTAAATCAAAGACAAACAACGCTCCATCCTGATTTTTATCGGTACCAATAATTAAGCTTTTGCTTGGGTTTTGAGGGTTTATCCAAATAGCAGGATCGTCGGTGTCATGTTTAACAGAATCGGTAATGACAATGGGTTTAATAATCGTTTGAGCACAAGCATTTTCAAGAGTCGAAACAATCAAGCTCAAGGATAATAATTTAAAGAGCAGTTTCATGAAATAAGTTGGTTTTATTCAAAGTGAACAGATGCAAAGGCATAAAGTGACAAAGTATTTTTAAATCAATGAAGCTTTTATAAAACTCCACACCCTTTGTGCCTTTGCACCTATGTGCCTGTTCACTTCATTATTAATCTACTTCCCACCAAATGCACCAATATAATTGGCTGGTTCTGGGGAAGTGTATGTTTTGCCCTTGGCCGTAATACCTGTTTTGAAATTACGCGTAAAAGTAGTGATACCCTTGTTCAAAGCAGCCGAGCCTGATAATAACGAGAAGTCCCATGAGCTATTGTAATCAGCATTCATGACATCGGTTGATAATGGATAGTTAGCAAATTTAGGATCATTATCTCCCGCCTTTGTACCACGAATTTCGTTTGTACCCGATGCGATTTCGGCTGTTGGTTGAAACTGATCTACCGTCGTTTGATTATAGCCATAGTACAAGTTGTTTTGAATCACCGAACGAGAATCTTCTGGTTTTTTCACATCACGTTTGATACCGAAACGACAATTAGCCAATAGGTTGTTGTACAAATCAGCACGCACACTAGCCTCAATCCAGATAGAACCGCCTTTGATGGTTGGGCGTCTCCAGCCTGTGTTTAACAAGGTATTGTTGTAAGCTACCACGTATGCTTGTGGAGTACGGTCGCCTGAGTTTGATAGTTTAAGAGCGTTGGTGTTGGTACTGTAAACCAAATTATAAGCCACATCAGCAATACAGCCCGATTTGATATTGATAGCTTCGCCACCTGTAACACCTGTAGTATAGAATTTATTATTTGAGAAAATAATACTTCCACCTTCTAAATAAGTACAGTCTTCATTGAAATTGCGGAAAATGCTATTAACCACCACCAATTTACCTGATACATTTGAATACCAAAGCGCTGGCACGTTTTCGCCACTAGCCGCTTTATACAGACCTAATTTTACTGAAGTAGAAGCTTCTGTAGTCGTAGCACCACCATATTCTAAGATAACATTGTCTAACACTAATTCAGCACAAGTTTTGCTAGCCAAAATTCCACCCCAAAGCTTACCGAATTTATATTTTGTGGTACGAGCCGTTTCTGGAACGGTAAATTTGACTGGATTACTCGCATTACCTGTAGCGTATAAGTTACCATTAACGATAATTTCAGGCTTTGCCGTTGTGTCCATCACCACGGTTACTCCTTCTTCGATGCTTAGCGTTTTTCCAGCAGGAACAATAATGTCGCCAGTTACTTGAATAATGCTTCCTTTTTTCCATGTACCCGATACTTCGCCCGCTACAGTTTGTTCTTCTGGCTTTGGATCTGAATTGTCTTTTGTACAGCTTGTGCATAGCGATGCCAGCAACAAGACACTTGCTAAAATGCTTGAAGTTTTCATGTTTTTTGTAAAAATTAGAATTAAAGTTTGAAGCGCAAGCCCAATAAATAGCTGCGTTGATAATAGTCTTGTCGAATTAAAGTTTTGTTACTAAGGTTTGATTGTTCTGGAATAGACGAGTTGACAGGGTTGCTATTTTTGATAAAAACACGCATTGGAGTGTTTAAAAGGTTATTAGCCTTGGCAAAAATCGTCCAATGTTTCCCTATATTTTTTCGATAGAAGCATCCATTTGGATAAAAGCTTCTTGCCAAAGGTCATTGTTCAAAAATTGAGATACGGTATTGATACGCTCGCCTGTATACGAAGCTGCCAATTGTGCATCAATGCCTTTTTTACCATCTTTATAAAAAATAGATAGATTTCCTACGTGTGCCGACTGCCCATACATCGGACGAGTTTGGTCAACGCTACGAGGCTCTAGGTTGCCTTGGGCATTACGAATACGAATCATCTTCTTGGTCGTAATACTAGAGTTGGTGTAGGTATAGTTTGCTTTGAAGCCAAAGTTTTGGAAGTATTTAATCACATCTAATTCTAAACCATAGTTTTGAGCTGTTCCAAAATTGCCTGGGGTATAAAACACATCTTGTCCACGGGTTTCATCCACTTGCAAAGTATATTCAATAGGATTCTGAATATTCTTATAAAAAACACCAGCCATCAATTGGTCTGAGGCATTAGGAAAATACTCATAACGAAAATCAATGTTGTCGGCAACGGCACGTTTTAGGTCTGGATTACCACGTTCTTGGAATTCTTCATTAACAATTTTCCCTGGCACAATTTCAAAAAATCCTGGGCGATTGATAGAACGGAAATACGAGAAACGTAAGTTTGATTATGCTCCAGAGCATATTTTGTGTGAATACTTGGCAAAAAATCCCAGTAATCTTGCGTGCCAGATGGACGAAGCTCGCCCAATGGATACAACATATCATATCCCTGCGAAGTATGCTCAGTACGTATGCCCGTGATAATTTGCCACTCTTTTGAGCTCCATTTTCCCATGATATACGCTGCGCCAATTTGTTCAGAAGCTTTGTAATTGAGTGCCGAAGCCACTGTCCCACGAGGATTTTCTAACGACCAAGACAAATCGCTATATTGCTTATAATCTGTTTGATAAAGGGCAAAAGGATTAATAGGTTTAAAGATATAGTTGTTATAAAAATTATCTCTTTGCTTAGTTCTAAACAAACCACCCGCACTCCAATCAATGCCTTTGAAAAGGTAATTTACATTTGCATAAAGCGCTATATCTTGGTCGTTGTTATGCTCCCAACGACGAGCGCTTTCAGTTGGATAGGTAAGTGTTTCAACAAATTTTTCTCTTTTTCCTAAAAAATTCACACTAGTATTTTCTGGTACAGCATTGGTTGCCAAAGAATACACAGCCGACCAGTTCACTGAAAGGTTTGTTGCTAACTGGTGTTTAGCTTGTAAAGTTGAATTAAAAATACTTTGTCGAGTATATCTCAAACGAGTCGAAAATCCTAGACCAGCATTGCCTGCCACAGGGTCATAGCCACCAGAAGAAAAATCAGTAGTTTTGGTTTGGCGAACCTGCCAGTTTTGCAAATTCATAAACGCATTGTACCACTGTAATTTAGTACGTGAGTTGAGGGCAAAATCTAGTTTGGCATGTAGTCCCAAACGTTGTTGTTGCTCTGAGTAATTACGTTGCGCCAAACTAGTAATTCGAGAAGTTGTTTCTGTATCGTAAACAGTAGAATTGTAAAAATCGCTATTGCTACCACGGAAAGTATTTTGGAAACTTCCCGCTAGAATTACCCCCAAACGATTATGCATATAGCGGTTACCTGCCGACAAACCCGCAACGATATTTGGCATAGGCGAAGCTGATTTTGTATCTAAAAACCCTTTCGCAAAATCCTGTATCGTAGCCGAATACGTTTTTCCATAAGCCTCATACGGTGATTGGGTATGAATCAAACTTTTGTTCATCGAGTCAAATGAGCGATTCATAAACAATTCGCTGTATCCTGTAGCCAAATTGGCTTTTAGTTCTAGTTGTGTAGGCGCTTCTTTCATCACCATGTTGATTACACCACCAACGGCATCACCTTCTTTGTCGGGCGTAAGAGATTTACTTACTTCTAAGCGACCTAACAGTTCGGAAGGGAATATATCTAAAGGTACATAACGATATTTATTGTCTGGACTTGGGATTTTGATACCATTGACCAAAGTATAATTATAGCGTTTGTCCATACCACGCATAATGGCGTATTGCCCATCGCCGTTACTATTTCGTTCGATTGAGATACCCGAAACACGCTGCACCAAGTTGGCAACCGTTAAATCAGGTGAAATTTCGATGGCTTTTCCTGAAACGATATTCATCAACTGTAGCGCATTGCGTTCGGCTGAGCGAGCGGCAAGTTCAGAAGATTTATCACTATTAGCAGACACCACCACTTCTTCGAGTGTCTGATTAGCATGAGGTTTAAGTTGAATTTTGCGGTTGGTATGTTGCGAAATTTCGATAGTTTCCTCAAAAGACTGATAACCCACATAGCTTACTTTGATGGTATGAGTTCCTTTTTTGAGTCCTTTGATACGAAAGTTTCCGTCTAATCCAACCACATCATAAACTCCTTGTGGAACAGCCCTTACGACAGCGCCAACGAGCGGTTCGCCTGTTTGTTGGTCGGCAACTGAGCCATGAAGTTGAAAATTTTGCGTAAATCCAATGTGTGCCATTAGGCAACACCAAAGCATTATAAAATATTTGCACATAATTGTCGATTGAGACCTACCTTGAATACTGATGAGCATCGAGAGCCTCGTTGTTTTTGCTGTGACAAAGGTGCGACAAGTCTATTTTGATTTGCAAATTTGTGCCGTTACAAAAAGGAAACAGCGTTACAATGAGCGTTAACAAAAAAGCAACAGCGTGAATTAAAAGCCACTAATAAACTGATAATCAACATATTTTCATTTTAAAAACGTTACATTATCAAATTGTTAACGTTACGTTTCTGAATTATAAAGACTGAATAAAGGAAGAAAGATTCTCTCCTTGAGCCAAATTGAGTTTCTTGCGAAGACGGTATCTGAGCACTCGCAAGCTATCTTGTGATACACCTAATAAGGAGGCAATTTCGGCAGAATTAAGATTCATTTTGAGTAAAGCAATCAAGCGAATATCGTTGGAGGTAAGTTGTTCGGTATGAGATTTTAGTTTTTCTAAAAATCTTTGGTGTACTTGTTCGAACACATGACGGAAGTGTTCCCAATCGTGATCGTGGGTAAAACTTTGATGGATTTCCTGCATGATTTGTTTCAGATTTTTCGAAACATTTTTTCGGTCATCTTTAAGGGTTTCTTCCAAACGCAAATACAGTTTTTGCAAAAGCTGATTTTTTGAATGACGTGCAAAGTGTGTGCGCTCAATTCTTGAGTTTTTATCTCGAGTTGATTTTTCAGGTACTCTTCCTCCAATTGCTGATTACGCAAAGCCGCTTGCATCAACGCCTGCTCGGTTTCTGACACCTTTTGATTTTGTTGATTAAGGCGTAGTTCATTGGCAATTTTCATTCGTTGGCGACTCATAATCACAAAGCCCAAACTTCCTAACAAAACTAATACCACAGCTACAGCGATACCCACTATTTGATTGGTTTTGGTAGCATGGTCGAGACGTTCGATTTCGGCATTTTTTTGGCAATATCATACATCACTTGTAGCACAGCCATTTGCTGCATACTTTTTTCGGAGTAAATATCCATGGTCATTTTACGACTCAGTTCAAGATAGTAATAGGCGCTATCGTTACGTCCTAAATCGTGCAAGGCTCTCGATATATCTCTGTAGGCACTAGCTTCTTGATATTTTTCTTTAAGCTCTTGCGAAAGCAATAGCGCTTTTCTCGAATAATTAAGTCCCTCTTGGGTTTTTCCCGTTTTGCGCAATACATCTCCTAAGTTGTTGATAACTTCTATTTGGGATAGTTCATCTTTGGCTACTTCGTTGACAGATAGGGCTTTGTTGAAATAGAAATAGGCTGAGTCATACCGAGATAAATCTTCAAAAATACTTCCTAGGTTTTCATAAATTTTGGCAATACCACTCTGATTACCAGCTTTTTGATATTCATTAATAGCTTTACGCTGAAAGTCAAGTGCCAAAGGATATTTCCCTTGCTTTTCATACAAATGTCCCAAACGGCCATAGGTTTTAGCAATACCGCTTGGTTCTTTTTGTTTTTGAAAAATCTGTAAAGCTTCCTGATACTGTTGCAGAGCCGCATTGGAATTGCGCAAGTAATAATACAAAAGTCCCAAGTCGCAAAGGTTATCAGCCAATAAAAGGGGCTTTTGTTGGCTTTTCAACACCTTATTAGCTTGTAAATGAAGTTCCAAAGCTTGAGGATAATGCCCAAAATGAAAACATAATTGTCCCATTTGTTGCAGATAAAGCCCAGCCTCGAGCATTTGTTGTTTTTCAACTGCCGAGTTGTATTGGGCTTTTAGCTTCAGTAGTTTGGTATCTGGATGAGGTATTTCGCTGTAAAAAGTATCTTTATCGAGGGTTTGAGCAGAACCGTGAAGTACAATACCCAAAGCCCAAAGGACTAGCAGAAATTTGGCGTGCAGTTTTATAGACAACATATCAAAAGGGAATTTGAAAATCAGCACAAAGTTGCCCCAAGATTCCTAAAGCGTAATAGCTAGATAATATTGTTAATGATTATTTAATGAAGAGGGAGGTATTTAGTGGCAAAGGCACAGAGGCACAAAGTGGGGTTAGGGGTTGAAAAGTCGTGATTTGTTGAAAGAGTTCTTAGAATTGTGTGGTATTTATAGAAATCTGTTGATTACTGGATAAAACGAGAAAGTGTGATTCAGGTTTTTATACTTTTCACTGAATTTTATAAAAACAGTTTCAAACTGTTAAAGAATGAGTCCAAGACTAAGTCTTGAACTAGTATATTCAATTTTGTCCAGTAATCAGATAAATCTACAAATTCCAACGGCATAATCCATATTAGTCTATACAAGAATAGAGACACATCTGCGCCCCTATTCTTATATAGACTAAGTCCTAAAGTATTTCTATTTACTAATATCCAACATAGCTTTCAAAGCCTTAAGTGCTGGTTCACGAACGTCTTCTGCTACCTGAATTTCTGGTAACTCATAAAACATCGCGTTGTAGAGTTTTTCCAAGGTATTCATTTTCATATATGGACATTCTGAGCATGCGCAAGTGTTTTTCTCGTTGGCAGGGGCTGGAATAATCTTTTTGTTTGGAACAGACTCCTTCATTTTATGTAAAATACCTGCTTCGGTAGCTACGATAAATTCTTGGCAATCTGAATCTTTTACAAAATTCAAAAGAGCAGTAGTTGAGCCTACAAAATCAGCTTGAGAAAGAATCACTTCTTTACATTCTGGGTGAGCAATTAGTAAAGCATTAGGATTTTCCTCCTTTACTTTTTTCAATTTCTCTAAAGAAATATCGATGTGAACAATACAAGCACCATCCCAAAGAATAAGGTCACGACCTGTTTTTTTCGCTACATATCTTCCCAAGTTGGCATCTGGCGCAAAAATAATTTGCTTATCAGCTGGAATTGATTCAACTACTTTAAGGGCGTTCGACGAAGTACAAATAATATCCGTCATGGCTTTTACGTCAGCTGTACAGTTGATATAACTTACCACAACAGCTTCAGGATATTGCGCCTTGAAAGCAGCGAATTCTTCTTTTGGAGCAGAATCTGCTAATGAACAACCTGCATTAAAATCGGGGATAACGACTTTTTTGTTAGGGTTCAAAATTTTGGCTGTCTCACCCATAAAATGCACACCACAAAATACAATCATGTCGGCATCTGTTTTTTCGGCTGCTTGTGCCAATGCAAGGCTATCTCCCAAAAAGTCAGCCAAATCTTGAATTTCAGCATCTACATAGTAGTGCGCCAAGATTACAGCATTTTTTTCTTTTTTGAGTTTTAAAATTTCTTCTTTCAAGTCAGTTCCCTTAAAAGGTACCGAACGGCTCACATAGCCTACTTTATTTACTTCGTCTAGTAAGTTCATCTTTATTAATCGGTGAATTGTTGTCTAGTTAAAAATTATATCGGACTTTGATAGATAGATGAAAGTAGGTTATTTGTTAACCTAGTATCTATTCATAATCGGAAGAATCCAACCGATAAATACTATACTTTATTTTTCATGCTACCCAGTATTATAGAGTTGTGAGCTATACCAAGCGAAGTTGAGACATGCATCTTTAGCTACTTTTATGAAAATGAATGCCTTTTTCTATTTTTTCCGAAATCAGCAATCCCAAATCCACAATCGCTGAAAACATTCACAACTCACAATTCTTCATTATTCCTTAGTACGCTTTCAAGCTTAAATCTAAGCTTTTGATTTGGTGTGTCAATGCGCCACTCGAAATATAATCTACGCCACATTCGGCATATTGGCGAATGGTAGTTTCGTTGATACCTCCTGAAGCCTCAGTTAAGTATTTGCCATCGATTAAGCGAACAGCCTCACGAAGGTTTTCAAAACTGAAGTTATCCAACATGATTCTATTAACTTGACCAATCGCTAAAACTTGTTGTAGTTCATCGAGGTTACGTACTTCAATTTCAATTTGAAGATTTTTTCCTGTTTGTACTAAATATTCATTTGCCTGACGAATCGCATTGGCAATGCCTCCCGCATAATCTACGTGATTATCCTTGATTAAAATCATATCAAAAAGAGCGTAGCGATGATTTACGGCACCTCCTATTTTACAAGCCCATTTTTCACAAAGTCTAAAATTAGGCGTTGTTTTACGGGTATCTAATAACTTGGTATTAGTTCCCTCAATCAAATTAACCATCGAGCGTGTGTAGGTAGCAATACCCGACATACGTTGCATACAATTGAGTACCAAGCGCTCAGCCTTCAATATCGACTGCGAACGACCCTCTACGGTTAATACGATTTGTCCACGGTCGATGGCGGTACCATCTTCGAGGATAGTTGTAACCTGAAGCTCAGGATCAACTTCTGCAAAAATCATTTTGGCGAGTTCGACACCAGCCAAAATCCCTTTATCTTTTACCAATAATCTGGCACGTCCAATGGCATCATGCGGTACAGTCGAGAGCGAAGTATGGTCGCCATCACCGACGTCTTCAGTCAAAGCATTTTGAATGAAGTTTTTGATATAAGTTGGTTCTAAATAATTAAACATGCTAGATACAGATTGTTTTATGCCCCAAAAGTAAGAAAATTATTCAATTGTACTTTTGAAATTTTTTGTAAGCAATACCTCTAAATTATTATAAAAATCCCAAGAAAATTGGGTAAGTCTCTTTTTATACAGACGTAAAATTTGGTGTAAAGTTTGCGATACTTCTATAAAACTTGCTACTTTTGTGTTCAACAATGAAAAAAACATCTCACATATCGCGTTTATTCAGCACTTTTTTTGTGTGCTTGATGCTGATGTTTACCGTATTTGGTAAAACATTTTCGGCATCACAGGTACACTATTCTGGTGTAAAAAAAGCGAAAACTGAGCAGTCTAAAAAGCAAAAAGGAGCTACTCCTGAATGTTCGGTTAGTGAGTTATCAGTAATGCACGCTAGTCCAAGTATTAGTTTTGATACTGTTAGCGACTTTGTTTTTTCAATTCCTAGCGTTGCGATTCCTGTGGCGGTTCATGCTCTGGGTCAGCAATTGAAGGTTACTTCTCCTAATATTCTTTACGAAATTCTGTTTGAGCATTTTATTGCTACCAATGCTCCCTGATTCCATTTTTTCTTGGTTTAAATGATTGAAAGTCTAACGACATAGGCTTCATGGGCAATTTATTGGTCATTTGTATCACAATTTCCCCAAGCTTCAGGCTTAACATTTACTCCACCCTTACCAAACCCTTTTCCATTCTTGTAATAGGCAACTGTTACACACAAGTAATTCACATTCATTTTTCAAATAACTAAAAACAAATGCGTTACAAAGGTGCCATTGTGTGGCTGACTGGTATTATTTCAGCCCTATGTTTGTTCTTCCTTTCGTTTACATGGAAGGCTAATGCGGTTCGTGAAGATGCAATTGCGTATGCAACATCGAAAGATGGTAAACTCGACCCAGCTAAAAAAACTCGTTATATCGATTCATTGTGGAAGCAACCAGTTTATTTGGGCTTCACATTGCAAGATGTAACTACTTATGCTCTTCACAAAGGTCTTGACTTGGAAGGTGGTTTCAGTGCGGTATTGGAAGTTTCTCCTGTGGAAATTCTACGTGCATTATCTGGAAAAAGCAACGACCCGAATTTTGAAAAAGCATTAGAAAACGCTTCAAAATTACAAGCAACTTCGACTAAGCCTTTCAATGAGATTTTCTTCGAAGAATTTGCTAAAGTTGCTCCAAATCAACGTTTGGCTACGATTTTTGCCAACTCAATTAACCGCGATAAATTGAACTCAGGTTCTACTGATGCTCAAGTAAAGAAAGTGGTTAACTCAGAAATTGATGGTGCGGTAGATCGCGTTTACAAAATTATTCAAGCTCGTATTGACAAATTCGGTGTAGCTAACCCTAACATTCAACGTTTGCCAGGAACAAACCGTATTCAAGTAGAATTACCAGGCGTAGACAACCCTGAGCGTGCTCGTAAATTATTGGCAGGTGCTGCTAAATTGGAGTTTGTTGAGGTTGCTGAAATCAACGAATGGGGACAAGGTTTGAACACGCTAGGCGAGTATTTAGCTGCTGAGTCAAAAGCAAACAAAGCTACAGTAGCTACTGCAACGACTTCTACAGATACTACAAAAGGAGGTTTGGCAAGTCAGTTGTCGGCTCCAAAGGCTGCTAAGAAAGATACTGCTAAAGCTGATACTACAGCAGGTGCTGCATTGACAAAATTATTCTTGCCTTTGGACAACCAAGGAAGAAACTGGGGTGTAATGCGCAAAGACACAGCTCGAGTAAACGAATTGTTCCGTCGTCCAGAGGTTAAAATGATGTTCCCATCAAACTTGACTTTTGTATGGTATGCTAAAGGTATTCCATCGACAACTGGTGACGAAATTATCCAATTGGAAGCAATCAAGAAAACTGAAAATCAACCAGCTCCTTTGGAAGGTGATGTAATTGTAGATGCTACAAACGACTACGATCAAAACCAACGTCCTGAAGTGACAATGGTAATGAACGGTACTGGTGCTCGTATTTGGAAAAACTTAACAGCTGCTAGCATTGGTAAACGTGTAGCAATCGTATTAGATAACTATGTATATTCTGCTCCAGTAATTAATGGTGAAATTCCTAACGGTCGTTCATCTATCTCTGGTTCATTCACTGTAGAAGAAGCAAAAGACTTAGCAAACGTATTGAAAGCAGGTAAATTGCCAGCTCCAACTCGTATCGTTGAAGACGCCTTCATTGGTCCATCATTGGGTCAGGAAGCCATCAACCAAGGTTATTTGTCAATGGCTGTTGGTTTGATTTTAGTGATTGTATTTATGATTGGTTATTATGGCAACCCTGGATGGATGGCTAACGCTGCCTTATTGTTCAACGTATTCTTTATTGCAGGAGTATTAGTACAAATGCAATCAGCATTGACATTACCAGGTATTGCAGGGGTTGTATTGACATTGGGTATGGCTGTCGATGCCAACGTATTGATTAACGAACGTATTCGTGAAGAATTACACCGTGGTGTTGGATTGTTAGATGCCGTAAGATTAGGCTATGATAAAGCTCTTTCTGCTATCCTAGATGGTAACGTAACTACATTCTTGATTGGTGTAATCTTGATTATCTTTGGATCGGGTTCTGTAAAAGGCTTTGGTGTAACGCTTTGTATTGGTTTGATTACTTCAGTATTTACAGCAGTATTTGTATCACACGTATTAGTTGACTGGATGGTACAACGTAAAATTGCTGCGGGTAAGGAGAAAGAGGTTACATTCGAAACATTTATCTCGAAAGACCTATTCAAAGGTATGAATTTCGACTTTATTGGCAAACGTAAATACTCTTACTGGTTCTCATGGAGCTTAATTGCCGTAGGTATCGTAGTATTGATTGCACAAGGCGGTTTCAATTTGGGTGTTGACTTCAAAGGTGGCCGTTCTTATGTTGTAGAATTTACGAAGCCTGTTGATGCAACAAACATCAAAGAAGCATTGAAAGATGATTTCGAAGAAAAAGGTGTTGAAGTAAAAACATTCAACGGTCCAACTAAGATGAAAGTTACAACTTCTTATTTGGTAGAAGATGAATCAGCTACAGCTAACCAAAAAGTTCGTACTGCTTTAGAAAAAGGGTTACAACAATTTGCAGATGCAAAACCTGTAGTGGTTTCAGAGTCTAAAGTAGGTGCAACTATCGCTGATGATATTTTAACACAGTCATTTGTATCTATTGGTTATGCCTTAATTGCTATCTTTATATATATCTTGATTCGTTTCCGTAAATGGCAATACTCATTGGGTAGTATCATTGCCTTGATTCACGATACTCTAGTTGTATTGGGTATGGTAGGTATCGTTCGTATTTTCGGATTGGATTTGGAAGTTGACCAAATCTTTATCGCTGCGATATTAACTGTTATTGGTTACTCTATCAACGATACTGTGGTAGTATTTGACCGTATCCGTGAAGAAATCGGTCTTAACGCAGACTTGTCAGACAAAGAGTTGATTATCAAAACTATCAACACGTCTATTAACCATACAATGAGCCGTACTGTAATGACAGCTACGACGGTATTCTTAGTAGTATCAGTATTGTTGTTCTTTGGTGGTGAAATCTTGCGTGGTTTCTCATTTGCGATGTTTATCGGGGTAGTATTTGGTGCATACTCATCTATCTTCGTAGCTGCTCCAATCGTTATTGACCTTGGAACAGGAAAGAAGAAAGCTGTAGCGCCAGCTGCAAACCCTTCTAAGTAATTACTCTCAAAGACCTCATAGCACCCAAAAGCTATGAGGTCTTTTTTTGTTTCACGACAAAATATTAACTATCTTGAAACACAGTTTATACAATTCTGTTCTGTAATTACCTTCAATCACAATAAAATAAACTAAAACCTTTTCTTTATGAGTAACAGTATTTGGCGCAAAAAGCCTATGTCAGCTTACGAGGCAGATATTAAAAACAGTGAGCTGAAGCGCGTCCTTGGTAAATGGAGTTTGACTGCTATTGGTATCGGTGCGATTATCGGTGGAGGTATCTTCGTATTAACTGGTACAGGCGCTCACTATCATGCTGGCCCGGCTTTGGCATTATCATTCGTATTAGCAGGTATCGGCTGTATTTTTGCAGCTCTTTGCTATGCTGAGTTTGCAGCTCTACTTCCAGTAGAAGGCTCAGCTTATGCCTACGCTTATGGTACAATCGGTGAATTCTTTGCTTGGATTATTGGTTGGGGACTTGTGTTAGAATATGCCATGGGTGCAATGACTGTAGCCGTGAGTTGGTCCGGGTACTTCAATAAGCTACTCCACTTATTTGGTATCGAAATTCCTTATTACTTAAAAAATGACCCATTCTCTGCTGCAACTTACGCAAAGTCTGCTGGGCTTGAACACGTAGGTTGGGGTGTAAACCTACCTGCTTTCATTATTACTTGGGTAGTAACTTATATTTTGGTAAAAGGTATCAAAGAAGCTGCCAGTGCAAATAACATTATTGTAATCTTGAAAGTGGCTGCGATTTTGTTCGTAATCATTGTAGGTGCCTTTTTTGTAAATACTGCTAACTGGACTCCATTTATCCCTGCTCCTGAATTGGTAGAACACGCTGATGGTTCTATGAAAGAAGCTTATGGTTGGGGTGGTATTGCGAGTGGTGCTGCGGCTATCTTCTTTGCTTATATTGGTTTTGATGCTGTATCTACACAAGCTGGTGAAGCAATCAATCCTAAGAAAGATATGCCTTTTGCCATTATCGCTTCATTGGTAATTTGTACAATCCTTTATATCTTAGTTTCGTTGGTATTGACAGGTATGATTAACTACAAAGACATCGTAGGTGATGCTTTGAAAGCGCCTGTAGCTTACGCATTCGACAAAGTAGGTCAACCTTGGGCGGTATTTATTATCACTGCTGCTGCAACGGCTGGTTTGATTTCGGTAATGTTGGTAATGATGTTAGGTCAAACACGTGTATTCTTAGGTATGGCTAAAGATGGTTTGTTGCCAAACTTCTTCCGTCAGGTTCACCCAACTTTCCGTACTCCTTGGAAAAGTACTATCTTGGTAGGTTTCTTAGTATCAGTTGTATCTGCGTTTACTCCAATTGGTGTATTGAGCGATATGTGTTCATTCGGTACTTTGTTTGCTTTTGCTATGGTATGTTTGGCAGTATTATTATTGCGTTACAAAGAGCCTAACTTAGAGCGTGACTTCAAAGCTCCAGCCTTGAAAATCGTTGCTCCACTTGGTATCTTAACAAACCTTTTCTTGATTTTCAACTTGGATGGTTTGGCTCAAAAACTAGCATTCGGATGGTTGCTAATCGGTTTGGTTGTTTACTTCTTGTACGGTAAACCAAACAGTAACTTGAATGAAAAGTAGGTATAAAAATTAAGCTTCGAGCTTGATTCTATATATACTCAAAAGGCTCTAACATTGATTTGTTAGAGCCTTTTGATTTTAGTAAGACGTTTAATTCACTCAAATTCAAAGCACTCAATCCCAAAAAACCTGTGGGTTTTGTTTTTTTATCTGTAATTTTGCATTTCGATTTTGACAGTCGATTATTAAATATGGCAACGTTACAAGAAGAAATACAAAAACGCCGTACATTCGGTATCATTTCCCACCCCGATGCGGGTAAAACTACGCTTACCGAAAAATTACTTTTGTTCGGGGGAGCTATCCAAACAGCGGGGGCTGTAAAATCAAATAAAATCAAAAAGGGTGCAACCTCCGATTTTATGGAAATCGAGCGCCAAAGAGGTATCTCTGTGGCAACCTCGGTAATGACTTTTGAATATAATGATGTAAAAATCAATATCCTCGATACACCAGGTCACAAAGACTTTGCCGAAGATACTTACCGTACGCTTACGGCGGTAGACTCTGTAATCTTGGTAATCGACTGTGTGAAAGGGGTTGAGGAACAAACTGAAAAATTGATGGAAGTATGTCGTATGCGCAATACGCCAGTAATCATTTTCATCAATAAAATGGACCGTGAAGGTCAATATGCTTTTGACCTACTAGATGAGTTAGAACAAAAACTCGGTATCAAAGTTCGTCCTTTGACATGGCCTATCAATATTGGGGCTAACTTTAAAGGGGTATATAACCTTTACGAGAAGTCATTGAACTTGTTTAGTGCCAACAAAACCAAAATTGAAAAAGAAGTTGTTTCTGTAGATATTTGGTCTGAGGAACTAGACAAACGCGTTGGCGAACGTGATGCCAATCAGCTTCGTGAAGATGTCGAACTTATCGAAGGTGTTTATAACGACTTCGACCGTGCTGCATATTTATCGGGAGAGGTAGCTCCTGTGTTTTTTGGTTCAGCTGTTAATAACTTTGGCGTACAAGAATTGTTGGATACATTTACTCAAATCGCGCCATCGACTCAGAAGCGTCAAACAGATACACGTATTGTAGAACCAGATGAGAAAAAATTCTCTGGTTTTATCTTCAAAATCCACGCAAACTTAGATCCTAAACACCGTGATAGAATTGCGTTCTTGCGTATTTGTTCGGGTGTATTTGAGCGTAATAAGTTTTATAAGCATGTGCGTTTAGACAAAAACGTGCGTTTCAACAACCCTTACAACTTTATGGCGCAAGATAAGGAAGTCATCGACGAAGGCTTCCCTGGCGACGTAGTGGGTTTATATGATACAGGTAACTTTAAGATTGGCGATACACTTACAGAAGGTGAAAGCATGTTTTACCAAGGTATTCCAAGTTTTTCTCCTGAAATCTTTAAAGAACTTATCAACCTCGACCCAATGAAAGCCAAGCAATTGGAAAAAGGGATTGAGCAGTTGACAGATGAAGGGGTAGCGCAGTTATTTACGCAGTCTCATTTGGGTAATCGTAAAATTGTTGGTACCGTAGGAGAACTCCAATATGAAGTAATTCAATATCGTTTGGAACATGAATATGGAGCAAAATGTCGCTTCGATCATCGTGACATCGCTAAAGCATGTTGGATTACCTCTGAAGACCCTAAAAAATTAGCAGAGTTTGTGCGTTTGAAAGGACAACAAATTGCTACAGATAAAGATGGTAATTATGTATTCTTAGCCGAATCTGATTGGATTTTGAGAATGAATATCCAGAATAACCCTGATATTCAGTTCCACTTTACTTCAGAATTTAAGTTGGCTGCTGAAGCATAAAATATATATTAGATTTTCAACAAAAAGGCTCAGATTAATTTAGGCAAATGCAAAAGTTAATTTGAGCCTTTTTATATTAATGCAAAATAAACTATGAGTATGTACGCTTGCTTATTTACGAATAAAATTGTATTTTAATTTTTTAAAGCCCTGAAAATCATTGATGTTAGTCTTTCTTTAAAAACAATTATTTTACCGTTTATTCAGAGATGATAATTCTTTGATTTTTCTTGAGAATTTATCTATATATTGCAGTGCTTTATTAATTATCGTTCAATTACAAAGCTTTCTTAATTATGAAAAAATCTATTATTTTATCAGCAATGCTTTTTGCTTCTGTATGCACTAAGTCATTTGCTTCATCATCGTCTGAGTATTTTGTAGATGACGCTGCTATCGAAACAACTTTGAATGAAGGTGTAGAGGTTAACTACCTTACTCCTACTTCAAATGCTGAAGTTTCTACTCAAAACAATATGTTGGCAGCTTCAGCGTCTATGCCAGCTAGTTCTGTTGCAGCAAGCAAAGACCCTGTTGTAGCATTCATTTTATCAACATTTTTAGGCGGTTTGGGTATCCACCGTTTCTACATGGGTACAGCTACATTGACTGGAGTAGGTTATATCCTTACTTTGGGTGGTTGCGGTATCGTAGCATTTGTTGACTGGGTAGTATTGTTAATCGCTTTGGTACAAGACGAAGGTATTGGCAAATACGTTGACAACCCTAAATTCTTTATGTGGGGAGGAAAATAAGAATCTGATGATTCAAAAATAATAAAAGCTGAAGGATGCTCCTTCAGCTTTTTCTTTTACTACTATTTCCTATTTACTAAAAGTCCTTTTTTCACTTGCTGATAATACTGATTTTTTAACGCTATATTCTTCTGTTCAGCCAAATAGGCACTCCTACGAACCCCACCAAAATAAAAGGCTTGAAAAAGTCCCAATCCTGTGAATATACCTGTAAAGTAATAGCCATTGACGATACTATAAGCACCATAACCGAGCGTTCCAAGCTGTAACACCAGCGAAACAATTCCCTGAGTCGTATTGCCAGCATAAATCATTCCTGCACATGGTACAAAAGTTGCCAAAGCTTCGGCTTTTCTGATACTTCTAAATTTTGGTTTTTGGGCAAAAGCAAATAACTCCTCTGCATTAATTTGTGTATGAAAAGCTTGATTATAAGCTGGAATAAGCACTTTTGCTTCATCATAACGTGCTAGTTGGGTAAGTGAGAGTATCTCCCAAAGCAAGGTTGGCGTATGCTGAGTACTATCTTTCACGAAATACTTAAACTGCTGGATATTATTAAAGCAGTCATCATAAAGTCCTGCCAAAAAACTACACACTACCGTTTCGTATCGAAGTGGTATTTGTTCTTTATCGTCGAGGTTACTGAAATCAAAGCGTTGACTGGTTTGTAGTGCCATCGTAAACTTTTGTGCCGCTTTTTGGCAATAGAGTTTTTTCAGTAAAAAAGCATTTTTCATGTCTTGTACTTGCTTTGCACTAAGACTTGAATCAGGCCATTCGCTGAGTTCAAAAAAAGCCTGTTCATAGCCCAACATAGCTTCGTCATATTGTTGCTGACGAAACAAACTATCGGCTTTTGATACAATTGTATTGCTATTTTGCGCCTTAATTAAAAAGGGTACGCAAAGGAATATGCATATCAAATAGAATTTGCTCGTCGATTTTTTCATTAAATTCTTGTCTTTTTATTTTGACACTTAAAGCACTTCCCCAAATATTCCCGATATAAAAAAGGCTAAATAAGCTTCCGTAAATAATAAACCGAGGACTCGAAACGCCATCTTTACGCAAGCCTTCGTAGGCCTGTAAACCAAGAATGGTATTTTGTAAAAAGGCAGAAATTCCTTGTCCTAATTGTCCACCTGCATAAATCTTGCCTGCTCCTGGAATAATGGCAGATAATAGCCCTGCCTTGAAACCTGATTTTTTTTGTTGTTTCAAAATATCATCTCGGTAAAGCAAATAATTGGCTTGTTGTTTTTGTAAAGCATAAAGATTGGGATCGAGATGCTTGTACAAAGAGTCAAAACGTTGCTGATTTCTTTGTAAAAGTGCCAACCCTGCAAGTTCAAAGGTTTGTAAAGAACGATTAAGACTATCCTTTGAATCAATTGCTTTAAAGTATTTTTCTGCTTTTGTAAAATCTCTCAAATAACTATCTGATAATCCTGCCCAAAATTGAGATTTTGAGAAAAAGGGACTTTCTGAAGAAACTTTAGCGAAGTAGACACTTGCCGAATCGAGCTGTTTGAGCGAATAGAAGGCAAATCCTTTCTGGTAAGCCAATTGTAATTGGGCTTGTGTTGAGATAGGGTATTTTCGTTCAAGTTGATTGGTAAAGGTAATTGCATCATGATATTGCTCTTTCCCAATCAAATGTTGTAAAAAGAGGCTATCTTTCGTGATTTGAGAAATACCCGATTTAGAGCAAAGCAATAAGCCAAGACAAAAGCAAAATCGGATATAGAGCTTATCAGACATAGTGGGATAAAATACAGTGTTCGCTTACTTGTACATTTGAGGCGAGTCTATGACTTTGCCTTGCTCATTTACCCTGAAAGGATTGATAGTAGTACCACTAATGCGGTTACAGCGTGCCAAACGGTCAGCACTAAGCGCTACTCCTTTGAGCGGTCCATACATACGAATAGCCTCCCGACTAAAGCGTGAACAGGATAGTTCGTAGAGACAATTGGCCGAAAATTGCGGAGAAATAACTTTCTGATAAAAGGTCAAAGTACCATTCATTACAAAAGAAATAGGGTGAAAACCTTTCTTCCCTGCAATGGTAGATGCTTGTATTTGCTCGGCTTGTTCTTTTTTCTCTAAAAGCTGTAAGTCTGTATCTAAACTCTGTGCTTTAAGAGAATTGCCAATAAGAAGCCCTAATACCAAGAAAAATAGCTTATTTAAGTGCTTTGGCATTGAGTGGTATCGTAAAGTTGAGAAGTTCATTATTGATAGCCTCATTAATTTTCACCTCAGCGTAGGAAGTTTTGGTAATAACTGAATCTTTTGCCGTAAAAAAGTCAATTTGTGTTACTGCTAAAGGAAATTCGATATCCCCTACTTTCTGGAAATTATAATAATATACCTTTTTCATCACCTTACCTTCTCCGTCAATATATTTGGTATAGATTGGATTTCCACCATTATGTACCAATTCTACCGAACGAATACTTTTACTCAATTTAGCAGGCGCTATCCAAGTACTAATCATGAGGTTTTTCTCAAATTTGGTCGCCTTATTGGTAAAGCCCATATTTCTTAAACCCAAATCAGATTTTTGATTATTCAAGAAATAATAAAACTGCGTAGTTTCTGTACTAAAAATATAATTTACTTGTTGAATAACGGTATTCTTAGCAGGGTCATAAATACTTACCTCACCTTTGGCATTGTTGATAATGTACTGATTATTGGGTTGGGTGAAGTGACTGACCATCTTCCCTCCTGCTACCTGATAAGCGATTTCTGATTTGATGGTGGCGGTTTTTCCGTTTTTATTAGAACGAGCAACCATTATCATACTGATTTTCTTAACGGTATTTGCAGAAAAAGAAAAGGCTAACGACATAACCGACAGTAAGCCTAAAACTAGATAAAAACGATTTTTTTGATTCATAGTCGAGATATAATAAAAGCCAAATTTACTTTCTTCTTAATATAAATGAAAGTAAACTTGGCTTTTAACCTTTAGCTATAGTTGAAAATACTAAAATCCAAAAGAGACACCTGCTGTTACCCACGAGGCACCCCAACCCACCTCTCCAAAACCTGAAAGATTATTGCTCAATGGAAAACGAGCGCCAGCTCGTGGATTAATAAATATCGTTGTCCTTGTTCCATACGTAACATTACCCGTATTTGTATTGTAAGTATAATTGTTACGATCGAAGAGTAAGCCTGCTCCTACTGCTACATAAGGGTCGATGGAGTCATCGCCTAGATTAAGTACATCCCCCAAGTGATATGCGCCTCTAGCACCTACTCTAAATTGCCCGTAGCTATAATCTCCCGAATAACCTGTCAAAAAACCCGAATTATAATAAGTATAACCTACCATTGGACCAATACCAATATTGTCCTCAATTGCGAACTCAGCATTTGCGTACGCACCAAAATGTAGCAATCCAATACCCGCATTCAAAATTTTGTCACCACGCTTGAATGTTTGTGCTTGCGAAGAAAAGCTAACCAATACTACAAGAGCAAAAAGAAGGGCTGAAAACTTTAATTTTTTCATGATTTTGAAATGTTTAGAATAAAACTTAAATGAATGTTTTATGGGTTTTAATAAAATAAAACAACATTTGAAGCCCGTAGAACTCAGGGCGAATAACGACGATGGATAAGTTTAAAGAGTAAAAACGATATTCAAACCAAAAGTTTGGCAGTAACTTCTAGCGCTAATTACTGAATAATTCTTGAAAAAGTGAATGATTTAATGAGTAAATGGTCAAAAAAAAGCGATGTTACCAATGAAGATAACATCGCTTTTTACCGAAAGTAACTTAAGTAATCGTTTAAGTTTTGTGTTTTAGGGACAATGCAACAGGCACAAGGCAAAGAGTGTTAAAATGTTTTAACGACCACGGACATGTATTTTTGTCATAGCCCACCGCCGAAAGCCGATACCTGAAAGCTTAAAGCACAATCTTAAGCTTTATTTTGCGTACTAACTTATATCATTATTTCAATCCTAAATCTTCTTGAATTGCTGAAACCTTCGCTTTTAGGGCTGCCAGTGTATCGTCAAAGTCAGCAGGATTTGCTAATGGCGCATTTACCGAAACGTAGAATTTGATTTTTGGTTCTGTTCCTGATGGACGTGCCGAAACTTTTGAACCATCTGCCAAAATCAACTGAATTACGTTAGATGACTCCATACCCAAACCTTCAGGAATTGCAGTGATTTCGCCTGTTTTAAGATCTTTTGACGTTAAGTTTTTGTAATCCAATACCGTTACTGGTTCCGAACCAGCTACAGAAGTTGGCAAGTTGGCACGAAGATTAGCCATCATTTGTTGAATTTCTTCAGCGCCAGCTTTTCCTTTTTTAGTCAAAGAAATCAAGCCTTCGTAGTAGAAATTGTTTTCTTGGTACATTTCTGTCAAGAAATCAAACAATGATTTACCGTTATCTTTTGCATAAGCTGTCAATTCTGCAATCATCGCACAAGACGCTACTGCATCTTTGTCACGAACGGCATCACCAATCAAATAACCGTAAGATTCTTCACCACCACCGATGAATTGCTCTTTGCCTTCCAACTCACGAATTACCGCAGCGATGTATTTAAAGCCCGTCAAAGTATCGTAGCATTTTACACCTTTGCTAGCACACATTTTTGCAATGATTTCAGTAGTTACAATGGTTTTAGCCACAAACTCTTTACCTGTAAGTTTGCCAGCTTTTTCCCAAGCTCCCAACAAATAATAGATAATTAAGCTAGCCATTTGGTTACCATTCAACAATACCCATTCGCCATGAGGATTTTTTACGGCAGCACCTACACGGTCAGCATCTGGGTCGGTAGCAATTACCAAGTCTGCATCAATATCCTTAGCCAAGTTTACCGCCAAAGTCATTGCTTCGGTTTCTTCTGGGTTTGGATATACTACCGTTGGGAAGTCTCCATTTGGTTCGGCTTGTGCTTCTACCACGTTTACATTTTCAAAACCTAACAAAGCCAAAGCCTGAGGTACCAAAGTAATACCTGTACCATGAATAGAAGAATATACAATTTTTAAATCCTTCTGACGAGCAATTACGTCTGGATTGATGCTATTATGCTGAATAGTTTTTAAGTATTCTTTATCTACTTCTTCACCAATAAACGTAATTAACGCTTCGTTGCCATTGAAGTTGATATCGTCTACCGAAGTGATGTTATTCACCTCTGTTACGATATTTTTATCGTGAGGAGCAACCACTTGTGAACCATCGTTCCAATACGCTTTGTAACCGTTGTATTCACGAGGGTTGTGAGATGCTGTAATTACCAAACCTGCATCGCAACCCAAATGGCGTATCGTAAATGATAACTCTGGAGTAGGACGAAGTGCCGAGAAAAGATATACTTTAATTCCGTTTGCCGAGAAAATATCAGCACAAATACGAGCAAAGAAAGGAGAATTGTTACGAGAATCGTGAGCAATAGCAACTTTGATTTCTTTGCCTGGAAGACTTTGTTTAAGATAGTTTGAAAAACCCTGTGTAGCAGCTCCTACGGTGTACTTATTCATACGGTTCGAACCCACACCCATTTCTCCACGCATACCGCCAGTACCAAACTCCAACGATTTATAGAACGAATCCGAAAGTTCTGTTTCTTTTCCTTCGTCTACCAACTGCTGGATTTTAGCTTTTGTTTCTTCATCATAGTTACCAGTTAGCCAAGTATCAATGTTTTTCTTGGTAAGAGCGTCTAAACCTGTTGACATAGTTTTATCTATTTGAGAATATTTAGAAATGAATAATCTGGTTTAAAAATTGAGGCCAATAAGATTTTTGAGGCAAAATTTTTGGTTGACATCAAAGCAAATATAAAAATTATTCTGAATAGGAGAAGCCCCATTTAATAATTTCGGTCAAAAACCGTAATATGTCTTTCTTTTGTCCAATAAAAAAACCACTAAGCAACTTAGTGGTTTTGATTTTTGCATGAAATCTTTAAAAAATTGAAATATTTTTCGATTTTTTAATTTAAATCTCAACAAGCATAGCTCCATAAGAGTAACCACCACCAAATACTGTTACGATGATTTTGTTACCTTTTTCGAACTTGCCTTTATTTTCATCCATTGCAATAGCACAGCCAGCACAACCTGTGTTGCCTAAATAATGGATATTTGAAATCATTTTTTCGTCAGGAACACCCAAAGTTCCAGCTACGTTTTTAGTGATACGATAGTTGGCTTGGTGAGGAATGACAAACGAGATATCCTCCACAGTCAACCCATTTTTCTCCATTACTTGCTTACTTACTTTTGGCATATAAGTACAAGCGTTGATGAATACATCCTTTCCATAAGGCATAATCAAACCACGGTGAAGTGGCTTAAGAGTTACACCTTCAGACGCCTTCCCTACATTGGCAGCACCACCAGTAATCAAATCTTTGATTTCCCAGTTTTGCGCTCCCGCTTTTTCTTTAGAGATAGATAATACTGCTGCGCCGTCGCCCCAAAGGTGTCCAGCTTTGGTATCGTCTTCGTTGTTATAAGCGGTGTTATGCTCCGAAACAACTACGAGTGCCTTGCTGGCTTTGTTCATAGCAAAATATCCCTGAACTATTTCGATTGCATTGAGTAATGAAGAACAAGCAGAAGAAATGGTTACTACTGGAATTTCAGAAATATTTAATGCGTGTTGTAATGCGTGGCCTAGTGTGAATATATTATCGTGTGGAGTGTAGGTAGCACCTACAATTAGGTCAACTTCAGAAATGTCGTAAGGTAAACTTTCAGTAATCTTTTTGGCTGCCTCCAATGCCATTGTATGCGTATTCTCCTCAGACGATGCTTTGCGACGCTCACGAATTCCAGTACGCTCAACAATCCATTCATCGGTCAATCCATTGAGTTCTTGAAAATAGGCATTCGTAACAACTTGTTCGGGCAGGTAACTTGCAATTGCGTTAATGAACATTACGTGTTAGTTTAAGATATTAATTATGAAATACAGTCCAACTTCGTTGCAAGGTTGATGCTAACTTTGGGCTTTGCTAGATAGGAGAAAGTTTACATATTGGTACAAACATCAAAGATTTTCAATCGCTGAATGCCTTATTTAATCATCTTTTTGCACTGATACTCACGTATTTCCATTACCTAGTAAATATTATGTGACTAGCTGATTATCAAGGCTTATCACTAATACAATACCTTTGAACTACAGATGGTTGGGAATTTTAGTTCAATTCATTACAGCAAAAAGCAAAAACTATGAATTGAATTTTTATACAAAGGAAATTAATGTTTTAGCATAGTACAAGAAATTATTGGATAAATATAATTTATACTTCTTTAAATCCAATAATTTTTTGTATTATTTTGATGTTTTTTGGATAATACTTATAAATGTCAGAAAAAGAAGGTAATATCATTCCGTTTGCTATAGATTGTCATTGTTCGCAATCAAAAATAGCCCTCAAAACCATGACATTTGGGTGCTTTTTAGAGAAATATCAGGATAGCTAAGGCTTTTACATAAACTCGAAGGATATTTGTAAACCGTTTTACTGTTTAAGGGTAAAAAACATTTTTTTACCTCGTCATTTCTCTTTTCAGTTTATTAATATCAAAAGAAGTAAACGTTCGTGAGGGTAACTATTTTTAGCACATTTGATACTTTTGGAGGAGCCTCGATTGCTGCTTCTCGATTACATCAGGCGCTTGGGCGTCATGGTGTGCAGTCACGTATGCTTGTACAAGACAAAAAAGGAAAAGCGCCAGAGGTATATTCTGTGGCCAATAATTGGGTGCAACAAAAAATTGCTTTGGCACGCTTTGCAGCCGACCGATATCAGTTTGCTTTTTACGAAAAATCTAAAGCAGTTCGCTTTGTGTTTTCGCAAGCTAAAATAGGCATAGATGTCACCTCTGAGTCTGTTGTGAAGGACGCTGAAATTTTTCACCTGCATTGGGTAAATTTTGGTTTTTTATCGGTACAATCCTTAACCCAGTTAGCCAAACTCAATCGCCCCTTTGTGTGGACGTTGCATGATATGTGGGCGTTTACAGGAGGTTGCCATTATAGCGGTACTTGCGAAAGTTATCAACAAGCTTGTGGCAATTGTGAACACTTTTTGCGAAAACCATCTTCCGATGACCTATCGCATCAAGTATGGCTTCGGAAAAAGGAATTATTCCAACAAATGGACTTAACGCTCGTGGCTTGTAGCGAATGGTTGGCTGAAAAAGCTCGACAAAGTAGTTTATTACAAGGTAAAAAAGTCATTTCGATTCCTAATCCGATAGATACCAAGCTTTTTTATCCTCAACATAAACGAGAAGCTCGCCAACAGCTTAATTTGGCACAGGATAAGCAATATATCTTGTTTGCTGCCATGAAAATCAGCGATGCGCGCAAAGGCTTTCAATATTTTGAAAAAGCAATTCAGCATTTAATAACACAAAATCCCTCGTTAAAAGATAGTGTAGAATTATTGGTGATGGGACAAGCTCAAGAATCTGATTTTGGAAATATTCCCTGCAAAGTAAATGTTTTAGGTCGCCTATCTGATCTTTCGAAAATAGCGACTACTTATGCCGCTGCGGATGTATTTGTGATTCCTTCTTTGGAAGAAAATCTTCCGAACACCATCATGGAAGCTATGGCTTGTGGAACGCCAGTAGTAGGATTTGAAACAGGAGGTATTCCCGAAATGATAGAACATCTTCAAACAGGCTATGTGGCAAAGGCTCCTTCAGCGGAAGATTTAGCCAAGGGAATAGCACATATTTTACAACATCCCAACTATGAGGATTTAGGTAAAAATGCTCGCTCAAAAGTAGAATCCGAGTATGCAGAGGCTGTGGTAGCTAAGCGTTATGAAACACTTTATCAATCACTTCTTTAATACGTTTTTTGATTGTGAGAAAAATATCAATAATAACCATAACCTACAATGCTGAGGCATTTTTGGAACGAACGATCAAAAGTATTTTGGCACAAACCTGCCAAGACTTTGAATACATTATCATTGATGGCAAATCAAAAGATGGTACACTTGCCATAGCGGAAAAGTATCGTTCGAGAGTTGACTTATTAGTTTCGGAACCCGACAAAGGCTTATATGATGCCATGAATAAAGGACAACGTATGGCAACTGGCGATTTTGTGTGGTTTGTCAACGCAGGAGATGAAATCAATGATCCTTCGGTTGTGGAAAAAATGTATCAACTAATTACTCCAGAAACGGATGTTTTATACGGGGATACCTATTTTGTGAATAATGAAGGTGAAATTCAAGGATTGCGTTCGGTGATAACTCCACATAGGTTACCGAAAGACCTACAGTGGCGAGATATGAATTTGGGAATGCTCGTGTGTCATCAATCTTTTATTGCGAGTAAAAGAGTGGCACCTGTGTATTGGCAAGAAAACTTAAGTGCTGATGTAGATTGGGAAATAACCTGTCTCAAAAAAGCTCAACAAGTGGTTTATTTGGATTTTGTTGTAGCCAAATATCTAACAGGAGGAATTTCAAACAAACAGCTCAAACGCTCACTAATTGACCGTTATAAAGTATTACAAAAGCATTTTGGTGTGTTTGGAGCCATTAGGGCACATGTTCAAATCCTTTTTAGAGGTATCAAACTGATTATTACCAAGGGTGGGAAGTATTGGTAGGATATACCAACATAGCTCTGGCTTCTAAAGACATGACTTCTTCTTTTTGATAAAATAACAAAGCCCTATTACGATCGGCACGTGGACTTTCGAGAAATGCGTTGCAGGTATCTAATAGGGCTTTGTCACGTCCATACTCATTAAGAAAGGTCTCAATCGTCTTGAGCCAAAACCAAGTAAGTGTTTCGTGATACCCCCGTTCAAAGCCTACGGGGCCACCAACAGAGCTATTGAACAAAATAATGCGTTGACGCACCAATAACATCGCCTGAGTAAGCGTGTATTGTCGCAAATACCAAACGCCCATAGCCAAATGCGCTTCGTGCGTCCAAGCCTCCGCGGGAAGGCTACAAGTATTGAATTTTTCGATTAGCGTTTCGATTTCTTGGTTGGATTGGAATAGTTGCATATACACATGGTTCAATTATTGAATTATCAATAAAAATTGCATTTCATTAATTATTTTACAATAAAAATATACAAAATTTGATAATTCCTTATTAAAAGCAACCTGATTTTCCTTAATCAAATATTTGATTTTTATTTTCTACCTCTGTGCTTCTTTCAAAATTTGTGTAGAAAGGCTTTCAATAGCTATTATCCAAGAAGCATGGGTATGAAAGGAAGTGTATTCTCTAAAACGATTATGCAGGCATAATAAATAAAAAAGCAGGCGAATGCATTCGCCTGCTAAACATGAGGAATTAAATTCCTAAAATCTTCTTATTCAATTCGATATCAGCACCACCACCTGCAAAGTCATCAAATACTTTTGACGTTGCTTGGATAATGTGTGAATCAATAAATGGAGCTCCTTCTGTTGCACCTTGAACTGGATCTTTGATAGCACATTCCCATTCCAATACAGCCCAACCATCGTAACCATATTGTGTTAATTTTGAGAATACCGAACCAAAGTCTACCTGTCCATCACCTAATGAACGGAATCGACCAGCACGATTTACCCATGACTGATAACCACCGTATACACCTTGCTTACCTGTTGGATTAAACTCCGCATCTTTTACGTGGAACATTTTGATACGCTCATGGTAGAAATCGATGTATTGTAAGTAGTCAAGACATTGCAATACAAAGTGAGATGGGTCATAAAGCAAGTTAGCACGTTTGTGACCTCCTACTTTTTCTAAGAACATTTCGAATGTAACACCATCGTGTAAGTCTTCACCTGGGTGGATTTCGTAGCAAAGGTCAACACCAGCTTCGTCGAAAGCATTCAAGATAGGTAACCAACGGTTTGCCAATTCTGTGAAGCCTTGTTCTACCAAACCAGCAGGGCGTTGTGGCCACGGATATACTGTATGCCACATCAAGGCACCCGAAAATGTCGCGTGAGCGTTCAAACCTAGGTTTTGAGAAGCTTTTGCTGCCCATTTCAACTGCTGCACAGCCCATTCAGTACGAGCTTTTGGATTTCCTTTTACTGAATCTGGTGCAAAGCCATCGAACATTACGTCGTAAGCAGGGTTTACTGCTACCAACTGTCCTTGTAAGTGTGTCGACAATTCAGTGATTTGGATACCTTTATCGGCTAATTTACCTTTCAATTCATCGCAATACGTTTTTGACTCAGCAGCCAATTGCAAGTCAATCGCACGAGCATCCCAAGTAGGAATCTGTACACCTTTATAACCTAAATCAGCTACCCAAGAAGTAATAGAATCAAGCGAGTTGAATGGCTCAGCATTATCTAAAAATTGTGCTAAAAATATAGCAGGTCCTTTGATTGTTTTCATGTTATTATTGAGTGATTTTTTCTATTTGTTCCTTAAACCATTGAGTACTTGACAAATCCTTGATTTTTATATTAAATGGCGATAAAAAAGAACGATTAAACTGTTCTTTCATATCAAAAAACTTATAAAAACGTTCAAATTCATCACTCATGAAATCATCCACTATTTTATCGGTGCTTTCAGGTTTGAAATCTATTTTAAATTCTTCGTAAGTTTTTCGTGCTGATTCTACTTTAGGTAAAATGTAGTGAATTTTATCTTGTTTTTGCTTTAGTATTTCTGCTTGATATTCATCTTTATCAAAATTTACAAGACCCAACTCTGCAATATTGTCAGGATGATAGAGATAGTTTTCAAAATCATAATACTTTAATATACGATGATTAGGGTATTTTTCTTGAATCATCTGTATTTCACTATCACTAAGAAAATCTCTATCTCGAAGAGAAAATTTAGTTTTATCATTTTTGATATGTAAAAACACATCTCGTGAATCTTTTACTCCAACAAATAAGGTTTTATCTATCCCCATCAAATTGTAGTATTCATCATTTTTATTCTCGCAAAAAACAATTTTTTTATCGCTAAATAATTGAGATAAAATGCTTTTAGGTATCGCTAAATCATACACATCTAATACCTCTTTCGATTGGGGCACGATGGTTTGAGGAGCATCAAAATTTAAAGAATCAAAGTCTAAAATCACCGCATTGTCTGTTTTTCGAGCATAGTCAATAAAACCTAGTGCGTGCGATGCCGTCCATAACTGCGAACTATCAGGAATCCATTTTTCAACAATTTCTTTTAGGAGTGTTTCTTGCAGAGAAGTATTTAAGTGACAATCCATTTCGTCGATGTATATAATAGCATCTTCGTATTGTTTTTTCCTAACAATAAAATTGAGTAAAAGTATAATTACCTGCTTTTCTCCATGACTTAGTAAATCATAATTGATTTTAGAGTTCCCTTTTTGGAAAATTAGTTTGGCAGGTTTCGACGGAGATACATCTTCAAATTCAACAATTTTCAACGATAGTGCGGTATCATCTCCAAAAATCGTACTTAATGAAGAATTCAGAGGTGCTATGAACTCCTGAAATATTTCAAATGTATTGGCGGATTCTCCTCTAAAAGCAGGTTCTCTTAATGCTTTATTGATTTGTTGAATATAGGAGAAAACATCGTTGATGAAACGAGTATCATTGTCAATATACAATGCAGGAGCATCAGCATCCTTATTTATTTCTGCTAAATCCGCTTGATTGATGATTTTGGGAATAATTCTACTACTACTTCTACCAATAAATTTTTTACGTAAATCAAAAGCATCGGGATTAAGAGATTCTAATTGATACTGTTCTAATCTGTGTATTTCTTTGTTATGATATAGGTTAATAGTACATTCAGTAGGCTCGTCAACCTGTTTTCTGTAATATTCCTTAATAGTTTCTGGCTTGATTAGCAACCCATCGTTTTTTGTACTGCTATTAGCAACAAAGGTTGAATATCTAAAACCATCAAAAACAGAAGACTTACCAGAACCATTTGTTCCAATCAGTAAAACCAATTTAGTTTCTTCGGGAATGTTCTCTATCCTTAAATCCGTAAATCGTTTGAAGTTTTTCAGTTGAACGCTCTTGATTTTCATATTTGAATTGATTCACAATTTTAAAAGAGAATGATGAACAAATATACACCTTGTTCATCATTCTCTTTTACTCACTAAATCACCAATCACTCATTCACTAAACACTATACCTTCGTCCAGCTTTGGCTTCTGTGACTGTCTAGGATTCTTTCACAGATAAGTAATTCTCTGTAACCGTCCGCAAAGGTTGGGAACGTTGGATTTTCTGGTTGTTTGCCAGCCGCTACCGCAGCGTATACTTCTTTAAACAATTGTTTTGAAGTATCTGGGAAGCCTTCGTTGTGACCACCAGGGAATGTCATAATATCTCTTGCTTCGGCATACGCCAACGATGGGTCACGCATCAGCACTTGGTTGGCAGCATCACGGTTACCCAACCACAATTCGTTTGGAGCTTCTGAGTTCCAAGCAAATGTTTTGTTTGAACCAGAGATTTCTAATTTCAATTGGTTTTTGCGACCCGCTGAAACTTGAGAAACTGTTACTAAGCCTTTATTTCCGTTATCGAAACGTAACAATACGTTAGCAGTATCCTCTGTGTTGATTTCAACATCAGCATAGTCTTCTGGTTGAAGCATTTTACCAGAATAAGTTTCTACTGGTTTTAATGGCTTCTTACGAGTTTTGTGAACTGTATTAAAATCAGCCATTACCTCCACTGTTTTCAAACCAGTGATATACTCAATGATATCCATCAAGTGTGAGCCAATATCAGCAATTGCACGCGAATCACCAGATTTGTCTGGTTCCAAGCGCCAGTTATAGTCTGTGTTGTAGAACAACCAGTCTTGTAGATATGAACCAATGATTGAGTAAATTTCGCCTAAATCACCTTTCTCACGCATTGTTTTCATTTGGCGTACCAATGGATAATAACGTAAGTTGAAGTGAACAGCATTTACCAAACCTGTTTCTTTAGCAAGTGCTACTAATTCTTCAGCCTCATGCAAGTCTTTTGCCAAAGGTTTTTCACAAACAACGTGTTTGCCTGCCAACAAAGCGGCCTTTGATTGAGAATAGTGCAAGAAGTTTGGCGTACAGATATGTACACAAGCGATATCTTCCATAGCTAACAATTGATCGAATGTACAAGGACGTTCGATACCTAATTGCGCAGCTTTAGCCGTAGCCAATTCTATATTCACTTCACAAAGTGCTACAACTTCTACATTTGGTAGTCTTCTGAGGGCCTCGATGTGAGCTGGTCCAATAAAACCTGTACCAACGACACCTACTTTGATTTTTGACATGAGTTAATCGATTTGTTTTTTGGGGATATAATTAATTATTGTTTTTGAAAAGGGTCACTCTTTGGATAGTAAGTTTGAAATATCCCATAAAAGCCACTTTTTACTTTTAATATTTCCTTCATTTTTTCGAAGCATTTTTTGAAAAAGCGCCAAGCCTAAAGGTTCGTTGCCGTTGGCGTGTACCAATACTACACTTCCATTTTTGATGGCCTCGCCTTTGGCTAGCCAAGCATCGCTTCCGAGTGGTAATAGTCCAAGAGCCAAAACTTCATCGAAAATACTTTTGTCGGACACCAAACCCGGAAATCTAAAGTAAATAGAAGGTACAAGACCATTTGATAACATGGCTTGTTCATTCAATAAAACTTCCGAAAGGATATTAGTACCATGTTCCAACAAGAAATTATTTGTTAGCGGTAACTTGGGGTCGTAACGATGCGTATAACTGTGGTTGACCCACGTAATACGCAAATTACCTACTTTTTCTTGTTGCTTGAGCCAGTTAAGGTCATCTTGATGTTTTTGCATCCAAATACCTGTTATAGTAATTGTAAGCGGTACTGGGCGTTCACTGATTTCAAAACTTTTAATTACATTTTGGAAAAAACTTCGAGTCAATGGTTTGCTCGATGGGCATAAGTCTATCGTCAAACTAAAGCCTTGTAGCGTACTATCTGCTTTGGTGATTCCTGCATCTTGTAGCTCATAGTCTCTATGCTTTTCAAATTGCCAGTCATGAATATAAGATGTTTTTTCAAAAAGATTTAAAACATTATTCCATGTTACAGGCTGTGTTTCGATATTATTGAGAATATGCGTTTTAAGATTTTCTGAATTTACCACTAAATACTTGATAGCATCTGCTTCCTTCCATTTTCTAATGACTAACTCATTTTGATATTGAGCAAAAAATACCTCATACTGAGATATTTGTGCCAATGAACGGGTAGAAAGAAGTCCCAATAACAGGAATGTTAAGAAGTATTTCATAACAATCTCAAGCGAGTTTTTCCAAACTTTTTGTACAAAAGTAATGAAGGATGAAAGAAAAAGATGGTTTTCTATGGGCTTAACCCTTTTAACAGCCTTCAAATTTACAGAATATCTCCAAGCCATCAAGCATAAATCTGTGACTTGGAGATAGTTCTTTTTAGATCTCAAATTTTGTCCATCTTTCGGCTGAGTTGGCCGACTTTACAACCGTTTGGATGAAAGCCATACCACGCAAACCGTCTTCGATACTTGGGAAATCATAAATTTCTGGGTCGTAACCGTCTACTCCAGTACCTTTTCCTAAGCCACCACCTGTGCCTGATTTGCTTTCGGCACCCCAACGGGCACGTAGGGCATACGCAAAGTTTCGGTAAATACTCGCAAAAGTCTCGATATAGCCTTCTGGGTGACCTGCTGGCTGACGCGTATGTGCCTGTGCGTGAGGAGATAAGTTGCCAACTCCAGTACGGATAATTTTCGAACCATTTTCCTGATTAGTCATAATCAAGGTATTTGGCTCCATTTGTCGCCATTTCAGACCACCAAATTCGCCATAGACACGTATGTTAAGGTCATTTTCTTCGCCATTACAGATTTGGCTATTGTGCAAAATACCTTTAGCGCCATTGTCAAAATGAAGTAGGATGTTGGCATCATCATCGAGCATACGACCTTCCACAAAAATCGTAAGGTCAGCCGAAAGTTCCGTTATTTGTAAACCAGTGATATATTCAGCTAAGTTTTCGGCATGTGTACCAATGTCGCCAACACCACCTGCAGCCCCACTACGCGCGGGGTCGGTACGCCATGAAGCCTGTTTTTGACCCGAAGCCTCCACCAATTGAGATAACCATCCTTGTGGATATTCAACAATTACCTTACGGATTTGTCCAATAGCACCCGATTTTATCAATTGACGTGCTTCTTTCACCATTGGATAGGCTGTATAATTATGCGTCAATGCGAATAGTAAGCCAGAATTTTTGACAATTTCGGTCAATTCTTTAGCCTCTTCCATCGTCAAAGTAAGCGGTTTGTCCATCACTACATGGAATCCGTTTTCGATAGCAAACTTTGCAGCAGGGAAATGTACGTGATTAGGTGTAACGATTGAAACGAAATCCATACGCTCGCCTTCAGGAAGTTCTTTCTCTTTCAAAATCATTTCCTCGTACGAATCATACACACGGTTGGCAGGTAAATAGAGCGCTTCGCCAGTAGCTTTAGATTTTTCAGGATTTGAACTAAACGCTCCGCAAACAAGTTCGATTTCGCCATCTAAGGCGGCTCCTCTGCGGTGAACTGCTCCGATGAAGGCATCCAAACTTCCTCCAATCATGCCCATTCTGATTTTTCTAGCCATTTTTTCGTTAATTAAATATCGAGCTTCTGAACGGCTCGGCTGACAAATCAAGGTCAACTTGTTCTAAAGGCTCAACAGTTTTAGGTTGAAATAATAATTGATATATATAATTAGAATAATGGATCTATGTGTTAATGATGAATTATGAGTTGTGAATGATGAATGTAAAGTTTGTCAATATTTCATATCCACAACTACTTCAATTTTACTTGCAATAGGCATTAGGCTAAATTTCTAAAAAAATCATGCATACATTTTTTTCTATTGACTTCGGCTTAGAGTATGAGTATGTTTAAATTTTATAAGTCATTAATAATGAACATGTTTGTAATTACTTCCCCGAAATCCTACTGTTTGAGCCGTAGGCGAGTTTAGGATTTCTTGACTTTCTTTTGTTACTTTTCTTGTGTCAAGACAAGAAAAGTAAGGTGTGGTGAAAGGAAATTTTGTTTGTTTCAACAAATGCCAAATAATATTTTTAAACATTCTTTTATAGCCTAAAACTTACATTGATATCAGCAGTAAGTTTTGAAAAAATAAGACTACTCCCTCTTTCTGTATCTTTTTGATACAATATTGCACAAAAGTAATATAATTTTATCAGCCGAGAGCTATTTGCTTTATGCCATGTACTAAATGTTGGAATTGTATTTCCTAATACAAGAAATATAAATTTTTGCTTCCAATAAGCGTTCATGCAAAAAATAACAACTTTTAATTGTAAGTTATTGACAATTAAAAAATACATACACAATTCATCATCAGAACTGTACGAAGGATTCTAAAAATGTCTATTTCGGATATCAGATATCGGATGTGGGATTTCGAAAGTGTAATCTTCTATGTTTTATAAAAAATAGAGATATTTTACTTTATTTCCGAAATCAGAAATCCCAAATCCTCAATTATTGGAAATCTTTCGTACACTCCTAATTCAGCATTCATAATTCGGTACTCCTGATAAGTATGGTATATTGCCTGAAGCGTAATCATGAAATTTTTTAAGGAATAATACCAAAATATGCTTTTTGAAAAAGCAATCTAAAAAAACACTTGAAAATACTACATTTAGCCCGCTCTGTACCGATTGATTGCAAATTTTAATTAAAATTATTACAAAGTCATTTAGTAAATACGGAAATCTTTTTGTTTTTTTGGCATGGATTTTTTTTAGTACGAATTATAATAAAATAAGAACACTGTCCCTTTTATTAATCTTAAACCCTTTAATCAATTATGTCCCAAACAGTTAATAATAATCGATTGTTTTTGGCGAGTTGCTTTGCACTAATCACTACTTCAATGGCTTTTGGTATTCGTGCAGGTGTCCTCACGCAGTTAGGTACAGCCTTTAACCTTGATGCAGAGCACCTCGGATACGTCAACCAGATGGCATTTCTAGGCTTCCCTATCGCAATGATTGTTGGAGGTCCTCTTTACAATGTATTAGGTCCTAAAAAAATCATGTGGGTAGCATTTGTTACACACGTATTAGGTTTAGTAATGACCATTTTCGCAAGTGGTTTCTGGACTTTATTGATTTCGACTTTCTTCGTTGGATTTGGCAATGGTACCGTAGAAGCGGCTTGTAATCCAATGATTTCTGATATGTACGAAGGCAATCAAAAAACCAAAATGTTGAACCGTTTCCACATGTGGTTCCCTGGAGGTATCGTTATTGCGAGTTTGATTTCTGAATTTATGACTTCGGCTGGTATGGGCTGGCAGTTGCAAATTGGTATCATTTTGATTCCTGCGGTAGCTTACGCTGCCTTGATTTTGGGACAAGCGTTTCCTGAAAGCCAAGACGAAGGTGCTGCTTCAACAGGTCAAAACTTCAAAGCGATGCTTTCGCCATTGTACTTATTTATGTTGGCATGTATGGCATTGACTGCTATTTCTGAATTTGGTCCTGAGCAATGGATCGGTCCAGTATTGGGTCATGCAGGTGCAAGTCCAATGTTGATTTTGGCTTTGGTAACTGGTTTGATGGCGGTAGGTCGTTATTTTGCTGGTCCAATTGTGCATAACCTAAACCCTACGGGTGTATTGCTAGGTTCGGCTATTTTTGCTACTGTTGGTGTAGTTTTGATGAGCCAAGCTGAAGGTGCTATGGTATATGTATCTGCCGTAATTTTTGCGATTGGTGTATGTTATTTCTGGCCAACTATGATTGGTTTTGTGGCTGAGTATCTACCTCGTACTGGTGCTTTTGGTATGTCAATTATTGGTGGTATGGGTATGTTCTCTACCTCAATTTTCCAACCAATCATTGGTAAATGGTTGGATGACGAAAAAGCTGCTGCGGCTGCCAAAGGTTTGACAGGTCAAGAACTTGACTTAGCTGCTGGTCAAGCAACACTAGACAATATGGCGGTATTCCCATTCATCTTGATTATCGCTTTTGCAGTATTGTATTTCATTATGCGTAAGCAAACTCCAGCTGGAGCAAAAGCGCACTAAGCATATTTTGATGAGTTGCTCTTAGATTCTTTTAACATGTTTAAAGTTTCTGAATGCCAGTATCAATAAAAAAGCCTTAAGCAGATTGCTTAAGGCTTTTTTATTGATACATTTTTGGAAGAATAAGATTGAATTATTGAGCTTTCTGATTTCGGAAAAAAGTAAAATATCTTGATTTTTACAAAATACAGAAACTTATACTTCCGAAATCCAACATCCGATATCTGAAATAGACAGTTTTATAATCCTTCGTACAGCCCTAATTCACTACTCACAATTCAGCACCTATAAGATTTCTTTGATTTCTGCCTTGTTAGCCTCATTTACCATCAAAATCAGTTCTGCTACTAGACCCGTCCAACCTGTTTGGTGTGCAGCACCTAGACCTTTACCATCATCACCATGGAAATATTCATAAAACAGTACCAAATCCTTGAAATGAGGGTCTGTTTGCATTTTTTCGTAATTGGCATACATCGGACGTTTACCGTTTTCATCTGTTCTAAAGATTTTGATTAACCGTTCTGCCAAACTTAAAGCAGCCTGCTTGATGCTCACCATATTACCCGAATTGGTAGGATATTCTACTTCGTAATCATTGCCATAATACGACTGGAATTTCAACAAAGAGTCAATCAACAAGAAGTTCATTGGCATCCAGATAGGTCCACGCCAATTGGAGTTCCCACCAAACATACTTCCTGTAGATTCGGCTGGTGTATAATCGACTCTGAAGACCTCGTTATGTACACGGAACTGATAAGGATTTTCGAGGTGATATTTTGATAATGAACGAACGCCATGTTCTGACAAGAATTCGTTTTCATCAAACATTTTTTTCATAATCATCTTCATACGGTGACCGCGCAAAATCGCCAACAAACGGTTTTCTCCTTTTCCTGGCTCGTACCAACGCGAAATCAAACCTGCCAAATCGGGTCTATTAGCCAAAACCCAATCCACACGACGTTTGAAATCTGGCAATTTTTCCAACATTTCTGGTGTAAGAATTTCTACAGCAAAAAGTGGAATTAACCCTACCATCGAACGGATTTTGAGCAACATACTCTGCGAATTTGGCATGTGAAGCATATCATAGTAAAACTGATCTTCTTCATCCCAAAGGCTAATTTCTGAACCACCCAACATTTGCATAGCACCTGCAATATGTAGGAAGTGTTCAAAAAACTTAGACGCCATATCTTGATACACTGGTCGCTCAACAGCAATTTCACAGGCAATACGAAGCATGTTCAAGCTGTACATCGCCATCCAGCCTGTACCATCAGCTTGCTCAAGACGTCCGCCTGTTGGTAAAGTTGCCGAGCGGTCAAATACTCCGATATTATCCATTCCAAGGAAGCCTCCTCCAAAGATATTATTGCCACCTTCGTCTTTAAGATTTACCCACCACGTAAAATTAAGTAGTAATTTATGGAAAACACGCTCTAGGAATTTGACATCCCCTACGCCATTCATTTCTTTATCTATCTCATATACACGCCACGTTGCCCAAGCATGTACTGGAGGGTTTACATCCGAAAATGACCATTCATACGCAGGAATCTGTCCGTTCGGGTGCATATAGTATTCACGCAATACTACGGCTAACTGACGTTTGGCAAAGTCAGGGTCGAGTCGTGCCAATGGAATCGTATGAAAGGCCAAATCCCATGCCGCAAACCATGGGTATTCCCATTTGTCGGGCATCGAAAGAATGTTGGCGGCATACATGTGTCGCCAGCCTGAATTTCGACCAAACTTCCGATTGTCCGAAGGCTTCGGCATCGTAGGGTCACCTTTAATCCATTCGTTGACATTGTAATAATACCATTGTTTGGTCCAAAGCATCCCTGCATAAGCCTGACGCTGAATTGAACGTAACTCTGGGTCTTGTACAGTTCCTTGCAATTCATCGTAAAACTGATTTGCTTCACGAATACGCTTATCCATAATATCTTCAAAACCACCGAATGGTTCAATAATAGAATGGTCGGATAAACGCAAACGAATCGTTACACTTTCACCTGCTTTTACCACTCTGGTATAGCGTCCTGAAGCTTTGGTACCGATATTGTTAGGATTGACAGCCGCTTTGTTTTTATTAACAATGTACTCGTTTATCCCATCTTTGGTATAGGGTACATTATTGGCCACGCCATGCAAGCGTTGGAAGTTGGTTTCGTTATCACAGAATAATAATTCATCTGCTTTTTCACAATACAACTTATAATGTCCTACGCTTTTGTTATCTACTTCAATCACCTTATTTGACACACCTGTCAACATCGGTTTGTATTTGAAGTTTTCGTACCCCCAACACCAAGTATTTCTAAACCAAATAGTAGGTAATAAAGTAATTGGAGCAGGTTTATTACTACGGTTATGTGCCGTAATTTTTATCAAAATATCTTGTTCGTCAGACTTGGCATATTCGATAAATACATCGAAATATTCATCATTATCAAAAATACCTGTGTCTAGCAGTTCATATTCAGGTTCTAATCTTGATCGTTTACGGCTTTCGTCTACCAGTTTTGAATAGGGAAATGCTGCTATAGGATATTTGTACAGCATTTTCATGTACGAGTGCGTAGGCGTCGAGTCAAGATAGTAATAGAGTTCTTTTACATCCTCGCCGTGGTTCGACTCATTCCCTGTTAGTCCGAAGAACCTTTCTTTCAAAATGTGGTCATTATGGTTCCACAAAGCAAGTGCAAAACAGATATACGATTTGTTATCCGAAATACCACCGATACCTTCTTCGCCCCAACGGTAGGCTTTTGAGCGAGCCATGTCGTGCGTTACGTTATTCCAAGCATCTTGATTAGGAGAATAATCTTCTCGCACCGTTCCCCATTGACGGTCAGATAGATATGGGCCCCATTTTTTCCATCCTTTGTTGTCGGCACGAGTTTTTAACCTTAATTTTTCGGCACTTACTACTACTTTACTCATAAATTCTCAATTTCGGGATATAACTAACTTCTATCTCGCTAAAAGCTAGTGGTGTTGTGGTATAATTAATTTGATTAGTTCAAGGTTTTCTGCAAAAACTTGCTCATGTTATACAAAACATTGCAAATCTTTTCAAAGATAAAAAAAATGCCTCAACCTTTTAAAAGTTGAGGCTTTTTAATCTCTTTAAGTAGCTATTACTACTGACTTTTAGGTAGATATGCTTATTTTACACGTGGTAAAATTTTTCGTTTAAATATATGTAAAATGAAGGTTTTGCCTTCTTTTATCTCTTCGTAAGTATCCACTAATTCCCATCCTTGGCGATCCATCAAATTGAATATTTCGACTTTACTATTAAAAAATAAAGGTTTTCTGTTGGCGTCTGTTACTTCTTGTTCTCTTGGTGAATTACCTTGTCCATAATCAAGAAAAACAGATAATTTGGTTGCAAGCCAGGCTTTTTCGGCTTTAATTGTGATATAATTCACATTTCGAATAGCATTCAATGATTGACCGTTTACGTAGATTGTCTGAGCCTTGGCAAACACGATTCCTAAAAGCCAAAAGCAAAGGGCAAGCATAATTTTTTTCATTGCAGGTAGGGTTATTACGATTAATGGTTTACGAAAAAGTATATGAGGAAGATGCTGAAAACTCGTTATTTCTTAGGTAATATTTCTATGAGCTAGGCTTCAAAAACCTCAAATGGACATGAAATGAATCAACTTACAAGTTAGAGGATTCTTCAGTTTTTACAAGAAACTTTTATCATTTTAGTTGGTTTGAAGAGCGAATCAGATGTAAAAATAAAAGACCGAACGTTTTTCGGGGGGCGTTCGGTCTTTTCTCTGTTAAAGTTTACAATTCGATAGCATGAGATGAATTATTAACTTATTACAAAATTGGTAATAATTACCCATAAATAAAATAAGTATTACTACTCAATTTAGTGGTTTATTACTAGAAAAAGAAAACAAGAATATAGTTGCTGAAAAAAGGAGCTTTTGTCAAAGTTTGCTCAAATGTGTACCTTTATCATAATCTTCATCTATTAACCTTTATCTACATGCTACAAAAAATCAAACGTAACATAGCGCCTATTGTGCTTAATGCTGCTCTTTTCATTGGTCTTTGGATGCTTCTGTTCAAAAAGCCCGATTACTTAGCGATCACGGTCAAGAACGTTCAAAAACCTCAATTTTACGTTGACACCGCTGCTACTTTTCATGACTTTGTGAGTTTACCCCTAAAAATAGAAGGTGAGCTAGATGCGCCAGCCTATATCGAGATTCGTGATTATGATAATCCAAATTATATTGTCCACAGATTCAATTTGAAGGCAGGAAAAACTGCCCTAGATTATAGTATTGACTACTATGGAAGAGGCTTTTTAAGAATATCATACAAGCCGTATGGTGTCAAAAAAGGGCATTTGGTGATAAGGGTAGCTACTCCAATATAAAAACATAAGTCATCTCTAATTTAGTGATTTCCTATTGAGTGAATGAGTGATTATTTTTTAATAAGAAACCAATATAGGCGCAATGTTTGCGCCTATATTGCGAGAATAAAAATTTTAAAATAATCACTAAATCGCTAAACTTTATATCAAACAATCTCTTCCTCAAAGGCTATGAAATTAACGAGTTTTTGTTGCTCGTTAAAAATAGGCTCTATGCGAACATCACACCAATAAGGTTCGCCATCTTTTCGATAGTTGATGAGTTTTCCTTCAAACTTTTTTTCTTCCAATAAGCAGGCCTTAATAGCTGACCTTGTAAGTGGGTCGGTTTCTTTTCCTTGCAAAAAACTAGGTTTCTTTCCTAAAGCTTCTTGTATCTGATAGCCAGTCATGTTAGCAAAACCATGATTTACCCATTGAATGGTTTGTTGCCCATTGGTAATTACTACAGCATGTTGAGGGTCTTGAATAAACTCTCGGAAATGATACAAATCAAAATCCCATTTTCGCACGTGCGCCATTCGACTTACGCACTCATATTCATGCAATAATGCATCGCTGAGTCTTGCAGGGCGACGCATAAATTCCATGCCAGTCAAAATTGGCATAGAGGTGTTTACACTTGAAAAAGTGTCGCAGAAGGTTTTAGGACTAAGTTGCATCATGGTCTTCAAAATGGTTTTTGATTAGAGACTTTATACAAGTGTTGCACAAACATTGTCCATCGTATTTTTTCAAACTCAACTGTCTCAATTGTTGGGTTTGTTCGTAGTTCAATGTTAATTGTTGACAATCGCAATGCACTATATCGTCAACTTTACATTGAAATGGTTGTTGGCAACGTGGACAATGGGTATGTATCTTCAACATTCTACCAATGATAACTCTAAAAAATGATAATTGTTATGAACTAATTTTTCTCCCTGAGTTACTTCAATTGACTGTTGAAACAAAGGACAATCTAATACTACTGTATGAAACTCTCCGTTTTCGCCACAAACATCTACTCCTTTTTGCTCCAAATCTTCCACTGTCTTGGCATCTATGATTCTTCCTAAAAAAGAGGCACCCAACGTATCATTACAAGATACAATCATGGTTTTAATACCAGCAGAAATCATGGCAAAAACCAGTGCTTTACGGTCCTGTTGCCAAAGTGGCAAGTGACAGTTGAGCTGTGCCTCGGCACAAACTTTCTCTTCCCATTCACGATGTGGCTGCAGGTCTATATCGCCAAAAACTGCATCAGTTAGTTGGTATTCTTCAGTCAGAGACTTAAGACGAGCGATATATTTTTCGGTATAATTTTCCCAAGATGTACTAATTGTAACACTTGGACAACCAATAGCTTTGGCTTGCGCTTCCAGAATAGCAGGGCTCAAACCATGCGAACGCGAGCGATCGCCCCATTCGTTGAGTGTTGTAAAAATTACGGTAGGTCGTTGATTCATTTGCATCAAAGCAAAACAAGAATCTTTTCCACCAGACCAAGAGCAAAGGAGGTTCATAAGTAAAGTGACATAGTGAACAGGCACAAAGGCATAGAGTTTTTTCACTATACCACTTGGCACCTTTGCGCCTGTTCACTCTATTATCTTTAAAACTGGATATTCAATTCAGAAACAAGTACAAGGAGTCTTTTCACTTTACCACTTTGTGCCTCTGTGCCTGTTCAATTTAATGCCTTTTTTAAAACTAGATATTCAATTCAGATACTTCAAAGTAAACTCTTTTCACTTTGCCACTTTGTGCCTTTGTGCCTGTTCACTTTAATACCTATTTTAAAACTGCAAACTCAAACCAATACTTGCATTGAATTGGCGGGTTTGGTAGCCTGTTATTTCTACAAATTTGGTATTCAAAATGTTTCTCAAATCAGCGTACGCTTTGATTTTTGAATTGATGTGATATTCACCATATACATCTAATAATTGATACGCATCCAAGTCTACATTGATAGATTTGAATTGGTCGTTATCATAGTAAGTATCTTTACGGGCACCTACGCCTCTCAAAGTTGAACTCACATACAATTTTGAACTAGCCTGATATCCCAAACTCAAAGTAAAGGCATTTTCAGGACGGCGAATCAAATTTTTGTAAGTGGTATCTTTTCCTGCCACTTTGGTAGTTAACTCGCCAATCTGGTGCGTATAGGTAGCCGAAAGATTAAACTTACCTAACTGTGCCTGAGCATCCAATTCCAAACCTTTACTTGCTTGCTTGTTGAAATTAACATACTTGCCATACGGCGCAGTACTGATTGACTGAAAAATAATCACATCATTGATGGTTGTATTGAAATACACCGCTCGGAAATAGGATTGTTGATTATTGCTAAACAACTGAAAACCGCCTTCTTGTGTGAATGATTTTTCGGGATTCAAGGCTGTATTGCCGTAAGGAGAATACAATTGATACAACGTTGGCGACTTGAAACTTGAGTATAAGTTAGCTAATACTTTTAAGTTTTTACCCAATAAATAATAAGGATTGAGCGTGTAGGTAAAATTATTTCCGTACAAAGAATGATGATTGTAACGACCACCTGCTTCAGCGCCAAAACCACCCAAGTTATTCAAGTTAAACGAGGTATAACCACTTACTTGATTTACGTTGGCTAAGGCATCACTTAGTGGTGCATCTTCATAAGGACCCCAATCGCTGATAGACAAATACGTTTGGTTCATTTTCTGAGCACGATATTCTGCACCGACCAGCCACGTTATATTTTTACCCAAACTCCAACTACCATATAATTCAGCATAGTTGGTTTTAGCACCATAATTACTTGCCGAATACTTGTCATACGCATCAGGAGCCACATAGTTAGAATCGTTGATATAGCTACGTTTGAGGTCGTTGTAGTGATAGTTGGCCACTAATTTTCCTCCTCCTACAAAATACTCCGCACCTACTCCTATCTGTGTGCTTCGGCTATTTGCTACAAAGTCTTTATCATCACTAAATGCACCATTATCAATGTCGGCACGATAAGTTTCGTTTGTTACAAAAACTTTGGTTGTAAGATTGGCACCAAATTTTTGCTGAAACTGAGCACGAAACGCATCTTGATTAAAGGCATCTTTTTCGTTGAGATTATCATCTTTTTTATTGGCCGCTTGCGAAATACCTTTTGAGTACAACTTGGTATATGCTACGGCATAACTTGAATTTTTACTCAACGTACCACTCAAATTCAAAGCACCTTTCCATGTACCATAACTTCCACCCGAAAGATTAGCTTGTGCGCTAAATGGCTTAGTACTCGCTTTTTTACGAATAATATTTATTACTCCACCTACAGCATCCGAACCGTAAAGAGTTGATTGCCCTCCTTTCAAAATCTCAATTCTTTCGATTTGGTCGATTGAAATAACGTTTAAGTCAAAATAATTACCAATCGTAGAAGGGTCATTTAATGGAATGCCATCCATTAATAACAGGGCATAGCCGTTGCTTAAACCTCTAATACTTACTTCTTGGTTTGCGCCAAGTGTTAGTTGAGAGCCTACTACCTGCATACCTACTTGCTGATTGAGGAGCTCTCCAAGTGATTTGCCTACATTCCGCTCCAAAATTTCTTTGGAAATAACGGTTAAAACTTTTCCTGTCTGTAATTGCTTTTGGGGTACTTTATTGGCGGTAACTACAACTTCGTTAAGGTTTGTTACATTGTTTTGAGCCATACTCAGGCTTGCCACACAAAGTAATCCCGAACAGAAAAATAAAGATTTAAACATTGATTTGATAATTGTTTTCTAGCTAAATATCAATTCCTTAACCTATAAAATAGGTTTGATGATTGGATATAAAAGAATAGAAAATGAACAGAAAAGCGAACGCTCAGCAACAATTCATCCACCGTAAATTGTACCAAGAATAGATAAAAAGGCAGGTCTCCTGACTTGTTTCATCGACTCCGAGCCTTCCCGCCGCAAGGGCAGTGGCCATGAAGATTGAATTCGACACAAAACGAAACTTACAGTTGCGGGGACAGTTTAGGTTTTTCACCTAATTCCCTATTAAGCTTTGACACTTCCTAGATTTGAAGCATAAAGCACCTATATCTGCCACAAAGGTAGTGAATTGTGATTGAGGGAATTAGAGATTTTTGAATTCTTTTCAATTTTAGAATCTCATTTTATGGCTACTAGCGCATTGGTTAAACAGGTTTTAGAAATTATCATAGCCTAAATTGCTTAACTTTACCTTTATAAAATATTCAGTCAAAATTGCCTTATGGAATTCAGAACGCCAATAAAGATAGAAAAATCGCCCTTTCAAATACAACTTCAATCCAAAGTGTTGACAGTGGGTTCATGCTTTGCACAAGTTATTGGACAAAAGCTTGAGGAAAACAAAATTGCTACAGAAGTCAACCCTTTTGGTACTTTATTTAACCCCATGTCGATTTTCAAACTTTTGAATCCTAGCTATCAAAACGTCGACGAGCGGCTATTTGTACAACACCAGCGAACATGGTTTCATTATGATTTTCACTCACAGTTTTTTGCAACTCAACAAGCGTCTTTAAAGGAATTATTGAATCATAACCTAGCAAAAATTCAGATTCAGCAATATGATTTCTTGGTTTTGACTTTCGGAACTGCATTTGTACATCAGCTCAAAGCTACGCCAAGCTATGTTGCCAATTGTCATAAAATGCCTGCAAGTTTATTCGAAAAGGACTTATTGAGTGTGAAGGATATTTGTAAAAAATTCGCCGAGGTACACAAAGCCATTAGTGAGTTGAACCCTTCCTTAAAAATCATTATAACCGTTTCGCCAGTGCGACATACCAAAGAAGGACTAGCAGAAAATCAATTATCCAAATCAATCTCCGAACTGCCTGTCATTACTTAAGTACTGACTATGAAAATGTTACGTATTTTCCGTCCTACGAAATTATGATAGACGACCTCCGTGATTATCGTTTTTATAAAGCCGATATGATTCATCCGAATGAAGTGGCGGAGCAATATATTTTTGAGCAGTTCGTAAAAACCTATTTCTCAGATGATTTACAAGCTTTTTTGCCCAAATGGCAACAAATTAAGAAAGCTTTGACTCACAAACCTTTCGATATTACATCAGAAGCACATCAGAAGTTTTTAAAAAATGTGTTAAAGCAATTAGAGGCAATCGAAAGCCAAGTAGATGTGTCGGCAGAGCAACAGCAGATTTTATCGCAAATCTCGAAAGGGGTTAATAGTTAACTGTATATTCGTTATTTGTATTGAAAAATTTGAAGAGAAATATAAACACTCACTCAATAAAAAATCACTAAATCACTCAATAAAAAAGCCCCAGTGGTTAGCTGGGGCTTATCAGAGCTTCAAAGTTAAATAGTTGTTTTGAGTTTAGTAAATTAATCAAATTGGTACTTTCATAGTTTGTCACTTATGGTGACCCTAAAATTTTATCATTTTAAAATTCGCTCTGAAAATATCTTTAAAAGCTTCTATCCGTTTCAGGATTCAAATCTTTTGTTAAATCAAATTGTTTTCTCTAAACTAGAGAATCACTTTATATTTTGTCGAGATTGTTTTTGAATATCGCTAACTGTTTAGCGTTACAAATGTAATATCATTTTTTGAATAAAATATAATTTTAACAATTTTTTTTAAACAAAATGAACAAAAAATTCTATACTCTCTTTTTTACCAAAAACTAATCTTGGATTAGTACTAAAATATTCTTTTAGAGAAAAGACTCTTTAAGTCATGAATTTCGCTTAAAACACACTCAGAAAGCAGATATTACCCCATATAAAAAATAAATCCTTTCCCTAGAAGAGAAAGGATTTAAAAATTATCCAAAAACAATCTCAAAAAAATTAAGTCCCTTTCGGTAGGCTTAATATTTAGGTTGAAGGTCGAAACCTTCGATGTGCATTAAACCATTTCACTTATTTTTCTAATACCACGATAGAATTTACGAGGTATTTATCATTAGCGGTACGAAGGTTATACACCTTTTCGACCGTACGATAGTCTGAATTAGTTGAAAATACTTTATAGCGATTAAAAGTATGCGTATCGCTATTGTACATCAAAACTTGTTCGCCCACTTTCAACTTACCTAGTTTAGCGTGACCAGTAGTTGTCATTACTGGATGGTTGGCTGTACCTTCCAATTCTGTTAGTTGGAAAAGCGGTTGTGTCGAAGCAAACGCTTGATCTTCGGCATCACTCAATAATACTTTTACGATTCCAAAAGACTTATTATCGTGCTCGATTACTTCATCGACAAGCGTTGTTTCAGCTTGGTTTGTTATAGTGTTATAAGACATCACAACTTCACCCGCTTTTACTTCTGCAATAGACTTTTGTGAACCATCGGCCATTGTTACGACAGCCGTCTCAGGAAAACAATATTCGTATTTGTCTTCTGCGCCATGCTCAGCACCTGAAGCGCCACCTGTAAACTCTTTTGCCAATACAAAAGCTACACATGAAGAAAATCCAGAAACAGCTTTTTCGCCATCTTTTAGGTCATCAATGTATTTGCCCCAAACTTCTTTTTCTGCCATTGGATTAGGCACTACTAAACTGATTTTTTTACCGTCCTTTGGCGTTGTAAAAACCATTAAAGAGCCCATTTCCTTCATTTCGGCAGTTTCTAAGACTTTGTATAAATATATACGACGCTCTTTTCCATCTGAGAATTTGAAGATGTATGGTGGGTTGCTGTTATCCAATACGTAAGCTCCCTCTTTAATATATGTATCCTTGTCAGGATTTTTGACTGCAATTTTCTTAAGCGCATCATAATCAGCATTTTTGATTCCCACTTTAGCTACTTCTTGAGCCTTGGCGAAAAGAGTTGAGCAAACTAAACCAAATACTAATAATACTTTTTTCATACTGAATAATTTTGGTCTTCAATAATGAAGCACTTGATATTGTAACAAGTGGCTGAGGGGTTTCGAACCTCGAAAATAACTCATCACTACTGAAAACTTGTGTAATAGTTTTTTGAAATACAGCATTATTAAATCAAAATTATCTTACAATTATAAATATAATAAATTATTGATTATCAAATAATAGTATCTCAATTTTTTTAAAATAATTTTAATTAAAAAGTAAAAAGACAAGGTCAAAAATTCTTACGATGCATTGACACGGCGGTGAATTTGATCTACCACAGCTTTGGCCGATTCTAGCGCTCCTGCCATCCAAGCGGTAAGGTGTGTGGTATGTTCTCCTGCCATGTAAATCTCATCATCAGGCTTAATCAAGGCTGGATACAATCTTTTGCGTTGTGCATCGGTATATTCTGCCCAGCCTCCTTGCGAATAAGGAATTTTTTGCCATGCCAACGAAAAGGAACTTTCAAATTCGGTAGCATATTGCGGGTGAATTTTACTTCCTTGTTCTAAGGCTGCCTTTTCTCGTTCGGCAATGGATAAATTACCCATTTTAACGGCTCGATCATGGAAATTGTAATAGCCTTTCAGTAAACCTTTCTTACCCATAAAGTTGTAGGAAGGATAAAAAATTTGGGTAATATCCATGTTGGTACGAGAAATACCTCCAAATATTTTATCGTCTTCCTCCCAGAATCTACGCTTAAACTGCAATCCAATTTTACCAGTATTCATGTAAGCCGTAAAGTCTATTGCACGACGAATATCTGATGAAAGGTCTGTTTGTATATTGCGCAATACAGGTAAAGGAATTGTACAAATACAATAATCGGCCTTGAGTTCTTTTTCTTGTCCAGCTTTATCTTTGTACACTATTCGAACACCTGGCTGTGTTTTTCGAATTTCTTTTACTTCAGTTTGATATTGTATTTTTCCTTCAAGACGCTTTGCAAACTCATACGGAATAGCATCCATTCCGCCAACAGGCTGTAACATAACTGGTTGCTGATTGAAAGTATATTCGCTTACATTCGAAAATGCAGGGTGAAACAACCCTCCAGCGATAATGTCATGTAACGAGTAAGGTTCTGCCAATTGTGGGATTTGATCTCCATACCCACCCTGACGCAAATATCCGTGTCGTTCTGAGCCTTTGTATTTTTTGGTAATATCCAAATCACATTCCTCTTTCAGATATGCAATGAGTTTGTCGATATCCTCTTTGGTCAAATCTTGATCTAGGGCTTTTTGGTCAGCCGCCTTTGCCAATAATTCTCCTGTGTATCCACGAACGTCGGCATGAATTTCACGAATTTTCACTCGTTTGTTTGCCAAAGGACCTGTTCCATTATCGCTGTAGTAATAAGCACCCTCGTTCATATTCATAAATATCTCGAGTGGAATATTAAATTCACGACAATAATGGAGCGTCGTTTCGTGATTGTGCGGAATACGTGCCGCACCACCGTTCAAGTAAAGTCCTTTATCGAATTGTGCCGTTTGTGAAGGACCTCCAATTTCAGTTTCTGTGGTGCCACCTCTTACAGTCCAAACACGTCCACCTGGGCGACTGCGTGCTTCTAGTACTGTAACTTGATAGCCTAATTTTGTTAACTCATAAGCCGAACATAATCCTGCTAAACCAGCTCCTAGGATGATAATTTTCTTATCGGCCTTTCCTCTTTGCAAATCCAAGGGTTGTGAATTTGCTTCTGGAATCATTCCTAAGCCTAATAATGTCAAATAGCTAGCAGCACCTGTTCTTTCTATAAAATCTCTTCTCGTCATAATGTTGTGTCTTAATAATTGAAATGCTTGATTTGTATTTTGCTGATAAACAAACTTTGATTTTTTGTTAGAAAAAATAGTAAAAATAAGAAAATCAAATAGTTGCTCAACAATCCAAATCGATGACTTTTATCAATTATCTAAGAGGCGATTTTCGAGAAAGCATCCGTAAAGGCCTTCATTTCGTCCATGGTTCCAATAGAAACACGGCACCAGTGTTGGCGGTCAAACTCCCATCTTCTTACCATAACCCCTTCAGCCATAAGCTTACTCATAAGGTCTTGCCCTTTCATTTTGATTGGGAACAACACAAAATTTGCTGAGGATGGGATATAAGAATAACCTGCTTTTGTCAAGAAATCATAAAGGTATTTCTTTGATTCCGCAGTATTCGTTAAGGTCAAGTGTTGGAAATCTGTATCTTTCAAAGCCGCAACTGCTGCTGCAAAAGAAGGAACTGAAATATCAAAACCTCCAGAGCAATACGGTGCGATTGTTTTTAAAATTTCTGGCTTAGCAATAGCATAACCCACACGCAAACCAGCAAAAGCGTATAGCTTAGACATAGTACGCAAAATCAATACATTTTTACCTGCATTAATCGATGCCACCATACAGTCCGTCTTAGGATTTTTGGCATAATCAATATAAGCCTCATCAACCAGCACAGGAGTTTTGTCAGAAACTTTGTTGATAAACGCAGTAAGCTGATCTGCTGGCAATATAGCGCCAGTCGGGTTATTAGGATTCGTAATATATACCAAACTTTGTGAGCCATTCAAGCGACCCGCAATAGCATCTAAATCATATTGATAATCCTTAGTCAATGGCACTTTTTCCATTGGGATTTTTTCTTCATTCCCTGAAATATAGCATGGGTCGCCACAGATAATCTTTCCTTTCAAACCATAAGCCACCATCGAAGCTGTCAACAACTCTGAAGAACCAGCACCCAATAAGATATAATTTTCAGGAACACCTTCTTTTTCTGCAATCAACTTCACCAACGCCGCACGGCTTTGCATACCGTAGCGATTTGATACCCCAACAGCCTCAATTAATGCCTCTTTAGTTTTTGCCGACGGTCCCCAAGGGTTTTCATTCGCACCCAAGCGAGCCTTCATTACCACAGGAGGATTGATTCCTACAAACGAATTTTCTAACTGAAAATCAGGCGACAAACTCATTTGTAACTCTCTTCTTACAGTTGGATTTGCTTGTGCACGTTGGATATAGGTTGAGGCTGCGCTCAAACCTGCGGTAGCTATAAGACTTTTCTTGAGCCAATCACGGCGATTGATATTGAATGACATGGTAAGACGTTGTTTTTGAAGTGATTTGAGTAATGATAGTCTATTTATCGATAAGCATAATGCAGTTGAGTTTGTTGATGCGGTCACAATAATCTTTAACGCAGGACTGTCATTATTACCTTGTTTTACTTTAAAACAAAACCTCATACCTAGTATGAAATTCTGCAACTTGATATGGTTATTTTAGGGTTTTATATCCTATTCGTCAAAATTGAGAAACTTGTTGCGAGAGAATTCTAGAAAGTCGAATGAGCAGAAATGTGCGAAGGACGCCCTTCTAGAATACTCACAAACAACATGAACAAGCATTAGGCTAAAATCCATGCGCCAAAATATGCGCCAATGGCAGCCAACAACATTTTAAGGTAGTCTGAGAGTTTGAGTACTGTTTTCATAACACGTCTTAGTTAGTAGTGAAACAAAGGATGAAGTACGGCTCTAGCTTGTTGATTATAATTTGATAGTTAAGGGAAAAAAATGAAACAGCATATAGCACTTTTTCAATAAGACAAATTTATCAATAATTACAAAAACAACATTAAAAACTGTTTAATTTTTAGTAAATTTTTATAAAAATTAAAAAATAGGTTCTGAAAAATCACATAATGCATTTCATTTATGTAAAATTAACAAAAATAGGATTAAATCAAAGCATCAAAGAGAAGATATTTTAAGATATGCGCAAAACCCATAATTGTACTATTTGAATATTTTTTTTACTTGAGATGCTTTAAGTGCTAAAACTAAGTCTAAATCAAGCTATCAACATGGTGTGATATCCGAAGGTAATTGTAGCAATGAATTTGAGTGGATTTTTTAGGCTATAAAAGAATGAAACATTCGGAAAGAAAAAGACCTGTAAAATACAACTTCACAGGTCTATTAACTATGTAGCTCGGCAAAAGCTGATAAGATTGTAATCAAGTCAATTCTACAAAATGGGTACGAGTCCAGATGATTGCCCCAATCACCTGTCGTAGACAAGGCGTTACATGTTGTAAGCGATGAAATATCGCTGTGTTTAGAAGACGATGGCATTACTTATTAAGCACTAACCAATGTCAACAAAACAAATAACATAATTAACACCACTGGAGGTAACTTGTCTAAATGTTTCATAACCTGTCTTTTTTTAAAGGGTGAATACTGAGTTTAATAAGGGGTATCTATTTATAGGATGTTCTATAAAATTCGTATCAATATAGTCGGAGATGGACTCCTACCGACTAGCCTAAAACTTTTATAAATTGAAGCGATTTTGGGATTGTTTGAGGAACTAAACCAATCTAGGGAATAATACTTAGTAGGTCTGTTTATTCACTTTTTAGCTCTACTTAAATCAGTATTATATTTTGTGTTTTTGGAAAAAGCTTACACTATTTTACGAATAAATTCTAAAAATCAAAATATAATTCTAAAGTTTTCGATGTTTATCCGTGATTTTTTTGATAACTAGAGGTGTCATTTTTATAAATTTAACTATTCAAAGAATTTATAAAATATATTCATCTGACGAGTGTTTTCCAGAAGATGCTTTGAAGTAATACAGCCTTCAAAATAGCAGTAAGCATTTGTACTTAAACGAGTTATCTTGTAGTGGTTATACTACTAAAGTAAAAGCCTTAGGGCTTGAGGCTTGGGTTTTAACAAATTAATCTTCAAATGACCTGTTACTTAATTTTTGCTTTTAGTTTAGCTATTTTACAACTGAAATAGATATATTAGAGAAACCTTCTATCCTAGAAGACTATCAATTCGTTATAAATAATTTTTACCTTATGCAAAAAGACGATATAGAATTACTAAAATATCCGATTGGACAGTTTGAAAAACCCCATGAAATAACAGAATCTATACTAGCAGAGTGGATTCTTGACATTAAAAGATTGCCTCAACAGCTTACGGATGCGGTTGAAGGTCTCAACAAAGAACAATTGGAAACACCTTACCGACCTGACGGCTGGACAGTCAGACAAACCGTACACCATGTAGCCGACTCACATATCAATGCTTATACCAGATTCAAATTAGCTCTCACCGAGAGTATTCCTACCATAAGACCCTATGAAGAACAACTTTGGGCAGAGCTATCTGATGGCAAAAATGCCCCTATCGAATGGTCATTGACTTTATTGGAAGCCCTACACCTGAGATGGGGAATGTTGCTTGAAAATATGACAAGGGCCGATTTTAATAAACAATTATTTCATCCAGCTACACGCCACACCAATCCATTGAACGTAATGGCAGGTATGTATTCGTGGCATGGGCGACACCATGTAGCGCATATTATAGAGCTACGCAAACGGATGAATTGGTAAAAACAGAATAAGGGCAATACAAATTATTTCTTCAGGGATTTTCTGTTCAAAAAGGTCATTTGAGCTCTATCGCCTATTTATTCGTATAGAATTGGAAGTTTTTTCCTATCTTTACCTGTTTTTGCAAAATTCATCAACTATAAAACTAAGCACTAATCTCGGTCTAATTACATAAAACATGGAACGCTTTACAGGACTAATCGGAGTTGTATTGATATTAGGAATCGCCTATTTGATGTCGAACAACCGAAAGGCAATCAACTACCGTACAGTTGGTGTGGGACTAGGTTTACAAGCCTCACTAGCTATTTTTATTTTAAAAACTGACCTTGGTCAAAACATTTTTCAATGGTTAGGTGAAAAAATCAAGCGCCTATTAGAAATGTCAGACAAAGGTGCCGAGTTTGTATTTAGTCCATTAGTAAAGCAAGAGCTTTTGGGTAAAGTATTCGGTCCAGAAAATGGATTTATTTTCTTTTTTAAAGTTGTACCTACAATCATCTTTGTGGCAGTATTGGTAAACATCCTCTATCATATTGGTTTGATGCAGCGTGTAGTTGCCGTAATGGCCAAAGGTATGAAGTGGTTGATGGGAGTAAGTGGTGCTGAAGCGGTATCAAACGTAGCAAGTACATTTGTTGGACAGGTAGAAGCTCAAATTATGATTAAACCTTACCTCAAAGGCATGACCAATTCGGAGCTTTTAGCTTCAATGACAGGTAGTTTTGCTTGTATTGCAGGTGGTGTAATGGCTACTTATATTGCTTTGGGCGTACCTGCACAGTATCTTTTGGCAGCTAGTATTATGGCTGCACCAGGCGCTTTGGTGATTTCGAAAATCGTAATGCCTGAAACAGAAGAATCAGAAACACAAGGGACAGTAAAACTCAAAGTTGAAAAAGCACACGTTAACTTAGTAGATGCTATTGCTGGCGGTGCTAGTGACGGTTTGAAAGTAGGTATGAATGTTATCGCGATGTTGATTGGTTTTATTGCTTTAATCGCATTGCTAGACTTGATTTTGGGTAAAGTTGGCTTTATGATTGGTTTGCCAGAGCTAAGCTTCAACTTTATTTTGGGTAAATTATTTGCCATTTTTGCATGGGCTATGGGTGTTCCTTCTAAAGACATTGAAGCAGCAGGCGCCTTGATGGGTACCAAAATGGTAGTAAACGAATTTGTGGCGTATCTTGACTTGATTAAGCAACAGCATACGTTAGCACCAAAAACGATTGCTATTACCAGCTTTGCGCTTTGTGGTTTTGCCAACTTTAGCTCGGTTGCTATCCAAATTGGAGGTATTAGTGAGCTAGCGCCTAGCCGTCGTGCTGATTTGGCAAAACTAGGTTTCAAGGCTCTAATTTGTGGAACATTAGCTAGTTATTTGTCAGCTACTTTAGCAGGACTTTTGTTGTAAAAGGGAGTTATTAGTTAACAGTATATCAGTTACTGGCATAGAGTATATTTAGGAATTGTGTAGCATCAGATTTGATTTATAAGTTTAGGCACAAGGCAAAGAGTATTAAAATGTTTTGATTTAACGATAAAAATGCTTTTGCCGAAAGCTCAAACCTTAAATTTTATTTTGTGTATTAACTTATCAAAAAGGCGTTCGGAATCAGTTTTCCGAACGCCTTTTTTTTAAACACCTTTTTAGACGTAATCATTGCGTCTCTACCACATTCACTCAATTGTAGATACCAAAGGAAACTCCCCTCTATCGTGACGCTCGGCCATATCGACGTAATGTTGAGCACCAAGCTTCATCTTTTCAGCTTGCTCAGGCGTAAGCTGACGAATCACCTTCGCTGGCGCCCCGACAGCCAAGGAATAATCAGGAATTTCCATTTTCTCTGTCACAAGCGCATGTGCGCCAATGATACAGCCTTTTCCAATTTTGGCTTTATTCAACACCGTAGCACGCATACCAATCAGCGAGCCATCACCAACGACTGCACCATGTACAATAGCCCCATGACCAACCGTAACGGACTTGCCTATGATAGTTGGATCGCCTGGGTCGGCGTGTAACACTGCGGTATCTTGAATATTGGTATTATCGCCAATAATAATTTTTTCAACATCGGCACGAATCACAGCGCCATACCAAACCGAAACGCCCTTCCCGAAGGTAACATCTCCCATCACCGAGGCATTAGGAGCTATAAATACTTTTTCCATAGTTTTTTAATTTAATGTCTTTGCTCAACATCCTTAAAAGTCCTTCACATAAATTTTATCTAATTTTTGATAAAACTATCGTTTTACATTTCAGAAATTATGAGAAATCGACAATCTATTACCGATTCTTGCTTTTCAGGATAACAAATACCAAGTATAATGTTAAATTTAAGGGCAAATTCCCAATTTCTATTTTTATTCATATCAAAAACTCTTTTTATGAAAAAATTACTTTTGGTCATGTCTTTGTGTTTGCCATTAGGAAGCTTCGCACAAGAGACTGTTTCTTTGAATGAGTTATCATTCTGGAAGCCAACGGGTAAAGCCAACTGGCAAATCGCTGGTGACGTAACTGCCGACCTCACAAAAAATGAAACAATGACCGCTCAGGCTGGAAAAGGCATTTTGGTCAACCTCCCTGACGCCAACAACCGTGCAAACTTATTATCTGCTGCTGAATACGGCGATGTAGATGTAGAGTTTGACTTTATGATGGCATCTCATTCTAACTCTGGATTTTATTTACAAGGACGTTACGAAATCCAATTGCTTGACAGTTGGGGCGTAAAAAAGCCTGCTTATGGTGACTGCGGTGGTATCTATAAGCGTCGCAAATTTATTCCACAAGAATACCTTTATGAAGGTCATGCACCACGTATCAATGCTTGTTTAGCACCAGGTTTGTGGCAACATATGCAGATTTCATTCCAAGCACCTCGTTTTGATGCTGCTGGTAAAAAAATCGCAAATGCTAAGGTGATTTCTATTAAGTTAAACGGTTATGTTCTTCATGAAAATGTAGAATTGACTGGTCCTACAGGCGGCCCTATCTCTGAAGATGAAGCTCCACTTGGTCCATTTATGATTCAAGGTGACCACGGTGCTGTAGCTTTCCGTAACTTCAAAGTAGCTGACCTAAGTGGTAAACCCGCTGTAATGGCACCTATCGCTTACAAAGTATTCTATGGCAAATTTAAGGAGCCAAAAGATTTCCTTTCGAAAAAACCAGATGCTACAGGTACTATCAATACTTTGTCTTGGGATGTAAGTAAGCAAACCAATGATTTTGCTCAAATCTTCACAACAACCCTTGATGTTCCGAAAGCAGGAAAACATTCTTTCGAATTCCAACTTGCGGGCAAATATTATGTCAATGTAAATGGTAAAGAATTGTTGCCAGATGCGTGGACTTTCTCAAGAGATAAACGTTTTGCTGAAATGGACTTACCTGCGGGCAAAGTTCCAGTAGAGATTACTGTATATAAAACAGATGGTTGGATGCCTCCAATCTTGGGTATGTGGGTACAAGGCCCAAGTTTCCGCTCAACGGCTTATCATAGTTTAGCTTCTACCTTGGCAGGACCTCCAGCAGATCCAATTTTGTTAGATGCCAAAGAACCAATCGTATTCCGTTCGTTTACAGACCTTTTCAAAGAAGGTAAAAAATTGAAGCGTGTGGTTCACTCAGTAAATGTAGGTAACCCAAGCAACTTGCACTACACCTATGACTTAGACAATGGTGCTATCGTTCAAATCTGGAAAGGTGATTTCTTGGATACATCTCCAATGTGGGATGACCGTGGTGATGGTTCTTCACGTGCTCGTGGAGCCTTGTTGACTTTGCCTGATAGTCCAGTATTAGTTGCTAGTGCAGACAAAGGTACTTCTACAGATACTCCTGCCGAAGCAGCAGCATACCGTCCATTAGGATATGACTTAGATGCGAATGACCTTCCTACTTTCCGTTACAAAATGTTGGGTAGCGATGTTGAAGACCAGATTCGTGTTACTGATAATAAATATTTGACTCGTACTTTGAGTATCAAAAATCCAGCGGGACAAGTAGTTCGTTTGGCTTTGGGCAACGAAATCAGCAAAGTAGCTGACGATACTTATACAGTAGACGGCAAAAGCTACTATATCAAGGCTTCGGGTGCTACGATCGAATCGGTAGGTGCTCAGAAAGTATTGACTGTACCAGCTTCAGAAAAAGTACAGTACGCAATTATGTGGTAATAATTGGTCTAGGTAAGCTGATAAAATAAATGCTTACATAGGACGTAGATTCACTACTTTTTTAAGCTAAAAGAAAACCTTTTGGCATGAAAAACATCAATTTTGACTTTCAAAACAATGAAAATAAAATCTGTATTCAACTCAGTATCTAAGGCACTCCTATTGGCAGGATGTATGAGTGCTGGGGCTTTTGCTCAAGATGGCCCAACTGAAAATGATTATTATAAAATCGTAAAAGTACCTATCCCTGAGGGTATCGTTCTTGAAGTGGGTGGTTTGGTAACTTTACCAAATGGCGATATTGCTGTTTCAACACGTCGTGGTGACGTTTATATCATCGAAAACCCAACTTCTACCAAGCCTGTTTATCGCAAATTTGCGAGTGGTTTGCACGAAATTTTGGGTTTAGCTTACAAAGATGGAAGCCTTTACTGCGCACAACGTGGTGAGTTGACGAAATTGGTTGACAAAAACGGCGATGGCAAAGCAGAACGCTATGAAACGGTATATGCTTGGCCTATTTCTGGTCACTATCATGAGTACTCATTTGGTCCAAAAGTTGGTCCAGATGGTGCATTTTATGTAACTGGTAACGTTGGTTTTGGTAACTCTGACTGGTGGGCAGGAAAATCTCTTGTACCTTGGCGTGGATGGACTATGCGTATTACCGAAGATGGCAATATGCAACCTTATGCGGCTGGTATGCGCTCTCCTTGCGGTATTGGTATGTTGAATGGCGAATTTTTCTATGGTGATAACCAAGGTGACTGGATGGGTTCTGGTTTTATTACTCATGTAGAAAAAGGAGATTTCTTGGGTCACCCTGCTTCATTGCAATGGGCTAGCCGTCCTGAATCGCCAGTGAAGATGCGTGCGGATATGATTTTCTCAAAAGTTGATCCTCGCGACGATCCGAAAGTAAAACCTGAATATGTGAAAAATGAGCCAATGACTACCATTTATGAAATGGCTCATAAGACATATCCAAACATGAATATCAAATCACCAGCAGTATGGTTGCCTCACGGGGTATTAGGAGTGTCTACTTCTGAAATCATCGCTGACGAAACGAGTGGTGCATTTGGTCCATTTGCTGGTCAGCTTTTTGTAGGTGATCAAGGTATGTCAAAAATTGCTCGTGTATTTCTTGAAAAAGTAAATGGACAATACCAAGGTGCTTCTTTTGACTTCCGCTCTGGCTTCCGTTCAGGTGTATTGCGTATGTCATGGGGTACTGACAAAGGTATGTATGTAGGTGGAACCAACCGTGGTTGGGGTTCTGTAGGTAAAGAAGATTTCGGTTTAGAAAGATTGGTTTACACAGGAAAAACTCCTTTCGAGATGAAAGCTGTTCGCGCTATGCCAGATGGTTTTGAAATCGAATTTACTATGCCAGTTGATAAAAAGACAGCAGAGGATGTAAACAACTACGATGTATCGAGCTATACTTATAAATACCACCCAGTGTATGGTAGCCCAATTGTAGATCGTAAAGATAATGCTGTACGTGGTGCAAAAGCATCGGAAGATGGTTTGAAAGTAAGAATCGTAGTAGACGGTCTTCGTGAAGGTTATATTCACGATATCAAGCCAGAAGGTGTTAAATCTGCGAAAGATGGCTTGGCATTGTTACACGGAAGCGCTTACTATACTTTGAATAGTATTCCTTCTGGTCCAAAAGCAAATATTACGTTGGTAACTCCAAAAACAAGAGCTCAACGTGAAAGAGTAGATGCGGGTGCGGCTGCCAATACGCCAGATAATCAGATGAAAGAGGCTGCTCCAAGTACTGAAGGTATGAAAGGTAGTGCTAAACCAAAAGTTGGTGCTAAAACTGCTGCGGTATCGTCAATTATTTCTGACAAAGAAGCTATGGCATTGTTGTCAAAACATACTTGTTTGGCTTGTCACAAAGTAAATGAGCGTGCTGTAGGTCCTGCTTATTCGGAAGTAGCAAAACGTAAATATACCAATGCTCAATTGGAAGCTTTGATTGCAGAACCAAAACCAGAAAACTGGCCAGATTTTGCAACGCCAATGGCACCAATGAGTCATGTTCCTAAAAAGGATATTCAGAAAATTGCTGCTTGGATCAACAATCTTAATAAGAAATAGATTGTAACCCAGAGTATAAATCAAGCAAACGCGGCTACCCCTTTGGAGTAGCCGCGTTTGTTATTAAAGGTATTCAATGGGTCTCAGTCACAAATGTGAGTTATTGCTATCCTCTAACTACTTTAAATAACTTAGAAAAATGAGGAAGCAAATTCAAACGACCATTCACTTTTATTAGCCCCTCTGAAGCATACGATGATGCCAAACCTATTGGGTCTTTGATAAAATTCTGAAATGCCGAATAGGACATCTTAATCGAGTTTTCACAATGCTCAGCAGCATCTACATAACACGTTGGTACGCCTGTCGTATCAACAATCCACTCTCCTTCGCGCTCGCCGTGGATAATCAAACGAAGTTTCATTGGATGCAAAGAAGCTACGCTTGGATTAGCAATTAAAGCATCTGGAAAGGTGCGTTTGAAAAAATCGTGAATATCAATCATGGCTCTGTATTAAGGTTTAAAATTAAACAATATAAATTTAGGCCTCTCGGTTGGGAGAGACTATGGAGGTAATTTCTAGAAAGCAATTATCGATTCTGACTATAACATAGTTTATTTACAAGACGGTAACTATGTTAATCAAGTAAGGAAAGAGTATATCGAACAATAATTAAGGCGTTTCGGACTTTAGAGAGCATTCTTTGATTCTGTGTGTTAGTAGTCCGAAAGAAAGGGAGTTTGAATGATTGAGTATGTTTTTGATTATTATAATTATCTAAACTCCTAAAATAAATATAGGAATTTTACGGTTAAAATCCAAGAAATTATGCAAAATAACACCTATAAAATATAATTTTTCTAATTTTATGTAAAAATATTCATATTAACAGTTATTCTTTTTTATTTCTCTTTACATTTTTAATAAAAGGCTTATTATCAATATATTAATTTACAAACTATGAAAAAACGCTATGTATTAACTGGACTATGTATTTGCTTACAATTTTGGGCTTTGGCACAAAACATCCCAACGAAAACCTATCAGTTTGCTTCAAAACCTTCATGGGCTGATGAGTTTAACAAAAATGGACTTCCTGACTCTACTAAATGGAACTATGATGTGGGCGGCCATGGCTGGGGCAACAATGAACTACAATATTATACTGAAAAAAACCTTAAAAATGCTCGTGTTGAAAACGGTGTACTTATTATCGAAGCCTTAAAGGAAACAGTAAAGGACAATGCCTATTCATCGGCACGTTTAGTGACCAAAGGCAAAGGGGATTTTCTGTATGGGAGATTCGAAATTAAGGCCAAACTTCCTGAAGGACGAGGCACTTGGCCTGCCATTTGGATGTTGGCTACTAAGCAAGTTTATAGCAATACCTATTGGCCTGACAATGGCGAAATCGACATTATGGAGCACGTAGGCTACGACCCTGGTCGTGTACATGCCACGGTACATACTCGCGACTTCAATCATATCAAAGGTACTCAGCGCTCAGCCAATAAAATGCTTCCTGATTTTCATACAGCTTTTCATGTTTATCGCGTAGATTGGACTCCTGACAAAATAGAGGCATTTATCGATAACGAATTGATCTTGTCATTTCCCAAAGTAGGCAATCGATGGGAAGAATATCCATTTGATCAACCTTTCCATATCTTACTAAATATTGCAGTTGGAGGAGGATGGGGCGGTCTCAAAGGTGTAGACGAAAGTATTTTCCCGCAACGTATGGAAATTGACTATGTAAGAGTATACCCCCTAAAGTCTGCTCCTAAAAAGAAATAAGCATAAGCAGTTCCCAATTGAGGGAATTTTGATTTTGTGAATGAGTGATTACTTTAAGGAGAAATTCACTCATTCGCCAAATCGCTCACCAATTTATGTAAAATACAGCCCTAATCTTCCTCATTTTTATACCAAGTAAAAACTCTAATGACTTTCTAAAATTTAGGATTTTAAAAAATCCATTAATCGCTATAACTTGCAATAAATTTACCACTTAGCCATTTATGAGACCTCTGTTTATATTATACTTCATCAGTTGTGCTACATTTCTGACGGGCTGTGTCGTTGAGGAAAATCTCAACGTGAGTCCTCATGAATTTGCAGACATCGTCAAAAATAATCCCGACATACAAATTATTGATGTGCGTACTCCTCAAGAATGGAAAGAAGGGAAAGTAACGTCAGCCAAATGTATTGATTATTTTGACCCAGATATTTTAGAAAAAATTGAGTCATTAGACAGAGACAAGCCAGTCCTGCTATATTGTGCCACTGGTGGAAGGAGCTCTGAAATAGCCGAGCTTTTGAAAGAATATGGTTTCAAAAAAATTTATAACCTTAGAGGCGGCTACAAAGATTTACTGAAAGAAGGTCTACATTAAGACCCGAATCAAACGATTGTACATACCACACATTTACTCTAAATCTATTTTTTTCAAAAATAAATACCTTTAAATAGCTTTCTTTTGCTACTACCCTATCCAATCTAAATTGATTTGCTTCTAATAAATCTACAAGTTGAGTTTCTGAAAAAAGTGGTAATCCACAACCTTCATGTAATTGTCCATGAGTTAAGGCTATTTCTTCTTCAATAATAAGTTTTCCAGCTGGTTTAAGAATCTGTATTACTTCTTGCAACATTTCTTCCAGACATTGAAATTCGTGGAAGGCATTGATGATTAAGACCTTATCGAAGGTATTCTTAGGCAAATTTGTTTTTTGGGGTGTTCCCAGTATTGCATAAAATGTCCCCTCTATTGAATGTCCAAGTTGGCGCTCCCAATAGGCTTTTGTGTAGGCTACTTCTTCATCATTACAACTATATTCGTCTATATCTTGGATATAAAATGTTAAGCCCGATTGCATACTGGCTAAGCCTATTTCCCATACCCCAGAGGCTGCCCCTATCGAGGCAATGACATCGCCCGCATGTAATTGATATGCTTCAAAAGATTTTTTCATGATTACTAAAAACACAAAACCCTCATCGAAATGAGGGCTTTGTTGATTTGTCTGGAAAAGTAGACTAAATACTTTCTAATTCAATATGTTCTGGCTCTGATGTTTCTGCAAACAAACGAGCGTTCATAACATCTTCTAGTTTAACATTGAAGAACTCCTTGTGAATATCGAAAGGCTCAATACCCAAATCCTCAGGATTAGCTACATGCTTGTATGAACCATCTTCTTGCATTTCATAAGTATTGACATTGTCACGCAAATTGCATTGCAAAATATGAATCGCTTGTTGGCGAACTTGGTTGGTTACCAACTCAAAAAGCGACTCTATACGACGGTCGAAGCTACGTACCATTACATCGGCCGAGCCACCATATACTCTAGGACTTCCATTGTTGTGGAAATAATATACACGAGTATGTTCCAAGAAATCTCCAACGATTGAACGTACTTTGATATTATCTGACAAACCTTTACGTCCTGGACGAATACAGCAAATACCACGTACAATTAACTGGATTGGCACACCAGCCTGAGAAGCTTTGTACAACTCATCAATCGTGATTTTGTCCTGCAAAGAGTTTATTTTGATACAAATACCACTAGGCAAACCCGCTTGAGCATTTTTGGCCTCATTACGGATCATGTCTACCAATTTGTTACGCATCTCACGAGGAGCCGTAATCAAATATTTGTAACTATGTGGCTGTGAATGTCCTGTGATTACATTAAAAAATTCTGAAATATCACGTGTTATTACCTCATTGGTTGTCAACAAACCAATATCAGTATAAAGTTTTGCGGTATCTTCATTATAGTTTCCTGACGACAAGTGAGCATAACTTACCACCTGATTGCCTTCAGAACGAATTACCTGCAAAAGCTTCGTATGTGTTTTTAAGCCAGGAATACCGTAAATCACAAAACAACCTGCATTTTGAAGGCGTAATGCCTCACGGATGTTATTTTCTTCATCAAAACGAGCTTTCACCTCAAATAATACCGAAACGTGCTTTCCATTTTCGGCAGCATGAAGGAGCGCATCTGCAATGCGTGAGTTTTTAGAAATACGATATAACGTAATTTTGATTGCCAAAACCTGAGGGTCATCAGCCGCTTGTTCGAGCAATTGTAGAACAGGCTCAAAATTGTTGTATGGGTGGTGCATCAAAATATCACCTTGTCTTACGGTCTCAAAAATATCAGCTTGTTTTACCGTTGATAAGCCCAATGGAGGCACCGCTGGATGTTGCTGAACTAAACGACTTTTGAACTCTGGATATTTAATAATTTGCCAAAAAGCCGTAAAATCAATAAGGTTTCCATTATAGAAAACACCATCTTTTTCCAGCTTCCAACGTTTCATCATCATTTCGAGCATCCACGGCGAACAATCAGGCTCGATTTCGATACGCGTTACACGACCCAAACGACGGTCTTTGATTTTCTTTTTGATTTCGTCAATAAAGTCTGTTTCCGAATCTTCATGCTCCACAACATCAAAATCACCATTACGAGTAATACGGAAAAGGGCAATCGATTCGATTTCTACATTTTTGTAGAGTTTCCACATTTCGTGACGGATAATCTCTTCGATAGGGAAGAAAACGATTTCGTCTTCACGTTCAAAAACGAAGAAACGTTTGAGGTTTTGTGGAATTTGGACGAAACTAATTTTACTATTATCACCACCTTTGAGAGATTCGTTTTTCATAAAATCTATTTCGCCGGAAGGGATACGAGTTACCACCCCAAAAATTAGTGTTTTTGCCAGCAAACTTGGGAAAGTGTGCGTTTGGTCAAATACCATTGGAGTAAGCATTGGATATATCGTGCGATTGAAGTAATCGGTTACTTTTTCAAGTTCTTCAGAATACAAATCACCAATCTTGATAATTCTAAAGCCGTTTTCGGTACATAGTGGTACGATTTCTTCTTTGTAAAGACGTTGCTTTTCTTGTACAAATGCCTGAGTAGCAGCCATCAAGGTTTTTTTGAAAGGAATTTCTCTCAAACCAGAATAGTCACTACGCTCTTTACCAAAGTCGATATAATTATACAACGAACCAACTCTAATCGAAAAAAACTCGTCAAGATTTGATGCCGTAATTGCCAAAAACTTCAATCGGTCAAATACATTTCTTCTTGAGTCTCTTGCTTGGTCTAATACCCTTTCATCGAATTTTAACCAACTCAAATCTCGACTAATATAATCTGACTTCTCTATAACGTCATAAGAGCGATTTATGACTTTTTCAAGACGACGTTTTTCCTCTGGTGTTTGTTTCGTATTCATAAAATTACCCAAAAATGAAAAAAGATTCTCGACTAGAGAACCTATTTCACCGCGTTTACGATATTTTCTTCTTAGTCGTTGCATAAATTTTCAGAGGTTATACTATAAAACCTTAACGAAAACCTTGCTATTTTATTCTTGCATACCACCTTTAATTGCTTCATAATCAGAACGTAAACGACCCATTTCTTTTACCAAAAAGGTTTGTAATTGTTCATTAAATTCCTTTTGATCTTCTGGTGATAAAGAGGCATACAAATCCTTTAATTCTTGGTTTATAGTGGCTCTTTCTTCAGCAGAAGAGGCATTCATTGAGCGAATGTGAAATTGTTTAAAATTAAATTCTGACATTGTAAATGGTGGAATAGACAAATTTAAGGTTTATCATTCATTGTAATATTAACAAAACGTTAAATTAACAAATGCCAAGCCTTTTAAAAAATTTATGGAGCGAAATGTTTCCCCTATTGTAGAAAAAATATGATTCTAATGCTACAGGAAGGGTGTACTCCTGAAAAACAAGGTCTTAGGGACTCACTTTTTTAAAGTCAATTTTGTACTCCTACTCTAACTATAACTTATCAAGAAGATACTTTATTTTAAAATTGTATTTAAAAAAGATTACTCTTCGCTCTATTTCTCATCAACATCAAAGCTATGAGTCTTTCCTGATTGAGTGAATGGAGGTTGAGTGATTATGTAAAAATTTGTTTTCCATCAGTAGAGACGCAATGATTGCGTCTTAGGCCATTCATATCTAGCATAGTAGCATCAAAAAAGCGGTCGAAAAATATGTTTTCGACCGCTTTTTGATAAAAATTTGGAGAATAATTCCAATCCTAAAAATTAGGTATGACTCATGTTTTGACAAGTTGTCAAGTTAATTTTTCAAATTCCTTGTTTGTGAAACTTAACTATCTTTTGTAGTAAGACACGATAGACGCTTTCGCCAAAGTATTTTGCCACAAATAGAATCCTACAATCTCAGGATTTGTATTTTCGTCTAAGCCCAATTTATCTGTTTTCAATGCATGCACAGTAAAGATATATTGATGAAAACCATGCCCTACTGGTGGACAAGCTCCTCCAAATCCTTTTGCTCCATACGAAGTAACACTTTGGATAGCACCTTTTGGAGACAATCCTTTTGTTAAATCACCTGCACCCGACTTCAATTCTTTTACGTTAGCAGGAATGTCAAAAACTACCCAATGCCAAAATCCACTTCCAGTTGGAGCATCTGGGTCATATACTGTAATGGCAAAGCTCTTTGTTCCTTCTGGAGCATTTTCCCACAACAATTGCGGTGAAATATTTTCACCACTACATCCGAAACCATTAAACTCTTGTTTTTTGGTAAACTGTCCACCAATATCGTTACTTTTAAGGGTGAAAGTTTGTGCATAAGTACCTGCAAACGCAGTTAATACAAAAGCTGCAATAAGTAATAATTTTGAGCGTAACATATTAATAAGGTTTTAATTGATAAGAAAAAGGCATTTTTAGCTAGGAAGGTCATTCTTTTAGCTAATATCCTTTGGTACACTACAAAATTACAGGATTGAATGCTAACAGGAGTGTTGCTTTTAGCTTAATTACTTATGAAAAAAGGTCAAACTAAGCAATTTGTCTTGGGCTTACACCAAACTGATGCTTGAAAGCTGCACTAAAGTTGGATAAATTCTCATAACCAAATAATTGATATATCTCCGAAGCTTTCATTTCTCCGTGGCTTAACATTTCTTTGGCACGTTCGAGGCGTTTGGCTTGTAACCATTTTCCTGGACTTTCATGGTAGATACTCGTAAAATGTCGCTTGAACGTAGACAAACTCATATTACATAAAAAAGCAAGCTCTTCTAAATTGAGATTGGTATAAAGATTATCCTCTATGACTTTTCTAAAGGATACTTCTTGCTGGTTGAGTAAAAGCCCTTGTAGAAACACCACAAACGAGTTACCATATTTGTCTATCAAATAGAGCATAATTTCTTCCCATTTCAAGGTCACTATGGCAGAACTAAGCAACTGAGGCTTTTGAAGATACAACCTCAGCGACGCAACCAAATGCTGAATATAGTTATCTTGCTCTAGGACAAAAAAAGCATTTTGTCTCTCCGCTTTTGTTCGAACAAATTGAGGGTATTTCAGGAAAAAGTTAGATACATTTTCTGATGAAAAAAATAGCAATACACTTTGATAAGAATTACTTCCTCCCAAACATTCGGACATCAAACAATTGCCTGATGCCATCATTACAGCATATTGATTATCAACTTCTACGGTGTCATTCGAGAAATGTATTTTCTTTTGTCCATTTACCAAAAAACTAATCACATGCTGACGCAAAATCACTTTGCTATTAAGGTGATCTTCGGTAGCAAAATAATCAAAGACATTCATTTCAGATAAATCCTCCGCCTGAAACAAATCTTGTGGTATGGTATGCGTGGTAGCCTGCATGGATAATGGCTGATTGAGTGGGTGAGTGATTTAGTGATTTTTAAAATCTGTATTCCAATAATGGAGACACAATACTTTGCGTCTTAAGCCGAGCTATTTTGGTATAATAATATCAAAAAAGGCGGTCGAAAAACCAATTCCGACCGCCTTTTTAACAGAATATTTTAGCAAATAGTTTATGAGCTTTAGACACAAAATATTGCATCTCTACGAGTAAAATTTATAAAAAACAATGACTCATTCACTCAATCACAATTCAAAAATAGCAAGATGACTAAACATCTACTTTTGCGTATTTTGCATTTTTCTCAATAAACTCACGACGTGGTGCTACCTCATCGCCCATTAACATTGAGAACAAGTGATCCGCCTCTGCAGCCGATTCGATAGTTACTTGTTTCAAGGTACGACTTTCAGGATCCATTGTAGTTTCCCAAAGCTGTTCGGCGTTCATTTCACCCAAACCTTTGTAACGTTGTACACCTACAGAACTTTCTTTATCACCACCCAATTCACGAATCGCTTGGTCACGTTGTGCTTCAGTCCAGCAGTAACGTGATTGTTGACCTTTTTTCACTAAATATAAAGGAGGTTGAGCGATATAGATATAACCATTATCCACCAAATCCTTCATATAACGGAAGAAGAACGTCAAAATCAAGGTACGGATGTGAGAACCATCGACGTCGGCATCGGTCATGATAATGATTTTGTGGTAACGCAACTTTTCGATATTCAAAGCACGCTCATCACCATCTTTACCAAAACTTACACCTAGCGCCGTAATCATATTCTTGATTTCGTCGTTTTCGTAAATTTTATATTCTTGCGCTTTTTCTACGTTCAAGATTTTACCACGTAAAGGCAAAATCGCTTGGAAAGCACGGTTACGACCTTGTTTTGCCGTACCACCTGCTGAGTCCCCTTCTACAAGGTATAATTCACAAGTAGCAGGATCACTATCAGAACAGTCAGCCAATTTACCAGGCAATGAGTTACCACCCAATACCGTTTTACGCTGTACCATTTCGCGCGCCTTACGAGCAGCATGACGAGCTTGTGCCGCCAAGATAACTTTAGCAACGATTTGGCGAGCCTCTTTTGGATGCTCTTCCAACCAAGTTTCAAGCATATCAGACATCGCTGCCGATACCGCACCCGACACTTCACCGTTACCTAATTTTGTTTTAGTCTGACCTTCGAATTGTGGTTCAGCTACTTTTACTGAAATTACAGCAGTCAAACCTTCACGGAAGTCATCACCAGCAATATCAATTTTTAGTTTATCTAAAGCACCTGATTTATCGGCATAGTTTTTCAAAGTACGAGTCAACGCACCACGGAAGCCCGCTACGTGAGTACCCCCTTCGATGGTATTGATGTTGTTTACATACGATACTACGTTTTCTGAATACGAAGTATTGTACATCATCGCCACCTGTACAGGAACGCCATTTTTGTCGCCCTCCATATAGATTGGCTCAGCAATCAAACGTTCGCGAGTAGAGTCCAAATAAGTTACAAACTCACGCAAACCACCTTCAGAGAAGAATTCGTCTGATTTTGGTACACCATTTTCATCCAAGTCGCGAAGGTCTGTCAAATATACTTTGATACCTGCATTCAAGAACGAAAGCTCACGCAAACGGTTTGCTACGGTTTCGTATTTGTACTCCGTAACAGTAAAAATCGTATCATCTGGTTTGAAGTGTACGGTTGTACCTGTACGGTCTGCAATACCGATTTCTTTTACAGGGTATTGAGGCACCCCGATTTTATATTCTTGTTGGAAAATTTTTCCTTCACGATATACTGTCACTTTCAAGTCTGTAGACAAGGCGTTCACACAAGATACACCCACACCGTGCAAACCACCAGATACTTTATAGGTATCTTTATCAAACTTACCCCCTGCGTGCAATACTGTCATTACAACCTCCAAAGCAGACTTTTTCTCTTTAGAGTGCATTCCCGTAGGAATACCACGACCGTTATCTTCTACTGTTATCGAGTTATCTACATTGATAGTTACTTTGATTGTATCACAATGACCCGCCAAAGCCTCATCAATTGAGTTATCTACAACTTCCCAAATTAGGTGGTGAAGTCCCTTAATACCCGTGTCTCCAATATACATGGATGGGCGTTTACGTACTGCCTCTAAACCCTCTAATACTTGGATATTGTCGGCACCATAGTTTGCTTTGTTGTCGATTGTTTCTTGAATTTCTGACATATCTTCTTTGAAGTTGTTACTTTAATTAGGGCGCAATTAGCATGCGTAGCTTGTTATAAATTACAGTTTGTTAATGATAAAACGTACCAGAAAGTAAAGGAAGTATAACATGCTTCCTTGAGTGGACTTGAGTAGCGATTGAAAACCTATGTAATGCGTGGGTTTGTATGCTGATTTTTTTGTAAGGATAACAAGTCACTTTCTTTGAAATTTTGCTTTAAAACGTAAAAATACGAAAAAAGTATTGCTTTACCTACAAATAACGGCACTTTAAGGGCTTTAAAAGCCTAAAAAATGGGCATTTTCAAGGGCTTGACTTTCGAAATTTTCAGGAAATATTTTTCTGAAGATAAAATCAAAAATAATTGAAGAAAAAAGAAGTATTTTGGCTGTCGTTTTGAAGAATAGATATTGTGTAAGTGGTAACACCAAATCTACACAATAAAGCATAAAAACGCCTCAATCTGGCTGATTGAGGCGTTCCATATTTTCTAGTGTTTGAAGTGTCTCACACCAGTCATAACCATTGCTAAGCCATTGGCGTCGCAATAAGCAATAGAATCTTTATCCTTGATAGAACCACCTGGCTGCACAACCGCCGTGATGCCTGCTTTATGAGCAATTTCAACACAGTCAGGGAATGGGAAGAATGCATCTGATGCCATTACTGAACCAGTCAAGTCAAAACCAAACTCATTTGCTTTTTCGATAGCTTGTTTCAAGGCATCCACACGTGAAGTTTGACCTACACCTGAGGCGATTAATTGACCATCTTTCGCCAATACAATTGTGTTAGATTTTGTATGCTTACAAACTTTCAATGCAAATTCTAAGGCTTTCAATTCTGCTTCAGAAGGAGCTTTTTCAGTTACAGTACGCATTTGAGAAGCTGTTTCTGTAGCCAAATCTTTATCTTGCTCCAAAACACCATTCAACAAAGTTTTGAACATTTTCTTACCAAACGCCACTTCGTTACGCTTCAATAAGATACGGTTTTTCTTTGTTTTCAAAATCTCAAGCGCTTCTGGAGTGAAAGAAGGAGCAATCAAAATTTCGAAGAACAATGAGTTCATTGCCTCAGCCGCTTCAGCATCTACTTCGCCGTTTGTTGCCAACACACCACCAAACGCTGAAATAGTATCACAAGCAAAAGCATTCAAGTAGGCTTGTTTTACCGTTTCGGCCGAAGCTACACCACAAGCATTAGTATGCTTGATAATGACAAATGAAGTTTGAGTAAACTCATCCAACAATGTAATACAAGCATCTACGTCAACCAAGTTGTTATAAGAAAGTTCTTTACCATTTAATTTCTCGAAAAGCGCTTCCAAATCGCCATAGAATGTGGCTGTTTGGTGAGGGTTTTCACCATAACGTAACGAGTGGTTTGGTAAAGCTTTGAAATCATAAATATCTGTTGTATTGCCAGAGAAATACGCGTGAATAGCAGTATCATAATGAGATGACACGCCAAACGCCAACATAGCAAAACGCTTACGGTCTGCCAAGTCAGTTCCACCATTTTTAGCTTCCAACAATGCTAATACTTCTGCGTATTGTGTACGAGAAGAAACGATCAATACATCATTGAAGTTTTTAGCAGCACCACGAATCAATGAGATTCCACCGATGTCGATTTTTTCGATGATGTCGTCTTCAGAAGCACCACCTGCTACAGTTTCTTCAAATGGATAAAGGTCCACAATTACCAAGTCAATCGAAGGAATTTCGAATTGAGCTGCTGTTTGCACATCGCCTTCATTGTCACGACGGTATAAAATTCCACCAAATACTTTTGGGTGCAAAGTTTTTACGCGACCACCAAAAATAGAAGGATAGCTAGTAAGATCTTCTACGGCAGTTACAGGAATACCCATTTCTTCGATGAAAGTTTGAGTACCACCTGTTGAGTAAATTTTTACCCCGTTCTTGTGGAGGAGTTCAACAATTGGAGCGAGTCCGTCTTTGTAATAAACCGAAATGAGGGCTGATTGGATTTTTTTGGATGACATTGTTTTGATACATTTTCGGCTAGTTGCTCGTTAGGGCTTTAGTTTATGTGTGTTACCCTACAACTAACCTCGTCAGAATGAAAGTGCAAAAATAAGCAATTTTGTATTTTTCGTAGTGCTTTAAGGCAATTTTATCTAAAACAAATAACTATTTATAGGTCATTTAGATAAATCGTCTATCCTATCTACACAAGAGTTCGTGTAAAATTGACACAGCCAGCCCTTTTGTTTAAAGTCTTTTGGCTATATTTGAATGATGCTGTAACCTTCAAGGTGGTTAGCAAATGGCTTTATGCTGTTTTGCTTTCTGAGAGTCAACAGTCCACACCCAAATATCATAACCCTGTTATCCACTAAAGTCATGTTTTGGTACGAAGAAGAAGTTAAAAGATTAGAGAAATTACAAAAAACCTTAGAATATCAACCCCAAACGGCTTTTTATGGAAGTTCGACTTTTACACTTTGGCAATCACTTTACCATGACTTTGCACCTTTCCAACCTGTCAACTTAGGCTTTGGTGGCTCTACATTAGCAGCCTGTACTTGGTATTTTGATAGAGTATTCAAATACCAAAAGTCTCTCGATAATATTATCGTATATGCAGGCGACAACGACCTGAGCAATAACCGTCATCCAGAGGAAATTTATATCTTTCTTTTTCAGCTTTTTGAAAAAGTAAAAGAGCGCTATGGCGATATTCATTGCTCTTATGTTTCGATAAAGCCTAGTCCGATTCGTTGGTATCTCAACGACCAAGTAAAATACACCAATATAATTATCAAAAACGAAATTGAAGCTCGTCAAAATCCTTATTGGCATTTTGTGAATATCTATGATAATTATTTAGGATACGACAATCGTCCCAATCCACAGTATTACGAAAACGACGGATTGCATTTCAATACACAAGGACATACTATTTTGAAGGAAATTTTATTGAAACATTTATCTCAATTTAAACAAGTTTAAAAGATTTCCTATTAAATTTCTGACCTATCAATCCCTTTTAAAATTCCGCTAACATGACCCGCTCATACCACCAATGGTTTAGTCCAAACCTTCAAAAAAACATGGAGTTACTGGTATTTGGGCATACTGGAACACGTGTACTGTTTTTCCCTACAAGGGCTGCAAGGTTTTATGACTATGAAGACTGGGGGGTAATTGCTGCCATCCAAGACAAAATCGAAGCTGGGTATTTACAGGTCTTTTGTGTAGATAGCGTAGATGCCGAAAGTTTATATAACGAGTATATTACTCCTCGTGAACGCATTGTACGGCATATTGCTTACGAACAATATATTATACAGGAGGTAATTCCATTCATGCACCAAATCAATCCTTTTAGTGATATGATTTCGGCAGGTTGTAGCTTAGGAGCTTATCATGCTATCAACGTAGCAATGAAATACCCACATTATTTCTGTAAGGCTGTAGGTATGAGCGGACGCTATGACTTAACTTGGGCAACTGGGTATTTTAGGGATTTGTTTAGTGGTTATCACGATGAAGATATTTATTTCAACACGCCTATTCAATTTATTCCCAATCTTCAAGACGAGCGAACACTTTCTGATTTACGTAAAATGGATATTATTTTAGCCATCGGACAGGAGGATGCATTTTTAGAAAACAATATTCATTTTAGTGAAATTCTGAATTATAAAGATATTCACCATCATTTGTACGTATGGGACGAGGAAGCTCACAAAGCTCGCTATTGGCGAAAAATGGTACAGATATATCTTTAGATTGAGTGAATTGAGTGTTTTACTTTTACACAATCATTTATTTTACAGATAGTTAATCATCCAGATAGGATTTCAAACTATTGCAGATTGGGGGTTTCTGATTTCGGAAATAAAGTAAAATACCTTTATTTTTTACAAAACATAAAAGATTAAACTTTCACAATCCAACATCCGATATCCGAAATAGACAGTTTTAGAATCATTCTTACAGGACTAACTGATATTTCAGCATTACAATTTACTAACAGTCTATGTTTCTTAAAAAAGCTCCAGTGGTCAAGGGTGTGTTTTTCTTTGGACATGCATTAGAATTTGGACGAGACCCTCTCAATTTCTTGCTTAAACTTCAAAATAACTATGAACGTATTGCGCAATTACGAATTGTGTATCTCAAAGTCTACCTGTTGGTTAATGCAGAAGATATCAAATATGTACTACAAGAAAATAGCAAATCCTTCGTCAAAGGGCGTGCTTACAGAGTTCTTGGGCAAGTATTAGGAAATGGTATTTTGACGAGTCATGGTGAGTTTTGGCACCGCCAACGCAAATTGGCACAGCCCGCATTTTACAAACAGCGTTTGGCCTTATTAGTCGATATCATGAACGACGAGACTATGACTTTGGTCAAACGTTGGGAAGCTACACTCCAACAAGAGAATGGTTCTACGACACTACCTATGACCAAGGAAATGATGAAGGCAACTTTGTTGATTGTCACAAAATCGCTGTTTGGTACAGGTATCGACCCAAATAAAATTGCTCATATTTCACAAGATATTGATACCCTCAATGAAATCTTGAGCATGCAGATGCGTACTCCAGTAAGATTCCCGATGTGGGTGCCTACCAAGACAAATCAGGGATTCAAAGCTGCTTCTAAGCGACTAGATGCTGTGATTCAGGAAATTATCAGCACTCGCAGAAATGCCCTTCAATCTAATCCAGAGGCTCAATTTGATGATTTATTACAAATGCTTATCACTGCTAAGGACGAAGAGACAGGAGAGCAAATGACTGATAAGCAACTACGAGACGAAATTGTTACGCTGTTTATTGCTGGTCATGAAACTACCGCAATGGCAATGTCTTGGGCGATGTACCTGTTGGCACAACACCCTGAAATAGTCCAAAAGATGCGTCGTGAAGCTCAGGAGGTATTAGGAGAGCATTTACCCAATTTTGAGAATATCAGACAACTAACTTATACATCACAAGTCGTAAATGAAGTGTTACGGTTATATCCTCCAGCATGGGCAATTAGTAGACAAGTCATGGAAGACCAAAAAATTGGTAAATATTTGATTCCTGCCAAAGAACAAGTTTTTTTCTGCCCATATTTGTTACACCGCAACAAAGCCTATTGGACAAATCCAGAGGAATTTAATCCTGACAATTTTTTGCCTGAGCGGATAAAACAACGTCCTAGTTATTCGTATTTACCATTTGGAGGTGGCCCTAGACTTTGTATTGGAAACAATTTTGCCTTAATGGAAATGCAGGTTATGCTGGCTCTATTAGTCAAACATTTTGATTTTGAAAAAATGGAGAATGTGATTCCTGACCCACAAATTACCCTAAAACCAAAAGGTAATATGCCTATTAAGGTAAGTATGAGTGCTGAGTTTTGAGCTTTCGGCTTTCAGCAATGGGCATTCGGCGAAATATTCCCAATGAATTTAAACAAGCGTTAGGCACTAAGCAAAGAGTTTTTTAATAACCACAGCCATGCTTTTTCACAAAGCCCACCGCCGAAAGCCACTACCTGAAAGCCCAAAGAACAATCTTAAATTTTATTTTGCCCACTAACTTAATAAAAGCAAACATTATCATAATCCAGTAAATGGTATCCTTTACATGATGCTTATATGCCCAGAAAAGCGTACTTTAGTAAAGCTTTCTGAGTTATAAGCCTTATCCTTGTTTCTGCTAGTTTTCCATTAGTCCATCTATATCCACGTTTGGATAGTTTTACAACACGTTCCCTTACATTATATTTTAATCAATAATACCCGATTTTCATCAATACGCACAAAATATTGATATTTCAAATGAAAATTTATTTCGGTTCAAAACTTTATCTATTATTGCAACCGTAATTTATGGTAAAATATATCTTTTCATTTTTAGTACTTTATTATTATGAATAATCAAAATTCGCCTAACTCAGGTAATAATGGCCTTCTCAAAATCCTTCTGGGACTTGCAGCTGTTGTTATTTTGGTTTTAGGCTATATGCTATTTAATGCAAATCAAAAAACTGAAAGTCAAGAGTCTATCATTAATCAGAAAATAGAAGAACTGACTACGGTACGGACACGTTTGGATTCTATTTCGACACAACTAGATGCCAAAATCGCTGAAATAAAGGAGCTTGGAGGAAAAGTTGAGGAACTAGAAAACTTGAAAGCTCGCTTAAATCATGACAAAGCCGAACTTAAGAATACCAGTAAGTTTGACAAAAATACCTACGAAGAAAAAATTCAAGAATACATTGCCTTACTATCTGAAAAAGACCAACAAATCAATAAGCTTCGTTCTGAAAATGAAAGTTTGGTGAAAGAGAAGGGAATTTTGACACAAGAGAAAGAAGGCGTTGTACGTGAAAATACAGGCTTACGCGCCGAACGTGAAGTGCTAACGCAATCAGTTACAGAAGAACGAAGTAAAAATGAAGAACTTAGCAAAAAAGTACGAATTGGTGCTCAATTGAAAGCTATTAACATTCAGGCGCTGGCAGTAAGTTCTCGTGGAAAAGTACAAGATGGTGGCAATTATAAATCAAAGAAAATGAATCAGTTATTGGTCATTTTCACACTTCCATCTAATCCTCTGACTGAGCAAAATGAAAAGGAAATCATTCTTCGTATTCTTGACCCAACGGGTGCTGTGATTTCGGATAGTGCATTGGGGTCTGGTATTTTCCAATTTAATGGTATCGAAACGGCTTACACTTCCAAAAAAGTCATAGAATATACGAGCAATGACCAACGTGTAGAAATGCTTTTTAGTCGTGGCGAAAACTCAAAATATAATGCTGGTAATCATACTATAGAATTGTATGCCGAAGGTTTTAAAATCGGTCAAGGCGTATTTACGGTTAAGTAAATTTAGTAAATAGCGATTGAGTAAATGAGTGATTATGTTAAAATTGGTATGTCAACCGTAGAGACGTAATACTTTATGTCTAAAACTGAGTTGTATCTAGCATCAAAAAAAGCGGTCGAAAATTGTTTTTCGACCGCTTTTTTTGATAAAATTATTGAATCATGTTTCATGATGACTCATGTTTGATACTACTACACTATCTCTGACTCGGCTTAAGACGTAAAATATTACGTCTCTACGGATACAAATAATCCTTCAATACTACAGCTCAATCTCCAAGCCAGCTACAAAGTTTTGCTGTGCTTGGCATGTTGATAAGATTGTGGATAAGTCGATTTCTTCCACAGAACCTACCAATTTACCCGTAAAATGTAGTGTGATGGCCTCTGCATTGATACGAGTCTGAGTAATTAATGGGTGAACTGAACCATCTAATGCTTTCACAATATCTTCGGCGAACTCTTTGAACATAATATTCGTAGGAAGCTTGTAATACTTCGCTGAAGAAGCGTCATTTCCTGTCACAAAAATAGGAACAGGAAGCGAATCCACACTAGCTGCCAAACGACCATACGCTTTTTTTGCTTCGGCATAAGATGCCTCTTGCGCTTCGGCGTCGAAACCACCAAACAAAAAGGCTACTTGTTTACGAGAAGGCAAACCTGCGATACGAGCGGCAATAGCCGCATCTAATTTTTCTAATAGTAATTGAAACTTGATCGTATTTTTTCCTGTACGAACACGCTCACGAATTGATTGACGAATAAAATAGGTAATTGCGTCTGTCACATTCAATCCGATTTCTCCCATTTGCTTGAATATCAAGGAGGTTGGCGACATACCTGGAATAGTGTTTGGATCGTGCAATAAAACTTCACCATCTGGTGTCAAGAAACCATCGATACGTGTACAAACGCCAAATTTCAATGAGTCAAAAGCCTTTTTAACATCAGCTTGCACCTTATGAAGGTTATCCAATGACGTTTCGATAGGAATACGCTTACGAGTTGCGGAAGATTGGTATTTTGCTTTAAAGTCAAATACCTCTACCCCTGCTATGATTTCGGTTGGCGGCAATGCTACCGATACGCAATCTGGCGTTTGGATGACACCGCAACTAAATTCTTGTCCTTTTACAAAACTTTCAAACAAAACAGCATCTTCGGCATTGCTCGAAATCAACTCTGCTTTGGTATTTGCTTGTGCAAAATGCGCATCAAGTTTGGTCAACAACTCCGCAGGATGATATACTAATTCGTTGTTCAATGCTACTGGCAAACCGATACCTTCATCGAGATTCGCCATTTTTTGAACATATTCTTTCTTGTCAGATGCATTCCATTCTTCAGCACTTACCTCACGAATAAAGAAACACTGTTTTACTGCTTTTACAAAATCACTTACCTCATCTTTTTTCACAAAAGCTACCCCAATAGATGACCCTTGATGTGGTGCTTTCACGACAAATGGTAAGCCAACTTGGGCTTTGATTTGTTCGAACAAAACACTAGCCTCCTCTTGCTCAAAAGACTGGCGAGTCAATGTTGCTGTTCTTTTGTTAAGACCTACTGCCAAGCGAATCAAGTCATTTTGGGCGATTTTATCAATCCCAATCGAAGAACCCATCACACTTGGACCTGAATATGGAATACCGTACCATTCCAACAAACCTTGAATACTTCCATCCTCGCAACCAGGACCGTGCATAGCAATGAAGGCAAAGTCGATGTAGGACTTAAATTTGTCGGGTGAAATACGTGTACCAATGGATTGAAGCATGGTATCAAGTTCTTCATCAGATAATTGCCCTAACGATTCTGAGTATATTGTATAATCGCCTTGATAAGATTTTGGGGGATAAAAATCACGGATAGCGCTAGAATATACCAGCGACTCATTGAGAATGATGAAGTTTCCTGTGCCGTCTACAAAAATTGGAACAGGCGTAAAAAGTGATTTGTCGATGTTTTCCATCGCCGTTTTACCACCTGCAAAACTAATTTCACGTTCACGAGCGGGCCCGCCAAAGAAGATACCTATATTCATGCTTGAAACGCCCGATTAAGCAATCGGGATTAAACGTTGAAGAGAATGCTATTTTTGGCGTGCAATATAGCAAATTTAGGCGAGACAGCAGGGTTTTGGAAGATTTGAGGCGATAAAATGTATAAGCTTTAACCTAAAGCAAAGTGAGTCATTATAGGTTGCTTGCTGCTGTAGGCTAGAAGCTGTAGGCAAAGTGAGTCTTTGACTTTCATCATTTTGCTTACAGCGTAGTGCCTACAGCGAATAGCATCAACTTATTTTTTCTTAAAAATCCAGTCTAGTTTTTCGAGAGCTGCGGAGTTAGTTGTTTTTGTTTTCACAAAATTCTCAATAAATGCTGCATCTTTTTTGTCGATTTGCTTTACGTTTTTACAAAACGCATCAATCAAATTGGCAGCTTCTATGTCTTTTCCTGCTTTGAAAAGAATCGTCGATTCGGTCCATACAAAACGCCCACGAATTGATTGTTCGTCGATGCCCAAACGACGAAGATATTCTTTCATTTGAGTAAATTTTTCAGGCGAATATTGTTGCGCACGACTGCAATACAAACTATACATGATAATATTCTCGGCTGTAACTTTGACATTCTGCGCACCAAACTTTTTATTAAACTCCTCCAAATGATTCATCATATTGATGAACAAGGGGTTTTCGTCATCCATGATGATTTTCTGTAAAACCACAAAATTGGTTGGACTAGACATCACCTCTGATTTTTGTTTTTGCGCATACGTGCGCATTGCTGCAAGGTTGTCGGTTGTATCACATAATAAGCGGCAAGTGTAGGCATATTCAATCAAGAAATTATCATCGTTCATACCTTGTTTGAAATAGCTTTTCCAAGTAGCCGATTGCATTTGTGGATTAATAGCGCGCTCGCCCATATTGATGATATAGGCTTCATTGTTTTGCTCATCTCCAGCCGACTGGATATGTAATAATTTCTCGTCTTTATCCCAAAAACTCATCAAAGGCGTTGACAACACATAGATATTATGTTTTTGACGAAAAGCTTTTGCTTCAGGAGAGTTTACCTCCAATTGGTAATTGATAAAGGTTTTGTTGTAAAAAGCTCCGACTTTGGCATTAGCATCAAAAGTCTTTTTGAAGTTTTCACAGTGAGGACAACCAATCGCATAAATTTCGACAAAAAGAGGTTTGTTTTGAGCTTGAGCTAAAGCAAAGGCACTTTTGAGTGTTCCTTTAAAGAAGTTAATACCTCCACGTACCTGTGCTTGAGCCTGTACCAAACCTACTACGAAGGCAAATAGTAAAGCAATTTTTTTCATACGGTTTTATTTTAAGTATTGCGGATTTCGGATGTTTGATTTCGGAAGTATCTATTTTTATAAACAAATACTATTATTAAAATCCGAAATCAAAAATCCCCAATCCGAAATTGATTATTGCTCCTACACAACGAATAGCCCCTGCAAAATAATTTGCAAGGGCTATATATATTTTGGACAAAGCTTTGAGTGAATTAGGCCACGACAGCTTCGACACGAGCAATTTCAGGAACTTCACGACGAATGGTTTCCTCTATACCAGCTTTGAAAGTCATGGCAGACATTGAACACGAACTGCATGCGCCTACAAATTGTAATCGGAGAACCAAATCGTTTGTGATTTCGATAACTTCCACATTGCCACCATCAGCTACCAAATAAGGACGAATCTTATTTAAGGCCGATTCTACTTTTTCTGCTAGAGAATTCTCAAACGTTGTTTCCATGCTTTATAACAAGTTGGTTGTATGGTCTTTTAGCAAGATCCATAAATATATTCAAGCTAGAATTTTGCTTCTGCCCTATTCGATTTTGCTAGTAATACAAATATCGTAATTATTTGATACTAAAGCCGACAGATGGCTAGGAAATTTAGCTATATGTATTTATCGTCTACACTTTCAACTGTACTGGTGTAGTTTTGTCTATCGTTGCATTACGAATAGCTACTTGTTGTGCTACGTTTTCGGCAAGGTCTTTAAAGGCTTGAGTCATAATCGAATCACCCATTACTACAGGTTTGCCTTCATCACCACCTTCACGGATTCCTTGTACCAACGGAATAGAGCCTAATAATTCAGTTTCGTATTTTTCAGCCAATTTTTTACCTCCATCTTTTCCAAAAATGTAATACTTATTGTCTGGTAATTCCTCTGGAGTAAAATAAGCCATGTTTTCCACAACCCCCAATACAGGAACGTTGATTTGTGCTTGACGGAAGAACATCAAACCTTTAGTAGCATCGGCCAACGCCACTTTTTGTGGCGTAGTTACTACAACTGCACCTGTTACAGGCACAAGCTGTACCAACGACAAGTGAATATCTGAAGTACCTGGAGGGAGGTCAATCAATAAATAGTCTAATTCTCCCCAGTGTGTATCACCAAAAAACTGACGCAAAGCTTGTGTAGCCATAGGACCACGCCAAGGCACAGGATTGTCTTGCGGAGCCAAAAAGCCCATTGAAATCATCTTGATGCCGTACTGCATGATTGGCTGAATCATATTTTTGCCATCTATCTGCTGTACCATTGGTTGTAAATCTTCAGCACCAAACATCACTGGAATCGAAGGGCCAGAAATATCGGCATCGATAATACCCACTTTAGCACCAGACAATTTGAGCGCCATAGCCAAATTGGCTGTTACTGTAGACTTACCCACACCACCTTTACCTGAAGCTACTGCAATAATATTTTTGACATCGGGTAATAAAGTAGAATTGCCAAAGCGAGTCGTAGTAACATCAGCAGTCATATTAATAACCACTCTCAGATTGGGGTCTACGTGCTCGTGGATAGCATTTTCGCAGTCTTTTCTGATTTTTTCTTTCAAAGGACAAGCTGGTGTTGTAAGTACAACAGTAAAGCGAACTTCGCCTACCCCCAACTCAATGTCCTTAATCATATTAAGGGTAACAAGGTCCTTTTTCAAGTCTGGTTCAGGAACCGTAGATAAAGCCTTGAGAATCTCTTCTTTATTGATTTTTAAATCGCCCATGATTGTTTTTCGAAATTAGTGGCAAATAAAACTTATGCCATTTAGACAAGAATTGATATCTTATCACTATCGTTTATTAAACTTAACCGCAAAGATAGCTTGTAAGTTTCTTTAAGCGATAGGAAGTAAAGAGGAAATTGCCAAATTGGAGATAGCTATAAATTACAAAGGACTCAACAAGTGAGTCCTTTGAAGGGAAAATAGGAGTAGAGACTATTAACTTTAAATGCTTTTGAGGTGTACTCATACCAAATATTATTTGGAAATCAAATTTCAATATTAATACACAATTCTAAAAATTATTTACGTGGACGGGTATATAAAGAGGGTCAACAAGTCAGATTTCTGTGTGAAGCTATTCTCAAAATAGGGCTAAATAAATAGAGTCTCTTAACTTAGGTTATGAAATTTACAAAATGATGTTTTTTTGATGATAAGTGTATTTCTTCATGGTAAATTTGGGAATGAATAACAAATTGAGGCTTGTTTGGATATATCTTTTGGTATGGTTGTTATACATGTTTTGCGAGGTTATGGTGTTCAATGGGTTATTGGAAGCACCCTTCAACCTCAAATCTAGTGTACCGCTCATACTACACTCTGTTTGTAAGCTTTGCGTCTTTATTTTTATCTTAAAATATATTATTCCTTCTCAAGCCACGCTAAATTTGAAAGGAACTTTATTCCGACGCACAGCACTAATACTTGGAACTATTGTTGTATGGAATTGCTTGGTTCATTTCCTTTTAATACCCCGCTTTTTTGACTCTTATGTATATTTTAGCGGAAAACAGAACTTTTGGTTTCAGGTTATTACTTATACAGTTGTGATCTCTTGGGCAATTACTTATCGATTTGCTCAGCTTTTTTTTACTCAACAACAACAACAACAATTTAATCAACAAGAGAATGATCGCTTGAATGACGCCATCAAACAAGCAGAGTTAACTAATCTGAAAAAACAAATCAGTCCACACTTTTTTTACAATACCCTAAACTTCTTTTATGCACAGTCTGTGCAATACTCTGAAAACCTTTCTCGTGGCATTATGCTACTTTCTGAAATTATGCGTTATGCCATAAAAGACGATGATGAGGAAGGGAAAGTTCATTTGAGTAAAGAAGTAGCGCAAATACAAAACTATGTCGAACTTAATCAACTACGTTTTGACAATAGGTTGTGTGTGCAATTAAATATCAAGGGCAATTTGGAATATCGCCGTATTGTGCCTTTGATTCTATTAACTTTTGTAGAAAATGCTTTCAAATTTGGAGATTTGTCGAACCCCGATCACCCACTTTTGATAGAAATTTTGGTCAAAGAAAACCACTTAATATTTAAAACTTATAATAAAAAGTGTTCCGAAGCTAAAAAACAATCAGGAGGTATTGGCTTAAGCAATACCCGCCGACGACTTTTGCTGGCCTATCCTAATAGGCACAAACTAACCACCAGCGATGAAGGCGATTTCTTTAGCTTGACGCTACACTTAGTACTTTAAATACTTTATAAAAATGTTGAATTGTATCATTATTGATGATGAACGTGCTGCCATTGATGTATTAAGCAATTATGTCAATCGTTTGCCTCAACTAAACTTACTAGCCACCTTTACAAGTCCAGTTGAAGCACTCGAACTAATCAGAACCCAGTCCGTTGATTTAGCTTTTGTAGATATAAGAATGCCTGAATTGTCGGGCATCGAACTCATGAAATTGGCGGGCAGTCGCTGCCGATTCATTATTACTACAGCCTATGAAGAATATGCTCTTGAAGGATATCAATATCATAATATCGACTATTTGGTAAAGCCTGTTCCTTTCGAACGCTTTGTACGTGCCATCGATAAAACTCAATCTATTTTGAGAAGAAGCACCGAAAGCGAGCGCCCGGGTACAGCAGATGACTATGTTTTTATCAAAACTGAAAGTAGAATCCAGAAAATAGAACTCAATGACATACTCTTTGTAGAAGGTTTAGGAAATTATGTAACGGTGCATACCACCCGTGGAAAATTTGTATCACTACTCAATGTAAAAGACTTGGAAGAAGCCCTTTCGCCAGACTTATTTTTGAGGGTTCATCGTTCCTATATCATTTCTTTGGGTAAAATAGATTTTGTAGAAGGAAACCAGATATTCCTCGATAATGAGACCTCTATCCCCTTAGGAGATACCTATCGTAATCAACTTTGGGCTGCTTTAGATAAGAAAATTATTACTGGACGAAAATAAAGTCGTGAATCTTTCCGAACTTTGCTGAAATATACAATAGTCTAAATCGAAAGTGGGTGTTGAATTCTTCACTCTTATCTCTCCATTCAGCGCTATTAAGAATTCCCCCATTCAAAGAAACTATTCTATCGGCTGGGGGAGTTTATGTGTATAAGCATGGTTCATTGCCCGTTTGGGTAGAATTCTAGTAGTAAAATTTCTTTAACATTAATCCAATCAATGGCTATTCCCCAACGACCGTATCTCGTAGGTATTACTGGTGGCAGTGCTTCGGGCAAAACTTTGTTCCTGAAGCGATTGCTTGAGGCTTTTCCAGAAAATGAAATTTGTTTGATTTCTCAAGACAATTATTATCGCCCACGTCATCTTCAGTTGAAAGATGAAAATGGTGTTGAAAATTTTGACCTTCCTGAATCAATTGATGGAGAGGCTTTTGCCCACGATGTTGAGCTGTTGAAAAAAGGATTGGAAGTACACAAAGAAGAATATACTTTCAATAACAAAGCTGTAACACCAAAAATGTTATGCTTTAGACCAGCCCCTATTGTGGTAGTTGAAGGTATTTTTGTATTCCATTACCCTGAAGTAGCCAACCAGTTGGATTTGAAGGTATTTATTGATGCTACCAACAAAATCAAACTTAATCGCCGTATCAAACGCGACGCCGAAGAAAGAGGATATGATTTGATGGACGTGATGTATCGCTGGAAAAATCACGTAAACCCTACTTATAAGAAATTCATTAAACCTTATAGAAAAGTAGCCGATATCGTAATCCCAAACAACCATAGCTTCGACTTAGGTTTGGATGTGCTGATTAATTTCTTGAAAGCAAAAATTCATCAGTAAGCTTTAAGACATTTACAAGAAAAGGGTAGAATATAGACTAATGGTTTATATCCTACCCTTTTCATTTTTTCTAGCTCCTATTCTAAAATGATATACCTACCGACAGCTTGGCAAAAATGGTGTTCCTGCCGTAAAATGGATTTCATTTACAGGTTCTGTTTCATTTTTCAACTGACTTTCTGTCGCAAACTGCGTCTCTTTCCAGCGTACATTGGCGAGGTTTTGAACCGATAATCCAAAGTTATATGCCTTGTATTGATAATTGACCTGCATATCGTTGACAAAATACCCTTTGGCAATAATTGTATTATCGTCATTGGCTGGTCGGTCGGCCATATATCTGTATCGCAACGAGCCACTCCATCCATTTTGTGTTCTGACATTCAATCCTCCCGTTGAGGTTCGGGTTGGGGCCAATGGTAAAAATGCTTGTAATTCGTTTACACCTAACGCTCTTGGTTTTGCTATGTTCCAATCCATATCGGCGTACAGCCAGTCTGTAATTTGGTAACGCAACGAAAGATCTAATCCCATACGACGAGTTTTACCACTTGGCTCCACTACGGCTTCGTCGCCCACGTACACAAACTCTTGGTCGAGCCATAAATACCACGCCGACATATTGAGCAATAATTTAGGTAATGGCTTCCATACAACGCCCAAATCAGAACCGTAAGCTGCTGGTAATATCTCACGTCCTTGAGTAGCTACTACTACACGTGTATCGTTTGAGTGAAAACCCTTTCCTGTATTCAAATACAATTGTACACGATTGTTTGGCGTATAATACAAGTTGAATTTAGGACTTAAAATAGAGGCATTTGCTTTCAATGTATATTTACTCGAATCACTCAAAAAGTTATTATATCGATTCCAAAACACATCATATCGCAAACCAACATTGGCTGTCAATCGCTCAGATAGTCGCATGGTATAATCATAGTAGAATCCTAAGTTTTGCTCCATGACTTTACCATATTTCAATGAATCACTAACAAAGGTGCGATTGACAGTTCGTGAAAGCTCAAGATTATTTACAAAATCTTGTCGATAATCCACGCCAATATTCGAACTCGCACCATTACCATGTTCTATCGAATAACTGGTATTTCCTCCCCAAAGATTACGATTTTCATGTTGCTTTATCTGATCTCCATTTACTGGATCTTCTTTGAAAAAGGTAAAATTGGAGAATAATAAAAAGTTGTAGTTGGAATAAAATAATTGGTTTTTCAACACGCCATTTCCCAATTGAGTAACCAATTGCGCATTAACATTACTTCTACTAGTTTCGCCACCTTCGGTATCATCAATCGCACCATAAAATGAAATTTGACCCGAATCTACTGCACGGTCGGGGATTTGTCCTGAGTGGTTCCACTTACTCCAAAAAGTAGAAGCCGTCAGGGTTAATTGTGATTTACTCGAAAATTGACGATTGTATTTGGTAACAGCATTGACACGTCGAAAATGCTGTGGTGAGTCAAAATAACTATCCGAATAGCTATACTCCCCTCCTACGTACATCGACTCGTTGCGTTCTTTGGCTTTTTGTCCCAAAAGATTAAACGCACCCACTGCACGATAGGTATTAAATTGCCCTGCTTCAACCTTTACAAAGTTTTTGTCCAAGACATTTTTTGTTCTAAAATCTACCCAACCTGCTGTGGTAAAATTGCCTTTATCGGCATAATAGGACCCTTTTTTGAAATCTACTCTTTCTATCAATTCAGGAATCACAAAGTGCAAATCGGCATATCCTTGTCCGTGTGCATGTGATACCATATTTACAGGCATACCATCCACTGTCAAGCGAATATCAGTACCATGGTCAAGGTCAAATCCGCGTAGAAATATCTGTTCGGCTTTGCCTCCTCCTGCGTGTTGACCCATGAATAGCCCTGGTACTGAGCGCAATACTTCTTGTGAGTTATTGATAGGGCGCAATTGCAAATCTATACTACTGATTGTTTGTTGTTGGTGTGCATTTTCGGGATGAACCTCTACCTCTTCGAGCTGAACCATCGCTACAGGTAGAGCAACTTTAAGTGTTTGACTCGTTTTTACTTTAGCTTCATATTTCTGAAAACCAATATGTGAAACTTGCACTTGCACTTCAGCAGAGGTCAGTTTTGAGATAGAAAATTCTCCCAAAGAATTGGTAATCGCATAACCATGAGGAAAAGATCGAACAATCGCTCCTTCGATAGGCAACTGTGTCGATTGGTTGATGATTTGTCCTTTTAGGGTAAAATTTTGCGCAATAATACTAAAAGACGATAGCCATAATAGCCCTACTAAGGTTGTAAAAAGTTTTTGCATGTGATAAATATCGCTTTGTCTGAGCGAAAATAGGGTTTAGTCTGTTGTGAATATTTTGTATTTATTCACAAAGATACTATTTATATGCCCAAAAATGTGGTTGGATTTATTATGAAATGTTGACTGATATATAGAAAGTTTCGTTGCTAAGAAGCCCTAATATGCTGGTGAACAGGAAATTATTAGGCCTGAATAGGGTTTTTGAGGCATTCCGAAAAACACATTTGCGAAAATATACATTTTAGCGAAATTTCGCTTGTTTTTATTTTTTCAATTAATTAGCTTTGATATAAGAACTTAAACAAGTAAAAAATACGGCTATGGAAAGATTAATGCATCAAATCGCTCAACATCAAGAGAAATTAACACAAATGGGCGGCACGGTTCGTTTTGACCTGCCTGAAGGAAGTATCATGATTTGTCCCAAAGGTCATGTAAGCGACGACTACCAAACAGCAGATTGCTCGTTTAGAACGACTACTACAGTCTTACAAAGCCTTATTAATGGTCATATTGACCCGATGAGTGCGGTAATCACAGGAAAATTAAAATTTGCAGGAAATGTTATGGTCGCCCTTAAACTAAAAGAATTGTTCAGCTAATGATATTGAGTGATTTGTGAATGAGTAAATGAGTGATTGTTTTAAAATCTAAATTTTAGCAGTAGAGATTCAATGATTGTAACATGATAGCATCAAAAAAGCGGTCGAAGAATATTTTCAGACCGCTTTTTTGATACTACTATGCTATGTTTTACTCGGCTTCAGACGCAAACATTGCGTCTCTACTGGTGAAATGTGGATTTCAAGAAAAGATTCAAAACTCCTCACCTACCTGATGTTATCTAAGTTATAATGCAAGCCTCTATTTTCTTTACGAGCTATGGCGTGTTTAATCACCAAGTACGCTGCATTAATCATATTTCTCAACTGACAAATTGGTACTGATAGCTTGGATTCACGATACAACTCTTCGTGTTCGATATAAATCAGCTCTAGACGGTCATACGCACGTTTCAAACGACGGTCAGTTCTTACAATACCAACATAATTACTCATCACCGACTCTAACTCACGGGTCATTTCGGTCACCAAAATCAATTCTTCTGGGTGAGTTGTTCCGTCGTCGTTCCAATCTGGAATATTGTCAGGAATGGTATTTTCTTGGTAAATCTCGATCGTTTTTTCAAACGCACGATGTGCATACACAATAGCCTCTAGCAAAGAATTGGAAGCCAGACGATTAGCTCCATGCAAGCCTGTACACGAACATTCGCCTGCGGCAAAAAGGTAATTAATCGTCGTTTGTGAATATTCATTGACCTTAATACCACCGCACAAATAATGTTGCGCTGGCACTACAGGAATCATATCGTTGCCAGTAATATCCAAGCCCAAGTTATCCTTGCAGTATTTGTAAATCATCGGAAAATGATGCTTGAAATCTTCTGCCTCCAAATGACGAGTATCCAAATAAACATGGTCAACCCCATTCTTCTTCATCTCAGAGTCTATCGCTCTAGCCACAATATCACGTGGTGCCAACGACAAACGAGGGTCATAATTTTCCATGAATGTCTCTCCATCCTTATTTTTCAAAATACCGCCATGCCCACGTACAGCTTCCGAAATTAAGAAAGAAGGCTTTTTGCCTGGCTGATACAAAGACGTTGGGTGAAACTGGATAAACTCCATATTGTCCACCAAAGCCTTGGCACGATAGGCCATCGAAATACCGTCGCCCGTAGCAATGGTTGGGTTGGTAGTACTCTGATATATTTGACCAATACCACCCGTTGCCAAAAGTGTAGTTTTAGCAAGAAAAGTCTCGGGTCTACCTGTCAAAGTGTTGAATACATATACCCCAAAGCATCTTTTGTCGGGTGTATCTTTAGTTACTTTTTCACCCAAATGGTGTTGTGTAATCAAGTCAACGGCAAAATAATGCGTAAATATCTCAACGCTTGGAAAGGACTTTACTTTCGCCAATAAAGCGCGTTCTATTTCGTTACCTGTCGAATCTTTATGGTGTAAAATACGATGGTCTGAGTGACCTCCTTCTTTTACCAAATCATAGGATCCATCAGCTTTTTTGTCGAATTCTGTGCCATAATCAATCAGCTCTTGCAAACGAGCAGGGGCTTCTTTTACCACAATTTCTACGACTTTGGGATCTGATAAAAAATCGCCCGCAATCATGGTATCTTCGATATGTTTTTCGAAGGAATCCTCATTATTCCAAACAGCAGCAATACCTCCTTGTGCATATTTGGTATTGGTTTCTTCGGCCACCGTTTTAGTGATGACTGCGATTTTGACATCTTGTTTTTTATCAGCAAAATGTGATGCAAGTTTGGCGGTGTAGGAAAGTCCTGCAATACCAGAGCCTATGACTAAAAAATCGTATTTGGGCATTATTTTGAAATAAGTTTATCTTGGCTATCGGCTATCAGCTTTTAGCCATCAGCTATTGAATTATGTCCTAATCTAAGTAAAATATAGAGTAAAATTGCATTAATATGCTTTAGACTATAAGCCGTAGGTACTAGAATAAAGTCTGTATTACTTCGATAGAAAAGATATGATTAAGCTTAAAAGTATATTTTAATAAATCATAGAAATATTTTGCCTAAAGCATACCGTTCACAGCCTAAAGCCGTTTTGAAATGTCGTCAAAGTTACGTGCAAAGACGACATCATCTTGAGTTAAAAAGAAAATATTTCCTAGAAATCGCAAATTATTTACACAATCTCCAGAATTATTTACAAATATAAGCACTCAGCTGAGGTATTTTGAAAAACCACCAGAATCAGGATAAAATCATTCCTTCAAAATTCTATATTTGTTTAAACAGTTTAGAAAAAGAGATTTCTTGAATCAGCCTAAATTGTTTAATTTCGGGCTTTGAATTGAGCGAAGCTAGGTCAAAGATGTATCTCAGAGCACTTATGAATCAATGATATATCTATACCAGCAGCTCAGATTTAGCCTTATTTTAATATACCTTTGGCTGTTTGCTGTCAGAATATTAGACTGTAGCCAGCCAATAAGCCTTAATATCTAATCAACTCTTTTATGGATGTAAACAAGTCCAACAATAGTCTCTGGAAAGCTGGTACAGGTGCATTTGCTATTTTATCAGCTGTTTTAGGCTATTTACTATTTGAAGCAAAAGGTATTAGTAAAGACCAAAATCGAATGATAGACCAGCGTGTAGCCGAAATTTCGTCGGCACGTATGAGCTTGGACTCGATTGGGATGCAAATGGATGCCAAAATTGCAGAAATCAAATCTTTGGGTGGACGAGTAGAAGAGTTAGAAGCTGCCAAAAAACAGTTAGAAGCTGATGTTGCTGGACTCAAATCAGCTGGTGAACTTTCGAAACAACAATATGATGGCAAAATAGCTGAGTATATTAGTCTCCTCAACAACAAGGACGCCGAACTGAATCGCCTTCGTAAAGAAAATGGCATTTTGGCAGAAAAAAATCGTACACTAACTTCTGAAAATACCGACTTGAGTACCGAAAATGTTTCGTTGAAAGGCATCAAAAAATCTTTGAGCGATTCAGTCGAAAATGTATCTCGTAAAAACTCTGAGCTTTCGGCAAAAGTGAGTAGAGCCTCCGCCTTACAAGCACAAGAAGTACAAGTATTGGCCATATCAGACAGAGGAAAAGAGCGTGATGGCGGTACTTACAGAGCATCAAAGGTGAGTAAAATTAAGGTCGCATTTAGCTTGATGCCTAATCCAATTGCCAAACAAGACGAAAAAGTAATTTACCTCCGTGTGCTCGACCCAGACGGTGCTGTATTGTTTGACACGGCTGCTGGTTCGGGAAGTTTTAACATATTTGGGAAGGAAACTAATTATACAGCTAAAAAGTCAATCTTCTTTCAAAACAATAACCAAAACGTTGAAATTTCATACCAACGTGGCGGAAATTCTCCGTATCGTGCTGGCAACTATAAGGTAGAATTATATTCAGAAGGTTATCAAATCGGAACAGGTGGGTTTACAGTAAAATAAAACCTTGCTGCTGAGTGATTGGGTGAATTAGTGATTTTTAAAATGGTGAATTGTGAATGATGTATCAGTACTAAAATTCACAACTCACCACTCACAACTCATCACTTAACAAATAACCTTTTCCGAAACTAATATATCTGCTTGCTTATGCTTTTTTTCGGCTGTTAAAAACTCCTTAAACCATTTTCCTGAACTTTTTACAATTCTTTCTTGAGTTTCGAAGTCTACATATACCAAACCAAATTTGGGCTGATAACCTTCTCTCCATTCAAAATTATCGGTTAGTGTCCACGCCAAATATCCCCCCAAATTGATACCTTCTTGCTTTGCCTTCAGAATACTATGCAAATAGGTCTGATAAAAAGCTGTTCGCTCAGGGTCATGTACCTCACCATGACGAAGGGTATCTTTAAAAGCAGCGCCATTTTCGGTAATAATCAACTGCTTGATTTGAGAATACGAAGCAAATTTCTTGATAATTTCATACATTCCATCTGGCGATACCTCCCAGCCCAAATCCGTTGTATGATGTACGCCTCGTTTGTGGGGTTTTACTTCCATGGCATTGATATAGGGCATCCACCAAGCTCCTTTCATCACCAACTTAAAGTAGTTTTGAATACCAATAAAATCAAAGTCAAACGCCAGTCGCTCCATATCACCTTCAAAGACATACTTTTTCATCATGGTCTTAAGAAAAGGTAAATCTTCAATAGGATATCCTAAACCCAAAGCAGGCTCAAGAAATAACCGATTGAGGAGGGCATCTACTTTCTGGGCGGCTTTAATATCGGCGAAGCGATGCGTATGTGGTTCGATATGAGAACATGAAAAAGTAGTGCCAATCACGGCATCTGACACATTTCTACGAATCACTCTTGCACCCTCAGCTTGGCATAGTGCTGTGTGGTGGACTGCAGGTAAAAAATTACTCATACCCATACGCCCAGGCGCATGATAACCCGTCATATAGCCCAAACCCGTAAAACCTGCTGGCTCATTGAGCACCATCCAATGTTTGACTTTTGAGCCAAATTCTTCGGTCAATACCTCACAATATTCCACAAACCAATCTACGATATGGCGGTTGGTCCAACCACCCATATCCTCCAAAATCTGAGGCAAATCCCAGTGATAAATCGTAGGCCAAGGTTCTAAACCAAATTCCAAACAAGTATCTATCACCTTATGGTAAAAGTCAATTCCTTCATGATTGACCGTGCCAATGCCATTAGGTAGAATTCTTGACCAAGCAAAAGAAAAGCGAAACACTTCAAATCCCAACTCCTTGGTCAGACGGATATCTTCGCGGTAGCGATGATAGAAATCTGTAGTTACATCGGCATTTGTTTTATCTAAAATTCTATTCTTTTTATGGCTAAATCTATCCCAAATAGACTCACTTTTATTTCCTTCATTCCAAGCACCTTCATTTTGAAAGGCCGACATTGCGATGCCCCACACAAAATCATTTCCAAAATTTTCCTTACGCAACTGTTGATGGTTCATAATTTTATTATTTTTTGACTGCGAGTATTAATGCTGAATTATGAGTTGTAAATTGTGAATACAAAGTTTTAATTATCAATACTTTATATTAAAACCCCTTTCTATCTTATTCTACATGATTAGGTTTTTAGCCCTTGGCGTTCTGCAAGTATATTATTTGTAAAGTTATGGTCTTAACTTTAGTCGGCATTTATCCTTTTCCACTCCAACTTCCTGATAATTAGCACCTTTTATATTTATTAAAAGGGCGACAAAAGTAAAAAAACTTTATGAATTGTTTATGTTAAATCTTCTTTGATTGTATTTAAGTTCCCACGATGTCTTCAAAATTTGACAAGAAATTCATATTGAGCCTCCTCTTTTTACAAATTCTTAACTTATTACAAATCATGAAGTTACACTAAAATCACAATTTTGCACTGTGCTTCTGAGGAGGTAGAGGTGGTAGCCAAGCACTACTTGATAGCTATTTCTAACCAAGCAATCGCATATTATGCAAAGAAGAGATTTACTTCGACAATTGGCTCTTACCGCAGGAGGTTTATCGCTTCCTTCGTTGGCAAATGCTCAAAAACCCAGCGCTCCTAAACGTGTACTTCGTGTAGCTCATATTACCGATGTACACATCCAACCCTTGATTGGGGCGGCCAAAGGTTTTGAGCGTTGTTTGCACCATATTCAATCATTGGATATCAAACCAGACCTTATCATCAACTCTGGTGATTGTGTGATGGATGCACATAAACGCACTCCACACAATGCAGACAAACAATGGAAGCTTTTTAATGAAGTACTCAAAAGTGAAAATAATTTACCAGTCATCAGTTGTGTAGGCAATCACGACATCTGTTGCGAGGGCGATAGTTTCAAGACCTTCGAGGACGGCAAAAAATGGGCCATGGACGAGATGTCTATAAGCAAGCGCTATTACTCGCATGATACCGACCAATGGCGTTTTGTCATGCTCGATAGCGTTCAGCGCAAAAAAGACGGCTCATGGTACACCGCCCACCTCGACGACGAGCAATACGATTGGCTGAAGTCGACACTCAAGGCTACGCCCGACGACAAGCCTGTAATGGTGATTTCGCATATTCCGATTTTAGCGGCTTGTGTATTTTTTGATGGTGACAATAGCAATAACGGCAAATGGGAAGTACCTGGCAGCTGGATGCACACCGACGCCAAACGTATTTCAAATCTTTTTGATGACCATAAAAATGTAAAACTGGCTGTTTCGGGACATATTCACCTAACCGACCGAGTTGATTATAATGGCGTTTCTTACTGTTGTAATGGCGCTGTATCTGGTAGATGGTGGTTTGGTAAATACCAGCATACCGAAGCAGGCTATGCCATCATCGACCTTTACGACGACGGTTCGTTTACTAATACCTATATAAGTTATTAATGGCTTTAGGCTGTGAGCTGTAGGCATTAGTATGAATGCTGAGTTGTGAATGTAATATTTTAATGGTCACTATTTAACATTCGGCTTTCAGCTATGAGCTCTTGGCAAAATATTTTTTATGAATTCAAAAACGTATTTTTCTTAATGCCGAAGCTTATAGCCAAAAGTATCATAAAAGCCTTTTTAAGGATTAGTGCTGAATAAGATTTAGGTTATGTGTTTAGGCACAAGGTAAAGAGTGTTAAATTGTTTTTAGTAATGATAGATATGTTTTTGCCGAATGCCCAAAGCTGAAAGCTCAAAAATTAAGTGAAGGAAATCGATGAAATAAAATAGTAGTAATCATAAAATTACATTCAAAACTCATCACTCATACTTTGGTCTTACCTCATTTTCATATTTCCAAATTGCATTAGGTTCGCTCATCTATTACGACATGCACTGAGAATATTTTTTTGGTAGCTAGTTATGAAATAAGTGGTTCTCGTTTATAAACGGTAAGGCTTTGTCTTACCGTTTTTTGTTTTCAAGCTTTTACCGATGTTTTTAACCCAACAATACCAATAGCAATGAGGGTTATCCACCCGATTTCTTGCCAAACCCATTTTTCATGTAAGATAAAAACATCGGCCAGCTTGATAAAAACCAAGGCAAGAGCTGTCCAAACGGCCATAGCCACTGCTGTAGGGAGCATTTTGAGTGCTAGTGCGAAAAAATAAATATTGCCAATCCCAAAAAAGATATATCCCAGCAAAGGCGAAATAAGCACCCAAGTATGCATGGAGAAAATGGTATCCCATTGAATCGTTTTGATTTTCTGAAAATCAAGATATTTCAAAGAAAATGTCCAAGCGGCTTCAAATACCGCAGCAATTAATAAATAAATCCATTGCATAATTTATGGTTTATGTAGAGACGTAACATGTTACGTCTCTCACAGATTTATGATGTTGTAGAGACATAACACGTTACGTCTAACTCGCTATTATCTTTTTTTTATTTTCTGTAAAAACCAATTCCACAGATTGATTCTGAGGAAATAATACTTTCGAAACAAAGGATATTTCAAGAGTTTTTTTTCCTCAAATCTTTTAACTGAAAAAGCATGTTGTAAAAAATAGTCTTTCGGGAAATCATAGTATAAACCCCAATTTTCGGGGGCATTCCCAGGCTTGTGCTTGGGATCATATACTGTTTTGAAGAGATAGTCCCATGTGGCAAATTTGGTCGAAAAATTGGCATGAAAAACCTCTTTATAATTAGCATGATGCCAAAGATGTAACTCAGGTGAATTGAAAAGGTATTTCCATTTTCCCAGTTTCACATCAAGATTACTATGAATAAACATACCAAACATAGCATCTAGTAAGGCTTTTATCGGTAATACTTCGGGGGATGCACCTAGCAAAATAATTGGCAAAAACTCAATCGTTTGATTGATAACAATCTCGACAATATGCGAGCGTGAGCCACTCAGAAAGTCTACATTTTTGCCCGAGTGATGCGCCTCATGTGTCCGCCAAAAGAAAGCATTGGCATGTTGAAAACGGTGAAACCAATAGATATAAAAATCATGGGTTACCAGAAAAAAGAACACCTGCAATGCTAATGGCCAATGACTCACCGACACCCAAGAAGACCAAGGATAAGCCTCATGAATAGGCTCAATGATGTATTGAAAAATAAGAATTTTGAGAAAATAGCTTTGAATTATGGTGTACCAAACCAAATCAACCCAAAAGCCTTCTCTAAAAAAAGGAAGTCCTTTGCGATAAGGGAAAAGTCTTTCGAGCGTAATAATCAGTACAATCCAAACTACCAAAATTAGTGTGGTAATTTCAACCGTTGTCATATAAATAAAGGGTTCCGTTTTTTAGCACAAAGACCTACAGAGTTGAATCTATAGGTCTTTTATAAGCCATGGGCAATCAGCTTTCAGTTGTCGGTTTTCCGCCCGAAAGCTGATTGCCGAAAGCCGTCAGCTATTTATTATACTCAGCAGAAATATGCTTTCTTAATTTTTTCATCTGACCTACTTCAGAATCATATACTTTTTTGATACCGTCGCCACTCGCTGTTTCTACGTCGCGGATGTCTTTTACTAGGCGAGCCAAACCTTGTGGTTCAACCGACGCCGCATGGTCAGAACCCCACATAGCACGGTCAAGCGTGAAGTGTCTCTCTACAAAAGTCGCACCCATTGCCACTGCTGCCACGGTAGTAGCCAAGCCAGTTTCATGTCCAGAATAACCAATAGGGTGATTAGGGAACATCGTTTTTAAGGTATGAATCATGTTCAAATTCAACTCTTCAGGCTTGCAAGGATACGCCGAAGTAGCGTGAGCAATCGACAAAGGATATTCAGGGTCAAAATCTAAGATAAAACGAACTGTTTCAACGATTTCATTTTGCGTAGACATCCCTGTTGAAATCATCAATGGGCGACCAGTTTTCAAAATACGTTCAATCAATTCAAAGTCAGTCAACGACGCTGAAGCCAATTTGTACAAAGGTGTTTCAAACTGCTCCATAAAATCTACTGATTCTACATCCCAAGCCGATACAAACCAGTCCATTCCTCGCTCTTTGCAATATTGGTCAATGATAGAAAACTCTACTGTACCAAATTCAGTTTTGCGCTTATAGTCGATATATGACATACGTCCCCACGGTGTATCACGCATGATTTCCCATTGGTCGCGTGGCACACATACTTCTGGAGTTCTTTTTTGAAATTTCACCGCATCTACTCTAGCATTGACTGCCTCGTCGATGAGTTTTTTAGCAATATCAATCGAGCCATTGTGATTGATACCAATTTCTGCAATAATGTAACATGGCGCACCTTCGCCAATTACTTTTCCTGTGTTAAGTTCAATTGATTTCATGCGTTTGTTATTGTTAGTTTTTTTTGAAGGCACTAAGGGAACAGGCACTAAGGCACAAAGTGGTTTATATTATCCTATTCTAATTCACTTTGTGCCTTTGCTACTTTATTGTTAGTTTTTTGAAGGCACAAAGGGAACAGGCACTAAGGCACAAAGTGGTTTATATTATCTTATTCAAATTCACTTTGTGCCTTTGCTACTTTGTACCTCATTCACTTTATTGTAAATCACTTTGCCACTTTGTGCCTTTGAACCTTTGCCACTATTAAGCTTCTAATAAAATTTCAGTTATCACCTCTTGAGTTTGTGCCTCTAGAATAAGTTCAGCTAGTTCGCGGAAACAGCCTTCGCCGCCTTTGGCTTCGCAGATATAGTCTACTTGGCTACGCACTTGCTTAAGGGCGTCGGCAGGACAAGCCGTAAAGCCTACGTGCTTCATGATTTCGAGGTCATTGACATCGTCGCCGATGTAGGCAATTTGCTCAGGAAGGATATTACGGTTCACCAATATTTGTTGGAGTACCGCCAGCTTATCTTTGATACCCATGTGCAATTCGGTAATCTTGAGCTTTTCGGCACGTTTGCGTACAGAAGGCGAAAGCTCGCCAGTAATAATACCTGTAGCAATTTGTCTATTGCGCAAACGCTCGACACCCATCCCATCACGGATATTGAATTTTTTCAATACCTCACCATTTTCTCCATAATACACCCCTGCATCGGTCAAAACACCGTCACAGTCGGTAAGGAGCAATTTTATATGTTGTAATTTTTCCATTGAGTAATTTGTGGTTAAGCTTACTTGAACATTGGAGCTATTTCAAAACTCTGCACTCAAAATTCAAAACTCTAAATGCTTGTCCACCCGCCATCGACTACTAGGTTGGCGCCTGTCATATAAGCCGAAGCATCAGAAGCAAGGAATACCAATGCCCCTTGATAATCGTTAGGCTGAGCCATACGACCAAGTGGCGTTTTATTTGTATAGTTTTTGATAAAAAATTCATTCTGACCGTTTTCAACACCCCCTGGCGACAGTGTATTCACACGCACACCTTTGTGCCCCCAATAGGCAGCCAAAAAGCGAGTAAAGTTGAGAACAGCACCTTTGGTAGTTGGGTATGATGGAGATTTAAAAAAACTCTGCTCCCCGTTTTCGTCACGGTAAATTTGTTGATCAGGACCCACCATGCCATAAGTAGAGGCAATATTAATAATGCTACCAGCACCTGCCTCTGCCATTACTGAACCAAATATCTGCGAGCATAAAAAGACCCCAAGAACATTGACTTCAAGTGATTTTCGGAAAGACTCCAATGGATAGTTTTCGAAGGCGGACAATTCTTTTGCCATCAATGGATTTTCGAACATATCGTTGATAGCCGCATTGTTGACCAACACATCGATTGAACCATATTTTTCGAGAATAGTCGCTTTCGCCTTCTCCAAACTATTAGGATTTGTTACATCGAGCTTTAGACCGATATGTTTTTCTCCTAATTGATTAGCCAAACCTTTGGCTTGTAATTCGAGTACGTCGGCTACTACCACGTTGGCGCCTGCGGCAGCGAGAGCTTCGCAGTGTTTTTGTCCAATCAATCCTGTAGCCCCTGTAACAATAGCCGTTTTACCTGCCAATGAAAACAATTGGGGTACAGCCAAAGAAGGATTCGAGATTAGCTGATTCATGGTTAGGCTTTCTGCAAAGCAGGTTTGATATTGTAGTTTGAGGTTTTTCTAAAAACAGCTTCCAATACTTCTCCACGAATCAATGGCATTGCATCTTTATCAAGAATCGCTTTTTTCATGATTGGCATAACATCGCGATAAGCAGACAAAGTGTAAGCAATATCCTCGTCGGTATGACTGTAGCACATATTATGAAAACCAGCCCACAGGATACCACGCTTAATCATTTCTTGTTGCATAAGCGTTTTTAGCTCAAGGCCATTGCCAGCTTCTGGACTAAATGTTACCATAGAGCGACATGGATAACCGATACATTTGGTAAATGCGCCTAAGCCAAACTCCTCGGCAATCTGGTTATATCCTTGTTGCAAAATCGCCCCTTTTTCGGCTAAATATGCTGGTACATTTTTTTCTTGTAATTCACGAATAGTAGCAATACAAGCTGCCAAAGACAAAGTTTCGCCACCGAAAGTAGTATAACTGAATACTTCTTTGTTGAACAGCTCCATAACGTCTGCACGACCCGTCAACAAGGCAATTGGCATTCCATTAGCACAAGCTTTTGAATAAACCGCTAAGTCTGGTTTTACTTGGAAATATTCTTGCGCACCACCCAAGGCAATTCGAAAGCCAGTCCACATTTCATCAAAAATGAGTAATGTTCCATTTTCACGACAAGCTTCGGCTAATTCTTGGAGGAAGTTATTTTTAGGTGCTTCAAAAATAAATGGCTCTAAAATCACAGCTGCTACGTCTTCGTCCAAGGCAGCACGAATACTTTCGATGTCGTTGTATTCGAAAGTATAAGTCATATTTTGCGTACTTTCGGGCACACCAGCATTACGACTTGTGATACCGATATACCAATCATGCCAACCGTGATAGCCACAGCAAAAGATTTTTTCACGACCTGTAAAAGCACGTGATACACGAATAGCCGCCGAACAAACATCTGCTCCCATTTTGGAGATTTTGACTGCCTCAGCGTTTGGAATAATATCTTGAATCAGTTCTGAAAGCTCAACTTCCAAAGGATGCGTCAGAGAAAACGAAATTCCGTCAGCTAATTGGCGTTGGATGGCCTCATCGACTGCTGGGTAGCAATATCCTAAAGATACTGGACCAATTGCGGCGTTGTAGTCGATATACTCGTTGCCATCGACATCCCAAACGTGTGAGCCTTTTCCTTTTACCAAATACTTTGGTGCAATACCTTTGGTAAATTGACCTGGCCCTTTAGCAAGGGTCTGAGTAATAGGTTTTTGAACTGCCAATGCACGTTCATATAGGATATCCGAAATAGTAATATTAGGATAATGGTCGTTAAATTTTACTCCGTTTGGCATGACAATGAATTAATGGTGATTCTCGAAATGCAATGTTGTATATAGTTTGGCTTAGGCTGTATGCATTAGGCAAAAGGTCTTTATAATTTCATATAAAACTCCTTTTTTCTTTAGCCTAAAAGACGTTGCGTGCAACGTCTCTACAAGTGGGGATTATTCTGCAAATTCAGACGCTACGATATGAGGCTGAATGGATTCAGTATGATAGCCCAAAATACGTTCTGCTATTTGTTTCCCTGTAAATCCTTCGTATTCTAGTACCTCTTGCAAGCGTGCCGGTTTGAACCATTTCTCGAATAATGCAATAGGTAAAACAGGTGATTGTATCTGTTTTTTCAAGAAAATTTCTGCAACAATTGAATACAAACCTCCTGTAACAAAATGGTCTTCAATGGTTACTAACAAATCTGTTTTTTGCGTTAAATCTACCAGATAGGCTTCATCGATTGGCTTGAGACTACGAAGATTGACGATACCCACAGACTTGCCTTCTGCTCTAAGAATTTCGGCAGCGATAAGCGTTTGCTCAAGCATAAAACCGTAAGTCAGCAAGGTAACATCAGTACCTTCAGCAATAACTTCAGCTTTGCCAATTTCAAAGTGTTTTTGATGTTGAAAAGAGGTAGTACGGTGACAAATACGAATATAAGCTGGATGTTTAGAGGCAAGAATTTCGGGTAACATTATGGCCAAATCTTGCTCATTTGCTGGTGCAAAAACTTGCATATTTGGAATTCCTCGCATGAGAGAGACATCCTCTACAGCTTGGTGTGTGGGACCGTTTCCATCTGATAAAAAACCTGGAATAAAGGCACTCAACTTGATAGGTAAATTGGGGATTCCTGCATCGGTGCGTACAAATTCAAAAGCACGCATCGAAAGAAAAGACGCCAAGGCGTGTAATACAGGTATCCTTCCACGTAATGCCAACCCTGCGGCGGCGCCTACCATACATTGTTCGGTAATTCCTGTATCGATAAATCTTTTACCTAAAACTGGAGGCAAATTACGAATCAAAGCACGGTTTTCGGCTGTCATGACAACAATACGCTCGTCGTCGATGGCTATATTTTTTAGTAGTTCTTCGTACATAAATTCAATTAGTTAATTGTGAATGAGTGAGTTGTGAATTAATAATTACATACTTTACTCAGCCACTCAATAAGACGTTGCGGTGCAACGTCTCTACGGGATATACCTTCCATCTACCTCACCACCAAGGTTTCTGAGACTAAGGTAGTCGTGTGTTCACCGTGGAGTTCTTGTAAGAGTTGTTCAATTTCTACAGTCGAAAAATTGCAAAACCAACGGTCAGCACGAGCTTCGATACTTGGTAAACCTTTTCCACGAACTGTATCGGCTATTACTACACTTGGTTTATGTTTTTTGTATGGCAAGTCTGCAAATGCTTCTTCCAAATCCAAGAAATTATGACCATCAATCCGACACACTTCCCAACCAAAAGCCTCAAATTTATCTACTAAAGGCTCAAGTGGAATAAGGTCTTCTGTGGCCATATTAGCTTGGAAATTGTTACGATCCACCACAAAAATAAGGTTGTCTAATTTGTGCGCGTGTGCCACCATAACCGCCTCCCAAACCGAACCTTCATTAAGCTCGCCATCGCCCAAGATACATACCACGCGATTTTGAGAACCACTAATTTTCAAGTCCATTGCCACACCCACTGATACCGCTGGCAAATGTCCCAAAGAACCCGAATGGAACTCAATACCAGGAATTTGGGTGTTAGGATGCCAATAGATATGGTCGTTGGTAGATAAGTGGTTTTGCAGTCTCTCTGCTTCTAAAACACCCATTTCAACCAACGTTCCATAAAGTGCAGGCACATCGTGCCCTTTCGACAAAAACAAGTAGTCTCTGTCGGGGTCATCCAAGTTAGAAGAGTTTAAATTGAGGAATTCTGTGTAGAGGTAAACAATCAAATCGGTTGCTGAAAGCGATGCACCCACAAAACAGCCTCCGTCGGTCGAAAGCTTGATGATATGCTCACGAACTCGTAAAGCCGTTTGCTCCAATTTCTTTAATTTTACTTCGTTCATGGGGAGTTTATTGAGTGAGTTTCGATTGAATAAATGAGTGATTTTTCAATCTAATTACACTTTTTTATTTTTAAAGGATAGACGTTCTACGCCGCGTCTTATACCAAGAATTCTAATAAAAAAAGACTTATTTTCCAACAATCATTGTTACTTATGACTCATTGGAATTTGATAGTTTTGGGGAAGGCACCAGACCCTGTGCTTCTACCTGAACCGTCATGGAAGCGTCGATAGTTTTTAGCTCGTCCAAATGGTTTCGATACCAGTTGACACCTGCCCACTGAGCGTTAATAGCCATAATTTCAGGCTTTTGCACCAATAAATTTAAAATATCTTCCAAAGAGAACTCAGGCTTGAGAGGATATAGCTCTTCAAAAATCCGCTTAATAAATTGGTAGTCTTCATGATAATCTATAGTAAATCTGTGTGACATTGAATAATCCAAACCTGTTTCCCAAAGTACATTGCCTAGTTTGAACTTCTCTGGATTTTCCCAGAAATAAGGCGTTGTATGCTCTAGTTCCAAAGGACGAACTGCCTCCTCCCAAGCTTTGGTTAGGGCTTTAAAACTCATAATCTCTACATCGTTGCCATCGGGATAAGTAGCAGGATGTAAGTTACTTATATAATCATATTTGTCGGGTGCTGACAAGTACACATCTAATACTTTATCCACAATACGAGGGTCGATAAGTGGACAATCTGATGGTATTTTAAGAACAACGTCTGCCTCGGTCAGATGCCCTACTTGCCAATGCCTGTCTAGTAAATCATTAAGACTTCCTCTGTAACAATCTATTTGATAGTTTTTACAAAAACGCTCAATGACATCGTCCTGTGTATGATCAGAAGTTGCTATAACGATATGCGATATACGCTTTACCATTCGAAGACGCTCTATCATGCGGTAAAGTAGGGGCTCTTCCAAGATAGGAAGCATTACTTTACCTGGCAATCGGCTCGAACTCATGCGAGCTTGTACGACGATGGTGATAACTGGCGCTTGACTCATGCGATTTCGCAAAGACTAGGTTTAATAATGGGTGTCGCAGTGTATTGGTACTGTTTGGTAAAGTCTTCTTTTTTACCATTAAACTCCAAAAAGTCACGGCATACACGAGCAATATTTTGAGCAGAAGTACCCCCATTCTGAATTGGCGCTAATCTTTTTAGGTCCTCCACATCAAAATAAGAATGTACTTTTTTCCCCAAGGCAATACCCACATATACGAGCGTCGAATACTGTGTAATCAATTCGTCGCAATTGGCAATCATGTGATTTACATTGCCATTAGTGTAAATAAAAGTACCTTCGGGCGTATTTTCTTTGATTTCGGCAATGGCTCTTTCAAAAATCTCGTTGGGATGTAGCTTAAACACCAATGGTCGTCCGTTGGCGATTTCAACACAACGTTTGATAAAGCCTACTCTATCGTCTGGTCGGTAACATTCGCGAATATCAGAAGTAGTTACCAACACATAGTTTTTCATATCGAGGGTGTTATCCACAAACTTTTCACAATTATCAAAATTAGGCATACCTGTGACCATAATTTTGTGAGCTTGGGTTCCCATGTCAGAAAAATATCCTTTGTAGCCTTCCGATGCAGCACAATATACATCGCAAATATTGGAAGTACCGTTCAGGGATGTTCCTATAGCTAAATAAGGAGGAAGATGTAATTTTTTGACCCATTTACTAATAGTGGTGCATTCATCTATCATACCTTCTTGCACCCACAAAGTTTTGGTTTGAAGCATTCTGTCAGGAATAATCAAATCCGAACAATAGACCACCAAATCATAGCGATTTTTTTGTGCTTTGTAGTCCATCTGCAAACCGTGTTCTGTGCAATAGGTCTCAGAATTACGACGAAACTGCCCAGCCAGCACCGTGCGGTCGGCCCAAGTGGTATTTTCAATCACCCAGTTCACCAAGGGCGAGTCTGCAAAAATCTGACTAAACCAACAATCATACTCAGGCAATTGCTGAGCGATTTGGTGCATCTGCGAGGTTTGGTTAATCGACCCTGTGATAAACAGTATTTTCTTTGGTATATGCATCCGCTATTGATAAGCTTAGTGAGTCCAGAATTCTAGGAATATCTAGCGTTTTCTGTGATGTAAAAGTAGAGAATTATTATTACCCAAATATTATGAATAGGTTACGAATTATTGAGTTAACAATTTGATAATAAAGGAAGTGCAACCCAAAAACAAACCTTAGGTTATTGTTGGGCAAAACGAAAAGTTTTATTCAGCTGAATTTTGTAAATACAGTTTTAAACTGTTTAAAAAATGAGTCCAAGACTAAGTCTTGAACTAGTAAATTTGGCTGAATGATATTGTTTTTTATAACTTGTCTTATCAATCAAACCTTGTTAGTAAACGCCTATGAAAAAAGCATTTTTTCTATTCTTTACTTTGTTATCCTTTAAGAGTTGGGGACAAGTTAATAAGTTTTTGACCTACAAAAAGGAGATTTACCCTAGTCGTAAGTACATAACTCAAAGTGATACTTTGCAGTGGGGTTCGTTAGAAGTTATTACTACGATGATACATCCCAAGAAAAACACTGCCAATCAATTTGCATGTCGTGCTTGGTTATATATCAGAAAGAATCGAAAAACTGTGAGCAAGAAATTTTATGATATAGATCCTGTAGGCTCATGCTCTGGTCTATATCTTCCCTCTCAGCAACCTCTCAAGGATTACTTTATCGTATCTAAATTTGGTGACTATGATGGTGAAACTCTACTGATTGATGCTAGTGGAAAGTTGACCACATTACAAGGCGGAGCTTTTGCAGTGTCAAAGGATGGGCGTTATCTTTTTGCTAATTACTCCTCTGATATTCAAATTTTGACCATTTACGATTTAAAAAATCATAAAATACTCATGAGTATCGAAAATATGGATGGATTAGAATATCAAAATATTTATGATAAAAATGGGGCGTATTACGTTTCCTATTTTCCCAAAGAAGGAAGCTTGACAAGTGAATTGGGATTCATTGATTTTCAAAGAAAAAGAATTCAAAAAACTAAAGTTTCGCTGAAGCAAAATCTATTACTGCCAACTTACAATGAGGTTTGGAAACAAGTAAACTGTAATTGTAGCTCACATTAATATCATGAATCGTTCATCAAAGATTTTTTTAGGCTTGAGTCTATTTTTCTTATTGTCTTTTACTATTTCTATCACTCCCTCTATACAGTCGTATGGCTTTTATACGTGTGAATGTATGGACTCATGCGCAGTTGTATATGAAGTGAGTCCGCAAGGGTTATCTAAATCATATCCAAACACTTACTGTAATTCACAGAGAAACCCATCTAACTTGCCAACACAATGGAAACGAAATGAAAATTCTAATGCCAAATTATTAGTGACGATTCCTTTGTGGATGCTTTTTGAACCTAGAAACATTTTTGGCAATCCCGATGCTTACGACCAAGGCGGATACATTTTTTCGTTTGAATATATGGGTATTCGTAGAAATTTTCTATTTGACCCTAATAATTCAGGACCTTTCTACAAAGCTCATTTTAGTAAAACCATTGGTAATCAAATAGAACTTATTAGACCATTTTTCTAATAATTTTTGATAGGAATGATGATAAAATAGGATTGAGATATTACAAAAATAGAGACGCCAAGTTTGGCATCTCTATCGTTACTAAAAACAATTTTAACACTCTTTGCCTCGTGCCTGTTGCCTTGTGCCTAGAAATCAAACTTCACTCTAAATCTAATTGCCAGCGAACTTGGTGCATTTGGATGATCGAGATAAGATAGTCGTTTGAGGAGATCTATTCTAAGAATTTTAAATACGTTTTCTACCCCTACGCTCATCTCCATATAAGGTCGGTGATCTAAGGAATAGGTAATAGGGTCGCCATTGGCATATTTTGGAAACGCCAGTAACTGATTATCCGACGAAGGTTTGTTCTGGTCAGATACACTTCCCCACAAACCCGTAAATGAGGCTACTTCACGAATTTTGAGTCGGTTCAACAAGGGGATTTTATTAAAGAAAAATCCGTTGAAATGATGATCGAAAAATATGGTAGCATATTGGTCACTCACAAACTCCAAGAAGTTCATCAAGTTATAGGACTCTAACTGATACGAATACGTTTGGTTGGCTCTATGAATGAGCAACAGCGGAAATGGTACTTTCCCCCACAGTTTGGCACCTTCAATCGTTAAATTGGTATAACCCAATGGCGGAATATTTACCCTTTTGTACATCTGTGCCATTACGCGACTATATTCGTATTCACTTCCCAAAAATCCTTTTGGCGAATAATTATAGCGTAGTTGAATAACGGGATATTGATTCACAATCGGGATACGATAGTTTTTTCCTTGATAAAACTGCTCATTAGGGGCATATCTCAACCCTACCCCAAATTCTGTATTGTCGAGTTGAGGTACGGTTTGACCTAAGCCATTTTCGTAGGTCAACGAGCCCGTTGGTGTTTGAATCGTTTTCTTGATTTGTGCACTCCACGCTACCCCAGATTTCGATTCTCGTAGCCAGTCTAGTGTCCAAACTTGGTTGTAGGTTCGTTGGTTGTTGATACCTCTTTTGAAAGAAAGTAAAAAGTTATCTTCTTGAACAAACTGTAACTCTTGCCCAGGGATTTTTAAGTCATTTTGATAAGACAATCGTAAATGACGAATCGGATAGGTATAAATGTTATGGTCGGTAAGCGATAGTGTCGCCGAGGCAAAATACTTCCACTTTTGATCACGGAAACCATAAGCCGAATATACCTCAAAGGCCATTCTTTCGCTAAATTTGGCAGTAGTACGCCCGCCAAAGCGCAGACGGAGTCCTTCAACAGGGTTGAAGCTATAAAAAGTATTTACAGGCCCTATTTCGAAGGCTCCCAAAGGTTTGTATCCCTCCAACAAGAAAGAGGCCGTATTCATAAACCTTTGGAATGCTGGCACACTTTTGACACTATCTACCATGGTGTAAATACCCATCTCTTTGGTACTGAGCGGTTGGTGACGTGCATTAGCCCAATAATCATCTTTTCGTTGAGTGGCGTCTTTGAGCACTTCGGTACGATATCCCTCAAAATGGCTTGCTTCTATAGGCATATTGAGCTTATAGTCATGATAGGACACGCTTCTTTGTCCAAATAAGCTCATACCATTTTCTTTTTTCAGAGGATTAAATTCAATGATTAAATCGTCTTTGGTAAGCATCAAACCTTTATCACCCACAAATTCAAATTCTTGCGAAATTTTGAGGTCGGTAACAAAATTGACATTAATATCTTTCGAAAAACCCATTTCCACTTTTCGTACCGCATAGCTAGAATCCATAGCTACGAGCATTTGCCCTTGAAACAGTTGATCATTGGTATTGCGAGGTGCAAAGCCTAAAGTGATGCATTTTGTGTCTTTATAAACGGTTGTATCAATAATGGCATACCGATAAAACTGCGGTGCAATCGGTGAGGTTGGCCCTAAAAACTGCTTCGCCAGTAATAGAATATTATTGTCATAAAAATTGACCTCTTGATACAATGCCTCCAAATAGAGTTTTATCCCATTGTTATCGACATAGCCACCCAGACCAGTCATTTTATCTCCAGTAATAAGCTCTTTTTTAGCTTCTGGATTTTTACGGTAATACACATCCGAGATAGTCTCCTTGAGATACATGGGCAACGTAACCTTCCCAGTGATTTTAGACGTATCGAGGTGGTTAAATACAAAGTCAAACTTGCGAAGAGAGCGCTTATTTCTAAATTTTTCAGAAATATTACTCAAATCAAATTCTAACTTTTCGTATTTATTGTATTGATAAAAATCAAGTGCCTCGGGGCGGTTCATGGATTTATGCTCAATCACCTTTCGCACCAGTTGCACGGCAGGATTGTCCTTATTGCGGTATTTATCTTTTTTCCCTTTTACCACCACTTCGTCCAAACTAGTATTGAGCGATTGAAGACGCACCGTAAGTTGTTGCACGTCTTTGGCAGTTTGAAAGGTTTTGGTTTGGGACTGATACCCAATAATAGAGATTTTGATAGAAGGATGCTGAACGGAAGTTTCTATAAAGAAATTACCGTTGAGGTCGGTTTGCGTTCCACGATTGGTGCCTTGAATCAAAATACTAGCAAAAGGAATCACCTCGCTGGTCTTGGCATCAACCACCTTTCCTTTTACCTTGATATAAGTTTGTGCACTAGAATTCCAAGCAATTAGTAGAATACAAAAAAGCCAAAGTGGTCGATAAAACACTTTCAAAATAAATTGATTTGATAACATAATTAAGGGGCAAAGATGCAATGCTAAAATGGTATTTCGGGTTATGGAATTATTAATTTAGCATTAAAGAAAAATATATGTAACATGCTGATAAACAAGCGAAAAAAGAATAATAAACAGATAACATTCCGATAACCTTTTCTCCATTTTGTTCAAGTATTTTGGGTCGAAATTAAAACCCTTTTTACCCATGACAACCAAAAGGCTTATCTACCTTTACTCGGATTCTAGCTTTACCCCATGGAAGGAAAATATTTTTGCTCGTACAGTAGCTAATTTTTTAGCCTCCACACCCGAAGAATATTACCCCTATGTCACCCATTTTGTAGGATTCACTTCCGAATTTGCCAATTTTCTCAAACAATTTGATATTGTATTCAACGTATGTTATGGTTTTGGCGACGAAGGACAACATGACATCGTTCGTTGGCTCGAAGATAATGGAATTAAGCATACTGCTAGCAATTATCAGTCACAGATATTGGCTAAAGATAAACTACATTTACCAGAGGTATGTGCCAAAGTGGGCGTTCCGACACCTGCTATCATTCCTTTGAGTGAAATTAGTACTTCCAGCTTTACTCGCTTTATTGCTAAACCTCGTTTCGGTAGTCTTCATCAAAATATGTTGGTATTTGATAAAGAAAGTATTCCTTATCAGCAATTATTGGAAAAAGATGAAATGATTATCCAACCATATCTTTCGGGGCGAGAGTTTACGGTCGGTGTAATTCCAAATGAAGAAGCGAGCGATTATATTTGTTTGAATCCCTTAGAAATTCGTCCAGACGACGAGCGAGAAGTGTACATTGCGGGACAGCAATACGGTCGTACCGAAAAAGTGTTGTATCATGACTTAGATGCAGAGACTTGCCAAGCCATGCAAGAAATGGTTTTACGTGTACATCATGCCTTAGGATTAAGAGGAATGTCACGCACGGATGTGCGTGTGTCAGACGGAAAAATCTATATTTTGGACATCAATACCATGCCAAATTTAGATTCAAATAGCTTTTTGCCATTTATTGCCCAACATCAAGGCATCAGTTTACAAGAAATTTTCAGAAGAATTTTGTTACGTCTCGAAAAAGAGGAACAAGTAAGAGAACAAAGTCTGGTAATATCAGAATGTATTTGAGTTGTGAGTGATGAGTTGTGAATGATGAATTGTAAGTATAAATTATTAATAAATGGTGTTTTTCACTCGAAATTTAGCGATAAAAAACATTATTCACAACTCACAATTCATCATTCAAAATTCACTGCCTAATTACTAAAACTTTGATAGCAAGGTTGCAGCATTCTTGCTGTTTTTTGCGAAAGAATAGCATATTGATTTGCCTTTTCGATAGAATGGTGTCGTTCCAATCGTCGGATGGCAAATTTTAAAGGATTTTCATTTGAAATAAAAACCAAGGATACCAGCCATTCACCATTTTGCTCATCGACCATATATCCAACCAACGAATTCCCAAGCCATCTTTCATCCTTCACTACTTCCAAATCATCTTTCTGACCTTTTCCTTCATTCGAATAGTTATAATTAAAAATAGGTAGCTCCATTCGATTATATATTTAAACTATCCAAGAATTTATTAAACTTTTTAAATATAACGATTTGATAGAATAAATGTTTCTTTGAGGGGAAATATTTATTTGAGTGAACAGAGGCATAGGCACAGAGGCACAAAGGGGGTTTAGGGGATAGGGGTTAGGCAAGGAGGCAGTAGTTTTTTTTAGGGAACAGGGGCATAGGCACAAAGGCACATAGTGAAGTTAGGGATTTGGGGTTAGGCTAAGAGGCTGTAGTTTTTTTAGGGAACAAGGGCATAGGCACATAGTGGATTTAGGGATATAGTCTCTCTAAAGTTGACATATAGCTAGTTCTAAATCAATGATTCCACTTAGCGGGTGAATTTATTCACTTGTAATGAGAGAGTTTAAAGAGTACTATATTTAACCATTTATTGATTCAGTTTTAAAACTGTTAAAAAATAAGTCCAAGACTAAGTCTTGAACTAGTAATTTGACTCCTCACCAATCCCCTAAACCCCCTTTGTGCCTTTGCCCCTGTTCACTCAACACAACTATTCCCTAAAAAACTCTATCTTTGAAAGACGTTCACTTCTAAATTCAAACTAAATGTCGTTAACCTGTCAAAAACATCTTTTTAGTCTCGAAGACGGAATTCATTATATCAATTGCGCTACTATGTCGCCCAACCTCAAATCGGTGGAGGAGGCTGGTATTCAAGGAATTTTACGTAAATCACAACCGCAACGTATTACCCAAGAAAGCTTTTTTGAAACTACAGCTCCCGTGCAAGAAGCGTATTCAAAGCTGATTAATTGTCCTGAACCTAAACGAATTGCCTTAATTCCATCGACTTCTTATGGTATGGCCATCATTGCCAAAAACTTGGCCTTCAAAGCAGGCTTGGCATCAGGACAGGAAATCCTGATGGTGCACGAAGAGTTTCCTTCGGATGTATATGCTTGGGAGGAAATTGCGGAAGATAAGGGCTTAACTGTTCGCTATATTTTACCTCCAGATACCTTAGAAAATCGTGGTAAAATCTGGAATGAGCGTTTGCTCGAAGCTGTGAGCGCTAACACTTGTATGGTAGTAGTTTCGCCAACACATTGGGCTGATGGTACACGTTTTGACCTCATGTCAATTGGAGCACGTTGTCGAGAAGTTGGTGCTTGGTTGGTATTGGATGGTACACAGTCGATTGGCGCTATGCCTTTTGATGTTCAGCAAGTACAACCAGATGCCATTATCAATGTAGGGTATAAATGGTTATTGGGGCCCTATTCGGCGGGAGCTGCGTATTTTGGCCCTGCTTTCGACGAAGGTCGCCCTTTGGAACGCAACTGGATTAATAGAATAGGTTCGGAAGAATTTAAAAACTTAGTCAATTATCAAACCGAATATCGTTCATTTGCAGATCGTTATAATGTGGGCGAAAGAAGTAATTTTATCTTGAATCCTATGTTTTGCGCTTCGCTGACACAAATTCTTGATTGGGGTGTCGAAAACATTGAGTCGTATTGCCATCAATTACTAGAAGAACCTTTAAAATTACTACAAGAAAAAGGTTTCTGGGTAGACGATCTACCTTATCGTAGCAAACACCTTGTTGGCTTACGTATTCCACCACAAGCAGATATTGCTCGAATTCAAGCCTCACTCAAAGCTCGAAATGTTCAGGTTTCTTTCAGAGGACAGGCTATTCGTATTGCACCACACGTGTATAACGATATGAATGATATAGACGCCTTAGTGGAAGGATTGATTTTGTAATTTGAAAATTTGGGGAATTTGAAGATTTGAAAATGAGGGTAATTTTCATCCCTAGTTCAAGACTTAGTCTTGGACTATTTATTTAAACAGTTTTAAAACTGAAATTTTCAAATCTTCAAATTATCTCATTTTCAAATTTCCAAACTCTTTCTAGCCATTCTCATAATCGATTCGCTATTGTTAAGATTAGCTACTTCAGCAATAGCTACCCAAGCCAAATCTTTTGATTCTGAACTCACAATCAATGGTTCATTTTTATCAGCTTCTATCAAAAAACGAACATCATAATGATAGTGTTCAGGCTCAGTTTTACGAGCAGGAATGATATGTACATCAATATCGAAAATCTGAGGAGATATAGCCTTTACAGATGTCAAACCAGTTTCTTCCTCCGCTTCGCGTAAGGCTACTGCCAATACATCAGGATCACCATCGCAATGCCCTCCTGTCTGAAACCACTGATTCAATTTATGATGATGTGTCAATAAAGTGTGTCTACGTTCGGCATCGACAATCCAAGCCGAACCAGTAACGTGACCTATCAATAAAGTACGTTCAAAACAGTCTGGTTGTTGGTTAACAAACTCACAAATAGCCTCATAGTGTAGTTGTTCGGTGGCATCGGCAGGCGTGTATTGCTCTAGCAGTTGAAGAAGTTGCTTTCTGTGCATGAAATAAGGATTTTAATTGAGCTTACAAAGTTGAGGATATTCTGTTGTGATAGCAAGCGTAATGTGCTCCGAGTTACAATCTCATCAATCTTACATAGCTAACTTTCTAAGCATTTGAGCGAAAAAATAGTCTATCTCCACGAAAGACTTTTAGCTTTGTATTCAATTCATTCTAATCATCATTTTTACCAATCTCATGAAAAAATTCCTCTTAGCTTTACTCGTATCTGGCTCATTTGCAGCCTCAGCTCAATTACGTTTGCCACAACCTAGTTCGGCGGCATCAGTGTCTCAAACTGTTGGTACCACTGATATTGCGATCAAATATTCTCGCCCAAATGTACGTGGTCGTGAAATCTTTGGTGCCTTAGTTCCTTATGACAAAGTTTGGCGTACAGGTGCTAATGCTGCAACACAAATCACATTATCGAACGATGTAACAGTAAATGGTCAAAAATTAGCTGCTGGAACCTATTCTATCTTCTCTATTCCTTCACAAAGCGAATGGACTTTGATTTTTAACAAAGATATTACAGCTTCTGAGCAATCTTATAGCCAAGAAAAAGACGCTCTTCGTGTAAAAGCTGCAGCAAGTGGTATTGCCAAAGTTGAATCGTTCAGCTTTGATTTATCTGATATTACGGATAGTACTGCCAACTTAAATTTTTCTTGGGCTGACAAAAAAGTATCTGCTAAAATTGGCGTTGAAACTACCAAAATGATTGAAGCTGCTATTACAAAAGCTGCTACAGACAATGCCAATACGATGAATAATGCGGCTGGCTTTTTGTTAGGAAAAGGCAAATTGGAACAAGCTTTGAAATTGGCTAACTCTTCAGTTGGAGCAGTAGAAACGTTCAGAAATGTTTGGACAAAAGCTCAAATTTTGGCTAAAATGAACAACTTCGTAGAGGCGGTTCCATTGGCACAAAAAGCGCTTGAATTAGGTAAAAGCGACGCAAACTTCGGTTTCTTCAAAGATGCTATCGAAAAAGGCGTAGCAGAATGGACAGCAAAACTTCCAGTAATGAATCCTATCAAAAAGAAGAAATAGATTCTTTCTAATTTGAAGATTTGAAAATGTTTTTTTAATCTTCGAATTCTAAAAGATAAACTATTGCATTTTTTCCTGATAGGGTGCGACTTAAGTTGCACACTATCAGGAAAAAATCTCTTCATTTTCAAATTTTCAAATTCCCGAATCTTCAAATTCTTAGGTTTTCAAACTAATAAAATCATTTTGTCTTCAAATACGCAATCAATACCTTTCTCACATCTGAGCGCACGTCATTAGTATCATTGGCATCGGGTTCGATAATCTTCAAAACATCAGGATTTTTATCTGTCAAAAAGCCTAGATTTGTTTCTTTTCCTTCTATCAAAAATTTAGGTAAAACCACATAATAGGTTTGATTCACATCTAATAACTTCCCATTGATAGTCCATTCGTTTTTAGCATTATTGTAAGTAATTTTATCCCACTGCAAATACCCACCATTACCTTTATTTTTCAAGCCTGTATTTAATACTTGTTCGAGTAATCGACCTTTCATTTCGGCCTCCACGATTTTTCCACCGAAAGGCAATACCCGCATAATATCCAACTGCGTTACTTTACCTCCCACTTGGTCATCGATACGCACCGAACCACCATTAAATATCGCACAGTCGTTGGGTTGGCTAGATGCTTTTGACATTGCTTTGGCGATAGCTGTACCTAGGTTAGTTTGAAAATTACGAATACTGCTTTCACGACCATCAAGAGGAGTATCGAGGGTGGCTACTACATCATTTTTATCAAGCCCCATTTTCTTGATAGCTGCATTCAAAATTTGCTCCCATTTTTGTACAATAGTTGCCACAGAGGCATCCTCCGCAATGGTATCGTCTATTTTGCGTAATTCGCTCGTAAGGCTCACTTTTTTCGTTTTGGTGTCAAAAGAAAGATTGTGCACATAAACTGTTTTTGCATTAGCATCCGCTTTTGCGATGACTACGTCACCAACTTTCTGAATCATATTGTCGTGATCGTGCCCACCCATCAAAAGTTTTACCTCTGGTAACATTTCTGCCAATTTTGCGTCGTCTACCTTGTTGAGGTGAGTGATAGCCACCACAAAGTCACATTGTGGTTTAAGTTCTTGATATGCTTTTTTGGCTGATTCAAAAAAGTCATCATACACTACAAAATTCTTTTTATTTGCTGGCAAAACTACCGAGAACATTCCCACTTTTACGGAAGCACCTGAAGCATTTTTGAAAGTCAAAACTGTAGTTTTTGGAAAAGGAACACCATTTTTGGTAAAAGGCTCTACGCCATTAGGAGCATTATGAAAAGCATTTGAAGCCAACCAATTAAATTTAGAAAGATTGATACGCTCTACTAATTCGGCTTCGTCTACATCAAATTCATGATTGCCCAATCCGACCCAATCCATGCCAATGGCATCCATCACTTCAACCATTTGTTTACCTTTGATGCTTTTACCTTCGTGCTTAAAAGTCCCAATGAGCGAAGGGTTCAAAAAGTCGCCCGCCAAAAGCGTTATCGTATTGGGGTTTTGAGCTAATAACTCTTTTCGAACTGTAGCTACGCGTGCCATTCCTCCTACTTTACCTCCTTCGAGTGGTGCAATTTCGTACACATCGTTGAGATGCAAGAAGGTAACATTTACGGTTGATGAAGAAGAAGCGTTCGGCGTTTGTCCGCTTTTACAACTGATAAAAAGTGCTTGAAAAACAAGCAAAAGAAGAACTAGTTTTTTCATATTGGTATTCATAAAAGATAGTATTGAAGGTTAGTTTTTTTCAACAACATCCTGAAAATAAAGAAAAAAGGCACAAAATTTAAGATAGTGTTTTTATACATCTATTCCTTAAATTTTGTGCCTTTTTATTTTTACTAAAATTTTCCTATGCCAACTTTACACTCCATGCACGAGTAAAAGTCTCAGAAGGATTCAATGCTATCATTCCTTCTTTTTGGGTAATATCTTGGTTATGACTTACATGGTCTGCAATGCCACACCATGGTTCTATACAAACAAAATTAGCATTTTTAGCTGCCCAGATTCCAAGGAATGGATACCCTTTAAACCCAAACTCTAATCTATGTTGCCCCGAATGAGACTTTAATGTAATACTATCTGATTGCAGGTTTTTATAGACTAAAGCATCTTGCTGAAAAAGTTCTTTGGTAAGTGCAATTTCGTTAGAAGTAATTACTGTACTTTCAGGTTCGTCCATAATCAAACCCTCTGGCGATAAAGGCCAACGTGCAAAGTTTTCGGTTTTATTAAACACTAATCTATATTCTTCATAAGCAAGCCCTTCTTCAATCGGCACTTTAAAGGCTGGATGCCCGCCTACCGAAAACCAAAGTAACTTATCCCCAGAGTTATCCACAATGTATTGCAATTCCAGCTGGTTTTCTTGAAGAGTATATTTTAACCTAAACTCAAAATCAAAAGGATATACCGTTTTGGTATTTTCATCAGAAACTAGCAAAAAAGTTACTGAACCTTCTGTGTGGGTTTCTATTGCAAACTCTCTATCTCTAGCAAACCCATGACGTCCCAACTGGTATGATTTTCCCTCATAGAAATAGGTATTGTCTTTGAGCGAACCAACTATTGGAAAAAGCACAGGCGAGTGTTTGCCCCAAAAAGTAGCATCTCCTTCCCACATAAAATCAATATTGCTGGATAGTTGTATAAGGCTTACTAATTCAGCGCCTTTGTGATTGATTGTTGCTTTGAGATATTGATTTTGAATGGTAATCATGAGACAGAGGTAATGGTTTGTTTAAGGAAAGTACAAAATTAAGGTAATTTTACTGGCTTTTAGCTCTAGGCTTTGTGCTGTAAGCTTAAAATTTTTCATGTATCTATTAAAGCTTTTTACTTAATGCTTAATGAATTTTAAATATAAATGACGAAGCTGTTTAAACTTTTCAAAAAACAACAGTTATTTGGATTAATTCTTCGTCTTACTTTTTGTCTTGAAACAAAAAGTAACAAAAATTCAAGAATTTATAAACTCGCTTCGCTCAAACAGTATAAATTCATTGCTTACGCCAGCAATTCTACAAAGTTTAAACAGCTTCGACAATAAAACATTTATATTCACAATTCACCACTCACAATTCATCAATTTTTTCAACAACCCTTTTAGGTGTTAGTAAATGAATCAAATACGCAAATACAATCACTAATACACAGCCAATCAGATTTAGCCATAAAAAGGCAGTTAGGTCAATCCACCAAGTATAAATCACGATAATTTCTGCTAAAATTGCAGCCCAAAACACAGTATTTCCTTGGATGCTTCTGAAATAAAAAGCCACTAAAAATACCCCAAGGATTGTTCCATAAAACCAAGATCCTAAGATATTTACTGCCTCTATCAAGCTTCCAATATTGACAGTAAATTGCGCCACGATAATACAAAAAATCCCCCAACCAAGCGTAACCCAACGCGATACATTCAGGTAGTGTTGATCAGTATCTTCGGGATGTAATAACCTTTTGTAAATATCAATAATAGTACAAGAGGTCAGCGAGCCAAATGCTGATGCCATCGAACCCATAGAGGCTAATAAAATCACCGCAATCAACAGCCCCACCATCCCAACAGGAAGGTATTTGGTCACAAACGACAAGAAGATATAATTGGTGTCGTTGGTATCAGTTTCGGGACTCGTTTTCTTCAGTAAATCTTTTACTTCTGTTCTCAACACACCACTTGCTTTATCGGCCTCAGTCACCTTGACTTTCGTTTGCTCGATTTGTTGCTCATTGCCACTTTTAAGGGCATCGAACATTTGAGCAACTGCTATCTTTTTTTCTTGGAAAACCTGTGTATGCTTGGCTTCAATTTGACGGTATTCTTGCGTATTGGCAATTTTATCTAAACCTGTTTGGTTAAAAAATAGTGGTGGTTGATTGAACTGATAAAAGACAAAAACCAAGGCACCAACCAACAAAATCAAAAACTGCATCGGTATTTTAAGCATACCATTCATGAGTAAACCAATACGACTTTCTCCTACAGATTCCCCAGACAAATATCGACCTACCTGCGACTGGTCTGTACCAAAATAAGATAACTGCAAAAAGAAACCTCCAATCAAACCAGACCAAACATTGTAGCGATTATTCAAATCAAATTTCCAGTCGATGGCATTAAGCTTCCCCATTTTACCAGCCACTTTTAGCGTATCTACAAAACCTATTTCAGCAGGTAAAAGGTGTACGACCATGTATCCTGCCAAAAACATCCCTATTAATACCACAAACATTTGTTGCATTTGGGTATATGAAATGGTTTTTGAGCCACCATACATACAATAAAATGTTACGACCAAACCTGTCATGATATTGGTCCAATACAAATCCCAACCCAAAATGGTGGATAAGATAATCGAAGGCGCCGCAATAGTCACCCCTGTAGAAAGTGCCCTTGGAATCAAAAATAAGAAAGAAGTCAGCACCCTTGTTTTTAAATCAAAACGACCTTCCAGAAACTCATAAGCGGTATAAACGTTGAGTTTTTTAAACATCGGGATAAAGGTCACCGACAATACAATCATGGCTAAGGGCAAACCAAAATAAAATTGTACAAAGCGCATACCGTCGGTATATGCCTGTCCTGGAGCCGACAAAAAAGTAATAGCACTTGCCTGTGTAGCCATTACCGAAAGTGTAACATGATACCAAGGTAATTGTCTGTCAGCCAACAAGAAGCCTTCAATATTTTGTCTAGAAGCACGCCCCTTCCACATACCAAATCCTACAATTCCCCCAAGGGTAGCTACCAAGACCAACCAGTCGATATTCTTCATCTATTTAATCAGTTATAAAATCAAAGCTTGCGATTTAGAAATACAAAATTCATAAACTATAACCAAGCTTTTACTAGTGGTATTTTAGTCTAGCGAAAATATTCGCTGAATAGTTGGAATAAACATATCATCAGTACAAGGTTGCCGACAACAATCCAATATAATTGTCTCCAAGAAGAAACAAATGGCGGTAACGTTTTATCTTTTCTAGTTTCTGGTTTCATAAATCATTAATCAATAGTCTTTATTTAATCAGCAATAAACCTTCTGCAAGATAAGACATTTGAAATGGAATTGAAACATCGCTTACAAAGTGCTTCTATCTTGTGTTTTTGAAAAAATACTTTTAAATTTAGTATGCAAGCATAATATTTTACACTAAAACAATCTTAACTATCAAACCAATGAATGCCAATCAGATTTTTAGTCTTGAAAATAAAGTAGCCCTCATCACAGGTGCCAGTAAAGGAATCGGAGAAGCAATAGCTCGTCATTTTGCAGCTTGTGGCGCCAAAGTGGTCATCAACTCTCGAAAACAAGAAGAGTTGGATAAAGTTGCGGAAAGCATTCGTGCCGAAGGTGGATTCTGTGTAGGTATGGCCGCTAACGCTGGCGATATTCCAAGTTGTAAAGCTCTCATTCAAAAAGTAGTTGATGAACTCGGTGGTATCGATATTCTTGTCAACAATGCCGCTACCAATCCTGTATATGGTCCAGTATTAGACTGCGAAGAATGGGCATTCGACAAAATTATGAACATCAATGTAAAAGCTCCTTTTGAAATCAGTAAGTTAGTCCACCCAATCATGAAACAACGTGGAGGAGGTTCGATTATCAATATTAGTTCCATTGCTGGCCTCACACCCGACCCGGGCTTAGGTATGTATTCAGTATCGAAAGCAGCATTGAATATGCTGACAAAAGTTACTGCTAAAGAATGGGGAAGCGATGGCATCAGGGTAAATTCTATTTGCCCGGGGCTTATCAAAACCAAGTTTTCAGAAGCGCTCTGGCAAAACGAGCAAGTACTCAACCATTTTGTTAAACGTCTGCCTATTGCTCGTATGGGAACTGTAGACGAAATCGCTGGCTTAGCCTTATTCCTTGCCTCTGAAGCCTCTGGTTATTGCACAGGAGGAATCTACGAAGCCGACGGCGGAACAACAATATAAGTATGAGCGGAGAAAGATTTGTCAATTTCGGATATCGGATGTTGGATTTCGGAAGTGTAATCCACGTGTTACATGGTATTTCATAAAACAGAAAAGTTTTACTTTATTTCCGAAATCAGAAATCCGATATCCGAAATTATTGGAAATCCTTCGTACACTACTAATTCACTAATTCACCAACTCACTCAACAAATCTACTCTGTATCTTTCCATTCGCCTTTTTTGAAATAGACATGATGATATTTTTTTGATTTAAAAACTAAAAATAGTTCGTTGTCTTTCAAATACAATCGTGGATTTGTCTTGAGAATATGGTGCGTTTGGGGCTCCATGTGTAACACCAAATTTTCATTAGTATCTAATTTAACAGTAGAAATACCTCCACGATAGGTCTTGTTGATTTTTGTCCCATTAGTCAAATGGAAATAGATAGAGTCATTATCTTTTATTTCAAATCTAAAATGGTCGTATTGCCAGTCTACTTGCTCACCCGAAAAAAACTCTCTCGCTATGACATACGAGCCATAATAATGCTTTTTCTCAATAGGCATATTTACCAGTTTTTCTTCTTGAGTAACACCACGCCTACTAAACAAAAATATAATTCCCACAACTCCCCAAAGTGTTACTAAAAGCCATAGGTAGACTTTCTTTTTGGTAAGATCCCAAGCACCTACCAAAATCCCAGATATGGGTATGATGATTAGAATAAATACCCAATTAGCACTTACTTCCATATTTTTAAAAGTTTATCAATTTCAATTTTAGGCAATAAAAACGGTTAAAATTGCTCACTATTTTTCAAACTTGTTCGCCCAAGTTATTATTCGGCTTATTCAACTTAAGTTCTCAGAGAATTCTGTAATTTCAAGATAACATCTCTAAAAACTGTACTATTTTCATGAAATCTCTATTTAGAATACTGTGTAAAAGTATTTTCTTACTTCTACCTTTTCACAACGGTCAAGCACAAACGTCTCCTGAAGGCATTATCCAATCAGAATTCATTTTTCCAACAAATGAATTCCCAGAATGTCATGCTTCAAGTATTGTTCAAACTAAGGATGGTTTCTTGGTTACGTGGTTTGCAGGTACACACGAAAAAAATCCAGATGTTTCTATTTATGCTAGCAGATATAGCCACGGAACGTGGTCTAAGCCCATCGAACTAGCCAATGGTATTCAATCTTCGGATGTGCGTTACCCTTGTTGGAACCCCGTGCTGTTCCAAGTACCTCAAGGTGATTTATTATTATTTTACAAAGTAGGTCCCGACCCTGTACATTGGTGGGGAATGATTAGACGGTCAAAAGACGAAGGCAGAACTTGGTCTGAACCCGAAAAGCTTCCAGAAGGAATTTTGGGCCCTATCAAGAACAAACCCGTTTGGTTACAAAACAACACAATCTTATGTCCTACTAGCACCGAGCTAGATGGCTGGAAATTATACTTTGAATATAGTAAAGATTTAGGAAAAACATGGCAGAAAACGGCATTTTTAAACGATGGCAAAAATATTATGGCTATTCAACCTAGTGTTTTATTTCATCCTAAAGGCAAACTTCAACTACTTTGTCGAAGCCAAAACGATGCCATATTAGAAGCCTATTCAAACGACAATGGTATGACGTGGAGTGAAGTTCAAAAAACCAACCTTCCCAATCCCAATTCAGGAACAGATGCTGTTACACTCAAAGATGGTAGACATTTGTTAGTCTATAACCATACCATAAGATACGCAGGCAAATGGGGAGGCCCTCGCTCCCCTATCAATGTCGCTATTTCGACAGATGGTAAAAAGTGGTTTGCAGTTACCGAATTAGAAACCGAACCTGGGGAATTTTCATATCCTGCCGTCATTCAATCGACCGATGGCAGGGTACATATCATCTACACTTGGAAAAGAAAAACCATCAAGCATGTGGTTGTAGATCCTAAAAAGATAGCAGGTAAGGAAATCATGAATGGACAATGGCCGAAGTGATTGACAAAGTAGCGTAGATTGAACATTGAAACCACATGAATGTATCTTAAGTTAGTGGGCAAAATAAAATTTAAGATTATGCTTAGGGCTTTCAGTTATCGGCTTTCGGTGGTGGGTTTTGGAAAAAAGCATGGCTGTGGTTAATAAAAACATTTTAACACTCTGTGCCTTGTGCCTGTTGCCTTGTCCCTAAACACATAACTTAAATCTTATTCTGCACTATTACTTATCGCAAATTTTTATTTTAATTTTCAAAAAAATATCTTGAAACAATCTACTGAAAGACAATTAGTTGCAACACAAACAACAAAACACAGAAAAAATATTTTCATTTTTTTTCGCAAAAAGTTTGGAATGACGAATCTCTTCACTAATTTTGCAACTCCAAAACGCAAGCGGGCGTGGTGGAATTGGTAGACATACCAGACTTAGGATCTGGCGCCGCGAGGCATGGGGGTTCGAGTCCCTCCGCCCGTACTATCTCAAAGCCCTCTCAACCGACAAGGTTTTGAGGGCTTTTTTGATTGTGGATACACGGGTTGCGGATATCAGATTTACACATTTAAGTAAACGAAAATGTAGAAAAGTTTAGGACAGCCTACAGATAAAGCGCCTATCCATTTCTATATCCTCCATTTCAGAGATGACTCATTCTCGCATTACTTAAACGTAAATTTTTGATTTCAACAATTATCCACCTTCAAGTATCAAGCCGCAATCCTTAATTGCAAATCAGAAATCTCAAGAAAATGAACATTACGCTCGAAAAAAGTAGCAACGTAAACGCCAAGCTTATCGTAGCATTGGTTGAGGAGGATTACAAATCACAAGTTGAGAAAACACTTAAAGATTACCGTAAACGTGCTAACATCAAAGGTTTCCGTCCTGGAACTGTACCAATGACTGTTGTACAAAAAATGTTCGGTAAATCTGTTTTATTAGATGAAATTAACAACTTGTTGGGTAGTTCTGTTCAAGAATATATCAAAGAAAGCAAGTTGAATATCGTTGGCGACCCAATGCCAGTAGTTGAAGACCAAGAGTCAATCGACTGGAATACTCAAAAAGAATTCACATTCACTTATGAGTTAGGTTTAGCTGGTGACTTCACTGTAGATTTCGACGCAATTCCTGCTATTACTTCTTACGAAATTCAAGCAACTGAGAAAGAAGTTGAAGAAACTATCGACAACTTGAAAAAGCAATTTGCTGAGCAAATCCACGCTGAGTCAGTTGAAGATGGAGATATGATTTTCGGAACTTTCTCACAAGGTGAATGGTCAGAAAAATCTGCAATTCCTACAAAATCAATCAAAGACGAAGCTAAAGCTACTTTCGTAGGTGCAGCTAAAGGAGCTACTTTGACATTTAATATCGACAACGTATTTGTTGACGAAAAATCAAAAGGATTAGCTACTAATAAAAAAGGTGACGATGTTGCAGCTTTGACTGGTGAAGTATCTTTCGCTATCGAAGACATCACTCGCCAAGGTGCTACTGAGTTGAACCAAGAATTGTTCGACAAAGTTTTAGGTGCTGGTAAAGTATCTTCTGAAGAAGAATTCAGAAAAGAAATTCTTTCTATCATCGAATCTAACTACGTTCGTGAATCTGAGTATTTGTTGAGAATCGACGCTGAAAAAGCACTTCTTGAAAATATCTCAATCGAACTTCCTGAAGAATTCTTGAAAGAATGGTTGGTGAAAGTAAACGAAGGTAAATTTACAATGGAACAAATCGAAGCAGATTTCGAAGCTGTGAAACGTGACGTTCGTTGGAACTTTATCAAAAATGAAATCGCTGACAAATTTGAAGTAAAAGTAGACTATCCAGAAGTAATCGAAAAGACTAAAGATATGGTTCGTGGTCAATTCGGTATGTACGGTCCTGGCGATGCTCAAATGGAAGAAATGATTGAGCGTATCGCTAATGGTTACTTGACTGACAAATCGAAGAAAGACAACTTTATGAATATGTTCAACCAAGTATATGCAGACAAAGTAGCTGCTGTAATTGTTGAAAAAGTAAAAGTTGAGAAAAAAGCTATCGATGTTGAAGAATTCAAAACTATCGCTGGTGCATAATTACGAATTTGAATAGTAAAAAAGGCTAAATCATACGTGATTTAGCCTTTTTTATGCCAACTTACTTTTGTTTTACTGTATCGGATGATTCTATCGTACTAGTAGAATCTCCCCCCCAAGCCCTTACAAGTTGTTTCTTCTTATTCCATGGGGCAGTGGTATTTCTAGCCATATCAATAGCAAGAATTACGACAATAGTTGTAAAAATAACAAATACCCAACGAAGAATTTTTTGATTTTTGTTCATAACACTCTAACATTTTTGTTCCAATAAACTAGAGAGACTCTACGACTATTTGCTGTAAATGTAATATTGACTAGCCTATTTTTGGTAAAAATACTACCAGATTTGCATCTATCCTATCGTTATTACGCACACTTTACCATTAGCATCATAGACGAGATATCTCGATAGTTTCTACCATTTACCTCAAAATGTCTATGTCTAAAAAACTACTTATTTTTGCTCTGCTACTTTGCTCTAACTTATGTTTTTCACAGCAGTTTTATTCCATTTTTTTGAAGAGTTACCAAGAGACTGGCAACTTTACCCTCGTAACAACAACAACCTTGCTGTTATTCCAATCAAAGGGCGTATCGAAATTCCAAACTGGAAAAGTATGTCTGTACAGGTTTTAAGAAACAAAAAGCCGTATTCTTATCAGAAAGTTGCTATTAATTACACCGCTAGTAAAGATACTGGAACCTTTGTGCTATCGCCAACTATCAAGGCTGAATTGGCAGAATATGATGTCAAAGTGTATGCTATTCACAACGATCAAGACTCTGTATTGATGGTAACCAGAGAAAATCTTGTGGCTGGTGATGCATATATTATTTATGGTCAATCTAATGCTCGTGGATGGGAGGAACTTGACCCCTATACCAATGAATTTTGTAGAACCTATGGATTCGGCTATGACACCAATCAGTTTAAATGGGGACTTTCTAATTCGGACTACACTGGTTATAGTTTTGATAGGCAAATCGTAGGTCAATGGGGTATTAGTTTTCAAAAATATATTATGAATACCTATGGTATTCCTACCTGTGTTATCTCTCATGCCTCTCCTGGACAGCCAATTCGTAATCTTGTAGAGCGTAATCCCACTAATCATGCTGATATTAGTACCCAATATGGTCGATTACTAACTTATGTCACACAAGCTAAACTCAATAATGCAGTAAAAGGACTTTTTTATTGGCAAGGAGAAACAGAAGCTTCGCATATTCCTAGCGAATGGAAACCATTATTTGACAAACTTTATAAAGAACTTATTGAAGATTACCCATCGATACAACAATATTATATTTTTCAACTTCCTTTATTTGGGGGAGCTTCATACAATGAAGAAGTCGGTGTTATGCGCGACTATCAACGACAGTTGGAAGATATTTATCCTAAAGTAAATAGCTTTGCTGCTTTAGGAGCAACAGGATGGGACGGTTTTCATTATAAAACTGCAGGCTATCGCCAATTAGGAACAGAATTAGCCAAGATGACATCTTTCCATTTTTATGGAGAAAATAAAAAATATGCTTCTCCCAATATTCGTCGTGCCTACTACTCTTCACCTACTCGTGACGAGATTACCTTAGCTTTTCAAGATGACCAAAAGGTTATCTATCCGAATGATACAACGACTGATAATTTTATCATTAATAAAACAGGAACACTTAGTCTAAAAGACTTCTTTTATCTTAATGGAAGGTGGAAAAAAGTAGCAACAGGGTACGCTTCTGAAAATAAAATTATCTTAAAGCTTAAAGAACCTGCTTCTTTACAGGATACTTTAATCAAGTATTTACCTTCTGTATTCCCCTATTCTGGCGACTATGACTATGTGAGCGATATGCCATGGGTATATCTTGGACCTTTCATTAAGAATACAGATGGCTACAGAGCTTTTGCCTTTCACAACGTAAAAATTGGTAATTATATCGAAACACCAGTTTTGTTTATCGACAATACCACACACAACCAAATCACCTTGAAATGGGAAGTGAGAGATAATAACCTAAAATATATTTTAGAAAGACGAATAAAAGATATTGGAGACTTTGTTCCAGTATTCGAAACATCTCGGGCAAATAGTTTTATCGATAATGATCTAGAGCCAGATCAGGTTTATGAATATAGATTGAGGGTGCAAACCAATACAAGTGAAGCTAGCTCAATAACAGAAGGTAAAACACAAATCCCGCTTGCTACCTCAGCTGAACTTAATCCTTCAGTGTTAATTTATCCCAATCCAGCCAGAGGTATAGCTCACATCACGTTGATTAAACCTATAAGTGGTGAGATACAAGTTTGGGATTTAAGCGGGCAATTGCGGGTTAATCAAAAGATTCAAAATCAGGAAAAGATAGCACTTTCTTTATCTAATCTTGAAAGTGGTACTTATACTATTATGGTTAAATCGTCGATGAATGATGCAATCTATAGCCACAAACTAATGGTGATGTCTGAATAAAAATCAAACATGCGTCATCCAGAATTTTCTCATGAAAAAGTAAACTTTAAAAGATTTCAACGTTTTGGGATTCGTTCTCCTCCTTACTTTTTGCCTTGATGCAAAAAGTAACAAAAAATCAAGAATTCCTAAACTCGCTTCGCTGAAACAGTAGGAATTCGTTACTCTCCAATCATAAAAAAGCAGTCGAAAAACTAATTTCGACTGCTTTTTTATGATTTTTAAAATTCGGGATGACTCATGTTTGATGCTGCTATACTAGAAATTAATTGGCTTAAGACGTAATCATTGCGTCTCTACTGATGGAATACATTTTTTACATAATCTCTCACTTGCTCAATCACTAAATTAGGGATAAGTCATGTTTGATAACTGGCGAGATATTTCACATATCTGAGCTTTTGGGCTTTCGGCAAAAATATTCTCAATGAATTCAAACAAGCATTTTGACTTAATTTTTAAAGCCTTACAGCCTATAGGATATTAATGCAATTTAATACTATCCACTAATTCAAACATACTTTTAAATATATGATTGTCAAATAATTATATTCAAATTCCACAACATAGCATTCATGCTACTCTATTAGTCTAATTTTATTCCTAAAATCGAATCAGGCGAATCATAAATAAACATATCTCCTGTTCTTTTAGAAACTTCCGCCCATGTTAAGTTCTCAAATGTCATTCCTACAACTGCACAAGTTGGCATTGAGCCGATATCTTCATGTGTTAGATACTCAGCAAAATAGCTGATACTTGGATTGTGTCCAACCAACATTGCCGAGGTAATGTTTTCTGGTATGGCATTGATGGCGTCGAGATAATATTTTGGGGTACTTTCATACAAAGAAGCCTCCTCTTGAATTATTCCCTCATCCAACTTCAATTGTTCACAAAACACCTGCGTTGTCATACGTGTACGTTCTGAATTTGAAGTAAGAATTAACTGAATGCCTGCCAATTTATCGGCTAAATGTCTGCTCATACGTGCGGCATCAATCATTCCACTTGGTGTAAGTGGACGAAATATATCTGGACTTACCGAACTCGACGCTTGTGCGTGACGCACCAAAAATAATGTTTTTTTCATAGACCAATAGCGGTTTAAAATTGTTGGTAATACCTGTTAACAGGTTATATATTATCTAAAAATCTATCTCTTTATCGAACCACTACCGTTCCTAATTCTTTGGCTATCTGTTTCTCTACTTCCTTGGCTTGCATAAACTGCATTAACAAAGTATTTTGTTCTTGCGGGTCTTTGGTCTGCGATAGTTGCTTCATCAATGAGCTTAAGTGATCATCATTAAATGACTTTTTCAAACGCAAAATATTTGTATAAGCCATATCTGCCAGTTTATCCAATTCGGTTGGTACAAATATTTCATGCTTACTCAACCATGCCTCCGAAACGGAGTGTTTTTCGGCTACTAGGTTGATTGATTCAGACTGTATTTCTGCAATCGGATGTGATAAAAAGTATTGTGTATCTGCCACTGTTCCTTCCAGAAATTTCTGACGACACAGCATCAACATTTCTTGATAAATAGGAGTATTAAATTGTAATCCGTCTATTTCACCCAAGACATATTGCATAAGCGTAATGCCAGGGGCAACTGCTGGATCGACCTCTCGGGTACCATGATTAATCAATAAACGAATACACTCTTGCTCATGTAAAGTGGTGGCATAATGTGCTATCTGAGGTAAAGGGCTAGGCTCGGGCGTAAGTGGCGCAGTGGCTGGTGCTCCTCCAAACTCTTCATAACCAAAATTATCTTCTTCCGAAAAGCTCATCATACCTTCATCAAAAGAAGGCAGGTTGTTTGTTGATAAGGTTATTCCCGAAGGCAAGTCATTTTGAAGTCGTTGGCGATTGGTATCTCTTTGTGCGTCTTTTTCTTTTTGCTTAGCTTTTTCAAGTGTCAGCTTATTGCTTTCTGTGATCAATAATGCCTCATCGATTTGCATTAAGCCTGCTGTTTTTTGAAAAACACTGAGCGTTTTATTGAATCTGGAATTCTGGAAATACTTCCTACCATATCCTTAATCAACTCGGCACGCTTGAAGGGGTCGTTACCCGCTTCTTTCAGGAATAATTCGGCTTTAAAAGTAATAAAATCGGAGGCGTGGTCTGTAATATATTGCACAAATGCGTCAGAGCCAATCTTTTGAACATAACTATCAGGGTCTTCTCCTTGTGGGAAAACTACCAATTTCACATTCAAACCTTCCTCCAAAATCATATCCATTCCTCTCAATGATGCCTTGATACCTGCAGGGTCACCATCGTAAAGAACCGTAATATTTTGTGTAAATCTCGCAATCAAGCGTATCTGCTCTAGCGTCAAGGATGTTCCTGAGGACGCCACTACGTTTTCGATACCTGCTTGATACAATGAAATCACATCGGTATATCCTTCTACCAGATAACAAACATCCTTTGAACGGATAGCATTTTTGGCTTGGTAGATTCCGTAAAGAATATTGGATTTGTGATAAACTTCTGTTTCGGGAGAATTAAGATATTTGGGTTGATTTTTATCCGCTTTGAGAATCCTAGCCCCGAAAGCAATCGTTTTACCTGAAACATTATGAATAGGAAAAATGACACGATTTCGGAATCGGTCAAACATTTTGTTTTCTTCTGGCTTCCGAATTGTCAACCCTGCCTTTTCGAGTACATCGATACTATAGCCATTTTTGAGTGCATCTCTGGTAAAAGCATCCCAGATATCGAGACTATATCCCAACTCGAAAGCTTTGATCGTTTTATCAGAAAAACCTCTTTCTTTAAAATACGGATATCCTATTGACTGCCCTTCTTCATGCTGAAACAGGTTATTTTGGTAGTAGTTCTTGGCGTAGTTCAAAGCAATGTACAAACTCTCTCGTGCATTTTGAGCTTGCAATTGTTCGTCCGTCAAAGGCGATTCTTGAATAGCAATACTATATTTTTTGGCAAGGTGACGAAGTGCTTCGCCATAACCTAAACCCTCGATGTCCATAATAAAGCGAACCGAATCACCAGCTTTTCCACAGCCAAAGCATTTGTAAATACCCTTGGCTGGAGACACCGAAAATGACGGTGACTTTTCACCATGAAAAGGACAACAAGCCCATAAATTCGCCCCTTTCTTCTTCAACGACACATAGTCGCCTATTACATCTGCAACTTGAGCAGCCTGTTTGATTCGCTCTATGGTTTCTTGGTCAAGTCTCATTTCAATAATTTCTAAAAATACTTACAACTTAAGGATTCGCTTTTACAAGCACGATGTCTTCTTTACTAAAAACAATACTAAATTAATGAATGTCTCATAGATTTTGTCGAAATCCTTAGTTATTCCATAAAACGGTCTATTTTTTCATTTGAGTATCTTCTTAGAAATCTACATTTACCAAACCATCGTTTTGATTTATATCATCAAAACAACGCATTCTTAGGCATTATTTTTGTGTGGAGATAACCTTGAAAGCAACCGCCCATTACCAATCACACTACTTTTAATGGTAGTTTACGAAAGAATATGATGAAAAAAAAATTACTTCACTCCAGACTGTCTGTAGTTAAACAGCTGTTTGTACTTGGTCTCTTTACTATTTTTCTTGCAGGATGTTCTAAAAACTCTGATGTTAATCCCTCAAATACAACTAATCCAGCTGATGCCTTCACATACGAAATAGCCTCTAATTGGGCAGAATTGCAGCTTAATCTCACCAAAAGTACCAGTGGATATACTCCTCCTGTAGCTGCCAGAGCTTATGGCCTTGGCGGACTTACGATGTACGAATCTATTGTTCCTGGTTTGTTAGATCATAGCTCTTTAGCTGGTCAACTTTCTAATTTAAGTAAACTTCCAACCATCGAATCTGGAAAAAGCTATAACTGGGCATTGGCACTCAATGCTGGACAAGCCACTATCTTGAAAGCACTATATGCTGAAAGCTCTTTAGCACAGGCTTCTAATAATCAAAAGAAAATTGACTCGCTCGAAACGGCTATGACTGCTGCTTTTAAGGGTAGCTCCAATACCGATGAAATAGAACGCTCTACTACTTTCGGGAAAAACATAGCCAATGCCATTTTCGAATGGTCAAAAACCGACGGTGGGCATGAGGGATATAAGCGTAATTTTCCTTCAAACTACATAGTTCCTATTTTTCCTGGGGCTTGGCAAGCTACCGAGAATGGGCAAAAAATCCCTATGCAACCCACATGGGGCAACAATCGTACTTTTGTTCCCGTGAATGCCTCTCTTGTTCCTCCAGCGCCAATTGCTTTTTCGACTAGTATTACATCTCAGTATTTTGCACAATATTTGGAGGTTTATACCAAAAATAAATCTTTAACGTCTGAAGAAAAAGAAATTGCCGTTTGGTGGGCCGATAACCCCGTCGAGACTTTTACACCTCCTGGGCACTCATACAATCTGGCTAACATTGCAGCCAAAACCTCAAAAACTACTTTGGGCAAAGCTGTTGAGGGATTTGCTCGCACAGGAATTGCTGTTGCAGACGCATTTATCCTTTGTTGGAAATGCAAATTTCTATTCAATAACGAACGCCCTTACACTATGGTGAGAAGATCCATAGATCCAACATGGAAACCTTTCTGGCCCGCTCCACCTTTTCCTGGGTATTCGTCGGGGCATGCAACTCAGTCAGGTGCTGCCGCCGAGGTTTTGACGTATGTATATGGAAACAACTTTAAATTCGTAGACAATTCGCACGTAGGTCGAGGAAACGATGCCGCTACAGGCACGCCATTTAAGGCTAGAAGCTTTAATAACTTCTATGAATTTGCCGACGAATCGGCCATGTCACGTTTTTATGGCGGCATTCATACTCGTCAGGATAATGAAGTTGGTTTAAGAGAGGGTAAAAAAGTAGGAAGAAACGTCAATAGTTTAGCTTTCCTCAAATAACATACAAGGTTTATTCTAAAAAAAGCCCTAATCACAACAACGGATTAGGGCTTTTTGCTGATAGAAATAATCAGACAAAACTAGTTTTATCTCCATCAAGTGCCCTGTAAAACTTGTACATTCCTAAGAATCGAATTTTACCCTGATTTTTTTGGTATATTTTTCTGTAAATTTGTTCTAGAATCATTGTGCAAATATCTATCCGTTGAAACGTATTCTTTCCATATTACTGGTTGGACTCCTTCTGTATAACATGATGGGGTATTCGGTAGTCTATTGGTTTGAGACCAATAGAGCCGAAAGTTCGTTTGCGCATACGGTTCAGCCTATTTCAGGGAAAGAAGACTATGTGCTACTCAAAATGCCATTATCGCTTCCTTACCAAACGGATTGGAGCACAGACAAAAAAGTAAGTGGGACTATCAGACAAGGAGATATTCATTATCAAATGATTTCTCAGAAATTGGTCAATGATACCCTTTATACGGTTTGTAAAATAGACCAATCTGCTCGTGATCGCTTTTTCAACCTCGCATCGCACATCAACGAGCATGTGGCAGATAAAGCTGGTGACTTCTCTAAAAAATCATCTTCTCAATTACTCAAAAACTTCTTGAAGGAATACATGTCTTCTGACAAGAAGCATATCGTATTCGTCATTGACTGGGTACAACCACGTCAAAACACCATTCATTTATTCACCCCAGAAACTCGTTCTGTAGATACTCAATCGCCGCCTCCACGGCAATGCTAATTTGTACGATTTGTTGGCAGTAGCTGTAGCTATTGCATAGGTTGTCTTGGATAAATTTTATCCAACAGAGCCTCTATGTCCATACAAAACGCTAAAATTCAGCATTATATGAAAAAATTCTCCTCAATCGCAATTATCTTTTTTTGCATTTTTCTAATAAATTTTAAAAATTTTTCACAAGGATGTGTAGCTGTTCGTCACATGAGCTGCTCAACAGGTAGCGGAACTAGCTCTTCATCGATGTTACAACCAGGGCAATGGCAAGTTTCATTAGGGTTTAGAAACCTTCATTCGCACAGACATTTTGTGGGTACAGAAGAACAAACCCATAGAGCTCTAAACAATACTGAAGTAATCAATGATTCTCAAGGTTTTGATTTAGGCATCTCTTATGCCTACAACAGTCGCTTGAGTTTTGCATTGAATGTTCCCTTTGCTGTCAATGTTCGTGCCTCCAAATATGAACACTATGGCAATACCGCTGCAAATTCTCAATACTTTGATACTTATTCAACAGGTATTGGCGATATGCGTCTGACTGCCACTTACTGGTTATTAGATCCATTAGATCATGCAAAAGGCAATATTGCTTTAGGTCTTGGTGTAAAAGCACCAACGGGCAATTCGAACGTACAAGGTCAATTTCATAAGCTAGACAAAGAAGGAAAAGATTATCTACTTACTAAGGCTGTAGACCAATCGATTCAGCTCGGAGATGGCGGATGGGGTGCAAACCTAGAAATTCAAGGTTATCAACAAGTACTTCCTAAGACTGTTCTTTATTTCAACGGATTTTATTTATTCAACCCACGTAATGTAAACAATACTTTGAATGCTGTTTCTAAAGAAGCCGCTGCCAATGAGATTGTGGTATACCATTCAGTAGCAGATCAATTTGCAGGTCGTGTTGGAGCAAGTTATGCACTACTTCCAAAAGCTGGCTTAGCGGTAAGCTTTGGCGGTCGTATCGAGGGTGTTCCTGCACACGACGTTTTTGGCAAAAGCGAAGGCTTCCGTCGTCCTGGTTATATCATCTCAGTAGAGCCTGGAATTGTTTACTCAAAAGGGAAAAACACCTTTGCTCTCACAGTACCTATTGCTACTACTCGTAACAGAATTAAGAGTGTAGCAGACTTGAAATACGGTAAGCATGGCGATGCCGCTTTTGCGGATTACTTTATTTCGGCAACCCTTTCTCATCGCTTCTAAACTCTATTTAGACGGGTCGGGGTGCTCTCAGATGCACCCTATGACCCAATGATGAACTATTTTGATAGTAAAATACCAATTTATATATAACAGTATGAAATTTAGACTATTACTCGTATCAAGCATTCTTGCATTTAGCTCATCGCTTTTTGCACAAAATATGACGGATGGTATTTTCATGGCAAAAACAATTTTTGTGGTGGAATTGGCTATACACATGACACATGGAATAAATACTGGGAGGGCACACTTTTCAGAGAAAATAAAAACTTAGGGAATGTAAATACCCAAACTATTACAGCCATGGGTAACTATGGTATTTCTGACCGTTTCAATGTACTATTTATGCTTCCGTATGTAAAAACCGAAGCAACCAAAGGTACTTTGAAAGGTATGAGTGGAGTACAAGACCTTACGTTGGCCTTGAAATATAGACTCGCTCAAATCAAAAACTTATCAGTAATTGGCTCTGTGGGTGGATCTCTTCCTACCAATAACTATGTTGCCGACTTTTTGCCATTGGCAATAGGTATGCAAAGTAAAACCGTTTTCGCTCGTGGAATTTTGTATTATACACTTCCTCACGAATTGGCACTAACAGCTCAAGGCGCTTATATACATCGTAGCAATGTGCGTGTTGACCGTGAAATGTATTTTTCTGACCAAGCGTACTTCACCAATGAAATGATGATGCCAGATGTGGTAAACTTAGGTGCTAAGTTTGGTCACTATTCATACCGTTGGCAATTGGAAGCCACTTATGAGCAAAATATCGTAAATGGAGATATCGACATTCGTAGAAATGATATGCCAGGCTTGTGTGCCAAAATGGACTTGACTCGTATTGGTTTGGTGGCAGCGTATCGTATTCCCCAATTGAAAGACTTACAAATTATGGGAACAATCGGACAAGTGGTTGCAGGTAGAAACGTAGGAAAATCTACCACGTTCTCCATTAGTATTCTTCAATATATCGACTTGCGTAAAAATAAAGGCGGTGGCGGTATCCCAACAGGTCCAATTTGTCGTCCTGGTGATGTTAATCATATGGGCAATATGTCAACAGATGAACATAAAGACGGGCATAAATAAATGGGCAGCCTCAAGAGTGTAAAATTTTGATTATCATTTCTGTTTAGGTAAATCAAACCTTTTCTCACACTTGATTAGCTATCTCTTAAGGTTTTTAAAACCTTTTCTTGATAATATTCCTTAATCATTGAAATTTTTGAATCATGAAATCTTCATTCATATCTATAAAAAAGCTTTTTGCAGCAGTTTCAGCATTAGTGGTTATTTGGGCTTGTGAAAAAAGTTTAGATAAAGACGGAACAGAATTAGAAACCCTTGTACCTACGAAAGTAGATGCTGATGCAGGTACTTGGAAACCATATATTTTACAGACAGCTACCGAAGTAGCATTAACAGCACCTGAAGATGTAAGTTCAGCAAACTATCAAAAAGAGCTTCAGGAAGTAAAAACAGCGATGGGTAATATTAGCGACGAGCAGCGCTTGGCTATCCGTTATTGGGCTGGCGGTGGAATTTTACGTTGGAACCAGATTATGCGTAGCTTGGTTGCTAAACGCAACCTTCCTCCTGCTGAAAACGCCACTGGTGAGTACCCTATTCCAAACTCGGCAAACCCAAATGCAGACCCTATTTTCCCATTTGCCAATCCTCCATATGCATCGCGTGCCTATGCATATGTATCCGTGGCACAGTATGATGCCTTGGTAGCGGCAATGGCTTACAAACAACAATATAAAAGAAAAGCACCTTATCAGGTAGATGCTAGCATTACTCCTGTAATTGTGAGTAAGTCTACTTTGCCCTCTTTTCCTTCTGAGGATGCTGTTATGGCAGCGGTTTCTTATGAATTCATGAAGCGTTTATTTCCTGCAACAGAAGATACTTTATTCTTGTATAAAAAGAAAGAAGAACAGAAATGGTTTAAACTGTGGGCTGGTGCTTCTACTCGTTCAGATATTGAAGCTGGTGAAAAATTAGGAAAAGCGATTGCTACAAAAATTTTAGCTCGTTACAGTTCAGACGGTATGCGTAATGCTATTGGTGTAAAAGCACAATGGGATAGTCTTTCAAAAAGAGTTGAAGAAAAAGGTGAAGTAGCTTGGAAATCTTTAGAAGATGCTCCTCGTCCACCAATGCTTCCATTCTTTGGTAATGTTAAACCTTGGAACATGACCAACCCTGAGTTACAGCAATTGAGTATTCAGTATCCTCCACTCTCTTACAATTCTGCAGAATTTAAAAAACAAGTAGCTGAAGTAAAAGAGTATGTAACGACAAAAGCTACGCGTGAAAATATTGCTATTGTACATTTCTGGGCAGATGGTGCTGGTACTTATACTCCTCCAGGCCATTGGAATGCGATTGCAGAAAAATATATTGTGGCAGATAAACAGTCGGAGTTCCGTGCAGCACGTAACCTTGCCCTATTGAATACAGCCATGATGGACGCTGCGATAAGTTGTTGGTATACAAAAACCTACTATTACTTCCCTCGTCCTAGCCAAGCAGACCCAAGTATTAAGACCTTGACAGGAGTACCAAACTTTCCTGCTTATTCGTCAGGTCACTCAACATTTTCTGCGGCAGCAGCTACAGTATTAGGATATTTGTTCCCGACGGATGCAAGCAAATTCAATGATATGGCTTCAGAAGCCTCAATGTCACGTTTGATGGGTGGTATTCACTACCGCATGGACTGCGAATTTGGATTGAAATACGGTAAACTTGTGGGAGATAAAGCAGTAGCTCGTGGGCAACAAGATGGCGTAAAATAATTGAAATTTGAAGAATAAAAAATCACCTGTCCTTGGGAAGACAGGTGATTTAACCTCTAAATAAAGATAATATATAAATGGTTAGTGAACGACACCTGTCTGGATATTCTGGGCAGGTGTTTTTATTTTCTAACGATTTACTTTAGCCTCTACTTCCTGCTGAAGTTTGGCATTTTCTTTTATCAGTGACTCTGCTTTGAAATAGAAGTACACAGCCAAAACCAAAAATATTTTTGATAACACAAATACCGCAATAAAGGCAGGACGCCAGAATTTATGTACTTTTATGTGTGTATTGTCGTATTCTACCTCCAGATAACTAGCATCTTCTTTAGGCTTTTCTTGATGCTGTCTACCTTGCTCAGTAAACTCCCATTTTTTGAGGTCATTCGTTTCTTCTTTGTATTTCAATCTATCACGAATCACTGGAGGAGGGGGTACCGCTTGTACCATAAAGTGCTGATTGATTGTCACACTCAGTTGGCTAAGGGCATCGGCAATTTCTGGAAACTCATAAGCATATTGCTCTACCTGTTGTTGCTCTGACTCATTAGCCACGCCCAAGAGATAGGCCTCCAAAACGCCACTTTCTATGTATGTTTGCGTATTCAATTTGGTTCAAAATTAGGATTAACGAAATAGTTTAAAATACTCGTTGAAAGCCTTCAATACCCTTTCTCTTGAGATATTGAGTTTTTCGGCAATCACTTCAGGCTTTAGGCCTTGTCTAAACGATAAGTCAAACACTAGTTTTGGGATGGCGTCTTCCGAAACTAGGTTTTCGTTAATAGGAGGTGAGGTAGAACTCGTGTATTTTGCTTTATATTCAACGGCTTTTGCTCGTGCATTACGTATAATACAAATAGTTTTATTCACGACATTTTCATTGCATCCATGCAAGGATACTGAACTAAACAGCGACACTAGCACCTCCTGTGCTAATTGTTCATTGGGAATAATTTGAAGAATTACCCCATAGGCTAATGCTCCGTACTGATCATACATAGTAAGATGATCAGAGTAAACAGCTGGCTTTTTTCCCAATAGATGATTATTGTCTGACGGCTCCAATATACTCATTTGGTTTGATGAATTTTACCCTAAGGGAAATGATTAAAAGGTGGTAAAATGACCAGAATGGTCAATAAATGATATCAATTTGGTTTATAGATAATCTAAGTAAAGCTAAGTATTATGCCGTGGGTTTCCAAATTTAGTGGTGCTTTTCCATCCCCTTCTTAGATTGATTCTAACCAAAATCAATTTCTATATCTACACTTAAGAATTTTTAACACAAAGTATCAAATATTTTTTCCAACTTTGTGTTATAATAAGGTATACGTATAGAATCATACCTTGTTGAGTGTCAATTATTGACCTATTTTTTACATATTCAAAAACATTTACATTCATGAAAAAGGCTTTACTCGTAAGTTTACTACTGGGAGGTGCAAGCACAGGCACAATTGCTCAGTCCGTGGATGATTCAAAGCCATTGACGATCACACCTCAAGTATCTATTGAACAGTTTAACTGGATTGAAAATTATACGACAGGAAAAGCAGGAATAAAGTTTGAGCTAAAACCCTCCAACAAGCTCAACATCAATCTGGATTTAGGAGCTTATAAAAATATTAACAAACCTTATGCCACACAGTCAAGTGGAAATGCCTTAAGCATAAACTTTAGCGATTATAAGACTTCTCCGCCTTATTCTGCCAGTATTAATCCGCTTTACAATCAACCGAAAGCTAATCTCTCTGGTTTTTATGCAAATATAGATGCAGGTGTTCCTTTTAAGCTTAGTGATACCTCAAGAATAAGCATCGAGCCATTTATCGGTTTAGAAGGCAAAATGTGGAGCCGCTCATTGATATATGGACAGGAAGGAGAGCAAACTATTTTTGAAGAAAAATATAAGTTTCTTTCTCCAAGTCTTGGAGCCAAATTGAATTATACATCCAAATCAAAAGTTAAATTAACCTTGAGGATAGGCGTAAGTTATCCAGCTGTTTCAAAGCTAAAAACGGATGAAAAAAACCTTACTGCTCCTAATACAGAATTTAATTTATCAAAGCATTTGTCACCTTCAATAGAGGCCGCTGCAAAGATCAAAAAGCTTACTATTAAGATTCGATATGAAAGGCTAAACTTAGGCTCTACAGACTCATTAAAAGGTGTTACACAGCCTTCTACCAAAGCCAATGTAACAGGATTCTCGATTGGCTATGATTTCTAGGATTTTAGCTTGTAAATTAACATTTTATCTAAAAGCTATATCAACAAAAAAGGGAGCTTGCAGCTCCCTTTTTTGTTGATATAGCTAAACTTTAGAAATTTCTTTCTCCTGCTTCTCTCTTACCTAACATTACTGCACCTACCATTGCTACAAAGAACAAGATAGATACTAATTCAAAAGGAAGAAGATAGTTACGATACAAAAGCTTACCCAAATTCTCAACCATACCCGTTTGAGAATCATAAAGAGCGTTATCAGCTCCTGTACCTAGATTGATCTTGCGTGTTGCTGCAATGATGATTACTAATACTGTACCTCCAACAACAGCCCCAGCCAACTTAGTTAAGTTAGTTTTCGAATCAGGGGAGTTGCGTCGTAGATCGAGCATCATGATTACAAACAAGAACAATACCATAATAGCACCAGCATAAACGATGATATTGACCGCCATCAAGAACTGTGCATTAAGCAATACATAGTGTCCTGAAATACAAAAGAACGTAAACACCAAATACAATACACTGTGAATTGGGTTTTTGGAAAGTACAACCATCAACGCACTAATTAACGTAAGGGCTGTAAGAAAGTACCAAAATTGCATATTTTTCGAATTTAAACAGGTAAAAAATACCTTCTGCTGTTAAATCTATAAATGTTTCTTATTTCCAACCATCACGTAGATAACGGTCATCCATTTTCTCTACAAGTTTATCTTTACCGAAAATCACTTCGTTACGGTCGTTGAAAACAGGTACCATTTTGTCGTGACGCAAGAAAATAGCTTCCTTAGGACAAGCTTCTTCGCAAAGTCCACAGAAGATGCAACGAAGCATATTGATTTCATATACTTTAGCGTATTTCTCTTCACGGTACAAAGTTTCTTCTCCTTTTTTACGTTCTTCGGCAACCATAGAGATTGCTTCAGCAGGACAAGCTACGGCACAAAGACCACAAGCTGTACAGCGTTCTGCTCCGTTTTGATCTCTTTTCAAGATATGGTGTCCACGAAATACAGGACCTAAATATCTTTTTTGCTCAGGATAACGAATGGTTACTGGCTTTTGGAAGAAGTGCTTGAGGGTAGTTAACATCCCACCTGCAATCGCTGGCAAATAAATACGCTCTGCTAGCGTCAATTCTTCTTGTTCTAATACTTTCGTTCTATTACTTAATTTCATACTAAGTCAGTAAAAGTTGGGATATTGAAGGCTATTAGGGATTAACGAGCCAATGCTGTTTTCTTTTTCTTTCCTCCAGCAATCGAGTGATAAATAAACAAACCTACAATCAAAACAGGAATACCTGCGATTGCGATACCGATTGAAGCCAAGCTCGACAAATTGAATTCAGCTGGTAACAAAATGATAAGACCAGTCCAAACTACATTGAACATGGCAATTGGAATCAAACCTGTCCAGCCTAAGTTCATCAATTGGTCATAACGGAAACGTGGTAATGTCCAACGAACCCACATAAACACAAATACAAAGAATAAAGCTTTTCCGATTAATGCTCCAAAACCAATAAAGTTTGCCACATTTTCGCCAAATGAATTTACTACAGTTTCGTAAAAAGGATAGTCATAACCTCCGAAATACAAAGTAGCCATCACAGCACCTGAAACAAACATGTTGATGTATTCTGCAAATAAATAGAAACCTAATTTCATTGAAGAATACTCTGTGTGGTAACCACCAATCAACTCAGTTTCACATTCGGGTAAGTCAAATGGAGTACGGTTACATTCTGCAAAAGCACAAATGATGAAGAGAATAAATCCAACTGGTTGGTAAAGGATATTCCAATGTCCATTTTGCTGTGCTTCAACGATTGCCTTAGTTGACAAAGAACCTGTCATCATCAAAATAGAGATGATTGAAAGACCCATAGCCAATTCGTAAGAGATATTTTGCGAAGCCGCACGAATAGCACCCAATAACGAATATTTGTTATTTGATGCCCAACCTCCTACTAAGATACCATAAACACCAAGTGATACGATACCAAATACCCACAAAATACCAATATTTACATCGATACCTTGTAAATCAAATTTCACACCATTACCCAAGTCGATTGTATCGCCAAAAGGAATTACAGCCGAAGTCATTAGTGCTGTAAACATTGACAAGCATGGACCTAGAATAAAGAGCCATTTACTTGAATTAGCAGGAATAAAATCTTCTTTCATAAACATCTTAACAGCATCGGCAAGAGGCTGTAAGATACCAAATGGTCCCGCTCTATCTGGACCAACACGGTCTTGAAAGAAGGCAGCAAAAATACGCTCGAAATAAGTAGAGTACGCTGCTACGCCCAAGGTGATAGCAAAGATAACACCTACATATATGGCTTTTGCGGTAAATACTGTGGATGTAAGTTCCATGAATATACAATATTAGTGCTATTGACTACTGTTGACAGTAGCGACAAAAATTATTTCAACTGCTTTTGTGGTTCCAAGAATGAACGATCACGATTATCGTCAATTTGCTTATACTGTTCAGCAGCTTGTTTCAATGGGAAAGCAGGTTTAATAGAACTTGCACCATATTTGTTCGCTGAAATCACAGAATGACGAGCTACTTTCATTGGTCCTTCGATAGTCCAATCAGAAGTTTTCTTACGCTCAAAACGACAAGTATTACAGATAAAGTCTTGTACTTCGCCCCACTCATTTTTACGAGCAGTTACACGAATTACCTCATCGCCACGATACCATAAAGTTACTTTACCTGAACATTTGCCACAATCACAGTGAGCATCTACTGGCTTAGTAAACCATACACGGTTTTTGAAACGATACGTTTTATCAGTCAAAGCACCTACTGGGCAAACATCAATTACGTTTCCTGAAAAATCGTTATCAATCGCCTTCTCGATATAAGTACTAATTTCGGCATGGTCACCACGGTGCATTACACCATGAACACGTCCTTCAGTAACTTGATCTGCTGTGTACACGCAACGATAGCAAAGTACACAACGATTCATATTCAATTGGATATATGGACCCAAATCCTGTGTTTCGAATGTGTTACGCTCTTCGATGGTACGAGTTTTTGACACACCATGCTCGAACGCAAAATCTTGCAAGTGACATTCCCCTGCTTGGTCACATACTGGGCAATCAAGTGGGTGATTCAACAACAAGAATTCAACTACACCTTTACGAGCATCAAGCACTTGTGGGTTAGTTGTATTTTCTACAATCATACCATCTTGTACCTGAGTAATACAAGAAGGCACTAATTTTGGCATAGGACGAGGATCTTTTTCAGAACCTGCAGTTACTTTCACCAAACAAGCACGACACTTACCACCCGAACCTTTGAGTGGTTCGTAGTAACACATCGCTGGAGGGGCAACATGCGCACCGATTTGACGAGCCGCCTGCATAATGGTGGTACCCGGTTCTACCTCAATAGTGATGTTATCAATAGTTACTTTCATTGTTCTCTTATTTGAAGATTTGAGAATTTGAAGGTTTTTCCTTAAATAATCAAATTTTAAAAGACTTATTAATAGAAAAATATGGGCAAATCTTACAATGTCCAACTAGCGCCTTCACGCATAAACACCGCACCTGGCTTTGTAGCTTCTTCTGGGTGTTTTACGTGCCATTCAAACTCGTCACGGAAGTGACGGATAGCTGCTGCCACAGGCCATGCTGCTGCATCACCTAATGGACAAATTGTATTTCCTTCGATTTTCTTCGCAACATCAACTAACAAATCAATGTCTTCCATACGGCCTTTTCCGTGCTCGATACGGTGAATCACTTTATCCATCCAGCCCGTACCTTCACGACATGGAGAACATTGTCCACAAGATTCGTGATGATAAAAACGAGCAAATGTTAAGGTATTATGCACGATACAAGTAGTTTCGTCCATTACAATAAAACCACCAGAACCTAACATTGTACCTGTAGCAAAACCACCATCAGATAACGATTCGTAAGTCATCAAACGATTTTCACCGTTAGTTGTTTTCAAGATTAATTCTGCTGGTAAGATAGGTACTGACGAACCTCCTGCTACAACAGCCTTGAGTTTGTGTCCATCACGAATTCCACCACACCATTCATCAGAATAGATAAAATCTTCTACGGTAATACCTAGTGGAATTTCATAAACACCAGGCTTGCGTACGTGTCCAGATACCGAAATCAATTTGGTACCAGCACTACGTCCTACGCCTATTTTAGCATATTCTTCGCCACCATTGTTTACAATCCAAGATGTAGCGGCAATAGATTCTACGTTATTAACTACGGTTGGGCACTGATACAAACCTTTTACCGCAGGAAAAGGAGGCTTGTTGCGTGGATTACCACGTTTTCCTTCCAAAGACTCAAGTAGAGCAGTTTCTTCACCACAAATATATGCACCACCACCTGGTTGTACAAAAAGGTCAAGATCATACCCTGAACCTAAGATATTTTTACCTAATAATCCTTTGTCGTAAGCTTCTTGAATCGCTTTTTCAAGGATGTTAATCACATACATCAACTCACCACGTACATAGATGTATGAAGTATTGGCACCCAAAGCATAAGAAGATACAATCATACCTTCGATTAAGGTATGTGGCGACTTCATCATCAAATAGTGGTCTTTGAACGTACCAGGCTCTGATTCGTCGGCATTACAAACCAAATAGCGAGGTACACCCTCTGGTTTAGCCAAAAATGACCATTTCATTCCTACAGGGAAACCTGCACCTCCACGACCACGCAAACCTGATTTTTTCACTTCTTCAGTTACTTCATCTGGCGCCATTGTCTTGATGGCTTTTTCTACCGCTGAATATCCACCATGCTTACGATAAACGTCGATGGTTTCAATACCAGGTACATCAATATGTTGGGTTAATATTTTCATGTGATTAAAAAATACATTAAAGCATGAAATGTTATTTTCAAAAAAAGTAGGAAGTGCTTATTCTGTCCAGTCTTTTCCTTGTGAAATAATATCTTCTTGTGCCAAATTTGCAGGGTTTGCATAAATTGCTACCCCATTATAATAGCTTGTCTGAGACACATCTTTAGTTTCTGCACGATGCTTAGGTTGTGCTTGTACTGTCGAATAATGACAAACAAATGACTTACGTGTCATTTCAGCATTATTGATACGACTTCCGCCATGTGCTAATGCTCCGTGCCAAATCAAAATATCGCCTTTTTTAATCAAAAGTACTTTCTTTTGAATGCCAAACTTAGCACATATTTTGTCCAAATATTTACCAAATTGATCTGGGCTAAACAGCGACAAACCATGTTTGTACAAAATACCTGTTACTCCAAAATGAAACTTTGGCAATTTATGAGAACCCGGATAATAGAACAAAGGACCAGAATCAGGGTGTACATCTTCTAATGGAATCCAAGCAGCAGCTAAGTGGCTCGGTACACCTGATGTTACCCAAGGATAATCTTGGTGAGTACTTTGTTGGCTACTATACTTGAATATTAGGCTTTGAAAAGCAGTAAGGTCATTATCTAACACTGCACGCAAAAAGGCTACAATATTAGGATGAGTCATCACCTTTTTTGCTCCAATTGAAGCATTGTGATAATCATTGATACGAGCTCCTATACTTTTAAGCTTATCTTTTGGTATATCCTTTAGCTTCGCATCCTTAGTATTATTAAATTGATATACTAAGGCTGTCATATCATACTTCTCATGATTCTCGATTGTTTCCTCTACTTCATTCCAAAGGTTATCTAACCATTGGGTTGGTAAAACATTTTCAAGAACCACAAAACCATTTTCTCTCCAGAATGCTAGCTTTTCTTTTAAATCGAAAGGCAAAGACCCTTCAATTTGAACTTTATCAATTACTTGTTCTAATGAAACATCCTTATCAACTAACGGTAATGTTTCGCTATCAAAGTCCTTTGGTCCTTGGGGCGCAACATAATGTCTAATATGGTGATAAGGTCTTCTAAAGGTATTTTTCAAAAAAGCTATCATTGGGTAGAGGAATTAAGTATCAAATGGTTTATTACAGTTATTTCGAAAGCTCTTCGATGATGGCATCTACTTTTTCAGTCGTAAGATTCATATAGTATTTCTCACGAATCTGAAAAACTGGTCCCCAGCCACAAGCAGCCAAACATTCTACTTCTTTCACTGTAAACTTTCCATCTGCTGAAGTACCACCAGTATCAACTCCCAATTTTTTCTTCAAGTGGTCATATACTTCACCACCACCCATTAGGCAGCAAGGTCCTGTACGGCAGTATTCAATTACGTGTTCACCTACAGGTTCAAGGTGGAACATAGTATAAAATGTAGCTACCTCATAAACCTCAATTGGTTTGATATTTAATAAACCAGCTACGTAATCCATCACTTCAGGACTCAACCAACGCCACTCAGCTTGTGCTAAGTGTAAAATTGGAAGTAAAGCTGACTTTTGTTTACCTTCTGGATAACGTTTGATGATTTTGTGTACCCTCTCCAACGTATCTGCTGGAAACTGAACGGTTTGTGTGTTCGTCATGTTCGGTATTAGCATTTCGGAAGGAATACTTTTAGATATTCCTTTTCGCTTCTAACTAAATATTTCTACTAAAACTATTGGGTCGATTTATTTGAAATGGAAATACACTAGGTATCCAATTCTCCAGCAATCACGTTCATAGATGACATCGTAATAATGGCATCAGAAAGTGTTGATCCTTTAATCATTTCAGGGAAAGCCTGATAGTAAATGAAGCAAGGGCGACGGAATTTCAAACGGTAAGGTGTACGTCCACCATCCGAAACTAGATAGAAACCTAACTCACCATTACCTCCTTCTACAGAATGATATACCTCGCCTACAGGAGCATCAATTTCACCCATTACAATCTTGAAGTGATAGATTAATGCTTCCATGTTGTTATAAACTTCTTGTTTTGGAGGCAAATAATAGTGAGGAGCATCAGCATGATAAGGACCTTCTGGAAGATTGTCCATGGCTTGCTGAATAATGCGTAAACTTTGCCACATTTCTTCACCACGAACCAAGAAGCGGTCATAGGTATCTCCAGTTGTACCTACTGGAATTTCAAATTCGAAGTCTTCGTAAGAAGAATAAGGATTCATCACACGCACATCGTAGTCAACACCCGTTGCACGTAAGTTTGGTCCTGTAAAACCATAATTTAAAGCTCTTTCGGAAGAGATAGCTCCTACACCTGTAGTTCTATCCATGAAAATACGGTTACGTTTAACCAAACTTTCAAACTCTCTAAGACCTTTAGGGAATTCACTTAAGAAATGTTTGATTTTACGAATAGCTTCGGCAGAGAAGTCACGCTCCATACCACCAAAACGCCCCATGTTGGTAGTCAAACGAGCACCACATAGTTCTTCGTAAATTTCATATATATGCTCTCTCCACTGCATTACATACAAGAAACCAGTCATGGCACCAGTATCTACAGCGAGTACCGAGTTACAAATAATGTGGTCAGCGATACGAGCCAACTCCATCATAATCACACGCATATATTGTGCTCTTTTAGGCACTTCAATACCCAACAGTTTTTCTACAGTCATGTGCCAACCCATATTATTGATAGGTGACGAACAGTAGTTCATACGGTCGGTAAGCGTTGTGATTTGATAAAAAGGACGACGTTCAGCGATTTTTTCAAACGCACGGTGGATATACCCTACCGTTTGTTCTGAATCGATGATTGTCTCCCCGTCCATGGTAAGGATATTCTGAAAAATACCATGAGTGGCAGGGTGAGTAGGACCAAGGTTGAGGGTGGTCAACTCATTAACATATTTTTTGTTTTCTCCTGATTTGGCGATTCCTACATTAGGACTCGACACTAAAGCAACATCTGACATATTTCGCTTGGGTGAATGAGCTACCGAATAGCAACCCGATAGTTACCGATTATTATCTTCCAAATAAAGCATCAATCTTATCTTGACGAGTAGCATCCTCCATTGGATACTCTTTGCGCATAGGATGATAGTCCATATCTTCTACATTCAAAATGCGGATAAGATTTGGATGTCCTTCAAAGATAATTCCATAAAAATCGAATGCTTCACGCTCCATCCAGTTAGCTGTAGCATAAAGCCCTGTGATGGTTGGCACTTTAGGAGACTCAAGAGGAACATACAATTTGATAATCAATCGTACATTGTTTTCGAGACTATGCAAGTGATAGATGACACCGAATTCCTGACCTACAGCATCGGGAAAATGGATACCCGCTAAATCGGTAAGAAATTGGAACTTGAAAGTGGGATGTTGATATAAATAATGTAAAAGAGGTACAATAGTATCTACAGAGGTAGTTACGTTCAAAAGACCGTAATTTTCCATAATTCCGTAAATTTTATCCTCTCCGAATTTCGCTACTAAGTCTTGAGCAATTTGTTCGTTTGTCATTGTAAACGCTGAAATGATAGACTAATGAAAAAGGGATATTTAGTTATAAAATTTTGCTTTATAACTATTCAATACCATAAGAAGACAACAACGCCTTATATTCAGGAGATTCTCTTCTTCTTCTTTGTTCTGATTTAGCTAGCTCCTGAATTTCCATAAAGCCATCTAGGATTTGTTCTGGGCGAGGAGGGCATCCAGGCACATACACATCGACAGGGATAATACGGTCGATACCTTGTAAAACAGAATAAGTATCAAACACACCGCCAGATGATGCACAAGCTCCAACTGCGATTACCCAACGAGGCTCAGCCATTTGAAGATATACTTGTTTTACAACTGGAGCCATTTTTTTAGCAATGGTACCCATTACCATCAAAACGTCGGCTTGACGTGCTGAGAAAGAAAGACGTTCTGCACCAAAACGAGCTAAGTCATAGTGCGAAGCCATGGTTGCCATAAATTCGATACCACAACATGAGGTAGCGAATGGTAAAGGCCAAAGGGAGTTTGCTCTCGCCAAACCAACCAAGTCGTCTAGTTTTCCAGCGAAGAATCCTTGACCTTCTAGTCCCTGTGGGGCATCTACTGTCTTTATTATTCTATCACTCATTGTCTTATTCAATTAATAATATTTGATGTCTTCCTACCTAACTAGTTGTTGAGGCAGAAGGTTTTATAGAGAAAGAGGCTTCGAGAATTATTTTTCCCAGTCAAGCACTCCTTTTTTCAATACATAAATAAAGCCTGCTAAAAGAAGACCCATGAAAACTACCATTTCCAAGAAGCCGTCCCATCCTAATGTTTTGAAATTTACAGCCCATGGATACATGAAGATAATTTCCACGTCGAAAAGTACAAATAGAATAGCTACCAAGAAGTATTTTACAGAAATTGGCGTACGAGCGTTTCCAACTGACTCGATACCACATTCAAAAACATCATCTTTGGCTTTACTATGTCTTTTTGGCCCTAACCAGTGAGTAGCCACCATTGTCAATACGATGAATGCAAGTGCTGCCCCTATTTGGACAATAATCGGAAGGTAGTCTGATGGTTGATAGTTCATTTCTTTGTCTTTAAGTTTTGAAATTTGCCTACAACGGCTCTTCTCTCTCGGTGCTTTTAGTCAAAATATTCTGAATGAGAGACTTGTGTTTTGCTCGCTGCTAGATTGATTTTGCTATCACAGCTTTTAGATGGTCACCTAGCAACAATTTCAGAAATCAAGTCGCAATTTACTGATAAAAATTTACATGAAGTGTTTTTTTTACCTGAAAAAGCTACGGAATTATTGTGCTTGAGCATGATTACTTAGATGTTTTTCAGGATTTTGCTAATTCAGAATTATTCTAAATTAGACAACTACTTTTGTTTACATTGAATTAATATCTGCCTTTCTTTCCCAAAATATTAGAATCCGAAGCCTATTCTTCCGTTTGATTTTGTAAAGCATCTGGTTGTTTGACTACAGGGGCATTTTTGGTCAAAATACTGTTGATAATTTCTTGAAAATATTGTCCGTTCTGTGGACCGTACCAATTCATCACACGAGTCTCATAACTATTCAAATCATAACGACTATCTTCTGTGATATATCCAACATAACTTCCATCAAAACTAGTTACAATAAGATTTAGATGTTGATTCTGAGCGGTTTTGAGTACATCTGGCATTAATTCGCCACTGTAATCACAAGGTGTGCCTATAAAAATGGTATTACCTAACTGAAATACTTTCATTTCGGCTGGGTATTCTCCAAAAAATGTTTGAAATACCCAAGGACGAAAACGTAGGTCTTGCGATACTCGCACCTGTGGGTCACGCATTGATATTGGAATCACCGAAGCATGTAGGTTATCCACAAGCGCTGTTTTAATTTGTGGATTAATTTTGGCTATTTTTTGATAAAGACCTTCAGCCACGCGATTGAGTTGAGCATAATCATCTTTCATCTCCTCTCCTATTGGACCAGTACTGCCAACAGAGCCAGCCATAAACATGGCAAAATCGGCTTGGTCTTTTTCAAGTTTATCTACCAAGACCCCAGGATAATCTCTTGACAAAACCATCTTATCAGCATTGAGCGTAGTGGCATGTGCCGAATACACACAAATAAGAGCATTTTGCCCATTGTCTTTGTGAATTTTCAATAATCGTAAAGTCGGGTCTACCGTACCTTTTTCATGAACTAATCTATTAAAAACTAGCTCTGGGGTATCTATTTGACCATAACCTATTTCGGCAGCAGTAGTATTTGCATCCGCTAATTGGATGGCCTTAACAATTTTGTTAGCGATATCCTCCACCACTTCAGGGTGATATTTTCCAGCAAAAAGTTCTCCAATGGCATTTTTACCCCATGCACCTATGCTATTGTGCGTGTGGGTAGCACCTATAAACACGTGCTCCCATGAAAAGCCGATTTTGCCGAGTTTATCTTGTAGACTCAAACGTACCTCTGGTGGAATAATCAGTAAATCACAAGAAACCATCGCAAACTTACGACCATTATCAAATACCATAGCTCGTACATAAATCGAATCATGCACGCTCTGATAGGGTTTGCCGTCACGATTGCCATATCCTGCTGTAGCCAATGGCTGTGCAGGTGTTAGGTTTACCTTCGCCCAACCTACATATACCGAATCATATTGGGGATCAGTATCGGGTATATAGTTAGCCAGCCAGTTTTGCGTTTGAGCATAAAACTCGGTCTGGTGCAATTCTGTTCTGTCTACTGTCGTAAAAGTCCCGATAGCGGCTATTACAATAAGCGCCAAGAAACCTAAAATAATATTTCTGAAAATCTTCATGAGCAGTTTGTGATTAAACCAATAAGTGTTTGAGCATATTTTTATGAATAAGTCAATTACACTTCTGTACTTTTCTTCAAAAATAAAACTCCTCACCTAAGTTTAGATGAGGAGTTTCAAGAAAAATGCTTTTGTATTAATCTCTTCTATTTCCGAGTAAACGAAGTAGATATAAGAATAAGTTGATAAAGTCTAGATATAAGGTCAATGCCCCCATGATTGCTTCTTTATGATCTTCGTCTGTACCTTCGTTGCCGATGATATTCATTTCTTTGATTTTTTGAGTATCATAAGCTGTTAAGCCTACAAAAATCAATACACCAATAGAACTAACTACCATACCAAACATATCGCTACGCAAGAAAATGTTGACCACCCCCGCAATAATCAAACCTATCAAACCCATCATCAAAAGACTACCCCATGAGGTCAAATCCTTTTTGGTATAATATCCATAAGCCGCCATTGCCATAAACATGGAGGCTGCAATACCAAATACATATACAATCGAATCGGCAGTGAATACAAAGAAAATTACCGATAGTGTTAATCCATTCAAAATCGAATACAGAAAAAACCATACCGTAGCAGAAGTAGCCGACATAGTTGCCACTCGCGACGATAACCACAACACAACCCCAAATTCAGCTATCATCAATCCATAAAAGGTAAACTTGCTACTAAAAATAATTTCAACGATTTGAGGTGTACTCGCTACACCAAATGAAACCGCTGCTGTAACAATGAGAGCCAAAGACATCCAACCAAATACTTTGGTCATATAACGAGCCTGTTCGGCCTGAACAGCCTCTTGTGAATAATAAGGTGAATACTGATTGTTTTGCATACGTTTGTTGTAATTAGATTGTAATACGAATCTTAAGATTACAAAAGCTGTATTGTAAATTCTACAAAGTACCGATAATGTAACATAAGATTCAATTTTATCTCTGAGGATACTATGTTACTAAACTTCGCTGGCATTGCCAAAAATTTAACAATAATTCATTCTTTACTAACGAGAAAATCAGCGATTGAGCTCTTTCTATGATTTTCTTTTACTGTTATTTTAATAGCAAGAAGTAATATGTAAAAACAAAAGAACTTACATGATGGACTATTAAGGGATTGAATTTTTATTACGTCCAATTGTGAGTCCAAGCCTAAGTGTAAGAAAATTAAGTTCATATTGAGAAGAAGACAAAATGAAGTTTTGTTCCACTGATAATCTTAAGTGTTTAATATCAACTCCTCCCCTTAGAGAGGCTCCCATTTTGTCATACCTACGTTCAGCATTTTCAGACTCAAAAATTGCATTGTAAATACCAAAGCCTACGCCGAAAAAAGGTCGAGTTTGTTTTTGTCTGCCATAATTTCCAATACAATATTCGGATGTGACTAAATAAGAAGATACGCTATTTATGGGACCAGAAACAATAGGTCCTGTTGAAGAAATACTACCATACGCATTAGCTGATTCAAATTTAAGTCCTACAGATACCTTATCATTAAAGCAATATTTAGGTTCAACAGAAATACCTCCTCCAAAAGACGAGGATGATTTTGCTATACCAACTAATATGTCTAGCTTGAAAGGGTTATTACTTTGCGACCTTACCATGAGGCTGTAAGTTAGCAATATCGAGAGCATACATATTTTTGACTTCATAGGGTATTTGAGGAGACTAGATGTAAACTAATTAATGATAAGTAATCATGCAAAATAAGATTTAAGTTATGTGTTTAGGCAACAGGCATAAGGCAAAGAGTGTTAAATGTTTTTTTAGTAATAATAGCATTTTTTTTGCCGAATGCCGATATCTGAGAGCCAAAGGCTAAAAAATTTAAGTTTATTGTGCGTACCAACTTACCTAAACAGTATCAGCCTTAAATTTTAAGCTATTAGCTTTCGACAAAAATCCGAAAGCTAATGGCTCAATGCTACAAACTACACAAACTTCGTTTTACCGGGTACTGCTACAGGATACAAACCATTTGCATCTGGTTTGAGTGGCATATCTGCATCCCAAGCAAATGTTTTTGGCGCAAGGTCTAAGCCTGAATTAATGGCTTTATCCCAAGTTATTACCTGACCAGAATAAGTAGCCATTCTTCCTAGAATAGAGGTCATGGTTGATTTAGCTCCGTTTTCGGCATCGGCAAACTTATATTGTCCTTTGGCGATTGCTTCAAACAATTCGTCATGCTCTACTTGGTAAGGGTTAGGGTCTTTGCTACCATTGTGTTTGAAGAGAGTATTTCCTTTGTAGTCGGTAATATGTCCCGCATCAAACATAATTTTACCTTTTGTGCCCACTACTAATTCATCAACTTTTGCCCAAGTCCCCTTAATGTGGCGACATTGAGAGTTGAGAATCGTCCCATCGGCATATTCAAACTCAACGATATGGTGGTCAAAAATTTCGCCATAATCTTTTCCTTTTCTTACCTCACGACCGCCCGTTCCTCTAGCTTTGACAGGATAAGAGTTTTTAGCCCAGTTGATTACATCTATATTATGAATATGTTGCTCAGTGATATGATCGCCGCATAACCAGTTAAAATAATACCAGTTACGCATTTGATATTCCATTTCGGTTTGACCCGCTTTTCTTGGATTTACCCACACACCATCATTATTCCACCAAGCCGAAGCAGATACTACATCTCCAACCATACCATCCTGAAGGCGCTTCATGAGCTCACGGTAAGAAGTTTGGTAATGACGTTGCAAACCTACTACGACATTCAGTTTTTTCGCTTTTGCTTTTTCGGCAGCGGCTAGCACTCGTTGTACACCAGCTGGGTCTGTGGCTACAGGTTTTTCCATAAAAATATGTTTCCCTGCGTTCACTGCTGCTTCAAAATGTAAAGGGCGGAAACCTGGAGGCGTAGTCAAGATAACCACATCTGCTAAAGGAATTGCTTTGAGATAAGCATCAAATCCAACAAAACGTCTGTCGGCAGGGACATCAATTTTTGATTTCAAGTTCTCAAAATCATCACCTGTAATTTCTTTATAGCAATTGTCTAAACGGTCTTGGAAGGCATCTGCCATAGCGACCAATTTTACATTTTGCTTGGTACTCAATGCCTGAATAGCGGCACCCGTACCACGTCCGCCGCAACCTATCAAGGCAACCTTGATGGTATCGTCGACAAGACTATTAAACATACTCGCTTCCGACAAAAACGGAGCTGCAATTAAACTTCCAGTAATTAGCGATGTGCTTTTAACAAAATCGCGTCTAGTTTGACTCATAGTTAGAATTAGTTAGAAAATGTGAGGTATTTTAATATTGGATTTCGGATGTTGGATTTGGGATTGAGGAAGTTTTCGCTACTTTTTACAAAAAACAAATACGTTTTTCATATCTCCGAAATCCGATATCCCTAATCCGCAATAATTTTAGAGCTTTCGGTAAGAGCAACTTGCCTTAACACTTTGTGCCTTTGCTCCTGTTCACTTACAACCTACTTTAATACTTTTGCAAAAAAAGGCTTCGACTTCTTCTGCCGAAGGTTGTTGTAAAGGTTGTACAATTCGGAATCCTACAAAAGGCGCATCGGCATTCCACCATTTACTTTTGGGTACTTGTGGGTCGCGACGATTCCAGATAGGGTCGGATTTCAAGCGATTAGCACTGCGCAATTCTTTCGCTTCATCTTTATAATTGCCTCCTCGCACTGTACTCGGATAGCGCTTTAACTTTTCAGAGTAAGGATTTTCTTGTCCTGCACTCATTTTTTGATAAAATCCTTCATCGTATTGGTCCATTGTCCATTCAGCTACGTTGCCCAACATATCATATAATCCCCAAGGATTTGGCTTTTTTTCACCTACTCGATGATAATGTCCGTCGGCGTTGGCACCATACCAAGCATATTGAGCGAGATCTTTTTCATTTTCTCCAAAAAAGAAACGAGTTTTACTCCCCGCACGACAAGCATATTCCCATTCGGCTTCGGTAGGCAAACGATAAAAAATTCCTGTTTTATGATAAAGCCATTTGCAATACATCAAAGCTGCATATTGTTGCATCGAATTAGCAGGAAAACCTCCTACTTTACCCATGCCCAAAGTAAAATCTATATACGGTGGACTAGGACGAGTAATTGCATCAGGCTTTGGCTCAGGGTCACGTTCCTCCTCCAAAAACAGTTGATATTCGTCGTAGGTCACTTCCGTAGCACCCATCCAAAAAGCTGAAAGTTTTACCTTTACTTGTGGTGATTCGTCTGGCTCATGTCCCGATTCACTTTCAGGACTACCTAAGGATAATTCGCCCGCTGGAATCGCTACCATTTTAAATTTGACAGTAGTATTAGGAATAGTTTTTTCATAGGATTGGAAGTTTTGAGCTTTAGAGGCACCAAAAATCGCTGTTAATAAGCTCAAGGTCAAAAGAGTTTTTTTCATAGAAAATTACAAGGTTGATAGTCAATATTAAATTGAGATAACTATAACATATATAAAAACATACTTTACTAAAATACTCCTTCTATTTCGGCACCTACCCAACAGACCCTCACAGTATGTCTGTGGTTATTGAGTGGTTGAGTGATTTCAAAATTTTATTCTAATGTAGACGCAAGCATTGCGTCTCTACTGTTTTACACTTTGTGCCTTTTTGCCTTTGTGCCTATGCCACTTTGTGCCTACTCCATCATTTTCTCAAAATAACTATTTTGCCATTTGAAAAGCATTGTACCTTTTTTCTCTGCAATGAGTAATCCTGTGTTGGGAAAACTATCACAAAGTTTCAAGGCTTTTTTTACAGGTAATACACTACAGGCTGTAGCAAGCCAATCAGCAGTGGCGCCGTCGGGAGCAATAACGGTAACATTGCGTTGATGCGAAAGTCCTAAGCCTGTTTTGGGATTCACGATGTGCGAATAATGCTTTCCATCTATCTCAACAAATTGATACATATCTCCCGATGTGGCCACAGCAGCATTTTGAAGCAATAGATATCGAGGTAATAACTCTTCAGAGGAAGGGATATTGACACCAACACTCCAAGCTTTTTTACTTGGTGGTGCTTGTCCCATGGCTAAATCGCCCCCCGCATCGACCAATGAAGCACCCAAACCCTCCTTTGCCAAAAAGTCTACTACCTTTTGAGCTATATATCCTTTGGCTATTCCTCCTAAGTCTAGTTGCATAGCGCTTTTGTTAAGCTTAACCGCATGTGTCTTTTCGTTCATCTGTACCCATTGAAACCCTACGCTTACTTGGGCTTTACGAAGTACTGAATCAGCAGGTAACTGTTTTTCTTTTCTAGCTTTTCTCCAAAGCTTGACTAGCGGTCCTATCGTAATGTCAAACGCACCACTACTTTTTTGATATGCGACTTGTGATTGCTTTAAAATATCCCACAAAGCATCGGATACGCCTGCACTTTGTCCTTTCCTAGATAGGATGCTTAGCTCGCTTTGAGTATCATAATCACTGTAAACTTGATTAAGAGAATCAACTAATTTATAGGCTCTGGCAGTTGCACTAGAAACCTTCAAAGAATCGTTGCTATATACAATAATAGAAAATGGCGACCCCATCTTGGGTTGTGTAAAAGTCCATTTGCGAGGGTTCTGAGCCCTTGAAAACTGTAGAATTAGTAAGAAAAAAGGAATTAAAGAAAGCGTTTTGAGGGTTTTCACAGAAAAAGAGGTTTTACTTTAAACAGATATGGTCTAACAAGTTAATCAAAAAGAGCTTGATAACTTGCCCTGTTTTACGGAGATAGAATCGTTTTAGCACCTACTTTTTGTACCACTCATATACGATTTTATACAGTCAAGATGGTATTCGGTCGAATAAATCAGCCTATTAGCAGGAAATTCAATAAGAGGGTCACTCGGTCTATTAAAATTATCCTAATTTTATGCCGTTTTCAGCCTTATTATATTGTATAGTTGAGACGTTTCGAACATAATATTTTTCAAAAATATCACTGTCGCATTTGACTTTTTCTCTTTTCTAAGGTCAAAGCAGAAGTTTTTAAACCTTCTTGCCAACTAGATATTATATAAAATTGAGAATTGGTATTGTGATTAAACAAATATTCTAATTTATATTTGTACTAATTCTAAATAAGAGAATTTTATTTATTTTGAGTCGTCAAAACTTCAACCCGATTAAACATACATATTCCAAATGAAAAGAATATTCATTGCTGCATCTTTGGCACTTTTCAGTTTCGCTGCAAGCGCACAAAGAAATACCTTATTAGAACAATCTTTTTGGAGAACTCAACCAAACGCTGAAGCTGTCAAAGCTGAAGTAGCAAAAGGAAGTAACCCTTCTGAACTTAACCGTCAGGCGATGGACCCAGTGGTAATTGCCATTAATACTGGTGCACCAAACGAAACCATCAAGTACTTATTGGAACAACCTGGTAATGATGTCAACAAAATCACTCACGATGGACGTATCTATTTGCACTGGGCTACTGCTAAAGGCAATATCGAAATCATGCAGTTGTTGATTGATAAGGGTTCAAAAGCAAGTATGGTTGATGCTCATGGAACTACTCCATTAAACTTTGCTGCGGGTAACGGACTTACACCAGAAGTAATCGACCTTTGTGTGAAAGCTGGAGCAAATTTGAAAAAAGACGTAAACCAAGACGGTGCAAATGTATTGTTACTTGCTGTAGCGGGAGATAAAGACTTGGCGATTACTAATTATTTAGTATCAAAAGGTTTAGATATTAAAAGTGTTGACAAAAACGGCAATAATATTTTTGGCTATGCCGCTCGTAGCGGAAATGTAAACCTTTTGAAAGCTTTAGCACAAAAAGGTATCACGCCAAACGATAACGCTATTGTAGTTGCTTCGCAAGGCGGTAGAAGAGGTACAACTCTTAGTTTAGAGTTTTTTGAATACTTAGAAAGCCTAGGCATAAAACCTACAGCTACTACTAAAGCTGGCGAAAATGTTTTACATTTCTTGGTTCGTAGACCTAATCAAAAAGAAATTATTGAGCATTTCTTGTCAAAAGGAGTGAATGTCAATCAAGCAGACGAGGAAGGTAACACACCATTTATGTTTGCAGCTGCCTCAAATAGAGATTTGGCGACATTAGGATTACTTGCTTCAAAAGTATCAAACATCAATCAAACGAATAGTAAAGGCGAATCGGCTCTTTCACTAGCTGTAAAAGGAAACTCTCCTGAGGTTGTTAAGTTTTTGATAGAAAAAGGTGCTGATGTAAATGTAGCAAACAAAGACGGTGAAAATTTGTTAGCCTATTTGGTACAATCATACAACGCAGGTGGCTTTGGTGGTCCTGGGGCTCCAGGAGGACAGGGTGGCCCACAAGGTGGAGCTCCGCAAGGTGCTCCGCAAGGCGGTGGTGAAGGTCGTGGTGGTTTTGGTGCAAAAACTGAAGACTTTGATGCCAAGTTAAAAATGTTGGAAGAAAAAGGATTAAAAGCTACTACTTCACAAAAAAATGGTAATACCTTGTATCATTTAGCCGTTATGAAAAATGACCTTGGACTTCTCAAACACATTCAGGCACTTGGTATTGACGTAAATGCTAAAAACTCAGAAGGTATCACAGCGCTTCACAAAGCAGCCATGATTGCTAAAGACGATACAGTTATGAAATACTTGGTATCTGTTGGTGCTAAAAAAGAAGCTGTTACTAATTTTAACGAAACGGCTTTTGATTTAGCTTCAGAAAACGAATCACTTTCAAAATCTAAAATATCTATCACATTCTTAAAATAGTAAAATGCTTAAATTCTTAAAACTAGCCGTTATTACAATAATCGCTTCATTGGGTGTTGCTAGCGCTGCTCAAGCTCAGACAACGAAGTACAAATGTATGATTCAAATGACCAACTACATGGGCGAAGGAGCCTATATGGTTGTGTCTATCGTAGATGCTAAAGGTGCTTATGACAAAACTTTGTATGTATTAGGTTCTGATAAAAAATGGTACAAAGACCTTAAAGAATGGCATAAAGCTTTCTCAAAAAAGCCAAGTAACTTAAGCGCTATCACGGGGGCATCAGTAACAGGTGGCGACCGTAGTGTGGTTGTACTTGAAATCGAAAATGCGAAATTGAATGCCAACTACAAAATTCGTTTTGAGAGTGCCGTTGAGGATAAGCCTTATTACGTAAAAGATTTGGAGGTTCCATTAACAACAGATGGCTTAGCGGCTAAAAGTGAAGGAACAGGTTATATCCGTTATGTAAGATTTAGTCCTGCAAACTAGCATAAGAGGCCTCAGACACAAAGTAACAGCGTTCAATTGCTTTACTTTGTGTCTTTCCCATCAGTTAATCAACCAACTCTCAAAATATGAATCTCTCTATCTGGAGATACAGTCACCTCACGTTGGCGGTATCTTCTTTTCTTTTTCTGGCCCTTGCTGCTATTACTGGTATCATTTTGTCGTTTGAACCAGCATTAGAAAAAATCAACAGACCCAACACTCCATCACTTAGTCAGGTAACATTGGCAGAAAGTATTCCTGTTTGGAAAAAACAATATCCTTCAATTAGTCAGGTGGAGGTAGATGATTTTCATTCTTTGGTAGCAAAAAGCTCTGATTTTCCGAAAGATATTCAGGAGGGGTACATTCATCCCAAAACTGGAGAATTTTTGGGTGCGTCTAAACAAAAAGGTGCTTTCTTTGAATGGGTTAATGCTTTGCACCGCTCTCTATTTTTACATGAATTAGGGCGTTTTTTTGTAGGACTCACCGCTTTCCTCCTATTCTTAATTACAATTTCGGGTATTTTACTGCTTATCCAACGTCAACAAGGTATTCGTAATTTTTTCAAGGGTATCCCCAAAGATAGCTTTGCTCAGTACTACCATGTTGTGCTAAGTCGTTGGTCGTTATTGCCCATTTTGCTCATTGCTTTGACGGGAGCCTATCTTTCATTGGTACGCTTTGAGGTTTTTCCTGCTGCCAAAATAAATCTTGAGGTGGATTTTGATAAAATAAAAGATACACCCCAAAAGAAACTGGAAGATTTTCCTATTTTCAGGAATACATCCCTCGCTGAAATAAAAAGTATTGAATTCCCCTTTTCTGAAGATCCTGAAGATTATTTTACTATCAAGCTCAAAGACCGAGAAATTGCTGTAAATCAAATTACAGGTGAAATTCTTGCCGAACAAGCTTATCCTTTTACGCAAATTATGAGTACCCTCAGTCTCGATTTGCATACAGGTAGAGCGAGTATCATTTTGGCTATCATTCTGGCTATTGCTTCTGGAAATATCCTATTTTTTATCTACACTGGCTTTGCCATTACTTTCAAAAGACTTTCTGGAAAATCTAAAAATCAATTTACAGCTGAAGAAAGCCGTTTTGTTATCTTAGTTGGTTCTGAAAATGGTAGTACTTGGGATTTTGCGAATGGTTTTTATCAACAACTGGTCAAACTTGGTGAAAAAACCTATATCTCAACGCTCAACGAGTATCAAAGCTACCAAAATGCCGAACATTTGGTAATATTTACCTCTACTTACGGGGCGGGCGATGCCCCAAATAGTGGTAACAAATTTCAGGAACTACTTGAAAATATTTCACAGTCTCAAAATATTCACATTTCGGTTTTAGGTTTTGGTTCGCGTGCTTATCCTGATTTCTGTCAATTTGCTTACGAAGTACATCATTCATTAAGTAGTAAATCATGGGCGAAACCTTTGCTGGATGTTCATACCGTAAATGACAAATCGGAGGAAGATTATGCGCTTTGGGCAGAAGCTTGGTCAACAAAAACAGGAATTACTATTTCGAGCAAAGCACCGCTAAAGCAACCGAATAATTTCAGAAACTTAGAGGTGGTTTCAAATACATCGAACCAACACGACGATACTTTCTTGATTAAGTTTAAAACTAAGCGATGGACAAAGGTAAAATCAGGAGATTTACTGGCAATATACCCAGCTAACGACCATCGTGAACGCCTGTATTCGATTGGAGTTGTAGATAAAAGTGATATTCAGTTGAGTGTTAGACTACATGAAAATGGACTAGGCTCAGGATTTTTGCATCGACTCAGAGCTGGAGATACATTCAAAGCTAAAATTGTTCAAAATAGCCATTTCCATTTCCCTAAAAATAGTCCCGAAGTCATCATGATTTGTAATGGTACAGGTATCGGTCCTTTTTTAGGAATGCTTAGTCAAAACACCAAGCAAATACCATGTCATTTGTATGCAGGTTTTAGAGATAAAGGCTCGCTTAGTTTGTATCAAGAACAATTGAATACCTACAAAGAACAAAAGAAATTAAATGCGCTGGCTGTCGCTTTGTCACGTGAAACTGAAAAGCAATATGTTGGAGATTTGATTAAGAAAGATGCCAGTCAAGTGGCTACTGTACTACAAAATGGAGGCGTTATTATGATTTGTGGGTCGTTGGCTATGCAAAAAGATGTAATGGTCGTACTAGAACAAATCTGTAAGAAAGAACTTTCTCAGTCCTTGAGTCACTACCAAGCACACGAACAAATTCTTTCAGATTGTTATTAATTTTTCCGACAGAGTGCGACTGAAGTCGCACTCTAATTAGAAAAATTCAAATATTAAAATCTCTAAACTTACTTCAAGGTAAAGTCCTTAATATTCAGATTTTTAGTAGTTACCACCTTTCCCTCATCTGTTATCAAAATCGCACTATATTCTGGGTGTTTTTTCAAAAGCTTCAATCCTTTATCTTTTCCCAAAACCATAATGGATGTACTAAAGCCATTGGCTGTTTCGGCACTTGGACCAAAAACTGTAACGCTACAAAGTCCAGTCGCAGGGTATCCCGTTACAGGATTGATGATATGCGAATAGCGTTTTCCATTAAATACCACAAATTTCTGGTAGCTCCCCGAAGTTACTACAGCGCTTTTAAGAAGTGGTATTATCGCAAAAACGGTATCTTTTTTCATAGGATTGGTAATTCCGACTGTCCAAGGCGTACCATCTGGTTGGTTACCCCAAGTATTCATATCTCCAGAACCATTGACAATACCCGCCTGAATACCCCTTGCCAACATCATTTCACGGCAACGGTCGGCAGCATAACCTTCCCCTAATGCTCCAAAGCCAATTTTCATTCCCTTTTTCTTTAAAAAAATTGTGCTATTGGCTTTATCTAACTCGATGTTTTTGTAACCTACTTTTTCTACTGATTTTTTGACGGCTTCTGGCGTAGGCATTTGTGTCATAGAGCCATCAAACTTCCAGATTCTATCCATTGCTGCAAAACTAATATCAAAAGCTCCGTTTGTTATTTCAGAAAAATGTAGCGCTCTTTCTGTCAACTCAAATACTTCTGGGTCAACTTTTACAGGTTTGATTCCTGCATTACGATTTACATCCGAAATCTGAGTGGTACTTTTCCAGTCTGAAATCAAATATTCAATTCTAGAAATTTCAGCAATGATATCCTCAATACTTTGTTTGGCAGTTGCCGTATCCTTCGCAACAACAGTAATGTCAAACCTCCCCCCCATCAGCAAAGTCGTTTTCTTTTTAAGAACCTGTGCTTGAGAAGCAATTGAGAAAAGAAATAGAAATATAAAGATTATTTTGTGCATAAATTTAGTTTCGTTCTGTACCGAGATAAGAGTGAATAAATAGTAGTACTGAATTATGAGCTGTGAATTGTGAATGTATTTTTTTATATCAAAAATTGATTTTACCTGCATTCATAGGCTTTATGTTTTTAGCTTACAGCCTATTGCTTAAAGCCTAGAGCAAGCATAATTAATTTCATTTTGCCCGATAGCTTTAGCTATTTTTACTTTCATCAATGACCATCAAAATCATCAAAAGTTTAATTTCTACAACTAGATTAAAACATAAGCTATTTAGATTTATTATAAATAATCGCAAATTTAACGAATTGATTTTAAGAATCTATTAATTAGATATGATGCTTATCTAAAAAATGTACTAAAAAAAATATTACTAAAATTTTGCGATTCAAAGACAAGAAAAATGGTCTTTAAAGCGAAATAGCGTGATTTTGAAGATAATATGACAAGTTAAAATGAAGACATACTATGAATTTTACAAAAAAATAATAATCATTTTTTGATTTTTCTTTTAAAAGTACAAAACTCGTCGTAAATTTGTCTGGCAAATAACAAATCAAAGCTATTTGCCATGTTAGACACATCCAAGTTCTTATACGAAGCATTAACATACGACGACGTATTGCTTCTTCCTGCTTACTCAGAAATTCTTCCGAGAGAAACTAGCACTCAGACCAAACTTACTCGCAACATCACGCTTAATACTCCAATGATTTCGGCTGCTATGGATACAGTGACCGAAGCTGATTTGGCTATTGCGATGGCTCAAGAAGGAGGTATTGGTATTATCCACAAAAATATGACCATTGCACAGCAAGCTGCGCAAGTAAGAAAAGTAAAGCGTTCGGAATCAGGTATGATTATCGATCCTGTAACACTTACTGACGGTCAAACACTTGGCGATGCACACCGTATCATGCGTGAATTCAAAATCGGTGGTATTCCAGTTATCGATTCAGAAGGTAAACTTATCGGTATTTTAACAAACCGTGATTTACGTTTCCAAAAAGATTTGACTAAAACTGTCAATGAAATCATGACGAAAGATGGTTTGATTACAGCTCAAAAAGGAATCTCTTTGGACGAGGCAGAAAGCATCTTGCAAGAATTTAAAATTGAAAAATTACCAATCGTTGACGAAAACAACAAGTTGATTGGATTGGTAACTTATAAAGATATTATCAAGCGCAAAAACAATCCGTACGCATCAAAAGACACATTGGGTCGTTTGCGCGTAGGTGCTGCAGTTGGTGTTACGCCAGATTTGTTGGAGCGTGTTCAAGCTTTAGTAACCGTTGGTGTTGACGTAATTAGTATCGATACAGCTCACGGGCACTCTAAAGGTGTAATTGAAGCGTTGAAACGTGTTAAAGCACAATTCCCAGACCTAGATGTAATTGTGGGTAACGTTGCTACTGGCGAAGGCGCAAGAGCCCTAGCTGAAGCAGGTGCAGACGCTGTTAAAGTAGGTGTTGGACCTGGTAGTATCTGTACAACTCGTATTATTGCTGGTGTGGGTATGCCACAGCTTACGGCAGTATACGAAGCAGCCAAAGCTGTTGCTGATTTAGGCGTTCCAATTATTGCTGATGGTGGTATCCGTTTCTCTGGTGATATAGCAAAAGCAATCGCTGGTGGTGCTAGTACAGTAATGATTGGCTCAATGTTGGCTGGTACTGACGAGGCGCCAGGAGAAGTTATTATCTTCGAAGGACGTAAGTTCAAAACATACCGTGGTATGGGCTCTCTTGAAGCTATGGAAGATGGTTCGAAAGACCGTTATTTCCAAGATGCAGAAGACGACATTAAGAAATTAGTTCCAGAAGGTATCGTAGGTCGTGTACCATTCAAAGGTTCTGTATCTGAAATCATTTACCAAATGGTAGGTGGTTTGAAAGCAGGTATGGGATACTGTGGTGCTAAAAATATCACTGAAATGCAAAAAGCACGCTTCGTGAAAATTACAGCAGCAGGGGTAAAAGAAAGCCATCCACACGATATTACTATCTCGAAGGAAGCTCCAAACTATAGCGCGAAGTAAGCAACATCCGCAGTTTATAATCATAAATTATAGCTTTGTAGAAATTCAAAAGGCTCAGTACGATTTGTACTGAGCCTTTTTGATAAGGTCAAAGAATTGCGGACTAGAGATTTCTGATTGCGGAAGGATAAAAAAGACTCCCTAAAAGTAGGTTACACTTCCGAAATCCAACATCCGATATCCGAAATTTCCCCTAGGCTTGATATTCCTTTACGGTATCGATAAAGCATTTTACTTTATCTGGATTAGTATCTGGATATACGCCATGCCCTAGGTTTGCGATGTATTTCTGTGTTCCAAACTGCTGAATCATCGAACGAGTATGTTTTTTGATTTCGTCGAATGAACCATACAATACACATGGATCAAGATTTCCTTGCAATGTTTTTGAACTGCCAACCAATTTTCTTGATTCAGCAATATCCATATTCCAGTCAAGACCCACTACCTCACAATTCAACTTACCCATATCTTCACGAGCAAAGAATGCACCTTTAGCAAATACTGTCACAGGTACTTCGGTAATAGCATCACAAATTTGAGCAATATATGGCAACGAATAAGTACGGTATTGTTCAGGAGAAAGAATACCAGCCCAAGAGTCAAAAATTTGAACCAAATTAGCTCCTGCTGCCACCTGTGCTTTCAGATAGGCAATGGTAGTATCAGTGATTTTCTGTAAAAGAGCATGAGACAATTCAGGCTCAGAGTACAATGCTTTTTTTGCTTTAGAGAAGGTTTTAGAACCTCTTCCTTCAATCATATAGCAAAGTAACGTAAATGGCGCACCAGCAAAGCCAATTAAAGGCACACGGCCATTCAATTCTGATTTTACAATTTTGATAGCATCCAATACATATTTAAGCTCCTCTTCTGGATTGGCAACATGTAGCTTTTCGACATCTGCCATTGAGTGAATAGTAGTTGGAAAAATAGGACCTACTTTTTCTTCCATCACATAAGGTAAGCCCATAGCTTCGGGAACTACCAAAATATCAGAAAAAATAATTGCGGCATCTACACCCAAAATATCTACTGGTTGGATAGTCACTTCGGCAGCTAATTCTGGCGTAGTCGCCAATTGTATAAAGCTTCCTGCTTTTTCGCGAACGGCACGGTATTCAGCTAAAATTCTACCCGCCTGACGCATCATCCAAACAGGCACACGCTCTACTTGCTGCCCACGTGCAGCTCTCAATATTAAATCGTTCTGTAAGTTTTCCATTGATTCAGCAATTCGAGTGCCTTGATATGTATGTCATAGTAGGCTGGCTCGTATAATATTACCGCAAATATACGGCAATATTTCGGTATGGGATTTTGAAAAAGAAGATAAACTCAAAGAATCCTATTTCGAGGTGGTCTTTTTGTATTTCAACAAGGTTTTTATCAGATATTCAGGAGGGAAAAAACCTTTGAGTCGTTCTAGCTCTTTGCCTCTTTCATCCAAAATAATAGTAATAGGATATTCTGAAACTTTATAGATATCAGCCACATCCATACCCACAAATTGTTCTACATCTACTATTTTGGCAATATATCTTAAGCTTAATACAGAAGCTACCTCTTGTTGTGAGAAACTTTCTGCTTCAAGCTTTTGACAAGGTTGACACCAACTGGCCGAAAAAGTAAGAAAGATAGGCTTGTGTAACTTTTTTGCTTCAAGTAATACTTCTTGGTAGGTTCCTTGAAAAAACGTTGCCTCTAGGATATTATCAATAGGCGTTACCTTATCCTGAGCTTTTAATGAATGGTTCAGAAACAACAACAAGCTTGATATCAAAGAAAACAATTTCATAGAAGTGAATGTCAAAATAAAATAGTATTGTTCATCAAAATACAAATTTTAAGAAACCTTTGTATGCCGATGCTTGCCTTTTATAACGCAAAAAGCTCCGTAGTGTTGCTACGGAGCTATGCTATTAAAATCCTTAAATCCCTGTTAGTTATCGTTCAAGCCTAAGGCTTTCAATGTTTCGATATTGATATTACCCAATGGAAGGTTGTTATCTTTCTGGAATTGAGTCAAGGCAGCACGAGTTCTTGGTCCAATTACATCATCGATAGGACCTGGGTCGTAACCTTTAACTTTCAAAGCACGTTGGATTTGGATAATTTTTTCAACAGTCAATTTGTTACCACAAATTACTTCTACCCAATCCGCGTACATATTGTCAGCCACTTTAGTAGTAGTTACGAAAGAGCCATACTCAGCAGGAATTGTTTTTTCCGTAGTTTTTGCCGCAGACTTAACTACAGTACGAGTATAAGTTTTTGACTCAGCAGGAATTTCGGTTTCTTTAGTAGTAGCTTGAGCTGCTAACAACTGACGAACACGTGTTTCGTATTGAGCTGGAGTTTCAACAACTTTAGTCGTAGCTGGAGATACCAATACTTGTTTTTGGCGAGTAGCATATACTGCTGGAATTACCACTTCACGTGTAGAAGCAGGAGCAGCAACAATTTGCTTCGTCAATACTTGGTAGCAGCTTTGTCCGTTTGGAAGTTTGATGCTTGCTACAGCAGCATTTGGCGTAGTACCAGGCGCTACACAAGGCGTAGGAACATCAATTTCAACAGATTTTGCTGGCGTGCCTACTACTTGTTTTGTACGAGTAGCATACACAGCTGGAATCACTTGCTCTTTTACCTCTGCATCTTTCACCAAAACTTGTTTAGTAACCGAAGCATACTCTGCAGCAATAGCTGTTTCACGAGTTGAAGCAGACTTTGCAATTACAGTTTTGCTGATAGTTTTGTATTCAGCAGGAATTTCTTTTTCTACAACTCTAGCAGGTTGGTCTACAACCTCTTTTGTATAAGTTTCGTATTCAGCAACTACATCTTTAGAAGAAGCTAAGTCAGCAGGAGCCACCAATACTTGCTTTGAGAAAGTTTTGTATTCAGCAGGAATTACAGTTTCCTTCACAGTAGCAGGAGAAGCCAAAATCTGACGAGTGATGGTAGTGTATTGTGCTGGAGTTACTACTTCTTTAGTACCCGCTGGAGTTTTCAATACTTGCTTAGTAATTGTTTTGTATTCAGCAGGAACTGTTACAAGACACAAGATACGACAGTCATCAGGGTTAGCAGACAAACATGATGGATCAGCTTTACCTTTTTCGTATTTTGTATATTCATCACGAATTTTTACTTTTTCAGTAACTGTTTCGTACACAGGAGGGGTTGTCACCAAAGCAGTAGTAGCTTCTTTTACTAATACTTGCTCAGTTACAGTTTTATATTGAGCAGGAACAACTTCCAATTTTTTAGAAGCTTCTTTTACCAATACTTGCTCGGTTACAGTCTTGTAAGTAAAGGCATTTGGAGTCAAAGTTTTTGAAGCTTCTTTTGTTAAACGCTTCTCTGTTACTTTTTTGAAAGTTCCAGGAATTACCGTCAACACTTTAGACGCTTCTTTCACCAAGATTGTTTCTGTAACAGTTTTAAACTCTGCAGGAACTACTTCCAAGCGAGAATATGCAGGCTTCACCACATATTTTTCTGTTTCAGTTTTGTACACTGCAGGAATCACAGTGTAGCTTTTTGAAGCAGGTTTAGCTACGTATTGTTCTGTTTCAGTTTTCAATACAGCTGGTACTACTTCTAATTTTTTACATGGAGAGCCTGTTAATTCAGAACCATCCGGACGAACAAAAGATCTGCGTTGATTATCCCATGAACCAGCCATATAAGAGCCAGTTGGACATCCGCCTACAAATACTTGTTCTGTTACTGTTTTGTACTGTGCAGGTACAACTTCCAGTTTCTTAGAAGCCTCTTTTACTAAGATGGTTTCTGTTTCTGTTTTGTAAACCGCAGGAATTACTGTAACTGTTTTGCCTGCTTCTTTTACCAATACTTGCTCCGATACTGTTTTGTAAGCAGCAGGAACTACTTCTAAGCGTTTTGCCGCTTCTTTTACAACAATCGATTTTGTTTCTGTACCTAATACTGCAGGCACTACTGATAAAGTTTTGCCTGCTTCTTTAGATACAAATTGTTGTGACTTAGTGGTAAATTGCGCTGGCTTCAAACATTTCGCATAACACTTGCCATTAACAGCGTTAGGCGGTAGGTCATTTTGGGCGTCAACTGCCGTCGAGACCGTACTTAGGGTTGCTATCGTTAACAATAGCGAATAGTAATTTTTCTTCATGGTTAGAAAAATTTATCAGGTGTTAAGGATTTAATAACAAATTTACGTGTCGTTACAATAAAAAAAAAGTGACATTAATACACCACGTCACCAACAATTACGTCATATAGACGTAATCAAATCCCATCTGTCACTATATTTTACAATTAACTCTTATATGTAGAGTAAGAGAGCGGATAATTAAAATTGTGTAAATTTGCGGATGTTTGTTAAAACTAACAAACTTATTTGACACAAAGACACCCTGAGAGGGCATTATTTGTGCTAATATATTACTATTTCTTGCAAAATGCTAGACTTAGTAAATTCATAATTTAAAAAAAGAGGAGCTTATCGCTTTTCACCATAAATTTTAGCGCCATGAAAATCAATCAAGCGTCTTTTTTAATGAGTAATTCCACTTATCAGCAATGTCCTAAGCCTGATAAGCCTGAATATGCCTTTATCGGAAGATCCAACGTAGGAAAGTCATCTCTTATCAATAGCATTGTTAGAAAAAAGAACCTTGCTAAAACATCCCAAACTCCAGGAAAAACACAACTTATCAATCACTTTTTTATTAATGAAGATTGGTACTTAGTCGATTTGCCAGGCTACGGCTATGCAAAGGTGAGCAAAGTGGAGCGTGAGAAGTTTGAAAAAATGATTAATGAGTATCTTACCCTCAGAACCAACCTTGTATGTACTTTTGTACTGATCGATGTAAGACATGAGCCACAGAAAGTGGACGTTGAGTTTATGCAAAAACTTGGAGAAAATGGACTTCCATTTTGTATTGTATTTACAAAAGCTGACAAACTTTCAAACACTGCGGTAAATAAAAATCTTGCCATTTATGAACAAATCATGCTAGAAACATGGGAAGAAATGCCGCAATATTTTGTGACTTCGTCCGTTAATGGGACTGGTCGGGAGGAAATCTTAGCCTATATAGATGAGCTAAATCAAGGCTTTAAGCCATAATTGAGAATAATTTTAGGCCTTTTTCACGAAATACTCACAACAAGTACACTTGTCAAAGCCTTAAATAACTAATTTTGTAAAAACAAATTATTAAGATATCATATGGAATTACTAAAAGAAGTAGCTAATATTTCAGGTAAAAGCGGATTATACAGAATTTTAAAACCTACTCGTACTGGCGTTATCGTAGAAAGCCTTGATGGAAAAAAAGAACGTTCTGTGGTAGGAGCTAATGCTCGCGTATCAGTTTTGAAAGATATTTCAGTATATATGTCTGATCATCAAGATAGTTCAGTTCCTTTGGCTGACATTTTCTTTGCTCTTAAAGAAAAATATAACGAAGGTGTTGAATTAAATACAAAAACTGCCTCAGACGAAGAACTATACGCAATTTTAGGTGAAGTTGCTCCTGACTTTGATCGTGAGCGTGTTTACCCTTCTGATGTAAAGAAAATCATCAACTGGTTCAATACACTTTTGAAAAACTTGCCAGAAGCATTCGAGGTTAAAACAGAAACTGCTGCTCAATAGTCGTTATTGAAAAAATTATAAAATAAAGGAGTGATAGACCAAGTCTATCACTCCTTTATTTTTATGTAGCATGAAAGATTAAATCAAAAGTATCTCTGAGGTAAAAATCGAAAATATTTTTTGAGTACGAGTGTACTATAATAACTGATATACTGTTAACTAATAACGTCTTCTTACTTATGACTATTAGTTCATAACAAGCTTTGGAAAACGATACAACTGAGAATCATAAATTACCAGTTGTTCGACTTCTACAACCCACTTGTGATATATGGGCGATTTCTCTAAAGTTTGTAGCACTTCTTTCTTACTATTAGCATTCATCACAATCCAGCCTTGGGTCGACTCTGCCGAAATCGCATACGAATCTATAATTCCTTTCTGAATCAACTCTCCTATAAAGTTACGATGTTGAGGTACTTTTGAGAGTAGCTCCTCGTCAAGTTCAAATTGAAAAATTACCTGATATTTGTGCATAGTCGTAGCGATTAGATATAAACCTTGGCCTCTCTCCTAGTTTTTAAATTCTACAGAGTGATTTTTATCATAACACAAAAAAGAGACCATTAGTTGTACTTTCCAATAATTTAGCGCCCTAAAAACAAAAAACCTTGATAATGATGACATTACCAAGGTTTTTTACAGAATTGTAAAATTCTTATTTCTTCTTTCTCAACGAGTTAATCCAAGTAGCGATTTTGATAGCATCGTCTTTTGGAACGTTTTTCATCGCTGCCATTGGAGGATAACCAGGCCAGTTAGATGGCTTTGGATTAGCGATTAATTCAACGATTTTCTCGTTAGTATATTTTTTCTTAGCAACATCTGTGTAAGCTGGACCCACCAAACGAGTATCTACTTTGTGACAAGCAGTACAAGTATATTTAGTCATCAATGGTTTGATGTCTTCTGGGAAATCTTCTGCTTTTGCATTGATGGCAAATGCAGCAAGTATTAGAGAGCTCAAAACAACTTTTTTCATTTGTAATTCAAAGGGTTTCTTAAGGAATTGTATAATAAAGTAAAATAAAATTTAAGATAGTAAGCATATCACCAAATATTATTTTACCAATCTTCTCGAAATACAAAATAAAGACAAAAAGATGATTTATTTATCATTACCTATGTGTTTCTTGATTTTTCGGTAAAATTTAATGTAGAAAGCTACTTAAATAGAGATACAAGCATTAGGTTTTAGGTCATAAACTTAAAATTGAACTTTGTTGTTTACAAGATAAACGCCCTATCACTTCAAAAAACCTTATAATGGTACTTCTTAAATTTTTTCTATACTCTTTCAACGACAATATTAAGCCAAAAGTACTGAGCTCGTTGTTAATGGTTTGTTAACGCAAAGAAGAACGATAAGCATCTATTGCCTTACGAACACTTCCGTGCTCTTGTAAGAGGGTTTCAGCGAGGGCTTTGTCAACGCCTAATTCTCTGATAATCATATTTTCAGCTCGTGCCACTAATTTATGGTTGCTCAATTGCATATCTACCATTTTATTACCACGAATGCGTCCTAGTTGTATCATTACCGAGGTCGAAATCATATTAAGAATCAGCTTTTGTGCTGTACCTGATTTCATACGTGTACTACCTGTTACAAATTCTGGACCTACGACCACTTCGATAGGAAATTCTGCTTCTTTTGAAATCTCACTTCCTATGTTACAAGAAACCGAACCAGTCAATACACCATTATTGCGAGCAGTACGAAGACCACCAATCACATAAGGAGTACGACCCGAAGCCGCAATTCCTACTACTGTATCTAACTCATTGATATCATACTGTTCAAGATCCTTCCAAGCTTGTTCTTCATCATCTTCGGCATACTCAACAGCCTTACGAATAGCAGTATCGCCACCTGCAATGATACCAATAACCAAGTCAAAAGGAACACCAAAGGTTGGAGGACATTCTGAGGCATCTACGATACCTAATCTGCCACTAGTACCTGCTCCAATATAAAACAGGCGACCGCCTTGTTTCATCCTTGGGACAATTTGGCTAACTAAGGCCTCAATTTGCGGAATAGCCTTCTCCACAGCATGGGGTACTGTTTTATCTTCATTGTTAATACCTTCCAAAATGGTCGTAATAGACATTTCGTCGAGATTATTATATTTTGAGCTTGCCTCGGTTGTGAGTGTTTCTAAGTTGATTTCTTGTGACATAGTTTTACAAAACAAAATATTGGGTCTGTTTCTTCTTGAAGGGTTTGAAATAGATTCCCACTCCTAAACCGCTATAGTATCGAATGGAACGATATTGTACAAAGTGGCAATTAAGTATTAGTGCTGAATTGTGAATTAGTACTAAACGAACGATTATAAAAACTGTTTATTTCGGATATTGGATGTTGGATTTCGGAAGTGTAAGCTTCAATATTTTGTAAAAAATATAGTCATTCTACTTTATTGCCGACATCAGAAATCCCAAATCTGAAATAGTTGAAAATTTTAAATAACCATTATTTTACCTACTAAATTGACTCAATCATATTCGGCCGTAAGTTGTGGGCAAAATTACATTTAAGTTTTTTTATTTTAGGGACAAGGCAACAGGCACAAGGCAAAGATTGTTAAAATGTTTTTTAATAACCACACATGCTTTTTTCAAAGCCCACCGCCGAAAGCCATTACCTGAAAGCTTAAATTTTATTTTACCCACCAACTTAATACCTCCTTAAATTTTATTTTACCCACCAACTTAATACCTCCTTAAATTTAGTTTTTAGCTATCGAGGTCCAACTCTTTACTTTAAACTAAAAATTTGTTTTTCTTCTGTAAGAGCTCATCTTTTGTTTAAGGTCAAACACTACCGATACAACAAAACAAAGCCCTTGTGGGCTCATTATTGAGCCATTTCTGCGTAATATTTAAAGAACAACGGAATTGTTTCTATTCCTTTGTAAAAATTGAATAAGCCATAATGCTCATTTGGCGAGTGAATCGCATCAGAGTCAAGTCCAAAGCCCATCAAAACCGTTTTTACTTGCAACTCTTTTTCAAATAAAGCCACAATTGGAATACTTCCTCCTCCACGTGTAGGAACAGGCTTTTTACCAAATGCTTCCTCCATTGCTTTTTCTGCTGCCAAATATTCAATTGAATTAGTTGGTGTTACATAAGGTTCTCCTCCATGATGAGGACGAACTTTCACTTGAACACCCGCTGGTGCAATAGATTCAAAATGTTTAGTAAACAACGCTGTAATTTTATCTGATTGTTGGTTTGGTACTAAACGCATCGAAATTTTAGCGTATGCTTTAGAAGGTAAAACTGTTTTAGCTCCTTCTCCTATATAACCACCCCAAATACCATTTACATCAAGTGTAGGACGAATTGAAGCACGCTCGATAGTCGAATAACCTGTTTCGCCATATACTTCATCAATCGCTAAATCTTCTTTATATGCATCCAAATTGAATGGTGTTTGAGCCATTGCTGCACGCTCCTCTGCTGTCAAATCTAGCACATCATCGTAAAATGTTGGGATAGTGATATGATTATTTTCATCATGCAACGAAGCAATCATTTTACTCAACACATTGATTGGGTTTGCTACTGCACCTCCATATACACCCGAATGCAAGTCACGGTTCGCTCCAGTTACTTCAACCTCAAGATAACTCAATCCTCTCAAACCAACATCAATAGATGGCGTATCATTAGCGATAATAGCGGTATCCGAAATTAAGATAACATCTGCTTTCAATCTATCCTTATTTGCCGCTACAAAGATACCAAGGTTATCCGAACCGATTTCTTCTTCGCCTTCAATCATAAATTTCACATTGCATGGCAAAGCGTTTGTTGCCATCATAGCTTCAAAAGCTTTGATATGCATATAAAACTGGCCTTTGTCATCACAAGCTCCACGAGCATAGATTTTACCATCCTTTACTACTGGCTCAAATGGAGGAGAATTCCACAATTCGTAAGGGTCAGCTGGTTGTACATCGTAGTGACCATATACCAACACGGTTGGAAGGGTTTCATCGATGATTTTTTGACCAAAAACGATAGGATGACCCGCCGTTTCGCATATCTCTACTAAATCAGCTCCTGCAACCTGTATTTTTTCGGCTACAAATTCTGCTGCTTTACGTACATCACCCTTAAATTTTGAATCGGCACTCACCGATGGAATTCTCAATAAATCAAGAAGTTCATTCAAAAACTTCTCTTTATTTTGCTCAATATAGCCTTGCATAGACGTTGATGATTGATTTCAAAAAAATACCTCCAACTACTTAGTAATTGGAGGTACAAATATAGTAAGTTATTATGGAGTTATCATTACGAGTTTGGTATCAACCGATGTCATAATCGCAACGAAACATCTACATCAGAATTATATTACCAGTTAAATGATTACTCTTTCTTTTTTCGGAGATAAATACGACTTTCTTGTCCTCTCATTAATCGTACAATATTTTTGCGATGCGTAATCACAATCATCCCAAAAAGCATAAATCCAAAGACAATTACCGATTCATTTTCTTTACCAAATGTACGTAACAATAAAAGCACTGGAAATGCCAAAGATGCAATAATAGCTCCTAGTGATACATAATGAAACGACATAAATACTACAAAGAAAATAACCATACACACCAAAGCCGCCTCAGGATGCACCGACATGACCATACCCAATAGCGTTGCCACGCCTTTTCCTCCTTTGAAGTTTGAAAATACAGGGAAAATATGTCCAACCACCGCTGCAAAACCAAAAACCAACTTTAATGTTTGGCATTCGTTCCATTCAACCATGTGACCGTAATAAAGCATTAATGCCAACGAAGTAGAAATCCACCCCTTGATAGCATCAATCAACAACACGACAGTTCCTGCTCTTTTACCCAACACCCTGAAAGTATTGGTAGCGCCAGCATTACCACTTCCATGCTTGCGCACGTCGATTCCAAAATAAGCTTCGCCATACCAAATAGCCGTTGGGATGGAACCTAACAAGTAGGCAAGTACTGTACAAACAACAACGAGTAGGGTTAACATTTTTTGCTAATAGATTATTAAGTATAAAATCGGAATGTTGTAATAAAAGCAACGTCTAACATCTGGGTTTTCGAAACATGAAGAATTTCGTTTGTGTATTTTGGCGAAAGATTTATCTCTAATTCTTACCATAAAAACACCGAATAACATCTGTTCAACTGGAATTTCTAAGCTTATAACCTCTATGTTACTACTTATCTATCCGATTTCAAATTTTAGCACTTTTGTTGAGTAATAAATTGCTCTCTAAACAAAAATAAATGAAACTTTATGCAAAACCTATTAAGCAATAAAAGTTCTTAGAATAATCCAACGGGTTCAAAATAAATACAAATTAAGTGGTATTTACATGAAAAAAGCTGCCTGTATTGTTACAGAACAGCTTTTATATGAACATATATTTTGAAACAAAAAAATACTTTTAGGTTTAGCGATCGAGATTTTCAAACAAGTTTAAATCCTTGATTATGTGATTTTTCAGAGAAATCATAACCAATGATCTAAGCTGCAAATCTTAATTTGTCAACCTTTTATCAATCAAAGTTGCGCTATCTTTATCTTTGAAGAAAATACTTCCTTCAATAACCTTCGTAAATTCTTCTGAATAGGTATCCCCAATCGGAATACGAACTACTTTATCGAGTAATACTTCGTCGCCTTCGATGCCCGTAATTTTTTCCATCGAGATAATGTAAGAGCGATGTACACGCATGAATCTGTCTGAAGGCAATCGTTTTTCTAAATCTGACAAGGTAAGATTGGTAGAAATACGTTCATCTTTCATGTAAATAGAAGCATAATTTTTTTGGGCTTCCATGTACACCACATCCTTAAATAGTACTTTATGAAACTTACCTTTTACATCTACCTTTACAAAAATAAACTCCTCTTTTTTGGCAGGTTGAGGCTCAGGAGCCGCTACAGGCTTAGGCTCTTCGACCAAAGTCATGTGAAAAGGCATTTTGTTGACAGCCTTCAAAAACCTCTGGTATGAAAATGGTTTTACCAAATAATCAAGTACGCCATATTCAAAGCTTTTGAGCGCGTATTCTTGATAGCCAGTAGTCATGATAAATTTCATGCGGCCATCAAAAAGACTCACTAGGTTCATGCCATTCATACGAGGCATTTGAATATCTGCAAATACTAAATCAACTTCTTTAGTTTGTAAGATACCAACCGCTTCCATGGGATTTGTAGTGGCCGCAACTAAGTTTAGAAATGGGGTATCGTTGATATAATCTACCACAATATCCAAGGCAGATTGCTCATCATCTACTGCGACACAGTTAATCATATTCCGTTCGGGTTATAGTTAAAGTTTAAGGTAAAAAATACAGCATAATCATCCTTATCATCTATCACACTCAATTCTTGAGCTTCGCCATGAACAACCTTCAGGCGTTTTTTGATATTGTCGATACCAATACCTGTTTGACCTTTATCAGTGATAGGATTATCATCTTTTCTTTTCAAATTCCAAGTAGAGAACGTCAAAATATCATCTTCGAGAATCGCACGAATTTGGAGTGGACTCTCTGGGTCATGGAGCTCGCCGTGTTTAAAGCTATTTTCCACAATGGTAATTAGTACCATAGGCATGATTCTAAAATAGCTAAAATCGCCTTGTTCTTCATAATCAATAAAGATATTGTTATTAAAACGTTGTCTTTGTAGTTCGAGATATTGCTTGACAAAATCCAATTCCCCTTCTAAGTCGACGGTATCTTGCTGCATTCGAGTACTAGTAGCATAGCGCATCATTTCAGCAAATGTCAGGATAATATTTCCTGCTTCTTTGGATGCACCACGTACCTTGCTGTACAGCATGTTTAGGGTATTGTACAAAAAGTGAGGATTGATTTGCGCACGTAAAAAGGCCATTTCGGCAAGAGTTTTCTCTTTTGCTAAAATTGCCAGTTCTGCTTCTTGACGTGCAATTTCTGCATCTTTTTCCGCAATTGCAATTTCTTGTTGAGCAATTTCTTTTTGCTGTTTAATCGACTTCAGAGCAAAGAAATACCCTACACTAAACATCACATAAGTATTTCCATTAAAGATAGTTAAAGAAACCATCTGTGCTATTTTAGTACCTACTGTATTAAACAATCCTGGCATTAAAATATACTCTATCCACGCCCGCCAACCTAAATACAAACCAAGCAATACTAAAAATGACAGAGTTAGCTGAAAAATTTTCGATTTTGAAAAAAAACGAGGCAAAACTACCAGCGCAAGCCCATAAAACAGCATGGCGTCGCCCATTCTATACACGATTGCCTGTAGAATGAACTTTGGTGTAATAGGGTCACCCGAGAAGAAATGAATAAGTAAGCTAAAATAAATGGTGTATAAGACCCAAATCATTATATGCGTACTCACTTCTCCTGAAGCCCACCAAGTCCTTTTCTGTGTATCTGCTGTTCGATTCAACATAGAATTTTTTAGGATAATTAAAAAATTAAAATAGACAATCTTCCTATTCGGATTGATAATAAACGGATTAATCCGATAAAATAAATAGGCCAAAATCTTTTGAACAACTTTGTATCACCACTTCGCAAGAAGCTTATTACTAGACACATAACTCAATAAATAAAAGATTTTTGCCATGAAAAATATTGCAACTAACAACAAGCTTTCTGTTTCTAAATCTACTGTAGCAAAATTCAACAACCAAGATACCCTTAACCACAAAACGGCTTCGATTATCTCAAACGTTGGCGCTCAGTACACCGCCTCGATCATTTCGAATTTCAATGATACCGCTTCAATTATCTCGAACTTCTAAGAATAGCCCTTTTTATCAATAACAACACAACATTCAAAAATTTAAAACTCTTATTGCCATGAAATCTATCACAACTAACAACAAGCTTTCTGTTTCTAAATCTACTGTAGCAAAATTCAACAACCAAGATAGCCTTAACCACAAAACGGCTTCGATTATCTCAAACGTTGGCGCTCAGTACACCGCCTCGATCATTTCGAATTTCAATGATACCGCTTCAATTATCTCGAATTTCTAAGAATAGCCCTTTTTATCAATAACAACACAACATTCAAAAATTTAAAACTCTTATTGCCATGAAATCTATCACAACTAACAACAAGCTTTCTGTTTCTAAATCTACTGTAGCAAAATTCAACAACCAAGATACCCTTAACCACAAAACGGCTTCGATTATCTCAAATGTTGGTGCTCAGTACACCGCCTCGATCATTTCGAATTTCAATGATACCGCTTCAATTATCTCTAATTTCTAAGCAGTTGTTTGTCCTAGCCATAAAACAAAAAATCCTTAATTTGTAGACATTCGCAAAACCGCTCAAGTGCGAAAAGTAAAATTATAAATCTACAATATTCTAAATTTCAAATCGCAAGTTTACATTCGGTCAAAAGGTACTTTTGACAATCAATCATCAAATTTTTTTAGCTAATGTCTTCGACTTTAGGAGGCACGTAGATGTCGATATGCTATAGAAATGAACCAGAGGGGAAACTCAGTAATTCTACATAATGGAAAATACTCAATTATACGCATTGCTTAATACGTATAGTCCTAAAGGTTCATTTCTTTTTTTGGATTCACGGCACTGTAATATACTTTTTGTACAAAGTAAATACCTTATCGCAAAAAAACTATCTTCAACAAAGACATTTTCGATATCTGACAGGGTATAGCAAAATAAGAGACTTAACAAAAAACTCCTACCAAACATTACGTTCAATAGGAGCTGGTAACTTAGAATGAAAAATGTACTGAACCTTTGATGGTAAATTTATCTGGTAATTTACCCGATGGTGACAAATGGTCTAAGTAAGTTAGGCGATGAAATGCCTGAAGTCTAAATATTTTGAAGATATTATCAATACCATAACCAACCTCAACAAACGGAATATTTGGATCTAAGCCAGAGAAATTAAACTTTGACTCAAGTACATTTGAAGGGTGTCGAGGATTAAAAATTGGCATTGCATCATCCATTAATTGTTGATTTCCTTGCTTTTGACTACCAAACAATATATTTGCTGTTGCCAAAAGGCGCCATTTCAATTGACGAATCGCAGGAATTCTATTGAATAATAACCCTTCGAAATTGTGGTTGTATTGCATTGACACAAACTTATCGCTCACGAACTCAAAATAGTGCATGGTATTAAATGCGGCTCTATTAAAAAATAAAGTTTGATTACCTAAGTGTGGATACAATAAGGGAGCTGGCAAGTTTGAAGGAGTATAACCCGCTTGCAACAAATAAGACGAGCGACCAAGTGTTCCCAATCTGAATGTTTGAAATACTTTTGCGGTAAATTTGTGATAATCAAAATCGCCGTTTAAAACTCCTTTCAAACCCTTTTGATAGGTAAGCGTAACCACAGGAACACGTTTGGTGTCGAGAGTAATTCGTTCGTTGCCGTCCATGATAAAAGTTTCATTTTTTGCAAAACGAGCTTCAAGTGTCAAAAACGTATCGTCATAATAATCTCTCGATGGCGAAAGTTTACCCATTTCAGGATCAGTACGGTATTTGAAGGCAAAAAGAGGGTCAAAATTGCGTTGAATCAGTGACGCTGATAAGGTTATTCCTTTGGTTGGCTCGGTCTTGATAAATGCCTCATTTTCGCTACGATAAAAAGCCCCCGAATAAAGTCCCCATCGTGTGAAAGCATAGAATACTTTATTATCCGCAATCAGTTCAGGAGTCAGCCCAATACGCTCTAAATCATAAGTATGTCTTAGTCCTACTACAGTCCAGTGTCTTCTTGATAAAATATAATTAACCTCACCACCATATTTCATTTTTAAATCACGGGTACCAATCCCTGCAAAACCTCTAAAGACCCAATGCTTACTAAATGCTGCATTCGTTCGAAAGCCCATTCTTAAGCGCATTCCCTCAATTCGGTTGAAGGCAATAGAATACAAATATGGACCAATTTCGATACCATCGAAACGCTTATAACCACTTGCAACAATCTCTGCAATCTCTACATATGTGCGTACGATAGGCACATTACGAACGGTATCTATCAACTTAGACGCTAATACATCTTGAGCACTAAAAGGCTCATGACGCGCTTGTTCCCAAAACTTAGGATCTGCTTCTTTTGAATCTTCGGCTACTTCGACAGGAATATCATAAAACGCTAGAGGCTTTGGCTGATTAATCACAAAGTCTTTGTTGGAGATATACATTTTCAAAAGCATACCTGCCGAGTTTTTTGAAATTTCAGCAATATCAATCAAAAAACGTGTTTTAGCTGGAAGCCATGCTCCTTCAGAGGTTTGCGTTAACTCCTGAGAAATTTTAATTTTATCAATGAAGTTAATATTGGCTTCTTTACCAATTGTGGCATCTATCTGAACCAAGGCATAAGTAGTGGTATCGATATAAGCTTTTCCGATAAACACCAAATCTTTATCGTTTTTTGGGTCAAACTCCATTCCATAGCAGATATGCCCATCGATATCGGTAGTATCTGACAAATACCATTTGTAAGTACCTTTCCAGTTTTCACCTATTGGCGAAATAATATCTTTTCCTAAAAACGCTACGTAGTTATTATAAAAGTTGTAGTTAGCAAAAAGATTTCCGCCCACCAACTGTGACACAAATCCACCTTCTTTGACGCCAACTCCTTTTACATTATTTTTAAGCACTATCTCTTTTTTACGAGAAGGACTTTCACGATAATAATACTTTGATACTGTTTCTGAAATAAACGTTGGGATAACCGCCTTTCCATCTTCGCCTGCCATTTTCTCAAATTTGTCAATAGCACCTTGGATTTGCTTCATGACCTTTTTCTTCTTGAACTTTTCTGAAATATTATCTACATCAAGTTCCATTTTCGAATAGGAATCATACTCGTAGGCATTCAAACGCTTACGGTCATTTTTATCACTATTTTCACGAAGTTTACGAAGAATTTTAAAAGCAGGATTTTCACCAGAATAAACAATTACTTCATCTAATGACTTAGCTTCTCCTAATAACTGAAAATCAATAGTTTGATTAGCCAGATTTTTATCAATGGCTTTGGTACGTGTTTTATAGCCTACTGTACTTACATAGAGAGAATCACCGAGTTCTTTTGCACGAATGGTAAAAATACCCTCAAAGTTGGTTTGAGCTCCTATATTTTTACCTTTGATACCGACTGTGGCAAAAGGAAGCGGATCACCATTTTTTGCATCTGTAACTCTACCTTTTATGACGAATTGTGCTTTTGTTGTTAGGGTTGTTAAGATTAGAATGGTTAAAATTTTTGTGAATAAAAAGAGGTTTTTTGTGCACATGTATGAGACAAGTGATTTTGATTCCAACATTTTTAGGATAATACCTAAATGGCGTTAATGTTTTAAATCTGTGATTAGATATTTTGTAAACGGAAAACTAAACAGTTGACGACTAGAGCCATTAATTTAAAGAGATTTTTTATTCAAATTTGGAAAAAGAAACTTAAAAATACAACTTAATAGTATGACAACAAAAAGACACTCTTCCCTATAACTTACTGAAGATAAGTTGATAATCTTTGATGATAAACCATCATTATATTTCCTTCAAGAATTGGACTAATTTTTGGAAAGCTCGTCCTCGGTGAGACATACTGGCTTTTTGTTCCATCGTCATTTCAGCAAATGTTTGCTCATAACCATCTGGCACAAATACAGGATCGTAGCCAAAACCGCCTTCGCCTCTTAATTCTTCGATTATTTGTCCTTCTACTATACCATCAAATTGGTGAATTACGCCATCTAATATCAAAGTAATAACTGTTCTAAATCTTGCTTTACGACTTGCTTTATCTTTTAAATTGGTCAAAAGCAAGGCTATATTATCGGCATTGTTACGATGGGTTCCTGCATAGCGTGCCGAATATACCCCTGGCTCGCCATTGAGTGCTTCAACTTCTAAACCTGTATCGTCTGCAAAACAGTTGATATTGCTATAATTATCAAAAAGGTATTGGGCTTTTTGTAGAGAATTGGCTTCAAGGGTATTACCTGTTTCGGGTAATTCTTCTTTACAGCCTGTAGCTTCAAGAGAGATAAGTTCAAACTGCTCGCCGAGCATGGCTTGAATTTCTTGCAACTTATGGGCATTGTTCGTTGCAAAACATAACTTTTTCATAATAATCATTCAAATTTTAGTTTCGGGCTACACTTTTCATATCAAAGCCTTCCTCTGTTAAGAAGAAGGCTTTGATATTTTCTGTAAAACTACAAAGAAAACAGTTGAGTACTACCCTGACTGTCATTATTTTACTGACACTACTTCTACTTCAAATTGTAATGAAGAATAAGGAGGTATCACATATACACCAGTAGTTTGATTTACACGACCACTACTTGAATACCCAATATTTGACGGAAAGATAAACACCGCTTTTTCTCCTACCTTCATTCTTGCAACGCCTTCTTCGAACCCTCTAACTGTAAGATTTGCGCCAACGGTAAAGTCCATAGTACCTGCGTCAAATTGAGCATCATAATAAAGTTTGCTATTGGCATCCACTTTTCTCATTTCAAAAAGCAACTTTCCTGTGTACTTCAGTGACACTTTTTTGCCTGCTGTTAAAGACTCCCCAGTAGGATTAGCACTTGTTACTGCAAATCGCAAATCTGTAGAAGTTTTGGTAAATGACAATTGCGGATACTTTGTTGCGATGTATTTATCAATATTCTCATTTTCGGTAAGCGTATTCAATAACTCAATCTCAATAATCACAGGATCACCATTACTTTGAAGTTGAGGGAAAATAAATTTACCTTTATCACCTACACGCATGATGCTCAACGGATAATTGAACACGCTGTTATAAGCTCCGAAAATATAATCATAAGCAATTTTCTGATTAACTCTTGAGCTATCGACAATAGTACCTGCAAGGTTTTTAATGACAAAGTTAATTGACGACAAGTCACCTACCACAGGAACACGACCTGAGGGATTTGAATTGTTGATTTGAAAATAAAAGCCCGAGGCATGTTGTTGTACAGCAAGATTATTGTCAGTGATATATTTCTTTACTGCTGCTTCATTTTGTTTTAGTTTCTCTGTTGCAGCTGGGTCTGGATCGCCATTACTCATACAAGAAGTCACCAAAAATGCGCAGCTAATCGCTAATAACCAGAAGAGTTTTTTCATAATAAATACAATAATTGGGGTTTAAAATTGCAGAATCTTATGGCTTTGCATATATCTGCTATCAAAAAATAAAGAGTTAGATGTTAGAGCATCTTATCCCAAAGACTCCAAAGCTAGCAAAATGGTTGTATCAACACCTCCATTCCTTACAACTTTATCTTTTTAAAAGGATTACTTACTCTAATTTCTAACTCTTTAGATAATATTTACTATTAATTATCGCTTACAGCAATTACTTGTACATCAAAAATCAATGGTGATTCTCCTGGAATCTTCGGTAAAGAGCCTGTTGTACCATAGCCAATAGATGATGGGAAAATAAGGGTTGCTTTTTCTCCAACTTTCATCAACTCCACACCTCTTTGAAAACCTGTAATAGCCGATGAACCTCCAATGGTAATTTTGAAAGTATCGGTTTTAGCAACGTTCGAATCGAAGATGAATCCATTTAATAGCTTTCCCGTATATTTAACTTTGGCAATTTTACCACTTGCCATATAGTCGCCTGTACCGTCTTGAGTACGGATATAACGTAAGCCATTGGTATATTTTGCTGTTACCTTAATATTATTAGCCAAGATATAGTTATCAATATAGGCTGATTCACTGTATGTTTTAAACCATTTTACATCCAAACGAATTGGTGAGTTTGCAGGTAAATTTGGAAACGTTTGTGACCCCAACGCTTGAGTAGATGGAATTATAAATGAACCTTGTTGGCTTTCATGCAACAAAGGAAGTGTTTTCACAAAAATACTGGTACTATTACCATAGATAAACTGGAAAGGTTTTCCTGTCACAGAGCTATCTATCTTTACCCCATCCAATCTCGAAATGGTGTACTGTACTCTTACAGTATCGCCAGAGGTCATAACACGCCCGCTAGTATCACCCACAGCTGCATAGTAAATACCGTTTGTTGCTTTGGTAAATGATAATGACTGTGAACTTAAATATGTCTGAATTTTGGTTTCGTTCTGCTTAACGATTTCGTCGTCCTCTAAAACGATCGTCGATAAACAAGAACTCAATAGCACTACAATCGCAAACAGCCCCAACACATATAAACTTTTGATGTTTTTCATCTTTGATGATAATTACAGATTGTTAGATTAAAAATTAGCTTGGAATATCTTTAACTGAAAACTCCTAAACATAAAGTATTCACTTTATTGGAACAGACAGTCTTTCATAGTGTAAAATAACGACAAGCAATTGTGGAATAGTGCTACTTGGCTGTTAAAAACTGTTAAAATTAGCAGTTTTGCACTTTAGGATGAAGGGATTTCCAAAAACAGACAAAAGTGTAAGATGTATCCGAGAATACCGCCTACACTTTTATCGGATAATTACTTACAACCTTGATATTATTTTGACGCTGTGAAATCAATTACTTCAACCTCAAATACCAATGCAGAGTTGCCTGGGATTGGGCCTTGTCCTTGCTCGCCATAACCAATAGCTGGAGGAATAACGAATGTTGCTTTTCCACCTTTTTTCATCAATGTCAATGCTTCGTTAAATCCTGGAATCATTTGTCCAATTGGCATATCGATTGGTTGTTTGCTTTGGTCAAATACTTTTCCATCTAAGAATTTACCAACATACATACACTTACAAACGTCTCCTTTTTTAGGACTAGCACCAGTACCTTCAGTTGTGATTGAGTAGTACAAGCCTGAAGCAGTAGTTTTGAATGTTTTTCCTGATTTTGCAATATAATCTTCAATCAATTTTGGAAGTTGTGTCTTACGCTCTTCAGCAGCTTGCTTTTCTTTTTGAGCGTTAGCAGCCATTTCTTTATCAAAATCAGCACGAGTTTGTACTTTCAAGATTTTAACAGAATATTTCAAATCTGTTCCTTTTTTGATAAATGGAGGCAATTGTTGTGCACCTTTTGACAATGAATCTACTGGTACATAAATTGTTGCACTGTCACCCTGAGCAAGTAATCTCAAACCATCTTCGAAGCTACCTTTAAAGCCTGATGCACCTGCTGGCTGAACCATAGCACGTGCTGGGTTTGCTTCAGTTGACTCTTGTAACAATGAATCTGCGCTGTTATAAATTTTCGCAGTAAAAGTGATGATATCGCCATCTTTTAATTTCTTCGCCTTGTCGTCATGATTGTGAATTTGGATCTTCACATTTTCAATTACCTCTACACGATTTTTGTTACATGCAACTACTAAGCTAGCAGCAGCCATAACCATGGTAAGTTTTTTAAGCATTTTTCTGATTATTGTAAAAAATTGATTTTAATTCTATTCTACTTTTAATAATTCCTCTTGATACTCTGGTAAAATTGAGAGTAATTTAGCGACTGTTCCTTCTACGCCCAATCCTGTTGTTTTTCCTCCTGCCGCATTTTTATGTCCTCCGCCATTAAAATACTTAGATGCCAAGCCATTTACTGCAAACTGCTCTACCGAACGGAACGACATTTTTACAGCTTCTGGGCGATCTACAATAATTACTGACATGACAATGCCTTCTACCTGTAGACCATAATTTACAATCCCCTCAGTATCACCTGTTTGGGAATTGTATCGTTTAAGCTCCTCAGCAGTAAGTACAAAATATACAACTCGATATTTAGGCAATACCACCATTTTTTCGGACAATACAAATCCTAAAAACTTCAGGCGCTCTACCGAGGTACTATCATAGATACGACGATGGACCAAGTTGGTATTGACGCCCAACTCCATAATATCTGCCGCAATACGGTGTACTTCTGGCGTGGTACTTGGATGTCTAAAAGAACCCGTATCAGTCATAATACCTGCATACAAGCTTTCACCGATTGGAACATCGATGAGATTTTTATCACCCAACAATACAATCAGTTGATAAATCAACTGTGCTGTTGCCGAAGCTTTTGTGTCATGGTATACAAAAGTAGCAAAGCTTTCAGGATTGATGTGATGGTCTATCATCACTTTGGTAGCTTTTGCTTTTTCTACATATTCGGCCATTGCTTCAATGCGACCTAATGCAGAAAAATCAAGGCAAAAAATTAAGTCTGCCTCATTTATGTATTTTATGGCTTGCTTTTGAGCTTTTGAGTCTTCAAAATTAAGAACCTCATCATTTCCCTGCATCCAATTCAAGAACCTAGGATAATCAGATGGAGTGATTACCTGTACTTGATGACCTTTTTTCTTGAGATAACCTGCCAAACCTAGCGACGAACCTAAAGCGTCGGCATCTGGCTTGTAGTGAGTGGTAATCACAATCCTTTGTGGGGTGGCGATTATCTCACGAAAGGCTTCGAAGTTTTGCATTCTATTAGTGATTTCTCCTAAAAGAGTTTTATTTTAAGTTAATTAGCCCACAAAGTTAGAGAATAGTTTACAGTTTATGATTTATCACTTGGAGATTTTTGAAATATTCGAGTGATTTAGCCTTAAAATTGCTATATTAGGTAGGTAATCGTTTGAAAATCAAGCAAAGAGTATATCAAGCCTATAAAACCGTATAGTTATTTCTTTGAATGGTGAGAAGAATATCCTTGGAACTTGATATAATCAGATATAATTTTGTATTAAACAAAAATCATATAATACCCATTTTATGGCTACTAACAGAACCTTTACAATGATTAAGCCAGATGCTGTAGCAGATGGCAACTCAGGTGCAATTATCAAAATGATTGAGGAAGCAGGCTTCAAGGTTATTGCAATGAAAAAAACATTGTTGACTCCAGCTCAGGCGGGCAAATTCTACGAAGTACACGCTGAGAGACCGTTCTACGCTGATCTTTGCGAATACATGTCTTCTGGTCCTATCGTACCAATGATTCTTGAAAAAGAAAATGCTGTTCTTGATTTTAGAACACTTATTGGTGCTACTGACCCAGCAAAAGCTGACGAAGGAACTATTCGTAAAATCTTCGCAAAGTCTTTGAGTGCAAACGCCATTCATGGTTCTGATTCAGACGAAAATGCAGCTATTGAAGGTGCATTTTTCTTCGCAACTACTGAGCAATACTAGGCTGTTGCTGAGTAACACTTCAGATGCAACATTAATCACAGAAGCTGTCTTACCGACAGCTTCTGTTTTTTAAGGCTTTTGATTAAATATCATTTTATTTACCTCAATTCCGACACATGCTCCTTTTCTTTATCCTTGGATATTTATCGGTGAATCTTTTGGTAGGCTGGTGGGCTTCAAGCAAAATATCGAGTACCGAAGATTTTGTACTTGCAGGACGTGGTTTGTCCTTTGGGCTTTCGTCGATGGTTACTTTTGCGACGTGGTTTGGCTCAGAAACCATGATGGGAGCTCCCTCAGAGTTTATAGGAAACGGTATCTTAGGAGTGATAGAAGAGCCTTTTGGAGCAGCGCTGTGTTTGATTTTGGTAGGCTTGTTTTATGCAAAAATTTTCTATAATCTGAATATCCTCACCTTTTGTGATTATTTCAAATTACGATATGGAGTTGCCGCAGAATATGTATCGGCATTCTTAATGGTTCCTTCTTATTTTGGTTGGATTGCCGCCCAGCTTATTGCGATGGGTACAGTTTTGGAGGTAGTAGTTGGCTGGCCTTTGTATGTGGGAATATTAATCAGTGCCATTTTGGTGATGGTTTACACCCTAATGGGTGGAATGTGGTCAGTGTCAGTAACTGATTTTTTCCACAATATTTTGCTAATTATTGGATTAATCATTCTCACGGCAATAATGCTTGATAAAACAGGCGGACTCAAACCTGTGATAGCCTCTACGCCACAAGATTTTTTTAGAGTAATACCCAAACGGTTTACCCTACTCGAGTCGGCTTCTTATCTCTCAGCTTGGATTACTGTTGGATTAGGCTCTATTCCCCAACAAGATATTTTTCAGAGAGTTATGGCATCTAAAGATGCAAAAACGGCTGTTCGATCTTCGGTTACAGCGGGTTTTCTGTATTTGTCTGTAGCTATGCTACCTTTATTTATTGCCTTAATGGCAAAATACCTTCACCCCGAACTTTTACAGCATGATGCCCGTATGATTATCCCAAACATGGTGATGGAGCATACCAATACATTTATACAAATCTTGTTTTTCGGTGCTTTAATTTCGGCAGTATTGAGTACTACAAGTGGTGCCATATTGGCTCCTGCGTCTGTCATTGGTGAAAATATCATTAAACCACTTTACCCTAAACTAACAGACCAACAATTACTTTTTGTGATTAGATGCTCTATAGTTGTAGTGACTATAGCGAGTATATGGATGGCCACTTCACGACAGAATATCTTCGAGCTGGTTGGTGAATCTTCAGCATTTAGCCTTGTATCACTTTTTGTGCCATTGACGGTAGGATTATACTGGAAGAAAGCCAATACTGTAGGCTGTATTGCTTCGATGATATTAGGATTTAGCTCTTGGTTTATTTGCAATTTTGTATGGAAAACGGAGTTTCCTGCTTCCCTTATCGGGCTTATAGTTAGCTGGATTGCTATTTATGTCGGGTCGTATATTCCAATTAAGTCCCTAAGATCTTAATTGGAATAATACTTCGACATACGATGTTGACCATCAGATGTGAAGGTTTTAGAAATTTTATTTGTAAGGATTTTATAAAATATCAAAAATCAATCTGACTAATACTTATCGTCTTCGCCCAAATCATCTCCCAGAAGGCCTTTGCCAAATTTTTTGAGACCATCTAGCCACGAACCCTGTTTCTTTCCCTGTCTTACTTCTTTTTCAGGTTCGCGTTTTCTTGGCGTATTAGGTGTCACAGTCACTGGCGGTACAACCTTAGGTTCTGTTTTACGCAAAATTTTATAACTATCTTCACGTTCATCGATTGAACGAAGCCCGTTCCAAACTAATCCTACAGCCGTTGCAAAAGAAGGATTTTTCACTTCTTCAGAGATGGTACGTCCTAGATTTTCGTTTGGATAGCCTAGTCTTACATCGCGTCCTGTTACTTTTTCAAACAACTCGCAGATATTCGGTGTTTGTACAGAACCTCCCGTAAGAACGATACCACATGACAAGCGATTTCCAAACCCAGAACGACTAATTTCGGCAACCACGAGTGCTGCGATTTCCTTCAAACGCTCCTCAATAATGATAGATAGGTTTTTTACCGAAACAACTTTTGGCTTACGTCCATTGATACCAGGAATCGAGATAGTTTCTTCAAAAGGTACCTGAGAAGCTAATGCATTACCAAAACGTACCTTCAGTACCTCTGCATGTTCATTCGAAACATTACATCCTTGCTCAACGTCGGCTGTAATGATATCGCCAGCATAAGGCAATACCGAAATATAGCGAACGATATTTTTATAGAAAATAGCAATTTCGGTAGTACCGCTACCGATATCTACCAAGGCTACTCCACTTTTCTTTTCCTGCTCTGAAAGTACTGCCAATGAAGCTGCCAACGGAGAAAACACCAAACCACCTTCGATTTCCATTTTCTCTTTTGCACGCTCGATACAGCGCTTAGTTTTATCCAAAGCCAGTGTAGGAGATGTAATCATTAGAAAATCTCCTTGTAACTTCAAACCACTAATACCTACAGGTTCTTGAATACCTGTACTAGAGTCTACCACGTATTCTTGTGGTAAAGTATGTACGATTGAGTTACCTTGAGAAATGAAGGTACGCTCTGCGTCACTAGCCACTTGGTCCACGTCTGTTACTGTAACCTCCTCTCCTGAGGTGTTACGAGTAATCATGGCCTTGTGCTTAATTCCCGCAATGTTTGGACCCGCAACACTAGCGATAACTCCACGGATATCGATATTCGCTTGTTGCTCAACTTGCATAATCGCGTTGCGAACGGCGTCGATTGTTTTGTTGACGTTCAAAACAACACCCTTCGAAACTTGACCAGTAGTATCGCCTTTGCCCAAGCCAAGTATCTCTAACTTTCCCATGTTATCGAGTCTACCAGCTACAACGCTTACTTGCTTGCTACCTATGTCCAATCCAACAATTATCTCACTCATGCGTTTTAGAAGTTTTAGTGATCCTTCAGTCAATAAACCCCAATATAAATGTAATAGCAAAAACTACATAATACGCCTCAACCTATAACACTATTGATTAACAACTGAAAACCTTATTCACAAACAATCTGATTCTTATATTTAACACTAATCTTTTTATAAAAATCCCAACCTTTGACTGGCAGAATCTCTTTATATAAAATTTTGATTTTTTTAAATTTAGCCTCTAAATCCATGGCTAATCCTAGCTCAATAAAGTGACTTCCAAATTCGGGTATTAAAGTAACTCCCCCATCTTTTTCAACAATAAGCTGGGTAATTTGAGACTTCCAAAATTCATCATCACGAATAAACTTTATCAGTTCTATAATAGACTTACTTTGTGCGTCTTTTAGGGATTTTTTACCCGTAAAGTAACCGCCCGAAATCAACAACACTCGCTCGGTGTGGTGAGGCGATAGCCCAATCATTGAACCATCCTCTACCAAGTAGCTATCATATTGAGTATGGTTGGGACTTTTGCTCGACAAGATTCTTGCAATAGGAGTATGTTCTTGCACCGTAATAGTCATTTGTCCACTCAAATCTTGGTGTGCCTGACATGATTTAATCAAAGGGTTTGCCAACACTTTTCGTTCAATTGCCTTCAGATTTATTCTACTAAAGGGCTTGCCTTGAGGGTCTTCGCTTGGTATTCCAGTGACTACGTTTTGAACATCATACTCTTTTACAAGTAGATTTTTGTTTTCACTCTCTATTACAACCTTAATCTCTTTACATTTTTGTTTGCTATGAATTAGATTAGCTCCAAAAATGGCAACCGCCACCGCTACCACTGATACGATAAGCACTATAGTTCTCTTGAATTGTACTTTTAGTGGCAAATCAATATGGGGTTAGTGTTTACACGTTATTACTATTTTTTAGCCAAGCAGTTAAGGCTACAAGATTTACACGAAATTAGTATTTTTTTCTTATGTTTTACTTAAGAGGATTTTATTAAAATTTTTAATAACCCTAAAAAAGCAATTTTAATCACCGAATTTATTACAAGAGTGCAACAAATCGGTGATTAATTTATTTCAAATTGAATATTTTTTTATAGTAGATACCTCTTTTTTTATTGAGCGGTTAACATCTCCTTAATTGGAGCCAAAAGAGTATCAATATCTCCAGCCCCAATTGTCACTAGCAAGTCTAAATCTTTCGTTTTAAGCACGTTCAACAAATCTTGCTTAGCAACCATTTGTTTGTTATCAATAGTCACTTTATCAAAAATAATTTGCGAAGTAACTCCCTCAATTGGTAGCTCTCTTGCAGGATAAATATCTAATAATAAAAGCTCATCAGCCAAACTTAAACTTTCGGCAAAACCCTCTTGGAAGTCTCTTGTTCGAGTGAACAAATGTGGCTGAAATACCGCCGTAAGTTTACGGGTAGGGTACAGCGCTTTTACAGAACGTAAAAAAGCCTCAATTTCTGTTGGGTGGTGTGCATAATCATCAATAAACACTACGTTTTCTTGACGAACGTGGTATTCAAATCTGCGTTTTACCCCCTTAAAAGTGTTGATTCCATCACGAATTTCATCAGCACTCAATCCTACAGTTAAACATGCCGCTGTAGCAGCCAATGCATTTTCGACATTATGAAAACCTGACGTAAGTAACTTACAATCTTTGATTTCTCCATCTGGATACACAATATCAAAGACCATCTCTGCATTTTCAATGCGAAGGTTACTCACATGATATTGCCCACCATCGAGCGAAAACTCAGCCGAGTTCTTTGTGTAATTCTCCAACTCCAAGCCTTTTCGCTGAAACAATCGACCACCTTCTTTAATTTGTCCGACATACATTCTAAAAGACTCCAATACATGATTGTGGTCTCCATAAATATCTAAGTGATCAGCATCGGTAGAAGTTACAATAGCAACATCGGGATGCAAGGTCAAAAACGAACGGTCAAATTCATCAGCTTCAATAACGCATGCCAAAGGATTTGGCGCACTACTAATCAAAAAGTTTGTTCCGTAGTTTTGCGTTATACCTCCCAAAAATGCCGTAATATCACGATTTGCATTTTTAAGAATATGAGCAATCATCGAAGAGGTCGTGGTTTTACCATGTGTCCCCGCCACGCCAATCGTAAACATATTTTGCGTGAGAAGTCCCAATACCTGCGAGCGCTTCATCAGCGTAAAGCCATTTTCCTGAAAATAATTCAACTCGGTATGATTCTTTGGAATAGCAGGGGTATAAACTACAAGGGTTTGACTCGTATCTGCCAAATATTCACTTGGAATAAGTTCAATGCTATCTTCGAAATGAACTTTTGCACCTTCTTTTTCCAAAGCTTGAGTTAGTGGTGTGGCTGTTTTGTCATAACCAGCCAATTGATACCCGTTGGCAATGAACCAGCGCGCAATTGCTGACATACCGATTCCACCTATTCCTAAGAAATATACGTATTTGAGTTGTTGTAAGTTCACGATATAGTGTTTGGTTAATGTTAATTAAGTAAGTGGCAAAATAAAATTCAACTATTTGGCATTCGGCTATGGGCTCTCGGCATAAATATTTCTCATAAATTCATAGAAAATCTTCTGCCTAATACCTACAGCTTATACCCTAAAGCATTTTAACGCCATCCTATTTTGCATTAATACTGGAGTTATTAAACAATATTAACTTTACTGCCTCTATGCTAAACGTTTGACGGTATCTTTGAGGAAACCATGGAAACATTTTTGCCAAATGCCCATTGTCGACAGCTAGTACCCAATAGCTATAATTTTGCTCTATTGCCAAGATGAATAAGGCGCAATGCTTAGTCTTGAATTATAATAACGAGGGTCGTCTGTAACTTCAGTATGTACCCAAGTAGGTAGGTCAAACGTTTCTGTTTCTGAGCTAAGCTCTATTTCGGCAACAATTAAGCCTTCATTGGCTCCTTTAAATACATCTACTTCCCAAGTTTTTCCTTCGTGAGTAATGAGATATCTGTACTTTTCAATGTTTTGTTGCGTAAAATTATCTAACAAAGCCAAGGCTTCTTCTTTAGGTATTTCATACTCAAACTCCAAGCGACTCATTCCTTGAGTTTTGCCTTTAATTGTAATAAAGCCTTTATCATTGGTGGCTCTCACTCTTAATGTTTTTTCAGGATCGGTAGAAAGATACCCTTGTTTTAAGAAGTTGGGTATTGGTTTATCTAATTCATGCCATAATTCATGATTAACCAAAAACTTTCTTTCTATTTCTACAGCCATGATTTATAGTTGTTTTACGGCCTCAATAATTTTAATTTGCTCAAGTACCAATTCTGGTTTTATCAACAACTCTTTTCCTTCTGCAATGGCTTCATATAAGTTTTGGAAAAGTAATCCCCAATTACCAACTTCCGTTTCCACTTTTCCTTTGACAACTACATCGCCAATATTCGAATAGATTGCTCCTTGATTTTCGATAGGCTCAACGCCAAACCCTGCCATCTGTGGTAATAAGTCTGCCTTCAAATGATCTTCTTGATGGTCTATACCGTATTTCACAAATGAACCTGCTGTACCGTTAATTCTATAGCGAGGGCTTTCTTCTCTTACTAATAAACTTGAGGATAGCTTTACCGTCATTTTGTCATAAGATAAATAAATATCAAATGCATCGTCAATCAATGAGCCTTCTCGCTGGGTATATGTTTGCCCCCAAACTTTTTGAGGCACTCCAAACAATACTAAAGCTTGGTCAAGAATATGTGGTCCTAAGTCATAAATAATACCGCTTCCCGGCGATGGTGTTTCTTTCCATTTTTTGGGATTAAGTACAGGCTTATAACGGTCGTATCTCACTTCATAACTTACGATATCACCTAATAATTTGGCTTTCAAAATTTTTTGTACTGTCAAAAAATCAGAATCAAATCTGCGATTTTGAAACACAGAAAGTACCTTATTTTGCTGTTTGGCCAATAGAATCAGCTCCTCTGCTTCTTGGCTAGTACTAGCAAGAGGCTTTTCTACCAAAACATGCTTATTGGCTAATAAAGCTTTTTTAGCATATTCATAATGAGTAGCATTCGGACTTGCAATACTCACCAAATCGATAGTCGAATCTGCCAAAACATCTTCGATTGAAGATACAATCTGAACGTCAGGGTATAACTCCTTTGCCAAGGCATTGGATGTTACAATAGTTTTGAGATGATAATTAGAATTTGCCGTAATGAATGGTGCCTGCAAATAACGTCCAGAAAGACCAAATCCTACCAGTGCTATATTTATCATAGTTGAGTCGAAAGTAAGTAAAAGAATGTCTATTTTACCAAGCTAAGCACTTGTTGAGCAATCTCAATAGCGGCATTAGGCTTACCTAATTTTAGAATATTATCGATGAGCGTACTTTGTTTTTGTTTATCATGTAATAAATCCAAAGCAACCTTCACGAGTTCTTCTCTTGCATGTACATCTTTAACAAGTATGGCAGCATTATTTTCTACTAAACTCATAGCATTTTTTGTTTGGTGGTCTTCAGCAGCAGTCGGAAGAGGCACTAAAATAGACGGTTTGCCAGCCAAACAAAGTTCTGAAACAGACAGCGCTCCTGCACGCGACACAACAATGTCGGCCATAGCATAAGCCAAATCCATCTCATAAATAAAATCAGAGACATATACCTTACCAGTAAATACTTCAGCAGCTTTTTTGGCTCTTTCGATATAGAGCTTACCTGTTTGCCAAACTACTTGGCAACCTTCATTAACAAGACTTGTTAGGCCACCATCGATACTTTCATTGATGGTTTTGGCACCTTGGCTCCCTCCTATTACCAACACGGTTGGTTTATCGGGCTGTAGTCCAAAATGCTCAAACGCTTGCTGGCGCTTAGACGCCACATTGAGTATATCTTTTCTTACGGGATTACCTGTCATCTGAATTTTAGATGCAGGAAAAAACTGTTCCATTTTTGGGTATGCCACACATATTTTCTTGGCGTTTTTGGCTAAGAATTTATTGGTAATACCCGCGTAAGAGTTTTGTTCTTGAATTAAGATAGGAACATTGGCAAAAGAAGCTGACAATAGTAGTGGCCCAGAAGCATAGCCTCCTACCCCTACCGCTACATCAGGATGAAAGTCTTTTACAATTTTTCTTGCTCGTAGCAAGCTCGATATGAGCTTTAGAGGAAAACCTAAGTTTGCCAGCATATTCGAGCGGTTGATGCCTGCAATTGGTAAACCAATAATAGGATACCCAGCCTTGGGTACTTTTTCCATCTCCATTTTTCCTTCGGCACCTACAAAAAGTACTTCAACGGCGGGATTAATTTCTTTGAGGGCGTTAGCAATTGCTATGGCAGGATAAATATGACCTCCTGTACCACCGCCTGAAATAATTACTTTTATGGCTTTCACAAGTTGTATTATTTTTCAATTAAACCTTAAAGATAATGATTACTTATAAATCTCTTATTAGAGAGCTGCATCTTTCACTTTATCTCTACTCACCGATATAATAATCCCAACTGTAATACCAGTAAAAATCAAGGAGCTCCCTCCCCAACTTAATAATGGCAAGGGTTGGCCCGTAACTGGCCCTAAACCTGTAGCCACAGACATATTGACCATGGCTTGTATAACCAAACTAAAAGTGAGTCCTGCCGAAAGTAGCCCTCCAAAGGCTCGCCCAGAGCTATCGACGGCCTTCATTCCTCTATACAAAAACCACAAGTAAAGTCCTAATACAAAAATGCCTCCGAGCATTCCCCATTCTTCGATGATGATGGAATACACAAAATCTGAATCGGCTTGAGATAGGAAATATCGTTGTTGGCTTTTGCCAGGACCTTTGCCAGTAAGTCCTCCGTTGGCAATAGCAAAGAAACTTCGTTCTATTTGGTAATCGCTATCTTTATCAGCACCGGGTTTCTTTTTACCTTTGATACCATCAACATAATTTGCAATACGATTACGAGCTGTCTCGATACGACTACCTGTACCTGTCATCACCAAAATTGTTCCCATCATAAAAAGTCCCATCATAGTGTACACTAAATATTGTACAGGTACTCTACCGAAGAACATTAGTAAAAAACATGTTGAAAACAGCAACGCCGACGTAGATACATTGGTCAAAGCGATACAAGTACAAACCATGAGAATTTTTAAAATCATAGGTAACAATTCTACAAAGGTGTATTCTACATGCTGGCGCTTGGCCAACATTCCTGCCAAATTGGTAATCAGCGAAAGTTTGGCCAAATCGGATGGCATAAAAGTCATTCCTATCAATGGTACACGTACCCAACGGCGGGCATCATTGATGGAAACTCCGTATTTGTACGTATAAATTAGTAGCGCTATCGAAAGGAACACACAAAAGTTGGAAACGGTGGCAAATTTATGGTAGTCAAATTTGTGAAAATACCACATTGCGCCTAAGCTTGCTACTACAATAGCGGTATGTTTTACTAAAAATGAGAAAGTACCTTGGCCCGACAATATGGCTAATTTTCCTGTAGCGCTAAATACTACAATGATACTACACATTGATAGAAAGGCTACAATTGTCCAAATCTGATAGTCCCCTTCAAGGTTTTTTTCAGCCAATTAGTTATCATAGTTGATAGAATTCTATGGGTATTAAGTAAAGTAGGATTATTTCAGATTGGGTAATTCTTTGACAGCTTGCTTAAATTGGCGACCTCTGTCTTCATAATTTTTGAACAAATCAAAACTAGCACATGCTGGTGATAAGAGTACTACATCGCCCTCAACTGCTAAGTTTGCTGCTGTTTCCACAGCCTCTTTCATAGATTTTGTATCAAAAATTAAAGGTACTTTTTTACCAAAATAATCAAACAATTTATGATTATCTGTTCCCATACATACAAGGGCCTTGACTTTGTTTGCCACTAACTCATCTATTTGGCTATAGTCGTTACCTTTATCAACTCCTCCCATTATTAATACAATAGGCTCATTAAAACTTCCTAGTGCATAAAATACTGAGTCTACGTTCGTGGCCTTCGAGTCATTCACAAAAGAAACTCCATTTACAATTCCAGCTGGTTCTAAGCGGTGCTCTACACTTTGGAAAGAAAGTATGCCCGTAGTAATTTGCTCATCGCTCAATCCGATGGCTTGGGACGCTAACACGGCACAACTTGCATTGATACTATTATGGGTACCTTTGATTGGTAATTTTTCTATTTCAATCTGAAAATCTCTTTCTTGAAATTTAGCCTCCAAAATACCATTTTGCACAAATGCTCCTTGAGCTACCTCTTCCTGAATTGAAACTGGCAAGTGGTTGACTGAATATGTTTTTTGGGTCAGTTCTTTCGCTAATGCTTCACTTTCTTGAAAATAAATAAAATGGTCTGTGGCCGTCATATTCTGCAAAATACGGAATTTGGAATTCACGTAGTTTTGGAAATTATACTCATAACGGTCAAGGTGGTCTGGTGTAATATTCAATAAAATGGCAATATCAGCCCTGAAATTATAGCAATTATCAAGCTGAAAGCTCGAAAGCTCCAGCACAAAATAATCGAAAGTATCCTCAATCACCTGTTTCGCGAAACTATCCCCCACATTTCCAGCTAGACCAACCTTCAATCCTGCCGATTTGAGAATATGATACGTTAGAAGCGTAGTGGTAGTTTTACCATTACTTCCAGTTATAGCAATAATTTTCGCTTTGGTATATCTTGAAGCAAACTCTATTTCTGATATAATAGGTTTGCGCAAAGACTTTAACTTTTTAATTAATTCAACTTTATCAGGAATCCCAGGGCTTTTGATAATTTCATCGGCATCAAAAATAAACTCCTCATTGTGTTGTCCCTCTTCGTAAGGAATATCATTTTGCTCTAAAATTTCTTTGTACTTGTCAGACAAGGCTGATTTATCAGATAAAAAAACCTCATATCCTTTACTTTTTGCCAACAAAGCTGCACCTACGCCACTTTCTCCACCTCCTAAGATTACAATTTTCATAACAGTTTTATTTTTGGGATAAAGCTTTAATTCATTTTGTTTTTGTATCAAACCACCAATATAAGCCCATCAAAAAGTACTCATTTTGTATCAGTGTCAAATCTTTCTGCATGAAAGACTTTTTGACGTTGCAAAATAATCAAAAAGCGCTTTACCAAATATGCTTTAAAAAATAAAAAACAAAAGTCTGACGCCATTAGCATCAGACTTTTGTTGAAAATCGAAATCTTTGATGATTTATTCAAATTTCTTTTCAGTCAAACCTGCTTTATTTGCAGCCTTGATGACCAAGAAAATCACCCATGCTACGATAAGGAAATTGACCGAAATCTGAACAAAACTACCAAATTTCATGGCTACTTCTGCTTGGTTTTCTGCAGGGTTTGCAGCTTTTAGTACGACCTTCCAAGAAGAAAAATCGATTCCGCCAAGAAATAAGCCAACCACTGGCATTAAAATATCCTCAACAAGTGAGGTAGTAATTTTGCTAAATGCTCCACCTATTACAACCCCCACTGCCAAATCAAGCACATTACCCTGAGAGATAAAACTTTTAAATTCTTTTAACATCGGTAGTTTAGTTTAGAAATCATGGAAAAGTATATAAAAGACCAATACCCAAGTTTTGAGCTACTTGTAAATTAGCACTTTGATCTTGGAAATACATAGCGATGATATCAAATGTAGTGCTTATGTATTTATTAACCTTGGCTGTAAATTTCGCATCTAAGCGATTATCCATTGCTGCAAGGTCATTGTATTTCACAAACAATGCATAACGCGCCTTTAGATTAATATTCTTTGCTACATCTTTATCCAACGTTGCAACTATCTGCATCAAGGCTACTTCATTTTTAATGTTTTTGCCATCTGGTACACCATATCGCTCTCCTGTTTTGGTAAACGCAATTTTATTGTCCGCGATGATAGTCTGACGAAGGGCTCCAGGAGCAAAAGACATATTAAAGACTTTTGAAGGTTTCCACTCAAGACCTATAGATTCGGTTATGTACGCAGGAGAGAACAAATTCGAAACCAAAATATCGGGTTTGTAGGTAGTTCCATCTGGAAGCGTCACATCAGCGCCTGCTCCATAGTTATAGCCCTTTGAAAATTGCGATTGAAAGTTGAGGTTAGCGATAAACAACCATTTAGGAGAAATTTTATTTCCTAGTTTAGTATCAAAGAATACCCTATCTATTGTTTTTCTTAAACCACTTCCATTATCCTGTAAGCCATACTGCATTTGTAAATCATTTACCCAGTTGACTCTACCCTTATTATATTCACCTTTTGCATTAAAAAATACGTTGAACCCTACAGATCCTTTCGCACCTTGAACAGAACTCCAAGCTCCATTAAAACTAGCTTGGTTGAAGTTGGCACCAAAAGAGGTTTTCTTTTTCCAGTAAGATGTATCTTTTTTTGCCTCTTGTGCTCTTATAGCACAACCTACACTTAAAATTGAGAGTGTTAATAAAATTTTTTTCAGCATGGCTCTAATATGTATTGATTGTAGAATTTCCACTCTCCTTCTCAACACAAATCTGGCACTACAGGTCTGATTCTACCTTTGAGTCATGTGTGAAAACTTCAATTCTTTCCTTTTGTAGTACATTCAAAGGTAAAATTGTCTGTGTTTCGCCAGTTTGCAATGTTAAAGAGGTGGTGTCAAACGAAACGATGGTACCTTTCACACCATTCACTTCGATGACTTGTCCTTCTTTGAATTTATTTTTGCTATAGAAGTTAGACAGGATATTTGTTAAAACGTCACGCGAGGCAAAACCATATCCTATGGCAAACGCTAAAACGACTCCTCCTATGATTAGATTGAAGCTCGATTCTAAAAGGCTAGTTTCGATACCGGCCTGTTTAAGAGAGGCGATCAACGCAATCACAAAGAAGAAGAAAAATACTATATTGCCAAGGAGCTTTGCAGAATCGATTTTAAACGAATTACATAAGTTTATTACAGTATTTTTTAGGGTATCTGCAATCATTAACCCAGCAAAAAGCAAAATAGCAGAAGCTATCAATTTGGGGATTAAATTAACTAAAGATGCGACCATATCTGTCAGTACTTGCATGCCTAACGTTTCGGTAGAGGCAGTAATAAATACCAACATGATAAAGTACTGTAACACTTTAGAGACGATCAAACTTAATTTCAACTCCCCAAATCGGGATATAACATCAATCTTATTTAGCTTGTCTCCTAGGCGATCAAATCCTGACTTTTCAAGGGCCGTTTTTAAGATTCGACTTACAAGTTTTGAAACGATTGAACCCACAATCAGTAGAATAGTAGCTCCAAGTAGTTTCGGTACAAAACCTGTTAACTGCTCTAATAATTTACGAAATGTATCAATTAAAATGTCTTGGATGTTTGGCATGATCAATAAATGCGATTATAATAATGAAAGTAAAGAGCTATAATTCATCTTTAGGTGTAATAGTAGAGTCACCTCGTTGTGTATTCAACGAAGCAGTTATGGTATTGATGAAATTACCAACAAACAAATCTATGATGATAGAAGTGTTGCGAATTGTATCAATCTCTGATACAAGAGCTCGCTTGAGACTTTCTGGAGCCTTTTCCGAAGATTCTAAATCTTTAAAGGGGTTTTCAGCCATATCTATTTAAGTAATTAGCGTATTTGGAACCAAATTTAGTCATTTCCAAATAGTAAGCTAAGTGCTTTAGCGATAATTATTCCCCAAATAAGCGTTGATTCAAGGTAAACTTTTCTGATTTTTTCTTTGGCTCTAAGCAAGCGCATTTTTACTGCACTTTCAGATATGTCTAAGGTAGATGATATTTCCTTAATAGATAAATCATCCTGATACTTCATCATCAGAATAGATTTTTCCTCTGGTTGCATTTGAGATAAGGCTTTACGAAGTTTTGTTGCTTCCATTTCAGCCAATTCTGCTCCTTCGTCATAGTCCTCTACGTCGAAGTTTTCATCCATTAAGGTTTCTGAATAACGCTTAGCCAGTCGAGTTTGATCAATACAGTAGTTATAAGTAATCGAATATAGCCATGTTGAAAACTTAGCAGTTTCCTTATACGATGATATATTCATCACTAATTTTAGAAAGATGTCGTGTGCGAAGTCTTCGGCACGTGCTTCATCTTTTACAAATGAGAGGCATTTGCGATATACTTTATCTGAATATCTATCATATAAATGCTCAAAATAGATATTCTTTTGAGTTTCGATAAAAAGCTTCACGAGCTTTTCATCAGTTTCTTTTTTAAGATTAGCTTTCATTAGCAGACTTTGATTTAGCTCAGGCGGATTTCATATAGTTTTACTGAAAAAGATAGTGTTTTTTACTTAATTATTATCATTTTTCTACATAATATTAAGGAAGGCAAGTTACAAAAAACTTTGTACAAATAGGGTGGCGTTCCCTAAATCTTATTAATCGTCACTTCCTCCTGTGGGTATTCGCATGAAAATAATCTAATACACCTGTTATTTAATCACTAAGCAACTCCTAATTTACTGATTATAAAGCTATTGACGTTAAAAATACCAATTATGCTACAATTATATTTAACAAAGTAGTTAATCGATGAATATAACTGACAAATGTCGAATAAAAGAAATAAAAACTCTGTATTTTATATAAATAAAATGTATCAACTGAAATAAAAATAAGAGCCTCTTTTGGGGAGGCTCTTAGTAAAAATATCGTATTCAAGCGATTATGCTAAAGCAATACGTTTGAATTCTGTGATTGTCAAACCTTTTTGAGTTTGTTCCAACAATTGTTTGATGTTGATAGATGAATCTTTCACAAACTGTTGGTTCAACAAAGTAGATTCTTTGTAGAATTTCTCTAATTTACCTACTGCGATTTTTTCCAACATAGCTTCTGGCTTACCTTCAGCACGAGCTTGGTCTTTACCGATTTCGATTTCACGCTCGATTGTAGCAGCATCAACACCGTCTTTGTCCAAAGCAACTGGTTTCATTGCAGTGATTTGCATAGCGATATCTTTACCTACTTCTAGAACATCAACACCAGAAGTGTTAGCAAATGCTACCAATACACCGATTTTGTTGTTTGAGTGAATATAAGAAACTACTTTCTCAGCAGTTACGTTTTCGTAACCAGCGATAGTAATTTTTTCACCAATTTTACCAGTCAATTCGATAATATTTTCTTCTGCAGTACGTCCGTCAGACAATGTAGCTGCCAATACTTCTTCTTTAGTAGCAGCATTGTTTGATACTGCTGCTTCCAACAAAGCAGAAGCCAAGTTATTGAAATCAGCTACTTTAGAAACTGGTTCAGTTTCACAAGCCAAAGCAAGTAATTTACCATTTGAACCATCTTCGCTGATAGAGATCAATACAACACCTTCATTAGTAGCATTGTCAGCACGCTTAGCTGCAACTTTTTGTCCAGCTTTACGAAGAATATCGATAGCGGCTTCAAAATCGCCATTAGCTTCAGTTAGGGCTTTTTTGCAATCCATCATGCCCGCACCTGTCATTTGTCTTAGTTTATTAACGTCTGCTGCTGTAATAGCCATCGTTTTGTATATTTTAAGATTAAAATTTCTATTAAACTTCTAAGCTTTGAAAGTATTAATAATTAATAGTGCAAAACTAGATTTAAGTTATGTGTTTAGACAACAGGCACAAGGCAAAGAGTGTTAAAATGTTTTAATAACCACGCATACGCTTTTTTCCAAAGCCCACCGCCAAAAGTCGTTACCTGAAAGCTTAAACCACAATCTTAAATTTTATTTTGCGTACTAACTTACCTTTAGTAATAGCCTTTTCGTAACAATTACTTATTTCTTAATAGCCTCCCAAAACTAACAGAATAGCCCACAGAAAACTATGGGCTATTCAAATGGTAATAATTATTTCATTGACACTTAATAACTTAAGAATATCAGTGTCAATCTACGAAAGAAAGTTTACAGGCTTATAGCCCCATTTGCTATTAAGCTTCTTCTTCTTTTTCGTATTTAGCTGCTAATTTCGCTGCTTCGCGTGCTGCTTCTTCTTCCTCTGCAACTTTCTTTGCCTCTTCTTCTTCAGCGATACGAGCATCGTCTTTATCTTGCTTACGCTCCATCAAACCTTCTTCGATAGCCTTACCAATAGCTAAAGTAATCAAAGCGATTGATTTGTAAGCGTCATCGTTTGCTGGAACTGGGAAGTCTACTAAATCAGGGTTTGAGTTAGTATCGCACATAGCGAAAACTGGAATACCCAAACGTTTTGCTTCAGCAACTGCAATGTGCTCACGCTTAACGTCAACTACGAACAAAGCAGCAGGAAGACGAGTCAAATCAGTGATACCACCTAATACTCTTTCCATTTTCTCTTTGTCACGAGTCATCATCAAACGCTCACGTTTAGCCAATGCCTTGAAAGTTTCTTCGTCTTTCAACATCTTTTCAATCTGTCCCATCTTCTTGATAGATTTACGAACAGTTGCAAAGTTTGTCAACATACCACCCAACCAACGGTCAGTAACGAAAGGCATTTTCAAACGACGTGCTTCTTCAGAAACAATCTCTTGAGCTTGTTTCTTTGTAGCTACGAACATTACTTTACGTCCAGATCGAACGATTGCTTTAATAGCAGTACATGCTTCGTCCAAACAAGCCAAAGTCTTGTTCAAGTCGATGATGTGAATGCCATTTTTCTCCATAAAGATGTATGGAGCCATTCTTGGATCCCACTTACGTGTTAAGTGTCCGAAGTGAACACCAGCATCCAATAAGTTTTTGTATTCTAATTGTGCCATTTGTGTATTGTTGAAATGAATTCAACACTAAATGATGAAAAAAATATGAGTAAATAATCGCTGTAGGCATCGGTCACTGCAAGCCTAACAGCAATAAGCATTTGGCATACGAATAACAAGCAGACCATTGCTGGACTGAAATTCGTATACCAAAAGCCGTAAAATATTAACGTTTCGAGAACTGGAATCTACGACGTGCTTTACGACGACCTGGTTTCTTACGTTCTACCATACGAGGGTCACGAGTCAAGAAGCCTTCTTTCTTCAATGGAGGACGCAATTCGCTATCGATTTCTTGCAATGCTCTAGAGATAGCCAAACGGATTGCTTCTGCTTGTCCTTTGATACCACCGCCATCAACGTTTACTTTAACATCGTAAGTACCTTCAGTTTTTGTTAAAGCGAAAGGTTGGTTAACGATGATCTGTAAAATTTCTGATGGAAAATATTCTTTAATTTCACGACCGTTGATGATGATTTCGCCCTTACCTGGAGTCATGTAAAGACGCGCAACAGCCGTTTTTCTTCTTCCTAATGTATTAGTTACTTCTGCCATTGTTTTATAGAGAAGTTATCGGTCATAGTGGCGCTCCCAACTACAACTAATAACGATTATTAGAATTTAATTTCTTTTGGTTGTTGAGCTACGTGTGGGTGTTCAGTACCTGCATAAACGTGCAAGTTTGTGAACAAACGACGACCTAGACGGTTTTTTGGAAGCATACCTTTTACTGCTGCTTCAACAACGCCTCTAGGGTTTTTGCTCAACACTTCTCTTGGAGTAGCAAAACGCTGACCACCTGGATAACCAGTGTGACGAGTGTAAACTTTATCAGTTAATTTCTTGCCAGTAAAACGGATTTTATCAGCATTGATTACGATAACGTTATCACCACAGTCAACATTCGGAGTGTAGCTTGGCTTGTGTTTACCACGTAAGATTTTAGCAATCTCAGAAGTTAAACGACCTACGATTTGGTTTTCTGCATCTACGATTACCCATCCCTTCTCTACGGTAGCTTTGTTAGCTGAGATGGTTTTGTAACTTAAAGTATCCACTTTTGTTCTAAGTTTTAATGTTATGAATCATCTTTTACAGATGACGGAATACACCTGATTTTCAATGATTTTGCCTTATTTCCTTTCTGAACGGGCATCCAGTCGAAAATGGGAATGCAAAATTACTGAATATCATGGCGATATACAAATAATTACAAGGAAAATTTTCGCATAAAAGCCTATTCTTTCTATTTTTCTTCTCGATTGATTTGCACCTCTTTAGCACAGCGACTTGGTCGTAAAGGAGATTTTTATAGACCTTGATTTCGCTTTGGAATCTTCCCTCTAAATATTGGCTACTTAGAACTTGCCTATATCTTGTTCAAGATTTATCTAAGAAAACTTTATCTTTGAATAATGCGTTTAGCTCATGACCTACATTGAGGTTAAATGTGAATCATTTTATTTATCAAAAACTTTACTGTTTTTACTCAGTCTGACAATTCCATAAATTCTATGAACATTCAAGGTATTCCAGCGCCCAAGGCTCCTATCAAACCTTACCCTATGACCATCCACGAGGATACTCGTGTGGATAATTATTATTGGTTAAATGACCGTGAAAACCCAGAAGTAATCACCTACCTTGAAGCAGAAAATGCTTATACAGAAATGGTTATGTCTCCAACTAAAGCTTTTCAAGAGGAGCTTTTTGAAGAAATGAAAGGGCGAATAAAAGAGCAGGATGAATCTGTACCTTACCGCGATGGAGAATACTATTATTACTCTAAATATATCGAAGGAGGAGAATATCCTTTGTATTGTCGAAAAAAACATTCGATGGACGCGGATGAGGAAGTGCTACTGGATGGTAATGCCCTTGCAGAAGGTCATGACTATTTCTCGATTGGTGGCTATGATATTTCGGACAATGACCAAATACTGGCGTATAGCATTGACACAATCAGCCGTCGTAACTATACGCTTTATTTTAAAAATCTTCAAACAGGCGAACTATACACTGAATCAATAGAAAATACGGAAGGTGGAGCTTATGCTTGGGCAGCCGACAATCAAACGATTTTTTATCTGCAACGTGACCCTCAAACTTTATTGGCTTCAAAAGTTTATCGTCATAAATTAGGCACATCAGTCTCTGAGGATGTTTTGGTGTATACCGAGGAAGACCCACAATTTTATATGGGATTGGGGCGTATGAAATCTAAAAAATATATCGTTTCGGTTTCTGACCACAACGGTGTTTCTACAGAGTATCGCTTGTTAGAGGCATCAAACCCTAATGGTGAATTCAAAGCCTTTTATCCGCGTCAGCATGGATTGCAATATTCGATTGAACATTTTGAGGACAAGTTCTACATTCGTACAAATGCGGGAGATGCAACGAACTTCAAACTAATGGAAATTCCTGAAAATGAATCGTATAATATCGAAAACTGGAAAGAAGTAATCGCGCATCGTGAAGATACTTACTTGGAAGGTATAGATGTTTTTCGTCGTCATTTGGTGTTAACTGAACGTAGCAATGCGCTCATTCATTTGAGAGTCATTGACCAACGTACACAAAGAGAGCATTATTTGAATTTTGGTGAACCTGCCTATGATGCAGGTGTTGGCTACAACCCCAATTTTGACACTGATTTGCTTCGCTTTCATTATACTTCATTGACTACTCCTAGTTCGGTATTTGATTATAATATGGATACACAGGAGAAGACGCTCATGAAGGAACAAGAAGTTCTTGGTGTATTCAATAAAGAAGATTATCAAACCGAAAGGCTTTTTGCGACTGCACGTGATGGTGTGCAAGTGCCTATTTCGATTGTCTATAAAAAAGGATTCAAGAAAGATGGTTCGCAACCTTTGTTACAGTATGCGTATGGCTCATATGGCTATTCTATCGATCCGTATTTCTCTGCTGCACGTTTGAGTTTGTTGAACAGAGGTTTTGCCTTTGCAATTGCCCATATCCGAGGGGGACAAGAAATGGGACGTCCTTGGTATGAAAATGGGAAGATGCTTCAAAAGAAAAATACATTCTTTGATTTTATTGATGTTTCAGAATATTTGATCCAAGAAAAATGGACTTCGAAAGATAAGCTTTTTGCCAACGGCGGCTCAGCAGGTGGTTTATTGATGGGTGCAATTATCAACTATCGTCCAGACTTATATAAAGGTATCTTAGCAGCAGTACCTTTCGTAGATGTTGTTACAACCATGTTAGATGAAACTATTCCGCTTACGACAGGAGAATGGGAAGAATGGGGTAATCCTAAAGAAAAAGTATATTATGATTACATGAAGTCATATTCACCATACGACAATGTAGTAGCACAAGATTACCCAAATATGTTGGTCACAACAGGCTTGCATGATTCGCAGGTTCAATATTGGGAGCCAGCCAAATGGGTAGCCAAGCTAAGAGAGTTAAAAACTGACAATAATATCTTACTTATGCACTGTGATATGTCGACAGGGCATGGTGGCGCATCGGGACGCTTCCAAAGATTTAAAGAAGTTGCTCGAGATTATGCCTTTGTTTTAAGTTTGGTGTAAAAGAAGGGTTATCAGGTACTATGCTATATCATTTTTCGAAAAATATCAACTTCGTAAAAAAACAAATACCATTAGTATTACCTGATAGCCCAAACAACTATTCCAAAATACGTTTATTACGCTCATTATAATACTATGTATCTCGACCAAAAAGTCATTTGGATTACAGGAGCTTCTTCAGGAATTGGGGAAGCGCTAGCACTGGAGTTGGCAAAAATGCCTGTCAAATTAGTCTTGTCTGCCCGACGAAAAGATGAGCTAGACAGAGTTGCAGCACTTACAGGATTACCACCAAAAGATATTTTGGTTTTACCTCTCGATATGTTAGATATATCGTCGATGTCACAAAAAGTAGAGGAAGTAATACATCATTTTGGTCATATTGATATCGTAATACAAAATGCTGGAGTGTCTCAACGTTCGATGGTGAAGGATACCGTTTTTCAGGTATATCGAGATTTGATGGAGATAAACTTCTTTAGCGTGGTAGCTTTGACACAAGCGATTTTACCGCATTTTACTCAAAGACAATCAGGACATTTTGTAGCCATCAGTAGTGTGGCCGGCAAAATTGGAACGCCGTTACGTGGCGGTTATGGCGCCACCAAACATGCTGTAATTGCCTTTTTTGACTCATTAAGAGCTGAGGTTTTTCCAGACAATCTTCATGTAACTGTTGTTTGTCCGGGCTATATCAAGACGCAAATTTCGTTTAATGCTCTTTCTGGTGACGGTAGTAGACATAACCAAATGGACTCAAATCAAGCAAAAGGGATGCTACCAGATGAGTGTGCACGCCGAATCATACAAGCAATAATTGCCAAAAAATCGGAAGTATATGTCGGTGGATGGTACGAAGTATTAGGGGTGTATCTCAAACGCTTCTTTCCAAATTTCGTTTACAGAACTTTACGATTAAAAAAATCATAATGTAGGAAACATGAGTTATCCCTAATTTACTGAGTGGGTGATTAAGTAAAATTGGTATTCCATCAGTAGAGACGCAATGATTGCGTCTCAAGCCATTCATATCTACCATAGTAGCATCAAAAAGCGGTCGAAAACCTATTTTTCGACCGCTTTTTTGATAAAACTGAAAGAATAATCCCAATCCTAAAAATTAGGGATGACTCTTGTTTTCTTTATCAGTAAACTGCATTTACTAGTTTACTTTCCTGTAGTATTGATACCCTTTCCAGCATTCATTTCCATATAATCGAGTGTTAGGTTGGTCATGGCCTTCATACCTAATACAAAACCACCTTCATCGATATAGAAATCTGGGGTGTGATGTGAAGCTGTCTCAGACTCTTTCTTACCTTTTGGAGCACCTCCAAGGAAGAAGAACAACCCCGGTACTTTTTCTTGATAAAAAGCAAAATCTTCTGCGCCAGTAGCCGCGGATGTCAAGAACACATTTTCTTTTCCAGCAACTGCTTCTAGCGTTGGAACCATTTTTTCTGTCAAAGAAGGATCATTAAAGGTTACAGGGCACATTTTGGTAATACTTACTTCTGCAATCGCACCAGCACTTTCAGCAATATTTGTGGCCACCTGCTTCATTCGAGCATGAATCATATCTTGAACCTGCGTGTCAAGCGTACGAATGGTACCATTCATATTCAATTCTTCAGGAATGATATTGCTACGAACACCAGCACTGATTTGACCAACCGTAACAACTGCTGCCGACTCTGTGAGTGGAGCGTTACGACTGACAATGGTTTGTAAACCCATCACGATTTGTGAGGCAGTAACAATAGGGTCGATACCTTGCCAAGGAGTAGCACCATGTGCTTGCTTGCCTTTTAATTTAATTTTGAACCAATCAGAAGCAGCCATAGTACCTTTAGGACGGTAACGAATTGTGCCGACAGGTGCTTGTGCACTAATATGAAGTCCGAAAACAGCGTCAACTTTAGGGTTTTCAAGTACACCCTCTTTTACCATCAAGCCTGCACCACCCTCTTCACCTTCAGGAGCGCCTTCTTCAGCAGGTTGGAAAATAAACTTAACTGTACCTTTCAGCTCACTTTTCATACTTGCCAAAATTTCGGCAGTACCCATCAAAATAGCCACGTGCGAATCATGACCACATGCATGCATAACGCTTACGGGTTGTCCGTTGTATTCACCCATTGCTTTTGAAGCAAAAGGGATATCTACTCTTTCCTTTACAGGTAAAGCATCCATATCGGCGCGCAAAGCAACCACAGGTCCAGGCTTTCCTCCTTTCAGAATACCTACCACACCTGTCTTAGCAACTCCCGTTTGTACTTCAATTCCTAGAGAACGAAGGTGAGCTGCTACTTTTTCAGAAGTCTTAAATTCGCGATTACTTAATTCAGGATTTTGGTGAAAGTCACGACGCCACGTTACAACTTTAGACTCAAGAGCTTGAGCTTTTTGTGCCACTTTGGCTTTGAGAGTAGCCGTTTGTGCAAATGACATAAAGGCGCCAAGGAGTAAAGCACCAGAAAGTACTATTTTTTTCATGGAATGTGTTAAGGTTTGTGTGATGACACTCGAAACGGTGTTTTTAAAATGTGTATTCATGAATTTACATTATTGGTGCAAATATTCCAAATTATGATGTTTCATATCTCAATATTGTATTAGGTGAAAAACATCCTTAATATCACTATCCACCTGACAATTCAATAGAGAATTTATTTTAATCTTCTTAAACTTTCTCTATATAAACTAGTTATAGATTTATGATAGCAAAACTTATCCGTTCATGACATTACAAAAGCTAATTGAAACTAATTTTTGTTGATATTCTAGGCATAGTTTGTTCAACATGTTTTTATTGAAATTATGAATAAGAATATGACTTTAAGGGTGTTTGCTAAGTAACATATAGTATATCTAACAGCTACATAACATATATCAAACCATATAAATTATGGCAATTTGCTGATTATTGAGCACATTTTGGTGCGTCATTAGGCTGTATAACAAAATTCTTCTGCATAAATTAGTTGTTTTGACACATAAAATTTTGTTATAACAACTTTCTGTACGTACATTTGTTTTTAAACACATTCAAGCTAAAAACTTAACTAAACAGGATACTAGTAATTTTATAAAACACAAATCAACAAATTAAATATATAGTCTGTAATCGTTTCATTTAGTCCATTTTAAAACTATAATAATTCAAAATCTGCAATAAGCAGTATTTCCCTTGGCTCGCACACAGCTCCTTTGAATGTTGTGTTATTTCAGCCAGAAAAATCCATGTCAAAATACCCGTTAGAGCATACACTAAAATGTATAGGCTATGACTTTATATACTCTAATTACAATCCAAAATATACTTGTTTCTACATCAGTGTAGTAATGCATGCTTTTATTAAAAGTAATGTTGATTCCTATGTTGGTTTCTGCACAAAAACTTTTTAATATATTTAATCATTCTTTAACTATTCTAATAAATCTAACAAACTAAGTAAACAGATGATGAGAAAATCTCTACTCAGTATTCTTCTTACAGTGTTTATGTGTGTGCAACTTTTTGCACAAGATAAAACTGTATCAGGAAAAGTGACATCATCCGATGATGGTTCACCGCTTCCAGGCGTTAACGTTTCGGTTAAAGGAACAAGTCGAGGTACAACAACTAGCTCAAATGGTACCTACAAAATTACTGTCTCGGGTAATGCAACATTAGTTTTCACTTTCGTTGGTTTCGAAGCAAGACAAGTTTCAGTTGGGAACCGCTCTACAGTTGATGTTCAACTAACTTCAACCTCTCAAGAGCTTGCAGAGGCGGTTGTAGTTGGTTATGGTACTCAGTCACGCAAAACATTGACAGGGTCTCAGGCCTCAGTAAAAGGCTCAGAGATAGCAACAATGCCAACAAACAGTTTTGACAAAGCACTTCAAGGTCGTGCTGCTGGTGTTCAAGTATTAGGCGCCAACGGAACACCAGGTGGAGCTGCACAGATTCGAGTTCGTGGTGTCGGAACGATTAAAGGAGGTACAGATCCATTGTACGTAGTTGATGGTGTTCAAATCAATGCAAACGCTGGTTCGGCTGCATTTACGAGTAGTAACCCATTAAACTACCTAAACCCAAATGATATCGAATCAATTGAGGTATTAAAAGATGCTGCTTCGGCTGCAATTTATGGTGCTGCTGCCGCGAATGGTGTTGTATTAATTACCACTAAAAAAGGTAAAGCTGGTAAAACAAAAGTGAATTTTGATTACTATAGTGGTTATGTAGAACCAACAAAATATTTGAATGTATTGAATACTCAAGATTGGATAAAGGCTCGTACTGAAGCTTTAACTAATCAAGGAACTGAAGCAGGTGCTGCTTTGAGAAGTACTCTTTCAAGTATTCGTTTGGATCCAACCTTGACCCCTGATCAGATCGCTGCGTTACCAACATACGATTGGCAAAAAGAGTCTTATGTATCTGGTAGAACTAACAACTACAGCATTAGTTTGAGTGGTGGTAATGACAAAAGTACATATTACTTATCTGGTACCTACAACTCAACGGATGCAAACGTTCGTAATGTAGATTATAAAGGTGGTAACTTGAATGCTAAAATTAGCTCTAAACTTAACAATCGTATTACAGTTGATAATTCAATCAACCTAAGTTCATTTGTTCAGAGAGGGCAATTTGGTGGTCCTGGCGGAGGTAGTTTCCTAGGCTCGCCGACATTCTCTGCTCCATTGATTATTCCTATCAACCCATTCTATAAGGAAGATGGTTCGTATTTTGGAACTCCAGCCGAGGGTGGTTTAGCAGGTATTTTGAACCAAAACGTATTACAAGTTAGCGATCTTAATAAAATTTACTCTCGTGTAAATCAAGTTATTGCTTCAACATCAGTTAATTATAAAATTAACAGTAAGTTATCTTTCCGTCCTACGGCAAGTATTGACTACCGTTATATCAAGGGTTATAACTTCCAAGATCCTCGCACGGCAGATGCTTTTAACGTAAGAGGTAGAATTCAAGATCAAAATACAGAGAATATCAACTTGTTGTTTAATGCTGTATTGAACTACAGTACGCAAATTGATAATGTACACAATATTAGTGCATTAGTTGGTGCAGAATACAGAGATGATCAATCTTCTAACGTTCAGCAAAGTGCAGAAGGTATTCCTACTCCTCAATTTATCGTAGCAGGTGCAGCAGCAAACCCTATTACTACATTTGCTTCTTGGTCTGGTTACAAAAAATCAGGTGTATTTGGTCGTGTAAATTATGACTATGCTGGTAAATATATCTTAGGCTTGACGGCTCGTTATGATGGTTCTTCTCGTTTTGGTTCTAATAATTTATGGGGCTTCTTCCCAGGGGCTTCTGTTGGTTGGGATGTGTCTCAAGAGGAATTCTTGAAAACTAGCTCAATCGTGAATCAATTGAAACTACGTGCAAGTTACGGTGCATTAGGTGCAGACCAAATTGGTAACTTTGACTCAAGAGGTTTATTTGGTGGAGGTTTTAACTACAATGGTGTAAGTGGTATTGCTCCTACACAATTGAGCAACCCTAATCTTCGTTGGGAACAAAATGTAACCACTAACTTAGCATTGGATTATGGTTTATTCAATAACCGTTTGCAAGGATCTGTTGAATACTTTATCAGAACAAGTAAAGATCTTATCTTAGATCGTCCTGTTACATGGTTGAGTGGCTATAGTACTATCTCTGAAAACGTGGGTGAGCTTCAAAATAAAGGGCTAGAAGTAGATGTAAAACTTGTTGCTGTAGACAAATCTGCCGATAATAAAGGATTTAAGTGGACTACCTCGTTCAACTTTACTTATATCGATAATAAGGTAACAAAATTATATGATACTCTAACTACGCTTCCAGGTCGTGCGGTTGATGGATGGATTAAAATTGGCTATCCTGTCAACTCTATTTATACTGCTCAATATGCTGGTGTAAACCCTGCTACAGGTCGTGCAATGTGGTATGATAATAATGGTAACATCATTTATCGTTTGGCAGGTGATGTAAATGCATATTCACGAATTATTGGTAGCCAAATTCCAAAATACTACGGAGGTTTAACAAACTCGTTTTCTTATAAAGGATTTGATTTAGAAGTGTTCTTCAACTACGAGTTTGGTAGAACTGTATTCAATAACCAGTCTGCTTTCATGTCTGAAAATGGTGGTAGAGCATTCAACGTTTTAAGCTCAATCTATCAAGATAGATGGACAACTCCAGGTCAAATTACCTCTGTACCAAGACCGTTCAACGGAAATGCGGAAGTTTTAGGTTCTGGTATCACAGCAGGATCTCGCTTTTATGAAGATGCTTCATTTATTCGTTTGAAAACTGCAACATTTGGTTACAATGTTCCAAGTTCTTTACTAAAGCGAATCAAAGTTGAAAGAGCAAGAGTATATGTCCAAGCATACAACTTGTACACATGGACTAAATGGACTGGTTTTGACTCCGAATTTATTAATTTGGGTAGTGGAAACAACGGTACCATTCCACAACCACGTACTATCACTTTTGGAGTACAACTTGGGATATAATTTTATATACTTCAAAAAAGATTTAATTTGAAAAGAAGATGAAAGGAACATACTTTTTAAAAATAGCAGCTATTGGAGTAGGTCTAACATTAGCATCATGTTCGGACTTACTTGATGTTCAGCCAAGAGCATCAATCGACTCTGTAACTGCTCTTACTACCGAAGATGCCATCAATGCTGCAGTTAACGGTATCTATGATAGATTACAATCAACTTTTTTGTATGGTCGCGATTTAATTGCTATTCCCGAAGCACTAGCAGACAATGGTAGAGCTACTAATAAATCTGGCCGTTTAAATGCTGAATATCAAAACCAAGTAGGAGCGCATTTCGCACACTGGCAAACGTCATATCTTGCTATTAACCAAGCTAACTTGGTATTAGATGCTCTACCTAAAGTAGACAAAATGACTCAGGCTAATAAAGATTTTGTTGAAGCACAAGCGCTGTTCATTAGAGGTTTAATTTACTTTGAATTGATGCGTGCTTATGCTTATGAACCATCTGTAGAGCTAACTCAAGTTAGCAAGGGTGGAGTACCTATCTTGAAGTCAGGTGTGATTGATGCTACCCAAATCAAATTAGAGGGGCGTGCTTCTTTAAATGAAGTATATGACTTTATCTATTCTGATTTAACAAGTTCTATTGCTAAATTCACTAGTTCTGGAAGAACAGCTACTGCAGCTTTTGCTAACAAAACTGCAGCTCAAGCTTTGTTTTCGAGAGTAGCTTTATACCGTGGCGACTGGACTAACTCTGCCAAATATGCTACCGATGCTATGGCAACTGGTAGTATTGGCCGTTTTCAGACAACAGCCAACTATGTGGCTTCATGGCGTTCGGCGAATCAACCTGAATCTATTTTCGAGATTCAATATCAAACCAACGAAAATATTGGCGTAAACACATCTTTGCAAACTACCTATACTACCTTGGTTGCATCGGGTGACCGTACTAGAACTGGTGGATTTGGAGACTTAGTTCCAACAAGAGCTTTATTGGATTTATTTGAATCTGAAAAAGATGCTTCGGGTGCAACTATTCCAGATGTACGTCGTCAAATGTATGAATTAGGAACTGCAGGTCGTGGAACTGCTGAAATAGAGTGTACAAAATTCTTAGGTAGAAGCGGTCAAGTCAACCTTGACAATATTCCTGTAATTCGTGTATCTGAAATGTACCTCAACCGTGCTGAGGCGCTTGCTAGATCAGGAAATGCAGCTGGAGCATTAGCGGATTTGAATATCATCAGAAATCGTGCTGGTTTACCTACAATTGTAAATTTGACAGGTACAAGCTTAATTAATGAAATTTTGAAACAACGTCGTTTGGAGCTAGCATTTGAAGGTCATCGTTTCTTTGATCTTAAACGTCTAGGACTAGATATCGTTAAGGCTGCTCCAGTTCAAAGTTTGTCATACAGCGATTTCCGTATCTTGGCAAATATCCCTGTACGCGAAATTCAGGCAAATGCTAACTTGAAGCAGAACGCTGGATACTAGTCTTAAGTTTAAGCTTTATTCATTTCAAGAACTTATATTTCAACGAATTATCATGAAAAAATATTTGGAATTGTACTAGTGCTGATGACTAGCCTGTTTATGTCGTCATGCTTCAAAGATAGCCAATCCGTTTTTGACTCAACTTACTTGGTAGAGTTTCAGGATGCTGTCGTTACATCTCCAGCAACATCACTTGGAAAAACTTATCCTATTATCAGTGTTGCCAATGGAGCTGGCCTTCAAACGCGTCGTATCAATCTTGTAGGACGTCAAAGACCGAATCAGGAATCTATCAAATTTTCGGTAGATGCAAAAGAATCAACTGCTGTTGAGGGAGTACATTATACCCTAGAAGGTGGTATGGTTACCCTTCCAGCTAATTCAAGCTTTGGCGACTGCAAATTCAATATTTTGAGAGCACCGTCAGCTGCAGGTACGAGTGTAGTACTCGTTCTTGTCCTTGAAGGAAATGGAAGCGATATAAAACCAAACGAAAACTACAAGAGATTAGGTTTTAGAATCACATTATAGTAGTTTTTGACTAATTACATTAAAGCCAGCCAATTTAGTAAGCAAAAATTACTGAATTGGCTGGCTATTTTTATACCCGTTTTCCACTAAGATTTCATTTTCAAAATCTTGATTTATATTCAAAAATACTTAAATTGATGAATCGTAAGTAATCATGCAAAATAAGATTTAAGTTATGTGTTTAGGCACTAGGCAACAGGCACAAGGCAAAGAGTGTTAAAATGTCTTTTAGTCACGATAGATATGTTTTTGCCGAATGCCCAAAGCTGAAAGCCAAAGGCTCAAAAATTAGATTTTATTTTGCCCACCAACTTAAGAAAGAGTTTCAAATAAAATAGTAGTAATTCTGTAGTCAAGATTAGGCTTAAGTACATTCATATATAGATGCATCTCTCTAGCTTTTGGACATTTTTAACAATGCAACTATTTAAAATAAAAATTGGTCTATATCAGCAAAACAATCACTTTAATCTAATACAGCGTACCATATTTGAAAAGTTGAGGATACAAAGATTGGTGTTTGAACACATTTGTACCATCAGTATAAAGTTCTAAACTGAAGTTTCTTCGATATGATCTTTACCTAAAATAAATAGCCAGAATCAAGCTAATTCAGGTATAGGTACTTAAATCATACTCCCTCTAAAAAATTAGAATAACCTTTACTCATACTTCAATACGTACTTATGAAAAACCTTTTACTACTTGCGCTAGTATTGTTGACGATAACCAATAGTTTAGCACAAAAAAAGCTCGATTTCAGAATAGGTAGAACAAGAGAAATTGTTTGCCCTGCACCCGATTTTAGCTCACCATTTGTACACTCTTATGTTGCTCCACCCGAAGAGTTTTTACAAAAGTTAAACAAACAAGCACGTGTAGAGGCTGATAAATCAAAGTTCATTGTAACATATATCAATTTTCCTGAAAATGCTAAAGCAGCCTTTCAGCGCGCTGTTGATATATGGCAGTCCATTATTGTTTCTGATGTCCCAATCCGAATTACTGCCAGTTGGGAAAGTCTAGGTTCTAATGTATTAGGCTCGGCTTATTCGGCGAGTGTTTATAGAGATTATGCAGGTGCCCAATATGCTTTAACATGGTATCCAATTGCTCTAGCCGAAAAAATGGCACATAGCAATCTTAATGGCGATAATCCAGATATTTTTGCCCGCTTTAATAGTGACTTTACTTGGTATTATGGAATAGATGGGAATACTCCCACCAACAGAGCAGATTTGGTTTCGGTCGTACTGCATGAAATTGGTCATGGTTTAGGGTTTTATGGTTCGTTGCGTCAAGCTACCTCTGATGCTACACTTGGGGTTATTACAGACGGTGGTATCCCAATGATATATGATATTTTTGCTGAAAGTACTGCAGGTCAACGCCTCCTCAACACCAGCGTTTTTAAGAACCCCTCTGTAGAACTCAAGACACAACTAACAGGTGGAAATCTCTATTTGAACTCGCCTACTATTCTTGCTAACAATGATAGTTTGCGTGCCAGAATATTTGCGCCTTCTACCTATCAAGAAAGCTCAAGCTACAGTCATTTGGATGAATCTTCTTATAGACGTGGTACTATCAATGCTCTAATGACCCCTCAGATTGCTAATGGAGAAGTTACCCATAACCCTGGTCCTATAACATTGGCTCTATTCAACGACATGGGATGGGTAGGGAGTAGTATCATACACAAAAAAATCAAAGATTCGGAGGATAATACAAAAGCTATTTCATTCAATACAAAAGTTTATGGAGATATGGGGTTTGACTCTACTTCTGTAAAACTATTTTACACGTTGGGAGACATTACCAAAGATAAGCCTATTCAAGTACCGATGAACCGTGTAGGTAAATCTAATGAATATACCTATGTGTTACCAGCAAGTGCCACTGATAGAACGATTAGCTATTACTTTTCAGCAGTCGACTCTCAGAAAAAAACTTTTTCTACACCTGCCCAAGCTCCAGGTACACTTGAAAACCTTACTTACTATAAATTTAAGATTGGTTCTGATACAACCAAACCAGTCTTAGATTATACACACAATTTATCATTAATTCGTACAAGCGATGTAGAAGTGTCTTTGCCTGAATTATTAGCCTACGATAATATTGATATCGATACAGCCTATGTTGAATACTTAATCGATGGTAAAGCTCAGCCTGCTTTTGCCCTCAAACGAATTAATCAGGCAGAATTAGCTTCTGGCGCTTTAGCTTATGCATTTTCTGGAAAATTCACTTTTACTAATGGCTTATTAAAAGGCGGAGAAAAAATACAATATAGAATTGTTGTAAAAGATAAAAGTAAAGCACGAAACACTACATATTCGCCTGCTAGTGGTTACTATGAATTTAATGTTCAAAAAATCTTAGCTCCAGTAAGTACCTATGTAACAAATTTTGAGAATGTTCCAGCTGATGATTTTTATACAAAAGGATTTGGACTGGCACAGCCCTCAGGATTTACAAGTAAAGCTATGCACTCTGAACATCCGTATAAAGACGGAACTGAATTTGCTTTTACCGATACAAATCCAGATGACAAATATTCAAACTTTACATTCAACCTTCAAAAACCTATAATTTTAAGATCCGACACTGCCAAAATTTATTTCGACGAAGTTGTATTAGTCGAGCCAGGAGAAGATGGCGTAAGCTTTGCAACGGGAGGTGTCCCAAATCGAAATTTCTTTGACTACGTTATAGTGGAAGGCTCGAAAGACGGTGGTGCCACTTGGAAATGGTTTCAAGATGGCTGGGATTCCAATGCCAATCCAACATGGAATGCTGCTTGGAATGCATCCCTTGATTCAAAAGGGAACTCACTCACCAATGGTACTCAAGCCATGTTTAAAGCTCGTGAAATTGATATGTTGAAATCAGGCAATTTTAAGGCAGGAGATCAGGTGTTGATACGCTTTAGACTATTAACTGATGCAGCAGCTTATGGATGGGGATGGGCAATAGACAACTTAAATATTCAAGGTCCTAATCCCAACGCCCCTAAGGTAATAGTATTAGGACCCGAATTTGATGAAACACAGCTTGTGAATGTTAGCCCGAACCCTAGTACAAATGGACAGTTTTTATTGAAAGCAAGTTTTGAAAAACCTGTAAGTCAAATCAAATTGAATGTAATAGATATGACGGGTAAAGAGATAGCTAGCAATCAGTATGAAGTCACTGGCACTCAGTTTTCACAGGTAATAGATTTAAGTAAACAAGCATCTGGAACCTATATACTGCGTATGTTAGTGGGTGACAAATTTTTTGTCAAAAAATTAATCTCTTATCATTAAACTTATAGTATTTGTGAGGGTATGAAGCATATCCTCACAAATACTATAAACTAATATCATATACTCTTTATGAGCATTCGGTTATCCTAAAATTAGTTCAAATAGGAAGACTTATACAGTTAACTCTTATATGAAAGTTTAAAGAGTATCCACGTAACCTATAATGTTGACTACACCAGCTTCGTCTTTAGGATTAGGTTTTTCTTTTGACCACCAGCTTTTTAGTGCTTCTTCCTCCTTTCCTAATGCTTCTAGTATCGACTTTTTATCTTTTTTGAGTTTGTGAATACTATTATCAGGTCGCAACACATATAATGTTTCACCTATCTCAAATTTAATCATTTTGGTAGCAGAGTTATAATTCGTAACATCCAATTTATGAGCTTTATAATATTTTAAAAGCTTATATTTGCCATCATACAGAACCTCATAATAAGTATCTTCATTTTGGCGATCTACCTTTGGAAAGCCCCTCTTGAAGAGTCTTATCGCTCCATCTTCTGCATCCACCGCATATTCGGTCACAGGAAGTGTAAAAAGCTTTACTTGCTCGCCTTCTTGATATTCCAAACGATTATCATAGGTATTTAATCTCATTTTGGCAATATCAATCTTTTTACCATTTTGTATAACGTATCCTTTTGTAAACTCTTGAGGAACAAATACCGTACCTTCTGCTTCCACAGACTGACCATCAAAAATGACTCTACCATCTTTACGCTCAAGGTATATTTGACTTATACCGACATTTACAATACCAAGCATAAATAGAAGCGCGCTAATTTTTTTCATATTCATTTGTTTAGTTTTATGACTTTATTAGGTTTATAGACCAATAAATTACGGAAAATGTTGTCAAAATCAACACTTTATCTGTAAATTTCTGGACTTAAAATCAACTACTAAAACGAAAAAGCTTAGATAAAATTCAAGTTTTTGTTAATTCTCGATTGCTTAAGTTTTATCTTTGCGATTCATTATCACTCACAACGAGTATTTTACCTAGTGTTTCTTTTCCTAAAAAACACGTAAAATCTTTAATTGAAAAAGAAATATGTCTTGGTTTACCAGAAAAGATAAGGGGATTTTGACCCCAACCGAAGCTAAAAGAGAAGCACCAGATGGTCTATGGTATCAGTGTCCTTCTTGTAAAAAAGTAATGCATACGCGCGAACATCGCCTATTTGCCTGGACTTGTTCGTCGTGTAACTACCACGAAAAAATCGGTTCACAAGATTACTTCGAGCTACTTTTCGACCAATCACGTTATACAGAGCTAGATGCCTTTATGTCGTCGGGCGACCCTCTCAAATTCGAAGATACCAAACGCTATCCTGATCGTATCAAAGCTACAGAAAAGAAAACTGGCTTGAAAGATGCTGTTCGTACTGCGCATGGTAAAATGAATGATGTAGAGGTAGTAATCGCAGCCATGGACTTTTCATTTATTGGTGGTTCGATGGGCTCAGTAGTAGGCGAAAAAATTGCTCGTGCGATTGACTATTCTCTAAAGCACAAAATTCCATTCTTGATGATTTCAAAATCAGGTGGAGCTCGTATGATGGAGGCTGGTTTCTCATTGATGCAAATGGCTAAAACATCAGCCAAATTAGCGTTACTTGCTGAAGCTAAAATCCCTTACGTATCGCTATTGACAGACCCTACTACTGGTGGTGTTACAGCTTCTTACGCCATGTTGGGTGACTTCAATATCTCTGAGCCAGGTGCTTTGATTGGTTTTGCTGGTCCTCGTGTTATCCGCGAAACTATCGGTAAAGACCTTCCAAAAGGATTCCAAAGTGCTGAGTTTGTTTTAGAACACGGCTTCTTGGATTTTATCGTAGATAGAAAAGATTTGAAAGATAAGCTTACAGCTTTGTTCAATATGTTGAAATAAGCGATGCGCTATTTATTGAGTGAATGTTGATTGAGCGAACTAGTGATTGTTTTAAATCAATATTTACCAATAAAGAGAGATAGGTTAATGCTATTTAGGTGTAAAAAAAGCGGTCAAAATTAATTTTCGACCGCTTTTTTAGCTAATGCCATATCTGATTCGGTTTAAGACGTAAAGTATTACGTCTCTACTGTTGAAAATCACTCAGTGGAGGATAGATGGCTCTTACCTGATACTTCATATCATTCTAATTTAAGGTATTCAACGCAGCTTTGGCCTTGTTGTCTGCAGAGTTTTTATATTCATGCTTTGAATAGGTCAGTACTTTTTCGAAATAGTATTTGGCTTTTTCTTTTTGCTTAGTCTCTTGAAATATATACCCAAGCTGTAAACACGCTAATGCGCCATAACTAATCGAGGCATTCTGACTAAGTACAATAGCTCTTTCAAAATGCTCTTCTGCTAAGGTTATCTCATGTAGTTTTTGAAAAACTCTTCCTTTTCTATAGTTATATTCTGCTTTCTCGGTATTGAGACTAAATTGATTTTCCTTCAAGTCAGTCATCAATTCTTTTGCTTTTTGATAATAGCCACCATCAAATGCTAATCGTGCCTTCATAAGCTTTTTATGAGCCTCGTTTTTGACAGAAACATTAAACTTTTCAACAAATCGTAAGGCAGACTGATCAGACTCCACAATAGTTGAACCTTGTGTTTTTATCTTTTCGAAATAAGTAATCGCTTTGGTATCCTCATTATTAAGCCAAAAGCATAAAAACAATTTGTAATAGGTATCCTTGATAAAGTTGAAGCCTTTGTATTGTTGTAAAAACATTTGATAATACCGACTCGCCAGCGTGTAACTCCCTTTCTGAATCTCGATTTCGGCATGTAGATATTGTAAAAATGGAAAGGCCCAATAACCAGCCTGAGCATTTAAGGCATCACATTTTTTGAGTAATACACTGGCTTGACTGCTATTGCCCTCTTTCATATAGGTGGTGACTCCTAAAAATTGGATTAAAAGACTATCATCATTTTTCTCCAAAAACTGCTCATAATCCTGCAAAATCAAAGGGGTAAAGCCCAGTATGTAGGCATGAGCCAAATAATACATTATGTTGGCTTCAATCGCATAGCGAGGTTCATTTTTGCTTACATTTTTCAATTCCTGCAAGCCATTTTTAACAGAACCCTTAAGTCCTAAAAGTTTGGCTACCCACAAAAAATTCTGGGGTATCGACCCTACCATAATATGAATCAAACCAAGTGATTTTTGTTGTGGAATAAAGTTGGGAAACTTCTTGGCGTTACTTTCGAGCAATTTAGAGGCTTTTACCAAATTCCATGCACCTTTTACTTCGTGTCCAAATTTGAGCTTAGCAGTAGCCAAATGCAGGTATATTTCAGCAATAATCCATTGTTTTTCGGGAGAGGTATCAGGGAAATCTTCCAATAAAGTCAGTCGAGAAGATTGTGTATCTAGAAACTGCTCAAAATCGGCTTTATCTTCTGTAACCATCAACTCGATTAAATCGGTGTAGCTTTGAAGATATAGCTTAATTCCTGAAGTGTTTTTTTGTGAAGCCAATAAAGCTCTGGTTTCTTGCAAGCGCAGTTTCCAAAGTGAAGTATAAGCCTTTTGTAATAGTGGATTCCACTCAAAGTCATTGGCTTTACTTTGAAAATTTATCAACACCAGAAAAACAACGATTAACCTTCGCATATTTAACAGCTTTATTTGAAAGTTTTATAACGTCAATACCATGATTAAGTTGCAAAAAGTCGTAGCGCAAATTTGTCATAAACAAATAAAGCCCATAACTGTCGAGTTATGGGCTTTAGATATATTTTTAGCAGATTTCTTAGCGTTTTGAAGCTGTGATAACATCTTCAACACCAGCCAAGATACGTCCGCAGTGCTCACATACGATAATACGTTTGTGGTCTTTGATGTCTGCCTGACGTTGTGGAGGAACTACGTTGAAACAACCACCACAAGCACCACGCTTAACCAAAACTACTGCAAGTCCGTTTGCATAGTTTGTTCTTAATTTATCGTAAGGGCGCAATAGACGTTCTTCAACGAACTTCACTGCTTTGTCACGATCTTTCAACAAACGTTGCTCATCGTCTTCGCTTTCTGAAATCAAAACGTCCAATTCTTTACGTTTTGCATCAAGATCTTTTTGACGGTGGAAAAGACGAGTTTCAGTTTCAGAAACATCATCACGTTTGTTTAAAATTTTGAATTCGAATTCACGCATACGTTTGTCTGCTAATTCGATTTCCAATTGTTGTAATTCGATTTCCTTCGAGATGGCGTCGTATTCACGGTTGTTACGAACGTTCATCTGTTGGTCTTTGTATTTGTTTACAAGCTTTTCTGATTCTTTTTTCGTATTTCTATTCTTCGAAATTTCTTCTTCCAAAGAAGCGATCTCACGATTGAATTTTCCGATACGTGTCTCGATACCAGCAATTTCATCCTCCAAATCACGAACCTCTTCTGGCAAATCGCCACGCATTTTTTTGATACTATCTAAAGATGAATCTATGGTCTGAAGTTTCAGAAGTGCTTCTAATTTCTGAGCAATGGTTGTTTCGTTAGCTACTACTGCCATTTTCGTTATACGTTATTCGTTATGCGTTAAACGTTATTTGTTAAGTTCTATGTTGTAATGATTACCCTCTACTCCTAACGCCTGTTCAAAAATACTGTACAGGATTCGTATTTACCTGACTTTTGAGAATCGCAAAATTACTAAATTTTTCAGATAAATAACTAATTATTAATTCCTTTGTGTAAACTTCTGACTCATAATGTCCAATGTCACAGATGATAATCTTGTTTTCGGCATCAAAAAACTCATGATATTTGTAATCTGCCGTCACAAACACGTCTGCGCCTTGTCTAATGGCATCATTTAGTAAAAAGCCTCCCGCTCCTCCACATACTGCTACTTTCTGGATTTTTTTCCCTGAAAGTGGCGTGTGACGAATGGTAGATAAAGCCATTGCGTCTTTTAGGTATTGTAAAAAAGATGATTCATCTAAGGCTTCGTCCAAACTTCCGATTGCCCCAGCGCCCACTTGTGCTAAATCATTCTCTAAGTTAGACAAATAATAAGCAACCTCTTCATAAGGGTGCGCTTTTTTTAAAGCACTCAAAATCATATATTCTTGATGTGCTTGAAGAATGACCTCTATTCGAAATTCTTTTACCTCCTCATCTTGATCTACTGTTCCGATAAAGGGGTTTGCACCTCCTGTAGGACGAAAGGTGCCTGTTCCCTCCACTCTGAAACTACAATTTTTATAATCTCCTATTTGTCCAGCTCCTGCCTCATACAAAGCATCCAGAACTTGTTGACCATGCTCTACAGGCACAAAAGTTACCAGCTTTTTAAGAAGATTTTTTTTCGGTTGCAATATCCTCACATTTTGTAAGCCTAACTTTTCAGCAATCTTAAAATTTACGCCACCTTCTACGTGGTCCAAATTGGTATGTGAGGCATAGATAGCAATATCATTTTTGATGGCTTTGATGACTACTCTTTCAACGTAGTTTTTGCCGTTCAATTTTTTCAAACCTTTAAAAACAATAGGATGATGGGCTATAATCAAATTGCATCCCGACTGAATCGCCTCCTCTACCACAGCCTCCGTACAGTCGAGGGTACATAAAATACCTTTTACTTCCTCGCTAGGGTCTCCAACGATAAGGCCTGCATTATCATAACTTTCTTGTAAGGATAGCGGTGCTAATCGCTCCATGTAATTGGTAATATCTTTTATTAAAATCATATTTAAGTATGAGTGATGAATTGTGAATTAGAGCTGTACGAAGGATTTCCAAGCTATTGCGGATTTGGGATTTCTGATTTCGGAAATTAAAGAAAATCATCTTTGTTTTTACAAAATACAGAAGGTTACAGATCGGAAATAAAGTAAAATACCTTTATTTTTCACAAAACATAAAAGGTTACACTTCCAAAATCCAACATCCGTTATCCAAAATAAACAGTCTTTGCAATCCTTCGTATACAACTAGTATACAATTAAACATTTCGTTGTATCAAATCCCAGAGATTACCATACAAGTCTTCAAATACGGCTACTGTTCCATACACTTCTTGTTTTGGTTCTCTTACGATTTTGATTTGATGTGTCAATAGATTTTGATAATCTCTTTCAATATCATCTGTACATAAAAACAAAAATACTCTTCCTCCTGTTTGGTTGCCTACTCTGGTTTGCTGCTCTGCATTAGCTGCTTTTGCCAGCAGTATGGCACATTCTTTAGCGCCTTTCGGCTTTACTAATACCCAACGTTTTTCGGGACTCATGACAGTATCTTCGATTAAATCGAAGTGTAATTTTTGGGTATAAAACTCAATCGCTTGGTCGTAGTCATCCACGACAATAGCGATATGGGCAATGTGTTGATTCATATCAAGTTGTTTTACAAAAAGCAGTTTAACCTTTTTCGTTACGGGCGAATAAATTCACCTACTAAGTGGAATACCTAAAAGGCATAACGACTTAAAGAGTGAGCATTTGTTTCTTTTTCAAAATTACTGGAAATTTTAGCTACTTCCATCAACAAAGAAAAAAGGCGAGAAAATCCCGCCTTCTTTAAATCGCCACAAATATATACTGTCAAATGAAGATTTTAGTCTTGTCTAACGACACTTCCTCCCGAAGTCTTGGCGTCTACGACTGGAGTGCCTCTGAAATATACAGAACTTGCACCTGATGCTACCACATTGAGATAACGAGAGGCCATTACTCTTACTTTACTAGCTCCAGATACATCTAAGTATGCCTCCTCACTTCTCATCGAAAAACCATTAACTAATGATGCCCCGAATACACCTCCAGAGATCTTTTGGGTATCACCCAATACATCCATAGTAGATGCGCCAGAGAGATTAAAAGTAAAATATTGTATATCAGAGTTTAGGTCTAGGTATGAAGAAGCTTCAAGGCTAACATACATATCTCTTTCATCGAAACCATATACCTTACCTGTGCTTGCACCATACAATTCGATAGAGCGCAATGATGGCATTACGATATCAAAAGTAACCTGATAGCGGTTATTACGAGGATAACGATAGTTCGCAATTAATACCCCGTTTCGTACATAAATATTAAGGTCATTTATATCTATTACATCCCCACGTACATAGATACTGTAGGTGTTTCCAGCTCTCACATTTACTTTAAATCCACTACCCATCTCGATACCATCAAAGTCACGGAGACGAACTTCCCTCTGGATTTCTTCAAATCTTGGCCTAATTTCTTCTCCTCGGAGAAAACATCCTGTTAAAGTAAATATCATTAAGCCTATAATGCTTAGGAATAGAGTTTTCATTGAAGTTTTCATATTAACTATACGTGTTTATGCCTTTTTTGAAGGCTTTTTGATTAAGAAGTTTTTCTGAGGTTCATTTGTCTTACTGACAAATCAATCGTATTTTACCCCTAGAATATTTTATACGTTAACATTTCATTAAGAAAAAAGCGGATAGGGGCTTGCTGGAAACTACAAAAAGGCATACTTCTATTACTCAACATCTCAATAATTTTAAATAAATAGTTTATGAAAGTAAGGCCAAGCGTAGCGATTATCGAAAACAACCACCTACTATTGATGCGTTATGAATATGGTAATGCACAAGTATTTAATTTGCCTGGGGGCAACACCGACCCTGGAGAAACACTAGTAAGTACTTTGGAAAGAGAACTCAGAGAAGAGTTAGGAATAGAAATAGAGGTTGGTCCGATGTTATTGACGGGAGAGGTCATTTTACCACAACAAAAAACTGATGTATTGCACTGTGTCTTTATTGCTCAGGTTATTGGAGGAATTCCGATTTTGAATCCTTCAGAGACGAGTGCTCTAGAAATCAAATGGATTCCTCTGTCAGAAATCAATCAGTTGGAAATGTATCCTAACGTTGGAGCAGAATTACAAGACGTCCTTTTTCAGAATCAACTAGGAAAATACGTCGGAAAAATAAACCAGAAATGGCACTGATAAGTGTTGAGTTTTGAATTTTGAGTGCGGAGTTGGGACTGCTCGAAGGATTTCAAGCTATGGCAGATTTGGAATTTCTGATTTCGGAAATAAAGTGAAATACCTTTATTTTTTACAAAATTTAGAAACTTACACTTCCGAAATCCAACATCCGAAATCCGAAATAGATGGCTTTACAACTCCGCACTCAAAATTCAAAACTCCTTAAGGTTATAGTCCTAAGATTTTTCCACCATCTACAGGTAAGCTTACTCCTGTAATATAAGATGCTGCTGCTGAACATAGAAATGCTACGGCAGCACCAAATTCCTCTGGTTCGCCAAATCTTTTAGCTGGTATATCTACCTGTAAAGCTTTTTCTACTTCTTCTCTCGTCGCCCCAGTGGTATTCATTCTCGATTCTATTAAAGAATCCAATCTTGCAGTTTTGGTCGAGCCTGGCAATACATTGTTGACGGTAATTCCAAAAGGCGCTAATTCGCCTGCCAAGGTTTTTGCCCACGACGCTACAGCTCCTCTAGTGGTGTTAGATACGCCAAGCCCACTAATAGGCTGTTTGACCGAGGTAGAGATAATGTTGACTATTCTACCGAATCCTGCTTTTTTCATTGCAGGCACGCATGCTTGTACGAGGATATGATTACAAATAAGATGATTTGAATAGGTTTGGGTAAACTCCTCAATCGTTGCTTCTAGGATTGGACCTCCCTTCGGACCACCTGTATTGTTGACCAAAATATGTACCTCTGGAAATAGTGCTAAATGTTGCTCTATCCCTGCTTTGACTTGTTGCGGATTGGAAAAGTCAGCTACAAAATAGCGATGTTGCTGTCCTAGGCTTGTGTCCAAATCGAGGATTGCTTTTTGTAAGGATGTTTCGTTACGAGCAACCAATGTTACATTGGCTCCTAATAAAGCTAACTCTATTGCCGACGCCTTGCCTAATCCTTGTGTACTTCCGCAAACAATGGCATTTTTATTTCTTAAATCTAAATTCATTCGAGTTTCCTTTTAGTTACAATTTATGATGCTGAAATTAGCATTCGTAGTTTTTTGTTACAAATTCAGATGGACGCATTGTTCTTTTTACAAAACAAAAACTGTTAATTTTTCATTATGCAGTAAAGACACAACGCGTTGAGTTTTCTTGAAAAATCTCAAAAAGCCTTAATTCTCTACTGAAACCCAACTCTCTCTTGCCTTATGCCAGACTTATCATATCGAAGCAATCAGCCTGAACTCATCGACGATTTTGAGCTTGACAATGATGCCCTTCGCCAAAACTTAGAAGAATTGGCGCTCATCAATCAATATCTTGGGGGTAATCAGGTTACTATTGGTGGACTAAAAGCTTTATTGAAAAATCATGATAAATCTAAAGCAATTGTAATTGGCGATTTGGGCTGCGGCGGTGGAGATATGCTGAAATTAATGGCTCGCTGGCTTCAAAAAAAGGGATATAAAAGTAAGCTCGTTGGTATCGATGCCAACGATTTTATGATTGATTTTGCAAAAAAACGAACTCAGGACTTTCCTAATATTTCGTATTTACATGAAAACGTTTTTGCTGAAAGTTTTCAACAACATACTTTTGATATTGTAGGGATGACGCTTTTTTGTCATCACTTTACCGACGAACAGCTCATTCGACTTTTTCAATTACTCAAAAAGCAGTGTCGTGTAGGGTTTGTGATTAATGATATTCATCGCCACTGGTTTGCTTATCATTCGATTGCTTGGATTACTAAGCTTTTCCTCAAATCTTATCTTGTGAAGCACGATGCCAAACTATCGGTCTGGCGAGCCTTCAAAAAGTCGGAGATCGTTTCGTTACTTGAAAAAGCAGGCATTCATCATTACCGTATTCGCTGGCGCTGGGCATTTCGCTGGGAAGTAGTCGTGAAAACCGACCAATTATAATTTTCCTAAAACTAAAACTCCCGCGGAAAGTTATACACTAAAAAACATATTAAAATGAGTATTATAGTTTGGTATCGCAACGATTTAAGAGTACACGATCATGAGCCTTTGTGGAAAGCTTCTCAAAAAACCACAAACGTATTCCCTGTATATATTTTTGACCCTAGGCAATTTGAGGAGCTATCTATAGGTTTTTCGAAAACAGGATGGCTTAGGACGCAATTTTTAATAGAGTCTGTTCAAAACCTTCGAAAAAATCTTCAGTCTATCAGTTCAGGTTTGATTGTTAGAATTGGAAAGCCTGAAGAGATACTGCCTCGGTTGGCTATTGAATTAGAGGCAGAGGCAGTCTATTGCTCAGAAGAAGTAACATCTGAAGAAACTAGCGTAGATGCCCAAGTAGAAGACGCCTTGAAAGCAATGGGAAAATCTATGTCCTTTTTTTGGACTTCTACTCTATTCCATATTGATGATTTACCTTTCGATATTGACCAGTTGCCAGACGTTTTTACACAATTCAGAAACAGAGTAGAAAAATCTTGTCATGTGCGGTCTTGCTTTGATACGCCTTATGCTCTTTTGTTCAAAACCAATGTAAGTATCGGTACTATGCCCACAGCCGAAAGTTTGTTGGGGTACTCTTCCGATGCTACTACCCATTATGTAGGTGGTGAAGATGCAGCCAATCAACGTTTGAAAGAATACTTTTGGGAACAAGATTTATTAAAGGTTTATAAAGAAACCCGCAACGAAATGCTAGGTATGGACTTTTCTTCAAAGTTCTCGGTTTGGCTAGCCAATGGTTGTATTTCGCCAAGGTATATCTATCAGCAAGTTCAGGAATACGAATACCAACGGGTCAAAAATGATTCAACATATTGGCTGATTTTTGAGCTACTTTGGCGTGACTATTTCCGTTTTGTTTCGATGAAATATGGTAATAGAATTTTTTCAGCAAAAGGTATCAAACAAGATCAGCACGTTCAATGGAGTCAAAATAAGAGAATATTTGAACTTTGGAAAAATGGAGAAACGGGTATTCCTTTGATTGACGCCAATATGAAAGAACTTCTTGACACGGGATTTATGTCAAACCGTGGAAGACAAAATGTGGCTAGTTTCTTGGTAAAAGATTTAAAAATAGATTGGACTTGGGGTGCTAGTTGGTTTGAAAGCCAATTGCTCGACTATGATGTATGCTCTAACTGGGGCAACTGGAATTATGTAGCAGGCGTAGGCAATGACCCTCGCGAAAACCGTTACTTTAACATTTTGACACAAGCGACTCGTTACGATAGTCAAGGCGAATATGTGAAGCATTGGCTACCCGAATTGGCTTCGGTTCCAGCCGATAAAGTTCACCTGATTTCGGTATTGCCACCTGTAGAACAACAAAAGTATCAAGTACATATCGGCGTAAATTTCCCCAAAGCATTGTTTGATGTAAATCGTTGGCGAAAAAAGTAGTTGGACTTTAGTTCTTTTCCTACATTTCAAATATATAGATGACCATTCATCCACAAAAAAAGCGTCTCAACTAGAAAACGTTTTGGCTTGTCTTTTTTACTATACATTTGGTAAAGAATCAATATTAGTACGACATTAGGTTTTAGTGAAAGCTTTTTTTACTGATATAAAATACTTAACTTGTCAAACCTAAATTGAGACTTATATTTGGAAAGTGCCGTCTAAATGGTATGTCCAAGGGATAACCTATCCACTCGGAGTTTATCCACAATTTTAACTTTAAAATTTACCAAGACTATGTCAAAAGGAACCATCATTGCATTAGTTGTTGCAGCAGTTTTAGTATTCTGGGGAATCGGTGTAAGAAACGGAATGGCTACAAGCGAACAAGATGTGGAAGCATCTTGGGCAAAAGTACAAACTGCTTATCAGCGCCGTGCTGACCTTATTCCAAACCTTGTAAAAACAGTACAAGGAGTAGCAAATTTTGAAAAAAGTACATTAACAGACGTAATCAGTGCTCGTGCTAGTGCGACTCAAATCAAGTTAGACGCAAGTGACCTTTCGCCTGAAAACATGAAGAAATTCCAAGAAGCTCAAAGCCAATTGAGCGGAGCCCTTTCAAGATTAATGGCGGTAGCTGAAAACTATCCAACCTTGAAGGCGACCGAAAACTTCTCGGAGCTTCAAGCACAATTGGAAGGTACTGAAAATAGAATCAAAGAAGAACGTGATCGTTTTAATGATACTGTCAAAGAATTTAACAATAAAGTAGTGACATTCCCAAACAGTTTGATTGCTGGTTTCTCTGGTTTTAGCAAAAAAGGCTATTTCGAAGCTGATGCTTCTGCTCAAAAAGCACCATCGGTAGATTTCTCTAAATAATCCTCCGAAACAGCTAAATTTAAGTAACTACTCAGCTATACTATTGTTGAGAAAGTGTTTAAATTTAGCTGTTTTCTTTTTTCCAATATTCTTATGCTACTTTCTGAAGAACAACAAAGTATCATTGTCGAAGCTATCAAAGCTGCAGAGAAAGAAACTTCGGGTGAAATCAAAGTTCATGTCGAACAATTCTGCCCAGGAGACGTGCTCGAAAGAGCCAAAGCCGTGTTTGCTCAGCTCGAACTTCACAAAACAGCACAACGAAATGGCGTGCTGTTTTATCTGGCGACTGTCGATCGCAAATTTGCTATTTTGGGAGACAAGGGCATTAATGACGTTGTTCCTGCTAATTTTTGGCAAGACATCCGCAATGATATGCAATCTCATTTTGTCATGAATCAGTTTGCAGCTGGTTTTGCTGTAGGTATTCAAAAATCGGGAGTTGCACTCAAGCAATTTTTCCCATATCAATCGGATGATATCAATGAGATTTCGGATGAAATTTCATTTGGTGATTAATTACAAGTATTACAGCAAAATTAGATTTGAGTTTTTGTTGAAGGCATAAGCCACCAGGCACAAGGCAAAGAGTGTTAAAATGTTTTTTAGTAACAATAGATATATTTTTGCCAAATGCTCAAAGCTGAAAGCCGTAAGCTCAAAAATTAATTTTTATTTTGCCTACTAACTTAACATGCCATCCTATCTAATCAGTCATGTCTAGAAAAATACAACAATATTTAGCAGTACTTATTTTGTCTTTATCGTTTTTCATCAAAGCGATTGGACAAGATATTCCTGCACAGCCTAACCCTCCTCTTATGGTAAGTGATTTCGTGATGAAACTCAAGCCAGAAGAGCGTAACGCATTAGAACAAAAACTTAGAGGCTATCGTGATTCGACCTCTACAGAAATTTCAATTGTCATTGTAAAAAATACGGGCGAGTCTGATCCGTATGATTATGCTATGAAAATTGCTAAAACATGGGGAGTTGGAGCAAAAAATAAAAACAATGGGGTATTGCTCTTGTGGGCTACCGAAACTCGTAAAATTCGCATCGTAACAGGTAGAGGTATCGAAGATGTTTTGCCCGATGCTATCTGTAAAAGAATCATTAATACGATTCTTGTTCCGAATTTTAAGCAACAACAGTGGTATCAAGGTCTCAATGAGGCTACCGACGAAATGATTCAGCGTGCAAGTGGTGAATTCAAATCTGATGCTACCTCAGATGATGACAGTCCACTAGGCTTTTTTATCATAGTTATTCTCATCATACTATTTATTGTCATTTCTATCATTATTTCAAAACGTGGTGGCGGCGGTGGTCGTGGAGGCTACCGAGGCGGCGGCTGGACTCCTCCAATTATCATTACTGGTGGCTCGTCATGGGGTAATCGTAGCGGTGGTGGCGGAGGTGACAGTGGTTTTGACTTCGGAGGCTTTGGCGGTGGTGACTTCGGTGGCGGTGGCGCTGGAGGAGACTACTAAGTAGGAATGTTGAATTGTGAATTAGGGTTTTAGGAAGGATTTTATAAACCGTTTATTGGGGATATCAGATGTTAGATTTCGGAAGTGTAATCATTTATGTTTTGTAAAAGCAAAGGTTTTTTTCTTTATTTCCGAAATCAGAAATCCCCAATCCGCAATTATTGGAAATCCTTTGTACAATCCTAATCAAATATCCGACATCCGAAATTTTTTCAATCCTTCGTAGACCACTCGATTGGGAATTTGTAATTTTGTACATAAAATAAAATTATGCGAGAAATATAAATAACCACAGCGTTATGGGTATCTCTCAAAAATCCCAAATCAGTCTCCAAATTGCCATTAGGCTTCATTAAATTTTTGAGAATCAGTGCTAAAAAATATCATTTCACAAGAGCTTAACGAAGCTCAACTTGTTCTCCAGGAGTTTTTATCGGACGAACATAATATTCAGCAAATTGAGGCAGCAGCACAATTAATGGCCGATGCTATCAAAGCAAATAACAAGATTATCTCTTGTGGAAACGGTGGCTCGCATTGTGATGCCATGCACTTTGCTGAAGAACTTTCGGGTCGCTATCGTAACGAACGCCGTTCGATGCCAGCAATCGCCATTTCGGATGTTTCACATATTTCTTGCGTAGGCAATGACTACGGTTTTGAATATATCTTTTCTCGCTTTGTAGAAGGCTTAGGCAATTCAGGAGATGTACTTTTAGGTATTTCAACGAGTGGCAACTCTGCCAACGTGATTCGTGCCGTAGAAGCTGCCAAAGCAAAAGGTATGAAAATTGTGATTTTATCAGGAAAAGATGGTGGAAAGCTAGCTGGACAAGCAGATGTAGAAATCATTGTTCCGCATTTTGGCTACGCCGACCGTATTCAAGAAGTACATATCAAGGTAATTCACATTTTGATTTTACTTATCGAAAAATTGGTTATTGGGGAGTAGTTCTCTGTTAGAGGTTAATCGAAAATCTAGTAGGCTAGCAGTCGATGCACCATGTTTGCGCCTCGAGTCAAGTGAAATCTAGCATAGTAGAATCAAAACATGAGTCATCCCAAATTTTAAGACTGTGATTATCCTCCATAATTTTCATAAAAAAGGGGTCGGAATCTATTTTCCGACCCCTTTTTTGAGGCTATTATACTAGATTTACTTGGTTTGAGACGCAAGCATCGAGACGCAAGCATTGCGTCTCTACTGGGAGAATCTAAATTTTAACATAATCACTCATTCACTAAATCAACCGTCCATTTGCTCATTTAACTCACAATTTTTAACTTATAGTTCGTTCTAAAGTAATAGTGCTCCAATTATTTGGTAGCACTTGAAGAAAAAAGTGTAATAGTCCTTTTATTCAATGAAATAAACATGTTGACTAATGCTTATGGTCTATTTAAAGCATTAGCAGTGCATATTTTATCTAACAACTATGAAAAAGCTAAGCCTTACCTTATTGGCCGTCTTAACAGGATTGTTAGGTCTTGCCTATACCTTACCCTATTTTTTCAAGGACCAAATACAGGAACAAGTCAATAAAGCCATTATCAAACAAGTGAAGGGGAAAGTCTATTACTCAGATTTGAACCTCTCGCTGTTTCGCCATTTTCCCTATTTGGCTATCAATATCGAAGATTTTGGTATTATAGGTCTTGCCCCATTTTCCCAAGATACTTTGGCTCAAGCGAAGGGTTTTGAGTTATCTTTTGATGTAATGAGTTTAATCAAAGGGCAAAAAATCATACAAAACATCCGCCTAGAACAACCTAAGATTTACCTCAAAATCCTAAAAAATGGTCAGGTGAATTATGACATTTTTGTGCCGTCTAAAGATACAGGTTCTACTTCAGGAAAACCTTCGGAAGGGGTTCAGTTACAAATCCAAAATTGGCAAATTGTAAAAGGAACAATTTTATACAAAGACCTTCAAAAAGACTCCGAAATACTGTTGACCGATATTGAACACAACGGTAGTGGTGATATCAACAAACAGATTTTTGACTTGGCTACCAATACCGAAATCAATCAAGCCTCGGTAGTTTGGGAAGGGAAAAACTATTTCAATAAACGTAAATTAGCGTGGCAATCACTTATTCAGGTTGATCAATCTGCCCAAAAGTATTCTTTTCAAGACACCCGCATTCGTCTCAACGAATTTGAACTATCTTTTTCAGGAAAAGTGCAACAACGGGATTCTACCTACACGATGGATGTAGCATTTCAGACTCCTGAAACTAATTTCAAAAACTTGGTTTCGCTCGTTCCAATGATTTATCAAAATCAGTTTGAAGACTTGAAAGCAGAGGGCGAAATTCAATGTATTGGACAGGTGAAGGGACTATATTCTTCTCAGTCAATTCCCTCTTTTCACCTAAATGTACAGGTGAAAAATGGTAGTTTTCAATATCCTTCTCTGCCAACTGGCGTTAGTCAGGTTTGGGTAGACTGCGATATTAATAACACCAGCAACCAACTAGATAGCACCCAAATTGCGCTTAATCGTTTTGATTTATATTTTGGTAAAAACCCTATCAAAGCAAAAGCCAAAATCAAAGGGTTATCTCGTAGTGTCGTTGATGCTGACGTAAAAGGTGAGTTTCAGCTAGAAGAACTCACGAAATTATTCCCTATCGAAGGAACCCAGTTGAAAGGTCGCTTTGGGGTTGATCTTCATAGTAAAGGCACGTATGATTCGCTTACGGGACAATTTCCAGTAACAAATGCTCAAATGCTTTTAGAAAATGGGTATATCCTTTCAAAGCAATTTGCCAAGCCCATTGAAGATATTCACTTTAAGGCAAACTTAACCAACCAAGACGGAACGCAAAAAAATAGCTTATTAGCGATTCAGGAAGCCTCTTTCCATGTTTTAGACGAAACCTTCCAGGCCAAAGGTTCGGTACAAGACTTTGATGCATTTAAGTGGGATATCACTGCTAAAGGCAAACTTGATTTAACACAAATCACCAAGATTTTTCCTGTAGAAAACACAACACTCAAAGGAAAAATCGATGCGGATATCCGTACGCAAGGGAATCTCAAAGATTTGAAAGCGAAGCGATATGGTAGTTTGAATACAAATGGACAAATGGCTGTATCCAATTTTGAATACCGTTCAAAGGAGCTACCACAAGGTATTAAAATCGAACAAGGACAAGCGAAGCTTTCTCCCAACAGTCTTACTATTACTCAGTCCAAAGGATATCTAGGAAGTAGTGATTTTGAGGCTACTGGTACGATGAATAATTACATGGCTTATGCACTCACGAATGATGTTTTGAAAGGAAATTTTCAGGTCAAATCAAATCATTTTAATGTCAATGAATGGATGAGTTCTGAGCCCAAAGCCACTACTTCGGGTCAAGCACCAAATCCTAATACCCGCCCGAGTGTTGTAGAAGTTCCTAAAAACCTACAATTAAGCCTCAATACGCAAGCTAATGAGATAGTTTATGATAAAATGGCCATGAATAACGCCAAAGGGGTTATCAGAATCAATAAGGGAACTATTCGTCTTGAAAATACCAATTTTGATGCATTAGGAGGACGTTTTGCCACAACAGGTAGCTATGACCCAAGTGATATTTCACACCCCAAATTTGATTTTGGGCTAAATTTGGAAAAAGTAAATTTCACAGAGGCTTACCAGCATTTGAGTGTGGTAAAATACCTGATGCCTTTAGCGCAGTTTATGGTTGGAGAGGTATCTTCTCAATTTAAAATCAATGGTGAGCTTACCCAAGATATGATGCCAAATTTTTCCACTTTAAACGGCTCAGGTTTATTAAAACTCTTGAAAGCTAGCTTACAAAATAGTCCATTAATCGAAAAGTTAGTAGCAAATACGAAGTTGACCCAATTAAAAGACCTGCAATTGAACAATGCACTTATGCAGGTTCAAATCGACCATGGAACTTTAAAAATTAAGCCATTTACTGTGAAATGGAATGACTATGCAGTCAATATTGGCGGACAACACGGCATTGTTGGAGATATGGACTACAAATTAGCCTTCGATATACCTAGTGGTAAAGCTGGACAAAGCTTTAATAACTTATTCACACAATGGACAGGAAAAGCCTTGAATAATGTTCCTAGAGTCAAATTTGATTTGTCATTAATAGGTACGCTCAAATCGCCTATTGTCCGTTTTGATAACAGCAGTACAGCACAAAATTTGAAAGATGTTGTTACCTCCGAAATCAAATCTCAAATTGATAATGCCAAAAATCAAGCAGTCCAACAAGCGGAAGACTTACTAAAGGCAGAAAAAGAAAAGCTTTTAAAAGAAGCTCAAGATAAGCTTAAAACAGGTCAGGGAGATATTCAAGCGCAAGCCAAAGCAACGGCAGATAGCTTGAAAAAAGCGGCATTAGAAAGAGCCAAAAAGCTATTGGAAAGCCAGAAAAAAGGAGTACTTGATGGTATTTTCAAAAAACCTCAGCCTGCTAAAAAAGACTCCACGAAGTAATAAATAAACCGAAAGCATTGCTTGATTTACACCTAATGCTTTCGGTTTTTAGCTTTTTATCTTAAAAAAGATTTAACTGTTCATTACTACCCAATTTATCGGTGTAATAATCATTTACGTCTTTGTACTCCTCAGGCAGTTGTTTGCGCGAACAAGTAAGTCCAAAGTGACTAAATATCTTCTCTAGTTCATCGGCGGCTTTATGTCCAGCCTTATCATTGTCCAGATAAAAAATCACATTCGCACGCTTAAATAGTTTTGCCCAGTCTTTCTTGAAAACATTAGCTGTTCCTAAACTTACGGCAGTTTTGCCAGCCTGCACCAATCGCATACAATCAAAAGCTCCTTCGGTAATATAAACATCTTGGTCTAGCTTGATTTTGTCTAAAGCATCAGCATTAAACAAGGTAAGAGGATGTTTGTACAAAAACTGATAACGTCCGTGCCCTTCGGGCGGTGGACCTAATACGCGCCCTTGCAAATACACAATTCTTCCATTTCGATAGTATGGGATAATCAAGGGATGTGCATAGAAAATCAAGTTGTTTTTATCGTTAAAAAGCCCCGATTCTTGCAAGTCTAAGGTTGAGAAACGTTGTTTGAGATACCAACTCACATTTGCATAATCTTTGACCATAAAAAGCCTAAAATCCTGAATTGTTTTATCTGTAAACCCTCTTGACTTTATATATTCCAGACCCGATTTGGATAGTTCGTTGGAAGGTTGCTGCAAACAACAATCTCTAAATGCTTCATAAATTTGAGAGTGGATTTCTTCTACAGGCTTTTCTTTCTCTTGTAACTTTTTGACATCTACAGTTTGTAATGTATTCTTTGCAGGAAGAGGTTTAGCACTTTTCTGATACTGTTGAGGCGAATATCCAGACAAATACGTCTGAGCCATCGTTTGAATTGTATCTTTAATACTCAACTGTCGAATTTCAGAAAATAGCGTAATAGAGTTACCAGTCTTGGCGCAGCCAAAACAGTAAAAGCTATTAGTATGGGGATATAAAACTAGAGATGGGGTATTTTCCTCATGAAATGGGCAAACCATACGATTGCGGTTTACCTCCAATCCTAGGTCTTGCGCTACCTCTAATATCGAAACCTGACTTAATTCGTCCAGAACTGTCATAGCTATAGGGGGAATTTTGAAGAAGGGTAAATAGACTTTCAGCCTCTAACAATTTTACTTCAAATATAAAAAAACGACAGCCTCCGTGAATCACAGAAGCTGTCGTTTTTGATATTAATAAGTACTTTCTTTCTAAAACTATTGAAGGAAAGATACTTTCAAGTCGTTTAATCTTGCTTTTACTGAAGTATCGATTTGACGGTCGTTGATACGAAGTACATAACCACCAATCAATTCAGGGTTCACTTTTTCAACCAATTCAACAGTTTTACCTGTAGCTTCAGTTACCAAACGAATGAATTCTGCTTTTTGAGCATCTGTCAAAGGAGATACCGTAGTAACCTCTGCTTTTTGGATACCTTTATAGAGAGCATATTGACGTTGGAACTCTTCAGCGATAGCAGGAAGAAGTTTTTCACGGTTTTTCTTAGTGATAATTTCAAAAATCGAAAACGTTACAGGGTCAACTTTATCTTTGAAGATAGCAGTCAAAATACCTAATTTCTGTAAGTGTTTTACGATTGGGCTTTTCAAGGTTAAAACAAGTTGGCGGTTTTCATCGCAAACTTGGTCGAAGAATTTCATATCTTCATGAACTTTTTCAACTACACCTTTTTCAGCGGCCAAACCAATCAATGATTTAGCATATCGGAAAGCTACACTTTGTTCTGACATTTCTCTTTACGCTTTGAGTTGCGAGCTGTTAAGCTCATCACTGAATTAGTTTAATTTAGCATCAGATAATAAATCCGTAACCAATTTTTCTTGAGCAGAACGATCTGCCAATTGAGTACGAAGAATTTTCTCAGCAATTTCCAATGAAAGAGCAGCAGTCTCTTTCTTGATTGAAGCCACAGCACTAGCTTTTTCTTGTTCGAATGCTACGCGAGCTTTTTCGATTTCAGCGCTAGCTGCTTTTTGAGCTTCAGCTTTAGCATCAGCAATCATTTTATCAGAAGCTTCTTTTGCAGCTTTCAAGATACCATCACGTTCAGCACGAGCCTCAACTAATAACTTTTCGTTACCAGCTTTCAACTCAATCATTTCTTCACGTGTTTTTGCAGCCAAAGCCAAAGCGCTTTCGATAGACTCTTCACGCTCATGCAAAGAAGCAATGATTGGTTTCCAAGCGAATTTTGCTAATACAAAGAACAAAAGGCCGAAAACTACCAACTGCCAAAAGATCAGACCTAAATCAGGAGTAAGTAATTCCATATTAAATAAATGTTTTTGCGATTGAAAAGCAATTCTTGTATTGTGTAATTAGGAAGTGCTTTTATCAGGGTTTACTATATGATTTGGAAAATGAATTTTCTCAAAAAACTTCGTGCTATCGGCCTAATGCGTAATAACACGAAGATAATTTTGTGCTATATCAAAATAGAATGAGATAGAAACTAATTTTCAATCAAACGGCTATTCCGATATCCTTGGTTAGCTACAAATTATTTGTTAGCTACCAAGAAGCAAATAACTGCTGCGAAAAGAGCAACCGCTTCAACGAAAGCAGCTACAACCAACATCGCACCTTGGATCTTGCCAGAAGCTTCTGGTTGACGAGCGATTGATTCCATTGCACGACCACCGATGTTACCGATACCTAAACCAGCACCGATTGCTACTAAACCAGCACCGATACCTGCTAAACCTGTACCTAAAGAAACTTCAGCTAAAATTGACAAAAGTGACATGATTGTTATTTGTTTATGTAAGTGAAAAAAATTATTTACTAATGAAAAATATGAACTTAAGTACTAATGTTCTTTAGGCTATATGCCCTAGGCATTAGGCAAAAAAACTTTTACTATCAAATAAGGAATGCTTTTATTCCTTTAGCTTATGGCTTAAAGCCTATAGCAGATAATATTTCAATTTTGCCCGCTAACTTAAATCTTAGTGATGATCATCGTGGTGATGCTCTTCAACTGCTGAACCAATGTAGCTTGCAGTCAACAACGTAAAGATGAATGCTTGCAAAAACGCTACCAATAATTCGATAATGTTCATGAATACTGCAAATGCACTAATCACTGGTGTAACCACCCAAAGTTTCAAGATGAAAATCAAACCAATAAAGCTCAACATGATGATGTGACCTGCTGTAATATTAGCAAACAAACGAATCATCAATGATACTGGCTTTGTAAATACACCTATAATTTCTACTGGAGTTAAGATTACCAACAACCATTTTGGAACGCCAGGCATGGCAAAAATGTGTCCCCAATAAGTGCTTTTACCATTTAAGTTGGTAATCAACAAAGTAAGCACCGACAATACTAGTGTTACAGCAATGTTACCCGTTACGTTAGCTCCACCTGGTAATAAACCCAAAAGATTATTAATCCAAATAAAGAAAAACAAGGTTAACAAGTATGGAAGGAATCTTCTGTAGTGTTTTTCTCCGATGCTGTTTTTAACAACTTCATCACGAATAAAGATGATAATTGGCTCTAACCAAGACTGTAATCCTTTTGGAGCTTTAGTGCCTCTTTCTTTGTAAGCGTTACCAACACTAATAAAAATCAAAAGCAACAATACAGCACTAACCAATAAAGAAGCTACGTTTTTAGTGATTGACAAATCCAAAACGTGAGAGCCATCTTCAGCGTGCAACTTGCCGTGCTCCAAGATTAATCCCTCATAAGCTACTGGGTTGCCGTGCTCATCTTCCAATTTGCTAGAAGAAAATACTTTTACACCATCTTTCGTATAAGCAATTACAGGAAGGTGAACACCAATGCCATGTGCAAACTCCCATTTGTGGTCGTCAGCAATGTGGTGCATAATCATGTGACCTAAGTCAACTTTGCCTTCTTCGTGTGCTTCAGCACCAGCAGCGTGTTCGGCAGTTGCCTCTACGCCATGAACTGCTACTGTTGAATCAGCCGTAGCGGAAGTTGCTGAGTGATGCTCGGATTGTGCAAATACTGAAGTAGCAAATAAAAATAAAAATGCTACAATATTTGAAAAATATAATTTTCTCATCTCGACGTGGGGGATGAACGTATAATGGTTTATGATTTTGACTTTCTAATTCGTATGCTTTACTCCACCTGAAAATCAACAACTTATACTAATTATTAACACAGGGCCTATGAAAAGTGTCGCAAGTTACGATACAAATCGTAGATTTCAAAACCTGTATAACATAAATAGAGTACAAAAAAGTTGCTAATAAATGTATATATGTCAGGAGTGCTCTTATATATGAAGAATCCAATAAATGCTAGACTCAAAATTAGGCGAGCACCAATACTTCCCATGTAAAACTCAATAAAATGCTTTCGGTCGTTGGCAAAGCCTTGCTGCATCAATAAATGATTGAAATAGGAAAGTGTTGCATAAAATGCAAGCATGAACCACTTATCAGCATGAACATATTCTGATAAACCAATGTATGGAGCCAAAAAGAAGATTAAACCGACCACAACGGTCAGTACGATGATGCGTAACATTGTAGGTTCTGAATTTTTCCGCAAAGATACGTAAAACCTTCATTCAGAAATGAAAAAGGGGAATAAATTACTGCAATTTATTCCCCTTTTATTGTATTAGATTATCTTTCGGCTATCAGTTATTCGCTATGATATTCAAGCTTAATGGAATACGAGACCTACAAGCTCTAGCCGAGAACCAAATACCTCTTGAATATATTACCTTACCAAATATTCATTTTGAGCAACACCCACTCGCCCTTGATTTGACATTCCTTCTAATTTGATGTTCATATTACCTTTGGCATCACTATTCCAGAAGCTTGTTGTGGCTTTACCTGAGGCATCAGTCGTTATATTGGCGTTCCAATATAGTGTAGAACGATAGTCTGGACGAACGTGCTCTGGCTTAGCTTGCCCATATTGTGGGGCAAAAAACTCTCTGGTCATGGCATAACCCATGCGTTTCTGAATTTTTACACCTTCTGTATTAGACTTGCTCCAGTCATAATTGGCATTTCCTTTTCTTGTCAATACCGAAACAACACCATTACCTCCTCTTACTCCAAAAATAGCAGCATCAGCTCCTTTCAATACATCTATACTTTCAACATCGCATGGAGGTAATGTATTTATCACATCACTACTTACTTGCATACCATCAATCAAAAATAGTGGATCATTAGAGGCATTAATAGAGCCTTGACCTCGAATTAGTACGGAATAAGTTCCCATACCTGTCTGTACTACTTGCACCCCAGGAACCCTCCCTTGTAGCATTTGTAAGACACTAAACATACCTCCACAGAGCGTATCATCTACCTTGAGCGTGTTGCTCGCTTGTCCATAAATTTTACGATTATCCTCTGGTTCTTTTTTGGCAGTTACCGTTACTTCTTGAAGCATTTGTACTTTTTCAGTAATGAGCTTCTTCTCAAGTTCTATGGATTCTCTTGAGTATTTTAAGAAAGTCGCAAAAGCATTTGGGTCAAATATGCGCACCTCATTAGGAATTTGAAGCGGTCTTGTTTTGGGTAACGAAAGAGCCTCGTCTATCGTTAGGGTCAAATTACGAGCACCATTTGCCTTTACAGCCTGAAGATACACATCAACACTATCTGTAAAATCTAGGTTATAGAAGCCATATCTTCCCAATGAATCCACACTTGTCATAGCTATTATTGGGTTTTCTTTAGGCTTTTTGAGCATCAAAGTTAAAGTAAGCTTATCTGTTACTTTGCCATTAGGGCGAAGTGCTCTACCTGTAATTTCTAGTCCTTGTTCAACAAAGTAATCCATTTTAGGTTTGACATCGTTCAACATTTGTTGCCAAGTAAATCGGCGCCAACCTTGCGTCATCATTAATAAATCAAGGTGTAAATGACGGTTTTCTTGTGTGTTGTCAAAATAATATTGTGGTTGCTCTACAGCCCCTTGTATTTGTTGATAATACTGCCCACTCAACGATTCTTTTACCTCCGAATTTAACAAAACATAAGTCAAAATATTGTCGGCATAAGGTTCGCTCTTTACTTGTGAGGCATCAGTAACGGCTACAGAGAAAGTCCCTTGAACAGGTTTGCCTTCGGCGTCTTTTACTTCGATATTCAAATCTACTTTCTCGCGACTTTTATATTCTACTTTATTCGAAGAAACATTCACCTGTAATGCTCTATTTCCATGCTCAACAAATATCAACCTTTCACAAATGGGTAATCCTTCGGGCGAAAATAAAGTAATCTGCACTACCCCGTCATCAGGAATTTGATTTTTAGGAATATTGGCCACAAAACTTTTACTTGATTCTGAACCTTTCGCAATCATACAAACCTCTCCGCGTTGTTGTACAATGATAGGTAGTTCTTTGCCTTGTCCAGCAGGTTTGGGGCTAGAGTTCTGAATATAGAGTCGGATTTTATCCTTGTAAGTAACATTATCCACACTCATGATGTAGCCACCTTTTTGAGGTTGGGGTAACTCTTGTTTGATATAGCTCCCGTCTGATTTTCTTACATAGGCCGAATAAGTATTATTAGTTTCAGGATGAAAATTGAATACTCCATGCCCTAAATGAGCTGTGCTAAACACCCCAACGGTATCTTTATCATTGGCCAAAACAAAGCCTGAGGTTTCGACACCTTTTCCTAACTTATTCACAATTTTGAAGGCTAACCGACTTTCTAGGTTTTCAACCAAATACCCTCCTTCTGGGAAAAAGTTAACAGATGCTACCTCATTGAGAGCCTGAGCTTTATTTTCGTTCATAGAAGACATATTGGTATTTTGCCATACTCTCACATCTTTTTCAAAAAATAAAGATTCTGAAAAATTTCGCATATAATTGGTGTAGGCTCTTATGCGATAAAGGTCAGTTGCAAGGGTATCTGGCAATTGAATATCGCCCACCGAAACGGCCAAAGCTTTTAGCACTTTGTGAACTATGACTTTACCCGTAGCTGGCTGTACCAAATCTACATATAGCACTCGACTCACCGAATCCACACCATTAGAAGAGGCATCGAACAAATAGCCTTTTAGCCACATTGTTTCGCCAGCCATGTAGTATGGTTTATCCAAATGGAGATACACTTTTTCTTGAGGATACGAATAGCGGTATTTAGTTAAAGTAGCACGAAGTTTTTCATAAACAGGTTGCTCTTGTGCATGTGACGTGTTAGTAAAACACAGCAAGCTTAATAAAGTAATAAAGCAATAGGTTAAATTGTTTTTCATTGCAATTGGTTTGATTTAGAACGGTAAAATGGTTCGAACTAGCGATTTAAAAAAAGAAAAGCGAATCTACAACGATTTCTTGATGACTGGTAGTGTATATACAAATGACTTCATTTGGCGATATGGGTTGTTTTTAGTAGAAAATAGATGCTGTAAATATAATCTATCTATAAAACGTTTGCATTTTCGAGATTCTAGCTATTATATTTGCAACATCAAGTCAATTACTCTTCACAAAAGGTAGTAGTTGATTTATAAAGAAGAAGGGAGAGAATAGGCTCTATGAACTTCTGGCAACCTACTGATTCGTAAAGGCAAGGTGCTAATTCCTACCCAATAAGTTAATCATTATTGGGAAATATAAACCAATTACGAAACTAATCCAGCTACATTTTTACATTCTGCTGTTCAGTATTCGTCAGGTTTACGATGTATCGTTTCACTGTCACAATTCATTGTGGCTATATGTCTGTACGCATCCATGAAAAAATTTATTCCAATTACCGTAGGCAGCTATCTAGTTGTCCATGGGTATGACGAGCACAATCGAGAAATTATCGAAAGTATCGAGGTAGAAAGAGCAAGTCTAAAAATTGTAGCAGTCGACCGCATTCAGTCTCTAAGCGAAAAATATATGTTGGTTACAGGGGCATTTGGTCGTTTGATGTACTGGGAATATGAGGAGTCTTTTGAGGAGATTTCAGCCAAACTGATGGAGAACTAAAGAAGTTGGGGTTAATGATGAGTTGTTTCTTTCATTTTTAGGTTAAAACAACAAATCGTATCATTTTCAACTAAATGTTCTCTTCTTGATTCTTTATTATTATCAAAAACAGCATCTCAATTCGTGTTAAATACGTCAATTTTTAAACATCATGCTCCTTTCAAACTCGAAGCAGGAGGAGTTTTGCCAGAAGTTGAATTAGCTTATCAAGCGCTTGGACAGCTCAATACTGACTGTTCGAACGTGATATGGGTATGCCATGCTTTTACAGGTAGCCAAGATGTAGCAGATTGGTGGCAAGGTTTGGTCGGCAAAGGCAAATTGTTTGACCCAGAACAATACTTTATTATCTGTGTAAATGTGTTGGGATCACATTATGGAAGTACAGGACCTCTTTCGATTAACCCCGAAACTGGTGATCCATATTTTCACACTTTTCCAACTATTACGATTCGTGATATTGTCAACTCTTTTGATTTATTGAGAGAGCATCTGGGTATTTCAAAAATCAAAACTTGTGTTGGTGGATCTTTGGGTGGTCAGCAGGCTGTAGAATGGGCTATTTCTCAACCTGAGCTTATCGAAAATTTGATTTTGATTGCGACTAATGCCCAACATTCTCCTTGGGGAATTGCGTTCAATGAGTCTCAAAGAATGTCTATTGAAGTAGACCCTACTTGGAAAGAAAGCCATCCTTTGGCAGGTATCAATGGTATGAAAGCCGCTCGTGCTACAGCCTTGATTTCATATCGCAACTACGAAACTTATGGTGTAACCCAAGCACGCCGCGAGGAAGGTTTGGACAAAACCTATCGTGCTGTCACGTATCAGCGTTATCAAGGTGAGAAACTGGCACAACGATTCAATGCATTTTCGTACTATGTATTATCGCAAGTAATGGATTCGCAAGATGTAGGTCGTGGAAGAGGTGGAGTAATTAATGCCCTTGGACAAGTCAAAGCAAAGACACTTGTTATGGGTATCAAATCCGATGCACTGTTTCCTATTAATGAGCAAGAGTTTTTAGCAAAACACATTCCTGGCGCTACATTTCAGGCTTTGGACTCGTTATATGGCCATGATGGCTTTTTAATAGAAAATGAATTGATTACAAAAGCCATTAAAATTTGGCAGAAATTTATTAAATTGGATGTCAATCCAATGTACTCTTTCTTCAAGGCCCTTGAAGACCGTCCAAGAACATTAGTTGCTCATGATTAATGAGTTTTGTATAAAAAGTTACAAGCTAGCAACAGCTTCGAAAAAATTGTTTACTACCTGACTACATATATTTTTCTTTACCAAAAAAGCTGGCATCACTGCCAGCTTTTTCATTTTATTTTCTTTCGTAAAACAAAAATCCGTTTTCTTCTTTTATCAATCGTAGATTAGGATGCGCTTTCATGGCGCTATCTGCTGTAATCTTCATCACAAAATATGCAGGTTTGTCCAAATGAGGGTCATTCAATAAATAGGCCTCTGTTTTAGGTTTCTGAGGCTGTTTTTGGAAATAGAATAGTTGTGCATACGATTTAAAACCAATTGGCTCCACATACACATCTTTACCTTTCAATGATTCATAAAAACTAATCGCAGCACGTTGTGAATACCCTTCGATTTTGCTCACTACTACCGCCGAATAACCAAATAAACATAGCGCAGTAGCAATATATAAACCTCGAATATTGCGCATACTCACCATAGCTATTACTGCTACAATATACGCTAAGCCCATGTATTGCTCCCATCCGCCCCACGTAACTTTGGCACTGAGATTTGCCACGGCAAAGTCATCTTTGATATATGGAATCAACTGTGCTGCATACTGACCTACCAATGGCACAGCAGTAAGAGCAATTGCCATTACCAAACCAATAAAGAACAAACCAAAACCTGTGAGTTTTGACCATTTCCAAGTACCTGATAGTAAGTTATGGACATGGTATGCCGCCAAATACGACACAGGAAACCATGCCATTGATGAATAATGAACAATCTTGGTTTTCACAATCGTGAATAAAATCATGACTACCCAAAACAAATAAATCATCCATTTTCTAAAATATTCTCCTTGAGAATTACCCGACCCTGAGGTTCCCAATGCACGAATCGCCAATACTGAAATAGGAAAACAACCTACCAATACAACCACAAAATGATAATAGAATGGCTGTTCGTGTCCAGCATCGCCCGTAGTCAACAAACGAATTTGGTATTGAATAAACTCTACAAACAAACCCCATCCATTTTGATAGATAGATAGTCCAAACCAAATACAAGCCACCAAAAAAGCAATAGCAATGGCTGAGAAAAATGGTTTGATTGCATCTTTCAAGAAACTAGCACTAAATCCATTGACGCCCCAATAAGTGAATACGGTAAGTCCCCATAATAAACCACCGACAGGTCCTTTGGTTAGAATTGCCAATCCTACAAATAGCCCCGAAAGTAAGCCGTAGGTCTGGCGTTTAGATGTATTTTGATTTGTAGAAACACTTTGTGAGAAATACCAAACGCCCAAAAAGATAAATAGGTTGAAAGTAGGGTCAATAATACCTGATTTAAAATATAAATGTGGTGTAAATGAGCCTAAATATCCTAAAGCCCACAACAAACCAAACTTTTCATTATAGAGTTTTCGTCCGATTCGATAAAAAACCAAAAGGGTAATGATACCAATGATAGCATTTGGGAAGCGAGCACCAAATTCAGGAGCAAATCCAGAATTGGGGTCGAAAACATTAAATGCTTTCATGGCTAAGACCTGCATCCAGAAAAACAAAGGAGGTTTTTCCCAAAATGGCATATAATTAATTTGTACAGTAGCATAGTTTCCTGTCAAAATCATTTCTCTTGCCGATTCAGCAAAATTGATTTCGTCCCAGTCAAATAAATGGGAACTACCAATAAATGGGATAAAAAAAACTGCCCCTAGAGCAGTTATTAATATGTAGGATAAATGTCTTGTTTGCATAATAAATCGTCAATCGCAATGGTGATAACGTTTTGGCAAAAGTAAAAAAAATAATTGTTTCGTCTATACTTTCTAAAAATCGACAGATTAATAATATTCTTTTGCCAAAAGTTAAAACTATGGTTTAGCATTCTTCGCAGCCGCTAAATTCTCTTTCACTAGACCTAGCAATTGGCTTTTAGGATAATCTTTTATAAAATCATTCAATGCTTTTACATAGCCATCAAAATTTTGAGTTTTAGCTAATAACAACGCTTTCAAAAATGCCAATTTATCCTCTGTATGACTATTGGGATACTCTTTCAAGGCCGTATCTACAAATGACAAAGCATCTGCGAAATTACCTTGTTGATAGTATTGGTATGCTTCGGTATAAAGCTTTTGTGCTTCCGTTTCTTTGTCTGAGCTTAACTCTACAATATTTTCACGGCTTAACATTCTTGCAAAATACGAGTCACCAAACTTATCAAAGAGTGATTTTCTGTAGCCTACTTTTTCTGTTGGGTTATTTTCGTGTAACAAATACAAAAAGTACAGTGCCTCAGGTTCGTGAATTGAATTTGGGTATTCCGAAAGTAACTGTTTGAATGTTGCAATAGACTTCTTAGGCTCATTTAAACTCAACTTAAAGATTTTACCCACTTCAAACATCGCATCTTGTCGTTTGATTTGTGAAGTTTCGAGCGCCTTTGCACTAAATGGAATTTTGGTTTTCATGAGTGCTTTTTCTGTCGCTAATTCTTTGTCACTTATGCCTTCAATTGTGTTTTTTGAGGCGGAAGTATTTTCAGTACTTGCAGTATTAAAACTACCAAAAGAGGCTGCGTCGTCACGGCTACTTCTTCTCCAATTGTCCTCCAATGGGCGATTCCCCCAGCGATTCGTAAAGTTGGTACGACCTTGGCTTACCAACATAGCATTAGAAAAATACCAATCTGTTTTGCCTGAAGCCGCAAATGGATCTTTGGCAGTGGCGGTCGAGCCAGCTACAATTTCTTTAGCTTTTGCCAAATTGGCCATCTCTTGAGCCTTCTTTAGGCGAATAGCTCTTTCCAAAACTTTATCTAATTCTGCAGGAGTAAGCTTTGAGAGTTTTTGTAAAGAATCCTCCGTTTTGACAATATTCATCTGCTTCACAAACTCTCCTAGCACTTGTTGTTTTTGCTTTACTTTCGCAAAAGCAGCATCAGTATTAGGTAATAATGAAAGACAACTATCGTAGTAGGCAAAAGCCGTTTCATATTCTGCATATTTGTCGTAATATAAATCCGCCAACGTCAAATACGTGTAAGGCAATTGTTTTGTATCCTTGCTGATACTCGCAGATTTTTTCAATAAGGCAATTCCTTTGGCTGTATTCCCTTGTCGCATTTCTGCCGAAGCCATAGCCTCATAAATTTTATCAGACAAATCCTTGTTCTTGCCATCCTTTAATAATTTTTCAAAATTACCTTTTTGGTTCATGACCAATGCGCTATTCAACGAGGCATAGAATCTTAAATCATAGGAAGGTCTATTCTTAGCAACTTTAGTAAAGCACTCGCTTGATTTAGGAAATTTTTCCAAAAGCTCATACATCTGACCTGCTACATAATATAATCTAGCTTTTTGCTCATTTTTAGGAAGCAATGGAAAGGTCTCCTCCAAAATAGCCACAGAAGTAGCATATTCCTTTTTGAGTTGATGTAAATACGCTTTTGTCAAATAAAAGTTCGCTGTATTATTTTTGTTCAAGTCCTCCTCTCGTAGTAACTCGGCAACTCTCAAAGCAGTAGTAAACTCACCTTGTTCGACATAAGCACGCATCAGTCCAATCAGCGCTGCCTGACGAGCATCATCATCTTCGGCAGTGGTATTGACATATTTAAACGTTTCGATGGCATTTTTATAATCTTCTTGTATCAAGCGAGCTTGCCCTATGAGTACATAGGCATCATCGAGCCAACGAGAGTTTTGGTGTCTTTCGGCCACCATTGATGCTTTTTTGATAACGGCAGCCAGTTCAGCTGATACGGTGCTAGCTACGACCGAATCGATAGGCAATAAAACAGGAAGGATTTGGGCGTAATTATCGTGACGGTCTTCAAATAGCTTTTTTTCGGCCTCAAACAATTTTTGATTAGCTTGAAAAAGCGCATTGTATTTGGCATTAAGATTATGGAATCCCACGCTGATAGGCGAAGAGCTATATTGGGAGCATCCTCCTAGGCACAAAAATATGGCAAGTACTAAAAGTAACGGTATTCTATTCATGTGAAGTAGCTATGCAGAAAAACTACAATGATTTGATTGATTCCCCATCCAAAATACAAATATAGGTCAATTTGGTGGTTCTTAAGATAAGATTCAAAGTACTCAAAACAATAACCCAAGTTAATAGAGCAAGTCTATCTTGAATAACAAGGGGTTTAACGCAAAATAACGAGATTTTATTATCAGATTCCGTGCCAATTAAGTATTTTTGTTACAGGTATATCAAACATTCGTTTTGGGATTTTTTTATTATATCCCAACGGAAAAGTACCATTCTATTTTCGACGTCGAACAACCTTTTTTCTTTATTTTCATGTCAAACGATTCGCCAAATTCCAACAAGTATATGCGCTATATGGGAGCAGGAAGCCAAATGCTTATCACCATTGCGAGTGGCGTACTGTTAGGCAACTGGCTTGATAAAACCTTCCATACCACTACTCCTTGGTATTCTATTGGCTGTTCGTTGCTATTCATTTTTGCTGCGATTTATTTATTAATTCGTAGTCTTCCCAAAGAATAAGATCGTATCGCAAAATTATGTTTTGATTCTCAATGAGTTTGTTGACAATTTATTGAAAAACAGCAAATTTTGTACTTTAATTATGTTCCTTCAGATAGTTTTTTCCGTTTAAACTATAAAACAGGTCTGTTTTTGTTTAAATGAGTATTTCATATTTGATAATCAGATACCAACCAAGCCTTTACTCAAAATACAAAAAATAGTAATAGTTAGTTGGTTATTTACAGATTGGTTAGCAATTAAAACGCTTTTAGCCAGTCAAATTTTCCAGAAAGTAGAAAACATTTTCTATATATCCCTAAAATCATTTTAAAGCCAGTGGACGAGATTAGAAAGAGATTTATCCAAGGATTCATTATCCTTATCGCCATACTTTACATCGGAAGGCTATTTTATTTGCAAGTTATTGACGAGACTTACAAGTTAGATGCTCAAAACAATGCTATTCGTAAAATTGTACAAGTTCCTTTCAGAGGATTGATTTATGACCGCAACAAAAAGTTGATTGTCTATAATACCCCTGTGTATGATTTGTACATTACGCCCAAAAAAGCACATGTTCAGGATACTTTAAAATTCTGTAGACTTTTTGACATTACCCGCAGTGAGTTTGATAGCTTGACTCACTTAGCAAGAATTTACTCTCCTGTACGACCTTCTTTGTTTTTACGTCAGCTTTCCAAAGAGGAATATGCACGTGTTCAAGATGCTATGGTAGACTACCCAGGGTTTTCTTTCCAGATTAGTTCTTTGCGTACTTATCAATCAAAAGGTATGGCAAATGCCTTAGGGTATGTTGGCGAAATTAGCCCTGAGCGTCTCTTGAAAGAACAGGAAAAAGGTAACGAATATTATCGACAAGGAGATTATGTAGGTGTTACTGGACTTGAAAGATTTTATGAAGACGAACTGCGAGGACAACGTGGCGAAAAATACGTGATGGTCAACAGCCGTGGCGTAGAAAAAGGTCCTTTTAAAAATGGAGAATTTGATAGAGAACCTGTTGCTGGCAAAAATTTGATTTCGTCGGTAGATATTGCCTTACAAGATTTTGCTGATAGTTTGATGCAACACAAAGTAGGAAGTGTGGTGGCAATTGAGCCATCCTCTGGCGAAATCTTAGCGATGGTATCGGCTCCTACTTATGACCCTAGTAAACTATCAGGAAGGACTTTCTCAAAATACTTCCAAACGCTCAACCTTGACCCATTACACCCGCTTATCAACCGCCCACCGAGTGCTTATTATCGCCCAGGTTCGACCTTTAAGTTGATCCAAGCATTGATTGGTTTGCAATTGGGAGTAATTAGCCCAAGCACTGGATTTGGTCACGCAGGTGTACCTATGAAGTGTCACTGTGGTGGAACATCTTCGTCTATTCAACTAGGTATCAAAAACTCTTGTAACCCTTATTTCTATAATGTTTTCAAAAGAATCATTTATAACAATAAGGAGCAAAATCTTTTCAAAAAATCGGCCGTTGGTCTTCAACGTTGGAATGACATGGCTAGCAAGTTTGGTATTGGACAAGAATTAGGGATTGACTTACCAAACGAAACAAAAGGAAAACTGCCAAGTGTCGAGTATTACGACAAAGTATATAAAGGCCCTCTTCGCTGGAAATTTTCTAATATCTACTCTGTGGGTATTGGTGAAGGGGAGATTGTCATCAACCCGCTCAAAATGGCTAATGTGGCTGCTATCATCGCCAACCGAGGTTGGTATGTTCGCCCGCACCTTGTAAAAGGAATTAATGAAGCTGGAAACATTGATAACAAATACAAAGAGCATATTTCAGTAGGTATAGATCGTCGCCATTTTGAACCTGTTATCGAAGGAATGGTTGGCGCGGTAAATGCAGGTACTGTGGCTGCCGAAGCACGCCTAAGCGATATTCAGATTTGTGGTAAAACAGGTACATCTCAAAATAAACATGGGCAAGACCATGCTATTTTTATCGCTTTTGCTCCAAGAGAAAATCCTAAAATTGCTATTGCTGTATTTATCGAAAATGCAGGTTTTGGAGGAACACACTCGGCTCCTATTGCATCGCTTTGTATTGAAAAATACTTGAAAGGCAAAGTAGAACGTAAAGCAATGGAAACTCGATGGATGAATAAAAGCTATTTGGCCAATGTGTTGAGTGCAAAAAGTGCTTCAGCTAAACCAAATAAAGAGGTAAAAGCAACGGTAGAAAAAGATTCGACTATCGAAGACTATCAGCTACGCAACCTGAAAGAAGAGTTATTCAAACTAGATCAGGCAAATAAACCAAAAGCTCCTATATTCAAGATTCCGATGCAACCACAAGCGGTTTTACCTAAAAATCAGAAAATAGTACCTAAGAAAACACATTAAGATTAGAAGAGTAATTAGGGCTGAAAGATTTCAATTCATTACAGATTTGACATTTCAGAAAAATAGGAAAATGGAAAGTAGGTTACATTTCCGCAATTCGATATCCGAAGTGATTTCAAAACCCTTTACTCAAGTGTACCAAACAAATTGATTTAGCATTTCTAAGAATAAGACCTTGAAAAGAGAAGAACAAATATCGCGCAACCTCGACTGGGTGACCGTGTTAATATATATACTTTGTGTTGTAGCAGGCTGGCTCAATATTTACGCGGCAATTTATAATCCTGAGCACCCAATTTGGATTTTTGATGACGGTTTCTTTGATACCAATTCAGGAAAACAACTCATTTGGATAGGAACAACAGTTCTGCTCATAATTGCCATTTTGGTTATCGACCATCGTTTCTACGATACTTTTGCTTTTCCTATTTATGGATTTTTCCTATTCATGTTGCTGGCAGTACTCGTAGTAGGAACAGAGGTGAAAGGCTCGCACTCTTGGTTCAGGATAGGCTCTTTTCAGTTACAACCTGCCGAGTTCTCTAAAATGGCAACCTGCTTGGCACTGGCAAAATATTTGAGTACGCCACTCACCAATCTATCCAGATTCAAAGACCAGCTCAATGTAGCTATCATCATTGCAATTCCGCCAATATTGATTTTGGCGTCTAACGAAACAGGGGTTGCTTTAGTTTTTGCGTCATTCTTGATTCTATTGTACCGTGAGGGGCTTCCAGGTATGTATCCTGCTATTTTCTTAGCGGTGGTAACGCTATTTATTTTATCTCTCATTTTTGAGGAATGGCAGATTTATATCGGTTTAGCGGTAGTGTCTGCTTTAGTTGTTTGGGCAATGCCTCGTTATGAACGCAAAACCAAAAATATATTAGCTATTCTAGGTGTAGCCTTTTGTATGGGTTTGTTTGTGACAGGCGTAGATTGGGCGATTAATAATGTGCTAAAAGAACACCAGCGTAATCGTATCCGAGTTTTAGTTGACCCTGACTTTGACCGTAAGAAAACAGGTTATAATGTTCGTCAAGCCAAAATTGCGATTGGCTCGGGTGGGTTGCTTGGTAAAGGATATTTGCAGGGAACACAAACTAAGTTTGACTTTGTACCCGAACAAAGTACCGACTTCATTTTCTGTACTGTAGGTGAAGAGTTTGGTTTTGCAGGAAGCCTAACTGTTGTCGGTTTATTTATTGGCTTGATGCTACGGCTTATTTATCTCGCAGACCGACAGAAATCCCGATTTGCGCGAGTCTACGGATATGGGGTCGTCTCCATCATATTTTTCCACTTTCTCGTCAATATCGGTATGACTATCGGTTTGATGCCAGTAATTGGAATTCCGCTGCCATTTTTTAGCTATGGAGGCTCATCTCTTTGGTCGTTCTCTATTTTATTATTTATTTTTCTAAAATTAGACGCCCATCGTTCGCAAATGCTTTCAAGATGGTAAAATAACACTTCATACAAAAACTACCGATTATATAGATAATCGGTAGTTTTTTTGTTATAGACTGTTAAAATTCTTATTTTCGGAATGAATCTTTCCTTTACATAAAACCTATCTCTATGCAGGAAACTACTATTTCAAAAAATGCCAAACTGTTAATCCTTGTAGCTTCTCTGGGCTATTTTGTGGATGTATATGATCTCATTCTTTTTGGGGTAATTCGAAACGCTAGCTTGGCCAGTCTCGGACTCGATAAAGACGGACAACTCTCAGAAGGACTGCGCCTACTTAACATACAAATGGCAGGCATGCTTTTGGGTGGACTTATTTGGGGCATTTTGGGTGACAAGCGTGGACGTAAATCTGTCTTATTTGGCTCTATTCTATTGTATTCCTTAGCCAATGCTTTTAATGGAATGGTACAAGATTTAACCGTATATGCTATTCTAAGATTTTTGGCAGGTATTGGTCTTGCAGGCGAATTAGGAGCTGGAGTAACTTTAGTGAACGAATCTTTACCAAAAGAAAAACGAGGATATGGAGCCTTATTCATTGCAGGAACTGGGGCTTTAGGTGCCGTAACAGCTGCCTACATAGCAAGCTTGAGTACCGACCCAGAATGGTGGCGTATGACCTATTATATCGGCGGTGCTATGGGGTTAGCATTATTGCTATTGCGTATTGGTACCATGGAATCGTCATTATTTCAAAACATTGAAAAAAGCGCACCGAAAGGCAATTTTCTTAGCCTATTCACCGATTCGAATAAGCTCAAAAGATATATCTATTGTATTTTGATAGGTCTTCCTGTTTGGTACACGGTAGGTATTCTTGTGTTGGTAGCGCCCGAACTTAGCAAGGCTATTGGTGTTCAGGGTGAAATTAAAGCAGGTACAGTGGTGATTTTATGTTATGCGGGACTATCATCTGGTGATTTTCTTAGCGGACTCGTAAGTCAATTTTTACAAAGTCGTAAAAAGACGATTTACTGGTTTGTAGGCTCTAGTATAATCCTGATGGGTATCTATTTATTAGTTCATGGACTAAGTACTACGATTTTTTATTTCCTATGTTTTGCTTTGGGCTTTTCAGGAGGATATTGGGCGGTATTTATTACTATGGCGTCAGAGCAGTTTGGTACTAATATTCGTGCAACAGTGACTACAACAGTACCCAACTTCGTTCGTGGGGCATTGATTCTTATTACATTAGGCTTTAAATTTTTAATGGGTCATGTGGGTCTGATTTATGCAGCATTGATAGTGGGGTGTATTTGTAACTTCGCTGCTCTCTGGGCATCTTATATGTCTGAGGAAACATTTGATAAGGATTTAGATTTTATCGACTAGATGTAATGTAGATAAAATTTATTGGACACCTATACCTTTTACCAATAAAACTCTTGATTTTAGTCTTGAAAAAGAAGATGTTTACAGCCTAAATCTTGCAATATGGCTCTTATTTCAAAAAAGAAACTTCCATTCAAAATTAATCTCCAGCTCAGAAAATATTTGATTAAATATGGGCGTGAGATAGCCATGCCTTTACAGTATTCTGATTTGTTGAGATTTGAAAATGCTATAAGTTTATATGACAAGTTTGGCAATGATACGCTTTGGCAAACGGTATTTTATCCACACAATGACATTGATTTTGTGTATGAAGGATTAAAAAAAATCTATGCTGATTTACGTACTGATGGTGACGAAAAAGTTATTAATCACCTCAATGTCGATAGGATTGATTTATGTACTTATGGCAACACACAGCCATTTCGCATTCGAATTGTCAATAAAATGAACGATAACTTCGACTATTTCTATGTCAAGCGTGCAGATTCCTCGCGAGTATATGGCATGGAACTAGAACATCTACTATCTCCCAATAGAATGAGTTATCTCACATTCGAGGATACAGTCGTAGAAGAACACATCATTGGTATTCCTGGAGATTTATTCTTTAAGCAACTACCTAGTTATGAAGAGGTAAATTATCGTCGATTGGCTAAAGAGTTTGTAAAGTTTAATGAAAGATGCTTTGTGAGACTACTGGGAGATATGCACTCCTCAAATTTCATTATAGACATCACGCCCGACTTTGAAGAAGTATTTTACCGTATAAGGGCTATAGATTTTGACCAGCAAAGTTACGAAGGCAAACGTTCGGTATATATGCCTCAGTATTTTAAACAAAACTATCCTTTGGTCGAAATTGGGATGAAATATATGACTTCAGAGTCTGTTCAACAGTACCAGATTGAAGAAAGATCACTCATAGCAGGAAGATTGAGAGTAGAGCAACAGCGGATGTACGAGCTGATGTCAGTAATGGCGAGAGATGAAATTGCCTCTGTAGATAATACCGAGTCCCTCAAAAAAGAACTAGCTAGGTGGTATCAATCAGATAGATTTCTGAAGTGCAAAACAATGGGTGAAATCGTATGGGCGAGTTTGGAGCAAGTCCTGATTCATTAACAATTTAGTGAGTTGAGATTGAGTGAATGAGTGATTATTTTAAAATCTTATCCTAGCAGTAGAGACACAATACTTTGAGTCTAAAAACAATTTTCGACCGCTTTTTTTGATAAAAAGTTGGAGAATATACCTAATTCTAAAATTTGGGATGACTCATGACTATATTTTAAAATGATACCTCTTCAGACGCAATACATTGCTCCTCTACAAGAAAAAAGCAAATTAAAAATAATCACTCATTCACTCAATCTCAATTCACTAAATTAGGAATATACTTACTTGCTTTTAGTAATTCCCAAGGCTAGCAACACCCAGCCTACCATTAGGCATGTACCTCCGATTGGGGCAACCGCTCCCCACATAGTGACTCCTGTAGCACAAATCATGTACAAGGCTCCTGCAAAAATAATTGTCCCTACCAATAATGCATTGCCTGCATATCTTACAAAAGCATGCTTGAATGTTCCAGACAATATTCCTACAGCCAACAACCCCAATGCCCCATACATTTGGTAGCGAGCAGCCGTTTCGAAGGTTTCTGTTCTACCAATCGCCTCTAGGCTTGCTTTAAACGCGTGCGCCCCAAATGCACCAAGTGCAACCGATAGGGCAGCTAAGATAGCTCCAACTTGTAAAAAAAACTTATTCATATCTTCGTGATTTATTGTCCAAAATTACCATCTATAATTGACACCACTGCACGTTCGTGGGATATTTGTGCAGTTCATAAATAATAAGGTCTTAATTGATACATTAGTTCATCAATTCATAGGATAATTTGTGTGTTGGTGAGCTACAGGCATATGTCAATATTCAACATCAATATTAAAATGTAATTTTGTAATGCAATTACATCCTTACTCAATACCCTTAAATATCTGACCGCCTAAGAAATCATAAAATGAGACAAATTAGCTTAAGTAGTTTATAAACATTGTGATTCGTTTAAGTACTCGACATTAAGATTATCATTAATACCGTAATTCGTCTAAGTTAAAGAATTTTTAATTCTTACTTTTTGAAAATTATACAATTCCCAAGATGTGCTCAAAACTTGAGTATGTCTTGGGAATTTTGTTAAATTCCCTTCTTCTATATTTCATTTTCTAACAAAAATCCCGTAAGTTGCGATGTAGAAAACCATTCTCATGAATTGTTTTTCCAACTTTTCGTCAATTTTAGCCAAACCTTTCCTAATTGCATTCTAGAAGTCGCCGTACATTCTAGCCAATTTAACAACAGAATAATTCACCTAATTCATGACAGTTTATCGATGTGTCATTTTAGAAGACGATGACATCGCTCAAAAAATTTTAGAAACCAACATCAAGAGGTTACCGCATCTTGAAATCGTTCAAGTTTTTAGTAATCCCATTGAAGCCATTCCTTTGTTGCATCAAGGAAAGGTCGATATTCTATTTTCTGATGTTGAAATGCCCGAAATTTCTGGATTAGATCTCATTAAAACGCTTGAAGCTCCTCCTCAGATTATTCTTACTACAAGTCATTCCGATTATTCTATGGAGGCTTTTGATGTAGGAGTAACAGATTATCTACTCAAACCCTTTAGTTTTGAGCGATTCCTAAAAGCTGTTAATAGAGCCATTGACAATATCAATATCAAGAATAAAGCTTCTCAAAAACCTGTTGTTCAGGAAGAACAAATTATTTTCTTAAAGGCAGGTAGAGAGTCTTTAAAGTTCTTTGTAAATGACATTCAGTATATCGAAGCATTAGGCGCTTATACTCGAATTTTTAGTAAAGAGAAGCCTGTGCTAATCAGTGAGTCGATTTCCGACTTACAGATTAAATTACAACCGCTCAACTTTATTAGGGTACATAAATCATATATAGTGCCTCGTTTCAAAGTAACAGGAATATCATCTCGACACGTAATTTTGGATAAATTGAAAATCCCATTGGGGGTATCATATCGAGAAACCATAGAAAAGCTTTTCGAAGAAAAATCTAATTTATAAAAAAAGGGTTCTGCATACACAGAACCCTTTTTTATGGCTAATTGAATCCAATCAATTACAAGCTTTTCAAATCAAAACCTTCCATAAAGGCTGTTGTGAATTGACCAGACTTGAATCGTTCATCATCCATTAATTTGATATGGAAAGGAATCGTAGTTTTGATACCATCGATTACAAACTCTTGCAAAGCACGTTTCATACGCAACAATACCTCTTCACGGCTCTGACCCGAAACAATTACTTTCGCAATCATAGAGTCATAGTTTGGTGGAATTGTATAACCAGCATACACATGGCTATCGATACGTACTCCGTGGCCTCCTGGTAAGTGAAGATTTGTGATTTTACCTGGCGAAGGACGGAATCCATTCGCAGGGTCTTCAGCATTGATACGACATTCTAAAGCATACAATTTTGGCGTATAGTTTTGTCCTGAAATAGGTACACCAGCTGCTACTTTAATTTGTTCTTTAATCAAGTCGAAATCTGTAACTTCTTCAGTGATTGGGTGCTCTACTTGGATACGAGTATTCATTTCCATGAAATAGAAATCACCATGCTTATCCACTAGGAATTCAATTGTACCAGCACCTTCATATTTGATAGCAGAAGCCCCTTTAATTGCAGCCTCACCCATTTTTTCACGAAGTTCTGGAGTAAGTGCAGGCGAAGGAGTTTCTTCACAAAGTTTTTGGTGACGACGTTGGATAGAACAATCACGCTCAGAAAGGTGACATACTTTTCCGTATTGATCTCCTACAACTTGTATTTCGATGTGACGAGGTTCTTCCACATATTTTTCCATGTAGATACCATCGTTTCCAAAAGCGTTGGCTGCTTCCATTTTGGCATCATTCCAAAGCTTTTCGAACTCATCTTCATGACGGATAATACGCATACCACGACCACCACCACCAGCTGTAGCTTTGATAATAACAGGGTAAACGATGTCTTTCGCAATCCGCTTAGCATCTTCTACTGTATCAATCAAGCCTTCCGAACCTGGAATTACAGGGACACCAGCAATTTTCATGGTAGCTTTCGCAGTAGCTTTGTCACCCATCAAATTGATTTGTTCTGCAGTAGCACCAATAAATTTGATACCATATTCAGAACAAATACGAGAGAACTCAGCATTTTCTGACAAGAAACCATATCCTGGGTGAATAGCATCAGCGCCAGTAACTTCGGCTGCTGAAATAATCGCAGGGATATTCAAATACGACTGACGGCTTGGCGGTGGGCCAATACACACAGCTTCGTCAGCAAATTTTACGTGAAGGCTTTCACGGTCAGCAGTAGAATAAATCGCTACCGTTTTGATGCCCATCTCCTTACATGTTCTAATGATGCGGAGGGCAATTTCACCTCTGTTGGCGATAAGTATTTTCTTAAACATTCTTTAGCTTTAGTTATAAACTCAACTAAACATCTTTATCGATGTGTTATTGCAACAACAACTCACTAATCGATAAGAGAGTTTTTGACTTATTGAAAAATAAAACCAAATAGATGGGGTAATTCAATATGGTTGGCTTATTGTTCAACTACGAAAAGAGGTTGGTCAAACTCAACAGGTGTTGCGTTTTCTACCAATACTTCAACGATACGACCAGATACTTCTGATTCGATTTCGTTAAACAATTTCATAGCTTCGATGATACAAACTGGCTTACCTTTTGTCACTTCTGAACCAATTTCAACGAATGATGGAGAGTCTGGGCTAGAAGAACGGTAGAATGTACCAATCATTGGAGACTTGATAGTCACACGGTTAGAAGCTGCTGCTGGAGCTGCTGCTGGAGCTGCTGGAGCCGCCGCTGCTGGAGCCGCCGCCGCAGTAGCTGCAACTGGAGCTGCCGCTACTACTGGTGCTGGAGTTGCTACCACTTGTTGCACCACTGGCGCTTGACCATAACGCTTTACTGAAAGTTTCAACTCAGAAGTTTCGATGTTTACCTCATCAAGAGTTGATTGAGCAATAAAATCTAATAGCTTTTGGATTTCTTTATTTTCCATTGGAGGTTGGTGTTACAATGTCTAATTGATAAATTTTACGTATAAGGGAATTTCAGATAAGTAATTGTTTTCAAGAATACATCTCACAAAAAATTAAGGCCGAAAAAGGACAGTGTCCTATAAATTCAGGACTAAAGATACAGTAAATATAAGTATTTTTAGTTGAGCCAGTAAAATCTTGAGGAGTAAAACTTTATTGAAAATCAATTACTTATCGAAGGATATTATTTTACTCTTTCTACATATTCATATGTACGAGTATCTACCTTGATTTTCTCATCGTTCTGGATGAATAATGGTACAGTGATCGTAGCACCAGTTTCAACAGTGGCAGGTTTTTTAGGAGAGTTGGCTGTGTCACCTTTGATACCCGGTTCGGTATAAGTAACAACAAGCTCTACAAATAGAGGCATTTCGCAAGAAATAGGTTGCTCTGTTTCTGCGTTGATTAGGATTTCAACCAACTGACCTTCTTTCATAAGGTCTGCTGCTTCTACCATCTCTTTGTTTAAGGTAACTTGTTCGAAGTTTTCGTTATCCATGAAAGTATAACCAAATTCTTCTTCATACAAGTATTGGAAAGAACGACGCTCTACACGAACAGGGAAAATTGCTACCCCTGAGTTGAATGTGTTATCGATTACCTTTCCTGAAGTCAATGATTTCAATTTTGTTCTTACAAAAGCAGGGCCTTTGCCTGGCTTTACGTGTAAAAACTCAACAACTGAAAAAAGATCGTTGTTAAATTTGATTACTAGTCCGTTTCTGATGTCTGCAGTAGTTGCCATTTTTTCAATTATTTAGAAAACAAGAAATAGCATAAGCAATTTTGCTTTCTGAACACTAAATAGTTACAAATTTGATAATTACAAAAATTTGAATGTGCAAAATTACAAAAATGTTCTCTGAACTTAGCACAAAAAAAACAGTAAACTACCCAGTTTAGTGAAATTTAGCTAGGAAGTTTACTGTTTTGATACTTTAGTACGCCCATTTGAGGTAAACACTCCCCCAAGTAAAGCCTCCACCAAATGCAGCAAGAATAAGATTATCACCTTTTTTGAGCTGACTTTCATAGTCCCACAAACACAAAGGAATGGTAGCGGCAGTGGTATTTCCGTACTTATGAATATTGAGCATTACTTTTTCAGGACCAACACCCATTCGGTTGGCTGTAGCATCAATAATTCTTTTATTGGCCTGATGTGGTACCAAAAAGGCTACATCATCACCAGAAAGATTATTACGCTCCATAATTTCGGCTGAAACATCTGCCATACGAGTTACGGCAAACTTAAATACAGCTTGACCTTCCTGATGGATATGATGCCATTTATTATCAATGGTTTCGTGCGTTGGAGGATATGCACTACCTCCACCCTTCTGAATCAAGTGGCTAGCACCTGACCCATCAGATTTTAAGATAAAATCTTGAAGACCTAAACCGTCTGAACTAGGCTCAAGCATTACAGCACCTGCACCGTCGCCGAACAATACGCAAGTAGAACGGTCTGTGTAGTCAACAATAGCTGACATTTTATCGGCGCCTACAACAATCACCTTCTTATAACGACCTGATTCAATAAACATTGCACCAGTTACCAAGGCATTCAAAAAGCCTGAGCAAGCAGCTGCGATGTCGTAGGAAGCATTGAATGAAATACCTACTTTATCACAAATCAAGTTGGCTGTTGATGGGAAAAAATGATCAGGAGTTACTGTAGCGCAAATCAACAAATCTACCTCTTCAGGTTTCGTATTGGTTTTTTCCAATAGTTTCCTTACAGCTTCAGCTCCCATGACCGAAGTACCTTGACCTTCTCCGCGCAAGATGCGGCGTTCTTTAATACCTGTACGGGAAATTATCCATTCATCAGTGGTATCAACAATTTTTGCTAAGTCGGCGTTAGTTAAAACTTCCTCTGGCACATACCCCTGAACGCCTGTAATTGCTGCAATGATCTTTGTCATGTTCAATAATATAAATAGTGCCCTGCGAACTAGCGTCATGTGAAGTGCCTTCAAGCACAACACGGTAGTTGGCAGGAACACTCACTATGCACTAAGTGCTTCTTTGATCTTTTCTGTAACTTTAGATTCTACAATTTTAGTAGAAAGATGAATCATATTTTTGATAGCTTTGGCCGATGAAGCTCCATGAGCGATGATAACATTGCCATTTACTCCAACGATTGGACTACCTCCTACTGCTTCATAATTTGTTTTGTCAAGGAAACTTGTTTCAACTCCTTGATCTTTCATTATGCCGTACAATGATTCACCCATTTTCAAAAGAATATTTCCTGTAAAGCCATCTGTAACAATTACATCAGCTTTACCCTTGAAGAAATCTTTTCCTTCGATATTACCAATGAAGTTCATTTTAGCATTTTCCTTCATTAGTTTGTGAGCTTGTTGAGCAATGAGCGAGCCTTTTTCGGCTTCTTCGCCAATGTTCATCAAACCTACTTTAGGGTTTTCTTCTCCTGTAGTAGCTTGGTAATAAATAGAACCTAACAAGCCGAATTGCTCAAGCATTTCAGGTTTTACGTCAGCATTTGCACCAATATCTACCATTACGGCCATTTTGCCGTTGGTTTGAGGCGCAAAGCCAGCGATTGCTGGGCGCTGAACACCTTCAATTGCCTTTATCGAGAAAAGTGACCCAACCATCATCGCACCAGTATTACCTGCTGAGCCAAATGAATCGATTTCACCTGTCTTTAAAAGTTTAAACCCAACTCCGATGCTGGAATTGGGTTTAGCTTGTAAGGCTTTTACAGGATGTTCACCCATTTCAATTGTTTCGTTAGCCTCCACAATTTTAATGTTTGATCCCGTATAATTTTGTTTATCAAGAACTGTTTGAATTGCCTCTGTTTGACCAATCAATACGATTGTCACACCTTCGGGCAACTCATTAGCTGCTAATACTGCTCCTTCAACTATGGCTTGCGGGGCGAAGTCGCCGCCCATTGCATCAACTCCTATATTCATTGGTTATTTTTGTTTACGCAAAATTGGTAACTGCAAAAATAGCATTTTAAGAAGTTGAAAACAGTATTTTTTTGTGTTTTTTATATATCAAAAAACACACTTATTAGCTATACCCCTGATAATCAGAAACTTTAGCCTATTTAATACCTAAAATATTGTGTCAATTACGCTTGTGCAGCATAACCTTCTACTACCATTTTACCTTTGTAGTAAAGGTTACCTTCGAATACGTGTGCACGGTGACGCAAGTGAATTTCGCCAGTAGTTGGGTCTACAGTGATTGCTTTTGGAGTAGCAAAATCATGTGAACGTCTCTTATCTCTGCGAGTTGTCGAATGTCTTCGTTTAGGATGTGCCATTTTCTTATTTCCGTTATTTTGTTACGTTGTTACTTAACTTATGTATGAGAGCTTCTTGCTCTAAAATTAATTTTGATTATTTTTCAAATTCTTCAATATAGCCCAACGTGGGTCTATTGGCGCTTCTGAGTTGTCTTCTGAACTTTCTTCCTCTTCTTCCTCTTCATATTCTTCTTCGTCCTCGTCATCATCGTCCCCGCCTCCTGTGGTATAAACAAACTCTCCTTCTTCATCTTCCCAAAGCAAATCGTCGTCATCCCAATCTTCATCATCTTCATCTTCCTCGTCGAACCCTTCTACTTCTTCTTGAACAAATTTGGGGTGCAATCTCTTTATTGGAATTTCTAAAAAGATGAAGTCGAATATATCTTGCGCAACATTAATCTGTTGTACATGGCGATCAATTAACATCAGTTCATCTGTGACTTCTTCTGTTCTATCTGCAAACTTCAAAATCATTTTTTTGTGATGCTGATAGGATAATCAAACTGTTCTAGGCTTCTATCACAGGTCAATTCTACGACTGCTTCAATTTCGTAAAGTAACTGAATCATCGTTTCTGATTTATCTAAAGTTACTTTTGCTTTGAAGTTTCCTTTACCGATTTCATCTTGCTCAAACTCAGCAAAAAACTGATTGTCGCCCTCAAACTCATGCACATACTGCTTGTTGTCGAGGCGAAAAATATCAATTTTATAATTTGCTAAATAATTCTTTTTCAAGGCTTTCAATCAAATAAAGGTCTGTCCAACAGACGCGGTTTGGATACTCTATGTCACCGTGCACGCAGTATTGTACGCATACTTTTGAGCTAACCTAAAGCTAGGTTATCCCGAAAAGACTGCAAAATTAGAGACTTTTTTTGAAAATGACAACAATTCGAAGCAATACTTTTGAGAAAAAGATTTTTTATTAATTCTCAGGCAATGAACCACTTACTATACTGATAGGTTCAACCATATTTGGTCTACTATCAAAACAGGGGAGTTTGAAGGAGGCTCAATTTTTACGAACTTTGCAGTTATGAAAAATCTTTTGAAAAATAATCTCTCTTTTTTTGTTCCTTTTATACTAATGTGGCTTGTGTGCTTGGGATGGGTTTTACAAACGCCAAAGTTTGAACAAATGGTTTGGATTAACTCTCATCGCACTATTTGGTCGGATACTTTTTTCTGGTGCGCTACTCAGTTGGGGGAAGGATGGTTTTTTGTTACCATGATTTTGGTTTGGTTAGTATTCAAATACGAACAAGCATTTATAGGAGTTATAGCATTTGCAGTCAGTACACTTATTTCACAAGGTTTAAAATTTTCGTTTCAAACCTTACGACCAAGTGAGTTTTTTAAAGATGTATCATACCCATGGAAATACGTGAGTGGCGTTGAGCTTCATGGATTCAATAGTTTTCCATCAGGTCATACGACCAGCGCATTTTGTATTTTTACGCTTTGGGTATTTTTTGCCAAAAAGCCGATGATCAATCCTATATTTCTTACATTGGCAATCACAGCAGCCTATTCTAGACCTTATCTTTTTCAGCACTTTCCTGAGGACTTATTAGGAGGTTCTATCGTCGGCATAATCAGTGCTATTTTAGCTATTAAAATCTATCAAAGGTATTTTGAAACTAAATACCCTCATTTGAGTCAAAAAGGTTTATTGGTAAATAGACATTGATATTTACGAAAGATATCTCTTTAGTAATTATCCATTTACTCAATAATTATGGCAGATTCGCATACTTTTCTGCCAAATCAAGCGTATATGTATTAAATTTTTAAATTTGTAAAAGCGAATTTCCCTAATTGCTGATTTTAGATAGTAGATTTCGGAAGTTAAGAGTCAACTTTCAGAAATACTTCCCTATTTAAACATTTCCAACTCATATAAACGACTCAAGTCATAATTATTAACCCATGATAAAACTCCAACCCGGTAAATACCAACGTACCATTCAAAGCCTCTGGAAATGGTCTATTCGTGGTTTTATTGCACTTGTTTTATACGTTCTAGCTGTTAACTATAACTTCTTCTGGTTGTTTGGAGGAATGCCTAGTCTCCAAGAACTCGAAAACCCTAAAAGCCAATTAGCCTCCGTTTTGATTTCAGAAGATGGCGTTGAGCTTACCAAATATTTCAGGGAAAACCGTAGTCCAGTAGAATTTGAAGAGCTTTCGCCCAATATCATCAATGCTTTGATGGCAACAGAAGATGCTCGTTTTGCTAAGCACTCTGGTATAGATTTGCGTAGTACATTCCGTGTTGTGACCAGTTTTGGTACGGCAGGTGGTGGTAGTACGATTACACAGCAATTAGCCAAAAACCTTTTCAATACACGTAGCGCAGAATCGGCTGAAGAGGGCATGGAATATAAAGGTCTATTGATGCGTATTCCTAAAATAAGTACTGTAATTGCCAAAACGAAAGAATGGATTTTAGCTATCCGTTTGGAAAGTAGATATACCAAACAAGAAATCATGAAAATGTACCTCAACGAGGTGGAGTTTGGTAATAATGCTTATGGAATCAGAGTAGCTTGTAAGACTTATTTCAGTAAAGAAGTAGGCAATGTGAGCGTCAATGAAGCTGCTACATTGATAGGAATGTTACAAAACCCTAATCTTTACGATCCAAGAAGGCGCCCAGAAAAATGTTTGATTCGTAGAAATACTGTTTTGGCACAAATGGTGAAGTATGGGTATCTACCAGAATCTGAAGCTCAAGACCTTCAAAACCAAGCGATATTATTGAAATTCAAAGTTGAGAACCATAATACAGGTTTAGCTCCTTATTTTAGAGAAGCTATTAAAAAGCAGTTGTTAGCCATTATTGAAGATCTCAATCAAAGTCGTGGCGATGACGAGCAGCTAAACCTTTACACTAGTGGTTTAAAAATTCATGCAACGCTTGATTCTCGTATGCAGCAATATGCTGAAGAGTCGATGCGCGAGCACATGATGGCTCAGCAAAAGAAGTTTTATGAACACTGGAAGGGTCGTAATCCTTGGGTTGACGAGCACATGCGTGAAATCAAAGGCTTCTTAAAAGATGCCATGAAACGTACCGATCGTTATCGTCAACTGATGGAGGAAATGGATGGAGACGAAGATAAAGTGTGGGAAGTACTCAAGAAACCTGTCCGTATGACCGTATTTTCGTGGCAAGGAGAAAAAGACACAACACTGTCGCCTTTAGATTCTTTGAATTATTATAAAAGAATTTTGAATGCTGGCTTCATGGCAATGGATCCTAATAATGGTCACGTTAAAGCATGGGTAGGTGGTATTAATTTTAAGTACTTTAAGTATGATCACGTTCGTCAGAGTAAGCGCCAACCAGGCTCTACCTTCAAACCTTTTGTATACGCCTCTGCTATCGAAAGTGACATTGTAACGCCATGTGATTATGTTGTGGACGAACCTGTTACCTTCGGACAGGAAGATGGTATCATGAAATCTTGGACACCACAAAACTCTGATGGTAAATACTCGTACCAAAGTATGTCTTTGCGTAGAGCAATGGCGCGTTCTATCAATACTGTTTCGGCAAAACTAATGAAACAACTAGGGCCTCAAAAAGTAGCAGAGTTTGCTCACCGAGTTGGTATTACAAGTCCTTTGAACGAAACACCAGCCTTATGTTTGGGTGCCAGCGAGGTCTCAATATTTGAGCAAGTAGATGCTTACTGCTCATTTGTGAATGAAGGCTATCGTATTGAGCCTCTTTTGATTCTAAGCATTGAAGATAAAAATGGGAACGAACTTCGCCGTTTTGAAACAACAACGAAGCAAGTTATGAATAAAGAAACTGCCTATAAAATGGTACATATGCTTCAGGGTGCTGTTCAAGAGCCTGGAGGTACTGCTGAAGGGTTACGTCGTTATAGTTGCGCGCAAGGAAATGAGATAGGGGCTAAAACAGGGACTACATCCAACTATTCAGATGGTTGGTTTATGGGCGTAACACAAAGTTTAGTTGGCGGTGTATGGGTAGGTGGAGATGACCGTAGTATTCACTTTCGTAGTATTAGTCTAGGGCAAGGTGCCAAAATGGCTATGCCTGCGTATGCTATGTTTATGGATAAAGTATATGCCGACCCTTCGCTTCGGATTGCAGGATATAAAAAAGGGCCATTTAACAAGCCTGATGGGGTAGATATTAACTGTTATGCTGCGCCAAGTGATTCAACGCAAGTGCAACCACCAACAGTAAAACCTAAAGATGAAGATGGTTTTTGAATTAAAATAGAAAAGGGGCGTAAGCCCCTTTTCTATTTTAATCTAGTTTAACATTCGTTTCTGACCCTTTTCATTCATTGCTTGTGCTTTTATGACATCACTTCCTACCATGAGTTTATGAGCCGATTGTGACAAGAATGATGAGCCATAAGGAATTTCTACCTTCCGAGTTTTACCATTTTTAAGGCTCAACAATGCACTATTTTCATTTGGTGCCAGTTTGAACATCTTGTATGGCTTTGTACTTTCAAAAAACTTCAATTTATCTCTATTTTGAGATGTAACAGTTAACAAACTTCCTTTTGCTGACTGAAGTTCTACTAATGCTTTGGCATCTCCAGTTACACGATAACCGCTTTGATTAATTGGTAGTACTGTAAACCCTCCTTTACCATCGCCTTTTAGGATATTTCCCTGAGAGGCATCCATACGTCCAACCGTTAATTCTGTCGCATAATCATTTCCAGTCATTAATACATCCAGATTACCATCTTGGTCAAAATCTTGTACCACCATCCCAAATACGGGAGCAAATTGTACTTGTATCGGTAACTCTTTTATCTTAAACTTACCATTTCCTTGGTTTTCGAGATAACTAGTTTTCATCCAATTGGCCTTTAGGATAATGGCATCTTTCAACTCTTCAGGTTTTAATACTTCATTGATGGTAGCTTTGGCATATTTCGCATACGAATCAAAACGTTGACGAGTTTGGATAAACTGCTTGGCTAAATCATCACGAGTATTAAATGGAAATTCCTTACGCACGCCATCCAAATCTTTGTAAAATACCGTAGGAATAGCATCATAATGTCCATCGTTATTAAAATCTTTTGCATAAACCGTAATAGGATTGGAATCAGAAGCGCGATTCAAGGAGTTTAATCCTAAGTTACCTGCTATATAATCCATATCACCGTCATTATCAAAGTCACCTCCGCAAAGGCTATTCCACCAGCCTTTATAAGACTCTATTCCAGTTTCTTGTGCCGAAGTGAGCTTACCGTTTTGGTTTTTCAAGAAAGTTACTGGCATAAATTCTCCAGCTAGTGCTAAATCCATCCAACCATCATTGTCATAATCGGTCCATAAAGCGTCACAAATCAGACCTACTTGATTTAGTTGAGGTGCTACTTGCGCCGTAACGTCAGTAAATTTCACCAGAGGTGCTTCATTACGGAGAATATAGCTATTAACGGGCTTTGGATATGCCCCTGGCTCTACCCTACCCCCGATAAACAAATCCAAATCGCCATCTCGGTCATAATCTACAGCTTTGATACAAGAACCACTTTTTAGTAAAGCAGGAATAGCTTGATCGGCAGACTGAAAATGTCCTTTTCCGTCATTGATAAACAAATGGTCTTTATAGTTTTGGTCTCCCGCAGGGAACTCATAACTTCCACTTACTACGTACAAGTCTAAATCTCCATCTTTTTCAGCGTCAAAAAGTAACACTCCCATATCTTCAGAGAGTTTTTCTTTTCCTTCAAGCCCCGGTAAAAAGTCTTTTACTTCAAACTTACCTGTAGTATTTTGCAACAAAAACCGTCCTTTATACTGACTTGCACCACCTACGAAGATATCATCCAACCCATCACCGTTTACATCTCCCACAGCTAGTGCTGGTCCAAATTGCGAAAACTTATGAGGCAATAATTTTTGTACGTTAAAATCAATAATATCCTGCTCTTGATGAATGTATCCAGTATTGATTACATCTGTTATATCTACTAACAATGGATTTACAGCCTTCTCTTTTTCATCGGGTAATACCTGAGCTTGGGCTTCGTCTACATACAAAGTTTTATTAGCTTTGACATTTTTAAAAACTTGCCCTTTACCATTTTGCCATATCACTTTTACCTCTTTTACCGTTTGAGTTTTGCCCAAACCAAAATGTGCTGTAGGGTCTACACTAGACAAATACCCACGATATGGTGTGTATTCGTATACTTGCTTTTGATCATTTGCGTACGAAATTTCGACCCATGCACCGTAGCCTTGAACATTATCCTTACCACCTTTAAGTTGTACTTTTAGGTAGTTGCTTTCATTTGGTTTTTGCTGAACCACGTTATTTCTAAAAACAGATGCCGAATCATTGATATTATTCACGATGTAATCCAAATCACCATCATTATCTAAGTCAGCATAGGCTGCTCCATTTGAGAAACTAGGCTCTGTAATACCCCATGACTCCGTCACCTCTTCAAACTTTAAATTACCTTTATTTTTATAGGCAAAGTTTTTGATTTTAACGGAAGGAATCGAGTCCAACAACATCATTCGTGTCATAATACTCGACATAGACGCACGATAAGCAATGAAGTCTTGGTCAGTAACATCACGGGGATAACCATTGGTGATTATTATATCTCGAAGACCATCATTATCAAAATCTGTAACCATCGGAGTCCAGCTCCAATCTGTTTCAGATACACCTGCCAAAAGACCAACCTCGCTAAATAATGGACGCTGAGAATAAGGATCTTTTCCCAAATTAACCTGAAGCGTATTTCGCGGATACTGATAACCATAACCATATTGCTCATTATTTTGATAAGTCACATAGTTATTGGCAGGCGTCATCATTTTTTTACGATAATTAGACTCTGGCATCATATCCAACGCAATAATGTCAACCAATCCATCATTGTTGATATCGCTCACATCATTTCCCATCGCAGAGTAAGAAGTATGTTTGAAATACAAACTCGCTTGATCGGTGAATGTACCATCATGGTTATTGATATAAAGCAAATCATTGGTCAAATAGTCATTGGTTACATAAATATCCTTCCAGCCATCGCGATTAATGTCAGTGATATTGAGTCCCAAACCGTATCCCTCAATCTGAATTCCAGCCTGTTTTGATACATCGGTATAGACTGGGTGTTTTTTTATAGGATCCCAATCATTTCTATAAAGTCTATCGGTTCTTTTCGAAGAACCATCTACAATTTTTTCGTGATACTTATTCGGGAAACGGGTATCATCCATTTCGTTGACAAGTACATAAAGGTCGAGGTCACCATCATTATCATAATCAAAGAAAGCAGCATTGGTAGTATGAGTTGTATCAGCAATACCATATTCCTGTGCCATCTCTTTAAAAATAGGTACATTATTTTTATCTACACCTTGGTTTACATAGAGTAAATTTGCTCGTTCTGAAGCTACTTTTTTAGCTGTAGCACATACATATATATCTAATTTGTTATCATTATTAATATCTACAATAGCTACCCCCGAACACCATTTTTTTGCGCCATCTACACCTGCTTTTGCAGTAACATCGTCAAACTTAAAATCACCTTTATTCAAGTATAATTTATTGCTTACCATATTTCCAGTAAAATAGACATCAGGCAAACTATCGTTATTAAAATCACCCACAGCGACGCCTCCACCGTTGTTGATATATTCAAAAGTAAGAACATTCATTGTATCACTCTCTGTAATTCTATTTGAGAAGGTAATACCTGTGTCTTCTGCATTGAGTTGAGTAAACAATGTGCCATCATTAGTACACGAAACTTGCCAAACAACAGGGAGTAAACAGATACAAAGTCGTAATAGTTTTTTCATGATATTGAGAGTTAAATCTTATAAAAAAAGAGATGGCAATATATACCATCTCTTTTGTATTAAAGCAATTTATAATTGGTTAAAATTAATAACCAGGGTTTTGCTTCAAGATATCTTTACCTTGGATATCGATTTGAGTTTGAGGGATTGGAAGATACTCGTTTTTGTTAGCTGTAAATTTAGCTCCACCAAACATAGTAACTAAGAATTTAGATTCATACGCTAGGTATGCATTCAATTCTGTAGCAGCTTCACCCCAACGAACTAAGTCAAAGAATCTGTGACCTTCACCTGACAATTCAAGTTTACGTTCGAAACGAACAGCTTTACGAGCTACAGCTTTGTCAGTCCATGCTGTGTTATACAAACTGATTACATAGTTAGCAGCAGGCTTACCAGCTTTTGTTACAAAACCAGAAGGATTTGCGGCACGAGCTCTTACTCTGTTAACATACTCACGTGCTTTTTCTAAACTACCTACTTCAACTTCTGCTTCAGCGGCCATTAATAATACGTCAGCGAAACGGATAATTGTGTAGTTCATTGTAGCATAACCACGAGTCCATGAGCTACCATCTGTCAATGTGTTCTCTTGAGTTTTGTAGTACACATATTTTTTAGGAGAGTATGGACCAGCATATGGTTGAGAACGAATCCAATCTTTTCCTGGGTGATCGATCCAGTCTAAGTAAGGAATACCACGACGACCGATAGAGTGGTCAATACGTGGATCAAGATTGCCTTTATCTGGAGTAAATGCTGCATTTGATTCAACACCATAGTCATTTACTAATTGATTACTTCCAGTATTGTAAGAACCATCTAATAAAGGTAAACCATTAGCATCTGTACGGAAAGAGTTCGCCAAAGAGAAACTTGGTTGGAAGAATCCGCAACAGTTACCAGGGCCATTAGCACCTGTGTTGTATGGATAGTTCAAATCATCCCATGCGTTAGAGTTGTTCGTACTACCTGTATTCATTGATGTTTGAACAGCAAATATCGATTCTTCGTGGTTGTCATTTTCAGCATTGAAGATCTCTGCATATTTAGCTACTAAGCCATATTTCTTACCATTCGTTGTTTTTCCATTAGCAATTACTTGGTCGAAGATAGCTTTTGCTTCAGTATATTTCTTCTCAAACAAATATGTTTTACCTAAATATGAAGCTGCAGCCCACTTATTCACACGACCAGCTTGATCCAATGTTTCTGGTAAGTTATCCATACCTGCCTTGAAATCAGCTTCTATTTTATCCCAGAAATCAGGAGTATTTGCTACTTTCTCAATACCAGTTCCATAATCTTTTGTTTCGTCAACATATGGAACGCTATTGAAGATTTTTTTCAACTCAAAATAGAAGTGACCTCTCAAAACGCGAGCTTCAGCAATAATACGTTTTTTATCAGCATCTGATAACTCAGTCGAAGCTGTAGCCAAACGAATCGTTGTGTTTGCACGGCTAATACCCTCATACTTTGCATTCCAGCTACCATTGATATCTCCGTCCGTCGCTGGAGCCTCATATCGTTGGATTGGGTTGATAGCTGTGTAATCACCAGGGTCAGTACCTTTATTAGCGTCACCACCTAAAATTGAACCATACACCCAGTTATTAGGTCCCGCAAAACGGGTATAACCTTTACCTGCAAGCATAGAGTAAGCACCTAATAATGCACCTTCAACCCCTGCTTTGGTACTTAATTGCGCCTGAGCCAATGAACCAGTTGGTAATACTGTCAAGAAAGTATCTTCCTTGCATGAGAACACCAAAGTAGTCAATGTCAAAGTAGCAACAATTGCTTTTTTTGCACTTGAATATCTTTTCATAAATGGATTTCGATTTTAAAATTAGAATTACTGTTGCTTGTACTTAAGAACGATTAAAAGCCTAAGTTCAAGCCAACGTTAAAGCTACGAGTTACAGGATAGTTACCAACATCGATACCAAAGTTTGTATCTACAGCACCACCAACACCAGGGTCTAGACCTTTGTATTTAGTGACTGTAAAGATGTTGTTAGCTGATACACTGATACGAGCTCTAGAAAGACCTAATTTTGCAAGAGCTGATTTTGGTACAGTATAACCTATAGAAAGGTTCTGCATTCTTAAATAAGAACCGTCTTCTACGTACCATGAGTTAGAAGCGCCACTTGTTGACAAGTTTGAAGCACTTTCCCAAATTGGTCCTTGAGCACTATTACCTAATGCAGGAGTCCAAGAATCTTTCGCTCTTACACCTTTACCAGAACCTTCGAAAGTTCCGAAGAAGTCAGTAAACCACTTCGACATGTTGAAGATTTTGTTTCCAAGAGATGTATAGATATAAGTAGAGAAATCAAAGTTTTTATATTGAAGGCCGATATTTACACCACCAGTATATGTAGGCACTGGACTACCGATGAATGTTCTATCATCTGGCGTAATTTTACCATCACCATTGAGATCTTTATACTTAAAACGACCCACACCAGCACCATCTTGAGCAGGAGAGCTTTTCACTTCGTCAGCACTAGCAAAGTAGCCAATTACTTCATATCCAAAGAATGATGAAATACTTTGACCTACAGCGTTACGAATTGGAGAAATACCACGGTATGTTGTTCCTTCAAAGTATGTTACATTTGGTGCTAATGAAGAAATTTCGTTCTTCAAGAATGAACTGTTCCAAGTTAAATCATATTTCAAATCCTTAGTCAATTTACCTTTATTGATGATTTGGAAATCGATACCTGAGTTCATCATACTAGCAATATTTACAGAAGGAGCAGACGCAGATGAACCAACTACCCCAGCAAGAGGCACTTGAAACAACAAATCTTTTGTATCTTTTCTCCACCAGTCTAATACTACCTCAAATCTACCATTCAATAATGTTGCATCGATACCTATGTTAGTTGTAACTGCTGTTTCCCATTTTGCATCAGCATTACCAATACGAGAACGAAAGAAACCAGCATCAGCACCATTGTTAGTACCTGAGATTGGATAGAACGAAGTACCACGATCAGAAGCATACAATGAGTATTGGTTATTAGGGTTCACGTTATTTGAGTTACCCATTTGTCCCCAACCACCACGAATCTTCAAGTCTGAGATAAATGGAATCTCTTTCATGAATTCTTCGCTAGTTACACGCCATGCTGCTGAAAATGCAGGGAATACACCAATACGGCTATTAGCACCAAATCTTGATGAACCATCACGACGAACCAATGCAGTTAAATAATATTTGTCGTTGAAGCTATAGTCAACTTTACCAAATAGAGAGTAGAAGTTTACTCCACTAAATAAAGATGAGTTTACTACAGGGTTTTGTACTACTGATAAGTTAACGTAATCTAAATCCATTGAGAATGGATTAATACCTGAACCTGCAATGTTTCTTCCAACACCTGTATTTAATGCCTCAATACCTCCAAAAATTGTAGCAGCATGCTTGTTAAGTTTCAACTTATAGCTTGCTGTATTTGAAAATACCCAAGAGAAAGAGTAGCCTGTACCTTCGCTAAAGCTATTGGATGCTTCAGGTTCTGAATCACCCAAATATCTATAATTATAATCTTTGTAGTAATAATTATTATACTGTCCACCAATACTTGAGCGTAATGTCAAGTTTTCGATTGGGTCTACTTCTAAATAGATATTTCCAAAACCATTAACATTAAAATTACCATCGTTACTGTTGTTTAACATCAAACGTCTAACTGGGTTACGAGGGTTGTTAAAACCTTGAGCGATTGTAGAAGCATAGCTTCCAAACTCGTCAAACACAGGAATGATAGTTGGCATACGATAAGCTGCCAAAACTTCTGATTCTGAATCAGCAATACCCAAACCATTGTTTCCACCCGCTTGACCTACTACTGAGCGATAAGTAAATTGTAAGTTTTCACCAATTCTTACTTTTTTCGACAAATCAAATTCTGTGTTCGCACGGAATGAATAACGTTTGAAGCTATTAGCTAATAAGATACCAGATTGATCCTGAACACCTAGTCCAATGTAATAGCGAGAACTTTCGGTGCCACCACTAAATCCTAGACTATGTCTTTGAATTGGTGCTACACGAGTAATTTCGTCGTACCAGTTTGTTCCTGCCTTATTTGGCTTAATCAAAAATGTGTTACCAGGATTGGCCGCATACGCAGCTCTAAGAGCATTAATATCTACAGTACCTCTAATACCACTACCTACACCAGTTGCATACAAATAGTCTGGTAATGTCGCAGTTGCAGAAGAACCATATTGAGGGTGTGTATATTGTACCGCTGTACCGTTAGCAGTAGCGTTATTTCTATATGCCTGTTGAGTCCAATCTGCTTGTTCTTGTGGAGACAACATTTTTGGAGCTCCAGCTACGTTGGGGTCTGTAAAACCAATCAAACCATCATAGCTAACTTCCAATTTTCTTGCTTTCTTTGTTCCTTTCTTTGTTGTATATACGATTACACCGTTTGCTGCACGAGCACCATAAATTGAAGCTGCAGCAGCATCCTTCAATACAGTTGTCGACTCAATGTCATCTGGAGATAAGAAGTCCGTTGAACCAACAGGAACACCATCAACAACATATAAAGGTTCGTTACCTCCTAGTGCACCAAAACCACGTACACGGATAATCGAACTTGTACCAGGTTGACCGTTAGTAATAACAGTTACCCCGGTTACACGACCTTGTAATTGTTGCTCTACGTTACCTGAAGGAACAGCCGTTAAATCTTTTGCTTTTACAGTTGAAATCGCAGCGGTAGATTCCTTTTTATTAGTCGTAGCATAACCCGTTACGATTACTTCTTCTAAAGCAGATACATCTTCACTCAATACTACATTGAGTGATGTTTGACCGCCTACACTAACTTCTTTTGCTTTGAAACCAATACCCGAGAACACGAGTACATCACTTGAAGATTTTGAATTGATAGAAAAACTACCACTAGCATCTGATGTGGTACCAGTACGTGTGCCTTTAATCATAATACTCACACCTGGAATACCTTGGTTGTCTGCACCAACAACCTTACCTGTTACTTTTCTATCTTGAGCTACTGTTGAAACAGCATACAATAGCATTAAACTCAAGACACAAACATGCTTGAAATAATTTAGTAATTTGTTTTTCATATAATTGGTTTTTTGGATAATAATGAACTGAAAACGATTAGTTACGATGTGCCTTTACTGTCTGGTGGTGACCTCCTTTCTTTAGTTTGAAACTGTGGATTTTTTTAGTTTTTTTGAATTACTCCAAAAATTAGAAAAATACAATAACAGAATAGTGAAAATGCAGTGTCTTCATATAATAGTGTTAGAAAAATACAAGTTCTACCGTGTTCTGTACTGTTCTATAAAGTAAAATTCTATATAATATTTTTTTCATGCAAATATTTCTTCATTTTTTTATAAAAAACTTATTAGTTTTACCACACATAATTGCTTTATCGATTGTCACACTTATTCTACTTAAGTTAATCGCACCACCAAGCAAAATTTTCATATCAGCAATTTCCTGACTAACTTGGTCTATTATCCATTTTAGGCACTAGGACTGGAATCATTTATTATTAAAGATGGGCAAATATTTACAAATAGAGCCAAACGCTCAAAAACCCAAATACCAACAACTCATTGATGATATCATTGAAAAAATTCAGAATGGCACCCTACAACGTGGTGACCAACTGCCAACAATCAATGAAATCACTCAGTCACTGGGTGTTGCACGTATGACTATTATTAGAGCTTATGAAGAATTGAGAGAACGTGGTATTGTGGCGGCTCAACATGGAAAGGGATATTTTGTAGCGTCAACTGACGTGCAAACGACTATGCACGTGTTTGTGCTATTTGATGCGATGAATGCCTACAAAGAAACCTTGTTTCACTCGCTCAAAGAAGCACTAGGCGATCATGTGTCTATTAATTTATTTTTCCACTATCATGATATAAAAGTATTTGAGAATGTACTTGTTAACAATATAGGCAACTACAATTTTTATATCGTCATGCCGCACTTCAATGAGGATGTATCGCATATTGTAGGACAAATACCAAAGGATAAACTATTGGTTTTAGATATTGACATAGACGAATTTGACAATGACTACGCGGTATTGTATCAAAATTTTGAAGAAAATATCTACTCTGGTTTACAGGAAGCGCTACCACTTCTTAAGAAATACAAAGCAATTACACTCTTTCTCAGTAAAAACCAATTTCAATATACTCCTAACGGTATTACCAAAGGATTTAAAAGATTTACCAACGATTTTGGCATCGACTCCCGCATTATAGATAACCTCGAAGTCGATTGTATTGAGGCAGGACAGGCTTATATTCTTTTTCTCGAAAGTGATATCATACGCTTTATGAATCATGTTAACAAAAAAGGATTAAAGCTTGGTGAAGATGTTGGTTTGCTCACATATGATGATACACCCATCAAACAAATTTTGGGAGAAGATGGTATAACAACTATCTCAAATGACTTCCAAAAAATGGGAAAACTTGCAGGAAGAATGGTTCGGAATAGACAAAAAGGAAAAGTCGCAAGCCCATGTTCACTTATTGTTCGTGGTAGTTTATAGATATCACAAAAAATCCCTCTCACAAGTGTAAGAGGGATTTTTTATATCCATTATTCTGTTAATACGAACTTTTACTTTTAGATATATTGGTTAATGATATTTTCCAAAAGCTCTTGTTTGCCACTTGTACGAGCTGGCTCACCATGTGCTAATGCAATATCACGCAAATCTTCTAATGATAATTTACCTGCTTCGTATTCTGCTCCTTTACCCGAATCAAAAGAAGCATATCTGTCAGCACGAATTTTCTTATATGGTGATTTTGTCAAGATGTTATCGGCGATTACCAAAGCTCTTGCAAATGAATCCATACCACCAATGTGTGCATAGAAAATATCATTCAAATCAGTAGAGTTACGACGAATTTTAGCATCGAAGTTGATACCACCCTGTGTGATACCTTTTCCTTCTAAGATGATTAACATAGATTCTGTTAATTCATTCAAGTTATTAGGGAATTGGTCAGTATCCCATCCGTTTTGGTAATCACCACGGTTAGCATCCATACTTCCTAACATATTGTTATCCACAGCCACCTGTAATTCGTGTTGGAACGTGTGTCCAGCCAAAGTAGCATGGTTTACTTCAAGGTTCAACATGAAATCGTTTTCTAAACCATATTCTTTCAAGAATCCGATTACAGTTGCTGAGTCAAAGTCATATTGGTGTTTCGTTGGCTCACAAGGCTTAGGCTCAATGAAGAATTTACCTGTAAATCCATTTTTACGAGCATAGTCACGAGCAATCGTTAAGAATTGTCCCATGTGAGCTAATTCACGTTTCATGTCTGTGTTCAATAAGGTCATATAACCTTCACGACCACCCCAGAATACGTAGTTTTCACCATTCAAGGCAATTGTAGCATCAATCGCATTTTTTACCTGTGTACCAGCATGTGCAACCACCGAGAAGTCCGGGTTTGTAGATGCGCCGTTCATGTAACGAGGGTTAGAGAATACGTTTGCAGTACCCCACAATAACTTCACGCCAGAAGCTGCTTGTTTTTGCTTTGCATAGTCAACGATTGACTGTAGGTTTGATTCGTACTCGCTCATTGAGTTACCTTCATCAACTAAGTCAATATCGTGAAAACAGTAATATGGAGCACCAATTTTAGTGAAAAATTCAAAAGCCGCATCCATTTTATCTTTTGCTCTGTCAACAGCCCCCGCCTTTACATCCCAAGGGAATTGCTGTGTTCCTGGACCAAATGGATCTGCACCTTGTCCACAGAATGTATGCCAATAAGCAACCGCAAAACGCAAATGCTCTTTCATTGTTTTACCAGCAATCACACGATTTTCATCGTACCATTTGAATGCAAGTGGGTTGTCTGATTCACGACCTTCAAATTGAATTTTACCAATACCAGCGAAATATTCTTTATCGCCCAATGTAATGTTTGCCATCTTATAGGGATTGTTTTTTAGTTAGCTTTTTGCAAAACAGACAACAACTGTTCTGTACTGTTCTGTTATTTTATTTTACCACGAAAATACAATTATATCTTTGAATCAAAAAATATTTAAAACAATTTAATTCTCTATTCTCATCGAATGGATATATTGCTAAGAATGAGTGGATTTAGACCGACTTACTTTTGATAATAGCTTTTAAACATTTCTCATCCACCGTTGATTTTTTAAGTAGATTTGTTGTTCTAGTTACTGTACAAAGGAATTAATTCTATGAGTGATTTTGATTATAAGGCCGAATTGGCCAAAGTTCCCGAAGAACCCGGTGTGTATCGATATTTTGATAGCGAAGGAACTGTTATTTATGTTGGTAAAGCTAAAAATCTTAAAAATCGTGTTAGCAGCTATTTTGTAAAATCAAATCAGCACGACCGAAAAACCAAAAGGCTTGTTAGTCAAATTCGTAAAATCGAGTTTACGATTGTGAATACAGAATTTGATGCCCTCCTTTTGGAAAATAATCTTATTAAAAAATACCAACCCAAGTTTAATATCTTGTTGCGTGACGACAAGATGTATCCTTTTATTTGTATCACAAACGAACCTTTTCCAAAGGTAATTACCACTCGAAGAGTAGATCGTAAACTGGGTACTTTCTTTGGCCCATTTGCCAATCAAAAAGCCATGTATGCGATTTTAGAGATGTTTGGGCAGCTCTATAAGTTTAGAACTTGCTCTCTCAATCTTACTCCTTCTAATATTAATAATCGCAAATTTAAGGTTTGCCTTGAATATCATATCGGTAACTGTAAGGGTCCATGTGAGGGATTACAAAAAGAGGATGAATATATTGCTGAAATAGACCAAGCAAAACATATTCTTAAAGGAAACTTGAGTTTACCGAAGGGATATTTTGAGGAAATGATGCTCGCTGCAGCCTCAAAACTTGCATTTGAAGAAGCCCAAGAGTTTAAAGAAAAGCTTTTGGTGCTAGATAAATTCCAAAGTAAATCAACAGTTGTCAATCCCAATATTAAGGATGTTGATGTGTTTTCGATTGTTTCTGATGAGCAAACAGCATTCTTAAATTTCATGAAAATTACGAATGGTTTTATTACTCAAACTCAAACATGGGATGTAAAAAAGAAACTCGACGAGCTAGATGAAGATATATTGACCATGATGGTATGGGAAATGCGCGATAAATACCAGAGTGAAGCCAAAGAAGTTATCACAAATATTCCGTTGGCTATAGAGCTTAAAGGTGTTGAAAATACCCTTCCACAGATTGGAGACAAACGAAAAATCCTGGATATGTCTCTTAAAAATGTATTGTATTTCAGAAAAGAAAAAGCTGACCGACAAGTTGCCGAGGAAAGTGGTGGCGATCGTAAAATGCGTGTTTTGCTTACCTTAAAAAATGATTTACAGCTCAAAACTCTTCCTAGACATATCGAATGTTTTGACAACTCCAATATTCAAGGTACAAATCCTGTATCTGCCATGGTTTGTTTTAAAGATGGTATTCCCTCTAAGAAAGATTACCGACACTTTACTCCTAAAACAGTCATAGGACCCAATGACTTTGCAACGATGTATGAAGTAATAACACGTCGTTACTCAAGACTTTTGGAAGAAGAAGCAAACCTGCCTGATTTAATTATTATAGATGGTGGAAAAGGACAACTTTCGGCATCGTGTGACGCATTAAAAGCTTTAAACCTTTATGGAAAAGTTCCGATTATTGGTATTGCCAAAAGACTTGAAGAAATCTATTTTCCTGAAGACAGTATTCCTCTTTACATTGATAAAAAATCAGAGTCATTGAAGCTTATACAGCGCCTAAGAGATGAAGCGCACCGTTTTGGTATTACTAAACACAGAGACAAACGCAGTAAGAATTTTATTATTAGTCAGCTCGAAAATATTGAAGGAATAGGAAAGATAACAGCCACCAAACTATTAAAACATTTTGGAACGGTTAGTAAGATTTATGAGGCTCCTCTTGAAGAATTAGAAACCCTATTGGGTAAAGCCAAAGCCAAATCACTCAAAGAACAACTCAAAATCATTAATCCAGAGTAATAAAAAAGGAGATTCGACGTATCGAATCTCCTTTTTTATTACTTAGTACTATGACTTTATTCTAGTATTCCCAAAGGTTGTGCTCCATCTCCATTAGTTTATATTCTAATTGCTGAGACATAATCAAACCTTTTTTGTCACCACCATACATATCTACTAAGTCTTTGTCCTCTGGGTTACCAAACTTAATTGGTCGAGCACTAAACAAGCGTAAGTCAAAAGCATCTGCCATATTTTTATGCTGAGCTTCATTTTGCGTATTGTAGTAAATACAATTTGGATTACTACGGAATAGTTTATCTAAGTCTTTGTAACGGAATGACGCAACAATTTTATCAAAACCTGCAGCTGTTTTGCTGGCAGGAATAATGATTGTAATTGCTTGAATATCGAAATACAATCTTGAGCGTTGTTTGTCGAAAACAGCATCCTCTTTAATTTCGAGGATAGTTAATTCTCTTGGGAAACGGTAATTACCACTAGTAGCTACAACAGGCGCTGGCTTTGAGCCAGCTACTTTATTGTCACCAGCTTTTGGTTTTGGGTCACCCCAACCATCGTCTGTACCACCGCCTGAGGTTGCAGCTGATTCGTTACCGAAACCAGCCGCTTTTTCTTCATCAGAGAGTGCGCTGTCATTGAATTCTTCGTCTATTTCAAGGTTCTTCATAAACTCTTCTTTTGAAAGTTTTCTTCTCAAAGAATCGTCTTTGTATGGCTGTAAAACACCACTCTGAACCCATTCAATCAAGTATTTAGTGATTTCGTTATTTTTAGAGAAAAACGGCTGATTTTGCTTTTCATTCAAATCCATTCTTCTCCACAAACGTCTCTTCCACATGATATTTGAATCATCAATCGGACGAACAGAATCTGGATTTTTTCCGTTGTTATCTTTTTCTTGCGCTGTTGCCAACGAGCAAGCTGCCAATGTTATGAGGGCTACACTTGCGTATTTTACTAAATTCTTCATTTGAGTTAAGTCGCTATTAGTTTTACAATTACCAACCAAATTTCAGGAAAGAGGGTTGGCTTTTACCAATAAACCTCGAATTCTAAACGACAGATTATCAATATTTATTGAAATCAAACTAATATATTATTCAGCAATTAGTTCAATGGAAGTACTTTCGTCATATTATATGGGATATTCTCAACAGTTCCCTTAAAATTTCTACGTTGTACTCCTTTTACCTCAATAAAATATCTGTCTCCTGCTTGTGCTTGAGATGCTAAGTTTGAAACGTTAACAGAGCCACTACCAGTAACATCACCGACTTTCTTAGTACCACGAGCCAATGCCACGTAGATTTCAGATACACGGAACTGAGCATCCTCAGGGTTTGTTGACTTGAACGATTCATCAGCAAGAGCACGAGCTTCGATTGTACGAAGACCAGTTGCGCTAGCGCCACGTCTCTCGTCAATTTCACCACCATTACCATATATTTTAACTTCTGGTCTTGGTACACGTCTTACACGGAAAGTTTCTTTGCCCAACAATGTTCCTCCGTTTGTAATATTTAAAGTAACAGTAGCCGCACTCGGAACGATGGTAACTTTACCACGCTCTCCTGCAATTGTTTCACCACCATCAGCAGAGAAAGATGGATTCCACAAAGCACCCAACCCTGGACTTACAATACTCAAACGGTTTGCACAACCCAAATATAAGGCAGGTATTGTAGCTGTTTCGATGTTATAAGTTGGTTTCAACACAAAGTATTCTTTTGTGATTGACTCAGTTTTTGGACCTGTTGGGCTCATGTAAGATACAGAAGCTGTATATGATTTACGAGCTAAGCCATTTTTGTCATATTCACCACCAGCAGTTTTGAATTTGATTTGACCACGACCATCTTTCACTGGAAGTGCCGAACCGTTCAAGCTCATACGTGGCGTAAAACCACTTGAAGTAGCAGCAATAAATACTTCAGCTTCATAATCCATACCAGCAACAACAGTATTAGCATTAGCAGAAACTTGAGCAAATACTTTGTCAAATTTCACCTCTTTTGCTCCTACTTTAGCTGCTAATTGACCTAAAACTTCACTTTCATAACGTCTAACTTCAGCTTGCTTTTGGCTCAAAGTTGCCAATGCAGCAGGTACTGGAGTTTGAGCAAAATTTAATTCTGCAAAGTCTTTATTTCTTTGATTAGCATCTCTCGAGGCAATAGGATCATCTTTAGCTCCTAAAGCTAGAGCAGGAAACACAGTACCCTTATCAGCGATAGCTGAAAGTTTGCTAACATAATCCTCCATTGAAGCGGCTAATTGGTAAGCAATTCCTTTTTTACCTGAGCCTACCATTATTTGGTATACTTTTTCTTCTTCTTTTGGATTTTTGATTTGTCCAGTTTCAGGATCAATACCACCACCTGACTCAATTACTTTAGCTTTCGCTTCTTCAATCTGAGAAATTACAGCTTCTGCAATTTTGTGTACTTCAGCCGCTTTGCGTGAAATATCAGCGTAAGCACCAGGGTTTGGTAACTCCTTAATTTTTGAATCAATACCTTGGATTGTTCCTTTATTTTTTTCAGCTGCCGACTGGTTAGCCGTTTCCAAGCTGTTATTTAATAGCACAAATTTCTGTAAGAGGGCATCACTTACTTGCAATGCAAGCAAGGCTGTTAGCACCAAATACATCATCCCAATCATCTTCTGTCTGGGCGTTTCTTTTAAACCTGCCATCGTATATTATACTTGAGGATTTTAACATTTAAGAATGACTACTTTCGAAACTTACGTTTCTGTCTCTTTGACATTACAATCAACTATAGGTTATTAGCCTTTCATAGCTGACAACATACTTCCGTAAACATTGTTCAAAGAAGTTAAGTTGTTTGTCAATTTAGCAAGCTCTTGCTTAAACTGTTGAGTATCCTTGCTAGCGTCAGACATGTTTTCCATAGCAGAAGTAAGGTTGCCATAGAAGGTATTCATCGCCTTCAAATGCTTGTTGGTATCTTGCAACTCTAATTCATATACTGCATTAAGAGCAGACATACTTTGCGTGATTTTTTGGAACTGAGCACGGTAGTCTTTTGCATCCTGAGTTGCAGTAGACAATTCAGAAACAGCGTTTAAAGTAACACCATAAGCTTTATTCATTTCACTAACTGAAGCAGAAGCAGCTTTTACATTTTTAGCATACTCACTTGTTGCGATAGTAGCATCTGAAATTTCACCGATTTTTGATACAGATTCAGTTAATGATTTAAGACTTCTGCCTAAGTTGTCGAAAACTTCAGGTGAAACTTTTGCGTTTGCCAAAGCTTCGTCCATTTTAGCAGTCAAACCAGAACCTCCCGTAAATGAACCACGAGAAGATGATTTTGGCAATTCTCCTTGGAAATCTTTAGATAATTCAGGGTAAACTCTTTCCCATTCATAATCTTTTTCAGGCTTAGCCGTGGCGTAAAGGATGGCAAAAAGGATAAAGATAGCAGCCTCTGTTAGCATACCTACCATTAGCATTTGATTGGCTCCTTCTAAGTGTAAGATTTTGAACAATGCTCCAACAATAACTACTGCGGCACCAGCACTGGCGATAACGTTAATAATTTTTTCTAAGCCCTTCATTTGATCTGAAAATGATTAAAAGTGGAATTTAAAATGTACAGTTTCGAGTTTTGTTTTTAAAATTGAAAAAGTCCTAAGTCTTTTCCGTATTACTTAAATCTAAAAATGATTCTAAAGTAGTTTTTCTTCAAGATTACTCTATTCTTTATTTCAAAGTAAAAGGTAATCAGTTGCTGATGCACATTTTGCCCAAACAACTGATTACCTTTTGAAAATATTCTATCTAAATTCTTTTCCTGACGAACGACCTAAGTGCGTCATAGCACAACGGAAGCCGATGTAAGAACGTTTTTTGTCTTCATATTCATAAGAACGAGTACCTGTTTCAAGATAGTAGGCAACGTCTTTCCAAGAACCACCTCTAATTACTTTACGTGGCTCGTCTTTATCGTCGTTTAAGGTGTTCAAATCCCAAGTAATAGCTACAGCATTATCAGAATAAGCATCAATACACCATTCCGCTACGTTACCTGCCATATTATACAAACCATAATCATTTGGATTATAAGCATTTACTGGAGCAGTATAAGCATATCCATCCGAATCGTAGTTACCCCTATGTGGTTTGAAGTTGGCCAATAAACAACCTTTTCCATTGGCTACATAAGGGTTACCCCAAGGATATTTCGCAGAAGCTTTTCCACCGCGAGCTGCCCATTCCCACTCCGCTTCAGAAGGAAGTCTGTAACGAGGAGAAATATACATTCCTTCAGCCGTACGGTAGTCATTTAATGCTTTTGTACGCCATTCGCAGAAATACTTCGCAGCTCTCCAGCTCACACCTACTACAGGATAAAGGTCAAACGCTGGACTTGAAAAGTAATATTCTGTCATAGGGTCACCATTGTGGTAAGAAAAGTCTTTACTCCATACAGTTGTATCAGGATAATATTCTGACATAATTTTCTCTTCGCCCAATACAGAAATAGAGTCTGTCAACATAGCTGTTGTAAATTGACGATACTCGTTATTACTGATTTCTGTATCATCCAAGAAAAACTGAGCAACAGATACTCGTTTGTTGAAGTTTACAGATGATGAAACGATATCTTCATCAGCCTGACCCATCATGTAAGAGCCAGATGGAATTAATACCATTCCAAGTGGAGTAGTTTGCTTCCACCCTTTACGAGCAGTAGCTGCAACTTCACCATTGACCATACCAATGTCGTCTTTTTTGCTGTTACGTCCCTTCTTACCTCCTTTTCCTTTCGAGGCAACTTCTCTACCTTTCCCACTTTTGCTTTTGCTACTTGAAGTTTTTCCACCTTTTTTACCAGATGAAGAACTACAACTATCCAACAATAGTACAGGAACAGCTAGTAGGATTAATAATAGAGTTTTCCTGAAAATTACACTGTAATTCATATTGATTTTACTTTTGCGATTGATACCTGCTTTGAAACGGGTAAATAATTCTCAAAATTGTAAGTGATATTGATTTTATTACTAATGGTACACTAGAAAAAGTTTCTTGCCTGAAATATGTGGATGGCAGAAATTACTTAGAAGACAAAATTATCTTTGTTAATTTTTCTTAAAACGAGCAAAAAAATAATTTAGTATGCTATCCAAGATAAGCAAAGTTAATAATTTTTTACCTAGTACTCTAATACAATATCGATTTGATTCACAAGCATCTGATTAGAAACAGTGCTTTTTTAGGCTTCTCCGCTAATTTAGGAGAAACCGAACCTTATTTTCTAAATCTTGGAGTCCTAACAGGCGCTTTTTTTCCTGCTAAAAGTTTAGGAGCCGGTAGCGAATAACTGAGCAATATTTCATGCGAGGTTGGGGCTTTGGCGGATGCTCCTCGCGTTGAGGTCAAATCTAACGAATAACCGATTCGTAATGCGTTATTTTGTAACAAAGAAATTCCAGCAATAATAATGCCAGCATCATTTAATCTGTATGAGCCTCCAAACCAGTATTTTTCTTGGTAGTTTAACACTGCTCCTCCCTCCAATACCTGTGATTTAAAGTCTGTCTTGAATAATGCTGTTGGGACTATTTCCAAATCATCACTCAAATAATAATTAATATTACCATGAATATTAACCGTTTGAACCGCCTTATTTGACAAACTTGCTATTCCAAAATTATATTCAGGCTGATTGACATGATTAAAACTTGCACCTATTTGAAAGTTGCTACTCTTAAAAATTGCACCTACACTAAAATCGGGTTTGCTTTGACTCACTCTTCCTGTCAAACCGTCCAGAATTGGGTCGTTCTCATCACGCGGGCGAAAGCTATTATCATAGTTTTTGATATGAAAACCTCCACTTGCCCCTAAAGATAATAAACTAGCGTCAGAAAGTTTTAATTGAAATGAATATGCAAGCTTTAAATCTTGGTATCCCGCACCTGAAGGAGTTTTGTCATTGACAAAAGATAGACCAACCCCACTTCGAAGACCATTGAGGGGCATGGACACATTAAAGATTTGCGTTCCCAAAGAGCCAGAGCCATCTAAGGAAGTTTGATAACCTGTCCATTGATTACGGTAGTGTAGCTGAAACTTCAGTGCCCCATCAAGCCCTGCTGCCGCTGGGTTGACATATAAAGGGTTGAACATATATTGACTCAATTGAGCATCCTGCTGTGCGCGTGCAGGAAAAATCCCAATCAATCCAAAGGCTAATAAAATGAATAATAGTTGTTTTTGCATAATGTTCTTGAACTAGGTATGCTCGTACATCAATGTACTCAAATGATTAAGAGGCAATCGTTCTTATAGCTTTTTTGCAATAGTTCAGAATACCCAAAACTTCTGCTTTCCCAAAACTAATAACAATTTCCAAATATTCACTACAATTTCTCTTTTCAGAGACAGGATTACTGTAAAAATCGTTTCAGATTTTTTAAGAAAATTTTAACTACATATAATCACGTGATATAAACGGTCGAACTAGCGCTTTTGTTGTAGGTAAAACAAAAAGAGGTCAGACTTGGCTTGCAAATCTGACCTCTTTAGTTTGATAGTAAACTTTCTTACAATCCGTTTACTTTTTTAATGTATAATTCCAATGCACCCGACATAGACGGAGCGTTTGGAAGTGGAGCTTGAATATCCAAAAACAATCCAGCATCTGTAACAGCTTTTGCTGTTGTAGGACCAAATGCTGCGATACGAGTTTTATTTTGCTGAAAATCTGGAAAATTATCAAACAAAGACTTTATTCCTGATGGACTAAAGAACGCTAAAATATCATAATATACATCTTCCAAATCAGACAAGTCTGCTGAAACGGTTTCGTACATCACGGCTTCTGTCAAATGCAAATCGTTAGTACCCATAAACTCAGGAATATCGTTACGACGCTTGTCTGAGCAAGGGAATAAGAACTTTTCACTTTTGTGCTTTTTAATCAATTCTAACAAATCTGCCGCAGTCTTTTGCCCAGAGAAAATCTTACGCTTACGAATAACAATATATTTCTGAAGGTAAATAGCAGTTTGTTCGGTAATGCAGAAATATTTCATATCTGCTGGTACCTCAATACGTGCTTCTTTACAGATACGGAAAAAATGATCCACAGCATTACGGCTTGTAAAAATAATGGCCGTATGGTCTAGAATGTTGATTTTTTGCTTACGGAAATCTTTGAATGAAACGCCTTGTATCTCAATAAATGGACGAAAATCTACCTTAATATTGTATCTTTTTGCCAACTCAAAATAAGGTGACTTTTCATCAGTTGGCCGTGCTTGTGACACTAAAATGCTGGATACTTTGGTTAATCTGTCTTGATGTGCGTTTACTGTTGTTTCGCTCATGCTCAATGCAGTTAAACTTTAATGTGGTGATAAATGTTGAGGCCTTTTATATGGCAAATCGTATCCCTACTATCAAGGGGATTAATTCAACGATGCAAAGATACGAAAATAAATACAGATTTTTTAACGGTGTCAGCTTATTTATCGTAAAGTAAATCAATATTAATCTTACGATAAAGAAGAATGAAATAGGTACAAACAGGATTTCTTGAGCATTTCGAAGTACATCAGGATAAGATACCGAGCAAAAACTTAAGCCTATTGCCAACAATAAGAAAAATATACTTGAAGCCTGAATTACCTTAAAAAAGTGAATATTGGTAATGTTTTCTAGTCTGTAAAGGTTCGTCAAAATAGCCAATGCGATGTATTTTCCAATCAAAATAAAAAACACAACAATTCCCAATTCTAGAAAATTGATAAAAAAGCCCATCAAACTTTCACTTTCCATCAAAATTGTACTGACAGAAAACAAATCAGTTTCTTCATTTTGCACCAACATGATGATAAACGAAAGTGTGAAACTTAGATTGAGCACAAATAATAAATTAGCTAAATCGAAAGGCTTATTGATCACTAGAGAATCTTCTCGAAGATTAATTGTGAGTAAATCCTTAATACTGAAATATCGGTCAAATGCCTTTGGCTGGATATTATACAAAAAGGCGTAGCATATCGCCAAAAACAAAATACTCAGTATCAAATAATCCTGAAAAGGAGTCAATTCTCTTGGAATAACAGTCAGGAGTGAATCTGAGATTTGAATGCTTTTCTCAACCTTCGAGACCTTATTCCCAACTAATACAGAGATGGCTTCAACGCTCGTATTGTTGCCGTAAAAAGTCAAGAACACTTTGGTTTTACCATATTTTTCCTTCAAACTATCAACATCCATAACTACCCATTGGTCAATAGGAAGCTTACGCTGCAACGAAGCGTTGATAAAAAGATAGTTTTCTTTGCTCGAAAAGTATAGCAGCTTGTAGCCTCGGTAGTTTTCCGAATCAAAAAATAAGCTGAAAGAGTTATAATCTTTATGTTCGTTACGAATGTACGGAACATAGGCTTTGTACTGTTCGTCAAATACCTGCCAATCATCGTGGTAATCATATACCAAATAATAGGCCTTGTTTGGGCCTACATTCCCAGCCAACGAGGACGAAACAGAAGTGAGCAAGAACATTCCGATGAAGAATGCTTGCAACGGCATGAAGCACAAAAACCTGACAAATATTGATTTGTCAGGTTTTGCCGTATTTTGATAATATGAAGCGTTGACTTGTTGCAATACCGTGTAATATTTTTTGCAAAATTACATTAGCTATCAGCAAAAGCCAACTGCCGACTCACAATTATTTCAAACCTAGCGCTTTCAACATTGTTTCACCAATGTCAGCAGGTGAATGAACAACATGGATACCACACTCTTCCATGATAGCCATTTTAGCTGCAGCAGTATCGTCAGCACCACCGATGATAGCACCAGCATGACCCATACGACGACCTTTTGGAGCAGTTTGACCTGCGATGAAACCAACAACTGGCTTTTTGTTACCAGTTTCTTTGATCCAACGAGCAGCTTCAGCTTCCATTCCTCCACCGATTTCACCGATCATTACGATACCTTCAGTTTCAGGGTCATTCATCAACAACTCAACAGCTTCTTTAGTAGTAGTACCAATGATTGGGTCACCACCAATACCGATAGCTGTAGTCTGACCTAAGCCAGCCTTTGTTAATTGATCTACTGCTTCGTAAGTTAAAGTACCTGATTTTGAAACGATACCAATTTTACCTTTAGAGAAGATAAATGCAGGCATGATACCTACTTTACATTCTCCAGCAGTCATTACGCCTGGACAGTTAGGGCCAATCAAACGAGTTTCTTTGCCTTTGATGTATTCTTTAGCGTAGATCATGTCCTTAGTAGGAATACCTTCAGTGATACAAATAATCACTTTGATACCTGCGTCAGCTGATTCCATGATAGCATCTGCAGCAAATGCAGGCGGTACAAAAATAATCGAAGTGTCAGCACCTACTTGTTGAACAGCCTCCAATACAGTATTGAAAACCGGACGGTCAAGGTGAGTAGTACCACCTTTTCCTGGAGTAACACCACCTACGACGTTCGAGCCGTATTCTATCATCTGCTGAGCATGGAAAGTACCTTCCGAGCCCGTAAAGCCTTGTACAATTATTCTAGAGTTTTTGTTAACAAGTACACTCATTTTTTCGTGTCGTTATCTGTTATTGAAAATTCCTATTATTAAGAAAAGTTTCGTAAAGGTAAAAGGTGAATGCCAAAGAGCAAAAAGTAATTATTATTTAGCTCATTTTTATTCGGGGGTAATATTACAACAATTTGATATACAAGGCTTTAATAATTAATTAAATTCTGCTAATTTTTTATAGATTCATTCTGTAACAAAAGAATTCTTATCTTAATCTTTCAATAATAGGCTAAACTATTTTTAACATGGAAACACTTCTGTTCAGCATCCAAAACCATATTGCTCAAATCATTATCAATAGACCTCATAAAGCAAATGCGCTAGACGCCAAGTCGTGGGAAGAGTTACAATTAATTTTTGAGCAAATTAATGACGACGATACCATACGAGTAGTGATTATTTCTGGAGGAGATAGCAAACATTTTTGTGCAGGAATTGATTTATCACTATTGATGTCAGTTACCCAAAATACCCTATCTTGCGAAGGAAAAAAAAGAGAAAGACTTAGAAAGCAAATAATTGATTTACAATCACCTATCAATGCCATAGAAAATTGTACAAAACCCGTCCTTATGGCTATTCATGGAGGGTGTATAGGCGCGGGTGTAGACCTAATTTGTGCGGCAGATATGCGCTACTGTACCAATGATGCATATTTTACCATCAAAGAAATAGATATGGGGATGGTAGCTGATCTTGGAACTTTACAACGTTTACCCAAACTCATCAACCCAAGTATTGCTAGAGAACTCGCCTTTACTGGTAGGGCAGTTTCGGGCACCGAAGCTCAACAGATCGGACTTGTCAATAAAGCATTCGAGACGCGAGCTGAGCTTGAGCAATATGTATGGGAAATTGCCACTCAAATTGCCTCCAAATCGCCGATAGCTATTAGAGGTACGAAACATATTTTGAACTACAGTCTGGAGCATTCGACCAAAGATAGTCTTGAATATATGGCTACTTGGAACGCAGCGATGCTATTGTCCAACGACTTGCAGGAGGCATTCTTGGCACAAACACAGAAACGTAGCGCAAAATTTGAAGATTAAATTTACCGATTGATAATATTATAGATTGTATTTTTGTAAAAATGTCGTCGTAGCTTACGGTTATTAGCCAAGAGCTTGGTGATTTGCTTAGGGTTTTGAGCAAATCTATAAAACTTAATCAAGATACATCATCTTTGGACAGGTAACTTTACCTTTCTGGATTCTTCATAATACGATGCTTACTCATTTAAAGATAAAAAACTATGCGCTGATTGAGCGCCTGGAGTTAACTCCAAATCCCGCTTTAAACATCATCACGGGTGAGACAGGTGCGGGTAAGTCTATTATGTTGGGAGCTATTGGCTTGTTGTTAGGGAATCGTGCCGACACTAAAACCCTCTACAATCCAGAAGATAAATGTGTGATTGAAGGAGAGTTTAATCTTTCTGGTTTTATCATCAAAAGCCTTTTTGAGGAAGAAGAACTCGATTACGAAGACCATTGTATTATTCGCCGAGAAATTTCCCCACAGGGAAAAACACGTGCTTTTATCAATGATACTCCCGTAAATCTTGAAACACTCCGTCGTATTGCTTCTCAATTGATGGATGTGCATTCTCAGCACGACAATTTATTGTTGGGTGCTACCGAATATCAACTCCAAATCGTTGATACTTTTGCCCAAAATGATACGCTTCTCGAAAAATACAAACTTGATTTTAGCAACTACCAAAAAGCATACAAAGCTTATGATGAATTAGTTAGCGACGCTAAAAACAGTAAAAAAGAATTTGACTATAATTCCTTTTTGCTAGATGAACTTCAAAAAGCAAAGCTAAAAGGAAACGAGTTGGAGGCGCTCGAAGCTGAACTCAATAAGCTCGAAAATGCTGAAGATGTCAAGTCCAAACTCCAGCAATCTGCCGAGATCCTGAGTGGCTCTGAGCAGTCTATTATTTCTTTGTTTGGAACCACTTTAGCCAACCTCAACGCTATTAGTCAATATGGCGAGCATTTTAAACAATTGCGTGAAAGACTCAATTCTTGTTTGATTGAAATCAAAGATATTTCTAACGAGATAGAAGGTGAATCGGAACAAGTAGAAATAGATAATGAAAAAATAGAAGCACTTCAAGTGAGGGTAGATACTATTTATCATCTTCTACAAAAGCATCAGGTTAAAAAGGATATCGACTTATTAAAAATTCAAGCAGATTTAGAGGTAAAGGTAGGAAAAGTTTTGAATCTTGATGAAAATCTAGCCGAGGCAAAAGCTAAAGTTGAAAAGGCAGAAAAAGCCTTACAAAAAAGCGCAGAAGCCCTTTCAAAGTCTCGACTGAATGTCTTGAGTACGATTGAAGCGCAGATTACAAGTCTTCTGATAGACTTAGGCATGCCAAACGCAGCCCTGAAAGTTGAGAATGAATTTATCAAGCCATCTCCTACGGGAATCAACGTGGTAAACCTGTTATTCTCCGCCAATAAAGGCATCAAGCCACAACCGCTCAAAAATGTGGCATCGGGAGGTGAATTTAGTCGTTTGATGCTGGCAATCAAATATATTTTAGCCAACAAACGCGCTTTACCAACCATTGTTTTCGATGAAATAGATACAGGTATTTCGGGTGAAGTATCTATCAAAGTAGGAAATATGATGCGTGAAATGAGCAAAAGCCATCAAATTATTGCCATTACACACTTACACCAGATTGCGGCTCAAGGGTCAGTTCATTATTTTGTATACAAAGACCACTCATCTGAAAGAACCGTTTCTAGAATTAAAGAGTTATCTAAAGACGAACGTATCATGGAAATAGCTCAAATGATTGGTGGACAAAACCCTTCTGCGGCTATTTTAGACAATGCCCGTGAAATTCTTGAAAAACACCTTCAAGAACAATAACTGACCATCGTCATTTTATAAGGAGCAAACATCACCTTTTTTTGTTGTTTGATTCTATCTAATCACCAAACACCCTTTGCTAGTTCACAGAACGATATATTTTAAATGCTTATGAAAAAGATTATTATTCCTGTGTTGTTCCTGCTTGGAGCAAGTTCTTGTCAGAAAGCGCAACAAGAAGATCAACAAAAAAAACTCATCGATGAAGTGATTGCAGTGCATGATGAAGTAATGCCCAAAATGGATGAAATCATGACTCTCAAAAGCCAGCTCGATAGTGTAGCTAAAGTTTCGAAAGACTCAGCAAAAGCACGTGATTTGTTTATTCAGCTTGATTCGGCAGATATCAAAATGTCTAACTGGATGGCTGAATATAATCCAGAGTCAGTGAAAGGTAAAGGCAACGAAGAGGTGATGAAATATCTCGAAAACGAGAAGAAAAGAATCAATGAAGTAAAAGATATTACCAATACAAGTATTACCAACGCAAAACAATTTTTAAGTAAATAATGCAACTATCTTCATTAACACACAAAGCTTTAATGGTAGGTATAGCATTATTGGCTTGGTCATGCTCTGATGGCTCAAAAAAACTCCCCTATCTTGGTCAAAAAAGTGTAGAAACCAGAGTAGAAAACGGTAAAAGTCTCACCGATTCGGTTTATCATACTATTCCTGATTTTAGTTTTATCAATCAAGATTCTGTGGTTTTTACACAGAAAGATGTTGAAGGCAAAATCTATGTAGCCGACTTTTTCTTTACCACCTGTCCTACGATTTGCCCAAAAATGAAAACACAAATGTTGAGAGTTTTTGAAAAATACAAAGACAATCCACATTTCATGATTTTATCACATACCATCGACCCTCGTCACGATACGCCAAGTGTCTTGAAGGAGTTTGGTCAAAATTTGGGGCTTGATTCTAAAAAATGGCAAATGGTAACAGGCGACAAAATGAAAATCTATGAGCTTGGTCAAAAAAGCTATATGGTTACCGCTACCGACGACCCTACCCAACCTGGAGGCATTGTTCATAGTGGAGCCTTCATTTTGGTAGACAAAGACCGCCATATCCGAGGGATTTACGATGGGACTGTTCCCGAAAAAGTTGATAATTTAATAAAGGATATCGAAGTGCTTTTAGCTGAACAATATCCACAAAAATAGTTTTGAAATAAGTTAATGGGCAAAATGAAACCAATTTTCCCCGCAATAGGCGTTAAGCAATATGCCGTAAGCTAAAAGTTATGCTTGCCTAATGCTTACAGCATATTGCCTAAAGCTTATTAATAGAGGTATATTCTTATGAAAAAATTCTTATTCGGCTTATTTGTTACTTCTTTAATGATGGCTTGCCAGAGCCAAGAAGAACTCAAGCTCAAACAATATTATATCGACGGACAGGCTTTGTACAAAACACATTGCGAAAACTGTCATCAAATAGATGGAAAAGGATTAGCAGGACTATATCCTCCGATAAATGGTTCGGATTTCTTGAAAAAAATAAAAATCGTATTATTTGTGGTATCCGCAATGGCTTGAACGATACTATTGTTGTAAATGGCAAAACGTATCATCAACCTATGCCCGCCAACAAACAGTTACAAGGGATAGACGTAGCTGAAATCACCACCTACATTTATAACGAATGGGGTGGCGAAAAGACAATCACCGATGTCAAGGCTGTCAAAAAAATCTTGGATACCTGCGAAAAATAGTAGCTCAGAAAAAATAAAAACCTCGAAAGTTTCAACTAGTGGACTTTCGAGGTTTTTATTTTTTCTTTCAACCATGTAATTTTCCATTCAACAATTTCTGTCTACTTCTATCAAATAAATCATACCTTTTACCCAAAACTCAGGTATTATCGCAAATTAAAAATTGTATTACGCCCAAAACATCTCTCTCAAATGACTAAAAAATTATCCTTATTGATTCTTACTTCAATCATTGTTAGTTCATGCTCAGTAACAAAAAACTGGAAAAGCGATCATCCTAGCGACAACTTTCTTAAAGCTAGTTTTGATGAATTTACAGGTACAGAAAAACTCAAATTCCCTAAACAAGCCAACGCACTTGTATATCTAAGCTCAACGGTAAGTACCTCGCAAGGGAAGGTTTTACTTTCATTAAAAAATACGACCCTGTCAACAACCAATAAAGTCAATCATCAGAAAATTAGTTTGTCGCAATCTCAAGTATTAAAAATTTCGGGAGAGAAAGCCCATGGTTCCTTTGCCTTATCATATCCTACGTTAACCGAAAAGAAGATACAAGTAAACTATCATCAAAATATTGAGCTGTTAGGTTTATGCTACACCCTTTTAAACCTAAGCGATTTTAATGATATTCCCGACGATCAAACATTCGAGATGAATGGGGAGAAAGTAAAAATCAAGGATTTGTATGCTATTACTACCAAGATTGGTAACGAGTTTAAACCCTTTTTAACCTCAAAAAACTTAGCAATTATCAAAACTTTCTTTGATAAAGACTTTTATCTTCATAACTCTAATTTCTTATTGCAGCTGGACAATTTTCCTAATGCATCAGTGAGCGAAGACAATCCCTTTTTAAGCCATTATGCTTCTAAGGCTGAAGCGGAAAAGCTAGTTAATGCATTTAATGCATTTGCCCTTGAAATTAATTTTCAAGACTTTCTGAAAAGATATAGTCCATATTACCAAAAAATGATTCAGGAAGTGGAGCAAAATATTCCACAAGAAAGTTTCATTGTTGAGATGGAGCATCTTTACAGAAAGAATGTACAAAACTATCGACTATACCCGAGCCTTACGATTCCTTTTGGACAAGGTTTTGCAGCAGGCAATACCAATACTATTGGTAATATTTTTGCCTCTTTTAACAAGCCGAAAGAAGTAAACCAAGTATCAAACCTTCAGTTAGGATATGACAATTCTACTTCGTTAAGAGATATTTGTGTGCATGAGTTTGGACATTCGTTTGTTAATCCAGCAATCGACAAAGTAGATGAAAGCCTCCTGAAAGATAAAGAAGCTCTATTTGAGCCTATCAAAGATAACATGTCGCAACAAGGATACAGCCAATGGAAGATATGCCTTTATGAGCACTTCAATAGAGCCAATGAGGTAATTATTGCTCGATTGATTGGAGATAACAAAAAAGCAGAAAAGATTTTACAAGAGAATGTCAAAAATAAATCATTTATCTATCTTCCTCAAATTGTAGAAAAGCTCGAATATTGGTATAACAATGAGTTTTTAGACAAAACCTACGACCAAAAAGTAAGCGATATTATTGCGGAATTGAAGTAGAAAAACTCTAATAAACAAAAAAGGTCAACCCTCATGAGGGTTGACCTTTTTTAGTTATTGGGGCAAGTTTTTCACGCTCAGGACGCCCGTTACTCGACGAAGCGTATAATCTGTGAAATCTTGATTAGAATCCATTCCTACGCCGTGTAATACTTGCTCTGGGGTTTTGATATCAACAGGTTTATCGGTGTAAACCTTCTTGGTATCAGGGCTCCAAAACATCTCATCGGTTTGTAAGGTCTCATTTTTGATTTGGTTATTGACCAACACGCGCCCCATAATGTGATAGAGGTTTTTCGAACGAATAAATCTTGCCGAATCGCCTCGGAGCGTTGTGGTATTATTTCCCAATTTATCAAAAAAGAAAATTCTTACCTCTTTGGGATAAACCTTGTCATCATTTTGGAGTGTGAGTTGTGTCTCAGTCGACATTCTTACCATAATTCTTGCCGAATCGGTATATGCCATATTGATACCATGCAGCTCCGACAGTGGTCCATTGTAAATTCCCTTTTGAACAATTTTCTCCTCTTTTTTACAACTTATCAGCGTCAATGTCCAGCATAAAATAACACTTATTACCGCTATATATTTGTCTGTTTTCATACCAAAATCGCAATTAGTATTTCGATAATTTTCTGAACTCCTAGAAAACTATCTCACTTAATAAGATTAGTCGATTTTTGGTTTACGGAACCAAGAGAAGTCACCTAATGAGAATCCAACTACAATTTTTGAATAAACTTCCTCAATACCATTGGTTGCCAATGTTCCCCTTTTACCATGTACGAAAGCCACGTTTAGGTATGAAATTGTACGCATTGGGAAAGAAGCTCCAACTGAGAAATTATAGTCTTTAGCTCCTGCTGTTCCTGTTACAGTGTAAGGAGATTGTGTATAACTAGCACCTACGCGATAGACTACGTGGTTGAAATATCCAGAGATTGCTTCAAAATCAGGAATGTATTCTGCTCCAAATGCGATAGTTGAGGCATCTACTAATTTTTCTGAATTACCATCAACATTTCTGAAAGCCGTCCATTTAGTCATTGAGTAGTCGAGAGAGACGCTCAACTGACCAGGTTTTTCTAAACTGATACCAAAACGATAAGTTGATGGCAAGGTGATATGACCTGTAGATTGTGTCAATGTATCGGCATTAATTGCGGTAATACCTGAAGCATCCAATGTACGGAACTGACGAAGCGACTTAGCTTTGAGTGTTTGAGAAAAATCAGCAGTAGCTGCAATATTTAAGAAATACTCTTTGCTAATTTTTGGACGCCAAGCACCACCCAATTTGAAAAGTAAACCAGAATAGTTGGTACGGTCAGCCAATTTGATTTGATAGTTTTGACCATCACTATAGTTTTGAGTTGTAATATCATTGTTGATTACTCCAAAAGTATAGCTTGTTTCAAGACCTACATACACATTCTTGTTAAGTCTAACACCATTTGACCAAACAGCTTTGTTCAAACCACCACTTCCGTTGTAAGCGATTGTTGTACTGTCTTTGCCCAATAGGTCAAGTTTATTTACTGAAAACGTAGAATAATCCACATTGGTAGACGGGCGCAAACCCAACAACATTGTCCAGCGAGAGCTCACAGGCAATGCCAAAGAGATAGGACCAATAGTACCACGAGTAGTATTAGAGCGTTTCGAGTTGTTTTGTAAACCTTTTACCTCCGTGTTAACGCCCATTTCGAAAAGCGTGTAACGGTTGCGAGCCAACAAGGCAGGGTTTAAATTATTGATATATAAACCAGAGGCATTGGCAACGCCAAGTCCACCCATCATATAGTTTACAGAACCGGCTTCTGTAACAGCCTCGCCAATACCCAAATAAGAATAAGGAGAGTTGGATTGCTGAGCACTAGACCACTGAGAGTGGAGTACTAGCCCCAGTACCAATAGAGATACAATTTTTAATTTAGCCGTTACAGGCAGGCCTTTACGATTGTGTAAGCTTGTCTGGTGAGCTAGCGTTTTTAATTTCGACATTATGTTCTAATATTCTGTTAAGACCAATCAACACTAAAGCTGGTTCTACAAAGTTCGGTGATTTTATGCGGTTTGCAAAAAATGTAGCGTCTCCCCCGCATAAAATGACGTTAATTTTTGTTAAAAGTGTTTCGTATTGTTCTATAAAACCATTTATTTCTGCCAGAAGTCCATTGATTACACCACTTTGCATAGCTTTGGCGGTGCTTTTACCAATCAATTCTGGATATCCCTCGGGTTCTATTAACGGCAATCTTTGGGTAAAAGTGTGCATTGCTTTAAATCTCATCCTCATTCCAGGGGAAATAATGCCCCCATGAAAATTAGCTTCGGCATCCACCAAATCATAAGTATTACACGTTCCCAAATCTATCACAACACAATTTTGTTGTGGAAACAATACTGTAGCACCAACAGCAGCAGCTACCCGATCGGCCCCTAACGTGTGGGGAGTATCATACAACTTGACCAACGGCACTAAAGTATCAGGCTGTAACAAAATCAAGTCTGGATCATACTTTCCCAAATCAGCTTTGAGTTGTTCTTCTGAATAACTGACTGTAGAGACGACAATATGCTTTGGTTTGATGCTGTCGATGTACTCCAACAATGTAGGATAATCCAATCCTTTTCGTAGGTCTTGAAGTTTCCCATCGACAAATACTCCCGTTTTGGCAAAAGTATTGCCTAAGTCTATCGCTAAATTCATGAGATTTATTTACTAAAATAAGACAAAGGTAGGGTTTTGATAAATAGCCACAAGATCAAGATCTGCATTCTGATTGCTTTGTATTCAATCAAAGGCATTTGGGTTAATGATTTATTTCATAACTAATATTTTCAAGAATCTTAAAACAAGAATATCGGTTGGTCTTTATATTTGCCTCCGAAGTTGAGAAAAAGCCATCAAGAGCCTATTCTCGCTAAGCAATCAAAAACATCTTTATCAAAACAAACTATCTATGAATTTTTTATCTCAATCTATACTCGAAAACACGATCATAGACCTACTTTGGTTTACAGGTATTTGTGTATTCGGAGTATTGATAAAAAGATATTTCTCCATTGTATTAAGTAAAGTTCTTTATCGCGTGCTTCGTCATGATAAGGTTCCTATCTATACCTGTATCGAATTGCTTCGTAAACCCTTAGAAGTATTTGTTATTCTCACGGCTATTTGGCTTGCTTCGTACCATATCAAAGTCCCGAAAGCTTGGCATCTGACGCCAGTAGAGCATTTTGGTATTTTAATGGTTATCTGGAAAACCTTCCAAATTATGCTAATCATGTCCTTTTCGTGGATACTGATTCGTATCACAAAATTTCTGGCAATTGTTTTTCAAGAAAAAGCGGCACTCACAGAAAGTAAACTTGATGACCAGTTTGTGCCATTTACCAAAGACTTAGTAATTGTTGCATTGGTCTTAATGACGTTTTTTTCAATGTTAGGAATCGTCTTCAAAATCGACGTAATAGCGCTTATCACGGGTTTGGGGATTGGGGGTTTGGCAATAGCTTTGGCTGCTCGTGAAACATTGGAGAATTTATTTGCTTCTTTTACTATTTTTCTAGATTTACCTTTTTTAGTAGGCGATACAATTCTATTAGATAAAGTTACAGGAGATGTCGAAAAAATTGGATTCAGAAGTACTCGTATCCGTACAGGCGATGGTAGCTTGGTTACAGTACCTAATCGCCTGATTACCGCACAAGCATTAGAGAATCTAAGTCAAAGAAACTACCGTCGTGCTCGCTATATATTACGCTTGCGCCTAGATACCCCTGCCGATACCATCAAGGCAATTATCAACGATATTCAGGCATTGGTAGAATCACATGAGAAAATATATCATACCGACCCTGGCAAAACTCGATTTGATACCATTGGCGATAACTCTCTTGATATCTTAGTTTCTTACCATGTCGCTACCAATAGTATTGTTGTGTTGAATGAGGTAAAAGAAGAAATCAATTATCAGATTTTATCGATAGTTCAGAAACATCAGGCGCAATTAGCCTATCCAACCTTCAGAATTATTAACTAATTTTTGGTCATCCTTAAAAACATCCATTTACCCTGATTTCGTGTGTCTGGTGTAGAAAATGCTCGTGGATTAAAAAGAAACACACAACTTTAATCCATGAACAAACGCAATATACCAATAGAGCTAATTATCTGGGTGAGTGGACTTTTATGGTTGGCTTTTTCCCATCCCGAAGATACCCACTTCACTGTTTGTCCTTTAGCTTTAGTAGGTTTTGAACACTGTCCAGGTTGCGGATTAGGTCATTCTATTTCTTATTTGTTGAGAGGAGAATGGCAACTTTCTTGGCAAAGTCATCCATTAGGAACCTTTGCTTTGGTAATCATCTTAAAACGCATTTTTGAACTGGGGAAAAACGTATTTTGCTCAAACGTTTGCTCAAACAAAACAGAAGACTTTTATCCATCTAAACTTTTAAGAAAATGAATCCCAACTTCGTAATTATGATGGCCAACTTAGAACCTGAGGAAGCCATTTTTATCCAAAGTTTAATCAAAGATTTGGACGAACCACAACAGCAACAGTTTTTGGCAATGTACCAAAACAAACGCCGTGATACCACCTTGATTCTCATTACAACCATCATGGGATTCTTCGGTTTTGCTGGTATTCAACGCTTTTTGACCGATAGAATCGGTATGGGTATCCTTTACTTCTTCACAGGCGGCTTGTGTCTGATTGGTACCATTGTCGATTTGGTCAATTACAAAAGCTTGACTTTAGAATATAATCGTCAGGTAGCAGCAGAAATCTTGACAACTCTTAAACTTTGGAGTAATCGTTAAACTCTTGTCAAGCAAAAATATGCTTGATAATCTAGCTCACTTTCCAAGCTTATAATTTAGTGCCAGACTGGTAGTCAACAGGTATCATTTTATCAAAAAGATATTGTAAATTTCATAGGAAAACATGGAATGAGTATATTACCCACATATTCGCATTTACTCCATGTAACATTCTCATTATCGTACTTATGGAAAACCCAATATCTCGTCGTTCGGTATTACAAAAAACCCTAGCGGCGACTACTGCTACCATGCTGACATCCTCCCTCAACAACCGCATCGAAGCTGCCGATAACCATATTGGTTCGGCTCTCAAAGGACGTATCAATCACTCGGCTTGCCGTTGGTGTTATGAGTCAGTTCCTTTTGAGGATTTGTGTAAATCTGCAAAAGAAATCGGCATGAAGTCGATTGAATTGACAGGACCTGAAGAATGGTCTATCATGAAAAAATATGATCTTACAGCAGGTATGGGTTGGGGAAGTTGGCCAAAAGGTACTGGGTTGACAAGCTTTTTTAATGACCCTAAAAACCATGACATTTTGGTCAATTATTATAACGACTATTTAATTCCAGAAGCAGCAAAGGCAGGCATCAAAAACTTGATATGTTTTTCAGGAAATCGTAATGGAATCAGTGAAACACAGGGGTTGTTGAACTCTAAAAAAGTGATTCAACGAATCATCAAAACAGCTGAAAAACATGATGTGACACTTTCGATGGAATTGTTGAACTCAAAAGTAAACCACAGAGATTATCAGTGTGATCATACCGAATGGGGCGTAGAACTTTGTGAAATGGTTGGTTCTGAAAAATTCAAATTGTTGTATGACATCTACCACATGCAAATCATGGAGGGCGACGTAATTGCAACAATCAAAAAATATTATGAGTATATCTCTCATTATCATACGGGAGGTGTGCCAGGACGTCATGAAATTAACGACTCTCAGGAGTTGAACTACCCTGCTATTATGAAAGCTATCGTGGATACTGGCTACAAAGGCTTTATTGGACAAGAGTTTATCCCAACTCGTACCGATAAAATTGCTTCATTGCGTGAAGGTATCTTGATTTGCGACATCTAAGCTATTGAGTGAATTAGTGGATGAGTGATTTTTAATCTACATTTAAAATAATCACTCATCCACTAATTCACAAATCACTCAATTAAATAGATTGCAAACTTCCATTCTAGGCTATTCTCTAACCTTTCCGATATCAACAATCACACATCCAAAAATCGAATAATTATTCTTCTCTGTTTACGGTATCAATTGAAAAGGCTGGCAGACATACGCTCCAGTATTCACAAGCCTCCTCAAAAGGGTTACTATATCTAACTCTACTTCCCTTTGTTATCAAGATACTTTGTCCTGCCGAAATCTCGATTACTTCGCCATCAACTTCAATCAGTTTTTTCCCTTTACTTACCAAAGTCCACTCGTCGAAAGCTGGATTTTGATGTGGCTCACTCCAACCAGATGGAGCAATCATGCGTGCAATACTGATATTTTCTTGTTGAGTAGCAACTCTTCCGAAATGTTCTTCGATGAGTTTACCGTCTGTAGTAGGCACTACAAAAGGTTTAGTTTGATGAATGTAACTCATATTGTTATTTTTTAGAAATAGAATCGAAACCTTAAGATTTGAGCAAAAGTACAAATTTAAGCTTTAGAACTGTGGGGCTATAAAACAAAAACGCCTCTTTCGAGGCGTTTTTGCAAAGATATGAATACACTTGTGGGTATTACAAGTTTTTCTTTTTCAATTCACTTACAGCGAAATCTGCTGCACGAGCAGTTAATGCCATATAAGTTAACGATGGGTTTACGCAAGAAGCCGAAACCATTGCTGCTCCATCTGTAACGAATACGTTTTTAACTGAATGAACTTGGTTGTGCTTGTTCAATACCGAAGTTTTAGGATCACGACCCATACGAGCAGTACCCATTTCGTGAATACCCAAACCAATGTGAGTTGATTGGCTATTGTAAGTACTGATATTTTTGAAACCAGCCGCTTCCAACATTTCGGCAGCATCATTCATCATATCTTCACGCATTTTCAATTCGTTTTGTCCAAATTCAGACTCGAATGAAAGTACTGGCAAGCCCCACTTATCTTTTTGGTCGCTCAAAGTGAAGCGGTTACTTTCATTTGGAAGGATTTCGCCAAAACCACCAAATCCAATTGACCATGAACCTGGTTGAGTTAAATCTTCTTTGAAAGAAGCACCGAAACCATCCATACCAACACCACGACCCCAACCTGCACGGCTAGCACCACCTTGGTATCCAAATCCACGAAGGTAATCACGTTTGTCTTTACCCCAGTTACGGAAACGAGGAATATACAAACCATTTGGACGGTTACCGAAGAAGTAATCTTCATTGAAACCTTCTACCGATGCACTAGCACCAACTCCCAAGTGGTGGTCCATAATGTTACGACCTAATTGATCGCTTTCATTACCCATACCTGTAGGGAAACGGTTAGATTTTGAATTCATCAAAATTGAAGCAGAAGGAATAGCTCCAGCATTCAAGAAGATGATTTTTGCATAGTATTCAGTAACAGCCAATGTATTTTGGTCAATTACACGAACACCTTTTGCTTTTTGTGTCTTATCATCAAAAATTACTTCAGATACAATAGCATTGTGAACCATTACCAATCGTTTTGTACGAGCTGCTGCTGGCAAAGTAGCCGATAATGAGCTAAAGTAACCACCATAAGGACAACCACGCATACACTTGTTACGGTATTGACAAGAACCACGACCAACAGCAGTATGTTGTGGGCCTGGCTTAGTCAAGTGAGCTACACGACCTACTGTAACAGGACGTCCCAATTTGCTTTTTACCGCATTTGTGAAGTGTGTTTCAGGAGCTGTCATTTTCATAGCTGGCAAGAAATGACTATCTGGTAATACATCCAAACCTTCTGCTTGACCAGAAATACCAGCAAATTTCTCTACATAAGTATACCAAGGAGCAAGGTCTTCATAACGAATTGGCCAGTCTACTCCAACGCCTTCTTTTAAGTTAGCTTCAAAATCCGCTTTGTTCCAACGATAAGACTGACGTCCCCACAACAAAGATTTACCACCTGTGTGATAAGCACGAATCCAGTCAAAACCACCTTTTTTCTCAATATAAGGGTTTTGCTTATCGTTTTCGAACAAATAGCGATGCTCTTCGTTGGCAGTATAACCAGTACGCATACCAGCCCAGTACTCTTCAGCAGCCATGTTTGTTGGACGACCACGGTGTGCAAAATCCCAAGGATCTTTCATTGCCGTTTCGTAACCTTCAATATGCTTGATTTCGCGACCACGCTCAAGTACTGCTACTCTCAAACCTTTTTCTGTTAATTCTTTGGCAGCCCAACCGCCCGAAATACCAGAACCAACAACAATTGCGTCGAAGGTTTGGTTTTTTACTGCATCTATATTAAGATTCATTGTATGTCTTCTATAAGTATTGAAAGAAATTAAATAAGTGAGTAAAATGAAATCTATTTTACCCGCATTAGGCTGTATGCTTTAGGCAATAACGTAAATATTTAACAAGATTTTACTCCATTTTTTGATACTTACGACTTCTTTCCGAAAGCCTAATAATGCCTTCTTGCATTGTTCTTAGTAAGCGAAAGCTTTTTGTCCTGGCTTCAATTTGATATTTTCAAATTTACCCGGAACTGGCTCATACACAAATGAAGCTTTTAAGCCTTGCTCAGAAGTATAATATCCAGTCAATGTAAGCTCCTTCATCAAACGCCAGAAAGGAACACCCATAGTGCCATCCATACTTTCTTTATCAACGTTATCACCAACTTTTACTTGCTTCACATTGTATTGTTTCATCAACTCTTTGGTATCTGATTCAAGCTGTTTCAATGTTGCAATTTGTTGATCTTTTGATTGAGATAAGAAGTTTTTCTTTTCTAAATCAGATACACCCGCCAAGAAGCTTTTATGCTCTGGTGCTTTGTAACAATCATTCAACATCATTTCAATGAATGCTGGAACTCCTGCATCTTTTGCACCCGGAGTGCTTGTTCTTGGAATGATATGCTCGGCTACTTCTGCTACTATTTTACGCTGAGTATCATTGAGGCTAAACGACTCAAGCGCCATAGAAGTGTTTTTAGCTTCACCTGCTCTGCTCATTGCCAAAAGGGTTGGTGCCGAAAGCGTCCCTCCTATCAATAAGGCAACTTTTGAGAGTGCGTCTCTTCTGTTCATTTTAAATCGGGATTTTGATATAGTATTTATAAATTAGTTTTTGTTCTTCCAACATACCGATGAGTTATATTGTTTTAAAACTCATTGTATCTTATTGAGAAAATAAAGATATTATATTTCCCATTCAACGCCAAAGACAAAACTTTATTTGAAAAGTTTTATTTTTTGCGAGTTTAAAGATAACCAATATTCGGCAATACTTTGCAAGGAATTGCCATGGAAATATCGCATTTTACCCTCAATGATGAGGTAAAATAGGGGTATATTGCCTTTTGGAAAAATCTTTTCTCAAATGTTCAGAGAAAAAAAGCTATTCACAATACCCCAACAAAAATCCCCAATACCTTGAACGATATTGGGGACTAGGATAAATAACATACGGATTTTACGAAAAACAAAATCTAATGCTTTATTCTACAAATTTTGCTTCTTCAATTCGTTTACAGCAAAATTGGCAGCACGAGCAGTCAAAGCCATATAAGTCAACGATGGGTTTACGCAAGACGCTGAAGTCATACAAGCACCATCGGTTACAAATACGTTTTTGATGGCATGCAATTGGTTGTTGCCATTTACTACCGAAGTTTTAGGGTCACGTCCCATACGAGCTGTTCCCATTTCGTGGATAGCCATACCTAAATATGAACCTCTGTCATATGTTTTTACATTTTTAACCCCAGCAGTTTCTAGCATTTCTTTGGCATCGTTCATCATATCGATACGCATTTTCTTCTCATTTTCTTTCAACTCGGCATCGAATACTACTACAGGGATTCCCCATTTGTCTTTCGTAGTTTTGTCAAGATACATGCGGTTTTCGTGGTATGGAAGAGTTTCGCCAAAACCACTCAAGCCCATCGACCATGGTCCGATACCACTTGCTTGTTCTTTGAAATCTGCTCCAAAACTCAATTCTGATACATTGCTAGCCCATGCGCCACGACCACGACCGCCACCGCCTTGATAGCCAAAGCCACGCAAGTAGTCTCGCTTGTCGCTACCGATGTTGCGGTAACGAGGTACATAGATACCATTGGCACGACGACCATAGTAATAGGTATCTTCGTCGCCTTCCCATGTACCCGATGCACCCACACGGAAGTGGTGATCCATCAAGTTATGACCTAATTCCCCTGAATCGTTGCCTAAGCCATTTGGAAAACGGTTAGACGTAGAGTTCAACATCAAGGCTGTGGTACCCAAAGCCGATGCACACAAGAATACTACTTTAGCGTAGTATTCGGTTGTTTGCATAGTTACAGAATCAATTACTCTTACTCCTGTTGCTTTCTTTTTATTTTCGTCATACAGAACCTCACTTACAATAGAGTCGGGGCGAAGCGTCAAACGACCCGTTTTCATACAAGCTGGCAAGGTCGAAGATTGTGTACTAAAATAAGCTCCATAAGGACAGCCCAACGAACATTTGTTGCGATACTGACAACCCGTACGACCAACACCCAACTGAGCCTGAGCAGCCTTAGATAAGTTGGCAACACGTCCGATAGTCATCACACGTCCTGGGTAATTTTTTTCGATACGCTTTCTTACCTCCTTTTCCACACAATACATATCCATTGGAGGCAAGAACTCGCTATCTGGCAATTGTGGCAATCCAAGTTTTTCACCCGAAATCCCTACAAATTTTTCCACATAAGAATACCAAGGAGCTACATCTTTGTAGCGAATAGGCCAGTCTACAGCAATACCATCTTTTAGGTTTGCTTCAAAGTCGAGGTCACTCAAGCGATATGATTGACGTCCCCACATGATAGATTTACCTCCTACAATATTAGGGCGATACCAGTCAAAACGTTTTTCTTCTTTATATAATGAGTCCGCATCGTTGAACCAGTATTTCTCCGTCATTTCATTGTACGGATAATCACGTATCAACTTTGGGTGTGTTTCCTTTTGCTCTACCGTAAGGCGACCATTGTATTTGGATTCCCAAGGGTCTTTCATGGCATTTTCATAACCCGTAACGTGCTCTAGGTTTTTACCTTTTTCGAGCATCAATACGCGCAAGCCTTTTTCGGTAAGTTCTTTGGCAGCCCAGCCACCTGTAATACCCGACCCAACTACAATAGCGTCGTAGGTATTGCCTTTTACGGCATCTATATTTAAGTAAGACATTGTTCTGATTAAGTTAAAATAGGAAACGATAAGTAATTGGGCAAAATTAGATTTAAGTTTTGAGTTTAGGCAACAGGCACTAGGCAAAGAGTATTTAGTTGTTTTTTAATGTTTTTACCGAATGCCCAAAGCTGAAAGCCGAAAGCTCAAAGCAACATCTTAAATTTTATTTTGAGTAGTAATTTTTTACAAAGCCCAAGCTTTTTGACCAGGTTTTAGAGGAACACAACCCTCAAAGCGCCCAGGAATTGGAAGATATTCTAAAGCTTTAGTAGCGCCAATTTCTGAAGTAAAGTAGCCTGTTACAGTCAACTCTTTCATTTTCAAGAAAAACGGCTTGTTGTCTACAGTGGTTTGCTTCACCATTTCGTTTTTCTGCGAGGTATCTAAATCACTGAACCCTTTGCCAAATTTGGTTTTACTATCGGCATCTAGTTTAGACAAACCTTCGTAAAATGACTTTTGCTCTTCTTTAGTATAGCAATCTCTTACTACACGTACGATAAATTTCTCTACTCCTGCAGCTTTTGCTCCCGGCGTATTGGTTGTAGGAATAATAATGTCTGCTACTTCGGCCAACAGGGATTCTTGGTCCAAAGTCACTCTAAGGCTCTCACCTGTATAGGTTTTTTCGCCCATTACACCAGCCATCACTGGAGCAGATATAGCACCTCCTAAAAGGATGGCCACATGCTGAAGTGCATCTCTACGGTTCATAGTTTTACAAATTAATAAATTGAATAGTTGAGTTTGATTTGTATTTGAGAACTGCCTTGACCTAGCAGCTTCTGGTCATTGGTAAGTGCGTTTTGAAAAATTCTAAACTTTAGGATGTTACCTAAATCACCCTCCTGAAAGTCTTCGAATACATCTATTTTTTCATTAAAACAGACAATTTTGTCGATTAATCAAAGTTATTGAATTTCTTTCAGAAATAGCACCTTTCTTGTGTGGTCAAAGTATCATTTCGATACTTTTTACTACCAATCATGTCAAATATTCGACATATATATGAAATTATTAGCCCAATTAAAGAGGGACTCGTAAATTTAATATACTCTTTACAAGTAAATTAATTGATAATCAAGCATGAAAAAACTTCTTTACTCCATCGTACTTGGAATTATACTCTCATTTATAGGACAAGTTTCCTACGCCCAAAAAGTTTCAAAGCTAAGCGAAACCGAATTGGCCTTGCATAACATGCAGGGGAAAATTTATGGCTGGATGACAGAGTGGAAAGTACCAGGATGTGCAATCAGTATCGTAAAAGACGGTCAGGTGTTATGGTCTGTAGGCCTAGGACAAAAAAATACTACAACCAAACAAACTGTTACCCCTCAAACCCTATTTCCTATAGCCTCATGTAGTAAATCTTTTACGGCAGCAGCTATGGCTATTTTGGTAGATGAAGGAAAAGTAGACTGGAACAAACCCGTCAAATACTATTTGCCAGACTTTGAATTAAATGATACAGAAGCTGAGCACACTGTTATGGTAAAAGATTTGCTTTCGCACAGAACAGGCTTGCCTCGTCATGATTTTGTATGGCTGTACAGCTCGCTTGATAGAAAAGCAATTTTTAAAAGTTTAAAATATCTTACACTTAGTAAAAAGCCTTACGAACAGTATCAATACAACAATTTGATGTATATGGTAGCGGGAGTTTTGATAGAAAGAGTCAGTGGCATGACTTGGGAAAAATTTGTAGAAGAGCGCCTCCTCAAACCACTCAAAATGAATCAAACGGTATTAACCTACCCTGAATTATTCAAATCTACCGACTATGCCAAGTCATATCGCAAACAAGAAGAGCAATTAGTAGAGGCTGGTTTTGGAAGCAATGTAGATGCCATCGGACCAGCAGGTGCTGTAAAATCTAATGCCGAGGATATGAGTCATTGGCTTTTGATGCAATTACAACAGGGCAAATATGAGAGCCAACAGATTATTTCTAGTAAAAGCCTAAAAGAAAATCATATCCCTTTAACCGTGGTATATCCAACCGAAGCCAAATATCCCGAATTAGGGTTTACGACTTATGGGATGGGATGGAACCAAAATGTTTATCGTGGAGCTCAGAGGCTCCAACATAATGGTTCGATTGAAGGGTTTCGTTCGCAAATGACGCTTTTCCCCAACAATAATATAGGCATATTTATTACTACCAACAGCAGCGCCGCCGATTACTACTTCGTCAATGTTGTGACAAACAGCCTTACAGATATGCTTTTTAACCTTCCTGAAATAGACTGGAATGGTCGTATGAAGCAGGAAAAAGCTGACGTAGTTTTTGCAGAAGAAAAGAAAATGAAAGAGCAAAATGCCAATAGAATATTGTTTGCATCGATGTCACACAACATTGATAATTACACTGGAATTTATGAACATCCAGCTTATGGAATCTTGCAAATTTACAAATCTGATAAAGGGCTTATGGCCAAATATCATAACCAAACAATAGAATTAGTTCACTTTCATTATGATTACTTTTTAGGAAAAGATATGCTCGACAATATGCCAATTCAATTTATGACCAACTTCAAAGGTGCCATTGATCAAGTACAAATTGACTTCCCTAATGCAGGAATTATCCAGTTTTTGAAGAAGCAATAAATTACCCAAAAACAATAGCGAAATTTCGCTAAATACATTTTGTGTATTTTTTTCAATAAAAATATTATTTCAAAAGAGGGAATCGAAACAGAATTTTATACTATAAATTGAAAAAAAACTGTTTTAAATCACTAAAAATGAATCAAAATTCCCAAAATTAAAATTGGTATAAGTATTTATTACTAAAATTTTATTTGGTATTTTCTTGCATTTAAAAAATATACCTCTGTATATTTGTAAAGTACTAACAAAAACATCAGCGAAATTTCGCTAATTTTTTATGAAAGTTTCTGGATTTGTAAATATCATTCTCGTTCTCGTGATTCTCCGCTGTGAAGTGTGAGACGGGCTTTTATGTATATAATTGAAAAGACCTTTCTCACACACTGAGAAAGGTCTTTTGCTGTCCAGAAATATCGAACTTAAAATAAGTCAAAAAATAGAAGAATAATACAAACCCTCTGACTCGTGTTTTCTATCCTGTCGGGCAGAGTCTAAAGCATCTTTTCAAGTTATGGAACTGAACAAATTCTCAAAAACACTGACTCAAGAAGTAACCAACCCTGCAGCCAAAGCCATGCTTTATGGAATTGGTCTTACTAGCGAAGATATGCAAAAAGCACAAATCGGTATTGCTAGTACAGGTTATGAAGGAAACACATGTAATATGCACCTAAACGGATTGTCGGTACATGTGAAAAAAGGTGTTCAAGAGAACGGAATGGTAGGTTTGATTTTCCATACAATTGGCGTATCAGATGGTATGACCAACGGTAACAACGGGATGTCATACTCATTGCCATCACGTGATTTGATTGCAGATTCAATCGAAAACGTAGTAGGTGCCCAATGGTACGACGGTGTAATCGCAGTAGTAGGTTGTGACAAGAACATGCCAGGAGCCATGATGGCATTGGCTCGTTTGAACCGTCCGGGTATGTTGGTATATGGTGGTACAATTCGTACTGGAGAATATAAAGGTCAAAAATTAGATATCGTTTCGGCATTTGAAGCTTTGGGTAAAAAGTTCGCAGGCAATATCTCTGACGAGGATTATGAAGGTGTTATTCGTAACGCTATCCCAGGCGCTGGTGCTTGTGGTGGTATGTACACGGCTAACACGATGGCATCGTCGATGGAGGCTATGGGTTTGACATTGCCTAACTCTTCTTCATACCCAGCTACGCACGAAGGCAAAAAAGCTGAATGTTTGGCTATTGGTGCAGCAATGAAAAACTTATTGGAGCAAAATATTTGCCCAAGAGATATCATGACTCGTAAAGCCTTCGAAAACGCGCTTACCATGGTAATGGCAATGGGAGGCTCAACAAACGCTGTATTGCACTATTTGGCAATCGCTCGCGCTGCTGAAGTTGAATTTACGTTAAAAGATATTCAAGCTATTTCTGACCGCACTCCGCTAATTGCAGATTTGAAACCTTCTGGTAAGTATTATATGGAAGATATGCTTTCAATCGGTGGTGTTCCTGCATTAATGAAATACTTATTGAAAGAGGGGTTTTTACATGGCGATTGTATGACTGTAACAGGCAAAACAATTGCTGAAAACTTAGCTGATGTTCCTGAATTGGATTTTGATTCACAAAAAATCATTCAGCCTTTGACAAGTCCAATCAAGCCAACAGGTCACTTGCAAGTATTGTTTGGTAACTTGGCAACGGGTGGTGCTGTAGCAAAAATTACAGGTAAAGAAGGTGAACGTTTTGAAGGTATTGCTAAGGTTTGTGAGCGTGAAGAAGAAGTAATCGAATACTTATCAAAAGGAGAAATTAAAGAGGGTCAGGTAGTAGTAATCCGCAACGAAGGTCCTAAAGGTGGCCCGGGTATGCCAGAAATGTTGAAACCAACTTCGGCTATCATGGGTGCAGGTTTGGGCAACAAAGTAGCGATGATCACAGACGGTCGTTTCTCAGGTGGAACACACGGATTCGTTGTAGGTCACGTAACACCAGAAGCACAGGTAGGTGGCAATATTGCATTGGTAAAAGATGGCGATTTGATTACGATTGATGCAGTTAATAATATTCTTCATTTACACGTATCTGACGAAGAATTGGCAGAACGTCGTAAAAGCTGGGCTCCATCTGAATCACCATTCAAACAAGGTGTTTTACGCAAATATGTGAAAAACGTAGCTTCAGCAAGTGAGGGTTGTGTAACAGATTTATAAATAGTTAAGCCATTGGACTCAGCTATGTCCAATGGCTTACTTTTCCAATAAAAGCAAGTCGTAGGCTTTTATTAAGCTTAAATACGATAACACCTTGAAAACTAAAAGACCGTAAGTTATTTTACTCGACGAGTATGAAAGATCTGTAAATGAAGGTATACAGATGACATATTCAATGTAAAGTTTACAGCCTTTACCTTCATCCACATCACTAACACGATACAATTAAAATTTATGAACCTTAGTAATAAGGGGCAATGGCAAACATTAAACCTAAAGTGGTGGAGTGTATTGCTGATTTTGTTCCCAATCTTGCTCTATTACACATGGGTTTGCTTTTGGGGAATCGACTGTCCACAACTAGACGATTTCGCTGTATTGACCACAATAGTTGATATTAACAAAGCTATAACCCTAAAGGAGGAATTAGAAATCTGGTTTACTCCGCACAATGAACATAGAATCGTATTTACAAGGCTAATCTTTTGGTTAGTAGGTACAACAGACAACGGAGCTGTTGATATATACAAAGTATTATTGATTGGTAATCTTACCTTAATAGGTCTTGCTAGTATTTTCTATCGAGCAATTTGTCAGATGCAACAATCATGGGTATATGCACTAGCTATAAGTTATACGTTGTTTCAAATGCAATTTTTCGAAAATACGTTCTTTGGTATGGCAGCTGTCCAAAATATTGGAATATATCTATGGCTAGGATTAAGTTGTTGGAATATCGCACAAGTACCTCAATGTTCAAAAAAGTTACTCTGGGCATTTGTATTTGGCATTTTTGCCACTTTTACTTCTGGTAATGGTATGGTTGTCTTTCCAGCTGGAGCTATTACCTTATGGATTGCAGGTTCAAGAAAAGCTAGCATAATTTGGACTATTGGCGGATTTATCGTCATATTAATCTATTTATCTGGCGTACAACATCAAAGTCACAACTCTAGTCCAGTACAAATACTTCAAGGCTCAATGGGGTATTTAGGAAGTTTGACAGGTGTAAGTACAGGAAAATGGATTCCTATAATTGCAGGTTCTATAATAGTAATGATCGGAATAATACTAAATCTAAATTTAGTATTTGCTCAATTCATATCAATTCAGGTCTTTTCGAAACCTGTACAGCTTTTTCTATTTGCCTTTTTTATTGCAATGATAGCGACAGGTTGTATGATTTCAATGAACAGAGATGTAGTTTTAGCCATTTCAACGCCAAGGTACAAAATAGGCTCGGCAGTAGTTGGATGCTTAATCATATTAATGATTGCTAACACTAGAATTAGCCAACATTTTAGTTATCTGATTGGTCTTGCCTGTGCCGTTGGTAGTAGTCTTTTTTGCTTTATGACTTACTACAAAATGACACCGATTATAAAAGCAAACCAATTGGTATATCTAAGCAATATCCAAGCATTTAGACAAAAAACTTTAGGTCAAGCTCATCCTCCTATTCTTTTTGAGAAGGAATGGTATGAAGTCTGGAAAGCAGGAAAATGGGATTTTCCTGAAAATAAGAACTAAACAAAACCACAAAAACGAGAATTAGCATTCAACTCTTCGGAGTTCAACATTTTAATTACAAAAATCGCATGGCAGCACAGACACAAACCATGACCGCAGAACCCAAAGCAAAAGAAACAGAACAGTTTCTTACGGGCGCGCAGGCCATAATGCAATCTTTAGTCGAGCAAGGTGTTGATACAATCTTCGGCTATCCGGGTGGCGCCATCATGCCTACTTATGATGCGCTTTATGATTATCAAGATAGACTCAAGCACATTCTGGTGCGCCATGAGCAAGGTGCAGGTCACGCAGCACAAGGTTATGCTCGTATGACAAACCGTGCAGGTGTCGCAATGGTGACTTCTGGTCCGGGAGCAACTAACCTCATGACTCCTATTGCTGATGCCATGCTAGACTCTACCCCAATGGTTTGTATTGTGGGTCAAGTAAAAGGCAATTTGTTAGGTACTGATGCTTTCCAAGAATGTGATATCATTGGTATTTCAATGCCTATTACAAAATGGAACTACCAAGTGGTAGATGCCAATGAGATTCCAGAAATTATTGCAAAAGCATTTCATATTGCAGAAGCTGGTCGTCCAGGTCCTGTATTGATTGATATTACTCGTACAGCACAAACTGATAAAATGACGAAGCCTTTCCACTATCCAAAATCAGTGGATATTATTAGCTATCGTCCTCGTACTGTACCTAAGCAAGAACATGTTGAGGCAGCAGCCAAATTAATTAATGCAGCTCAAAAGCCTTATATCTTGGCTGGTCATGGAGTATTGTTGGCCGATGCTCAAGATGAGTTAAAGGCGTTTATTGAAAAAACTGGAATTCCTGTAGCAACAACGTTGTTGGGTATGTCGGCAGTTGATGCTGATCACCCTTTATATGTAGGCTGGCCAGGTATGCACGGTAACTACGGTGCAAACGTATTAACTAATGAATGTGACGTGCTTATTGCTATTGGTATGCGTTTTGACGACCGCATTACAGGTGATTTGAATACTTATGCGAAGCAAGCTAAAGTAATCCATATCGAAATTGACCCTGCAGAAATCAATAAAAACGTATTTGCCGATGCACCAGTTGTGGGCGATGCGAAAGAAGCTTTGAAAGCGTTGATTCCTTTAGTAAACCAAAACTCTTTCCCTGAATGGCGTGCTGAGTTTGCTAAATACGATGCTATCGAATACGAAAAAATCACGAAGAAAGATATTTTCCACGACGGCGACCAAATCAAAATGGGTGAAGCAGTAGTAATGCTTTCTGAGAAAACAAAAGGTGAGGCCGTGACAGTTACCGACGTTGGTCAGCACCAAATGATTTCAAATCGTTATTATCGTTTCAAAAAGCCATTCTCAAGTGTAACTTCAGGTGGTGCTGGAACCATGGGTTTTGCACTTCCAGCGGCATTTGGTGCTAAAGTTGGTGCTCCAGACCGTGAAGTAGTAGCAATTATCGGTGATGGTGGTTTCCAGATGACTCTTCAAGAGCTGGGAACAATTGCTCAAAGTGGCTTACCTGTTAAAATCATCATTCTGAACAATAATTTCCTTGGAATGGTACGCCAGTGGCAACAGTTATTCTTCGACAGACGCTATTCATTTGTAGAATTACAAAACCCTGATTTTATCACGATCGCAAAAGGATTTGGTATTGCAGGACACACCGTTTCTGATCGTGCTCAACTTTCAGAATCACTAGACACTTTGTTGAACTCAGATAAACCTTATTTGCTTGAAATTATCTGTGAAAAAGAAGAAAACGTGTTCCCAATGGTACCAGCTGGTACATGTGTTACTAATGTAATTTTAGAGTAAAAGAAGTGGTATCACTTCTTTTACTAATATCATATTTCATTAAAGTACAGGCTATTTGTATATTTGAAAATTAAATAGTAAGTCCATTTAACAACTGTATAAATGAAATTTGAAAGTCTAAGAGAACAAGTTTACAATAAAAGTCAGATACATTCTGTGCAAATGCTGAGAGGAATAGCGTGTTTAGCAGTGTACTTTGTTCATTTTTTTCAGAACAAAAATTACTTCCAGCAAGCAAATTATTAGTAAAAGCATCAGAATATGGATACTTAGGCGTTCAAGTTTTTTTTGTGATTTCAGGGTTTATCATACCACTATCTATGTATAGAAATAAGTATGATATTCAAAACTTTGGTAATCTATTCAAAAGACGACTCGTTCGAATTGAATTACCATATGTGGCTTCTATTGCGCTATTAGTGCTTTTAAAGCTTATTGAGCATTTTGTTTATAGAAACAAACCTCTTGATCTTGATTGGACCACGGTGTTACTCAATATTGGTTATCTCAATGTTTTTTGGGGTAAAGAGTTCATTAATCATGCATATTGGACACTGTTTGTAGAATTACAATTTTACTTATACATAGGATTGTTTTTCGGATTAATAACGAACAAAAACTTTTGGATTAGGCACGTTGCATATTTGCTACTATTTGGACTTAATTATTGGTGGGTTGGGAGCTTATTTTTTCACTCTCATATCCTCATATTTATGGTTGGCATTTTTGCATTTCAGTATGTCATTAGAATTATAGAATTACCTGAAATGCTGATTGGGTCTGCTTTTGTATTAATCCTAAATTATTACTGGCTCAGCCAAATCTTACATTTAGATACGGCTATTCCAATTACATTAGCAACAATCTTTGCCATCGGTTTTATTTTTTTTATAAAAAAGCAAATAAGTGTCTTAGACTTTTTAGGAAAAATCTCTTTCTCTTTATATCTAATACATGTACCAGTTACAGTTGCATTATTGCCGATTTTAGAGCCATATATCCATAGACCAAGTTTAATCCTAGTATACAGAATAGGCGTTTTAATTAGTACAATAGGTATAGCTTATATCTACTATCGAATTATAGAAAAGCCAGCTATGAGTCTTTCTCGTAAAGTTTAAAATAGACTTACTTAGCTAAAACATTTGACTAGCAATAACTCATGAAAACAACATACACGTTATCCATATTTACTTCCAATACCATCGGTTTGCTCAACCGTATTACGATTATCTTTACTCGTAGACGCTTGAACATCGAATCGTTGACCGTATGTGAAACCGAGCGCGTAGGTGTATCTCGTTTTACTATCGTTATCCGTCACGATTCGCGCGAGGCTGTTGAAAAACTCGTTCGCCAAATCCGTAAGGTAGTCGATGTATTAGCGGTATTTGGATACCTTGACCACGAAATCGTTTTCAACGAAATCGCCCTTTTCAAAATCGCAACACCACTAGGGGGTACTCCTTTGAACATCAAAGAAATCAACCTTGACTGGAATGCAAAAGTTGTACACTGGGGTCTTGATTATGTAGTAATCGAGAAAAATGGTACAGAACAAGAAATCTCAGAATTTTATGAATATATCAAAAACTGGGAAATTCTTGAATACTTAAAATCAGGTCGTGTGGCTGTTGGTAAAACAGAAAAAGGCTTGGTAGAATACCTTCCAGAAGGCAACTGGGAAGTGGTGTAAGTTAGGAGTGTTGAGTTGTGAGTGTTGAGTATCTATCTTCCAACCTCAATCATCCAATATTTATCATTCGTAAATAATTTTCAGTAAAACATAATTCCAAAAAACAAATCAAATCATGGCACAAATTAATTTTGGCGGAGTGGTAGAGGATATCGTGACTCGTGAGGAGTTCCCATTAGAAAAAGCAAGAGAAGTATTGGCTAATGAAACTATCGCTGTAATTGGATACGGTGTACAAGGTCCTGGTCAAGCTTTGAACATGAAAGATAACGGCTTGAACGTAATCGTTGGTCAACGTAAAGGTAAAACTTATGACAAAGCTGTAGCTGACGGTTGGGTTCCAGGTGAAACTTTGTTCGAAATCGAAGAAGCTTTAGAAAAAGGTACTATCATTTGCTACTTGCTTTCAGATGCTGCTCAAATCGAATTGTGGCCAACTGTTAAGAAATATTTGACTGCTGGAAAATCATTGTATTTCTCTCACGGATTCGGTATCACTTACAAAGAGAAAACTGGTATCGTTCCTCCTGCAGATGTTGACGTATTCTTGGCAGCTCCTAAAGGTTCAGGTACTTCTCTTCGTCGTTTGTTCGTAGAAGGTAAAGGTTTGAACTCTTCTTTCGCTGTTTACCAAGATGCTACTGGTAAAGCTCGTGAGAAATGTATCGCTATGGCTATCGGTGTAGGTTCAGGTTATTTGTTCGAAACTGACTTCTACAAAGAAGTAACTTCTGACTTAACTGGTGAGCGTGGTACTTTGATGGGTGCTATCCAAGGTATCTTTGCTGCTCAATACGAAGTATTGCGCGAAAACGGTCACTCTCCATCTGAAGCATTCAACGAAACAGTTGAAGAGTTAACTCAATCTTTAATGCCATTAGTAGCTGAAAACGGTATGGACTGGATGTACGCTAACTGCTCTACAACAGCTCAACGTGGTGCTTTGGACTGGTGGAGACCTTTCAAAGAAGCTACTAAGCCTGTATTCGCTCAATTGTACAACTCTGTAAAAACTCAAGCTGAAGCTGAGCGTTCTATCACTTTGAACTCTCAACCTGACTACCGCGTGAAGTTGGAAGCTGAATTAGAAGAGCTTCGTGAGTCTGAAATGTGGAGAGCTGGTGCAGCTGTACGTAGCCTTCGTCCAGAAAGAAACTAGTTCTTTAATTTGAGGAATTTGAAGGCTTAAAATCTTCATTATTGTTCAAACTGGCTATAACAATGAGTGAGTAATGGATTGCTATCTATTATTCACTCATTTGTGTTTTAGAAAAGCACGAAAGTTATTGCTAGTTGTAAGAATACAATCAGAAGGAATTCTAACTATTGCGGATTTCTGATTTCGGAAATAAAGTAAAATACCTTTGCTTTTTGCAAAATATAGAAGTTTACACTTCCGAAATCCAACATCCGATATCCGAAATAGGTACTTCGTTCACTGCTAATTCATGATTCACCATTCAGTCACTTAATGATGAGTTGCGAATGATGAATTGTGAATATAAATCTAATAATCAACGACTTACATTCACAATTCATCATTCATAATTCACAATTGTTCTCTCATTATCCCCCATATTTAATCTATCAAGTAAAAGAATTTATTAAATTGATACTGTTGAAGTCTAACGGATACACTGTTAACTGATAATCTTTTACCTACAACAATTTTATGAATACACGAACAGCACAATTTCCTTCGCTCGAAAGCATCTATGATGCGGCAGAATGCCTCCGTGGCGTGGCTTCTCACACGCCTTTGATGGAAAATCTTATTTTGTCAGAACGTTATCAGGCTAATATTTTCTTGAAACGCGAAGACCTCCAAATTGTGCGTTCTTACAAAATTCGTGGAGCCTACAACAAAATGGTAAAGTTATCGAAAGAGGCTCTCAATAAAGGTGTTGTATGTGCCAGTGCAGGTAATCATGCTCAAGGTATGGCCTATGCCTGCCATAAAATGAAGGTGAAGGGTACAGTTTTTATGCCTACTACAACCCCAAATCAAAAGATTAAATCCGTGAAAATGTTTGGTCGTGAACATATCGATATTCAGTTGGTTGGCGATACCTATGACGATGCTTCCAATGCGGCCAAAATCTACTGTGAGCAACAAAATGCTACTTACGTGCATCCATTCGATGATATGGACGTTATTGCAGGACAAGGCACGGTTGGTTTAGAGATTTTTAAGGATGCCGATGTCAAAATAGATTATATTCTTTTGGCTATCGGTGGCGGTGGTGTTGCGGCTGGCACATCTACGGTATTTAAACAACTTTCTCCACATACCAAAATCATTGGGATTGAGCCACAAGGGGCACCATCTATGAAAGCAAGTATCAATGCTGGGCATGTGGTAGAATTGGAAACGATCGACAAATTTGTGGACGGAGCAGCTGTAAAGCGTGTAGGCGATAAAACCTTCGAAATCTGTAAGCAAACCCTCGATGATATCATTGTGGTACCTGAAGGAAAGGTATGCACCACTATTTTAGAATTATATAACGAATCGGCGATTGTAGCAGAGCCAGCGGGTGCTTTGACAATTGCTGCTTTGGATTTTTTACAAGAAGAAATAAAAGGTAAAAATGTAGTATGCTTGGTGTCGGGAGGCAACAATGATATTACTCGTACCGAAGAAATAAAAGAGCGTTCTTTACTTTACGAAGGATTGAAACATTACTTTATTATTCGTTTTCCGCAACGTGCTGGAGCATTGAGAAATTTCCTTAATAATGTATTGGGCGAAAACGATGATATTACCCATTTTGAATACCAAAAGAAAACCAACCGTGAGTCTGGACCTGTTTTGCTTGGCATTGAGTTAAAATACAAAGAAGATTTTGACCCTCTTCTTATGCGTATGGAGGAAAATAAAATCCAATACCAATTACTCAACGAAAAACCAGATTTATTTACATTTTTGGTCTAATCGTACTTATTATCTTGTCCAATTATAAACTCATAACTTGTATAATCCTTATGGCTCAACGTCCAACACCCGAAGAATTACAAAACAACAAGGAGTTTGAATTGATAGATGCTTTTCATATTGATGAAATGGGTACATTCTTGGCAAGAGAGATGAGTGCAGGAACAGATACCAGCACCGATAGACCTCTTTCAAGATATCTTCCTTTGGTGTTATTGATGCTTTTAGGAGCTTTGGTAGGATACGGCTTAGTGAGCATCATTCCAGCAGCATTTAGAGGTGATTTACACGGTTTGAGCTCATTGTTTGGTGGAGTTCTATTATTCTTTGTATTACTATTACCTGTACACGAGCTTATTCATGGAGCTGTATTTAAAATATTAGGCGCACCAAAGATAGGTTTTGGTTGGAGTTGGAAAGGCATGATGGCGTATGCATATGCTCAGAAATTTGCGATAAATCTCAAGGAGCTTATTTGGTTAGCCATTATGCCTTTTGCCATTATTACTCCTTTATTGATAGCTTCTATTTTTCTTTTTCCCGCTTGGCAATTTACGACTATCCTCTTATTGGCGCTTCACACCATGGGCTGCATAGGCGATTTTATGTTGGTAAAATATGCCCTTCGCAATAAACATCGTGAAATATATACCTACGATGATATTGAGGAAAAAGGCGAGTCGTATTTTTATGAAAAAGTAGCGGAAAAATACAAATATTAGCATTGGGCTATCGGCTTTCAGCATGAGGCTTCATAGATATGTTTCCTAACTATTAGTCCTAATTCTGCACTAATACACTTCGGGTTATAATCCGTAGGCATAAAGTAAAAAAGCTTCTTTGAATTCATGGGAGTTTTTTACCGAAAGCCCATTGCTGAAAGTCGAAAGCCAAATTGTGCTTGCCTAATGCCTACGGCTTATAGCCTAGCGCATATTAATAATTACTCAAAAACTGCACGACATATTCCCTTGATTTGAGCACTTGCTTATGAAACTCTAATTGTTTGGTTGCTTTTTTAATGGAATTCATTTCAGTAATAATACTAATATCCATCGTTTTGTAATTACCTTTTCCAAACTGCCAATATGCTCCTGTCTGAATATCTTTTAATTCTTTTTCCAAAAACAAAATCTGCTTAATCAAAATCTTGTTATAACGCTTGAGTTGTGGTTCGACAAAAGTCTGAGGCTTTTCTTGTTCCGTAATCAGCGTCATTCGAAGCTTCAATAATTCATAAAGGTCGTTTTTGGAATAAGCCTCTGTAATTAAGTGCATCAATTTAGTTTTACGAAGCTTTTCCTCCTCGTCCGATTCCAAATCTGGGTGAAATTCCTTTACTAATTCCATATAAATCGAACGAGCGGTTTTGTTGGTAATGGGTGGTAAAGTTTCTTCGACTCGCTCAAAAATGCGATTATCTTGCTCGTTCCATTCTTCAGGAATATCTTCTTCATCGTCCTCCTCTTCTGATGGCATATCTACTTCTTGAGAATCTGAAATGAGATATTCTTGGTATTTCTCGTACAAAGGCTGTAAATGTTGTAGACCCGAGGCCAACAACTGACTGACCATTGTGGCAATATAGAAGCCAAGTTTATAATTTTCCTCTTCAGTCAAGCGTCCATAATGTGAGTCCAAAATCAGGAGCATATCTCCCAATCGTTGGTTATATTTTCGGTGCAGAGGAGCAATATCTTTGGCAACTTGAACTTCTACAGCACGCTCAAAGGCTTTGGCTTCGGCAACTTCTACTTTGAGTGCTTCCAGCCGTTTGAGGTTTTGTACAAATTGCTTTTGTAGCTTGCTAGTAACTTTATCAAAGGTTTGAGAAGCAATCAAACCTTCATAACGGGTAATGTGATTGGACATGTATTTGGGTACAATAAATTAGGGTGCCGATTTCGACACCCCAATGGTTTTATTCAATTTCTATACTTTCTTTTTCGCCTACTTGCTGACGCCACATCGCATAATAGAGTCCCTTTTTCTCTAATAGTGCTTGATGCGAGCCGTATTCAACAATTTTTCCCTTTTCGAGTACAAAGATATTATCTGCGTGCATAATTGTACTCAATCGGTGCGCAATCAAAATGGTAAGATGCTCGCCATGTACTGATACTTCACGAATTGTTTCCGAAATTTCTTCTTCTGTCAATGAGTCAAGTGCTGAAGTAGCTTCGTCAAAAATCAATAAATGTGGATTACGTAATAAGGCTCTGGCAATACTCAAACGTTGTTTTTCGCCACCCGATACTTTTACACCACCTTCACCAATTACGGTATCGAGACCTTTATCGGCACGAGCTAAAAGTGGCTCACAAGCCGCCTTTTTCAATACAGCCAAACATTCTTCGTCGGTAGCTTTAGGATTGACAAAAAGTAGGTTTTCACGAATGGTACCAGAAAACAACTGGGTATCCTGAGTTACAAAACCTATTTTCTCTCTTAACTGATCAAAATCTATCGTGCGCCCATCATGACCATTATACAATATTTGACCATTTTGAGGCTTATATAACCCTACCAATAGTTTTACCAAAGTACTTTTTCCTGAACCCGACGGACCAACAAAAGCAATTGTTTGTCCTGCCACGGTTTCAAAGCTTACCTCACGAAGTGCATTCTTCGAAGCCGACTGATGTTTGAACGAAACATTATCAAAAGCCAATGACTTAATGCTTGGAATAGGCTGTGGAGATGCTGGTTTTACTTCAACAGGAATATCGAATAAAGACTCGTAGTTTTGTAAAGAAACTTGTGCTTCACGATAGGTATTGATCACATTACCCATTTCTTGTAATGGGCCAAAAATGAAGAATGAGTAAATATTTAAAGAGAAAAACTGACCAAGAGTGATATCTCCACGATAAATCAAATACATCATGATAAAGGTCAAAATTACTCGAAGTAAATTAACACTTGTACCCTGAATAAACATCATACTACGTACATAGCGCACTTTTTTGAGTTCAAGTCCTAAAATCTTTTGCGTCGTACTATTGAGGTGATTGATTTCTTGTTGCGCCAAGCCCAAAGATTTTACTAACTCGATATTGCGTAATGATTCGGTAGTAGAACCCGCCAAAGCGGTAGACTCTTGAACAATAGATTTTTGGATTACTTTTACTTTTTTACTTAATAACGAACTAATCCATCCAATAAGAGGGCCAATCGTTAAAAACAATGGAACAATTGACCAGTGCACCGAAACGGCATAAATCGTTACAAATACCAAAGCAACTAAACTCTGGAAAAAGATATTAATACCCGACGAGATTAGCTTTTCGACATCGACTCTTACTTTTTGAAGTTTGCCTAATGTTTCACCAGAACGTTGGTCTTCAAAGGTTTCATACGGCAATTCGAGTGAATGACGAATCCCATCGGCGTACATTTCGGCACCGATTTTTTGAGTAATCGTATTGATAAAATAATCTTGGAAGTTTTTGGCTACTCTCGAGACAAAGGCTACCCCAACAGAGGCACCGAGCAATGGTAAAATAGCTCCTACAAAATCCTGAAAAGTACTGTTTTTGTCCGTAAACTTAGTAGCCACATTGTCGATAATATGTCTAAAAATCAGCGGGTCTAACAGTGAAAAAACTTGATTAATAATTGCCAGCAATAGCGCTAGCCACACCGTTGTTTGGTATCGTTTAAGATAGGGTAATAGTATTTTCATGGTTTGATATGAGCGATTGTGAATTGGAGAATAATATAAAATTAAATTGAACTATTGAGTTTCGGTTTTCAGGTATCGGCTTTCGGCGGTGAGTTTTGGACAAAAGTATGTCTATAGGCATTAAACTCTTTGCCTTGTGCCTATTGCCTAAACACATAACTAAGATGTACATTGGTCTAGGCCAATAGTAGACTTTGACTAAGAGTTAACCATAAGGTTTTTAAAATAGTTCTGTAAAAATATCTAGACTTAAAAAATGATAGCAATTAAGATATTGAAAGCTATTAAAATAAATTTTAGTAACATTGTAATTTAGTAAAGGCTTCTACAAAAGCCGTTATCAACCTTACTTTTGGTGAATCGGTGAAAGTAGTATGAGCTCCCTCATCCGCTTTTACTCTTCCTTTTCAATTGATTATGAAGAATCTCCTTACATGTTATATATTATTTCTGCTTACTATTGGTATTGCACTCAGTCAGGAAAAAAAGTTTTCTCCATGTGATTATGAGCAAAAAATGAAACAACAAGGCTTGGTCAATGTCAAAAGTCTTGATCCTAGCATTGCTGTTTTACTCAAGTATTCCACGACTGACAATTTTGTTAAAAAGGATGTATATGGCTGTATGACGGCCTGCTATTTACAAAAAAAGCCTGCCCAAATGCTAGCAAAGGCTAATGCGATTTTGAAAAAAAGACATCCACACTATCGTTTGTTGGTATATGACGGCGGACGACCTTTTGCGATTCAAAAAATTTTATGGAATAGTCTTTCTCAATACCCACCACATCAGCGAGAAACCTACGTGGCAAGCCCAAGTCAAAAGTCAATTCATAATTATGGCTGTGCCGTCGATTTGACGATTACTACTAGCAAAGGAGTACCCTTAGATATGGGAACGCCTTTTGATTTTTTGGCAAATTAGCCTATCCAAGTCACGAAGAATATTTTCTGAAAAATAAGCAACTTACAGCTCAACAGGTAGCTAATCGTCGTCTTTTGAGAAGCGTAATGCAACAAGCTGGATTTATGCCTATTAAGTACGAATGGTGGCATTTTAATGCCCTTGCACGAAGTGAAGCCAAACAGGTTTATCAGATAATTGAATAAAAATAAGATTGGGTCTATACGAAAACAAACCACTAATCCTTACGCACTAACCACTTATCCAAAATCACTTCACGACTTGATATTTCATTCGTAGTATTGGTTATTCAAAAAACTCTAGGGACTATATCGAGAGCGAATACTCAAAACTATCAAACGAAATATGAAATCAGGCGTTTACAGACTTTTAGTGGGAGCTGCACTTATCGCTGGGACACAAGCTCAGGCGCAAACCGCAGTAGAGGCTCCTAGTTCAAAAGGCCCAAAAATCACTCTACAACAGGCGGTAGATATTGCACTTCGCAACAATATCTCTGTAAAGCAGTCAGAAATACAGCTTCAGAACGCCGTGTTGAATTATCAACAAGCTAAAAATAACCAGCTTCCTGGTGCCAATGGTACCGTAAGTGAATTCTTCAACTTTGGTCGAAGCCTTGACCCATTTACCAACACTTACGTAGCACGAAATATCAACTACAATAGTTTGGGCGTAAATGCTGGGGTGACGGTTTTTAATGGAAATCTCCTTAAGAATACAATTGCACAAAACGATTTGCTGGTAAAAGCCAACCAGTTGGATATGCAGGCCATGAAAGAGAATATTTCGATGCAGGTGGTTTTAGCCTATTTGAATATCCTCAATGCCGAAGACCAATTAACTATTGCTCAAAGCCAGACCGCTATTACCAGACTACAAATTGAGCGTACTGAAAAATTAGTTCGTGCGGGTTCTTTACCTCAGACCAATTTACTGGATCTAAAAGCTCAGGTTGCCAACGAAGAAACTACTGTTGTCAACAATCAAAGCACCTTAGATTTGGCAAAACTTAATTTAGTACAGCTACTTAATGATAAGGAGTTCTCAAACAATGTCAATCTAGATAGAATTTCGGTACCAACACCATCTACAACAGCTTACGAAGCGCCTGTAGACCAAATCTATCAAACGGCCGAAGGAACTCAACCAACAGTAAAGGCTTCGGATTTGAGAGTAAAAAGTGCTGATAAAGGAATTGAAATTGCAAGAGCTAGCTTTCTACCAACGATTAACCTTTCAGCTTCGACGGGTGCCAACCAGTCAAATGCTCAAAAAATCTACAAAGTAGACGGTACAAATCAGCAAAACTTAGGAACGGTTAGTTTTAATGGACAAGATATTCCGTTGGTTGTAAATACACCACGTACTGTTGAGGCAGGAACGGTTGGTTATTTCAAGCAACTAGAAAATACTTTTAACTATGCCTTCGGAGCGAGTGCTAATATTCCAATCTTTAGCCGTTTTGCTAACAAAACTCGCGTAAGCCAAGCCAAATTGCAAAAAGTAAATGCTGAATTGGAAGCACAAAAAACACGCTTGACTTTGCGTCAGAATATCGAGCAAGCTTACACCAATATGTCAAATTCGGCGAAAAGATATGAAGCATTGACGGTACAAGTAACTGCTTTGGAAGAGTCGTTCCGTGCAGCTGAAAGTCGTTTCAATGCAGGGGCTATAGATTTTGTAAGCTACAATTTGCAAAAAACCAATTTGGATAAAGCAAAAGCTAACCAAATTCAAGCCAAATATGACTTTATTTTCAGAACGAAAATATTAGACTATTACCAAAATAAACCGCTCACATTTTAACCAAACACTCGATTGAATGTAAAACCTTGAAAAACTATGATGTTTCATCGTTTTTCAAAAACCTTAACATCAATCTTTCAAAACTTTATATACAATGAAAAACAAATCCAATAGAATCTGGGTCATTTTAGCCGTTGTCGCAGTCGTAGTGGTAGGTGGGTTGATTTTAGCGAAAAAGAATGGTTGGATCGGAAAAGAAGAAGCTACAGAAGTAGAACTTTCAAAAGCAAAACGTGCAGACATTATTGAGCGTGTTTCTGCTTCGGGTAAAGTTCAGCCAGAAATCGAGGTAAAACTCTCTCCAGATGTTTCTGGCGAAATTGTAGGTCTTTATGTAAGTGAAGGCGACTCGGTTGTTGCAGGTCAATTATTGTTAAAAATCCGTCCTGATAACTACGAATCATTATTGGCTCGTGCCGAAGCACAGGTAAATTCAGCAAAAGCTTCATTAGAGCAGTCAAAAGCTATTCAATCTCAATCGGAGGCTCGTTTGTTGAAAGCAAAAACTGATTTTGATCGTAACAAAAAGTTACATGACGATAAAGTAATATCTGATTCAGATTACGAACAATTTAGTTCTCAATACGCTGTAGCAAAACAAGATTTGGAATCAGCAAAAGCAAACGTTCAAGCTGCATCATTTAACGTAAGAAGTTCGGAAGCGGCTTTGAAAGAAGCTCGTACCAACTTGACTAAAACAACAATTTATGCACCACAAAGTGGTACTATCTCAAAATTGAACGTAGAGCTTGGCGAAAGAGTTGTAGGAACATCACAAATGGCTGGTACTGAGTTGCTTCGTATTGCCAACTTGAATAAAATGGAAGTTCGCGTGAATGTGAACGAAAATGATATTACCCGTGTTAGTCTTAATGATACCGTAATTATCGACGTAGATTCATATAGTGCTTCAGGTCGTAAATTCAAAGGTATTGTTTACGAAGTAGCAAGTTCTGCCAATGGCTTAGCAACTTCTTCGGCAGCAGCTTCGGTATCTAACGACGCTGTCACTGAATTTGAAGTAAAAATTAGAGTGCTTCGTAGTTCTTATGCTGATCTTATCAAAGGCAAACGCTCTTATCCTTTAAAACCAGGGATGACCGCTTCGGTAGAGATTATTACCGACCGTAAAAATGGCGTATTATCAGTGCCTTTGGCTGCAGTTACAACACGTGACCCTAAAGCTGCTGATAAAGAGAAAAAATCAGAAGAAGAAAGCAATAATTCAGAAGAACCAAAGGTTATTAAAAAAGAAAAACTCAAAGAAGTAGTGTTTGTTTTGACCAAAGACAATCATGCTAAATTGAAAGAAGTTACCACTGGTATCTCCGATTTTGATAATATCGAAATTTTAAGTGGATTAACTGAAGGAGAACAAATCATTTCAGGTCCTTATGTGACAGTTTCTAAGAAATTGAAAGATGGCGAATTAGTGAAGAAAAAAGAAGCTAATAAGGACAACAAAGAGAAGAAGTAAAAGATAGAGGCGCAAATCTCAAGAAATGATTTTTAAAAATGAACTAAGATTATTATTAGATAAATTTAGTTTGGTTTAGGGTTTATGGAAAAGCCATCTCAGATTGTCGGAGATGGCTTTTTTTATGGCTTTATTACTTTAAAAGTTGTTATGCCTTGCGACGTCCGAAGATGCAACAAATACATTCCTGATGTCCAATCTTGAGTATTTAACATTAATCGATATTCTCCTGCTTCTTTATATTCTTGTTGGAGGAGTTCAGTAATTGACTCGCCCGAAACATTACTCACTGAAAGCGATACCAATGTGGATTGTGGTAATTTGACCTGAACAAGAGCTTCGTCTTGTACAGGATTAGGTGACACCATCAGCGATACGTTTGTAATGAATTCACTTAAAGGAAAATGCTGAATTTTGGCACTAAAGCCATTCTTCCCTCTTGCCTTAAATCCTGATTGCAAAACTACAGCCTTTGAGGCCCGATAATGCGTCGGAACAGTAGTTGCTTTACTAGACTTTATATAATCGGATTGTACTTCTTGTGTTGAAGTATTTTGTGCGATTCCACTCAAAGAGATAGCAGTCGAAAAAAAGAAAAGATAGTAAAATTTATTCATGATTTTACGTTTAAGAAAACCTTACAACAAAGTGTTTTAGCGTTTTTTAGACTGTGATGACGTCCGCTTTTGTCTCTTTTTCAAGGACTCTATTTCTTGCTTCATTTGTTGATTTTCTTTTTTCAACTCAATCATATACAAGGTCAATTCTTCTATTTTCTCTAAAAGTTTGGTATCTGTTTGATGCAAATCATTGCCAGAAATGACCATTTCTGCTGCTGAAGGGATATTCGGTAGATGTTGGTGTTTTTGATATAATCTTCTACTTTTTGTAATGGCATTAATTGATGTTTTTTCGAAATTAAACATGGTCAGCCCAATCTTCGGTATTTTTCAAAGCTACCTTTACTTGTTCTGTCAAAATACCTTCTGATACATAGAGATTATAGCCTTCAGGCAAAGAATTAATTCCTTCTCCAATCACCACTCCTCTATTATTGTTATTTTTCAAAAATCCCGATTCGTTACTGGTCCAAAGGGTATTCGTAACGCTATTAGTACTCAATTTGACCTCTGAAGCACTATTGGCTGTTGTCGTAATTTGGAATGTAACAAGGTTCCCTGCTTCATCAGCAAAAAGTTGTCGCAGACCGTTGACTGTATTACGGGTCGGAATATTTCTCAATTGCAAAACATTGGCATTATTACCTGCGCCAACAACCACCAGTTTTGCGCCATTAGTAACGGGGTCATTTGTACCGATACCAACGCTAGCGTTATTGCCTAATACAATCGAGTTTGAAATAGCCAATTCAGTATTTGCACCAATAGCGGTGGCGTTAGTAATATTACTTGCGCTCGAAGCTACGCCTGTCAATGCGCCAATAAATGTATTAAAGTCGCCCGACATAAGTTTGCTTCCAGAGTTGAATCCCACAAAGGTATTTTGCGAACCAGACACATTATCTTGTCCCGTCAAGGTACCCAAGCCCGTATTATTATTGCCAGTGATGGTGTTGATACCACTTGCCGTACCGATATAGGCGTTGCCATTTGCCAAAGAACGACGCCCTGCATTGACACCAATGAAGGTATTAGAGTATCCCACAGCATTGGATAGTCCCGCGGCAGTTCCCAGAAACATATTGTTATTGCCTGTCGTATTCGAATACCCCGCCGATTCGCCGATAAAAGTATTGGCAAAACCAGATGCATTCAGAAACCCAGCCGTTTTTCCGATGAAGATATTATTTGACCCTTGGTTATTAAAGCCTGCGCCATCGCCTAACAAAACATTGGCGATACCTGCAATACTTAGGATAGGCTTCCCTCCGATTTTGTAGGCACTATCCGACATGATATTAATACTCCCACCTGCAATATCTAGGGGGTTATTAATAGTCAAGCTTTGACCATAAGGAGCGGTTATGGTCTGCGAAAATGTGCTGAAAGTGATACCAAGTATCACCAATAATAGAGAGTAGTAGCGTTTCATTTTTACTTAGGACAAATAAAAGAGGATAACCTTTATCAAAGACTATTCTCCAAGTTAAAACTGTTCAATAGACTATGTCAAACAAATCCTGTACTAAAGAGTAATCGGGCAGTTTGATTCATCAAATTAAAGGGTGGTTAGTATATTGAAGGGTATTTTAAGATACAAGGGCATGAAATAAATGACTTACCCAGCAAGGTATTAGCAGTTAGTTAATATTCTTTTTAACAATCTTCTTGCCAAAAATACAACAAATGACTTGTGATGAATGAGTTACCGATTGAATATAATGAAATTAGCATATTCTTTAATGAAACTGAAATTTTGATGACTCACAAAAACTAGTTTTATAAACAGCGATAGAATCATTAATAAAGTTTTCTCTAGAATAACTACTTCTGTTTGACAAAGCTTGAGATTTTAAGGCTTGGTAAAGTTGGGTATTCTTTTCTAATAACTCAATCGATTGAATAATACCTACTATTTCTTCCTCGTGATCTGGTGATGGAGGGATAAGAACGCCATTATGCAAATGCTCGATGACTTCATTATTTCCTCGACTATCCGAAGCAATCACTGGTATGCCCATTGCCAAAGCTTCTAGCACACATACAGGAATGCCTTCTTTTTTGCTAGGAAAAACAAAATAGTCTGAAATCGATAAATATTCCTCTACTTTGGAAGTAAATCCTGTGATTGTAATATCTGGATGCTGTTCGATAAATGTCCACTGTGAGGCACTAAGCCCACTAGAATGTACTGGATCGAGACCACCTATCAACAATAGTTTGAATTGCTGTGGATAACTTTGAGTTAGCTGTAGAAAAGTCTTTACTACAATATGAAAGCCTTTGAATGCGACAAATCGTCCTGTAAAAGCAATAACTTTTTGTTCTTGAATCCCCAATGCTTGACGTAAAGTTGCTCGAGTATTTTCTGAAAAATTAGTTGGATTAAACTTTTCTAAGTTACAGCCCAACCCAAGACTTTGATGCTTATAAACTTTGTTTTTATAAACCTTTTGGACAATATCCACATCAGGTTGGTTGAGCAAAAAGATTTTATCGAGTTTTTGAAAACAATGATTTTCTAAAAAGTAAAAAAGTCCTTTTTTCCAACCAGAGCTACTATTAAGCCCCAATCCATGAAATGTACCCCAATAAGGAATACCCATTTTTCGAAAAAGAATCGTAGGAAATATACCCGTAGTAAAATGTGCGTGCACCAAATCAGGCTTGATGTCTGCCACCAAGCGCCGTATCTGCCAAGCTACCTGTAATTCGTGTTTGAGACGAAGACTTCGTGGAATACCTAAATAATGAAAATGGATATTGAGGTGATGGAAAGAATAAAGATTGGGTATATCTATGGTTTTTTCAGCCGAGCAAATAATATGTAGCTCGATGTCTGGAAAATGTTCGAATATGGATAAGGATAATTCCGATAGAAAAATATTAAAACTCCCTTCATCGGAAATAATAAACATAAATTTCATAAACTTTACTAGGCAAAATGATGGCTCAAAAACTAGGAAGACAACCTAGACTTACCCACTCTATTGACGATACCATCGTACCAGCCACAAAGAATGTACTTGAGATATTTTCTTTTTTGAGGAACTAAGGCTATATAAACAACCACTCTAGATACGGTATAGAAAAGTTCTCGGACTTTATATTGCCAATGAATATGTGGTTGCTTGAGCATTAATATCGAATTGCGAGCCAAGTAATATCTTCTTAAAGGGCTATGTATCGAAATTTCTCTTCCTAAAACCTTCAGACGGTCGTCGCCTACCTGATGCCACATAATAGCTGTAGGGATAGCAAATAGTTTGAATCCTTTATTGCAAGCCCGAAAACTCCACTCAATATCGATATAGTCAATAAAGAAATCTTCGTTCATGAATCCTATTGTCTCAAAAGTCTTACGATCAATCAAGCAACCAGAGGAAATGAGGAAAGAAGCAGAAATAGGTTTGGCATCCTTGTTTTGGGGATAATTATGAATGAGTCGAAATCCCTGAAAAACCGAAATGGGGTAATTGCGTAAAGTGCGTGGGTCGCGATAAATAGGCCCAACTGCACCAATATTATGACCATCGATTGTCAGCACTTGCCATGCCTCTAGTAATTGCTGAACCATTTGCGCTTCAGGCAAACTATCGTGGTCGAATAAGATAACCCCACCTATTTCTGGTTTTTCTAAAGCAAATACTATTCCTTTATTTTGGGCAAAGCCTATTCCAAGGTTATCTGCTAGCGAAATAAGGGTAGTTTGTGGATAATTGAGCAATATTTTTTCAATTTCTTCGACATTATGACTTCCATTATCTACCACAACAATACTGGCTACCTGCGGGCCAAGCCTTTCAAGTAACTGTTGGATGTTGGTAATCAATGGGTGGTAAGTGACAATTACTGCCGCAATTTGACCAGTCATAAATAGGAATATTGAATTGTGAATTGAATTTATTTAGCCAGAGAAATTTATTGTTTTCTAAATCAAAAAATCACTTGGTATCAAACCATTTTATCTCTACTTTTTTCAAAAAAAACATTACCAAGACAATGTAAAACCAATTGGTTAGCCATCTGAAATATTGCTCCTCGATTGGTTGCATTAATAAAGCATACATCAAAAAGCCTAGGAGATAGCAGGAAGTTATATGAAACCTTTTTGCTCGAAAATAAAGCAGATTATAGACAAAACCCAGTAACAAAGGAATAACAAATACCCCAACCATACCAAAATCCATATAATAGGGTTTGAGATACGAATAGGTATTAGTGGGTAAAGGCGTGCTAATCCATTCTGAAATAACTGGTGCCACAGGAATATTGAAGCCCAAACGCCCTATCCAGAGCCATACTACTCGAAAAGTATTATAACCCAACAGCGGAACTGGGTCGATACTTGCCAAACTCAAGGCAGGCAGCGATGCCACAGAATAGGTCAACAACATAGGAACGATAGATTCCCACGAAAAATCAGAGGCTCTTCCTATCGTAATAAGAACAATGAAGCCCATAAGCATAAGCCCCCCCACTATGGCTTGTCCTACCAAAATTTTATTTTTCCATAGTAAATCATAAGCCAACGGAATCACAAAAAAAATCAATTGCCCTCGTGAGCCTAGTAGGTATGTATAAATCAAAAACACTGCTAATAGGATACCATTGCGCCAAGAAAAAGAGGTATTAGTCAGTAACAAAACCAAATAAACGGAACTCAAGGTTTGAATTAATCCATAAAGTCCAAAACGTTTACCATCATTTTCGACCAAGGTATTCCGCAATTCTTGTATATCTCCCCACGAAAACTGCCCTACTTCCTTCACCACCATCGGAAGGGTGAACCCTAAAGAAAGTAATACAATGGGATAAAATAGAGAAAGATTTTTTACGAAAAGGGCATTGTCATAAAGGGGCTCAGGAATAGCTATTTCAGGTAATACTTTTTCGTATAATCCCCAACAAATCAATCCTCCCAGTGAAAACCCCAGACAATTCAGCCCTATGAAGGGAGCAATATCTTCGAGATTGACAGCAAAATAAGCTTGATTATGCCAAAAAATAAGATAGTACATCAACCATAATCCTGTTTGGATTACGATAGGATTTAGCAGGCTTCTGTAAAGTAGACTGTTTCCTATCAATAATATCAAAAGTAACGTTAATGTCATGATTTGAGACTTTGGTTGGTCGGTCGGTTAGCTAACTTACCGTCTAAAAAAGTATTTTTTTGCTTTCAGAATTACTAAAACACTTATCATACTTTCGGTAACTAATAGCGCTAAAGCAGTACCAAGCACCGAAAAATAAGGAATCAGCAAAACGTTTAACAAGATACATACCAAAGCGCCCCAAGATAAAATCTTCGTGCTACTTTTTCCATGGTCTGAGATAAGCAATAGCTGATAAAAAGGGATATTGACACATACAATTACTGGGATAAACGCCATATACCTAAGCAGTTGGACAAATAAGCTTTTTTGCGAAAAATCTAATTTCACCAAAGTGCTTATCAGTGGTGCTCCCAGCCAGCACCCCAAACATCCTACTCCGACCAAAATACAGAAAGGAAGAAATAGTTTTCGCAAAAATGATTGCATAGCTTCATATCCTTGTGTTAGAATATGGCATAGCTGCGTATAAATAGCTTGTGAAAACATGACCAGCACTTGGCGAAGTAATAGCGCTATTTTTTCGGCTATGCTATAGACTCCAAGCATTTGTTCGTTGACAAACCACCCCAACAAGATAATTCCAGAGTGCATATACAGACTTACTGAAAAATGGGAGGTAAAATAGAAAACACCTTCTTTGAGTTGACTTGGAATCCCTTTCAGCCATTGTTTCTGGAATACCAACTGATATTTTTTTGACAAATAGATATTGGCAATGACTCCAATCAAAACGTTGCTACCGCCTAATATCATATTTACCCAAATGGCTTCGCTAGCGCCTTTTACCCAAAAATAAATCAAGCAAACACTAAGGATTTTTGAGCAAAAATTGGCGTAAGTAGCCCAAGGCATTTTTTCAACGCCTTGAAAAACCAAATAGGCAATAGCGCCTGACCGACGACCATCATATAACTACCAAGAATCAGTTTAGTGTTGTGAGTGAAGGCAGGATGTAGAGGAATAATCACGAGTAAAATGCCAAAACCTAAAATAAGAAGGATTATTTTGGACAAACTCACTTCATAAAATAGTTGGCTTAAATCTTCCTGTTGACGGTGCTTTTCGCTCAAGGTTTTTACTGCTGAAAGACTAAAGCCATAGTCCACCCAAACATAAAAATACAACATGGTACTTTGTGCCAAAGCCACAATACCATACTGAGCCAATCCGATGCGTTGAAGCAGAAGAGGAATTAACAAAAGAGGGATTAATAGGTTGGTAGCTTGTAAAAATGCCAACGCCACGAAGTTGTGAATAACACCTCGGTATTCATGAAAGGTATTTCGAATCGTAGCAAACAACTTCATCGTTAGAGAATATATATCAGAAGCCTAGAATAAAACAATTGAGTGATTTGTGATTATTATGTTAAAATTTAGATTCTCCCAGTAGAGACGCAATGCTTGCGTCTCAAACCAAGTAAATCTAGCATAATAGCCTCAAAAAAGGGGTCGGGAAATATATTCCGACCCCTTTTTATGAAAATTTGGAGGATAATCCCAATCTTAAAATTAAGAATGACTCATATTTATAGCTATTGAAGACGCAAAGTATTGCGTCTCTACTGATTTTTATCAAAATCAATCACTAAATTACCATTCACCAATTCACTCAATACCCTACAGTCTCGCATCAGAGAATGATTTATCCCAGAAAGATTTAATATCATAAATCACGGCGTCTTCACCTTTGAGTGCTTCAATATCTAAACTTGCGAACTCATTATGCGATACGCATAGCAAAATACCTTCGTAGTCAGTACCCAACTGGTCGAGCAACTGAATGCCGTATTCCTCCGCAACTTCGTGTTTGTCGGCCCAAGGGTCATATACATCCACATCAATTCCGAACTCTTTTAATTCGTTATACACATCAATCACACGAGAGTTACGAATATCTGGGCAGTTTTCTTTAAAAGTAACACCTAAAATCAAGACTTTACAACCATCGATTTTATGTCCTTTTTTAATCAATAGTTTCACCAGTTTATTGGCTACAAAAATCCCCATGTTATCATTGACACGACGACCCGAAAGAATCACCTGAGGATAATACCCCAAACTTTCGGACTTGTGAAGTAAATAATAAGGGTCTACGCCAATACAGTGACCACCTACCAAACCCGGTTTGAATTTGAGGAAGTTCCATTTTGTACCTGCTGCCTCTAATACTTCGGTGGTATCAATGCCCATTTTATCAAAAATCAATGCCAATTCATTCACAAACGAGATATTGACATCACGCTGAGCATTTTCAATCGCCTTCGACGCTTCCGCTACTTTGATAGAAGTCGCCAAATAAGTACCTGCTGTAATAATTGAGCCGTACAAATTATCCACAAATTGTGCTACTTCAGGCGTTGAGCCAGAAGTAACCTTTTTGATTTTGGTCAAAGTATTTACCTTATCTCCTGGGTTGATACGTTCTGGAGAATAACCACAGAAGAAGTCTTGGTTGAAAACTAAACCACTTTCTTTTTCCAAAATTGGTACACAATCCTCTTCTGTACAACCTGGGTATACTGTTGATTCATAAATCACCACATCGCCTTTACGGAGAACCTTTCCTACGGTTTTGCTGGCAGCGATTAAAGGAATCAAATCAGGTTTTTTGAAACGATCTATCGGCGTAGGTACGGTTACGATAAACACATTGCAATCAACCAAATCATTGATATTGGCCGAAAAACTTAGTTGTGTAGAAGACTGTAAATTTTCGGTCTCTACTTCCTGTGTGCGGTCATAACCTTTTGAAAGTTCATCGATACGACTTTGATTAATATCAAAACCTATCACTGGAAATTTTTTCCCGAACTCTACAGCCAATGGAAGCCCTACATATCCAAGACCGATTATTGCTATTTTACTTGTACTTAAGTCCAATATTTTGAGATAATTTTATGGAAAATCAAAAACCGAAAATCAAAGGTAATCAATTTATTTTTTTAGTGGAAAAACAAATAACTCACCAGAATCGCTGTGATAATACCAGCTAAATCTGCTGTTAAACCTGCCCAAAGCGTATAGCGTGTTTCTTTGATGTTGACAGAACCGAAGTACAAAGCGATCACATAAAAAATCGTATCTGCCGAACCTTGGAATACACATGCCAATCTACCCGCAAAAGAATCTGCACCAAAGGTTTTCATGGTATCAATCATCATGGCTCTTGAGCCACCTCCACTCAATGGGTGCATCAGAGCTGTTGGAAGCGCATCTGTAAAGTCGGTATTGATATTGGTAAGCGCAAATAAGTACTTCATGCCATCAACAATCCAAGTCAGAGCGCCAGAATTACGCAATGCGCCAATAGCTACCAACATGGCAACCAAATAAGGAATAATGCGTACAGAAGTTTCGAAACCACCTTTTGCACCATCAATAAAGGCATCAAAAATGTCAACTTTTTTACGAAGCGCACCAAGTAAAAACGAAATGATTAAGCCAAACAAAATCATATTACTCGACACCTTCGAAAAGATTTCGATTTGTTCTTTCGGAATACTTGATAAATACCAAAGCAATAACCCAATAGCAGCCGTTATACCTCCCAGCCATGTAATGATAACTCTGTCTAATAGATTAATTTTTTGTTTGAACGACACAAATAACAAGCCAGTAACCGTAGCAACATAAGTAGCAATCAAGCATGGAATAAAAATATCAGAGGCGTCTTTGGCACCATAAATCGCCCGCTGAGCCATAATACTCAACGGAATCAAAACGGGGCCTGCACTGTGCAATACCATAAACATAATCTGGGCATTGGAAGCTACCGTTTTACTAGGGTTTAGTTCTTGTAAACTTTGCATTGCTTTTAGCCCAAAAGGCGTAGCAGCATTGTCGAGCCCTAGCATATTAGCCGAAAAGTTCATAATCATTTGTCCACTTGCTGGGTGATTTTTAGGAACTTCAGGAAAAAGACGATTAAAGAATGGTCCGACAATACGAGCCAAAAAGTTGATAGCACCCGCCTTTTCTCCAATATTGAGTAAACCCATAAAGAATGTCATTACCCCAGCTAACGGAAGTGCAATGTTCATGACCGAAGTTTCGGCTGAGTCGAACATACCATCGACAATCAGTTTAAAAATTTCGGTATCGCCCAAGAAAATCAACTTGAGCAAAGCCACAATAAAGGCAATCAAAAAAAAGCAATCCAGAGGTAATTAAGAGCCATTCTATTCAGATTGGGATTTATGTATTTATTGAAAAGTATTCATGCAATATTTGGCTTTCGGCAGTTGGCTATAAGCTTACGGCTAGTCATTAAAAACTCCATTCACAATTTACTACTAGGAGTGTACTAGGGTTCTAGGAACCATTTATTTCGGATGTCGGATGTTGGATTTCGGAAGTTTAATTTTTTACATTTCTTAAAAAAATAAAGGTATTTAACCATATCTCCGAAATCCCAAATCTGCAATAATTTGGAATCTTTCGTACAGTACTAATTCACAATTCAGCATTCATACTTAGTATCTTATGGGTACATGACTGCTGCATGACGGAATACTGTCAAAAGTAAAGCAAACAAAGTCAGCATTACCGCCGAAAATGGAATCCAATGCCACTTCTTGATTACTTTAGCCAATTCATACGAAGCAACGGTAAATGCAAATGCAGCAATCACATCGGCCGTATAGTGTACGTGTTGTAAAAGTAGGAAAAAAGCGATTAAAATACAGGTGATACCAGCCAAGATTTTAGCTATACGCCCTTCAATGATAATCCAAATGAGCACCATTGTAGCGGTATGTCCCGAAAAGAATAAATCTTTGGTTACAGGCGAAGCTGTACCGTACACCGCCGCTTCGGCAAAAGGGTCTGCCAGATTAATTAATCCAGCGGGTGCATCAAGCGGTACCAAAGTGATGGTTACCATACGAAAAATCGTTACGCAAACGTAAGTAATAGCATAAAGTAAAAACACTTCAGCCTTTTTTAGACTTTGTATTAATGAGAAAATCAAAATACTGTACAATACCGTAAATATAGGTACAGATACGTCCATTGAAGGCAAGGCATTCAACACTAAATCCTCGAGAGCGACTCCTGGTCGTTTTTGGATATGGTTCAAGTAACTCGGAAACTGTGTAGCTCCGATAATTAAAATCCCCAAGGTTAAAATTATCTTTACACTAAAATCAACTGTTTGAAAACCTGCTTTCCAGCTTTTCGCAAGCGCTTGAAAGTAGGTAAGTTTTTTCATTTCTTGAGATGTTGTTTTGGGTTTTTGCGTTAACAAATCGTTATCCATAAATAATGAGAAGATTATCGAGTCGTTGTTGAGTTTTGTCGGAAAGAAGACAAAACATCTTTAAAAAGATTGCAAACTTACATCAAGTTTTAAATGTTATCAATTATGAAAAGAAAAATTAGTGCCATTGTTCTTGGAATATTAACATTAGTAGTAAATATTTCATGTGCTCAAAAACCTGAAAATCAGAAAAATACTAAAATGGAGAACAAAGAAAAAGATAAACCGAGTGGCAAAACGGAAATAGCAACTTTCGGTGCTGGGTGCTTTTGGTGTGTCGAAGCCGTGTTCCAAAACCTCGAAGGTGTCGAAAAAGTTGTGTCTGGCTATTCTGGAGGCTCAGTTCCAAACCCTACCTACCGTGCCGTTTGTACTGGTACTACTGGACACGCCGAAGTTTGTCAGATTACCTATGACCCTCAAAAAATTACTTTTGAGGAGCTTTTAGAGGTTTTCTGGAAAACTCATGACCCAACTACCCTAAATCGCCAAGGAGCCGACGAAGGTACACAGTATCGTTCGGTAGTGTTTTACCATAACGCCGAACAAAAGCAGTTGGCAGAATACTGGAAAGAAAAACTTAACGCCGAGCACGTTTTTCCAAATCCTATCGTAACGGAAATCAGTGCCTTTACGACATTTTATCCAGCTGAAAATTATCACCAAGATTACTTTAATCAAAATGGCTACGAACCTTATTGCCAAATTGTGATTAAGCCCAAACTTGATAAGTTTAAAAAGGCTTTCAAAGATAAATTGAAGCATTAATATGAGTCATACTGAATTTTAAGATTGGGGTTATCCTCCAAGTTTTCATCAAAAAAGCGGTCGGACAATATTTTCCAACCGCTTTTTTGATGCTCCCATACTGGATTGTACTCAGTATAAGACACAATTATTACGTCTCTACCATGAGAATACAAATTTTAACATAATCACTCATTCGCTCAATCACTCAATCGCTAAATTCGGGATAACTCACACTTCATCCCGTGAATTTTCCTAAAAATTCAGTGGGTCTAAGTTCTTAAAATGCCCATTCATGCGAATACGCTCTTTGGTTCTTTCCAATTCTTGTAAGACTGGCAAGACCTTTTCCAAATGTTTGGAGATATAAGCCTGTCTTTCGGCTTCTGTTGGCATTTTGAGCAACTCATATTCTTTCTCTATCGATAAACCTATTTTGTGGGCTATTTGGAAAGAATAGGGCTGTGGTTTTTGAATATTAAATTTATTGTCTTCTCCAAGAAGCGCATAAAGATCATTTATTTGCTCCAATAATTGTGGTAAAACAGGTGGTGTAATTTCTGGGTCTTTTAGGGCTTCGACCTCTCCTCCAGCATACAATTTACCTTCTACAGGATTCTGAAAATCTAAAATTCTGAATACTCTAACACCTTGTGTTTTGATATCCATCCTACCATCATCATATGCTTTATAAACGGATGTAATCTTTACTTCTGTCCCAAAACCTTGCATTTTACCATCAATAAACGCAGGTATTCCAAAGGTTGAGTTTTGTTGAATAGCATCTTTTATCAACTGACGATAGCGAGGTTCAAAAATATGAAGATTGAGGTCTTCCAAAGGAAAAACCACTAAATTGAGCGGAAACAGTGGTAAAAACTTTTGCATGTGATTAGTATCTGCTTAAAACCAATGGGTATGTACGGTTGGCGATTAGCAGTAGGCATTAGGCTAAATTCTCAGAAAACCATAGAAACATTTTACCGAGTGCCCATAGCCAACTGCCGAAAGCCCAATAATGCAATTTTATTTTGCCTTATTATTTTTGTAATTGTACAAACTTAAATTAGATAATTGTGGATATGAAGTTAGTACTGTACGAAGGATTATAAAACCATTTATTTCGGATATCGGATGTTGGATTTCAGAAGTTTAAGCTTCTATATTTTGTGAAAAATAAAGGTATTTTACTTTATTTCCGAAATCAAAAATCCCCAATCTGCAATAGTTTGGAATCCTTCGTACAGTCCTGATTCACAACTTATAATTCAGCCTTATTACTTAATGCCTGCTTTTTCGATGGTAAAACCTACACTGACAATGTCAGCAAGGGGATTTTGGCGCATATATTGTTTTACCTGAATTTTATACTTTCCTTTTTTGGGAAAAGAGAAACCTTTAAACGCCAAAATTTTATGATCATACACATCGCCTAAGCCTTCTCCTAGCTTTTTACCTGTACTTGGATCAAAAAGTACTAATTCATCCAATTTTTGATGAATTACTTTTCCTTTATCATCAGATAAATAATGCGTCAAATAAAGGTTATAGTAGGGATATGAACGATTGTTACGAACATTGTAAAACACATTATAGGTCATTGTTGTGTCATCGACGTTGAATTCGAATTCGGGGGTATCTTTAATAAACCACTTGGCGTCAGCAATGTTATAATTATCTTTCAAAATAGTATTTGAATCACAAGCTGACATGGCCGTTGCCAATAAAATACTTCCAATAAAAATTTTCGATTTCAAACTTTTGAGGAACATAAGAGTACGATGGATTAAAAAAAGGAGTTGGATTTGAAATGTTTCATTTCTCGCCCAAACTCCTTTCTTATTTATATAATGAGTTCACCTTCGATTTTGTGAAAATGGGTATTACTCTTTCAACTAGCTTTGAGAAGGTTTATTGTTATCATTCTTGCCATTTTTATGTTGATGTGGCGGACGATTATGGTTGCCTTTCCCATTTTTATTAGCTCCTTGAGGGTTGTTCTGTTGAGGCTTATGAGCCGGTTTTGCTTGTTGTCCTCCTTGTTGTGGATTATTAGGATTATTCCCTTGATTTGGGTTAACCTTAGGAGCATTAGCATTGTTTGGCTGCTGTGGCTGAGCCTTTGCCTGAGGGTTTTTATGATGATTAGCCTGATGCTTATTATGATTATTACCCTTTTGGTTATTGTGTTGAGGTTGTTGCTGCGGCTTTTTATCCACAACTACAGCTTTCTCTTTTTTGTCAGAAACATCCACACGAGGGTCTTTTCTCTCATGCTTATGTTCTCTGCGTTCAGATTTAACCTCTTGGTGTTTATCGTTTTGTTTAGCTTTATTATGAGGCTTTTTCTTGTTGTTGCTGTATTTCTTGTCCATTTTGTCCAAGTCAGCATTCAATCCAGAACTTGCCTTATCTAAATCTAAAGAAGCTGGTGTGCTCTCCATTACGTCTAAAGATTGAGGCTGAATGCCTTTTTCATTTAGCTCAACAACTTCTCTCACTTTATCGACAGTCACAGGAATCCAGTTACTTTCTTCGCCACGATACCCAAACCACATGACACGCTTAAAGATGTCAGTTTTTTGTAAAAGCGCTTCACCTTTCAAAGTTTGTAGAGGCTTCTCGATAGTCGGAATATCTTTGAGGGCATCCATGTAAGTCTCAAGTTCATAGTTGAGACAACATTTCAGACGACCACATTGCCCTGATAATTTCACAGGATTCAATGAAAGATTTTGATAACGAGCCGCCGAGGTCGTAACGTTTTTGAAGTCTGTCAACCATGTAGAACAACAAAGTTCACGACCGCAAACGCCAATTCCTCCCACACGAGCAGCTTCTTGACGCAAAGAAATTTGCTTCATTTCTACTCTGACTTTGAACTCGCTTGCCAAAATTTTGATAAGCTCACGAAAGTCTACACGGTCGTCGGACGAGTAATAGAAGATTGCTTTGGTATTATCAGATTGAAACTCGACATCAGACAACTTCATGTCCAATTTAAGTTCTTTGATAATCTCGCGAGTACGATACATCGTTGGCAAGTCACGAGCGATTGCTTGCTCATGCTTTTCCAAGTCTTTATCATTGGCCTTACGATAAACTACACGAACATTTTCATCATCTTTGATACTTTTTTTCAACATTTGAAGGCGAACTAATTCACCTTGAAGCGAAACAAAGCCAAGATGATGCCCGTTTGGCACATCTACAATTACAGGGTCGCCAGCGTATAATTCGATTTGATTGACATTTCGAAAATATTCTTTACGACCACCCTTAAATTTTACCTCGATGATATTAAACTTACTAAATGCGGGCACTTCCATATTCGACAACCAGTCAAATACGTTCATTTTATTACACCCACCTGTACTACAAGCACCGTTGTTTTTACAGCCACTTACAGCACCATTGTTATTACGAGTACCACAACTACCTGTGGAACATGATTTGCATCCCATATATCTTCAAAAGTGAACGAGATAATGAGGATAAGTAAGGTTTGACTTTGGAATATATTTCCTGAAATCTTTTTTACTATGGCTCAAAACTCAGTGAAACACTGATCTCTTTTGGACTAAGTGAAATTCAAGTTTTTCAGCCTTAGACTGTTTTATGTTCTTCCTTAACTCCATCAAAGAGGTTCAGCGACTAACTATACCTGAGCACGTCCAAACCAATATCGCGACGATAATACTTACCTTCAAATGAGATAGTACTAGCCGCTTTTTGTGATTTTTGGATAGCTCTTTCTAATGTATTAGACATTCCAGTCAGAGCCATTACTCTACCACCATTTGTCACTACAAGGTTTCCATCAAGTTTGGTACCAGCATGGAAAATTGAGGCATCTTCTACGTTTTCGTAACCTACAATTACATCACCTTTGTTATAGTCACCCGGATAGCCTCCTGCTACTACTACAGTAGTTACGGCGTGTTGTTTGCTTACAGAAAACTCTGCTTGCCCCAATTCGCCTTTAGCGGTTGCTATCATAAGAGTTAATAAATCTGACTCGATACGTGGTAGAACAACCTCTGTTTCTGGGTCGCCCATACGTGCGTTGTACTCAATCACGATAGGTTCTCCTTCGTGATTCATCAAACCGATGAAGATAAAACCATTATACTTGATACCTTCTGCCTGTAGACCAGTTAGTGTAGGTTTAACGATATTTTCTTCAACAGATTGCATAAATTTTTCGGTAGCAAAAGGCACTGGCGAAACAGCTCCCATACCACCTGTATTCAAACCTGTATCTGCTTCGCCGATACGTTTGTAATCTTTTGCTTCAGGAAGAATTTTGTATGATTCTCCATCAGTAAGGACAAATACCGAAAGTTCGATACCCGTCAAAAACTCTTCAATTACCACTTTGCTACTAGCATCGCCAAATTTGGCATCAACAAGCATTTCTGAAAGTGATGTTTGAGCTTCTTCTAATGTTTGGGCAATAATAACTCCTTTACCTGCTGCTAGTCCATCAGCTTTTAATACGATAGGAAGCTTTTGGGTAGCCAAATATGCTAAACCATCCTCTAGTGTATCTTTCGTAAAAGTTTGTGATTTTGCAGTAGGGATACCATATTTTACCATAAAGTTTTTCGAAAAATCTTTCGAACCTTCTAGCATTGCCCCTTTCGAGTCTGGTCCTACCATCAAAACATGTTGTAAATCTGGGCGACTTTGGAAATAGTCACGAACACCTCTTACAAGTGGTTCTTCAGGGCCAACAATTACTAGTTCGATTTGATTTTCTAAAACTTGCTCTGCGATTTTTTCAAAATCATTGAAGCCAACAGCCAAGTTTGTAGCAATAGCAGCTGTGCCAGCATTACCTGGAGCTACGAATAATTTTTCGCAAAGGGGGCTTTGAGCGATTTTCCAAGCAAATGCGTGTTCACGTCCGCCCGAGCCTAAAATTAGTATGTTCATTGAATTGGTTAATCTAAAATAAACAGCCTTTAAATAAGACTATTTGTTTGAAATTGAATTGAGTACAAAGGGATAGCAAAATTAACGCACAAAGAGGCATTTATGAAATCCTAGCTCAGCATTTTTAACAAAACTATCAGAATCTTATTAATTGGAAGATTTTGACGATGTGTTTGAAGTCATAAATTGCCAACAAATATTATCGACTTTTTATTCCTTAAACCTATAGTTTGTTTATTTAAAATGCTTGAACAAGGTTTTCTTAATACCTCTTTGTTTTATTTTTTTGATAATCTAGTTGGCAAGTTCGCTCAAGAATTTAATTCTCATTAAGCGTAATTCCTCCTCTGTAATATCATCAATTCCACATTTATCTAATGCTACTGCAATATTATCGGTTTCGGCATGCAAGAAATAGTCATAGATTTCGTCTTGCTTGTCTGGCTCCACTACTTGATTGATATAATAATCCAAGTTGAGTTTTGTTCCCGAATAACAGATATGCTCGATTTCTTCGATGAGGTCTTCCATTGCCAATTCTTTTTGTTCGGCAATAATGTCCAAATCTACTTTGCGGTCTACCTGCTGGATAATATGAATTTTGATTTTTGACTTATTAACTGTCGATTTTACGACTACCTCAGTAGCAGTTTCTATTTCGTTATCCTCTACGTACTTTTTGATTAAGTCAATAAACGGACGACCAAATTTCACTACTTTACCCATACCCACACCGTTGATTTGAGCCATATCCTCTTTGGTAGTAGGATACGTGGTGGCCATTTCTTCGAGAGAAGGATCTTGGAAAATTACGTAAGGAGGCAAATTTTTGTCTTTCGCAATTTTCTTTCTAAGGTTTTTCAACAATTCGAACAATGCAGCATCGTACGAACCACCACCACCAGCTAATGATTCTTTTTCGTCCTCTTCCTCAATGTGTTCGTTTTCGTAGTCATGATCTTTCGAAAGCGTTAATGGGAAAGAATCCTTCAAGAAAGCATGACCTTTTTCAGATACTTTCAAGATACCGTAGTTTTCAATATCTTTTTCTAAGTATCCTAAAACAGTAATTTGACGAATAACCGACAACCATTGTTCTACAGGTTCTTGCTGTTGTGCTTTTTTCTTAGTTGTTTTTGGCGCTTTTTTAGCTTTAGGTTTCGGAATCGGATTTCCATCCTCATCTTCCTCATCTGAGTATTCTACTTCTTCATCTTCTTCATCTTCTTCGTCCTCATCGTCGTCGGCTTGAAGTTTGAAGTAGCTTTTCCCTTTTCCAAAAATATCTAATTTATGATGCTCGTAGCTTGTAACGTATTGGTTTTTGTGACCAAGCAATACATCTGCCAAGTGCTGGGCGTCAAAACGCTCACCTGTCATGATAGCTGCTTGTAATGCCAAAACTACCTCCTGTTCTACTTTGAACTTTGGTGTTGGTTTTTTACAATTGTCACAATAGCCACAATCTTTTTCAACATGCTCTCCAAAATAGTGAAGCAACTGGCGACGACGGCAAACTCCTAGCGTAGAGTAAGATACCATCTCGTTCAATAACATGCGGGCATTGTCGCGCTCGTTGATGGTTTTGTCTTTGTTAAACTTATCCAGTTTGTTGATGTCCTCTTTTGCATAGAACATGATACAAATACCTTCCAAACCATCGCGACCTGCACGACCTGTTTCTTGGTAGTATCCTTCTAATGATTTTGGCGCATCGTAGTGGATTACAAAACGAACATCTGGCTTATCGATACCCATACCAAAGGCAATCGTAGCAACCATTACTTCAGCCTCCTCGTTCAAGAAAGCCTCTTGGTTGGCCATACGAATATCGCTATCCAAGCCTGCATGATAAGGAAGCGCTTTGATACCGTTTACATTCAATACCTCGGCTACTTCTTCAACTTTTTTGCGACTCAGACAGTAGATAATACCTGCCTTACCGTGATTCACCTTGATGAATTTGATAATCTGCTTATCAATATCATCACGCTTAGCACGGATCTCGTAATACAAATTTTTGCGGTTGAAAGACGACTTAAACAAAGTAGCATCATCCATATTCAGGTTTTTCTGAATATCCTGTTGCACCTTTGGTGTTGCAGTTGCGGTGAGCGCAATAATTGGCAAAGTACTATCTAAGCTTTCGACAATACTGCGAATTCGGCGATATTCTGGGCGGAAATCGTGTCCCCATTCGGAGATACAGTGCGCTTCGTCGATGGCCACAAAAGAAATTTTTGCTTGTTTCAAGAAAGCAAGGTTATCTTCTTTGGTCAAAGACTCAGGAGCAATGTACAACAATTTCACTTGACCACTGATTACGTCATTTTTTACTTTCGTCATCTCTGCTTTATTGAGCGACGAGTTCAAAAACTGCGCATTGATACCAAAAGCGTTCATCTGATCCACTTGGTTTTTCATCAATGCAATCAATGGCGAAATAACAATAGCAGTCCCCTCAGTGGCTATGGCTGGTAATTGATAACACAATGACTTGCCTGCCCCTGTTGGCATGATTACGAAAGTATTTTTTCCTGCTAAAGTATTCTTAATGATATCTTCCTGCTCGCCACGAAACTGGCTGTAACCGAAGGTTTCTTTGAGTTTTTCCTTCAACAAGTCGGTGGTCTCTTGACTAACACTCATTGTCTTCAAACTTATTTGAGGTTATGAATAAAATTGATATTTGGTGGTTGTGAGACTGTACTTATATAATAGTTTATCTTTGCACTAAAATTAATACAAAACCAGTCATTAAAAACCGTTTCTAAAATTGAAATTAGTAAAAAATATTCAATCAACAGCAAAAAAAGTTTTGCAGGAAGAAGCCGAAGCGATACAAAAAATTATTGATAAAATTGATTCAGATTTTGAATCATGTGTAAATCACTTACTTAACAGTCGTGGTCGCTTTGTGATTACAGGTATTGGTAAATCTGCAATCATTGCTCAAAAAATCGTTGCAACACTTAATTCGACAGGTACGCCAGCTTTGTTTATGCATGCTGCCGACGCTATTCATGGCGACCTTGGTATGATTCAATATGGAGATACCGTAATGTGTATTTCTAAATCTGGAGATACGCCTGAAATTAAGGTACTTGTACCGCTGATTAAGCGTACAGGGGTGAAACTCATTGCGATGGTTTCAAATCCTCAATCGTATTTAGGGAAAAACGCTGATTTTATTTTGCATGCTTTAGCCGAACGCGAAGCAGACTTACTCAACCTAGCACCTACCACTAGTACAACGGTGGCACTTGCGCTAGGTGACGCCTTGGCTGTATGTCTATTGGAATGCCGTGGTTTTAGTAGTACCGATTTTGCTAAATATCACCCTGGTGGTGCTTTGGGCAAAAAATTGTATTTGAAAGTAAGTGATATTTATCCAAATCATGAATTACCGATTGTTCAATACAATACGTCTATCAAAGATGCTATTGTAGAAATCAGTTCGAAACGTTTGGGGGCAACTGCCGTTGTGAATGCAGACGGTACTTTGGCGGGTATTATTACTGATGGTGACGTTCGTAGAATGTTGAATAAGTACGAGGTTTTGACAGGTTTGGAAGCGAAAGATATTATGACCGCTAATCCAAAAACAATAGAACCTGATGCGTATGCAACAGAAGCCCTTCAAGTAATGCAGGAGAAAAATATTACTTCTTTAGTAGTACTAGAAAATCAAAAACCTATCGGTTTTGTTCACTTACATGATTTGTTGAAGGAAGGGCTGGTTTAGATTTTGATAGGGATCAGGCAACAGGCTCAAGGCAAAGAGTTGATGTAGATTTTTTTTTGTTATCTTCTTCGAAATAGATCTGAGTCATCCCAAACTTTGAAATTAGACTTATCGTCAAATCATTTATCAAAAAGGCGGTCGAAAATTGTTTTTCGACCGCCTTTTTGATACTGCTATGTTTTTCGGTTTAAGACGTACGGTATTGCGTCTCTACTGACAATCAATAGACAGGATTTATTGGATTCCTGAGTACATATTCTAAAAACTCAGCACTCTAAACTCTAAACTCCACACTTACAACTATCTCATTCTATCTGCTGAGCGCACTAGCATTTCGTCGCGACGGATTAGACGATTGGCAATCATATTTGCCAATAAAGCAAATACGCCAGCATAAAAACCTAAAGCGTAGTTGCCTTGGTTTTCTGGTTCGAAAAGTGGAATACCTTCTTTGAAAACATTGAAAAAACTAGCGCCTAATACACCCGCCAAAACTGCCGAATTTAAGGCTCCTAAAGACATTTGCAATACTCTTTTCTTGTATTGAGAAAGAGAAAATGCTGCAATAAGCGCTGCTAATCCAGCCAAAATTGCAATATAAATCGTGCTTGAGCTTACAGTGGTAGTACCTTGTGCATGCTCCAAAGCTTTGGCTGTCAATACGACTTTTTGATTGAGTGCAGCACTACTTTTTTCCCAAATTGGGCTACTAATTACAACTCCCATGGCAATTACTACTAATGCCAATAAAAGACTTTGTGTACGTTGAATCATTTTGTTATAGCTAAATCTTGTTTTTCGAAAACCCATAGGTTTCGTTTTGATTCGGCAAAGTTCCGAAACTTTAATTAAGTAAGCAAGTAGGTATTTCAAAGTTCCTTTGCCATGATTTTGGCTGAAGATAAGGCCAGAGGAATTCCTCCGCCAGGGTGTACGCTTCCGCCTACAAAATATAATTCTTTGATAGTTTTTGAAAAATTCGCATGCCTTAAAAATGCCGCATACTTATTGTTTGACGAATTTCCGTACAATGCTCCTTGTGCCGATGATGTTTTCAGCTCAATACTCCTTGGATCTAGGATAGACTCCGTTTCAATTAAAGATGCTAAGTCACAAGATAATATTCTAGATACTTTATCGATGACTTGCTGGCGCAGGTCTTGAATCAATTTATCCCAATCTTGTCCTTCGTTGGCTGGTGCATTGATAAGTACAAACCAGTTTTCGCAACCTTCTGGTGCATCGTCTGGCTTGTGTTTGGAACTAATGTTGATATATACTGTTGGGTCCTTGAAAATCTTTTTATCCTCAAACATCACTCGAAACTCCTCCCGATAATCATCACTAAATAGGATATTATGAAGCCCTAATTCAGGAAAAGCCTTTTTTACTCCCCAATAAAAAATTACACCTGAGCTAGATTTGGGTTGATTTAACAGTTTATCAGGATGAGGAGATTGGGGTAATAATTTGCGATAGGTATGGGTAACGTCCATATTAGAAACTACCTTGTCGAAGAATAGTTCTTGCTCTTCTCTATGCTGAGATACAACACGAATGCCCTTTACTTGCTGATTTTGGGTAAGAATTTCTTTTACACGGTATTGAAAATGGAATTTTACTCCGATTGATTTTGCCAAATCGACAAGCACATTCGTAATATCAACCATTCCTTTTTTTGGGAAAAAAGCACCCACATTATATTCCAAATGCGGAATAATATTCAATGTTGCAGGAGTTTGATAGGGGTCTGAACCATTATAGGTGGCATATCTATTGAAAAGTTGTACCAACTTGGGATGTTGGAAATACTTTTCGTTGGCATGATTCATCGTTCCAAAAATGCCAAGTTTAGGAAGATTTAAGTATCCTCGTAAGGCCTTTTTCGAAGTCCATGTGGATAACTTGTGTAAAGAATCTTGCAGGAACAACCCGTCCAAGACTTCATATTTGAATGCACTATCTTTTAAAAACTCTTCTACTTTCGCTGCCGAAATACCCAGAACCTTTTCCACTTCTTGTGCAAATTTGGGAGGTTCAGCGTATGCATTTAGTCGAGTTCCATCTTCCCAGAAATAATGACAAATCGTAGATAATCGCTCATATTCAAAAAAATCAGACACTTTTTTCCCTACTAACTGGAATAGTTCTTCTACCAAATGTGGCAGGGTAAACAAAGAAGGCCCTGCATCAAATCGGTAGCCATTTTGCTCAAAACTACTGAGTTTTCCACCTGCATATTCGTTCGCTTCAAACACTTCTACGGCATATCCTTTGTGTGCCAATCGAATAGCCGAAGCGATTCCTGCTATACCTGCTCCTATAATTGCGACTTTTTTCATTCTTTTTTTGTTAGGATTTTCTCTTCAAATATCTATTTCAATCCTCTTATGAAACTACAGATTGGAGGGAATGTTTGAGCATTATACGTCTGTAGTATTTTTCTCAAATATGATTTTTTTTCATAAAAAATAAAAAGACAATACGGCGGAACCTACAAATACTTGCGAGAAGGCTCTTCTTTCTTGGCATTTTTTTACAAATCCTAAAGAAAGTTACAGATTCCACTCAAATAGATTTTAAATTCTTTTGGGTGACACCCCACAAATTCTGTAATTTTACGAATTATTTAGCTCGGACAGGTATGTCCATATTTTTTCATAAATAAGAGATTACATAGACGGACAATACCGTCCGTATCAAAAACTTATGTTAAGAACTCATAACAACGGCGAACTTCGTATCGCTAACGTAAACGAAATCGTAACGCTTTGTGGATGGGTACAACGTACTCGTGACAAAGGTGGTATGATTTGGATTGACCTCCGTGACCGCTATGGTATTACCCAATTGATGTTGGAAGAGGGTAAAACGCCAAAAGAAGCTATCGAAACTGCTCGTTCGCTAGGACGTGAATTTGTGATTTCGGTGACAGGAACTGTAGTTGAGCGTCTTTCAAAAAATGATAAATTACCTACTGGAGATATTGAAGTGAAGGTAACAGAGTTAAGCATTTTGAACCCTGCTAAACTTCCTCCTTTCTTAATTGAAGATGAAACAGATGGTGGCGATGATATTCGTATGAAATATCGTTACCTAGATTTACGTCGTAATCCTGTTCGCCAGAACTTGATTTTGCGTCATAAAATGGCTCAAGAAGTACGCTCGTACCTCGACAAGCAAGGATTTATCGAAGTAGAAACGCCTGTTTTGATTAAATCTACGCCTGAAGGTGCTCGTGACTTTGTAGTTCCATCACGTATGAACCCAGGTGAGTTTTATGCTTTGCCTCAGTCGCCACAAACATTTAAGCAGCTTTTGATGGTTTCGGGTTTTGACCGTTACTTCCAAATCGTAAAATGTTTCCGTGACGAAGACTTACGTGCAGACCGCCAACCTGAGTTTACTCAAATCGACTGCGAAATGTCATTCATTGAGCAAGAAGATATTCTTCAAATGTTCGAAGGTTTGATTCGTCAATTATTCCAAAACTTGAAAGGGCTTGAAATCAACGAAATTCCTCGTATGACGTATGCTCATGCCATGAAATATTATGGTTCTGACAAACCAGATATTCGTTTTGGTATGGAGTTTTATGAGTTGAAAAGCGAAGAAGTTGATTTAACTTCTGATAAAAACTTCCCAGTATTCGATGCTGCATCAGTAGTTGTAGGTATCAATGCAAAAGGTTGCGCTGAATACACTCGTAAGCAAGTAGACGAATTAACTGACTTTGTAAAACGTCCTCAAATTGGCGCAAAAGGCTTGATTTATGTACGTTACAATGCTGACGGTTCAATCAAATCTTCGGTAGATAAATTCTATTCGGAAGAAGATTTGAAAAAATGGATTGAAGCAGCCAATGCACAACCAGGCGATTTATTGTTGATTTTGTGTGGCGATGGCGACAAACCAAGAAAGCAATTAAACGAATTGCGTTTGGAAATGGGTAACCGTTTGGGCTTGCGTAATCCTAACGAATACTCTGTACACTGGGTTGTAGACTTCCCATTGTTGGAGCATAGCGAAGAAGAAAATCGTTGGTTTGCCATGCACCACCCATTCACGTCTCCTAAGCCAGAAGATATCGAATTCTTGAAATCAGGTGATTTAGGTAAAATTCGTGCCAATGCTTATGATATGGTTATAAACGGTGTTGAAGTTGGTGGTGGCTCTATTCGTATTTTCCAAAAAGACCTTCAAGCTAAAATGTTTGAAACACTTGGATTCTCTGACGAAGAAGCAAAACACCAGTTTGGTTTCTTGATGGATGCCTTCGAATACGGCGCTCCTCCTCACGGTGGTTTGGCCTTTGGTTTCGACCGTCTTTGCTCATTGTTTGGTGGTTCTGACTCAATTCGTGACTTTATCGCTTTCCCGAAAAACAACTCAGGACGCGATGTAATGATTGATTCACCATCTACGATTGATGCAAAACAATTGGATGAGTTAAAAATCAAAACTATCGTTTAGGGTTTGATTTCTTGAAATAACAAAAACGGCAAAGAATTAATCTTTACCGTTTTTGTTATTTATACCAATACTTTACTCAGGCAAAATATGATTACGTAATAATCGAGCCTGCTTGAAATACAAGAAGTATTGTCCATCGGTATTTTTCACTACTTTAAATTCAATATCAGTACTGTAAAGCTGCTTATCTCCTGATTCTTTCTGACGATTCATTAAGGCTTGGTGTACTTTGATGGCATTAATCCTCAAGACTTTTAGCAAGGCTGAAACTTGTTCATTTCCGATAAATACCTTACCAAGATTTGAATGACTTTTTATTGAACTCACTACACCATTTTGTCCTACTAGGAAAGCCTCTGGTTTATCATTTTTCTTTGGATTTGCTACTTCATTTTCGCCTGGTTGGGTATTGACTAACACATCCACATTTCCACTCTTCTCGTGTGGCGTTACTAAAATCACCCCATTGGCAAATTCATCAACAAAGGCTGGACTTACCAAAATAGCCATTGCCACTTTCTTATGATCTATTCCAAAATATTCGCGCTCCTCAAATGCTTCATCATTCCACAAAGAAGCATAGACCTTTGTGATTTTTTCGGCTAAAACTTTATCGTTATCAGCTACATTAAACCCTTTGGAAGTATATAACCCAGCGCCATTGAATTGGGGTAAATCTTCACAATTGGTAGAACTACGTAGTTTTACTTTTTTTCCTGCAAAATACTTATTCAATACCCCACGCAGAGATTCGAGCATGGCCGCACTTGGTGTACTTTTGGTAATCACATTGCGAATTCGAGCAAGCGCTTTTTGTTTTTCAGACTTATTTAAAGTGCTTTTTTTACTCAGAAAAAAGTTAATTTCTTTATCAGCTCCTTGTGTTAATAAATCCATATACGGCTTAAAACCAATCGCATAAGCAGGCAAAACATATTCTTCGCCTAATAACTCATGAATCAAAGCATAATTATTGGCTTTGGCACCAATTAAGTTGACTTTCTGATATTGCTTAAAATGTTTATTGAGCGGAATGGTAGACTCAAACGTTAATTCAGGATTGGGAATATTTACTTTTTGAGGTTGATTATTTTTCCAAAATTTTGCCGCATAATCTGACGTAACAGTTTTGATAATCAGCTTCTGGAATTTTGGATTTATTTCTACTATTTGACCAATTTTTGCCTTTAACTCTGGCCAAGCCGAAAGGCTTGTCAATGAAATATTAAGCGTTTTGCGGTTTTTGGCTAAAAGGTTTACATGCGAAAGTGGCGTTTGGGGTTCGAGCGTAATAATACCCGCTAATGGTGGCACTCTTTCTGGAATATGTTCAAAAATTGCAATATCTTGTGGAGTCAGCTTTACCATTTCTTTCTCATTTTTGACATGCACTAACCGTCCCACTGCTACAACCTCATTGAGCACCTCGATTTTAAATCCATCAAAATGCTTGATAAGATTCATCGGCACAGCGGTATTGAACTGGTGTTTTTTGAGAAAAGGCTCTAATACCTGCTGACTCAAAATATGCTTTTCTTTGGTATTGACTATCACCAAAGGCTTTCCCTTAAACTGCTTGTAAGTAGCTGATATTAGTTGGGTAAGCTTTATGATATCATTTGCCATTAAGGCAGGAGTATCGTCATAAGAATAATCTTCAACCCTTACAGCATAAGTATATTTCTGTGCCCCTACTGCATAGGGTTTCGCACTGAGGTCATACACAAAAAAGGAAGATATTGGCGTGTTTTTGAGGTTGAAGCCAATGTTTTAAACTGTTTAAAATCAATGGCTCGACCAAGCTTTTTATTGACAAACTCGGCATGCCCACGGGTTTCTTTGGGGTCATAGATATACACCTTGGGAGAGGTATGCCAGTCTACAGCTACGCCAGTCCAAGCTGGTAATGCGCCATAAGCTAAAAACTTATATTTACTAATATCCTGAGCTGGCACGTCAATAAGCATCAAGCTCAATAAAATGGTAAACAGATAAGATAGTGACTTTGACATAATCTTCAAATTTGATTTAATGATTGGGATCGAGTTTTGAGTTTAAGAAGTATTTTTTGAGGCTTATCATTTATGCTTTGAATATACGTCAAGAAATTGAGTGAACGCTCAATTATTCTATGTTTTCACTTAAAAATTATCTAATGGTCAATAAAGGAAAAAGGTCTTTATGACAAACAAAATGTTTATCACAAAGACCTTTTTCCCGTATCTTGAAGTAGGTTGTTTTAGCCTACCAATTCTTTCAAATCTTCGTCGTTTAATTGCTTACGCTCATCGGCCATCAACAAGAAACGTGTGTACAATTTGTCAAGTTCTGGTTTTTCAAAAGCAAAACCTAATAATTGTAAACGGTGACGCAAAGCAGCACGCCCCGAACGAGAAGTCAAAACGATGGCTGAAGAAGGCACACCTACATCTTCAGGATTCATGATTTCGTAGTTTTGCGCATGCTTCAAGAAACCATCTTGGTGAATACCCGACGAGTGAGCAAAAGCATTAGCACCAACTACTGCTTTGTTTGCCTGTACTGGCATACCCATCAAGTTAGAAACCATCAATGAAGTTGGGTACAAAAATTTAGGGTTGATACCTGTTTCGAAACCTAAACCTTTATGTACGTTCAAAATCATAGCAACTTCTTCCAATGAAGTATTACCAGCTCTTTCACCGATACCGTTGATGGTAACCTCTACCTGACGAGCTCCTGCTTGTATACCTGCAATGGTATTAGCAGTAGCTAAGCCCAAGTCATTGTGGTTGTGCATCGAGATCGTAGCTTGGTGAATATTCGAAACATTTTCGAATAAGTAGCTAATACGCTCATGCATTTGGTTTGGCAACAAATAACCTGTTGTATCTGGCAAGTTTACTACTGTAGCACCTGCGGCAATAACAGCTTCTGTCAATTGAGCCAAAAATGCTAAATCTGCACGACCCGCATCTTCTGCAAAAAACTCTACATCTTCAACAAAGCTTTTAGCATATTTTACTGCCCAAACGCCTTGTTCGATGATTTTTTCACGAGTTGAATTAAATTTGTACTGAATGTGTACATCCGAAGAACCGATACCTGTGTGGATACGTGGTCTTTTGGCATGTTTCAAAGCTGCAGCAGCTGCATCAATATCCTCTTTTTTAGCACGAGTCAAACCACAAACTGTGGCATTCTTCACGAGTTTCGCAATTTCCTCTACAGAACGGAAATCACCTGGAGATGAAATTGGAAAACCAGCTTCAATAATATCTACCCCAAGTAATTCTAATTGTTCAGCAACCTGCAATTTTTCTTCTGTGTTCAATTGACAGCCCGGAACTTGCTCGCCATCACGCAATGTTGTGTCGAATATTTGAATTCTTTGACTCATGACTTTTTAAAGGGATTGATGATTTGTTAAATGTTGTTTCTTGGTTACAAAATAGTCGTTGCAATGGGTATAAAAAAACCTTTCCTCAGTTGGTTGTGAGAAAAGGCTTCGATTTGCACAAAAGAACCTTGTCTCACTAATCAGCGAGGAGCTTAATGATGATAAAAGATTTATTTGTGCTATTATTTTCCATATATCAAAGCTATGTAAAATTATTGACTATACAAAAATCTGGTTTGTAAGGAAGGATAAAAAAGATTGGATTTTTGATTATTTTAAAGAATAAAATTCTATTATACATGCCATATTGGCTATCTTTTTAGAATAAAATTCTAAAAAGATTATTATTAAAAACTATTCTTTATGTAAAAAGAAGATTTTTTTTCGATTCTTAACTTTTTTATTATCTCAAACTTATTCAGAATTCATTCTTTTTTTGAAACTTTACTTTTTCAATAAAAATTGTATTTTATTAAGATTTCAAAAATAAAGGAGCGAAAACTAAAGCATTTATCACTTTAGATTTCCCTCCTATATCATTATGGCAAACAATCCTTATATTTCTCTTTTAAAAATTGCATGGCAATATGCTCGACAAGAAAAAAAACGCTTCTTGTTGGTATATGCGCTCTTTATTGTCGCAAACATTATTTTTTCTCTCAATCCTATCTGGTACGGTTGGTTTATCGACAAAATCCAGCTCAAAGGTATGGATGTCCTCAAAGACACATGGATTTATGGGATAGGCTTTTTGCTATTGCGCTTTGTAGAATGGACTTTTCATGGTACAGCACGCGTAATGGAACGCAGTTTGGCTTTTAATCTTAGCCGTAACTTTCTGCATGAGCTTTATCATCAAACGCTACATTTGCCTGTAAAGTGGCACCAAGATAATCATAGCGGTGCGACGATCAACCGTATTCGTAAAGCATATGAAGCCCTAAAGACTTTTTTTCAGGATGGCTTTATGTATTTGCATGCCTTTTCCAAATTCTTCTTTTCATTCATTGCGATGCTTTACTTTTCGCCTTTGTTTGGTGCCATTGGTGTGCTTTTGGGCATTTTTACCATTTGGGTCATTGCTCAGTTTGATAAACCTTTTATCAAAGCACTCGACGAAACCAACGAGCGTGAGCACGTGGTATCTTCCACGCTTTTTGATAGTCTTTCGAATATTATTACGGTGATTACACTTCGTTTGGAAAAACAAATGGAGCAAAGTTTAAGTGACAAAATCAAACATGTTTTTGCGCCCTTCCGTAAGCAGGTGGTCATCAACGAGTGGAAATGGTTTGTGGCAGATATGCTTGTGGGATTGATTTATGTTGTAATTACGGTAGGTTATGTTTATCAAAATTGGGAAGTTGGTAAAGTGTTTATGGTAGGAGGTTTAGTGACATTATTAGGATATGTCAACAACTTTACGAGTGTCTTTCATGATGTGGCTTGGCTTTATACCCAAATTATTCAGCATAATACTGATGTGCAAACAGCTCGTACTATTTCGCAGGCATATCGCGAACATCATCGTCCTGAAGAGGAAGAAAGCCTTCCAGCAAACTGGTCTGCCTTGACGATTTCTAACCTAAATTTTTCACATCAAGAAAATTATAGTCTGGAAAATAAATCTCAGGCACTACATCAGCTCAAAATTCAAATCAACAAAGGAAAACGTATTGCTTTTATTGGAGAAAGTGGCTCTGGAAAAAGTACGCTTTTGGCTTTGCTTCGTGGACTGTATGAACCCGAAAAAGGTGTTCAAATAGACTTAGACGGTAAGACAAAAGATGATATTGGTATCTTGGCCGAAACGGTTACGCTATTTCCACAAGAACCAGAAATTTTTGAGAATACCATCGAATACAATATCACGCTAGGATTGCCATTTGAGGAGTCTGATATTTTACAAGTTTGTGATGTAGCCCAGTTTACCGACGTGATCAAGCAATTGCCAAATGGCTTACAGTCCAATATTCAAGAAAAGGGCGTAAACCTATCGGGAGGACAAAAACAGCGCTTGGCTTTGGCACGCGGGGTATTGGCAGCACGTAGCTCACAAATTATACTGCTCGACGAACCAACCAGTAGTGTTGACCCAAAAACAGAAGTCTTGATTTATCAGCAATTATTTAAAGAATTTGAAGGAAAAGCTGTGCTATCCACTCTGCACAGATTGCATTTGCTGAGCCAGTTTGATTATGTATATATCCTCGAAAAAGGACATATTGTAGATGAAGGCAGTTTTGAGTATCTGCTAGCCAACAGTGCTATTTTCCAAGAACTATGGAAGCACCAGAAAGAAAGCCAACGAATTTCATAGACTAGCTTCTTTCTCCTTCTTTATAATGACTTGGCGTAACGTGGTATTTCTCTTTGAAGGCTTTGATAAAATGAGAAACACTCTCGTAGCCAATTTCCATACTAATTTCAGAAACGTTCATGCCCGTATTTTCTAATAAAAGTCGGGCATGTTCCAACCTTTTGTTTTTAAGCCAAAGTGCTGGTGAAGTTTGAAATTGCTTCTGAAAATCTCTTTTAAATGCAGATAAGCTTCTTCCTGAAAGTCTCGAAAGCTCTTCCATCGACAAAGGTTTGAGATAATAGCTATCCATCAAAAACTCCAAATCGGCTTTTTCTCCTTTGTAAATATTGTAAACAATCGACTTGAGCTTGCCAGTAGGGTCTATCTCGAGCAAATGCAATAGTAACTCTTGAAGCTTTAGGTTCAGAAAGTGATTGAGATATTGTGTTTCGAGATGAAAATAAGGGAAAATAGAGTCGATATATTTCTCCAAACTTTCATTGATACCAAATACCAACAAACCTTGATTAGGGTCAGGTTCGACTAGAGAGTTTTCTTGAAAAAGGCTCAAATGTCCTGCCACAAATTCTTTGAGTAGCTTTTCGTTAAAGAAGAAAACCAAACTTCTATATTGTTTATTGATGGCCTCCTGCATGGTATAATAACCACGAGGGATGAATACCACATTGCCTTTTTTGACACGAATATCTTGTTCGGGCGTAACAAATTTCTTTTCACCTTCAAGGACAAATATCAAGGCATGTTCTTCAAAAAACACTTCATTTCTGAGTGGTGGGTCCTGATTTCGGTAGGCAACAAAAGTCATATCCTTAATTTTTAAGGACTGAAACTCTCCTGCATGTATGAAAGAAGGAACGCGTATCATAAGAAAAAGAAGCCGTTGCATGCAACGGCTTTATGTGTATTTTAGAAACCTCCATTATCGTAGAATGAACGACGACGAGAGAGCTTGAGTTCTTGTAATAAGGACGATTTCACACGTAAGTCGAATGAGTAGCTACTAGCACGACCATACAATGGACTGGCGGCTGGTGTCCAGTTAAACTGCATTTCCCAACAGTGTAAATCGCGATGGATACTAATATTGGTCAATGATACCCCTTTGTTAATAAAGTCATAACCTGACTGAACTTTAAAATCCCACTTTTCGGTCATCTTTACACTACCAGAGAAGGTAACTGCGCTAACTGTTACGGCAGGTGCTAAACCACGTTTAGCATAGTTGTATTGATAACTAAACTGAAACTCCCAAGGCACACTCCAGTCTACATAAGAATCGATATTGCGATTGATTTGCTTCATCTGTCCCTCTGTACCATTGGTGCTAGTTTTAGGCTTATTCCCTCCAGGCTTAAAGCTTTTACCTATCGACATATTAAAGGCCGAAAGATTGGCTAGCCCTTTTCCTGTCGAAAACATATATTCATCCAACTGCTCACCGACTGAACCATAGTTGGAATTGACTTGATATACATAAGGGTCGAGCGTACCGCCGATATTAATATCAAATTTTTTGACCCTCGAAGTTGCCCCAAAAGATACTGGAGCTAATTTGTACTTGGTAGCAAAAAAGTTATAATTGGTCGATAACGAAAGGTTATCGATAATGGTGAGTTTTTCAAACTCTTTAGCGGCTGTATCAGACTTTGCTTTTACTTTCGCTTCTATGGTATTGTTTAAACTAAAGTTGATACCTCCCGATCTACTTCCGACGTTTGTTAATGTTGGATTAAATGCAGATATTCTGAGTGTATCTTTTTTCCCAGTACTACTATTTGTTAACACTACGTCTTGATAAAACCCATATTTTGTGTCAGTGAAATCTGGAGTGAAACTCACACTAACCGATGGTGTCATTACGTGACGAATACCTGCCAAACGTCCAAAGTTTTTGAAGTTTAGTGTTCCGTACAAACGAGTGTTCATACTCATGGTAAATGCGTATTGGTAGTCTATAAATGACCCATTTGTCGTATCTATTTTCACAGCTCCAAGTCTTCGTAATGAATCCGAGGTAGCAAAGTTGTTAAAATTCAAGAATTTATAATTATACTTTCTCGTATAAACATTTCCTGATAAGCTCATCCCAGGGGTAAGGTTGATATAGCGACCAAGTTTGATATTCGGCAAAGAGATAGGGATGGAATACTGCATTTTCGTTTGCCCCTTACTCAAGATAGTACCTAAATTATCAAAATTGAAACCAATAACCCCATCTCTTTCCAAATTTGTTGAAGTGGAATTAGTAATAGTTACAGGTTTATTAAGATTTGTATCTGTAGGGTCAACCCTACGATATACGGTATAAGGAAGCGACAAATACGAACGGTTGTCTAGTGCCACTTTGTTGGTAATACTTGTAGAGCCTGTAAAATCTAAGCCAAAACGGAATTGATCTATAAATCTTTCTGTTACGGCTTTTTTCTTTTTAAATGGTTGTATTTGATTTAGACCAAAGTTGTAATTAATGGCAGAAGTAACCTCTTTGGTTGTGGTATTCTGGGATATGTTCATACTTGCCCCTGTACGAATCGTCTGTCCAAAGTTTTTAGAATATTGTACCGATGAGTTAGTCGCATTGGAGGTATAGTTAGAGGTAACAAAGCTATTGTATTGATTATAGCTATTACTCACAACATTGACCGATGCAGAGAAACTCGAATTACCTCTACTTTGTGGTGAGTGCGACCATTGAATCGAAAAGTCATTACGAACAGTAGGATCGACTTTCGACTCGTCAGGATCAATTCCTTTGCGGTATTGTACGTTAAAATTACCACTATAACGGTATCTTTTCACATATTGAGAGTTGGCTCCAAGTCCCCAACTACCATTACCATAAATTTCACCTGTAGCTCTTACACCAATATTGGGACTAAGCGCAAAATAATACCCCCCATCACGCAAGTAAAAACCACGACCTGAGGGTTCTTCGCCATAAGTAGGCATCAAAATCCCCGAAGTACCTGACTCCTGTGGTGGGCGATATGGAAAAAATCCAAAAGGTAAACCTATCGGCAAGGGAATATTGTTGAGTTCGATGTGGAAAGGTCCTGCCACAATTTCTTTTTTTCCTACAATTTTAATTTTAGAGGCATTGATGTGGAAGTGTGGTTGTGCCAAATTACAGGTTGTATAAATTGCATTTCGGATATATAGGTTATCCTCATCATCCTTTTTTACCTTTTTCCCTTGTACATAGCCTTCTCCTTGCTGAGTAACAATCCCTTGAATTAGGGCTTTTCTTGACTTAAAATTATACTTGATTTCATCGGCATTGTATTCGTCATTTCCCTGCTTAAATACGGGCTTACCTTTCACTTTTTTGGTAGTAGAATCCATCGTTCCGTTAGCGTCTACTTGATTAATGGCCCAATTAAGTTTGATAAAGTCTGCTTGCAAGGAAATATTCCCATACGTTACTTTGGCATCCCCATAAAGATACACGATTTGTTTTTCGGTATCCATAATGGTCGAATCTTGTGCTGTGTACTGTACAGTCGTTTCTAGTTCATCTTGCTTTTTGAGCGAATCAGGAACAGTTTTTGCACCTTTCTTTCCTAAAGAATCAAGATTGTTTTTACGCAAAGTATCCACTGGCAAAACTTTGGTAGAAGTTGCAGTGGTTTTGGTAGATTTGCTGTTGTCTTTGCCTTTGAGAAGTCTTTGTGCATTTGCCGAATACGCAAAACCTAGTACGAACATCGTACCGATTAAGAGTAGGACTTTTTTTGAAAGACTTAAAAAATTATATTTGCCTGTTCTATAGGAATTATCCATTGTATAGGACGAGTTCTAGTAAATTATTGGAAAATAAAGTATTCTTATCTTTAATGCCTTCCAATTTTATCAATTCAAAAAAGATTTAAAATACAAAATTACTTTATATAACGTTCTTGTTTACGAACCAGCCTGAAAATAATGTTAAACTTTCTTAAAGGTTTCTCTCTAATACTAATGATCGGTGGTTTAACTGGCTTCAGTTTGCCACAAATAGAGTCTATGCCTGACTCTATTGCAGTTACATCGGCTAGTACCAATATTCGTACCATTGTACTAGATGCAGGTCACGGCGGCAAAGACCCTGGCTGTTCGGGGCCATCGGGTGTACGAGAAAAAAATATAGCTTTAAAAATCGTATTGGCTCTTGGCAAAAAAATCAAAGAAGAATACCCCAACATTAAAGTATATTACACCCGTCAGACAGATGTATTTGTAAATTTGCACGAGCGCTCGGCCATTGCTAATCGTAATAGGGCTAACCTTTTTATCTCTGTTCATTGTAATTCACATCCTTCCAAAAAATTCAAAGGAACTGAAACATATACGATGGGGTTACATAAAACAGGAGAAAACCTAGATGTCGCCAAAAGGGAAAACTCAGTAATTTTGCAAGAAAAGGATTATAGAAAGACCTATAATGGTTTTGACCCTAACTCTCCATTGGCTCATATCATGATGGCAAATTATCAAAGTGCCTTTATGAATAATAGTCTTAAATTTGCTCAAAAAATCGAACGTCAGTTCAAAAGATATAGCGACCGCACAAGTTATGGCGTAAAACAAGCAGGTTTTTTAGTTTTGTGGGAAACGGCTATGCCAAGTGTATTGGTGGAAGTAGGTTTCTTAACAAACCCCAACGAGGAAGATTATCTCTCGTCTTCTGACGGTCAGGATGAGGTAGCTAAATCTATTTTCAGAGCTTTTAAGTCTTACAAAGAAGAAATTGAAAACTAAGCTGGTGGAAAAACGCTTTTCCATTGTCATTGCTTTATAATACTCACATTAAAGAGTTTGGTCTAAGCTCTTATTTAGTAAATAGTGGTTTTCATAAAATCACGCTCTTTACCATTTCTTACATCAATGAATATATCAAAAGAAGCGAAAGTCGGTATTTTAGCTGTAATCTCATTTACAGCGCTCTATCTTGGTTTTAATTTTCTGAAGGGTTCTTCATTTTTCTCTTCAGAAAAAACATATTATGTTACATTCAACGACGTACAAGGCCTAGTTCCTTCTAGCCAAGTGGCTTTGAGCGGTCTTAAGGTCGGGATTGTAAAAGACGTAATACTACAAGATAATGCTCAACATTCAATCCAAGTAATATTAAGTATCCGCAAAGATCTAATCTTACCACAAGGTACTAAAGCTATTTTAGCCTCCGATGGTTTATTGGGCGGAAAGCTCATTCGCTTAGAAATGGGAAAAGGTTCTGCTATTGCTGATGGAGGCCAACTAAAAGGTACTTTGGAAACAGGTCTGACGGACGTCCTCAAGGAAAAAGCTTTGCCAGCACTCAATCATGTAGACTCCTTATTGATTACGCTCAAAACTGTAGTAGCAGGCTTCCAATCTACTTCAGCAGCGTTAAATATATTACTCAAAAACTCTAATTCTACCATTACGACGCTTGGCACTTCTATGAATAGCACTATTGCCGAAAATCGTTCGAATCTTAATGGCATCACTGGAAACTTGAAAACACTTTCAGGAAATTTAGTAGAAACAGAAAAGCAGTTTAAGCCTCTTTTAGGGAAGTTCAACAAAATGGCTGACTCACTAAACGCACTCAAAATCAATCAAGCGTTGGCTAGTACACAAAAGTCTTTGGATGATTTGCAAAAAGTAATGGCAGGTATTCAGGCAGGTCAAGGAAGTCTTGGAAAAATATTGAAAGATGACTCGTTATATACCAATCTCAACAAAACTATGGTTGATTTGGATAAACTCCTCATTGACTTCCGCTTGGCACCAAAACGCTATGTTAACATTTCAGTTTTTGGCAAAAAAACACCTCCACCAGCGGTGAAGTAGTGATGAGTAGTGAGTTTTGAGTACGGAATGTTCTAAGAATTTTAAACTATTACAGATTTAGGATTTCGGAAATAAAGAAAAATACCTTTGTTTTTTACAAAATATAGAAGCTTATACTTCCGAAATCCCAAATCCAATATTCGAAATTGTTTTTATAATACTTTGCACTCAAAACTCACAATTCATCACTTATTAGACTTGTATCGGAACGGGCGTTTGGCTTTTGATTTCGTTTACGACAAATCTACTTTGCGCATTTCCGATATTGGCCAATGTTGCCAATTTATGTAAGATAAACTGACGATACTCGTCCATATCTTTGACCAATACCTTCAGTAAAAAATCCGCTCCTCCCGAAATACAATAACATTCTACTACCTCTGGTAGCAACAGTACATCGCGCTCAAACTGTGCCAAATATTCTGCGGCATGCTCTTTTAGTGTCACATCGACCAACACCACCAGTCCTTTTCCCAATTTAGACTTATTGAGAATAGCCGTGTATTTCTCGATTATTCCATCTTGCTCAAGACGTTTGATACGCTCATGAACGGGCGTTGTTGTCAAATTAAGCTTTGCGGCAATCTCTTTATTGGTCATCAAAGCATCCTCTTGCAACAATTTTAATATCCTTAAATCTGTATTATCTAACGAAGCCATAGAATAAAAATCTTTTTTGAGATTAAACCACCACCTTTACAATAAAAATAATCCACAAATATTCAATATGGAAGAATCATAATCTAATATAATTATAAATATTGGACTATAGTTCTTTATTTTATAAATTTGATAAAATTTAATGCTAAAACCAAAATCGTAAAATCGATTATAAGCGTTAGTAATTATGTAATCATAAACAATTATAAGCTTATGGAAACTTACCTTCTCACACTCGGCTTTCAGGACAACGATTTCACTGTTCATTTACTGATGAACACGCTTCAAAAATATTTTGAAGAAGTCCAATTTATTGAATTAAGCAACCGTGAAGAAGTCTCACGATACCGTAAGTTACGCCTTGTTGTCAATGCAGATTGGAATAGCTTATTGAACGCCTCCAAACATTTAGAAAAAATTAGCGCTGTATTTGAAATTCAAATTATGGATCTAAGCTCTGGCGACACTCCAAGCTTATGTGGTATATATCGTAAACAAAGAAACCCAACAAATTATTACCGCACAGCGGCATAATCACTTTTGGTGATATCAACATAAACAGGCATAAAGGTGTATTCTGCTCCTTTATGCCTATTTTTTTACCCAGTCATCAATCATATCTAAAATCTACCGAGCTGGCGGTATCCAAAAAGTTATGCAAAATCGGATTGGTATCGTCTTTTCTCCAAACCATCGATAACTGCGTTCTTTCTGGCAATTGGTCTAAATCAATGAATCGCACATTAACTGGCGAACTAATGCGGTAGGAAGATGGCAACAAGCTTACACCTAAATTATGCTCAACCAATTTTAAAATCGTAGTCCCAAAATTTGACTCATGAATAATATTGGGTAAAAATCCTTCACGCTCACACATTCTCAACAAAATATCATGGTAGGTCGAGCCTGCATGCCTTGGAGGTAAGATAAACGATTCGTTTTGTACTTGTCTCAGTCCCGTAAAGTTTTCCTTAGTCAAAGGATGGTTTGGTGGTACTACCAGCGAAAAACATTCCTCAAAAATGAGCCTCGAATTCAAATATTTATCTGGAATTGGTTCTCTTACAAAGCCAACATCCACCTGATAATTTTGTAAAGACTCAAATAATTTATTTTCTAGTACCTCAGACAATACCGCTCGAATCTTGGGGAAGTATAATTTTAATGCCGATAGCAAAGTTGGCAAAACTGAGAATACAGCCGACCCCGGGTGTGCAATTCTCAAATCACCCTCCTCGCCTCTATGTATCAATTGTGTTCTGAGACGCACATATTCTAGCTGCGAAAGTATTCTTGATGCCTCATTTTGAAGATATTCGCCTGCAGGAGTCAGTTTTACGTTTCGTTTATCTCGTTCAAAAAGCACTACATCCAATTCATTTTCTAATTGTTGAATTTGTCGGCTCAAAGCTGGCTGTGCTACATATAGCTTTTCAGCAGCCTTCGAAAAGTGCAACTCAGAGGCTACACCCAAAAAATATTCTAGTTGTCGAATATCCATACTTATAACAAAAAAGCATTATTTAATATAAAATAAGTATTTTTTCTTATAAGTTCAAAAGATTTTCTTTGTACTATCAAAACATTAGTCAACGTCATGCAAGTACAAATAGCTAATTCTTCTCATGTAGAAGCACTCCTTGCACTAGCTCGTCGCACTTTCGTAGATACCTATGCCATTTATAATACGCCCGAAAATCTGCAATTATATCTGGACACGAATTTTACGCCAGCAATAATGGCAGGCGAACTATCCGAAAAAGGGAGTACTTATCTGGTGGGGTTTGAAGACAATACGATGATTGCTTTTGCCAAAATTCGAACAATAGATACAATTCTGGAAGATTCGGAGGCAGCCGAGATACAGCGTATTTACGTTGATAAAAGTTATCATAGCAAAGGACTAGGCTCGGTAATGATGCAAGCTTGTATTGATTATGCGAAACAGCAAGGTTTCAAGAAAATGGGCTTGGGCGTTTGGGAAAACAATCCGAAAGCCATCGCTTTTTATACTAAGTGGGGCTTCGAAAAAGTAGGGGTGCATAGTTTCGTATTAGGCTCTGAAGAACAAAATGATTTTATTCTCATGAAAAATCTCTAATTGAAAGAGAAAACAAAACGCATTTTGAGAAAAGTATAAGTATGAGTTTTGAGTGTAATATTTTGATTACTAGTCTTATACGAAGGTGAAATTTGATTTTTGAGCTTACGGCTTTCAGCTTTGAGCACTCGGCAAAAATAGATTTATAGTTACTAAAAAAATAACATTCTTTGCCTTGTGCCTAAACACATCTAATCCTGTACGATTACTTAAAGTTTTACTATTAAGTAATCGTGCAGAATTAGATTTAATCAATTGGAGATGTAAGATGTTGATAATTAAAATTTTACATTCACAATTCACAACTCATAATTCAGCACTAATACTTAAGTTAGTGGGCAAAATAAAGTTTAAGATTGTGCTTAGGCTTTCAGGTATCGGCTTTCGGCGGTGGGCTTTGGGAAAAATGCATGTCTGTGGTCGTTAAAAACATTTTAACACTCTTTGCCTTGTGCCTGTTGCCTAAACACATATAATCCTGAACGATTACTTAAATTTTTACTATTACATAAATTTATCAGCAAGGTACGCTTTGCAATTTTCTTCTGTTCAAAAAAAACAATCTCTTAGACAAGCTTAAGCTTTAACCTGAGAAATTATTAAAAATTAAAATTATCAAATAATAGAAAAGGTTAATGACTAAAGCCTCCTACCTATGGTGAGAGGCTTTGTAGTTGATAATAACGCCATATTAGGTTTTCGGCAATCAGCTCTGGGCGCTTGGCAAAATATGTTTATGATTTATAAACATTTAGCCTATTGCACAGAGCTTAATGCCGAAAGCCCACTATTATTTCACCAACTCTGCATACTCTTTGGCAAAATAGGTCAAAATCACTTTTGAACCGGCACGCTTCAATGATGTCAAACATTCAACCATCGTACGAGTACCATCCAACCAGCCGTTTTGAGCCGCTGCTTTTACCATCGCATATTCGCCTGATACGTTATAAGCTGCAATTGGGATATTGAAATTATCATTCAAGGTTTTGATTACATCAAGATATGCCAAGCCAGGTTTTACCATCAAGTAATCTGCTCCTTCCAAATAATCTAATTCAGCCTCAACCAATGCTTCTCGTATGTTGGCAGGATTCATTTGGTAGGTCTTTTTATCTCCAAACTTAGGTGCTGAATCCAATGCATCACGGAATGGGCCATAAAAAGCAGAAGCATATTTCGCTGAATAAGCCATGATTCCTACATTGATAAAGCCTTTGTCATCTAATGCTTCTCGGATATACCCAATACGCCCGTCCATCATATCCGATGGACCAACAATGTCGGCTCCAGCTTCGGCTTGTGCTACGGCCATTTTTGCCAACACTTCCAATGACTCATCGTTGAGAATCTGTCCGTTTTCGACGATACCATCATGACCATCTGCACTGTACGGATCCATGGCTACGTCTGACATGATGCAGATTTCTGGAAAAGCATTTTTGATAGCGTTGATTGATTCGAGATAAATATTACCTTGGCGATGGCTTTCGGTAGCATATTTATCTTTTTTTGCTTCGGGAATCTGAGGGAATAAGGCAATAGAACGGATACCTAAATCTTGAATAACCGCTAATTCATCAAGCAATTTATCTAGTGAGTAGCGGAAAATACCCGGCATAGATTTTACTTCGGTTGTCAGATTTTGACCTTCCATCACAAACATAGGATAAATCAAATCATTGACAGATACGGTTGTTTCTTCGACCATTGCACGGATAGCCGAAGACTGACGATTTCTTCTTGGTCTTCTTAGCATAATATCAAGCCAGCGTTTTTTGTACTAGCGTTTATTGAAAAAACCTACATTCATAAGTTTTAGTGCCACAAAGGTAAGGAATGAGTGATTTGTACCTAAGAGATTATGTATTTTTTAAAATTTCTTTGGATAAAATGTAGTATTTGAGTTCTATGCCTCACAACTACATTTCAATTAATTATTCAACCACCATTCTCTCCATTATTTTATCACTGTGACTGCCGTTCTAATTTGTTGATAAGAAGCAAAAACGCCCAAACCATTTTCCACATTGGTATAGGTAAGTACAGGTTCGGAAAATGGATTCCGTCCACTGCGACGAACTTTGTCTACCGAGATATTAAACTGATAATATGGATAATCTGTTACAGCAACATAAATTTCAGCATTGCGACTAACTACATTCAAATCGTTGGTAGTATTGAGCAACATAGGCTGCGTAGCCAAGGTCATACCATCTTGTCCAGCATCGCTCATATATTCTTGGCGACTATTGACAAAACGGCGAACCACCACAAAGCGGTTTTGAGCATCTAGTACCCTCATGTTTTCATAATAAAATGCCCCCACAGCATAGTAATTGACTGTACTGGCAAAGTCTAATACCCGTACGATAAGAGCTGGGTAAGCTTTACTATTTCGGTCATAACCTGTTGTCAATGATGGATTAATCGCTGTTCGCTGTACTCGCTGGTTTGGTACGGTACATTTTGCTTTTACTTCTTTCCCCCTAGCTTTGGCTATCATGGTGTACGTTGCACCTGCTACAATAGGAATATCTTTGGTCGAAATGACATATCGGTCTTTCGTCAAAAAATTTTCTTTGTAATGTCCCGTACTGTCTACTTCGATATAATCAAGATAGGTAATTTGTTGGTATTTGGCTGTAACAGTTCTTGTGCCATCCGAAAGCGTAATTACGGCATCTTTTAATACTGGATATCGGTCTTCACCTTCGTTGATAACACCAATTACAGGTTGGTTGGTAGTCAATGATATTTCTATCATGGTATCCTGCGGACAAATAAAACTCTGCAATACCAGTTTTTCTTCATACGGAAGGGCAATATTATTGACCAATGTTTCACAAGAACTAAGTGATAACAGAGCCATTATTACCACTGCTATTTTTTGCCAAAATTGAAATGATTTCATGGTCTGTTAGATTAAAATTTAAAACTATAAGTTGCTGAAGGAATAATCCCAAACAATGCATACTGTGCCAAGGATTTAGTAGTCTGGTCGGTTGTGGTGTTATACACGCTTTTGAAGGAATAGAAATAGGCATTCTTGCGATTGTAAAGATTATAAACCCCAAACTCCCAAGTACGAGTATGTCCTTTCTTCAGTTTTTTATGGAACTGCACTCCCACATCTAAGCGATGGTAAGGCGGTGCACGAAAATTATTTCTTTCGCGATAATCAGGTATTTCACGGGCACTGTTATAATATTGATTTACGCCAGTTTGATTCAAACCTGGGATATGACTATAAACTTCATAAGTAGAAATTGGAATCGTAAACACATTGCCTGTTCCATATACCCACGTAGCTGATAACGTAACATTTGGTTTTAAATGGTAAATACCTACTAAGGACAAATCATGACGACGGTCGTATTTGGGATAAAACTCTTTCCCAAAATTCAATTCATCAAACTGGTGGAAAATCCAAGATAAAGTATAACCTATCCAGCCCGAAAACTTACCTGTTTTTTCTGTAACAAAAACTCAGCTCCATAAGAACGCCCTTTGCCCGCAGTCATATTACTTTCCCATGGAGATTCTTGAGATTTGGCCTGTGTAAATCGTTGAAGGCTACCGTTTAAGATAAAAGAGCTTCCCTCCTTCAATGCCACGATTTGATTCATAGTTTTATAGAAGCCTTCTAACGTAATACTAAACTGTCGCTCGGGAAAATCTTTGGCAAAACCCAAAGCTACTTGCTGCGAGCGCTGCGGTTTTATTAAGTCAGTAGAAGGTACCCATAAATCCGTAGGCAAACTTGCTCCTGAATTTGACACCAAATGAATATATTGATTCATTACGGCATACGATGCTTTCAAAGCCCAGTCTTTGGGTAAGGTCCATGCCATAGCCCCGCGAGGTTCCCAGTTATGATATCCTTTTTCGGAAGTACTAAAACTAGAATAGCGTAAACCTATGTTGAATCGTAAATTGGGGAGAGGCTTGTAATTATCTTCCAGATAAATACCTAATTCAAGCGCATCGATATTTTCGACTGCATCTTTATAGCGTGAAGCAATATCGTCTTGTAACTCAATGGCAGATGGCGTAAAACGGTGCATGGTGGCTAGCGCTCCTGCTTTGAGAGTATGAATGGGATTAGGTAAAAAATCAATATCAAACTTGGCACCAAGGTCTCTGATACCAGAAGAATAATACAAACTGAAATTATTGATACCTATTGCATCAAGATTAGACTGTAAACTTGATGTCATAAAATCGTATTTACTATAAATCAAAGACAGATTACTGAAAAGGTTATCGCTATAAAGGTGATTCCAGCGTATGGTAGCGGTTTGGTTTCCCCATTCAATCGACGATTCCAATTTAGATTGCAACTGCATATCTCTTACATAGAGTCGATCTTGCCCGAAATATCCACTTAGGAATAGTCGATTTTTTTGTCCAAAATCATAATTCAATTTGGCATTGAAATCATAAAAATAGTAGCGACTTCCTTTTTGTTCTTTGGGAATAAGTGGTTGGGTCAAAATATCCAAATAAGTGCGTCTGGCAGATACTAAAAATGATGAACGTTTTTGCTTATCAATAGGCCCTTCGGCTACTACTCTTGCCCCAATCAGGCCAATTCCTCCTTCTACATGGTAATCTTCTTTATTGCCTTCTTTCATTTGCATTTCTATTACCGATGAAAGTCGACCACCAAAACGGGCAGGAAATCCGCCCTTGGTTAGTTCAACGCTTTTGAGTGCGTCGCCATTAAATACCGAGAAAAATCCAAACAAGTGATAGGCATTATATACTGGGGCATCGTCCAGAATCAGGAGATTTTGGTCGGGGCCACCACCACGCACATAAATTCCAGCATTCCCTTCTGCTCCTTTTTGCACGCCAGGCATCAGTTGGAGAACTTTCAATACATCTTTTTCACCCATGAAGGCTGGAATCTCTTTGATTTGTTGAATCGGAATGGAAATCTGCGACATTTGCACTTGCTCCGAAAGTTTTTGTTGCTCAACGCTATTGGCGACGACTTTTACCTCCTCCAGATCTTGATTACTAGGTTTTAAATCAACATTGATAGTAAGCGATTTTGATTTTGCGTCTATTTTTTGAGAAAAGACTTGATAGCCTACAAAACTATAAACCACCTCAATACTATCCTGAGCCAGAACACTCAAGGAATAAAAACCGTAATTATTGCTTTGAGTCCCAATGCGGGTACCCTTCAGCATAACATTTACCCCTGGCAGCAGCTCGGCGCTTCCAGCTTCTTTGATGTAGCCACTGATCGTAATTTTTGAGGCATTTTGCCCAAATACTGAGGTGTCAAACAACAGTAATACATACAAAAGAAGACATAGCAATCCAACTGGTTTGTTCATGTGGGTTTGTGGTGGTGATACAGGTATTTAGTTTGTATTTATCAGCAAAGTAATATCTTAACTCGGAAAAATTATAACAAATTCTTAAATATCAAGCAATTATCCCAATGTTACCAAATTTAACAATTCCTTAACATTGACGTAAATAAGTATTTTTACTTTTGTGCGATAAATACCAATATGAAAAGTCTTAATAATACTTGGGATATAAGAAAAACGATAAAATACCTGATTCACTAATTCAAAAATTCCTTTTTACGCATTCGTTCTTATATCATATAATTAATTCTCAAAAACTATGTTCGGATTAGATACGTCCTTGTTCATTTTACTTTTCCTTTGCTTATTCTTAGCCTGTGCTTTCGAATTTGTTAATGGTTTCCACGATACAGCTAACGCGGTTGCGACTGTTATCTACACAAACTCATTGAAGCCTACTCAAGCCGTTGTATGGTCTGGTTTTATGAACTTTATTGGTTTGTTGACTGGTGGTGTTGGTGTAACGATGTCAATCATTGGATTATTACCCACGGAGCTACTCATAGACCCCAACGTCTATCACTCCATGGCCACGGCTTTATCTATGTTAGGTGCCGCTATTATTTGGAACTTAGGAACATGGTATTTTGGTATTCCAGCGTCTTCTTCTCACACATTGATTGGTTCAATCATTGGTATTGGTGTTGGATACGCTCTTTTACCTGAAAATAAAGCTGGTTTATCAACAGTAAACTGGGATAAAGCTACCGAAATTGGTCAGGCACTTTTGTTATCTCCATTGTTTGGTTTTGCTGTGGCAATTGTATTTATGTACATTTTGAAAAAATCTGTTCCTAATAAAGAAATTTTTAAAGAGCCGAAAAAAGATACTCCTCCTCCAATGTGGATTCGTGGTATTTTGTTTTTGACTTGTACATTGGTAAGTTTCTTCCACGGACGTAACGACGGTCAAAAAGGTATCGGTCTTGTAATGATGATTTTGATTGCTTTCTTACCAAGTTATTTTGCGATCAATACCGATGTTGATCCATTCAAATTGCAAGGTGCCGTAGTAAAAGTTCAGACAATCATTGCTAAAATCGATACAAACAAACTTTCTTCTACTGAAAAAGAAAGTTATACGAAAGTAATGAAAGCTACTGTAGCTTTGAATACAATTTTGACAGACAAATCATTAATTAATCATTTGTCTACTGAGAAAAAACTAGAGATTCGTAAAGATGTTTTAGCTATTAATAAGCATACAAAAAAATTGTCTGAAAGCGATGCAGTAAGCTTAAGTGCTGACGACAAAAAAGAACTGAAAAAAGCTACTGCTGGTGATAAAGCTCCTTTCTTCTCATTCGGTAACTCAAACAAAGGTCTTTCGTCATTAACAGACTTTGCTCCAGCTTGGGTAATGTGGATGATTGCTTTATCATTAGGTTTAGGTACTATGATTGGTTGGAAAAGAATTGTAGTAACAATCGGTGAGAAAATCGGTAAGCAACACCTTTCTTACGCTCAAGGTGCTTCGGCTGAGTTGGTTGCTTCTATCACAATCGGTTTGGCTACGGCTTACAAATGGCCAGTATCTACCACTCACGTTCTTTCGTCGGGTATCGCTGGTTCGATGGTAGCTTCAAAAGGTATCAAAAACTTACAAGGTGGTACAGTGAAAAACATCGTAATGGCTTGGGTATTGACACTTCCAGTTACGATTCTTTTATCAGCTACATTGTTTGTTTTCTTCCGTTGGATTATTGGTTAATCCATCATTTAAAAAGAGTCTCATGGTCGTTGAAAACCATGAGACTCTTTTAGTACAAGATTGAATTTCAACATATACTACCAATATAGAAAATCCAAGTTTATGAAAAAGTTTATCATGACGGCAATTTTGTCGTTGATGGCTACTGCATTATCTTTTTCCCAGAGTCCAAGAAACTATTATCATATTTCTAATGGTTGGACGGACTTAAATATTTCGGGAAAAATTGCAGGAAAATTCTCATGGCAACTAGAAAACCAGCAACGTCGCCAAGATATGCAAGGGGATTACAATGAAAGTACTACAACTGGTAACCCTTACCATAATCTTAATCAGCACGTTTTTCGTCCATGGGTACATTTTCAGCTTAATCCTAACGTAAGATTTTCATTGATGCCATTTGGTTGGATAGGTTCCAATCGCTTCAGCAATGGCGCTCCTTCCGCTTTTTTTTCAGAATATCGTATATCTCCACAAGTTACCTTGTCGCAAAACATTGGTCGCTTACGCATCGATAACCGTTTTCGCTATGAATTTCGTTGGCTAGGACAAAATCAAAGTATCGATGACAAAAGCTTTTTGTATGGTGGTGACTTCTCAAATGCGACATTCAGAGAACGTTTCCGTTATCAAGTAAAAATGACCCTTCCTATCAACCACGCCAAAATGGATGATAATACCCTTTATGCACAAGCTTATGATGAATTGTTTGTGAATATGGGCGAGAAAGTTTCAAACATTAATCTAATGGACCAGAACCGTTTATTAGTTGGACTTGGGTACAAATTCAATAAGTTTGTGGCAGTTGAAGCAGGTTATATGCAACAAACCATTTTCCGTTTCAATAATGCGAACAAAGACAATGTTGAGATTAATAATATCCTTCAACTCAATTTAGCCATTAGCAATTTTGAGCAATTATTTAGTAAGAATAACAAGTAATTAATATAAATAGCTGTTAATTGTCGGATAGGCCTATCTGACAATTAACAGTAAAGAACCACAAATCACAGACAAATAAATTAACTTCCATCCTGTATCGAAATCCATTTTCGTGTATGATTTCTTATTGTCTTTATGATGAGTAATCTTATATCGAATCAGTAATTTTTGCGAATTAACCCCTGTTTTTATTGAAAACTGGCGTTCAATTCTATGGGATTACTATGTCGTTACGGTAGAATCTTCAAGTTTTATGAAAACGTTAAAAGCCCTTGTTTACCTTATTATTTTATGTCCTGTATATTTCTCTTTAGCTCAGAGCACAGAGAAAACAGTAGCACCAAAAAAATGGTATGAAAAAATCTCGATTAGAGGTTATGCACAAGTACGTTACAATCGTTTATTAGAAACCAACGAAAAGCTCAAATGTGAGCAATGTGATAGATCTTGGGGAGAAAATGGTGGTTTCTTTATCCGCCGTGGACGTGTGATTATTTCGGGCGATGTATCCGAAAGATTATATATCTATATCCAGCCTGACTTTGCTTCTAATGTCAGTGGAAGTTTTCAACACGCCTTACAAATCCGTGATGCGTATTTTGATTTGGCTCTCGATGCTAAAAAAGAATATCGCTTGCGCTTTGGACAAAGCAAAGTACCTTACGGTTTCGAAAATATGCAATCTTCACAAAACCGTCTTTCACTCGACCGTGCCGATCCGACCAATAGTCCTGTTTCTAACGAGCGAGATTTGGGTGTATTTTTCTATTGGGCACCAGCCAAAATCCGTGAGCGTTTTGCTTATTTGGTTTCTTCGGGTCTCAAAGGTAGTGGCGATTATGGGGTATTTGCATTGGGTTTTTACAACGGTCAAAATGCCAACAGAACCGAAGCTAATAACGAACCACATGTAGTTTCGAGAATTACCTATCCATTTCAATTTAAGAATGGTCAAATTATAGAAACGAGCTTGCAGGCATATACAGGAAAATATGTGATTGAAAAAAACACAAAAAATAAAGCTACGGTTTCAGACTTTACAGACCGCCGTGTTGGCGCAACGGTGGTAGTGTACCCACAACCTTTTGGTTTTCAAGCAGAGTATAATGTTGGGCAAGGACCGCAATTCAACCCTGAAACAATGACGACTGAAGTAAGAAATCTACACGGAGGTTATGCACAAGTGATGTGGAGACAGAAGGTTAACGATAATTTTGTTACGCCTTTTATCAAATATCAGTACTACAATGGAGGTAAAAAACATGAAATTGATGCTCGTAGCTACTTGGTAAAAGACTTGGAAATTGGTGCCGAATGGCAATTAAAAAACTATTTTGAATTTACTGCTACTTATACTATTTCAAACAGAACTTACGAAGACGCTAACCTTCCTGACAATCATCAAATCGGTAATTTGTTGAGATTACAAGCACAATTTAATTTCTAGCAGTCGGAGTATTTAGTGAGTGATGATTGAGTGCATGAGTGATTATTCTAAAATTTGTATTCCATCTGTAGAGACGCAATGCATTGCGTCTAAAGGGGTATCATTCTGAAATAAAGTATCAAACATGAGTCATCCTGAATTTTTAGGATAGGGATTATTCTCCACGTTTTTATCAAAAAAGCGGTCGAAAAATATTTTTCGACCGCTTTTTTGATGATACTATGCTAGATTTTCCCTCAACATTAGACGCAATCATTGCGTCTCTACGGCGAGAATACAAATTTTAACATAATCACTAAATTCGGGATGAGTCATGTTTATAAACCAAGCTACCTATTCGCTATTATTTGGCAAGAAGATAGGCTTTTCGCTCGGCTGGAGGTAGCTTTTCGATAGCATAGCGCAACATGGTGCGAGGCATCGCTAAAACGTGTTCATCCAAAAATTCTTTTAAGACCAACTCATCTCGCTTGCCTATTTCTCGGAGCATCCATCCTGTTGCTTTGTGAATAAGGTCATGACGATGTGTCAGAAAACCTTCACACAGGCTAAGAGCATCGGCAAATTGCCCTTTTCGAATAAAAGCAAGGCAAGTAATAATAGCCACTCGTTGTGACCACAAATGATTGCGTTGCGCTAATTCGTACAAAATATCACGGTCTTTGTCGAGCAACCAAGGCCCTAGAATAAAATGTGCCGTAAGGTCGACCAAATCCCAATTGTTGATATAGTCCAAATGACTCAGATAAAGTTCAACGATACGAGCACGCTGTATCGTTGAACCTTTCTTGAATTGTTCTACCCACATCAGTAAGCCACAGGCACGGACTTCGTGTGTCGAATGCTCAACCAGCGTCGTAACCTCCTCAATAGATACTTGTTTGTAAAACTCCTTTACTACACTCCTAACCTGAGGATTCGATAATCCCCAGAAAGTGTCCCCTTCGGCATATTGACCTTTACCCGTTTTAAAATAACGAGCCATCAATTTTGCCCTTTCAGGGTTTTGTAAAGCAGCTAATTTCTCAAGTACCAACATGATTAAATTAAGATTGTGTCAAGGATAAGTATGAATGCTGAATTATGAGTTGTAAATTTTGAATGTAAAATTTTAATTATCAATATTTTACACCTTCAATTAATTAAGTTTTCTGATTACTGGACAAAAAGAGAAAAGGTATTTAGACTTTTTCAATGAATGTTTAAAAACAGTTTAAAACTGTTAAAAAATGAGTCCAAGACTAAGTCTTGAAATAGTAACTTTGTTAAAAACATTTTAACACTCTGTGCCTAGTGCCTGTTGCCTGTTCCCTTTTATAAATATTACTTTTTCAACTCTTCTTCAAAAAGTTTAAAAATACGCTTGTATTCGTCCATCCATGAGGTTGGTTCTACAAAACCGTGATCTTCCATTGGATAGGCTGCTAACTCCCAATTTTCTTTTTTCAACTCAATTAGTCTTTGTGAAAGACGAACAACATCTTGGAAGTGAACGTTTACATCGACCATACCATGGCAAATCAATAAGCGATTTTTCAAACCTGCTGCATGATAAATTGGCGAGCTACGGCGATAAGCAATTGAATCTTTTTGTGGTTCATTCAAAATATTAGCCGTGTAAGGGTGGTTATAAGCAGCCCAATCAGTTACAGGACGTAAAGCAGCGCCAGCCTTGAACGTATCTGGAGAAGTAAACAAAGCCATCAAGGTCATAAATCCACCATACGAACCACCATAAATACCGATTTTCTTAGCATCTACTCCATGTTTTTCTACCAGCCATTTAGCAGCATCTACGTGGTCGGTAAGGTCTTTTCCTCCCATAAAACGGTAAATTCCTGTACGCCAATCACGACCATAGCCTGCCGAACCACGGTAATCAATATCTAATACATCATAGCCATTGTCTACCAAGAAATTATGGAACATATATTCTCTGAAATATTGACTCCACCATTTATGTGCATTTTGCAAATATCCTGCCCCATGTACAAAAATTACCGCTGGCTTTTTACCCTTTGCACCTTTTCCTTCATAATAACGAGCATAAATATCCTCACCGTCTCTGGCTTTGATGGTCAACACTTGTGGATCACGCCATTTGTATGCCTTAAAATGTTCGCTGGTTGATTGAGTCAATTGCATTGCAGGGGCTGTCGGTGAATTGTCTTGCAAATACAATTCCCATGGTTTGGTACTTTCAGAATGCAAATAAGCTAACTTGGTTTCATCTGGTGACAATACTACTTGATTAGAACCCGCTAGTTTGGTCAAGCGAGTACGCTCACCGCCAGTAACTGACATTTTGTAAAAATGCTGTTCGCCTGGGTGTACTTCGTTCGTGGTGATATAAAAGAAGTTTTTGTCTTTTGAGAGTTGTAAACTTTGAACTTCAAACTTTCCTTTTGTCAATTGTTTCTTTTGATTATTTGACAAATCCACAGTATAAATATGCGAGTAGCCATCAGCTTCTGACTGAAAATACAAAGTTTTTTGATCAGCTAAAAAACCTATGCTTCCTGTACCAAAACCGATATTAGGTCCACCAATCCATGCTTCGTCATGTTGGCGATCGATAGTTTCGAGTTTGAGGGTAATAGGGTCAAACTTCAAAATCCAACGGTCTTTATTATCAGTACTACGAGCTACCATAACTGCATATTTACTATCTTCAGACCATACTGGACCGCTCATGAGCACCATTCTTGCTTCAGGCTTTTTAGCTTTAGTGGTGTCTTTTTTTACTGCATAGTCTTTCAAATAGGCAGGTTGGTCATAAATTCCTTCGATACCTTTGGTTGGGATAGAGACAATTGTGTCCTTTGCAATTTGATACACAAAATACTCATAGCTCGCTGCTGGTGCACCCACTTTGGTACGAGCAGGGATATCTTCCGTAAAGCCTGACTCTGTAACATAATTTGGCACAATCGTAGACTTGCTTCCTGTAGCAGCTTTTACTAAGCGAAAAGTAATATAGTTGCCATCTGGGCTCAACACGAGGTTGTCGACACGCTTTTCGTCTAGGTAAAATTCTTTGGGACGTTTTGGAGAATCGGCTTTACTAATTTTTTCGCCTTCTTTCTTTTTATCCGCACGTTCTTTCAAAATTTCAAACATTGATAATTGATCTTGTTTCAACCATTTATCTTGTTCGCTTTGTTTAGCTTCTGGTCTTTTTGCACCTGCAATAAAATTACTTAGCTGAACCAATTCGCCATTGGAAAGATTGAAACTAAACAGGTTATTGGCTTTTGTAAAAATAATTTTATCCTCTTTTCCCGAAAACTCCGCATCAGATTCATATTCCAAAGTATTGGTAATCTGGCGTACTGCTTGTGTTTGGGTATCCATCAAAAAAATATCTCCGTTACGAGTAAATACTTTCTTAGAACGGTCTTTGCTATACACGCCAAAAGCAGAAGGCAATCCACGACGTACACTAGGCGATACTTTGAAGATTTTTTTGTCAGAAACTAATAAACCATAAAGAGAGTCGGCCTTATTTTTATCAGGATTCCAGTTAAAATAAATAGTTTTGTTATCTTCCGACCAGAAAATATTAGAAGGTAAACTTCCGATACTATTCTTGGGGTCTTGCATGATACTTTCGATGCTTAGTTTTTGGGCAAAAGTCATCGAACAACAGAGGTAAGCAAAAATGAAGAAATAGATTTTTTTCATGTAAGATGAAGCGTTTATTGTTGAGATAAATGTGGTGTGGCAGGTACATTTGCCAATACGCATAACAAATTAGCAAAAAAACCTCGGAATCACATAACTCCAAAATTCCCAGAAGTATGTAACTTTACTCCCATGACAGAAATTCCAGCTTTTAAGAAAAATTTGCCTACTCAAATCGCAGTATTGGGTGGTGGCAGTTGGGCTACAGCAATTATTAAGATTTTGTCGGAAAACAACGTTAAAATCAAGTGGTGGTTGCGTCGCAAATCGGATGTGGATTTTATCAAAAAATACAATCATAATCCTAGTTACCTAACCGATGCTCCGTTGAATCCTCGTAAGGTGCGTGCATATCACAAGATGCATGATGCCCTTAATGGTGTAGAATACGTCATTTTGGCTGTACCTGCGGCATTTATTCCTGATGCACTCAAAAACCTTAACCGTAATCACTTTGCTGGTAAAAAGATTGTTTCTGCCATCAAAGGGATGATTCCTGAGGAAAATATGTTGGTTACAGACTGGATGGAAAAGGTATTTGGAGTTCCTCAAAATATGCTTGCGGCGATTGCGGGCCCTTGTCACGCCGAAGAGGTTGCCCTCGAAAAACAATCTTATTTGACGATTGCATCTCCCAACCTTCATGTGGCGCAGGATTATGCCAACCTTATGAGTTGTCGCTACATTCAGGCCAATCCTATTGGTGATTTGTATGGTGTAGAATACTGTGCTGTTATCAAAAATATTATTGCCATGGCTTGTGGTATTACCCACGGACTAGGCTACGGCGATAACTTCCAAGCAGTAATGGTATCTAATGCGATGCAAGAAATCAAACGTTTCCTAGATATAGTTTACCCTGACCCTTACCGTGACCTTCATAGCTCTGGGTATTTGGGTGACTTGCTAGTAACTGCCTACTCGCAATTTTCACGTAACCGTACTTTCGGTAATATGATTGGACGTGGCTATTCTGTCAAATCAGCGCAAATTGAAATGAACATGGTAGCTGAAGGCTATTATGCAGTAAAAAGTATTCATCAAGTCAACAAACAATACGATGTATCGATGCCAATTATCGATGCCGTTTACAATATTTTATACGAAAAAGCTGTCCCTGCCAACGAGATTATGACTTTGAGAACATTCTTGAAGTAGATTCTTAAATTGAGTGATTTGTGATTGAGTGGTTGAGTGATTTTTTAAAGATTTATATTCTTGATGTAGAGACGTAATACTTTACGTCTTAAACCAAATCATATCTCGCACACTAGCATCAAAAAAAGCGGTCGGAAAACATTTTTCGACCGCTTTTTTATGCAATAGTTTGAGTTTTATCCAACTAGCCAAGTTTACAGGACAGTATTAAGCTGGAATGTTGCTGACGCCAAGTTGTTGGAAATAATTCCAACAAAGGCAAGAAAGCAAAGTGCTATTTCAAAAATGATTTTATTCTTTCTGCCGTAGCTGTTAATTCTTCTTGTGTTGGCTTGAGCTTTTCACGAGTGAAGTTAATATCATTCATCGTATTCAAAGGAATCAAATGCACGTGAGCATGAGGTACTTCCAAACCAATTACCGACACGCCAATACGTCTACTTGGACATGCTTGAGATAGAGCTGGTGCGATTTTTTTGGCAAATAGCATCAAACCTGACAATAGTTCGTCTTCAATATCGAAAATATAATCAATTTCTCTTTTCGGAATTACTAGAGTATGTCCTTCTGCCAAAGGCATGATATCCAAAAATGCTAGATAGTTTTCGTCTTCCGCAATTTTGTGGCAAGGAATCTCGCCATTAATAATCTTTGTGAAAATAGTTGCCATTTCTATAATTGTTCTTAGTTATTAGGAATCAGGGAATAATAAGTTAGCACGCAAAATGAAATTTATTTTTTGAGCTTACGGCTTTCAGCTTTGGGCATTCGGCAAATACATAGCTATCGTTACTAAAAAACATTTAACACTCTTTGCCTTGTGCCTAAAACAAAAAATTCAAATCTAGTTTTACACGACTTCATATCTGTTTTCAATCTACCTATCCTCATTATATCAGGATGAGTAAACTTTTTTACTCTTTAAACCATTCGGCATACATCAAGTAATTATTTGCCGTGCGCATAAATACCTCCGCCGCTGCTGGTGATACTTCTTTTAATAATTTGGCAGGATTTCCTGCATAAATAGAGCCTGCTGGAACACGAGTGTTTTGTGTAACGATGGCACCTGCGGCAATAATCGAACCCGATTCTATGACGGCGCCATCCATGACAATTGCCCCCATACCAATCAATACTTGGTCCTCGATTACACAACCATGGACTACAGCATTATGTGCTATCGAAACATAATTGCCAATAATTGTCTTTGTTTTTTGATAAGTACAATGTATCACTGCCCCATCCTGAATATTGGTATTATGACCAATTTCAATCGCATTGACATCGCCTCTCACTACCGCATTGAACCAAATCGTACAGTTGTCGCCCATTTTTACATCTCCAACAATCGTTGCATTTTCTGCAATCCAACAATTTTCGCCCCATACTGGCGAAACACCTTTTACTGGTTTAATAAGTGCCATTTTTGTTTTGTTATGTAAAAATAGTTTTGAATGAAATAAACATCTCCCTCTCACACTTTCCTTTGCAAGTTAAGGTATATCTCTAATACTCTCCTATTTCGGCTTTGATAAAATCAGGAAGTCTTGGAATATTGAAAATAATTTTGTGCTTTAGGCTGTAAGCAGTAGGCATTAGGCAAGTACAACTCTTTGCCTAGTGCCTGTTGCCTTGTGCCTAAAACACAAAACTTAAATCTAACCAACCCAATAATTAAAATAAAATTTATATTTTTTTAATTATTTTTTAATTATTCAAAATAATAGAATCTACCTTCTCGTTAAGTGAATATATCAAGTTTTTAAAATATTGATACCTGTTCACCTTTTCCCAACAACCATTTCCACAACTATGAAAAAGTACATCATTATTAGCACCATAAGTCTTGCTATAGGCTTAGTATCATGTGCCGAGCACAAATCAGAATCGGGAGCAGAATCGTATGAAACGGCGGCTTTAGACTCTGCCTCGGTTACTATGGAAGGAGACATTTCTTTGCCTGCCAAACGTCAATTTGTGAGAACAGCACAGCTTAATTTTAGAGTAAAAGATGTTCAGAAAACAACCAATGATATTACCGAACTGACCAAAAAATGGGGAGGTTTTATGACAAACTCTACCATGAGTTCAAATGTGATTAGTAGTCAAGATGTAGCAATCAGTCAAGATTCCTTGATGAGAAATGAGACCTTCGAACTTTCCAATCAAATTACCTTGCGCATACCTACAGTATATTTTGATGATGCTTTGATAGCATTACAACCTTATGTATTGTTCATGGAAAGTCAATCTATCGGTGCTAATGATGTTAGTCTTGAATTACTGGCGAGTCAAGTAAGGAAAAGTCGATTTAGCAGTTTTGAAAAGAAATATAACCAAGAAATCAAGAAGGGAACAAATCTAAAAGATACGGCTCCTGCGACAGAAAGCCTCTATCATATACAATCGCAAGCGGATACACGTCAGATTGAAACACTTGCCTTAAAAGATCAAGTTGCCTACAGCACCATCAATGTACACATTTATCAGCCTGCACAAGTACACCGAGAAGTGCTTGCTAATCTTGAAAGTGAAGCGTTTAAAAGACCAAATTTTGGAGTTAGTTTAATCGAAAGCGTAAATCAAGGCTGGTATTTATTTCAAGACCTAATCCTATTCTTTACCAGATTCTGGATGCTTTTGATATTAGGAGGGTTAGGATACTGGGGATTTAGAAAGATGAAAAAATAGCTTAATCTCTTATATCAAAACGACCATCAGAAAGGGTAACTCTCTCTGAAGGGCTATCCTTTTTTTGGAATGTTACCTCAAATGTTCCTGAAAAAATCTTTCTTGTAGTGTCGTAATAAGTAATATTCACTTTGTTTTCGCAGGTATTACAAACTACATATTGTGCACAATCGCCGTTGGCGCAACGCTGATACAAACTAGCATAGGGAGTAAACTCCAAAGCATTTTTCGGGAAAAAACTCATAAAACGATATGTACCAACTCCATTGACCCCATTAATCATCAAGCTAATCGACTCCAATGTTTGCTGATTGGTTACGGCAATGCGTAAAGTCTGTTGTTGTAATTTTCCCCAAACCACAGGAGCTGGCTTGATATTGGGATTAGAACGATATTTTTGAAAAGGTACCCACAAACTTCCATTGATTTTAGTACCAAAAGTTTGTAAACCCTCGTGTGTCGCGTCGGGCAATGCTTGTGGTTCTACATAGTCGTTTATCTCGCAACTACAAAGCGAGCAAAGTCCCAACCAAATGCATATATAGTACCATTTTTTCATATACTTCAAATTTAGAATTTTCTCAGAAAAAACAATATTATTTGTAGATTAAATTTTTATAAGTGAACAGTAGGCAACAGTGGCAAAGGCACAAAGGGGGAGTTAGAAATTTTGAGTAATGAGTTATCTTTGCTTAAAATAGGGTGCCCTGAGTTTTTAGAAAAAAAAGGAATTTGTAATTCTGCAATCCAACATCCCAAATCCTCCCTAACTCCGCACTCAAAACTCAAAACTCCCCATTTGCTCTTTAAAATTCAAAAAAAATTCCTCCCCCCTGTAACCTTTCTTCTGAAACCTTCATCCTATAGTCAAATATTCAGCAAACACCGACATAGACGCTAGCAATGAAGGTGACTGAAATGTATACAGATTTTAACAACTTAAACATTTATAAAGACATGGTTTCAGAAGGATTGGTTGCGCTCTTAATCCCAATCGTGAGTACAGTAGGCTTATTTACGATGATTGTATTTTTAAGAAAATTCGACAACGACGAAAAAATGGCAATGATTGCCAAAGGAATGATGCCTCCAAGCAAGTCTATCAATATTAATCCTGCCAATTCTCTACGTTGGGGTTTAGTGGCTATTGGTGTTGGTCTAGGCTTATTAATTGGACATTTCCTTGAAGCAAATTTGGGCTTCGACGACGAGGTAGCATATTTCTCTATGATTTTTGTATTTGGTGGAATTGGACTTTTGTTATCATATTTTCTCCAAATGAAGATTAATGAAAAACAGGGACGCAAAGAAGAATAAACGACATACGGACAGATTTTTTTTATTTTTTTAAAAAAAGTAAAATTTTAGGCCTCTAAACGGTATTAAAATGATTATGAAGGTCTTAGCAAGTAATGCTAAGACCTTTTTTGTTGCTCTTTTCGGAGCATTAACAAAACCTTAACAAGTATTAACATTTTGTTATGAGACCTTCGGAACACTTTGCCGTTATAAGTACATATTTATAAAACGCATCTTTCAAGAAATTTAACTTTTCTAATATGAAAAAATTACTTGCTTCCCTAGCTATCGTATTAAGTGTAGTATCGTTTGCTAATGCTCAAAAAATTGCCTTCAAAGGCGGGTTCACTTATTCTGATGCTATCATGTCACCAGAACCTGTTGATATAATCGATGGTAAAGCGGGTTTTCATGCAGGTATTGTATTGCAAGATTTAATGCTTTCTGACAAAATAGGAATTCAACCCGAACTTTTTTATTCACAACAAGGCTTCAAGATTGGTAGTGTAGGCTCGATTGGTATGCACTATCTTTCTTTGCCTATTTTATTGAAATTCCCTGTTACCGAAGAACTTTCTTTGTTGGCTGGTCCGCAAGTAAGCTATTTAACTAATACCAAAATTGGTATTGGAAACGGTTTTTTCTCAGTCAACTACAACGGTCTTTTCAAAGACATTGACTTGGGACTTGCTGGTGGCTTGGAATACAAAGTTTCCGATAAAGTTGCTTTAGGAGGACGTTACGTATTGGGCTTGACCAATGTTAACAAAGATTTCCAAATAGATAGTAACAATAATTTATCTGACTATCTCACCATCAAAAACACCTCTGCTCAAGTATATGTTAGCTTTAGCTTTGGCAAAAACTAAATACCTAGCTTTCTGAATTATAATCCATACTTTGATAAAAACTCTTTAATAAACTTCTCTCTCAAATCTCTTTAAATTTCTCAATCCGCAATTCTCTTTATATTTGGCTAGGCCTCTTGTTTTATGAAACAAGGGGCTTTTTTTCGTAAAAAAAATTAACTACTTTGTCTATCAACTATGAATTTAAGAAGGTACTTAAAACTATTTTACTATGAGATTACAAAATCGTGTTGCTATTATAACTGGCGCTGCCAGAGGAATTGGAAAGGCCGCCACAGAAGTTTTCTGTAAGGAAGGTGCCACCGTAATTATTTGGGACTTATTAGACTTAGGAGAGGAAACTGCTTCAAATCTACGTGCTCAAGGTTATGATTGTGAGTTTATGAAAGTAAGCACAACGGATGTTAGTGGTATTGAATCCGCAACAAAGGAGGTTTTTGAACGCTTTGGAAAAATTGATATTCTCATCAATAATGCTGGTATTACACGCGACAAAACACTGCTAAAAATGTCACACGATGAATGGCAACAGGTCATTGATGTGAATCTTACAGGAGTTTTTAATTGTACCAAAGCCGTAGCGCCTTATATGGTCGAAAAACAATATGGAAGAATTATTTGTACCTCCTCAATCGTGGGGGTACATGGCAATTTTGGTCAAACCAATTATGTTGCAGCCAAAGCGGGCTTAATTGGGATGGTAAAAACTTGGGCAAAAGAATTGGCAAAGCATGGTATAACCTCCAATGCTGTAGCGCCAGGTTTTATCAGAACAGAAATGACAGAAGCTATGCCCGAAGAAGTTCAAAAAGCCATGATTAGTCAAATCCCACTCAAACGCATGGGAGATCCAAAGGATATTGCTTATGCCTATCTATATTTAGCTTCAGAAGAAGCCAGCTTCGTAAACGGTCAAGTATTAGGCGTAAACGGAGGACAAGCCTCTTAGGAGTGATGAGTTTTGAGTTTTGAGTGCGGAGTTGTCCTTGCCTAAAATAGGTTGCCCTGAGTTTTAGACAAAAAAGTACTTGATTGTCAAACAATTTCGGATTTGGGATTGCTGCTTTCGGAAATATTGCAAAATATCTAGAAGAAAGTAGATTACACTTCCGCAATCCAACATCCGCCCCCCCCAATCCTTCCTAACTCCTCACTCAAAACTCAAAACTCATCACTCAACTAGTTGTCTTTTGCGAGTCTTTTGAAAAAATCAAAATGCCAGCGGATGGCTTTTTGGAAATAGCTTCTATCGTGTTTGCCGGGTTGAGATACATAGGTTGCTCGGATACGTAATTCATCACAACGTTTTTTAAAAAAATTGGTATTTTCATATTGAGGATCATCGATACCACAGTCAAAAATGATTTCTTTTTGAGTACTTACAAACTTACCAATATTGCTCATAATCGATAGGTTACGTAAGGTTTCAAAATCTGTATTGCCCAACAACGTTCTCAACCGAGCATTGTCTACCTCGTTTTGCATATCCAAAATACCTGCACAACTCCCTACAGAACGGAATATATCTGGTTTCTTCAAAAATAAATACATTGCGCCAAAACCACCCATACCTACGCCAGTGATAAACACTTGATCAGTATCTATTCGGTATTTTTCCATCATGGTTGTATGTAAGTCTTTGAAGAAAAAATCTTCAAACTTACTAGTCGCTTTCCGAGGGCTATTGATATACCACGAATCATTCAAGCCGTCGGGACAAACAATGACAAACCCATAGGCGTCGGCATATTTTTGTACATTCAGAAAATTACTCCATTGTTTAAAGTTCCCTCCTTGCTCATGTAGAAGATATACCATAGGAAAACGCTTTGTGGTATTTCGAGTATATTCCTTTGGCGTAAACACTAAGGTTGTATCGGCGTAAGGCACATAAATAGGATTGAAATAGAGCGTTTCCTGAGCTAAAAGTTGTTGGCTCACACATAAGACAAGAAGCACAATAATCCATTTTTTCATAGTAGTTAGTCTTTAGAAAGTTGCCTATAAATTGTATATCCGTTATTAGAGCGGTAAGTAGGAAAACGTTATTAGTTAATAGTGTACCCGTTAATAACCTAGATTACAGCTATTTAAACCTTATGATTTTGAGAAAAAACACTTATTTTGACTACCAACACAAGTCTTACATCAGTATTGATAATATGACCTGTTCTTGTCAAATGATTCCACTTAGCGGGTGAATTTATTCACCGATAACGAAAATACCCGAGTCACAAGTAGCTTTAATATTGGTAAATTTCTGTTAAAATTTTCACCACTTCTTTACGAATCTCCGACATTGGTTTTACAAAATTGTTATTCATCAAAGAAAAGCATAATACCTTTCCTTGCTTGGTAACCAAATATCCACTCAGGTTATAATTATTGCTAAAAGAGCCCGATTTGGCGAAAATAAAAGGTTTATCTGTTTTAGGCATCAGCGATTTGAGCGTACCAGATTGTCCTACGGCTGGAAGGACTTTAAACAATTTTTCCTGCGGTACTTCTTGATACATCTGGCGCAAAACCATTACCAAATCTCTTGGCGTAATCATGTTGTATCTCGAAAGCCCCGAACCGTCTACCCATGTAATGGCATCGGGCAGTGTATTCAAATAATTAGTTTTAGCTTTTTCTATCCCTTTTTTCACATTTAATTCTCCTGCCAAAATTTGTCCACACATCAGCATCAAATGCTCTGCCATCATATTATCACTTACATGAAGCATTCTGGCAAAAACCGTATCTACAGGCAAGCTCATCAATGTTTTGGCACTGGAACGTAGCGGGGCATCAATCAGCGTTACGGGTTTTCCTACAACACTGGCTAATAGTTCTGTCGTTAGTTTATTCGATGTTTTGAAGGGTACTTCCTGTTCAAAATTAGCCTTGGGAGCTTTTCCTTGAGGTATTTCAAAAGTGTTATTCGATTCTACACGAGTTACACCAAAATTATTAGCACTTTTGACGCTTACGATTTTATCCTGAAAATAGGCAGGATTGGCTATCAAACTATTCCCATTTGCCTTAAAGCCCACTACATTGCCATGAATTGGTAATGGCGTAATTTCAGAAGCATAATCATCATTATAGTCATCCCATGCCCAACCCGGACCATAGTGTTTCCCTGTAAAGTTATTGGCTGAAAAATAGATTTTTTGTGGACTATTTTTCAAGAAATCTAACACTTTAGAGGCTGGCATACTCGGACTCAAAAAGCTAGGATCTCCCGTGCCCCAAATAATCAAAGAATCGGCATTGGTGACATATTTTAAGGCAGGTAACGAATCGCCCAAAGTACGCTGACTTACATAATAGGTTAAGATTTTGGTATTAGAAGCAGGTTGAAAATAGCGGTTTCCTTGATAGTTGAAAATCTCCTTTTGCTCAGACAAATCATATAAAACAAAACCTGTATGATTTTGCGAAAATGTACTAGACTCGGATAATAACTTTCCTAACTTTTTGCTACTCAACTTGCTAGTCTGACATGCTGTCAAGCTAACGACACATCCTATCACAAATCCTACTATTGAGCGTTTTTTCATAGTTTGTTGTTAAAAATAAAATGGAGACAGAAATTTTCGAATTTAATATCCTCCTATATCAGAAATACGATTGGTTAATAACACTTTTTAGAAAGTTTAAATATAAGAAAAAAACAGATACTTCTTTCTGTCTTTGCTACAGTCTTGGATATACGAGCGAAACTTGACATTTGGCTACGGTAACTATACTTTTGCTGAAGTTATCCACTATCAACATCTGACACCTGCTTTTACGAATGCAATATCCGATACATCAAATATTACAACAATATTGGGGCTATAGCTCTTTTCGTCCTTTACAAGAAGACATTATTCAGTCAGTCTTGAATGGTAGTGATACCTTGGCATTGTTGCCTACAGGAGGCGGAAAATCTATTTGCTTTCAGGTTCCTGCCATGGCGATGGAAGGCGTATGTTTGGTCATAACGCCATTGATTGCTTTGATGCAAGACCAAGTAGCACAATTGCGCCGAAGAGGTATTTCGGCGGTGGCGATATATGCTGGGATGCACCGAAATCAAATAGATATTGCATTGGATAATTGTATTTATGGCGATGTAAAGTTTTTGTATATTTCTCCAGAAAGACTACAGACTTCGCTTTTTCTCGAAAGAGTCAAGGCCATGAAGTTATGTTTACTAGCTATCGACGAAGCACACTGTATTTCGCAATGGGGCTATGATTTTAGACCTCCTTATTTGAAAATAGCGGAATTTCGACAGTTATTCCCCACACTTCGTACTATTGCCTTGACCGCCACAGCGACAAAAGAAGTCAAAACAGATATTTTGGCGAAGCTTGCCATGCAAAACCCTCAGGTGTTTCAGCAGAGTTTTGCCAGAGCTAATTTGTCCTATTCTACGCTTTATGAAGAAAACAAAATAGCACGTCTGGTAGCTATGCTCCAAAAAGTGGCAGGAACGGCCATCGTATATGTCCGTAATCGTCGGAAAACGCAAGAGGTAGCTCAATTTCTTCAAAAATCTGGTATATCTGCGACCTTTTATCATGCAGGAATCAATGCGCAAGAACGTAGTCAAAGGCAAGAACAATGGATTAAAAATCAGGTTCGTGTGATGGTGGCGACCAATGCCTTCGGCATGGGAATTGACAAACCCGATGTACGATTGGTAGTTCATTTAGACTTACCCGAAACACTCGAAGCCTATTATCAGGAAGCTGGTCGTGCAGGACGAGATGGTCAAAAAGCCTTTGCGACGGTGTTGTATGATCAAGTAGATATTCAAAATTTAGAAGTAAATACTGCGCAGAAATATCCTCCTATCCCGTTGATAAGAAGGGTATATCAATGTTTGGGTAATTACTTTCAATTGGCAGTAGGCGCTGGCGAATTTGCTTGCTACGATTTGGACTTATCGACCTTCCAACAACGATTTGATTTGCCTTCACCCGACACTTATTTTGCCCTAAAAATTTTAGAAAACCAAGGATTTATTACGCTCTCTGAAGCGGTTCACCATCCTTCTCGTATTACTTTTTCGGTAGATAATCGTCAATTATATGATTTTCAATTACGGAATCCGAAATATGATACTTTTGTAAAATTACTCTTACGAATGTACGGAGGAGAGCTTTTTACAGGTTATCTGAATATATCGGAGGCTACCATTTCAAAAGTGTTTTCTGCTCCTCAAACTGAGGTAGAATTGCTTTTATCTAATCTCGAAAAGTTTGAAATTATTCAATATGACAAACACAAGGATAAACCGCAACTCACATTTTTGACAGGTCGATTTGATGCACAACAATTGCCTTTGCAAGTTCAGGATATTGAACAACGACGTGTGTATGATGTGCAAAAAGCCCTAGCTGTAAAACATTATATCGAGCACCAAAAACGCTGTAGAACGCAACTGCTTTTGGAATATTTCGACGAGCATACCGACGCTACTTGCGGTGTTTGTGATGTTTGTATTAAGAAAAAACGAGAAGAAGGGACTTATCAGCAAGAGCTTCAATACAAGTTTCAAACACAAGAAAAAGTAAAAGCTTTGTTAAACAATGGTAGTATGTCGCCTGAATTATTACTCAAAATAATGCAGCCCAACAATGCTGATTTTTTTAAAGCAATTGTACGAGAAATGATAGAAAATCAGCAAATTAGAGTAGATTCGGAAGGAAATTTAACGATTTAGCTTTTCATTTTTTCTTTTCCCTTTACCAGAAAACCCATGACCTTGCAACAACTATTTGACAGTATTAGTCAAAATCCTTATTCGCTTTTGTATTACTTACTACTTGTGCCTGCTATTACATTTTTGATAGGATTGTGGCAAACGAATCCAGTTAACGGACCTTCGGTTCTGGTTCGATATAGCTATATGGTATTGGCTTATATGATTGGTATCCCAGGGATATTTGCCTTGACTTTAGATGTTTATCTCTTTTTGTTCGAACGTCAAAGCATTTGGCAAATGAACCTCATTATTCAGATTTTACCCATTGTTTCTATGGCTATCACGCTGATGCTCATCAAGTGGAAAATTCCTTTTGAGGCGGTTCCTGAACTTGGTAGGTTATCTGGATTTATGACTATTCTAACAGCACTTATTGGGATTTTATGGTTTGTAGACCGACTACGAATTTATGCTATTACCTACGTTCCATTTCAGTATATCATAGTCGGATTTATTATGCTGCTATTGGCAATTCGCTACGGTTGGAAAAAACTATTCTAAGCGTTGTTGTTTCTTCAATTCGTTGTATTTCGACTTTAGTGCATAAAATTTAATCACATAAACAATCAACAAAAAAGCTACAACTACCGATATCGATAGGGTAAAAGTCTTTTCCTCTTCTACTGATTCCAAAATAGTATGGTTTTCTTTTGACCATCCTTTGTGGCGTTCAGACAGTTCGCTGAGCTCCCGATTCTTTTCTCGAAGCTCATTATTCTGTTGAATCAAATCATTATATTGTTCAGTAAAATCTGATTTTGATTTTTCGCTAAGATTATTCAGCTCGTCTAAAATCTCATTGTCCTTCGCCATAATCTCCTTCAAAGCTTCGATTGAGCTTTGCATATCATCTTTGGTACGATTCCCAAAAATCCCTGAAGACTGGCTCTCTGACTCTTTGAATTTACTATACAAAACCTGACGCTCTTCAGTGAGCGATTTCAAGCGGTCTTGGGCGATACCTTTCACCACAAAAGTTAACAATGCAATAAATAAGAAAGCGATTTTTTTCATAATTCAATTAAGCGTTTTTTAGCAAAAGGAATTATTTTGATTGATATTGCTTCAGCAATTTAGAATAGCGCCTACAATTTTGGATTTTCTCTAAAAGTGTACGAACAACTCATGATTTCACTACACAAACTTTCCTTCCTTCAGCTCTTGTTTAATCACTTTGATTCGAGCATTGAACGACGTGTGTTCAAAATCTATTCCCTCAAGACACACTTTATCAAAAAACTCCATTACCTCTGGTGGATGAGGCGTTTTCTTGCCAGTACGTACATCAATATATTTTGAAGTTGTCCACAAAACAGCCTTCAATACCTGCAAATGTTCATCTGTCATGACATATTCTGTCACTAAAGTATCCTCATTGTAATAGACAGTCGATGAAATAATTGTTACCCATTCACTCACTCTTGCCGACGAAACATAGCCTATTTGGTGATTGTAAACGACCCAAGAAGTATGATTATTTTCGAAATAGTCATTATAATCAAAGTTATAAACCTCGGCTACGTGGTCTTCGCGAGCGTTGAAGAAATAATCGAAATATTTAGCATTGTTAAGATGCTTCAATGGATCACAATCTTGAAAACGGATAAGTGATTTCGAATGCAACTTTTTAGGATATTCTTTATTAGGATCTAATTTAAACATTGATGTTTGTTCTCTGCCTTGGCAGAAATATTAAATATTTGTTGAGAAATTATCAAAACTATCGGTCGACTTCACCCATCACCAAATCTACAGAACCAACAATAGCCACCAAGTCTGCTAACATAGCACCACGACTAATTTCGGGCACTACCGATAAATTATGAAACGAACAAGCTCTTGCTTTTACACGTAATGGTACATCTGAGCGACCGTCTGTTCTGAAGAAAAAGCCAAGTTCACCTTTAGGATTCTCAGCTCTAAAATATAAATCCATCGCCTGAGGACGTACTTTTTTAGGAAGCATAGCCTGTGGATTAAAATCACGAGTACGTTTGTGATCGCCCATCAACTGTACAAGGCATTGCTCGATAATCTTGATTGATTCATCACATTCTAATACTCTCACAAAATTTCTATCCCAGCAGTCTCCCACAGTACCCATTTCTCCTTTTCCTACTGGAATTTCAAAATCAAGTTCTGGATATACAGAATAGCCATCGACACGACGGAGGTCAAATTTTAAGCCCGAACCACGAAGCACAGGCCCTGTACAACCGTAGTTAATAGCCAAGTCCAGAGGTAAAATACCAATATTAGCCGTACGTTGCACAAAGATTTTGTTTTCAATAATCAACTCACGAATCTCAACCATTTTGGGCTTGAGGTAATTGATAAACTCCAAACAACGCTCTTCAAAACCAACAGGTAAATCATAAAACAAGCCTCCAATCCAAATGTAGTTGTAAAGCATACGAGCACCACAAAGCCATTCGAGCAACCGCTGAATATGCTCGCGGTCGCGCATGAGCCACAAAAATGAAGTATATGCCCCAATATCTAAGCCATACGTGCCTATGGCAACAAAATGCGATGCCAAACGATTGAGTTCGGCTACCAGTACACGGATATATTCAATACGTTTGGGAAGTTTACCCTCCAAATCAAGCATTTTCTCTACTCCCATCACATAGGCATGCTCAGAATTCATCGCTGCCAGATAATCCAAACGGTCGATATAGGGAATAGTCTGTCCAAAAGCTAAAGATTCAGCATGTTTCTCAAAGCATCTATGCAGATAACCCAAGTGAGGAACTACATCCACAATCAGCTCACCATCAGAGATTACCTCTAAACGCAAAACACCGTGAGTCGAAGGGTGTTGAGGCCCAAGCGACAAAATCATTTCTTCCGATTTGAGTTTCGAGGAATTATACTTATTGGGGTCTGAACGTTTAAAATGCTCAGGGTCGTATTGGTATTGGATTTGCTTCATGCCGTAAAATTCGTAAATTTTATCTTAGATAAAGAACAGCGGAGAAGCAAATTTAGTCCCCAAACGTCAAATTTTCTCTTATTTTCTGAAAAAACGCCTTGAAAGCATAAGTTTTTTCAAAAACATATTTGTCTAAAACTCAAACATTTACTACCTTTGCAGTCCTATTTGGGAAATATATATTCGTTCGGACTTATCAGCAAGTTGTAATTTTCTGATAATCAAACGAATAAAAAATATTTGTAAGATACAGAAAATTCATAAAGCATAACACAATGGCTAAGAAAGGCAATAGAATCCAAGTGATTTTAGAATGTACTGAGCAAAAAGCTTCAGGCGTTCCAGGGATGTCTCGTTACATCACTACAAAAAACCGTAAAAACACTACTGCTCGTATTGAGTTGAAGAAATACAACTCTTTCTTGAAAAAAGTAACTGTTCACAAAGAAATCAAGTAATTCACTCGGTTATCGTAACAGATAACTGTTAACTCATCATAATAACATGGCAAAGAAGGTAGTTGCAACCCTTAAAAAAGAAGGTGGTGTAAAATACGCTAAAGTTATCAAAGCTGTTAAAACAGCTACTGGTGCTTACTCTTTCAAAGAAGAAATCGTTCTTCAAGAAGATGTTCAAGCTGCTCTTAAAGCTTAATATTCAGCCCCTTTATTAAGATTTTTAGGAAAAGTCCCTTTATCGGGACTTTTTTTGTTTTACTTTTGCCTTACGTTTTCAAAAGTCTTCTGAATGTCTTTTTGTAGATAACTTTCAGACTTTTAACGAGTAACCAAAAAAATAACAACAAATGGGTTTATTCGATTTTTTTAAAAAGAAAGAAACACTCAATACTGAAGAGAAAGAATCACTCGACAAAGGACTCGAAAAAACCAAAGAAGGACTTTTTTCGAAACTAAGTCGTGCTATCGTCGGCAAATCAAAAGTCGATGATGAGGTATTAGATGAATTAGAAGAAATCTTAATCTCTTCGGATGTCGGCGTCGAAACTACAGTTAAAATCATTCGTCGTATCGAAGAGCGTGTTGCTCGTGATAAATTCGTAAGCACAAGCGAACTTGACGAAATTCTTCGTGAGGAAATCGCAGAGCTATTGGCTCAAAACAAATCTGAAGATATTACTGATGCCTTCAAAAAATCTGATATCAAGCCTTATGTAATCATGGTAGTGGGTGTCAATGGCGTAGGTAAAACAACGACTATTGGTAAACTTGCTTCTCAATTCCACAAAGCTGGCAATAAGGTTATATTAGGTGCAGGTGATACTTTCCGTGCTGCAGCAGTCGACCAACTCAAACTTTGGGGACAGCGCGTAGGCATTCCAGTAATCGATCACGGTATGAATACCGACCCTGCTTCAGTAGCATTTGATGCTGTAAAACAAGCCGTTGAACAGCAAGCCGATGTGGTAATTATCGATACAGCAGGTCGATTACACAACAAAGTAAACTTGATGAATGAATTGGCTAAAATCAAGCGTGTTGTTCAGAAGTTCTTGCCAGAGGCTCCTCATGAAGTACTTTTGGTATTGGATGGTTCGACTGGACAAAATGCCTTTATCCAAGCGCAAGAGTTTACGAAGGCTACCGATGTAACAGCTTTGGCTATCACCAAGTTGGATGGTACAGCCAAAGGTGGTGTAGTAATTGGTATCTCAGATCAGTTCAAAATTCCAGTGAAGTATATTGGCGTAGGAGAGAAAATTGAAGATTTACAAGTCTTCAATAAAAAGGAATTTGTGAACTCACTTTTCAAGCGTAAAGCATAAAATATCTTTATTACCGATACGTTTACATCCTAAATAATGCACAGTCATTGTTTAGGATGTTTTCTTTGTATAGCTATGATAAAAACCTTTTTCTTCGGACTATTTGCCATATTATCAACAATGGCTTGTACGCATAAATCCACATCATCCTCAAAAGTTATCCACAATCAGAATAGGGTGTGTGGAAAAGTCACTTGGGTAGCTGGCAATCAGATGCCATCGCCTGACAGACCGCCTCGTGTTCCCAAAGGGATTCAAAGAGAAGTATTAATCTACGAGCTTACTAATCTCAAACAAGTAACACAGGCGAATGGGTTTTACTCAAATATCCAAAGCAAGTTGATTACCAGTGTTTTATCAGACAAAAACGGGGATTTTTGCTTAGAATTACCCGAAGGAAAGTATTCTATAATGGTACGTGAAGAGAGTAAAGGTTTGTGGGCAAATATCTTTGATGGAGAGGAAAACATATTTCCTTTTGAGGTAAAAGAAGAGAAAAACGAGCCAATCAATTTTGTGATTAACTATCAGGCAGCCTATTAATAGCAATAAAAAAGTGTGGGTAAGTGAGTTATTAACATTACTTATCCACACTTTTTTGTGAATAATCATCAAATTATTCTTTGGCAAAATTAGAATTACTTATTTTTTTCTTTTGCCCAAGCATCTTTCAAACCAACGGTTCTATTGAAAACTAATTTATCTCCAGTAGAATCTTTGTCTAAACAATAATACCCTTTACGGATAAATTGATAGTTCTTTCCTAACTCAGCTTCTTTAAGGCTTGGTTCGACTAATACATTTTCTAAGACAGTCAACGAATCAGGATTGATAAATTTCTTGAAGTCGTCTCCTACTTGAGAAGCGTCTTCCAAAATCAACAAACGGTCGTAAACTCGCACTTCTGCTGGTACTGCATGTTGTGCAGATACCCAGTGAATGGTTCCTTTTACATGAATACCAGAGGTATCCGACCCCGAACGACTTTCTGGAATATAAGTACAGTGAATTTCGGTAATATTTCCGAATTCGTCTTTAACAAAATCTTCACATTTTACAATGTAAGCTCCTTTCAAACGAACCATCAAACCAGGTCCCAAACGGAAGAATTTCTTCGGTGGAACTTCCATAAAGTCTTCACGCTCGATATATACCTCACGACTAAATGGTACATCACGATGACCACTGTTGATATCTTCTGGGTTATTTTCTACTTGTAAAGTTTCTACTTGTCCTTCAGGATAATTAGTAATCACTAATTTCACTGGATCAAGTACTGCCATTACACGTGTCGCAATTTTATTCAAATCCTCGCGCACACAGAATTCCAATACCCCTACATCGATAAGGTTATCGCGTTTTGCCACCCCAATTTTATCACAGAAGTTACGAATTGAAGCAGGTGTAAATCCACGACGACGCAAGCCTGAGATAGTCGGCATACGAGGGTCATCCCATCCTGATACAATATTTTCTTTTACCAACTGCAACAAACGTCTTTTACTCATTACCGTATGTGTAAGGTTCAAACGAGCAAATTCGTATTGATGCGATGGGAAAGTATCTAATTTTTCGATAAACCAATCATACAACGGACGGTGTACGTCAAACTCCAACGTACAAATCGAGTGAGTAATTTTCTCAATCGAATCCGACTGCCCATGAGCAAAGTCATACATTGGATATATACACCATTTATCGCCAGTGCGGTGGTGTTTTGCCTTTTTGATACGGTACATCAAAGGGTCACGCATGTGCATGTTAGGATGCGCCATATCTACCTTGGCACGAAGCACTTTTGCACCATCCTCAAATTCACCGTTTTTCATACGTTCAAACAAGTCGAGATTTTCCTCAACTGAGCGATAACGATATGGGCTTTCCTCACCAGGAATGTTAGGATTTCCTTTTTGAGTAGCAATTTGTTCCGATGTTTGGTCATCTACATACGCCAATCCCTTTTTGATTAGCTGTACTGCAAGTTCATATAACTGGTCGAAGTAGTCAGAAGCATATAGCTCATTTTCCCAATCAAAACCTAACCAACGCACATCAGCTTTGATAGATTCTACGTACTCTGTATCTTCTGTTACAGGGTTGGTATCATCAAAGCGAAGGTTTGTTTTTCCACCAAATTTGTCAGCTAACCCAAAGTTCAAGCAAATAGATTTGGCATGACCAATGTGCAAATAACCGTTAGGCTCGGGAGGGAAACGAGTGTGTACACGACCACCATTTTTTCCTGATGTAATATCTTCCTCAACGATTTGTTCGAGAAAATTAGCGGGAATTCGCTCTTGTGATTTTTCTTTTTCTTCTGTCATAATACCAAATAATCAAAACGTTGATAGCTCCAAAGAACTACCTATTTTTAGTAAGAATACCGTGTAATTTTAGTTGATGGTTATACGTGCTAGCATCAAGCGATAGGTAAGATTGGAAATATACAATTTGGGAATAATCCACAACCTACCAATCTCTGTCTTTGTAAGTTTTTTGTTTACGTACATTTTCGCACCGAATCCGTTTTTGAAATCAGTGACAAATCATTCTGAAAGGAATAAATATCTCATTGAATAGATTTGTATTAAATACGAATTTACACATTTTTATGAAATGGGAGAAACAAAAATCACATTCCTCGAATAATCCTGTCGAGTGATGAATTCCTTCCAACAATTCTGCCTTTAAGAAGTTATGAATGATATGCTCAAACGCCAATGCGTTTCGGCAAGTCATTTATGCGTTTTTTAACATTATCAATTTCATGAAAAAAGTCATATTAAGCGAACAAGAGATAGACCGTATTATTGAGATGGCATGGGAGGACCGCACGCCTTTTGATGCCATTTTGGATCAGTTTGGGCTAAAGGAACAAGAAGTAATAGAATTGATGCGAAAAGAGATGAAACGTTCTTCTTGGAAAATGTGGAGAGAGCGAGTACAAGGTCGAGTTACCAAACATCGTGTCAAAAGTACAATTTTAAAAGGACGCTTTAAATGCGATTTACAAAGAAGTATCTCAATGAACAAAATTTCTAAAAGAAAGTAATTTTATGAGCTAGATTGCGTTTAACTGACTCTATATCAAATACACTCATTTCGTTTGAGCAAAATATTATAGGTTTTTCGATAAGATAATGCCGTTTAATAAAAATTTTATTTTACGAAATTCCTTTTCTGTAAAATTTCTTAGAAATTTACTAGAAAGTCTGTAACTTTGCTTTCTATTTCTTAACCTTACTAAGAAACAGACTCAAGTCAGAAGTAAAAGATTTTGAACGACTTAGATTGTGTCGTCAAACAGTCTAGTAAAAATTCAAAATCTATCCATACTAAACTCCTAATAAGATGAGTGCAATTAAGCTAGACCAGATAGACCATAAGGTTCTGGAAATTCTTCAACAGAACGCAAAGATTACCAACGCCCAGCTTTCAAAAGAAATTGGCCTTTCGCCAGCGCCTACCCTCGAACGTGTAAAAAAATTAGAAACTTCTGGTATCATTCAGAGCTACCATGCTCAATTGAATAGAGATAAAGTAGGTTTGGGAGTTACAACTTTTGTTACAGTTTCATTGACTGGTCACAAAAAGCAAGTTACTGAATCATTCGTACACCAAATCAATGATATTCCAGAGGTTATCGAATGTCATCACGTTACAGGTTCTGGTGACTTTTTATTGAAAATTATTGCTAAAGATATCTCTTCATACCAAAAGTTGATGCTTGAAAAAATCAACGAGATTGAAGAAGTTGCTGGCACACAAACGATGGTTATTCTTTCTACTTTCAAAGAAAGTAAGGTATTACCAATCCCTTGAAAAACTTCATCATAACAATCATGTAAAAGCGCGAGCCCTTCGAGAAAGGCTCGCGCTTTTTGTTGCTATACGCTTTGGGTGTTAAGTAAAATGTAATAATAATTCTGTAAGAAACACTACCATTGTTTTTACTTAAAGTATGTTTAAAAATTCTATTTGGCATTTGTTAAAAAACAAAATTTCCAATCGACATTCCTTACTTTTCTTGTCTTAACACAAGAAAAGTAACAAAAGAAAGTCAAGAAATCCTAAACTCGCCTGCGGCTCAAACAATAGGATTTCATTAAAAGAAACACAAAATTTTCTATTTTTAATGACTTATAAAGTCATTAAAAATACTCTTACAGCCTATTAGGTAAACTTGATTTAATTTTGCCTGCTTACGCAAGGACAAATTAACACTCAAAACTCATCACTCACAACTCAGCACTTATACTTACTCAACTATGGTATAATAGCTAAAATCGAGGGCATCGAAGGTGTTGAGCAATGTTGAGATAAATTCAGTATTGTTGAGCGAGAAATTCATTAGGTTTTCCACACGTTCTTGTGACCCACCATTCGGGAAAAGTTTGTGCTTAAGTCCCAACAATTGATTTACTTCTGTTTCTTGATTACGCTCTTCCGCTTTTTTCAAGCGTTTTTCCAAATGGTCAAGACTATTCAATAGTTTCTGTTGCTCTCCTTTTACGGCTCCCTCCAAGGTTTTATCGATTTTGATAGCCTTGGTAAGTATTTCTTCAAAAATTGCTGAAAATGTTTTTCCTTCTTCCGCCAAACTCAAAGAGTTTTCTGAATGCTTCTCGACAAAGTTTTTACGTAGCGTTACTTCATCATGGTATAACTCTTCGATGGACAAATCTAATTTTTCCATCTTTTTAGCAGAGGCCTTATTGACAACCAAAGCAAAATTGCGTGGCATTAAGATTGGAAATGTGACGCCATAATGATCAAAAGCACCTTTCAGTTGTAACCAATATGGCACTTCAGATGGACCGCCGATATAGGCTAGATTTGGTAAAATAACCTCTTCATATACAGGACGCAATACCACGTTAGGACTAAAATGTTCTGGTTGCGATTCTAGTAAGGCAAGTATCTCTTCTTCAGAAAACTGAAGCTCAGTATTCAATACTTTATAGACACCTTCTTCTTTTACGATACGCTCACGAACACCGTTGGACAAATAGAAGAAGTTGATTTCGCGAGGGGCAATTTGGGTTTTATATCCCAAATTTTCGAGGGCACTAGAGGTAGCCTGTACTTTGGCAAAAGCCGAATGATTTAACAAATCATCTTTGATAATTGGCGAGAACAAAGTTTTTAACTGGCGGTCATCTGCATCAATACAAATCAATCCTTCTGCTCCAAATAACTCATGAATATAACATCGTACGGCATCGCTCAAGGTTTCTTTTTCGAGATATGCATTTTTAAATACCTCTGGGCAATCCGCAAACTCACTGATAAGCGTTTCAAGCTCTTTAGGATTCATTCTTCCTACGGCTCCCTTTTGTTCGGTATTCCATTCATATTTTTTACCAAACAAAGAAAAATGATTGATTTCAGCAAAATCATGGTCTTCGGTCGCCATCCAATATACAGGTACGAAGTTGTAATCAGGATACGCCTGTTTCAATGATTTAGCCAAATTAATCACGGTAATCATCTTATAAACCACATAAAGAGGTCCAGTAAAAATATTCAACTGGTGCCCTGTGGTAACGGTAAAGGTATTGGGTTGAGCAAGAATATCAAGATCTGGCTGAATTGTTAGGTTTTGGTATTGTCGCTTTAGTACCTCTACAAGTACCTTTCTGTTTTCGTCAGAAAATGATTTTTGTTCTATCTGCTTGGCAAAACCCTCCAAATTAGGGAAGTTACCAGAATACTCGGTCAAAGCCGAAGCTTGGTCCATATAATCAAGAAAGAGCGCTGAAAATTGGTTGGTTTGTCTTAAAGGTAGTCTATGTACTTGCATAATGAGCGATGCCCCGTCGGGCTTTTCTATAAATATCTTCTAATGGTTGATTGAATGGAGTATTGTCTTGGATAGAAAACAAAACCTAACTTCATACTAACGCAAGGTTAGTGGAGTTCGTTCTTTTAAAGTTTGATGTTTTTCTGAACACCACCAAATTATCGACCAATAACATCCTAAAAACCTTGAAATGAATTATTTCAGTCCTGATTCATCTCCAAATATTAAGTATATTTGTATAGAACTTGTTGAAAAACCGCCCTCTTCAAGCCGACTGCTCACAGCATAATAGATATCCTCAAAAGAGGAATAGGCACAAAATTTGCTTGTTTTTTCCTTACGCTAATACATACGCAATCCTCGTCATGCAAAAATTTATACTTTTTTTAGTAGCAAGTTTATTTTGCTATCGCCTAAGTGCCCAACAAAACCCTCAATACAGTCAATATATGATGAATACCTATCTAATCAACCCCGCAGTGGTAGGTATTGAAGATTATACCGATATAAAAGTCGGCTATCGCAATCAGTGGACAAATTTTGAAGGAGCACCCACAACATACTACCTAACGGCGCACTTTGCCTTAGATAAGCCCGACCGTACCAGTACGGGTCCAACGCCTTATATTAGCAAAACGATTCGTCGTCCTATTACTCCTTCTCGCCAATATAGCGGTAAGCCACGAGTACCAGGGCATCAGGGTGTAGGCATTTCGCTCATATCTGATAACATGGGACCTAGTTCACAAGTAAGCCTTTTGGGAAGTTACGCTTATCATATTCCTGTTACAGGACATTCAAAATTAGCCATTGGAGCATCGGGTGGTGTGACGCAATATACGCTAGACTTTTCGAATTTGCAGGTAAAAGTAAATCCAGACCCTGCGATTATGGGAGGTGGAAAAATTACAGCGATTCAGCCTACCATCAATGTAGGGGCATGGTATTATTCGATGAACTATTACATTGGGGTATCGGCCAATCAACTTCTTTTTGAAAACTATAACCTCAAACCCACAGGCGATAACTCATCTACTTATTCGTGGGTTGGTAGTGTTTATCCTCACTATTTTCTTTCGGCTGGTTATAGATTTGACGCTACTGATTACTGGACGGTAATGCCTTCGGTATTAGTCAAAAAAGTAAATTTGGCACCTGTGACGTATGATGTGAATCTAAAAGCTATGTATGACAATCGTTTTTGGATTGGTGCTTCTTATCGAAACAAAGACGCTTTTGTAGGTTTGGTAGGTTTTAATATTAGCTCTCTTCTCAATATTGGGTATTCCTACGACTTTACTTTATCTGACATTAATCAACGCTCTAGGGGCTCCCACGAGATTGTGATCGGAGTTATGCTAAACAATAGACATAAAATCCTCTGTCCACAAAATTTGTGGTAATAAAATGGCTTGCTTAATATCGTAAAAAGGCAAGCCATTTTCTTTTTGTCAAATATTGTAAATTTTCATCTTCTTGGTAAGCCTCTCTTTCAAATATGATTTGATGATATGCCTTATTATGAGGCATTCCTTTCAAACGATTTATACCATAATTAATCAGATACCACAGATAAAAAAAGACAATTCCCAATTCGATTTGCTGGCGCAAGTGAATCCTTTCATGATTGACTAATATTTTCGAGGGATTGCTTTTTTGAACTAATATAAAAGGAAACAGTGCCATACCTGCTACTTGCAGATATGGCACTGCTAACAATATATAACCTTGTCGCAAATGAAAACCTATATGTATTTTGGGTAAAGCCATTAATCAAACCAATAGAAGAATTTACACCAAATACCTGACACTAAAACCTAAGAATATTTTTTATTGATAGCCTCATACTTGCTTACTGGTACTGGCGATTTAAACTGTGGTTCTTGTACCTCTGGGCGTACCCAATCCAAATGTCCCTTTATCCACGCATAGGCTAATCCGAGAATTAAAATGCCTACAAAAATAAACATTTCGGCCATCGAAAACCATCCCCAAAGACCGTCTGTCGTATTGTTTAGTGTTTCATTTCCAAAAACTGTTGCCCAAGGAAACAAGAAAACTAATTCTAAATCAAATAGCACAAACAACAACGCAATTACATAAAAGCGAATGTTAAAACGGACGTTGGCATTACCATCGGGTTCTTCTCCAGACTCGTAAGTAGTCAACTTCTCAACATTCGGGCGATTGGGTCTCAATAGTTTGGCAACAAAAAGAATTACCGCCGTAAAGACAATCGCAGTGATAATAAACAATAATATATACCCAAATTCACTTAGCATCGTATAACAAATTAGAAAAGCAACTGAAAGATATTAGGAGTAAAAAATGACACCTGAAAGCAGAAAGCTCACGACCCTTTTACGACTTATTCCTAATATTAAAATAACCTTTGACCACAGTAAAAGTCGTAATGACCAAGAAGAAAAGGATTACATAATGAACATAGTTGATAATCCAAGGAAACCTGATACCAAACCAATAACCACCTCCAACCAACGAAACTACCCAAACGGCTCCTCCAACAATATTGAGGAAAAGATATTTAGGATAATTCATTTTACTTATACCCGCCAAAATCGGTGCAAAGGTACGGATATATGGCAAGAAACGACTGATAATTAGCGCTTGGCTTCCATATTTTTCGAAAAATCCTGCGTAGCATCTAGATGTTTTCTTTTAAAATACCAAGTATCAGGTCTGTTTTCAAGAGTTGTACCAAAGTATCGCCCAAATAAAAACCCTGTTAAAGATCCTATTACTGCCGCCAAAAACAAATATAATATCACAGTAGTAATAGGGTAAAGTAATAGTTTACTACCTACAAAAATTCCAGTCAAAAACAGAAGGTAGTCGCCCGGTAGAAAGAAAGCAAAGAAAAGCCCATTTTCAGCATATACCACAAAGGTGATGGCAAACAAACCTGCATTAATTATCTCTTTTGAATCAGAGAGATATTTTATTATTTGAGTTATATCCATGGATAATTTTTACAACAAGCCAACACAACACTTAAAATCCAGTTTCTGCTATCGATGATTTATTCCAATAGCCCGACAAATTAGACTTATTTTTACAATTTTTCGTTGTGTATGGATTAAAACTTCATTAGGAAATTTCCAATCCATGCTCTAGTTTTTATGTTCGAGGTTTACTTTCTTTCAAAAACAATTTTCCCATCAAAAATAGTCATTAATACCTGTACATTTTTTATTTTTTCAGGTTGAATTGTTAAAATATCCTCTGAAAGTACCACCATATCAGCCAGTTTACCAACTTCGATACTTCCCTTTACATTTTCCTCAAAAGCTGCGTACGCATTATTGATGGTATAGGCTTTGATAGCCTCTTGCACAGATATTTTCTGTTTCGGTATCCAACCCATCGGGTTAGCGCCATCCACTGTTTGACGAGTTACAGCAGCATATATCCCTAAAATAGCATTAAGCGGCGCCACCGACCAATCCGAGCCCATACAGAGTTTTACACCAGCTTCCAAAAACGATTTGTAAGGGTGAGTATAATTTACTCGATCTCCGATACGCTTAGCAGCCCAAACGCCATCATCGATACAGTGATAAGGTTGAACAGATGCAATAACACCCAATTTGGCAAAAGCCTGTATATCCTCAAATCTCACATGCTGTGCGTGCTCGATACGGAAACGACGATCCCATTTGGGATTTTCCTGTGTGATTTTTTCAAAAAGTTTTAACATCAAATAATTGGCCGAATCCCCAATAGCATGAATAGAAAGCTGTAAATGGTTTTTGTCAGCATCTACTGCCCATTTGGTCAAGCTTCCATTAATAATAATATCCGAAGCCAAACCCTTGGTATTGGGGTTTTGTGTGTAAGGCTTAAACATCAAAGCCGTACTCGACCCTAAAGAGCCATCAGCATAAGCCTTCAACGAACCCAATTTAATTTTATCAGAACCAAATCCTGCTTGAATACCCGTATTTACCAAGTTTTGATAAGTACTAATGGGAAGTCTTGTATAAAAACGACACGTAAGTTTACCCGCCTTTTCCAAGTCTTGATAAGCAATCAAATCTGGTTGAAACGTAATATCATGAACTGAAGTAATACCATTTTCCCGTGCTTCCTGAAGAGCTCTTTCTACAAATTTGATTTTTTGCACTGCATTGGCCGCTGGAATAATTTTATAAATCAAAGGCATTGCGGCGTCTTTCAAAACACCTGTTGGTTCGCCAGTCTTAGGATCTTTCACTATTTCTCCACCATCAGGCGAAGGTGTATCTTTGTTAATACCTGCTAAAGCCAAGGCTTTTGAATTGGCTAGCCCCATATGACCATCAAAACGGTCAACAAAAATGGGAGTATCTTGCGAAAACTCATCAATCATTTCCTTGGTGGGCAATTCTTTCACTTCCCAAGATTCATGATCCCAATTTCCAGAAGTTATCCACTCTCCACGGTGGTTATCCACATACTTTTTTAAAATACCTTTAAATTCCGCTATCGTTTTTGCACCTCTCAAGTCTACTCCCAACAGATACATTCCTCCATCAGCAAAATGCGTGTGATTGTCGATAAGCCCAGGAAGCATTAATTTTCCCTTCAAGTCCACCATCTTAGTTCGACTATCTGACCATACAGCACGAGCCTCGGGTGTGGAGCCTACAAACAATATCTTTCCGTTTTCGACCACTACCGCTTCTGCAACTGAGCTTTTGGCATCAACTGTATATACTTTGCCATTATAAAAACAGGTTTTTTGCGCCTGCGAGAGCGTTGTTATGAAGAGGATAAAAATGAATGAGAGTAGTGCTTTTTTCATATAATAGTAGTGAAGGTTTGTTGACTTTGAATAATTTTAGATAAAGTTAAACAAAAAAAAGTGCCCCAATACAAATTGTGGCACTTGAATATACAGTAATGCTTTTATTATGAAAGAATTATGCAGTCTACATCATTTCTGATAGCTCTAACCAACGAAGTTCTTTTTCGTCAAGTTGGTCTGTAATTTGCTCAATTTCATTAGCCCAAGCAGCCAATTCTTCATAAGACCCCCCAGCATTGAGTTTTTCTGTCAATTCAGCTTTACGGTCTCCCAATTTAGCGATTTCCCCTTCCAAAGATTCATACTCTTTCTGCTCTTTGTAAGAAAGTTTCTTTTTGGCAGAAGTAGCAACAGGAACCTCTTGAACAACTGGAGCACTTGGCGCTTCTACTTTTTTGGGTGCCGATTTAGCTTGTGCTTCTTGCTTGTCTAATTCATCTTTCCATTCACGATAATCGGTATAGTTTCCTGGAAAATCGCGAATTTGCCCTTCTCCTTCAAACACAAAAAGGTGTTCAACCAATTTGTCCATAAAATAACGGTCGTGAGATACTAGTAATAAACATCCTCCAAATTCGATTAAGAAATCTTCCAAAATATTCAATGTTTGAATATCCAAGTCATTGGTAGGTTCATCCAGAATCAAAAAGTTAGGGTTTTTGATTAATACTCGCATCAAAGCCAAACGACGTTTTTCACCCCCAGATAGCTTCTCAACAAGCGTGTATTGTACTTTAGGTTCAAACTTAAAATGCGTCAAAAACTGACTTGCCGTAATGCTCTGTCCATTTCCTAAAGTAACGTATTCGGCAATTTCGGTCACAATGTCAATCACTCTTTGTCCATCTCTATACTCCAAGTCTCCTTGTTGATAGTAACCATAAACAACCGTTTCGCCCGTTGTAATATTTCCTGAATCAGGCTTCAGGTTTTGCGTAATCATATTCAAAAATGTTGACTTTCCAGCTCCATTTTTTCCAATGATACCAATTCTATCTTTCTTCTTGAAAACATAAGAGAAATTAGCAACGATTTTTTGTTCGCCAAAGCTTTTTGATAAATCATCAATTTCTAAAATCTTACTTCCTTGACGAGCCATTTTTACATTTAACTGTACTTTAGAATCGTCTTTAGTTTGCGATGCTTTATCTTTTAAATCGTAGAAAGCATCAATACGATATTGAGCTTTTGTACCACGTGCTTTAGGCTGGCGGCGCATCCATTCTAGCTCAGTACGAAGCAGGTTCTTAGCTTTATCGATACCTGCTGCTTCCATGGCTTCACGTTCAGCTTTTTTCTCTAAGAAATACCCATAATTTCCTTTGTAAGGATACGTTTTACCATTATCAAGCTCAACAATATTATTACAAACTCTATCCAAGAAATAACGGTCGTGGGTTACCAATAACAATGTTACATTTTGGGAAGAAAGAGTTTGCTCCAACCACTCGATTGTTTCTAAATCGAGGTGGTTGGTCGGTTCATCCATGATGATTAAATCTGGCTCCTCAATCAAAATTTTGGCCATAGCCACACGCTTGCGCTGACCACCCGACAATGACGTAATAGGTTTATCGAGGTCATGAATACCCAATTTCCCTAAAACTTGTTCCACACGACTTTCGTAGTCCCAAGCTTGGTATTTGTCCATCAACTCAAGCGCTCTCGTTAAATCATCATCGTTGTGATGCAACATAGCATTTTCATATGCCTTGATGGCTTGCACTGTCGGTGAATCGCCATCAAAAAGGGAATCCATGACCGACAACGATTCATTGAATGCAGGATTTTGTGAAAGATACCCAACAGTAATTCCTTTGCGAATACTGATAGTACCTTCGTCGGCAGGAATCACACCTGCCAAGACATTCATTAAAGTAGTCTTTCCAGAGCCATTTTGGCCTACTAAGGCTACTTTGTCACCTTTAAGAATACCGAAATTGATACCTTTAAAAAGCCAACGCTCATTAAAGTTTTTAGAAATATTTTCTGCTGATAGATAATTCATTATGTTGAGCAATAGGACTAAGCCTAGTTTAGCAAAATTTGGGGCAAAATTACGTAAAAAAAGCCGTATCGTTGAGATACGGCTCTAAAACTATTCAGTGCTATTATTTGTCCCCTTGGGAGATTTAACAGAATATTGAAAAGTCAATTTCTTTTGTTGCATAGCAGCGAGGTTTAGTCGCCAAGTAATCTTTCCTGAATCATTGTCAATCCCTGCCTCAGGAGCAAGCTTGTCATATATTTCTATTTCCTTATTACTTGATAAAATTGAATTTCCTAGTTCAAAACTTTGTCTTGGACTACTTAACTGTCTCCATAAAATTCAGTGACAGAGCCCAAATACTTGAAGTTCTCTTACTCGTTTTGTCTATTAATTGGTAAAAAGTCATTAAATCTAATCAAAAGTCGTTCGGAAATCTACTGGCTCACCTACGAGAATCATGAAGTGCTAAATACCTCTCTGATGTATAAATCGTTGTGCAATAAATTTATATTTTATACCAACACTTAAACTTACCCAGCCATCATTTGCTGTATTACTGTATGAATTAGGACCTTCTATAAAATAAGGGTCTGATAAATTATACGGAGTAGTTCCGTCAAACTTATCTGTGCTAATCCAATTAACGCCTACTGAGCCATTCAAGTAAAGTCGAGGGAGGAGTTTATAATCGCAGGAAAAAGTCAATGGGATAAACACTTCCCTTGTATAGTAGATACCAGCTGCTCCAGAACCCGGGCCAAATTGTTGAAAAATGGGTGTATGTCGGCTTGTACTATTTGAGGTAGTACGTAATAACTGGTCATTTATATTATATACATCAGTATGAAATCTCAATAACCCTATGCCTACTGACATGTAGCATTTGAGCTGACGTTCTTGTTCTCGGGCGAATAGAGCTGTTAAATTTATCACAGGCGCTATTGACACTCCCCAATAATTATTTCGAGCATAGGCATGATATTCTGCACTATTTTGACTCCGTGCTGTTCCAGACATTACAGTCAATCGTCCAGATAATTTAGGAGAAAAACCTTTTTCTAATGATAGATGATAAATAGTAGGAAAATCTTGAACACCATGAAGTTCGCCGACGATATATGGAACACCTGCGGTTGCTGTTAGAGAATAGCCATCTAAGTAGCTATATCGGGGATTATATCGTTTTTGAGCTAACGATATTTCTGAAGCTACGGATAATAGTAGCAATAATGAGACAAGTGCTGTTCTCATATTTTTAGGGGTAGAAAGTATTTACATGATTTATTTTGAGTAAAAATATAGATAATATTTTATAATACACAAAGTGTAAAGAAAAACTTTATCTTTTTTGAATTTCAAATAGATAATTAGAATACAGATATGATTTAATATGTTGGAGCTTTATTCTTTCCCGCATAATTGGGACACTGAGTTCTCAGCGCGCAGCCTGCAGTATCCTCAACGGTACTGAGCCTTGTAAAACAAAAAAGCCACTCTTTTGGAGTGGCTTCTGTCTTTGTAATATTTTGGAGCTTTTTTACTTTCCCGCATTTGATTGCAGTATCATCAACGGTACTGGGCTTAACTACTCTGTTCGAGATGGGAAGAGGTGAACACCAGTCCTATCGGCTCCATAAAACCTGCGAGAATCGCTTCTCTATGTCTTATGTCCGTTTGACGTATATCGTGAAAGATGTTGAACAAGTAAGAATTAAATCCTTAGTACAGAGATATCATAAGCTATTGGGTAATTAGTATTGCTCGACTCTGGTATCTCTACCTATACATCTGCAACCTATCAACGTTGTCATCTACAACGGCCCTTATTTGGAATACTCATCTTCAGGTCAGTTTCGCACTTAGATGCTTTCAGCGCTTATCTGGTCCCGACGTAGCTACTCAGCTATGCCCTTGGCAGGACAACTGATACACCAGAGGTCAGTCCAACTCGGTCCTCTCGTACTAAAGTCAGAACCTGTCAATATTCCTACGCCCACAACAGATAGGGACCGAACTGTCT
>NZ_NJFZ01000053.1 GCF_002270355.1 Flectobacillus sp. BAB-3569 | reverse complement strand
AACAACGGCTGCTCAATCTAACATTACGAGCGTATCAGTAGGTCAGTCAGTAGTGAAATTGACTGCGAAAGTATTCTTGCGAGGCGCATACGATACCAATGTAGGATTGATGTTAGATGGCTTACGTAGCCAAGGTCTGATTCCATTAGTACAACCTTATGGTAAAGGCTCTTATACTGATATTCCTCACATTGGCGCTGAAGAAGCCACAACTACATCGGTATTGTCAGTAACTGGCAGTAATGCGATTGTTGACTGGGTATCAGTAGAGTTACGCGATAAGAATAATCCAAGTGTGATTTTGTACAGTCGTTCAGGTTTAGTACAACGTGATGGCGATATCGTAGATGTAGATGGTGTGAGTTGCTTGAGTTTTGTAGGCGCTGTTCCAGATAGTTATTATGTGACAGTTCGTCACCGTAACCACTTGGGAGCGATGACTGCGAATGCGATAGCGTTGACCTCAAGCTGTTCAGCCTTGGTTGATTTTACAAGTTCAAGTTTGAGCTTGTACAAGAAAGCTACCACTGATCCAGAATACACGGCTTATCCAACGGTAGAGCTAGGTAGTGTCCGAGCATTATGGGGAGGCAATGCCAGTCCAGATCGCTTTGTGATTTACCAAGGGCCAAATAACGATAGAACCTTTATCGGCAGTGTGGTATTGACCGATGCGGGTAATACCGAAGGCTTGAACAACTACATGGTAACAGGTTACTTACGACCAGATATTAACCTAGATGGTTTGGTAATCTTCCAAGGGCCAGGTAACGATGTAAACTTGTTGTTTAATGAGATATTCACTCATCCAGAAAACGTGGAGAAATTGAATAACTTCATTATCTACCAACAATTACCATAGAACTAAGTAGCAGAGGGGCTGAATAGAATCAGTCCCTCTCCCAAAACCATAGCAATATGAGACATATCCTATCCTCGATTTTCTTAGGAGTATCATTACTCATAAGTGGTCAAGTAGTTGGCCAAATCAAATATCAACTCAAGTTAGACGAAAATCTGAAGACATACCATGTGTATGCCCTTTCAGAAAAGAGTTATAAATCTCCACACAATTTAATTAGTACTGCTCAGATCACCTTCAAGGTAAAATCTGGGAGTGATTTTAAATTCAACAATCTTCGTTCGGCGTCTGAGTCGGATGTATGGGATTTGAATGGCGTATTAAAGTCACCGAGCTTAGCACCTAGTTACACTTATTATTCAGTCGGATTACAAACGATGGGGACGAGTCATTACGCCTTGAAAGAAGGAGAACTGATAGAATTGTTTTCCTTTGAAAATACAGGGATAGAGAATCCTCAAATCCAATTGATAAGTGAGACAGACGTAATGGTACAAAACCAAAAGACGACAAAGATTAACATAGGAAATCAGATTAACCTCTTGGGAGTAAGTTCTGGTTTACAGAATGCCTACAGTGGCAATACTGGCGAATCAGGCGTATCGGTGTTATCCTTACAAGAAATATATCCCAACCCAGCCATTGATAGATTGAAGGTTAAATGGGACAACCGCTTGGCAGAAGAGCCGAGCGAATTGAGTCTTCAACTCATTGATGCAACAACAGGTATTACGGTACAAGAAGAAAGTGTAGATCCTAGTTATGGGAAACACGAAGCTAGCGTAGAGTTGAAGAGTGTGAAGCTAGGCGGATATTTGTTGAAATTGCAAAGCAAGAACTTTAGTTCGAAGGCATTGCATGTAGTTGTCACAAAGTAGAACAGAAAACCCCACGAAATATATGAGAAAATTACTACTGGGCTTTGGTATTTTACTAGGGCTAGTTCTCAGCAATGGTAGCGCATATGGCCAAGGAAGTACTCCCCATTTTAGCTACAAAATAGAATTGCGCTCAGATGGCTATTACTATGCAACGATGAAGTCGGATGCGGCTTATAGTGCAAGTAGTAACCAAACGACGATCTCAACGATTCAGTATACCTTGGTGGCACCCATAGGTACTTTTGCCCCTATAAGTGCTACGAGTACCTCGATGACAAATTTAGTAGGAGGCGTGGAAGACTTACTACCTTCTACCAATGCAGGGAACTATATCTGGTCTACTCAGCGCACGGCGCTCAATACGACTACCGAGTATGGTTATTTTGCCTTGACAGGAAGTCCAATTCTTCCGAATATCGTAGCAGGTGTAGAGATTCCTTTATTTCGATTCCGTACACAAGCTTGTATTGGCAGTATTCGTATGTATCGCAACGTAGCAGATGGTACAGGTGGCGCAGATACTCCGAAATTAAATTCTGCTAACTCCATATATTTGAGTGGTGTAAGTGGAGCCTTATCAGATAGCTATAAAGACAATTATGGTACAGCAACGGTATGTCCAACGCCTCCGGTATCAGACCTAACGACTAGTATCAGTGGACCAAGTACAGGTACGCCAAGTACTCCTTTTGTGTATACTGTAACGGTAAACAACGTAGGTTCAGGAGCTAGTACAGGTAGCGTGAGTGAGAGCTTTAGCATTCCTACAGGATTAACTTTCAATAGTGGTGGTGGTAGCGGTTGGAGCTGTAGTCCAACAGGACCCGTAGCTGGCGCTACAACTATTGTATGTACGAATAGTTCACCGAATATTCCAGCGAGTGGCAGTGTGAGTTTTCCATTAAATGTTACCCCAACAACCACAGGAGGTATTGCAATTAGCGGTATCGTTTCAGGTGGTGGAGAAACCAACACGAGCAACAACAGTGCAACGAGCAATACGACGACGGTAGGCTGTGGTATTAGTGCAGGTGTCCTAAGTAAGCTTTAACCCTAACCAAGCAAGCAAGAAAGATATGATGACTTATATAATTCAAGAAAAAGTTCTAGGTTTTTTTCAAAGGTATGGAAAAAGCTTAGGGGTAGCCTTCCTTATGCTTATGTTATGGGAAAGTTCTTATGGACAGGCTTGTAACTACAAATCAGGAACCGTAACGATGAGTTTGAGTGGTCAAACCACAGGCTCAAATGTGAGTTCCCAGTTAGTATTGACGAATTCCTCAGGAATAATCCAATATGTGTCGCCCGTTAACGTGATGAGCATCGCCAATGTGGTTGCGAATACTTACCAAGCGGTAGCGGTGACGTATAACAATAGCGTTTCGCCGAATTTGACTGTAGGTGGCGATATCAACCTCGTGAGTTCATGTA
>NZ_NJFZ01000052.1 GCF_002270355.1 Flectobacillus sp. BAB-3569 | reverse complement strand
ATTTTGAATTTTGTATAAAGAATCTGCATTTTTTAGTGAAGCTGTATTGTCCAGACACCTAGAAAGTTGCGGAATCGTAACGAAGAAAAATAAAAAAATATAACTTTTTTTAGATGGATGGCTTGCATTATGTTTCTAGAAGTAGTAGTTTTGCACCGCAATTAAGGAAAACGAAACAGAACAACAAAAATACTGAAAACGCTTCTTAATATGCAACGATTCCGTAGCTCAGTTGGTAGAGCAATACACTTTTAATGTATGGGTCCTGGGTTCGAGTCCCAGCGGGATCACCGAGATGTCTAGCACGATAGATGTTTTAAGATAAATTTTTGACTTAGCTTTTGCGATGTAAATCGTAGAAATAAGTACCGATTCCGTAGCTCAGTTGGTAGAGCAATACACTTTTAATGTATGGGTCCTGGGTTCGAGTCCCAGCGGGATCACTGAGATGTCTAGCACGATAGATGTTTTAAGATAAATTTTTGACTTAGCTTTTGCGATGTAAATCGTAAGAAATAAGTACCGATTCCGTAGCTCAGTTGGTAGAGCAATACACTTTTAATGTATGGGTCCTGGGTTCGAGTCCCAGCGGGATCACCGAGATGTCTAGCACTGATAGACGTTTWACCTTTTTTGTTTTACAGCTTTTATATTTTTCTACACTATTTTTATAATCTTTATAAATGATTCAAAAATAAACGATTATGAAGAAATTC
>NZ_NJFZ01000126.1 GCF_002270355.1 Flectobacillus sp. BAB-3569 | reverse complement strand
GATGAACAATTGAGAGTTGTCGATGATCCTATTGGAGATGTTTATTGAATTTTAGGGCAAGGAGCAGGGGATGGTATAAGGCGAAAGGCAAAGAGGCACAAAGGCGTATTAGCTCTGAAGAACAAAATGATTTTATTCTCATGAAAAATCTCTAATTGAAAGAGAAAACAAAACGCATTTTGAGAAAAGTATAAGTATGAGTTTTGAGTGTAATATTTTGATTACTAGTCTTATACGAAGGTGAAATTTGATTTTTGAGCTTACGGCTTTCAGCTTTGAGCACTCGGCAAAATAGATTTATAGTTACTAAAAAATAACATTCTTTGCCTTGTGCCTAAACACATCTAATCCTGTACGATTACTTAAAGTTTTACTATTAAGTAATCGTGCAGAATTAGATTTAATCAATTGGAGATGTAAGATGTTGATAATTAAAATTTTACATTCACAATTCACAACTCATAATTCAGCACTAATACTTAAGTTAGTGGGCAAAATAAAGTTTAAGATTGTGGCTTAGGCTTTCAGGTATCGGCTTTCGGCGGTGGGCTTTGGGAAAAATGCATGTCTGTGGTCGTTAAAAACATTTTAA
>NZ_NJFZ01000051.1 GCF_002270355.1 Flectobacillus sp. BAB-3569 | reverse complement strand
GATGCACAATTAAGAATAGCACATCAGAACATAGCCCTATTGGATAGTACTATTGAGATAATTAAGCATCAATATAATTCAGGAATGTCCACTTCGGTTGCTGTAGAACAGGCTGTTGCTCAGAAGAATACAGCCGAGTTGATTATACCCCTCGCCCTTCAGAATATTGTTATTCAGGAAAGTGAATTAAGTATTCTTTGTGGAGAATACCCTGATAGTATCAAAAGAGCTAAAGATATAGAAGGTGCAGCTCTGGTAGACACATTCTCTGTTGGGGTTCCGGCACAGCTGATTAGCCGCAGGCCAGATATTGCAGCAGCAGAGTATTCAGTAATAGCACTGAACGCACAAACAGGCCTAGCAAAGTCTGAAATGTACCCTACATTCAGTTTGAGTGCACAATCTGGTGTGAATGCATTCCAATTTAATAAATGGTTCTCATTACCCGGATCGTTCGCATCAAACATAGCATCAAACCTAACGCAACCAATCTTTCAAAAAGGTGCTTTAAAAATAGCTTACAAAACAGCGATGATTGAACAGGAGAAAGCAGCTATTCAATTCAAACAGTCTGTACTCAATGCTGTCAGTGAAGTATCTAATGCAATGGCTCGATCAAAGCAGGCCTCAGAACGACTGGAACTTATTCTTAAAAAGCAACAAGCATTGGAAAAAGCTACAAACGCTTCTATTACACTCTATCGAAACGGAAAGGCAACATATTTGGAAGTGATTACAGCACAAGCAAGCAAACTTGAGAATGAGCTGGAGACAGTCAATATTAAGCTTGAAAAAGCCAATGCTGTAACCGAGCTGTACAGAGCTATTGGAGGTGGAGTAAACTAATAAGTTTGTCTACCATCTGAAGGACTGTTTAGATAGTAGACCTTTTGAACCTAATTAAAATAAATTGAAATAAGTAATGTGCAAAATATAAATAATATTGATTTCAGTAGTGTTTTCCAACCAGAGTAGCGGATTTTACGTTTCAATTTCTATGAAACTCCCTTATTTAGTCTGACTATGTAAAGTAAAGATTGCTATACTTTGAAAATCGATTTTCCAATATTACAATAACATATTTACCTTTCCACTTTGTAGACTATAGTAAACTATACACATCAGTATTAAGCTATAGAATACTATATTTCAGAGATGCACGCTGGATAATACATATTCTAGGAAAAAGAACTTTAATAATGTGTTTTTCCAGCAGTGCTCACTGTTTTTCAGAATCAATACTTAATTAGCATTTTAAATATGTTGAAAGTTCTACTAACACACGTAAGATATTGCATATACAGTTCTACTAATATAAAAAGATGTCGTTTGGAGCATATATTGAATAACACTAAATCTAACTAAATTAGCGTATTTTATCTCCAAGTGACTTCATAACTAGCCTGCGTTTATTATTATTCATTAGACTTTATCACGGTTTATTAATTATAGGATAAGAGCATAATCTGCATTGATTTTCTAAGGATATATAAATGCCTTAAATTTCGCTAATTTACTGTTTTTACTTATTAAAATAGACTGAGTTGTATATAAGCATTATCATTAATTAAACCTACTTGTTACAAACCGTGATAAAGTCTATTGATGTTTAGAAAAGACTCTCTGTTATTTCTGGAGAGTCTTTTTTGAGCAAGGTCTTATTTATTGACTTACAGCTTATACAATCTATCGAGTAAAGCAATTAATTAAATGGCTATAGTATATTCGACTTGAGTATATCCCTTTACCATAATATATGGAATCAGAATACCCTTCTTTACTAAGATTCAAAGGCTTTCCAGTTTAGTATAAGAGGAGACCAATTATGACTGGTCTCCTCTTATGTTTTATAACATACCTGTAGGCTTAGCCGAAAAATCTTTATCCTGGTAATACTGATCTAGAACATGCACAAGCACATCTGTAAGTGTCACCCCTGCGTAATAGGCTTGCCTTTCCATTTTATCTTTTAGTTCTGCAGGTATTAAAGCATTTATTCTTTCTGAGCTATCTCGGCTTCTATACTGCTCTTTAGCAATGAAACTTTTTTCTGTTTTTACTTTAGTAGGAATAGGTAACATCCCTAGTTTTTTTTCTATGCTCATAACTTTTCAAGTATTTCTAATGTAACATTAAGATAGTCTTTAGCGCCATTGGACTCAGGTGAGTATTCAAATATCGTCTGTTGCTCTAGCTGAGCTTTATCAATATTACTATCTATTCTGATATAATTTTTTAAGACAGATTCACCAAGGCTATTTCTAATTGAGTTTATTATTTCTTTTTTCATTACTCCTCTAATGTTTTGATGATACTTAATAATCAAAACACCTAATAATGAGATATCGGCTCCATATTCATTGAGTTCATTCATCTTGTTAATCAGCTTGCCTATTCCCTGATAACTAAATGTTCCTGCCTCAACAGGTGTCAAATAGTATTGTGCTGCAAAAATCGCATTTGTCACTAAAAGTCCTAAATTAGGAGGACAGTCAATAAGTATAAAGTCATACTTATTGACAACAGTTGCCAGCCTAATTTTTAACATATCATCACGTCTTGGTTTATTTGAAAGTTTTTCTTCCCACTCCATTAAATTGCTCGTAGATGGTATAATGTCTATTCCATTTTTAGATATGACACATTCTTCGAAAGTAGCTTCTTTTAGAATAAACTTACCAACGTGATTTTGAGGATATTCCTCAAAATTGAAACATCCTGATAAGTTACACTGAGAATCAAGATCGATAAGTAACACTTTGTGCCCTAACTTAGCTAGAGCTCCTCCTATATTTAAAACAGATGTTGTTTTTCCAACACCTCCTTTGTTATTTGTTATAGCAATAACCATATTATCATATTATTATATTATTATATTATTGTAATACCATATTATGATAATATGGTATTACAATAATATAATAATATAATTGGATTTCATAGTATTATGCATAAAACTTGCTTTATCGTTCCAGCGACAAGTATGTAATTCATTAGATCTCTAGTTCGACTGATATTCTTACAAATAAATCAGAGGCTTTAGTATTTAACGATCTTCTTCTTAAAATTGAGAGTTATTTTATTTACGGTTTTATTATATCAAATAGACTATACTTTAGTTCGTATAATAATTGATTAAACATACTCCTTGTAAACCGTGATAAGCTCTAATGATAATCAACACTCTTTCTGTTAGAATACTAATTACTAACAGAAGTTATCATAATCGTGTAGGAAAAACCTTGTCTTAATATTAGAACAAAAGCTAATAATCTATTTATTCTATGTAGCTATAAAGCGTTATAATGATTGACATTTCGGAATTATTTACATTGGATTTAAGAGGCGAATTTTATTCCAGATATACAATCATACCGACCAAGACTTAAAATGCCTTAAAAACAACTAAAATAGGCTTGTTTGTCAATGTCTATTATAATTTCAATATTCCATACATACGGAGCGTCACGTCAACTACTTCTTTAGTTGACGGGCCTCCGTTATTTTTTTGTTTTTGTTTTTTTTTGTTGTTCTTGAGTTATCCACATTTTGTCGTTACTTTTCTTATTTTTTCCTTAAAAAACCGGACAAACAAATATTTGTGATTATTTTCATTTTATTTGACATATATTTTAGGGCTCTGCAACAAATTGATTTTCAAATAATTATAACGTTAAAAGTTGTAAAAAAGTCGGTAAAAAGTTGTAAAAAAGTCGGTAAAAAGTTGTAAAAAAGTCGGTAGAAAGTTGTAAAAAAGTCGGTGAAACCCCGTTTAAAAGTTGTAAAAAAGTCGGTAGAAAGTTGTAAATAAAAATTGTACTACAACTTTTATTTACAACTTTTAAAAAAAGGTGTAAATTTACACCAAAATATACCTAAATACCTTTTACAAAATGACCCCAAACACCTCTTCTCTAGCTTCTCAGGAGGTTACTTTATGGCAAAGTAATTTCATTACCTCGGCTAAATATGAAATGTCTGCACTTGAAAAAAATATTATCTACATGGTTATGTCTCAAATAAAAAAAGAAGACTCTGCTGACAAGATTTATATAGTCGCTGCTAGAGAGTTAATGCTTTTGACTGGTTCTGAAATCAAATACACTGATTTCCAAAAAGCTACGGCAAAACTGGTTACACGTTTGTTACAAGGAACTCTGCCTAATGGTAATATCCTACAAACAACCTTTGTATCCAGTGCAGAATATATTAGAGGACAAGGTTTGATAGAGCTAACAATCTCTCCAAAAATTCGACCTTTTTACATTGATTTGAAGAAGGAATTCACCACATTTCAGTTGAATATTGCGCTAAATTTGCATACTATTTATGCTAAAAGGCTCTACGAAATTTTGTCAATGTTTAAAAACATGAGAAATCAAAAATTCAGAGTTAATTTATTTGAACTAAAGAAAAAACTCAACTTGATAGATGAAAAACAGGTAGAGATAAATATGCAAAATTTACCCATTTCAAGAAAGCTGTTTTAGATCCTGCAGAGAATGAAATTAATGGCAAAACAGATATTTCTTTTTCTTACAAAGTTATTGAAGGAAATAAAATAGGAAGAGGACGAAAACCTGTAGAACAATTAGAGTTTACTATTACATATAGTGAATCTTTAATAAAAGATACCTTAGAGGAACATGAGCTTCCTATTTTTACAAGGTTAACTACTTACTTCAATCTAAGAAAGAATCAAGCGTTAAAAGTACTTGATAATTTTCCTCTTGATGAAATAAATAAATCTCTCTATGATGTTCAACTTAGAATAGTCAATAAAGAAATTTCTAATATAGGAGCTTATACAGCACGAATATTCGGTGTTTAAATATTTCATTAATAAGTTGTAAAAAAGTCGGTCAAATACCTTTTATAAAAGAAACTCATATTATGCATAATAGTATGAGTTTCTTTTATAGATCCTTTTATGGTACTAGTCTACTCTTATTAAAAACACTTGAAGTAGCATAATTTTGTGTATCGTATTGTCATACCTAATATCAAAGTATCAAATTATTATACTTTATGAGTTTTAGAGTTTTATCTATCTGATTAATATTTACACTTAACTTAACTATGCTTTAACATTATCCACTCATAGATTATTAGTTTATTATTCTTTTCTATCCATTGATGACAGATGCCTTGTGCTCTAACATTAAATTATCAAAAACAATGAAACTATAACATTATGGTATATTTTTCCAGCTGAAATCATAGAAAATACAATAGAAGCAAAAGATCATCAAAAATAGTTTCCATAAGCCTATGAAATAACAACATATCTAAAAGTGAATTTTAGGATATCTAAAATTAATCATGTCCAAATGGGAAAGGTTCTTTCAAAATACTACCAAAGAGACAAAAGAGTAAAAAATGGAATACAAGAGCTATTGGGTAGTTAAAAGCTTAAACTTCTAGAAATTAAGTTACCTACTTACCTATTTACAAGTAATATTCTCATAACCAGCAAATTAACATATTTAGGTAACTTTACAAGATAGCTACAATCCGTTCTTACCTACCTATACACAAATCTCATAAAGTGCTAATTATTAATAAGATAAGACACTTTAGGTAAGTAGGTAACTTTAAAACTACAACTTTTAAAACTATGATTTTTAGATATTCATTAGATTAAACAGCTCTGACTAGGTTGTACAAGTGTTCAAGCTGCGGCAAACGAACTTTAAAAAGATATTGGGACAATGAGAATGGTAATTACATGCCAGATGAGGTTGGTAGGTGCAACAGAGAAGTAAATTGTGCATATCATCTAACTCCGAAGTTTTTTTTAGAAAAAATTGGTAGCAATTATGCACCAATAGTGATTGGAAGACACTCAAAAGAGGTAACATTGCTACTAACGTATATACAAAAAAGTTACTTAGATAGAACGATGAATAGAGATGAGCACAATAATTTGATTAGGTATCTTAGGCAGCTCTTTAAAGAAGACTTAACTCTGTATTTAGTAAATCTATTCAAACTGGGCACCTCTACCTACTGGAAAGGTAGTACAATATTCTGGCAGATTGATAAACGGGTAAATATACACGCAGGAAAAATCATGCTTTATGATTCCGACACAGGCAGAAGAAACACCTGTTCAATCATATTCAATGGGCTCACACAGTAGCCAAGTGGAAAGATTTTAGACTCGATCAGTGCTTCTTTGGATTACATCAAATAATACCCACTTAGCCAAGAGTATCTGTATTGTTGAATCCGAAAAACAGCAGTACTTATGACAGCATTAATTCCAATCGTGATTTGGTTAGCGTCTGGGGGAATGAATTTGTCAATTGAAAACTTTAGACCTCTAAAGCAATTTAAGCTAATTCTTTTCCCTGAGAAACGGTAAAAAACCTTACCAAAAATGGCAAGATAAAGCCCCCCTTATTAAAACCTTGGGATACACAGTTTCAGTATCAAGTATCTTAACGATTCAACAAAGGGAGAAGGGATATGATCTAGCATAATATCTAATGAAAACAGATACAGAACTAGGACTTACGCTAAATGACAATGACTATCCCGTGTCATGGGATTTTAATTCAAATACTTTTCCAAATCAACAATACGATAAACACTAATGTACAAATATAGAACCACCATACGAACAAAACTAGCACAAGAATACCAAGTATGTCTCAAGACATTTAACAAGGTGTTGATGCGTATCCCTAACTCCCAGTTTCAACTTGATAAAACGAGAAGAGTGTTACCACCCAAAGAGGTAGAGGCTATTATTAACCACTTAGGTCCTCTAAATGATTAATTTGAAATAATCTCCTTTCAACAGATTAACCTATATTAACATGAATTAATTGGGATTAACCTAGATTAACCTAAAAGTGTGTAACATGGGTTAATTAAGTTTGAGAGGTAAACACATAAATAGGAGGGTGGCCTCCAATAATTCACTACATGAATCACCTCAAAACGGGTAGAGTTATACAACTGGAAGGACTAGAGTTCGCAACACATAAAGAAACAATTGGATTTAAGTACGACGCAGGCACAAAAATACAACTCGCTGAAGAAGCTAACCTATATGGACTAACGCTTAGTGAGTACGTTGACACGATTCTTATCTTACCCAGAGACATCATCAAACAAAGCAGCAGAAAACAGAAATGACCTATTCAAAAGAAGAACTAGAAGTACTGATTAAAAAGATTGCTTTCTATGAAAATGATAGAATGCAGCAAGCCTATGAAACTCATAAAGGAAACACACTAAACATTATGTGTATTGATAATACTGAAAGACAGTTTCAGGTCAACCACATAGAAGACATTTTTACCATCATCATGAACCTGATAGAACTTTCATAAAATCATGTTTGAAGTAACATTACAACCATTTGGTATGAGTACAAGAGAAGAACTCACATTGTCGGGGAACAGGGCTTTAGTAGACACGAAAGAACAAGCAAATATTTCAGTACAATTGAGGACTATATTAATAGTATGACTTAATTAGGAATACTATTGATATTTTGGAATAAATTGAAAGATTGCATGCTTTTAAAGAACTTTTAAACAAAAGTTCTAGAACTAGTATTTTCTCGAGATTACACTATAAACTAAATTACCTAATCACATAAAATACCATCCATAAGTAATATATGTACAGCTAAAGAAATATATGAAAGCATATAAACCAAAAGCATTTTTTCAACTATGCTAGCGTAAACTTGGAATTCTACCTGTCTTTAGAAAATAACGCTATACAGTCATATGACGCTTCGGTATTGGCATTTTACGTTTGGGAGTCAATATTATACACTTTGGTTATAATATACACTTTCGACTAGCTAAGGGGAAATACCTTTGTAGTGTTCAATTACAAATCAATAAATCTTTCATTCAAATGAAAAAATACATGTTCTCTGCGATGATGCTTTTAGGAGCCATCGCTACAAAAGCACAATCAGTTGAATTAATTCCAAAAGTGGGACTTAGCATTGCTAGACAAAATTTTAAAGATATAGATGGAGAGAAGTCGAAAATAGGCTTTACAGGAGGATTGGCTATAAATATCCATACTAAGGCAAAAGGCTTATCGTTCCAGCCTGAAATCAACTTTGTGAATAAAGGTACTAAGCTAAATTGGGAAGAACGTAACACAAATTTGACACTCAACTATCTCGAAGTCCCACTTTTGGCCAAATACTCGTTCGGTCCGCTTTACATCAACGCAGGTCCATCAGTGGCAATGCTGCTAACAAAAGAACAAGATGTGGTTAAAGACTATGGCAATAAACCAAACCGTTTCGAGATTGGAGCACAGGCTGGTATTGGATTGGCCATACCAGTAGGCACAGGAAAGGTAATCATCGATGGTCGCTACCACTTAGGATTTACAGATATAGTAAAACAAATGAATGTTAAAAATCGTGGAGTAATGGTTTCTCTAGGTTATGCAATACCACTTTAATAAATAGTGTATATTAAGTATCACGGATTGATTTTACTGAAATAAAACTAGATATCAAGTACAAATAATAGGAAACAAGCCGTGATAATATCACTTTTAGCCCCAAAAAGAATTAGTGAGTAGACTATGTTTAGCAATCGGTGTCGACATGAGTTGACACCGATTTTCTATTTTACAGCGAGAGTATTCATTAAACTGTGTCAGGTAAAAATTTAACAAAAAGTTTTATTTTTACTTTTCACAGTTTTTTTATGGAGACCAATAATGACTTTGAGCGGTACGCCGCCGCGGTTCGAGGCTTTCAAAAAGGAAGCAATTAAGCAATTCCATTGTGGGGACTTTACAGTGGTAAATCTCTGACAGGCACTGACGGCATTTTTGCTCCCATGCTTAAACATTTTTTAGAATCAGCTCTACAAGGAGAGCTAGAGAATCATCTATCTGAATCGAAGGCTAATCAAGTTAAAAACCGTAAAAATGGTATTACTAGTAAGCGAATTAAAAGCAATGCTGGTAGTTTTGAGTTGGGAACACCCCGTGACTGTGACGGCAGTTTTAGTCCTGAAATAGTCCCTAAAAGACAGTTAGTTTTAACTGACACCTTAGAACGTCAAATTTTGTCTATGACTCGGCGTCCCCGTATGGGCACGGAATGAGCTACTCTTCTATAAATGAACAGCTTAACGAGTTGTACGGCTACCAGCTTTCTGCAGGTGAATTATCTAATATTACAGATAGGGTAATGCCAGCTTTGAAAGAGTGGCAGACACGTGTATTATCAAGGTTATATGCAGTAGTATGGCTCGATGCTATGTTCTACAAAGTTAGAGTTGATGGAAAAGTGTTAAGTAGAGCAATGTATAGCGTTATTGGTTTAGGTATGGATGGGAAAAAAGAGGTACTAGGATTGTATATGGCTGAAAGTGAAGGCGCAAAATTTTGGTTAGGAGTGCTTCAAGACTTTAAGAATAGAGGTGTCGAAGATATTTTAATTTCTTGTGTTGATGGACTCAGCGGAACGCCGCCCGAAGGTCTCCCAGAAGCAATTGAAACAGTGTTTCCAAAGACTCAAATTCAACTTTGTGTAGTTCACTAGGCGTGCCCCACCAGATACGTTATTCTACACGCTTTATTGCTGATAAACATCTAAAAGAGTTTATTAAAGACTTAAAGGCCGTTTACAAAGGAGAGCCTTACTGTTGCAGAAGATGCTTTAATTGCTCTGGAAGACAAATGGGGTGTTCAATATCCTAGAGCAGTAGAAACATGGACTAGAAATTGGGCTAATATTTCTACTTATTTTCAGTACTCTCCAGCCATACGTAAAATCATCTATACTACCAATACGATTGAGGGATACCATCGTCAGATTCGTAAAATCACAAAATCAAAAGGAGCTTTTACTTCAGAAAATGCCTTGCTAAAATTGGCTTACCTATCCATCCAAAATATGAGTAAAATATGGGCTAAAACAGCATTTAATTGGAAGGCTATGTTATCAGAGTTATTAAGTAATTAGACATTTTAAAAGTGTATTTTTGAGGATGCGTTATATTGATTTAAGCCCTGAAGAAAAAAGTCTGATAGAATCACTGAAGTCGACTAGCTCAAGTGCTCCTCTAAGAAGGCGTCTTGAATGTCTTCTTCTCTCCAATGGAGGCATGCAGGTGAAGAGTCTGTCAAGACATTTTGGCGTTACACAAAAGACTATCTATGAATGGTTCGATTTATGGGATAAAGGCAGTATAACTTCTATGCCCCTCAAAGGCGGTCGTGGAGCCAAAAAGAAGCTTCGAGATATTCCCAAGGAAGAAATTCTTAAGCTTGTTGAAGATACTCCACGAAAATCAAAGCTTGTATTGGTCAGGATTTCAGAGGATTATGGTGTTGAAGTGTCAGAAAAGACTCTTCAGCGATTTTTAAAAATCTGTCGGTCTGACTTGGCGAAGGGTACGTAAATCATTGGAATCCAAGCGTGATCAAGCTGAATTTGATGTAAAGAAGAGGCAGATAAGGGAGCTTGAATCATTGGCTGATAGAGGCTATCTGGATCTATTCTACTACGATGAGAGCCATTTCAATCTTACACCCAACATTCCTTATGCTTGGCAAAAGAAGGGGCAGACCATTAAATTACCCTGTGCAAAAAGCAAGTCTATTAATGTGGCTGGATTCTATTCCAAAGATAATGAGTTCTTTAACTATCAGTTTAGAGAAACTATCAATACTGACAAACTCATAGAGGTTTTTGAAGATTTCATCAAAGAGACAAGAAAGAAGACTGTCATCATTATAGATAATGCACCAATCCATAAAAGCAAGAAATTTATGTCATGCCTCCCAAAGTGGGCTGAGCATTGGGATGTCCATCTGTTTTTCTTACCACCATACTCGCCAGAGCTTAATCTTATAGAAATACTCTGGCGTAAAATGAAGTATGAATGGCTAGAGTGGCATGCGTATTTGGACTTTGAGAGACTTCAACAAGGTCTCAATTATGTGTGTAAGTGTCGGCTTCCCATTTTTAGTACAGTTTAAAAATATACATAATCTGTCTACTTTGATTATGTTTTAGACCCTTCTTGGGCTGAGTGTAGCGTAGCGGAACGAAGCCCAAGAAGGGTGTTCTGTTTTTTCATTCTATAATCTACTGGGCTCATTCCACCTAGAGAGACATGCGGGCGAACGAAATTATAATCCCTCAGCCATAGATCTGTTTCTTGGCGAACTTCCTCCAAAGAATCAAAAGCATAAGCATCTAATACATGTCTGCGGTAAGTTTGATTGAATCGCTCAATGTAGGCATTTTGCGTTGGTTTCCCTGGTTGAATATAGTGAAAAACGATGTCATTCATCTGACTCCATTCTTGCGCTAGCTTTGCTACAAATTCTGGCCCATTATCCATTCGAATCTTAGTGGGCTTACCATATTTGTTCACCAAATGGCGAAGAATATAAATCACCCTACTACTCTTGAGCGAGTAGTCTGTCTCTATGAAAAGTACTTCTCGATTGTAATCATCTATCACGTTAAAGCTTCGGAATGAACGCCCATTGCTCAAAACATCACTCATGAAGTCTATGCTCCAAGTTTGAGTAAAGCTTTGGGGTACTTCTAAGGGCTCTTTTACTCTAGCCACAAGACGTTTTTTAGCCTTTCTACGAATAGAAAGACCCATATGAACATACACCCGATGCACTCGCTTATGATTGAAACTATGACCCGCATTGCGCATACGGTGGTAAAACTTCCAAAAGCCTTCACGAGGATGATCCTTACTCAATTGTGATAATTCATCCATTAACACTTGATCGTTCTTAACGGATTGATACCTTAAACTGCTTCGGCTCGTT
>NZ_NJFZ01000050.1 GCF_002270355.1 Flectobacillus sp. BAB-3569 | reverse complement strand
ATGAAATGCTATCGAGGGAGGCTTATTAGTATTTGTGGTGTTAATACAGAGTTTTGCCTCTTCTAACCTAGTACCACCTTCAGCATTTATGTTAAGCTTTCCTGAGATTGTACCACCTGTAAGCGGAAGGTAAGCTGAAAGCGCTACACTATCCACTTTCCCATTCCAATAAGCCACCTGCGAATCAGACACGAGTCTCTTGTTAGCGTTTGTAATGAGATTGTTTGCATCTGTAAAGTAAGAAGCATGAAAACCATCCAGTAGATCCGCATTAAGACCAGAGCCAATACCATGATTATTCTCCGACCAAACCCTTTTGTGAACACTAGCACCAGCTTCCGACATATCGCTTCTAATGAACAAGTCTGCCTCTTTTTCATAGATTGTTATGGTAGATTTGTTTGGTGTATGGAAACAAATAGAAGGAGGTTTGGTATTGTCTGTGGTAAGCACTACCAATTTGGACTCCGACCAGTGTGTGCCATAAGTACCATGAATTTCGAGTTTTCCACTTAAGGTTCCTCCTGAAATAGGCAAATATGCGCCAAGCTCAGAACGCTCCACTTTATTATTCCATTGTCCAACCTGAATATCAGTAACAAATCGTTTATTGCCATTTGTATTAATCCAATCGGCTGAAAAAGCAGATTTAACCAGATTACCGTTTGCATCTGAAATAACAGGTACAGCATTGGTTCCATCTGCAAAATCAGAGACACGAACAGCTTTTGAAAGGACTCTTCCAGCACGTGTGTCAAATACAATTCTTGTGGTATTATCTACAGTTGATTTGAACCCAATACCCCACCAAGAGGCAATTTCAAGGTTGTATGCACTTGTTGTAGCATTATCACCATTACCATAACCAATGTAAGAGTTTGGGTCAAATGAAATCTTTGCGCCATACGCCATATTCCCCCCTGTGAGAGGCAAATATGCAGAAAGCTCGCTTCTATCTACTTTGCCATTCCAATATGCAATTTGCGTATCAGTAACTAGCCTTTTATTAGCATTGGTAACAAGATTATTGGCATCCGTAAAATAAGAGGCGTGGAATCCATCCAACAAGTCGGCATTCAGTCCAGAACCAATACCATGATTAAGTTGAGTCCAGATTTTATTATGGACGGATGCTCCTGATTCTGAATAATCTGTCCTGATAAATAAATCAAAGTTTTTTGGTAGATAGTTACGGCTGAGTTCCCTGGGGAATGTAGCGTAATAGATGGATGCTTTGTATTATCCGTAGTTACGACTACTAATTTTGAGTCAGACCAATGAGTTCCTCCATTACTTTGAATTTCAAGTTTACCTGTTAGGAATCCTCCAGTAAGTGGTAGGTAAGCTCCTAACTCTGCTCTATCTGCTTTTCCATTCCAGTAAGTAATCTGTGTGTCGGTTACAAAACGCTTATTTCCAGTTGTGTTAATCCAATCTGCTGAGAAAGCTGATTTTGTCAAGTTTCCATTTGAGTCTGAAATGACAGGTACAGCATTTTGACCATCTGCAAAGTCTGAGATACGTACGGCCTTCGTAAGGATTCTACCAGCACGTGTATCAAATACTATGTAAGTATTTCCATAACAAGTATCTCTAAATCCAATCCCATACCAAGATGAAATTTGTAGGTTGTAAGTGGAAGTTGTGGCTCCATCTCCTGTGCCATAACCAATACTATTAACTCCTACACCACTAAATCTAATAGCACCCGTCATTGTACCACCAGACAGAGCTAAATAAGAATCTAGCTCCGTTTTATCAACTTTACTATTCCAGTAAGTCATTTGAGCATCAGAAACTAGGCGCTTACTAGAGTTAGTGATAAGGTTATTAGCATCGGTGAAATAAGAAGCATGATAACCATCCAACAAGTCTGCATTCAATCCTGAGTCAACCCCATGATTCATCTGCGTCCAGACTTTGTAATTTACGCTGTCATAGGCAGTTCCATTGTCATTTCTGATATACAAATGCCCTAGCTTTTCATAGAGCTGAATAGCCGAAACGCCCGGGGTATGAAATGCTATCGAAGGAGGCTTATTAGTATTTGTGGTATTAATACAAAGCTTTGCCTCTTCTAACCTAGTACCACCTTCAGCATTTATGTTAAGCTTTCCTGAGATTGTACCACCTGTAAGCGGAAGGTAAGCTGAAAGCGCTACACTATCCACTTTCCCATTCCAATAAGCCACCTGCGAATCAGACACGAGTCTCTTGTTAGCGTTTGTAATGAGATTGTTTGCATCTGTAAAGTAAGAAGCATGAAAACCATCCAGTAGATCCGCATTAAGACCAGAGCCAATACCATGATTATTCTCCGACCAAATTCTTTTGTGAATGCTAGCACCAGCTTCCGACATGTCGCTTCTAATGAACAAATCTGCATCTTTTTCATAGATTGTGATGGTAGATTTGTTTGGTGTATGGAAGCAAATAGAAGGAGGTTTAGTATTGTCAGTGGTAAGCACTACCAATTTAGACTCCGACCAGTGTGTGCCATAAGTACCGTGTATTTCCAGCTTTCCACTAAGATACCCACCTGAGAGAGGTAGATAAGCGCCAAGCTCAGAGCGCTCTACTTTATTGTTCCATTGTCCAACTTGAGTATCTGTGACAAATCGTCTATTGGCGTTTGTATTAACCCAATCGGCTGAAAAAGCAGATTTAACCAGATTACCGTTTGCATCTGAAATAACAGGTACTGCGTTAGTACCATCTGCAAAATCAGATACACGAACAGCCTTTGAAAGGACTCTACCAGCACGTGTGTCAAATACAATTCTTGTGGTATTGTCTACATTAGACTTGAATCCAATACCCCACCAAGAGGCAATTTCAAAGTTATAGGTTGATTCTGTTGCATTATCACCAGTTCCAACTGAGATATGATTATTATACCCAAATCTAACCTTATCAGAACGTACCAGACTTCCATCACCTTGAGAAACAACTAATCTATCAATTTGACCATCTGCAAAATCACTCAGTAAAACCCTACTTGCTTGTATTCTTCCTGCACGTGTATCAAACACTATTTTTGTCGTATTATCGAGTGTAGATTTGAATCCGACGCCATACCAAGAGGCTATCTCAAGATTGTAAGCTGTAGTTGTAGCCCCATCTCCAGTACCTGCACTTATCCCGTTATTTGAACCTGCGGCATTAAATCGAATTGCCCCTGTCATCGTTCCTCCTGAAAGAGGGAGGAATGCTGCCAATTCTGTTCGGTCAACTTTTCCATTCCAATAGGAGACTTGAGTATCACTTACCAATCGTCTATTGGCATTTGTAACAAGGTTATTAGCATCGGTGAAATAAGAAGCATGATAACCATCCAACAAGTCTGCATTCAATCCTGAGTCAACCCCATGATTCATCTGCGTCCAGACTTTGTAATTTACGCTGTCGTAGGCAGTTCCATTGTCATTTCTGATATACAAATGCCCTAGCTTTTCATAGAGCTGAATAGCCGAAACGCCCGGGGTATGAAATGCTATCGAAGGAGGCTTATTAGTATTTGTGGTGTTAATACAGAGTTTTGCCTCTTCTAACCTAGTACCACCTTCAGCATTTATGTTAAGCTTTCCTGAGATTGTACCACCTGTAAGCGGAAGGTAAGCTGAAAGCGCTACACTATCC
>NZ_NJFZ01000049.1 GCF_002270355.1 Flectobacillus sp. BAB-3569 | reverse complement strand
CTTCCAAAATCAGAATGGTACAAGTCAAAAGATGATGGTTTAGAAAAAACAACAATTGGCGACCAAAACCTTGATTTTGAAATTACCCGATTCAATGGAAATGCTCAACCATACTATTGCTTAGTTGATCCTAGTAATGACTCAAAAACTCTTGTAAAACCAAGAGCATACAATGAGAATATCGAAGAATTTATCAAGTTCTTGGAGGATGGTAAAGCCAAATTTAACAAGAAATAAGCTATACATATAAACTTGAGGTATCTCCTGATGATGCTTCAGCTGAATATCAAAAAAGCGGTCAAATAATTTTCGATCCGCTTTTTTAATATTCATTTTGCTAGTGTTTTATCAGCTTAGCTTCTTAAAAATCCATATCAATACATTCACAACAAGGGTTAGTATAATTGAAGTCATCAAGGGAAAATATAGTTTAAAATTTCCTTTTTCGATTCTAATATCCCCGGGTAAATTACCTAACCAATCCCACCTAATTTTATCTTCCAGAAGATAAATTACTGCTCCTCCCAACACTAACATACCTCCTATTATCATAATAAGTTTTCCCATATTTATCTTCCTATTTTTGATTACAACTTTAGTATGCTCTACAGGTAGGAGCTTTGCTAATTTCTTGTTTTTATTCTTAAATTTGACCTAAATATTATTCTTGCTAACAAAAATAAAACCTTTATTTAACTATAGATATGGATACTCATGAAATTCAGACCGCACTCGAAAAAAGTATCGAATATTATAAAAAATCGCTTTTCGAATATTCTTCCGAGCAATTTGTAACTAAACCTAATGAACAAGAATGGTCAATAGGGCAGATGTATGAACATATATGTATGTCAGCACTATATTTCTTTTTCAAAAGAGCCAATTACTGTTTAGAGCAACGAAATGGTCAAATAGGTGGCGATAAAAATATTTATGGCGAAAAGCAATTCAAATACAATAGCTTTCCACCCACACAGCTTAAGATACCTGAGGCTCTCAAAGGCCCTGAACCTGTTGCAAAAGCTCAAGAAGACTATCTTGTTTTGTTAGATCAAATTATGATACAGGGAAAGATATTAGCGGAGCGAATCCCTGCTGATAGAGGAGAATATAAATGTATTCAACCTGCTTTTGGTTGGTTAAATGCACATGAATGGTTTTGGCTCAACGAACAGCATTTTAGACATCACTTACTCCAAAAAGCTCGGATAGACTCTTTTCTTATCAATGTTAATAACTAATTTCTTCATTATCGCTTTGTTTTGGTAGGGTATTTGGAGGATAGAGTTTCATGCCGTATCATTGTGATACGTGAGCCCATAAGCTACAAGCAAATATTTTTTTAGATTTAATAATGGATCCTATTGCACTATATGAACAAAAACTCCACCAAACCATTAATTCTATTTTGGGAATTGATGGGGTTTTAGAAAAAACGCATTATTCGAACACCCAAATTGAAATACTTCATGCCTGGTTAGTTGGATTTTTCATCAATGATTATGAAAAGTATTTATCAAAAAATGCTTTACCATTTGACCGTAAAAATCTTCAAATCACCACACAGCTTATTTCGGAAGGTATGAGTAGCATCTCTGTTGAGGTATTAAGCCAATATAAAACCCTTTACACAAAGTATCTTGAGTTATACCACTTTGTACCAGCCAGTGTTGATATTACTCAAAAAATAAATACACTAGAAAGACTTGGTTTACAAATTGAGCTTCTTTTTAATCGACTTGAAGTTGGGCATTTTTTTATTTTAAGTAAAATGCGTTCCTCCATTAAAAAAGCTTTTTACGAAATAGCAATCATCCAAAATTCTTGGTCTGTACCTCTCTTTCAAGAAAATATTGACAATTACTATTTTGAGCAAAACGGTCCAGAATATGATCTTGAAGAAGCCATTGAGCAAATGGCAGAGACAATACTTCATCAGTTAGGAATACAATAGTCATATAAAATACAAAAAGCCGATAGTTTTGAAGTAAAACTATCGGCTTTTTGTTTACTGAGATGCTCTCAGCATCATTCTAAGTCGATTAACACCTTGAGATTCTTGTCGCTTTAATCGTTCTAATTCATCCTCAAAAATACTAGATTTTGCTTCGATAAAAATCATATTCGGATACGAGCAGTACAATTCAAAAGATAAACGCACTCTTTCCATTTGATAGTCTGAAGTAATCACAACCACAGCTTCAGGTGAATATCTAGAAAGTACTCTTCTTGTTAATTGAATGTCTTCCAAAAGATTTTCTCCTAACACAAACTCTACAAAGCTCTCATGAGCTATTCCATGCTCTAAAAGAAAATTTTGCATAAGTTGTGCATGAGCATAGTCACTTGTATTAAAAGCCTCCCCAAATCCACCAGTACACAAAATATTGAAAGAGGGATTATTTTTCAAAAATTGAAGTGCTGTTAATAGTCTATCCAAAGCGATATGAGATAACTCACCATCAGATGTATTTGAAGCAGCACATATAATCAACAATTTATTCATAATGACTTAAGTATTTAAACATAAAAGTTACCTAAAATTATTGAATAACAGATAGATTATCTTTAAAACGTACGGTCCAATCTTATTCCAAGGTTAGCTAAAAACAAAAAAAGCCACCCTATCGAGGTCGCTAACATTTCTTTGTAATATTTTATGGCTTTTCTCTGCATGATTGGGACGCACAGTCTGGGACACTGAGTTCTCAGCGCGTAGCCTGCAGTATCCTCAACGGTACTGAGCCTTGTAAAACAAAAAAGCCACTCTTTCGGAGTGGCTTCTGTCTTTGTAATATTTTGGAGCTTTTTTACTTTCCCGCATTTGATTGCAGTATCATCAACGGTACTGGGCTTAACTGCTCTGTTCGAGATGGGAAGAGGTGAACACCAGTCCTATCGGCTCCATAAAACCTGCGAGAATTACTTCTCTATGTCTTATGTCCGTTTGACGTATATCGTGAAAGATGTTGAACAAGTAAGAATTAAATCCTTAGTACAGAGATATCATAAGCTATTGGGTAATTAGTATTGCTCGACTCTGGTATCTCTACCTATACATCTGCAACCTATCAACGTTGTCATCTACAACGGCCCTTATTTGGAATACTCATCTTCAGGTCAGTTTCGCACTTAGATGCTTTCAGCGCTTATCTGGTCCCGACGTAGCTACTCAGCTATGCCCTTGGCAG
>NZ_NJFZ01000115.1 GCF_002270355.1 Flectobacillus sp. BAB-3569 | reverse complement strand
CAAGTGTTTTTGGCAAGATTCTTGATTATGTGAAAGTCAACCCTAAAAAATGTTCGCTCAAAGAAGCGAAAGGGCGGTTAATCCTTAGCTTTGATAAAGTCACTTCTATTGACGAACTTCAAACAATTCTGACTGACATATACTCTCGAGGATAGTTTTTTGGAAGTATTTTCCCAAACATCGTTCAAAAGCGCAAACAAATTGGGTCGCTTCAGCGCTTTTTATAACCAAAACACTAATTTTGTGTTTAATCAATAACTCGATTTTAGTATTAAATATTTATACAACGACAATCCAAGTATTTAAGAAATGAAGTTGTCTATCAAATCAGTAGCTGTTTTATTACTAGGGTTAGCCCTTGTGAGCAGTTGCAAAAGCAAAAAGCCGAATAGTGYCTMMGCTAKKTAMRRSTAGTWTCTGMTACTGGYMTKACSTAAAACTGTCAAAAATAGAATCCCATTTGTCTTGAGGTATACCGATTCCTGTATCTTTCACCTCAAACGTTATAGTGGTCGAATCTGCATCTTTTTTCAGAATTGATGCC
>NZ_NJFZ01000114.1 GCF_002270355.1 Flectobacillus sp. BAB-3569 | reverse complement strand
CTCCCCTATTTGTTGGTTACTATTATGATATTAGTTAGAATGCAAATTCTAACTAATATAGACTTAGAATTGAATTAAAGATATACTGGGCGGTTCTACGTCCATAAGCTGAGGCAAAGACACTCGGTAAGGTATGGGTTAGAATGTGAGTTCTGACTTATGTAGCATTAGAACTAAAACAACAAACGTTGAAACATGATTGTGTTAGAATGTAAGTTCTGA
>NZ_NJFZ01000113.1 GCF_002270355.1 Flectobacillus sp. BAB-3569 | reverse complement strand
GGAAAAGATTTTTTCTGGAGAGGTATTAACTCTAGTTTATGCCTCATGCCTCGCTGGAGTTTTCTCCAATGAGCCTAGCGACAGCAAAAAGTCTGTTATTTATGCTACTTTGTTGCTTACGTCAGTTTGTTGGAGAGAATTTCAACAAGGGCGAAAATCTACTCAAAAATTTTAAATCCTCTACAGTTTATGAATATTAACATTAAAGAACAATGAGCTAGCTTCTCTATTTCGAAGCTGAKATAMCTSWYGAAWCGAAATCAAACGTAACGTAGTGTGGTATTTTACGGATAGAGATGTGAGAGCCCTTAATGCAGGTGAAAGTTTTTACTTTTACAATGAAACAAGAACAAGCTTAATTATTCCAACTTATAGAGAGGCAAGAATTACACTTTAGGAACAGTTAACCCAATTCCAAGCGCACCA
>NZ_NJFZ01000048.1 GCF_002270355.1 Flectobacillus sp. BAB-3569 | reverse complement strand
TACTAGCAGTAACACTAAAGGTATAAGTTTCGCCTACACATTTGGTAGCGCCAACAGGATTGATAGAAATGCTTGGTTTAGCATTAACATTTAAAGTAGCTTCAGTACTGGTTTGATCTCCACAAGTTCCTTTTACTACGACTGAATATTTATCACCATTCATCGAGGTTTGGGCAGTGATGCCATACGTCGATGCAGTTGCGCCAGTAAGGATTTGCCCATTTTTATACCATTGATACCCCGTAATGTCGCCTGTAGCAGTTACGCTAAAAGTTACAGCAGTACCTTCGCATACTGTTTGAGTTTCGGGATCATCTGTAATGTCTACTGGAATTTTTACCACTAAGTCGGCAGCATTACTTGTTACGCTTTGACTAGCACAAGCACCAGTACCCGACACCTCAACTTTGTAGGAACCTTCATCACATACATCACAAATACTTGCGATATTATAAGTAGCGCTATTAGCTCCTACAATATCTTCATTATTCAATATCCACTGATACCCTCCCGCATTACTAGCAGTAACACTAAAGGTATAAGTTTCGCCTACACATTTGGTAGCGCCAACAGGATTGATAGAAATGCTTGGTTTAGCATTAACATTTAAAGTCGCTTCAGTACTGGTTTGATCTCCGCAAGTTCCTTTTACTACGACTGAATATTTATCACCGTTCATCGAGCTTTGGGCAGTGATGCCATAAGTCGATGAAGTTGCGCCTGCTAGTATCTGTCCATTTTTATACCATTGATACCCCGTAATATCTCCTGTAGCAGTTACGCTAAAAGTTACAGCAGTACCTTCGCATACCGTTTGAGTTTCGGGATCATTAGTAATGTCTACTGGAATTTTTACCACTAAGTCGGCAGAATTACTTGTTACGCTTTGACTAGCACAAGCACCTGTTCCGAATACTTCAACCTTATAAGCTCCAGCGTCACATACATTACAAATACTGGCAATATTATAGCTAGCGTTAGTTGCACCAGAGATATCGCCATTATTCAATATCCACTGATACCCTCCCGCATTACTAGCAGTAATACTAAAGGTATAGGTTTCGCCTACACATTTGGTAGCGCCAACAGGATGGACAGAAATACTTGGTAGACTAGTAACTGTCAAAGTTACCTCTTCACTGGTATCATTACCGCATTCACTCAATACAACGACTTTAAACTTATCACCATTATTTGATGATTGAGCCGTAAGGGTGTAAGAAGCCGATGTAGCTCCAGTGATTGCAACATTATTACGATACCATTGATATCCTGTTATATCTCCTGATGCTTCTATATCAAAAGTTACTTCGTCGCCTTGACAAACATTCGCCAAGACAGGTTCGGTTGTGATAGAAGCTGGTGTACAGCTTGGGGCTTGAGAAAATGATGGAAGACTTATTTGTAAGCTCCATAACAGGGTTAAAAGAAATACACCAATAAATTGAAACTGTCGAAGTTTAATCATATTTATCTGCAAGGAATTGTATCTACTTAGGTTAATACATAACAATGAAATTTGAAGTAGACCTTCCTATTCTTTGAGTTATGGAGGTAAAGAAAATATACTTATTATATATATATGGGAACTTCCTGCATGAATGGGCGCATTTGTTGAATAGGCGGGAGTATTTGTTACATGGCGTAACAGAAGAAGGGCGTAATCAAAAATTAATTTGAGTTAGAATATACAAATAGGTGCGCAGTGCTAAGAAGGGCAAGTTTTGAGTTTGAAAATTGATTTACCAGAATTATTAGCCAAAATTAGGAGTCATTTTTTGTTGCTTCCCTCCTATTTTGATGACGAATATTCTATATGTTTAACCTTAGCTTGGTCCTCTCCTACTGCCTTCCTGTAGTTGATAGGAGAGGTATCGGTATTTTTTTGAATAGTCTGGAAAAATAAAATTCATCCTCAAATCCCAACAGATAGGCAATTTCTTTTACGGATTTGTCTGTTAAATACAATTCCCGTTTGGCCTCCATCATTAATCTTTCTTGTATCAAATCTGAGGGTGTTCTGTCAAAATATTTCTTGGTCAATTTTCCCAATGTTTTCAAACTCACATTCAACTTGTCGGCATAAATACTGGGTGAATGCTCTTTGACAAAAAACTCCTCTATCATCGTTTTGTATTTTTGCAAAATCGAATGATCTGGATTACTATTCTGCGCAATTTGGTCTTCTACCTGAGCTTGATTTTGGGCTTTGTAACGAGTAGTATGAATCAAAAATATTTTCAAATAAGATAAAAGCAGGTCATTTTGAGCTAACTCTTCATGACTTGATTCGTCTTGCATTTGCTTAAATACACTTTCTAATACTGTACTTTGCTCAGGGGTAATTTCTACAAATGGAGGGGCAAAAAGATTATTGAACAAAACGCCATTGCACGATACTTCTTTTTGATGCTTGAGAATACAAAAAAAATCAGGATGAAAATGCAGTACCTTCATAGGAATATTCTCCTCACTTTTTTTAATCAAAAAAGGCTGAAAAGGACTAAAGAATAGTACCGCAGGCGCTGATACGTGATAGATTGATAAGTCTGCCTTCAACTCAACAGAACCTTCCTGAAGATACACTACCGTAAAATAGGGTAATCTTGTAAGTATCGAAAAAAGAGCTTGATTACTCTCTCCAATACTAAACAATCTTTCGGTACTATCGGGACGGGTAATCAAAAATTCAGCATTCATATAGTAAAATTTCGAATCGAGTGTTGAGGATGGTTTGAGATAAAATTCTAACGCCAAATTACGAAATGCAGTTCATAGTCTCCAAATTACTAAAGCCCAAAAACAATTCTCGTTTGCTAGACCCTACAGCAAAGGACATACAGAGCGGTAAAAATCAGGAAGTTTTGGCTTTTGTTATCAAGAAAATCATTGACCAATAATTTATACTCAAAAACGTATCACTTTGGATTTATGAGCTATTTTAATATTGATTCTATAAAAGAACGCACTTTCGATGCCATCGTTATTGGTTCGGGTATAAGTGGCGGTTGGGCAGCCAAAGAACTTACCCAAAAAGGCTTAAAAACACTTGTGCTCGAGCGCGGGCGTGACGTCAAACACGTAGTCGATTATCCGACTACGCTCAAAAATCCTTGGGAGTTTGAACATCTTGGTACAGTGCCTCAAGAAATCAAAAAAGATTATCAGATTGCCAGCAACCACTATATTTTTAGCGAAAGTACCCTGCATTTTTTGGTTCGTGACGACGAGCAACCTTATATTCAAGATAAGCCTTATTCTTGGATACGAGGCTATCAAGTGGGCGGACGTTCGTTGCTTTGGGCACGACAAACCCAGCGCTGGAGTGATTTTGACTTTGAAGGCCCCGCTCGCGATGGTTTTGCCACAGACTGGCCGATACGCTACAAAGATTTAGCACCTTGGTATAGTTATGTGGAAAAGTTTGCGGGTATTACAGGAAACAAAGATGGTCTCGACTATTTGCCCGATGGAGAATTTTTACCACCACATGAAATGTCTTGTGTTGAAAAACATTTCAAACAGGTTGTATCACAAAATTACACCAATCGCCATGTGATTATTGGGCGTGCAGCACATATTACTGAGCCAAAGCCTATCCATCTTCAACAAGGTAGAGCCAAATGCCAAAACCGTGTGATATGCGAAAGAGGTTGTCCTTATGGGGGATATTTTAGTAGTAATTCTTCTACTTTGCCTTGGGCTGAGAAAACAGGTAAAATGACGCTTCGACCGCATTCGGTGGTACATTCTATTATATATGATGAGCAAAAAGGCAAGGCTACAGGCGTGAGAGTCGTAGATGCTAACACCAAAGAAATGATTGAATTTTATGCTAAAATCATTTTTGTGAATGCTTCTACACTCAACAGTAATATGATTTTGTTGAATTCTACCTCACATCGTTTTCCCAATGGCTTGGGTAATGACAACGATATCTTAGGACGATATATAGCTTTTCACACAAGTCGCGGGCGTATTTCTGCCGAGTACGATGGTATGCTGGATTCGACCACCGACGGGCGTCGTCCCAATATTAGCTATATTCCTCGTTTCCGAAATGTTTATAAACAAGAAACGGATTTCCTTCGAGGTTATGCGGCTGGTTTTACTGCTTCTCGCTCGCCCATGCAGGATTTTCCCAACGAGCTAGGCGAATCGCTCAAATCACATCTGAATCAACAACAATTAGGACCTTGGTCGATTGGCTCGCACATGATGGGCGAAACCATTCCTAAACATGAAAGTACAGTCAGACTCGATTCAATATTAAAAGATAAATATGGTATTCCTCAACTGAGAGCATCTGTTCCTTTTGATGATAACGACGATAAAATGCTGAAAGATTTTCATGAGCAATTAGGTGAAATGTATCGTAAAGCAGGTTTTACCAATATCAAACTCATTGATACACAACGCTTACCAGGTAACGAAAATCATGAAATGGGTGGTATTCGTATGGGTAAAGATGCCAAAACCTCCATGCTCAATGCTTGGAATCAAATGCACCATTGTAAAAATGTATTTGTTACCGATGGTGCTTGTATGACTTCTACCGCCACACAAAACCCATCCTTGACTTATATGGCACTTACAGCACGCGCAGCAGACTATGCTGTAAAACAGTTAAAAGCCTTGAAATTGTGAGTTGGCGGTAGGTTCTAGGCGGTATGCATTAGGCAAAAAATACATTAAACTCTTTATCAATGAAAAGACGTCATTTTCTTAAACATTCAAGTGCAGGTCTCTTGACCATTTTAGGAGTTCAGCAAGTCATAGCACAAAAGAAGTATGTGCCCAAATTAGCATTTTCTACTTTAGGTTGTCCAGAATGGTCTTTTGAAAAAATACTCGAATCAGCTGTACAAAATGGCTATCAAGGCATAGAATTGCGAGGTATTCAAAAGGATATGGATTTGACGGTTTCGCCATTGTTCAATAGTCCAAGCAATATTCAAAATACGCTTAAGCTCTGCAAAAAAGCTGGTATCTCTATTGTTGATTTGGGTTCATCAACCAATTTACATTGGGCAGATGCAACAAAACGAAAAAGCAATCTGGACGAGGCAAAGAGATTTATCGATTTGGCGGCTACTTTAAACTGTCCTTACATTCGAGTATTTCCGAATGATTTTCCGAAAGAGCAAAGCCGCGAGCAAACGCTTCAAGCCATGATTGAGAACTTGGTCTCTTTGGGAGAATATGCCAAAAATACTTCCGTAAAAGTATTGCTCGAAACACATGGACAACTTGTATATGTTGCCGATATTTTACACGTAATCCAAACAGCAAATCATCCACAAGTAGGTTTGATTTGGGACTTTTATAATATGTGGTCGGTTACCAAAGAAAGTCCTTCTGAAGTATATGCCCAATTAGCGCCATATATCAAACACGTGCATTTGAAAGATGCCATTACGGAAAATGGGAAAGAAAAATATGTATTGTTTGGCGAAGGAACAACGCCCGTACAAGAGGTTTTACAACTTTTGAAAAAAGGAAATTATCAAGAGTATTATAGTTTTGAATGGGAAAAGCGTTGGCATCCCGAAATCCAAGAGCCAGAAATAGCAATTCCTCATTTTAGTAAAGCCATAATAAAAAAGCTTAAAGATGCCTAAATATTATGAGTCATCCCGAATTTTATGAAAACAGTTTTAAACTGTTTAAAAACTAAGTCCAAGACCAAGTCTTGAACGAGACATTAATCATAAATTAGAGATGACTCAATTCTTGCTTTGAAGCTTCCCAGCCAATAATAGCCGATTTGCGAGTTTCGCCCCACATATAGCCACCCAATTTTCCTGATTGTTGAATTACGCGGTGACAAGGGATAAGGTAGGCAATGGGGTTGCTTCCTATGGCAGTTCCAACGGCTCTAGCGGCGCTAGGTTTTTGTATCTGTTGGGCAATTGTCCCATAGGTACAAAGTTGCCCCATCGGAATATGTAAAAGTGATTCCCAGACCTTCAATTGAAAGTCAGTACCTTTTAAGTGTAATTTTACTTGAGCAATATTTGACCAGTCTTCTGTAAAAATCTTAAGCGCATTTTCCTGAGTTGTATTTTTCCCTTCTGCGATATTGGCATTGGGAAAACTCTTTTTTAACCTTTCTAAAGAATTAGGTTCAGTATCGATAAAGGTCATCTGACAAATTCCCTGTGGCGTCGACGCTACAAAAACTTCTCCAAAAGGGGTATTTTCGACCGTATATTGAATCGCTAAATTTTGACCCCCATTTTTAAACTCTCCTGGAGTCATTCCTTCTATATTGATAAACAAATCATGCAAACGCCCGCTTCCTGATAGTCCAGCCGCCTCAACTGCATCCATCAAAGACGCATTTTGTTGCAAAACGGATTTGGCATGTCCCAAGCTAATATATTGTAAAAACTTTTTGGGGCTCACTCCTGCCCACTCCGTAAACAAGCGCTGAAAATGAAATGGACTCAGGTGTACCTGCTCGGCAATTTCTTCTAAGCTAGGTTGTTGTTGGTAATGCTCTTGGATATAGTCGATGGCCTGAGCAATACGACTGTAAGCGGTTGGTTCTGGCGTTGTCATACAATATGAAGTAAAATAAACTAACGAAACAAAGATAAAACATCCTTAGTAGCGATTCCAACCCGAAAATTGCGCTTTTTCGACTACCACTCATCACGACCCTCAACCGCTCGCCAGAAGGCACTTTTGCGCCGTTTTTTATATCAACCGTTTATCTATTGATTCACCCGATTATAGTTTTTCAAGAAAGAATCCTAAAAACTCAGCCTAACTTTGAATCATCAAACAAGACGAAATAACAACAATATTTAAAATATTAACTCTTTAAACTTCTTAAGATCATGAAAACTTTATTCAACATTATCGCATTAGTAGCTATCTCAGCAAGTAGTATTTTGGCAAACCCAACTAACGGTGACGACAACGCTACCAACAACAATAAAAAATCTTTTGCTATCGGAACTTACCGTGGCGCAGGTACTTTGGATCTTCACGTAACAGTGGATAAATTGGAAGGAAAAGCCGTTACAATTTTGGTAAAAGACAAAGAAGGTCGCATCGTAAACCGTGAGCATATCGCCAAATACAAAAGCAATTACCACGGTCGTTTTGACTTTAGTGAAGCAAAAGATGGTCAATATACTATCGAAGTAACTGACGGTAAAGACACTATTTCAAAAACAGTCTCTCTTGAAAACCAAACGTCAACAACCGAATATCGTTTGATGACAGTAGAATAAACAGTCTATAAACTTTTCTTCAAACATGAGTCATCCCGAATTTTGTTGTGCGAAGTAGCACCATAGCATGTTTTGGATGGCAGTTCTCAATCGATAAATCGGTGTCAAAGCATTTTGGCACCGATTTCCTGTTCTATGAGCAAATTGATTGATGATTATCTTGATAATAGATGGCCAATTCCTGATGAGTTTCATCAAGAAGTCGTAAATGAGCGTGACAATGGCTAATAATTTGAGGGTATTCTCGAAAAACCATAACCTTGGAGATTCAATAGCTAGCTCAGTTTTGGCGAATCTAAACGCCTGTTCAATATTCCATCGGTGCAT
>NZ_NJFZ01000005.1:0-497500 GCF_002270355.1 Flectobacillus sp. BAB-3569 | reverse complement strand
ACTCATTGTTATTTATGAAATACAAAAAGCACGTGTTTGTTTGTACAAACGTAAAGCCTGCTCCTAAAAAATGTTGTGGAGAAGAAAGAGGCATGGCATTGGTAAACGCTCTTAAAGATGAGCTAAAAGAAAAAGGTCTTAATCTTGAAATCCGTGCGCAGAAAGCGGGTTGCTTAGATGTATGTGCATTTGGCCCTTCGATGGTGGTATATCCTGAAGGTGTATTTTATGGTAATGTAGAATTATCTGACATTCCTGAAATAGTAGAAAGCCATCTAGTAAACGATAAAGTAGTAGAGCGCTTGGTGATTGCATAGTATAGATGCAATGTCGACAGCTATAAAGTGATTTAAGAAAGTTTTCTTGAATCACTTTATACTTTTCATCAATTTTATAGAATATCTCAATTTTCCATTTCTAAAGTCTTTTGACGCTTTTATTATGATTCGCGTTTATCCGACCCTTTTAAATACATTTTCTTTGTTTTTACATGAAAAAACTAACTCAGAGGGAAATCTGATGGTTGATCTTCAGGAAATGTTAGATAGGATTAATCGTGTGCCTCGCCCAACAACCGAAGCGCAACAAAAAGGAATTGATTTTGAAAAGGCTATTACGACGGGCGCCAATGAAGAGATGTTTTCTGAATATGTGATAGAAAAGACAAGAGCGCTTTTACCTCCTAGATATAAAACCCAAGTTTACACTGAAACGCGCTATAAAGATTGTCTTATATATGGATATGTGGATATACTTGGTAATAATAAGGCAATAGACCTAAAAAGCACAAGAGTATACACAGGACCTAAGTTTGAGTACAATCACCAGAACTTGTATTTATTGGGGTTACAAAATTATGGTATCAAAACGTTGGATTATGTGATAACCGACTTTTCGGAAGTATATGTCGAAAGTTATCATATTGATAGCTATAATTTTTCGGAGCTATATAAAGAAATAGATGCTTTTAGTGATTTTGTGAATAGCCATCGCAAGCAAATTAGGGACAAAAAGCTTTTTGTAGCTGAAGATGATCACTCTCAATTATCGTTATTTTAATTTTTTTGTGTTCAAGGGAGTAAAAGCCTCTTCTTTTATAATGATTCCATCAGTTTTTATTCCCTATCATTTGTTATTTCCTTTCTAGAGTATTTTCTTCAACTCACTCAAATGCTTGATTTCGTAAGTAGGGCGTTCGACATGACGTTGATCGTTGGGATTAAAGAAAACCGCATCAATTCCTACTTGCATTGCTCCCAGCACATCTGTATAGAATGTATCCCCAATCATTAAACACTCGCGAGGCTTGGCACCTACTTGCTCGAGAGCATAATGAAAAATCTCTGGATCTGGTTTTTTGTGTCCAGAATTTTGAGAAGTAATAATATGTTTGAAATAATGTTTGATTCCTCCGCTATTCATTTTCACATCTTGGATTTCGTTAAAGCCATTCGTGATAATGTGTAATGGGTACTTTGGGCTGAGATAATCAAGAATCTCTTTGGTATAAGGTAAAAGGTGAGGCTTTTTAGGAGAAATATCCAAATAGGTATCCGAAACTTGATCGCATGAATCATGATTGTTGACGCCTAGTTGAGAAAAAACCTGACGAAAACGAATATGACGAAGTTCGGCTTGTGAGATTTTACTTCTTTCGTAATCTAACCAAAGTTTGTGATTGACCTCATTAAATTTATGGTAAAACTGTTCAATCGAGGGAATACCAATTTCTTGAAGTTGAAATAACTCAAAAACTTCGCCTAATGCGAGTTTTGAATTATAATGGTGATCCCACAATGTATGATCTAAATCGAAAAAGATATGCTTGTACATGTTGTGATGGTTGGATTTGGTCTTCGGGTTTAAAGATTAAACTTTTGTTTTACCCGAATTACCTTTTCATTACATTTCTCAAAGCTAGATACCATATAATATAATAGGGAGTAAAAGCTTTGCCCTTTACTCCCTATTATAATATTGTAGAGATGGGAGTTTCAATAATAAAGTCTTTTTAAAAGCTTATCATTTTTCACTCTTTACTCCTAGCTAATATTTTTTTACTAATAAACAAATTCACCGTAAGGAGACTGAATTGTTACTTGCTTTTGTTCAGCACCTTCTACACGACCAATAATTTGAGCATTGATTCCAAATGATTTCGAAATGTCAATGATTGTTTGGGCATACTGAGGTTGTACATATACTTCAAGACGGTGTCCCATGTTGAAAACTTTGTACATTTCTTTATAATCGGTGCCACTTTCTTGCTGAATCAGCTTGAACAATGGAGGTAGTTCAAAAAGGTTATCTTTGATAATATGAAGATTATCGATAAAGTGTAACACTTTTGTTTGGGCTCCACCCGAGCAGTGTACCATCCCATGAATGGCAGAGCGAAGCTCTTTCAACATTGCTTTTACTACAGGTGCGTAAGTACGAGTTGGAGATAAAATCAATTGTCCTACGTTGAGTGGTGTACCTTCAACAGCCTCTGTCAATGATTTTGAACCGCTGTAAACTAAAGATTCAGGAACAGCTGGGTCAAAACTTTCAGTATATTTATCGGCCAAATAATGTCCTAATACATCATGACGTGCAGAAGTAAGGCCATTACTTCCCATACCGCCATTATAGCTATTTTCGTAAGTAGCTTGACCAAAAGATTCAAGACCTACGATAACATCTCCTGCTTGAATTGTATGATTTGAGATAACATCATCACGTTTCATACGAGCCACTACCGTAGAGTCAACGATAATGGTACGAACCAAATCACCTACATCGGCAGTTTCGCCACCTGTACTCCAGATACCGATACCATTGTCACGAAGCATTTGGAGAACCTCCTCTGTTCCGTTAATGATTTCAGCGATTACTTCACCTGGAATAAGGTTTTTGTTACGACCAATTGTACTAGACAACAACATATTGTCTATTGCTCCCACACAAATTAGGTCATCGGTATTCATTACCACAGCGTCTTGGGCAATACCTCCCCAAACAGAAATATCACCTGTTTCTTTCCAATACAAGTAAGCCAACGATGATTTTGTACCTGCTCCATCAGCGTGCATAATATTGCAGTAAGCCTCATCGCCTCCCAACATATCAGGCGAAATTTTACAGAAAGCTTTTGGAAAAAGTCCCTTGTCTAATTTTTCGATTGCTTTGTGTACGTCTTCTTTTGAGGCAGAAACACCTCTTTGTGCGTAGCGTTCTTGGTTCACAGTAGTAATGAGTTAAACTAATTGGTATTGAGTCAACAGTGCTCAATGTCTAATTTTTTGCAAAAGTACGAATTTATGGTCAAAAGACTTGAACAACACCACTATAAAGCACAAAAAAGCGCTTGGTGTTGTTGCCAAAGCGCTTTTGAAGTGATTAAGTATTAGGAGTTTTTTTGCTTTTGGCAGTTGTTTAATTCATCTGCTGTATCGGCGAGTTGTTTTTTTAAGGAGGCATTTTGGGTATTTACTACCCATCTACCCAATAAAAACCCAACAAATGCTATTGCTAATAAAAGGATGAGCATTTCGGAAATAGCTACACCTTTTGACAGTGGATTTAATGCTAATAGTACCATATTTATTCTTTTCCTTTATTTAAAATATCTTGCCATTCTTTTAGTTCCTGCCATTTGCCTGCCGAAGCCAATTCGGCTTGACGAGGCCAAGTGCTGGGGTCGTGCATTTGAAAACGAGGGCCTGCTTCTTGTAATATTTGTTTTAATAAATACGTAGATGCTTGGCTCAATTGGATGAAAGTTAAAATACCATTTTGATTCAACAGCTCTTCAATCTTTGGTCCAATGCCTTCGATTTTCTTTAAATCGTCGGGTTTTTCAACCACTGTATGATAAGTATGAGCAATAGTAGGTATTGAGATGGTAGAAGTATTTATAGGGGTAGATTTTACTAGACTTGCTTTACAAGATTCTAATTGTGATTGAAGACTACTTAATTGATTTTGGAGAAAAGTTTTAGATTCTCCACTTCGATAACCGATGATATATCCTAATACGCCAGCGCCAACAAACATTATTACATGTTGCCACCAAGCATTTTCGTGTAAAAGAGGATTTAGCTCAAACATATTAATAATGATTTAGGGTTAAAATGATAAAACTACTCGGCGATTTTCTTGACGACCTTCTTCCGTTTCGTTATTGCCTTGAGGATTTGCTTTGCCTTGAGAGACGATTTTAAACTGCTCTGGAGAAAGTCCTCTTCGAACAAAAAAGTCTTGTACATTTTGTGCTCGTCGCGCAGACAACCTTAAGTTTAGTTCGTCGGAGCCTTTATTATCTGTGTACCCTGTTAGCGTAACTTGTTGACTTGGGCGAGCTTTGAGGAATGCTAGCACTTCTTCTATTTTCTTATCTATTTCTTCAGAATGGCTAAAATCTGTTTTAGCGTAAGGGAAATATAAAGTGAGATTAGGAGAAGATTCAAGGTTTGAAGAAGTTGTACTTTGAGATGCTACTCGCTTAAATATCACATCTATCCCGCCAATAAGCGTATCTGCCTGAAAATACAGTGAATCGCTCAAGAGACCATCTGTTATAATGGATTGTGGATTGCCTTTTTCTCCTAAGATAATACCCTTCAATGCCTCCGCTCTGGCAATGCCCAGATTCGCAAAAGATGTATTATTCTTTTCATCAGAAGCATATCTTCCAATCAAAAGCATTTGAAGCGATGGATTTTTGGCAAGATAATCTTTGAGTTGCGCTAGCTGAGGTTGCACCTCCGACACATTGGGTGTCTCGCCAGACTGAGGAAATTTGATATTGCCTGAAGCTTTGAGTGAAAGACCATCAGAATTATGAATATCAAAGGAGGGTTTAGTCAGGGTATTTGCAGATGAAGCTGATTTTACGAGAGGTTCATCACAAACTTCCTTGATTTTGCAGACATGCCAGTAAGTCGAACCAGCAATCCATGCTGTGAGCGCAATAAGCCAAGGTAAAGTATTTTTTTGCATAGCCAAAGAATTTATTTTTTATAAGACAATGGCTAAAGCTCTAGTTCACAAAGGATTATCTATATTTTGGTAAATATTTGTAAGAAAAGACATTTTGGGGGAAAGAAGAAAGGTGTTTTTACAAAAAAACGATGCCAAGAAAATCTCAGCATCGTTCGATATATCCATACTATTAAGCTTTCTTCAATTCAAAAACGGTAATTTCTGGTGGCATTCCTACACGCCCAGGATATCCCAAATATCCATAACCTCGATTCACATAGAGTTTTTGATTATCTTGTTCATACAAACCTGCCCATTGTTTGTACACATATTGCGCTGGCGACCAAGTGGTATCTCCTACCGTAATACCGAACTGTGTACCGTGTGTGTGTCCCGAAAACATCACATCAATATCTTTGTATTTAGTATTTACTTCTTTGTCCCAGTGCGTTGGATCGTGCGATAGTAAAAGTTTTACAGCCGCTTCGTCAGTACCTTTTACAGCCTTGGCTAAGTCACCATACGAATGAAAACGATTTTGCCCACTGATATTTTGTACACCAATAATCGCTAGTTTTTCGCCATTTTGCTCAATAAAACGATTTTCATCATTGAGAATATCCCATCCCATTACTTTATGGGCATGAATCAAATTATTAAGATTTTTTTGTTTAGCCGCTGACGAAGCCCATTGTACATAATCACCGTAGTCGTGGTTTCCTAATGTTGAAAATACGCCTAGTGGGGCTTTTACTTTCCCAAACAAATCAATGTATTCTTGTACTTCCACGGCTTGGTTATTCACTAAGTCTCCTGTAAAGAATACCATATCTGGCTTGGCGTTGAGAATCATTTCGATACCTCCTTTTACGGCTACTTTATTGAAAAAGCTTCCTGAGTGAATATCTGAAATTTGAGCAATCGTCAATCCTTCAAATTCTTTTGGCAAATTGGGCAAAGCCAACTTTACCTTACGAATACGATAATCGTGTGCTCCCGACAAAATCCCCCAAGTCATAGCAACAGCAGGCACTGTACCTGCAATAACAGCCGTTTTCATCAAAAACTCAGAGCGAGTAATAGGCTCGCCTTGTGTAGCACTCGTAGCATCTACTGGTGCTGAATTGGTTAAAAGCTGAACTTTTTGTACAATCCAACGAATCAATCTTCCGATATCATCAATTAATAAAAATAGCACGACAAAGATTTTTGAAAGGTAATTCATAAAAATACCTACCATAATCCACGTTCTAATTGTCTTTCCGAGCAAATCAGGATTTGTAAAATTATATAACCAAAGTCCTACCAGAGAGAGGGTTGTTAAACCCCAGAAGATATATCGAGCAGACTGTTGTATCGACTGAGAAAAATTTTGTACAGATACCTTTACGGCTTGCCAAACGTAATAATCTATTACCAGAAAGATAGCAGTCACCACAGGTATTATTATCAGCTTATTCATCGGAGAGTTGGGATAGTTGAATTTTTATTTCGCTATGTGGAAAGAACAAGCGAAGCTTTCTGAAGGTTTCTTTTGGTCTTTTTTTCTGGATAAAAGGTAATTTTTCTATTTCTTCGGAAAATTCTATCTCTTTTCTAAAAATCTATTTCATATAAAAACTCATATTGTTTGTCACGCATACGGTCGGGGGTGCGCTTCATTGTCCAATTTCTGAGTTTTATCAACAAAGGGTTTTCGAGCTGAGCTAATTTACCCACATTCCAACTGTTATTGACCACTTTAGTAACTCTTGCTATTCTTTTTTGTTCGAAAAGTTTCGTTACTTTTTCCCAATCAAATTCTTCTTTTAGGATTTGTTGTAGCACCAAAGCATCCTCTATTGCCTGACAAGCACCTTGTCCCATATTGGGTGTAGTGGCATGAGCGGCATCACCCAGCAACAAAATTCTGTCAAATGCCCAACGTCGAATAGGCGCCAAGTCATACAAATCATGTTGCATAAAATTGTTGATAGTTGTTGCCGATAAAATTTGAGGTATAGGGAATTGATAATTGGCAAAATGTTTCGCCAAATCGGCAGGAGTATATTGTCGATAGTGAGGGTCATTTAAAGGAGCATTGATACACACAAAGTAATACACATGAGTATCTGAAATGGGCACAAATCCAAAACGACCTTTAGCCCCCCAAGCCTCAAAAGCTTTGTTGATATCACAAGGAATATCGCTAATATCGACCAGCGCACGCCAGCAGGTATATCCCGAATATCGTAAGCGGCTGTTGGGAAGTAACTTTTTGCGCACCACCGAATGAATTCCATCGCCTGCTATCATCACATCAGCTTCGACTTGTGTCTCATCTTCGAAGGTGACAGATACTGATTGAGAATTTTGAGAAAAATCTTTGAGCTTTTTGCCAAGTTGAATTGTTCCTTGTTGTAGTTCAGAAGCTAAAATATGGTGTAAATCATAGCGAGCAATGGTGAAGTTTCCTATACCATATTTTTCAAAAAAACGATTAGCATATACTTCCGAAAGAACATTACCTTGGTCGTCGACTACCTCAAAAGAACTAACGATTCGTCCTGCTTGGATAATTTTTTGTTCTATTCCTAGTTTTCGTAGAGCCGTCATAGCATTGGCGGCCAATACAATTCCTGCGCCCAAAGCCTTGATTTCGCTACTTTGTTCATAGACAATGACTTCATGACCTAACTGTTGTAAAGCTATGGCCGTAGTAAGTCCGCCGATACCTGCTCCGATAATGATTACTTTCATGATTGAAAAGGTTTTTAGAATTTAGAACAAATGTACTAAAAGTATTTGACCGTAGAACATTTGTTCTAAAAATATTATCTTTAACCAAAAATCATTTAAAATTTTACCTGAAATACATCATGGTATTATCAACAAAAGACAAGATTTTGGCAAAAGCCCTTACTCTTTTCAATGAACAAGGTTCCGACTTTGTGACTGTTCGACATATAGCGAGTGAATTGGGAATAAGTCATGGAAATTTATGCTATCATTTTGCCAATACCGATGTGATTATTGAAGCACTGTATCAACAGCTTGTGGATAAACTCAATGAACTGACGATACAAATGACAGGTTTATCCGAAAATCAACTGACAATTCTGTATCAGTTAAGCTATCGCAGTTTTGAGATTTTGTATCAATACAGATTCTTGATGTTAGATTTTGTCAGAATCATGCGTCGAATTCCAGCTATCAAGTTACATTTCAAGGCACTAATGCAAATTCGACAAGAACAATTCAAACATATCATTACTTCGATGCAAGCAAATGGCTTCATTGATATTCCCGAAAAGAATATTGCACCTTTAATCGAGCAGGCTCTACTATTCGGAGATTTCTGGATTTCACGTGCGGAGATTCTATTTGATGGAAATGAACAAGAAAAAACAGCCTATTATCACAAAACCTTTTACGCCCTATTTGAACCCTATTTGTGTGGTAATGCGGACTGGTGATTTCTGATTTCGGAAATGATTGCTTCATCGCTAATTCAAGTCTTTGTTTTGGGCTTATGTTTAATAAAGCTGGTATCTCAAACCTCCACAGCCATTTACTATATTTTTTGCATTTTTGTTGTGAATACTTCAAAGATTTAGGAACTTCTTGCGTTAATTCAAAGGTTTGACATTTTTGCTCACAACTGCCTGATTTTAACCTTGTATAAACCCGCAAGTAACCCTAAATTTCTCGATTGTTTCAATCGTCTATTTTAACAATGAAAGCATTTCGTCCTTCCAATCTATTAGTACAATTGTCTTTCTTTTTCTTGCTAATACTTAGTTCTTGTTCTCATTTTGGTGATGTAACAATTAGTGGTACTAACTTTGAAGAAGAAATTAACCAAACTCAAAATCTAGTTTTCACTTTCAACAAAGACCTCGTTCCTGTTTCTGAACTCAATACGTGGTACTCTACGGACTATATTGAGTTTTCGCCTAAAGTCGAAGGACGATTTAAATGGACAGCCCCTAACGAATTGGTTTTCTCCCCTGCCGTAGGTTTTGAGCCAGCTACCGAATATACCGCCGAGGTAAATAAGCTTGTCTTGCACAAAGCTTCCGAAAAATATGACCTCGATACCGAAACCCTCAAGTTTCATACACCTTATTTAGCACTCGAAAAAACGGAAAGTTACTGGTCTAAGTCCAACAGTTCGACACAAGGTACTGCTATTCTGAAATTGCATTTCAATTATGCTGTTAATCCACAGGAAGTTGCTAAATTATTGAAAATCACAGGCGAAAAAGAGCACGAAGTCAAAACTCAGATTGTACAAACCGATGCCTCTTCGCTGGTTCTTGCACGTATACAAGATGACATTGCTTCGCAGGGCGGTTCGCTCAAAGTGAGTATTGACAAAGGGCTTTCATTGCCATCATCTCGCTATGCCACTTCTGAAGCAATAGAATCCGATATTCAACTGTCAGACCCTAGTAGTTTGGAGGTTCAGGAGGTTGAAAATGGATTTAGTAACAATAAAGGCTATATCAAAGTCTTATTCAACCAAGCTATTTCGCCAGAAAGTATTGCTAATTCCTACCAAGTTGCTATCAATGGCTCTGCTTCACAAAATGAAGAAACTGAAGAATCCGTAATAGAATATGACTCCTTGGGGAATCCGATTCAAAAAGTAAAAGAAGCTCCGAAAAAAGCCGATAATCCTAAAGTAGATACCAAATATGAGGTAATCGAAAATGGCTTTGTTATTTCTGGCGATTTTAACGAATCTGACACCTACTTACTTGAACTCAAAACACAACTCAAGAGCGTGTTGGGTATCAATTTGTCCGATAGCTATACCAAAGATGTGTATTTTGGACAAATGCCTGCTTCTTTGGCTTTTGTGAATAAAAAAGCAACTTATTTGAGTTCGAAAGGACATAAAAATATTGCCTTGAATATTGTCAACATTCCTCGAGTGAATGTGAAAATTGCGAAGATTTATGAAAATAATATTCTGAATTTTCTACGTCAAAATCGTTATCAAGATTATGACTACGAAAATGAGAATGGTGGAAACAACAAGTCTTTTGTCTACTATGAGGATGAGTCAGGTTTGTATTCGGATATTTTGGTAAATAAAATGGTGGAAACTACCAACTTGCCCAAATCCAAAGGTGTTCACGCTCTTAATTTATCCTTGCCTGACCAGAATAATTTGAAAGGAATCTATTTGGTAAGCGTCAACTCCACAGATGAATATTATCAAAATGCCACCAAATTGGTGAGTATTTCGGATATTGGATTAATCACCAAACAAGCCGATGACGAATTGTTTGTCTTTGCCAATTCTATCAAAACAACTGAGCCTATTAGTAATGTTGAAATAGCATTGATTTCTACCAATAACCAAACAATCCAAAAACTTACTACCGATAGCAAAGGCGTTGCAGTATTTAAAGATTTCAAAAAAAGTGGGTTTAAGGTTGCGATGCTTACTGCACATACAAGTGACGATTTCAACTATTTGTTTTTGGAAGATACGCAGGTCGAAACTTCTCGATTTGAGGTAGAAGGCAAACGTAGTAACGTTTCGGGCTTCGAAGCATTTATGTATGGCGACAGAGATATTTATCGCCCTGGCGAAACCATTCAGCTAAATACGATTATTCGTACTAATCAATGGAAATCGGTTGGTAAAATCCCTGTCAAACTACGTATTCTTATGCCTAATGGTAAAGAATGGAAAAGTTTCCGCCTCGAAACCAATGACCAAGGAGCCGTTGCCTTATCAATTCCTACCGAGCGTTCTAACGTGACTGGAACTTATATATTAGAAGTCCTCAATGGTAATGATGTTATTCTAGCCTCTAGAAACGTATCAATTGAGGAGTTTATGCCCGACCGTATCAAAGTGGATGTCAATACCAGCAAGCCATTCTACCGAACTGGAGAAGTTTTGCAGGTCAATGCCACAGCCACTAATTTGTTTGGTCCTCCTGCCTCCAATCGCAATTATGAAATGGAGATGAAGTTGTCGCGTAAAGTTTTTCAACCCAAAGGATTTGAAAACTTCGTTTTTGACGTCCAAGACAATACAGCATTTGAAGGAATCATGCGTCAAGGTGTTACCAACGAAAATGGTATTGCTTCCGAAAATTTCCAATTACCCGCAACCATGGCCGATATGGGTGTCATAGAAGCAAAAACTTATGTAACCGTTTTTGATGAAACGGGACGTCCTGTAAATCGTCTGAAAAAGTCGGATATTTTTACACAAAATGTATTTTATGGAATTGGGTTAAATGATACTTATCTCAGTACCAATTCGCCCGTACAGATTCCTTTGGTAGCGCTCAATAAAGATGCACAGGGCGTGAGCACACAGGGGAAAGTCGAGATTGTTCGTTTCGATTATCAAACGGTTATCGAGAAAAATTCAGATAATTCACTGAAATATACCTCCAAAAAACAAACCAAAGTGGTGTATGGCCGCATGGTGGATTTTAGTCAGGGAAAAGCTACTATCAACTTTGTGCCAACGATTTCGGGGGAATATGAAATTCGAGTACATCGTAATGGTGCTAAAACTTGGACAGCACAAACTTTTTATGCGTATAGTTGGGGAAGTACCGAAAACTCTTCGTTTGAAGTCAATACCGAAGGACAGGTTACTATGACTTTTGATAAAGAAAAATACCAAACTGGCGATAAGGTAAAAGTATTATTCAAAACACCTTTTGCAGGGAAACTACTTGTGACAATCGAACGCAATAAGGTACTGGAATATCATTATTTGGATACTGACAAAAAATCAGCTGAGTTGAGTTTCAAAGTAGATGACGAACATTTACCTAATGTGTATGTATCCGCTACGCTCATTCGTCCACTCGATGATTCGAATATGCCACTTACCGTAGCGCATGGCTATGCGCCTGTCATGGTCGAAGAAGAAGATAGTCGTTTGCCTATTGAGATTTCGGCTGTAGAAAGGTCAAGATCAAAAACTTCACAAACGATTAAGGTAAAAACCAAAGCCAATACCGCTGTTACTATTGCAGTAGTTGATGAAGGTATTTTGCAATTGAAAAACTTCAAAACACCCGACCCACATGCTTATTTCTATCAAAAACAAGCTTTGGAGGTCAATAGCTATGATTTATATCCTTTCTTATTGCCAGAAATAGCCATTCGTCAATCGTCGAGTATGGGAGGTGATGGTTATGATTTGGAAAAACGAGTGAATCCACTGACAAATGGACGTGTCAATTTAGTAGCCATTTGGTCAGGCGAAATCACCACCAATTCGAGCGGTGAAGCTAGTATCAAAGTTGATATTCCACAGTTTTCGGGAGATTTACGAATTATGGCGATTGGTTATAAAGACGAAGCCTTTGGTTCGGCAACCAAAAACATGAAAGTGGCCGACCCATTGGTTATCAGTACGGCGCTTCCAAGATTTGCTAGTCCAAACGATGAAATTCAAGTTCCTGTAAATATTACCAATACCACCAAACAAAATGCAGTGGTATTAGCCAATATTGCAACGTCGGGAGGATTAGCGATTACCACCACACGCCAACAAAAAGTAGTAGTTCCTGCCGAAAAAGAAGCGAGAGTATATTTTAGTGTAAAAGCCGCACCAGTGATTGGCTTGGGCAAAGTAGTCATTAGTGTTAATGGTTTGAAAGAGAAATTTACCGAAAGTACCGAACTCAGTATTCGCCCGAGTACCTCATTATTAAAAACTAGTTCTTCGGGTATTATAGCTGCTAATCAGAGTAAAGCTATTGCTTCTGGAACGGAAAACTTTATCCCAAGTTCAGTGTCTTCTCAACTGATTTTGAGTAAATCGCCGATGGTGCAGTTTATCGATAAATTTGAGCATTTGCTGGGATATCCTCATGGTTGTATTGAACAGGTAACGTCCAAAGCATTCCCTCAACTGTATTTCAAAGATTTTGTAGGATTGATTCAAAAGGGGAAAAAACCTCAAATGAAATCAGGAGAAAATGAGCTCAATCCTAATACCAACATTATGGCGGCTATTCACAAAATCGAGACGCAGCAATTGCCTAATGGTGGGTTAGCTTATTGGACAGGTTCGGACAAAGAATCATGGTGGGGTTCGGTATATGCTTGTCATTTCTTGATAGAAGCTCAAAAAGCTGATTATGAAATTAACATCAATACCCTTGGCAGGCTATTAGAATACATTAACAATCGAGCCAACAAGAAAGAAACCGAAACAGCATCCTTGTATGACCCTGCTACAGGTTCAAGTACTCAAAGCACCATTGCTAGTCGTGAAAATATCTATGGTTTGTATGTATTGGCACTGTCGGGCAAAGCAAACCGAGCAGTGATGAATTATTATAAAGCCAACCAACAGCTATTAAGTTTGGATGAGCGCTATTTATTAGCAGGAGCTTTTGCTCAAATCGGTGATCCTAAAAGCCAAAGTAGTGTATTGCCCACCCAGTTTGTAATGAATACAGATGCTCGTCAAAGTGGCGGAAACTTCAACTCACCTATTCGAGAGCTGGCACTAACCTTAAATACCTTAGTGGATGTAGACCCTCAAAACTTGCAAATTCCAGTTTTAGCTAGATTATTATCACAGAATATTGCAACCCAAAAATGGCTTTCGACCCAAGAAGAAGCCTTTAGTTTCTTGGCATTGGGTAAAATAGCTCGTAAAGCTCAAGCCAATCAAATTACGGCTTCAGTTCGCTCAGGAAAACAAATAGGTAATTTTAGCGGTGCCGATTTATTGATGAAAAACTTAGCTCCAACTACCAGCGTAAGTACTAAAGGCAAAGGCGCATTGTACTATTTCTTATCAAGTGAGGGATTATCGGCCAATAGCCAGTTTGTTCAGGAAGATAATTTCTTACAAGTACGTAGAACCTATTACACTCGTTCGGGACAAGTGATTGGTCAAAATCGATTTAAACAAAATCAATTGATTGTGGTAAAAGTTACGCTGTCGAGTCAAGTACCAACCGACAATATTGTTATTACAGATATGCTTCCAGCAGGTTTTGAAATAGAAAATCCACGCCTCAACGCCGACCGTGAACTTACGTGGCTGAAAGACCAAGCCTCACCTGAGCATTTTGATATTCGTGACGATCGTATCAATTTCTTTACAAGCACAAACGGCACAAACAAGAGTTTTTACTATTTGGTAAGAGCGGTTTCTAAAGGGAAATTTACTCAAGGACCAGTAAGTGCAGATGCCATGTACAACGCCGAACTGCGAAGCTATCATGGTGCAGGAAGTGTAACAGTAGAATAGTTTTTGAAAGCTGAATGGTAAGTTAGGAGTATACAAAGGATTATAAAAACCATATATTTCGGATATCGGATGTGGGATTTCGGAAGTGTAAACTTCTATATTTTATAAAAATAAAGGTATTTTACTTTATTTCCGAAATCAGAAATCCCAAATCTGCAATAGTTAGAATTCCTTAGTACACTCTTAGTGGCGACTCATGAATGCTTTTAAATTTATCATTACATCCTAAATTTTAATATGAAACATGAGTCATCCCGAATTTTAAGATTGGAGTTATTCTCAAAGTAGTATCAAAAAGGGGTCGAAATATTTTCCGACCCCTTTTTGATACTACCATTCCAGATTTTACTCTGCCTAAGAATCATTCAATCACGAAATCGCTCTATCAAGGATGACCCTTGTTTATTTTGATCAGCCAATACTTTTTACAGTAATCACTGGATCAGGAAATTGAATTCCCTCTTTATCAAAGTGCTTTTTGATATGTTCATTCATAAAATATTGTGTCTTATCTAAATCTGTAGCATTTACCCATAGCTTAACATCCCAATATATAGCGCTATCAGTTAGCCTTCCTACCAAAACATCATTATTCTTGTCTTTGTGGACAAAAGTACATTTCTCTATTACCTCCCTAATGGCTTTACGTGTTGCATCAATATCATTTGTCATAGCGACTTGAAATTGCATATCTAAACGAATAATGCCTTTTCTTGAAATATTTACCACTGGTGAGGTTGACAAGCTTCCGTTTGGAAGAATAATGGTTCGATGACTCGTTGTACTAATTACCGTATTGAAGATTTGAATTGATTCGACATATCCAGTATAGCCGTGCACTGTAATCAATTCTCCTACTCTAAAAGGTTTAAAAACTAATATAAGTACTCCACCTGCAAAGTTTGATAAACTCCCTTGTAGTGCCAAGCCAATGGCTAATCCTGCAGCTCCAAGTGCAGCGATGAACGAAGAGGTCTCTATTCCTAAGATTCCAGCGCAGCTCAATACCAACATAATATTGAGAGCAGCACGAACCACGGATGCTAAAAAAGGCTGTACATCGGGATCAATACTTTCCAATTTCATTTTGGAATGCATGAGACCAATTACTTTTTTGATAAGCAAACGCCCAATCAAAAACATCAATAATGACATCAATACCTTTGTGCCATATTGTAGTAGTAAAGGCCAAACTTTATCCTCAAAATTGGTCAAATAATTATGGGCTAAATACATAAAGTTCATAGCTATAAACAAATAAAGCGCCCTTGCGATAAGGACGCTTTAAAAACGAATGTCAAATATGATTATTTCTCTACTTGAGAGTAATTTAATTCAACTGGAGTATTACGGCCAAAGATTTTAACCATAACGTTCAATTTCTTCTTATCGTCAAAAATTTCTTCGACAGTACCTTCAAATGAAGAGAATGGACCATCAATAACTCTGATTGTTTCTCCTTTTGTAAACGACAATGTTGCTACTTCTTCAATTGGAGCAACCTCATCGATTTTTCCTAAGATACGCTTAATTTCACTTTGACGTAAAGGGATTGGTGTTTTAGACGTTTTACCATCATTCCAGCTCAAGAAACCAATTACACCTGGCATTGAAGTAATAATGTGTGAAACCTCACCATATTTAATATCAGCTTCTACGAAAACATAGCCAGGAAAAAGAGTTTTTTCACGAACAATTTTCTTACCGTTACGAATTTCGTAAGTCTTTTCAGTAGGTAACATTACTTGAGGAACGTACTCTGTAAGACCCTGTCTTTGCACCTCGTTCTCAAGATATGTTTTTATCTTTTTCTCCTGTCCTGAAACTGCTCTCAAGACATACCAATTAGTTTCTGCCATCTTTAATAATGATTTCTTTGAGATTGAGAACAAAATCTGTTTGTAAAGGAACAGTTCGTCAGCTCAATTAGAATGACTGATAGAACAACTCTAGACCAGACTTGAACAAAAAGTCGATAAGACCAACCACAAGAGCAAAAATCAAAGAAGCAACCAGTACTAGCGTAGAGCTTGCTTGCAATTCACTAAACTTTGGCCATGTTACGTTTTCTGTAACTTCAGTCCAAGAATCTTTAAATAATTGTGTTAACTTATTCATGTTCTTTGTAATGTTATGAAGCTACGAGCTTTCTTTGGTTTGCTTTTCGCTTGTAAAAAGTGATGCTATCCTTTATAAACTTTAAAGTTCCGAATTCTAGCTTAAAATTCCGACTAATTTAAATAATTAATCTGAAACTCGAAACTAAAAATCGGAACTTACTTTGCACGGGCACCAGGACTCGAACCCAGACCGAAGGTTTTGGAGACCTCTGTACTACCTTTATACTATGCCCGTATTGTTTGGATTGCAAAGGTAACAGTTCAATTTTGTATTTCCAAGTACCCGACCTAGGTTTTCTGTAATATTTTTAACTTTCATTAAAACTATTCTCCTAAAACATTGTTACTCAAAAACTTAAAATTATTTTTTTTATAAAAAACTGTTATTCACAAATACCGAACTAGATAAAAAAGCTCAATAATCTATAAAATAAAAGGCGCTATCTTACGATAGCGCCTTTTTATATGGTTAATCCTAGAATTAGTCTAAGATTTCAGTTACCTGACCAGCACCTACAGTACGTCCACCTTCACGGATAGCGAAACGAAGACCTTTGTCCATAGCTACTTTGTTCAACAATGTAACATCGATAGTCAAGTTATCACCTGGCATACACATTTCGATACCTTCTGGCAACATGATTTCACCTGTTACATCAGTTGTACGGAAGTAGAACTGAGGACGGTATTTGTTAAAGAATGGAGTGTGACGACCACCTTCTTCTTTAGACAAGATATAAACCTCTGCTTTGAATTTAGAGTGAGGCTTAACTGAACCTGGCTTACAAATAACCATACCACGACGGATAGATTCTTTGTCAATACCACGCAACAACAAACCTACGTTGTCACCAGCTTCACCACGGTCAAGGATTTTACGGAACATTTCAACCCCTGTTACAGTAGATTTCAAGTTCTCAGCACCCATACCTAAGATTTCAACTGGATCACCAGAGTTGATAACACCAGTTTCGATACGACCTGTTGCTACAGTACCACGACCTGTGATCGAGAATACGTCTTCAACTGGCATCAAGAATGGCTTATCGATATCACGTTTTGGAAGTGGAATCCAGTTATCAACAGCATCCATCAAAGCTTCGATAGTAGCAACCCATTTTGGCTCACCGTTCAAACCACCTAAAGCAGAACCTTGAATTACTGGAATGTTATCGCCGTCAAATTCATAGAATGACAACAATTCACGGATTTCCATTTCAACTAGTTCTAACAATTCTGGGTCATCAACCATGTCCACTTTGTTCATGAACACTACCAATTGAGGTACACCTACTTGACGAGACAAAAGGATGTGCTCGCGAGTTTGTGGCATTGGACCGTCAGTTGCAGCTACTACGATGATAGCACCGTCCATTTGAGCAGCACCAGTTACCATGTTTTTCACGTAATCGGCGTGACCTGGACAGTCAACGTGTGCATAGTGACGGTTTTCTGTTTGGTACTCTACGTGAGCTGTGTTGATTGTGATACCACGCTCTTTTTCTTCAGGAGCTGAGTCAATTGATGAGAAATCTTTCTTTTCAGCAAGTCCTTTTTCTGACAACACCTTAGTGATGGCAGCAGTCAAAGTAGTTTTACCGTGGTCAACGTGACCGATAGTACCAATGTTTACGTGAGGTTTACTACGGTCAAAATTCTCTTTTGCCATGATTATTTAGTTCTTAATTAGTTTTATAAAAAGAATGAAAAAATTGATACCTTTCAACTTCCAACAACCAAAGATAAAAGATACTTGATAGCTCCTATTTAACTATTTGTTGTTTTGAATGGAGCCTTTGAGCAGGATTGAACTGCCGACCTCTTCCTTACCAAGGAAGTGCTCTACCACTGAGCTACAAAGGCAGACGTTGAATGCTTTCTCGTGAATCCAAACTGAAGTAGACCACAAACAAAAATGGTTAATCGTTAATCGCTAATTCGCTAAACTATTAACTATTAACTATTAACAATCAACCATCTTAATTTCTTGAGCGGGAGACGGGGCTCGAACCCGCCACCTATAGCTTGGAAGGCTATCGCTCTACCAAATGAGCTACTCCCGCTTTTCTATAACTGGTTAAAAAGTTTCGAAAAAGTTTCCCTAAACTCTAAACTTGTGGGGACAGATGGATTCGAACCACCGAAGACATAAGTCAGCAGATTTACAGTCTGCCCCATTTGGCCACTCTGGTATATCCCCTCATTTTTCTCTTTTGTTTCCGCTTCTTGTAACGTTCCCGTGAAAGAGTGTGCAAAACTAGGTAGATTTTTGATTAAGTCAAAACATTATTGAAAAAAATTTTTACTTTTTTTCAATAAAACTCAAAAAACATAGCTAAACATCCCGTAACTAACCTTGTAATATTTTAAAAATCAAGGCTTAATATACTTCTTATCTAGTACATTAAGCCCCGAAAAAAAATTATTTTTTTTGATTTTTTAGAAACGAATACCAAAACTTAAGCCACTAATTTTAGGGCCATAGCCTGTTTGGTACAATTGTGACAAATCATAATTCACAAATAAATCTGGAAAATCTTTCAAACCAAGCTCCAAAGCAAGTCCATAGCGAAGATTATTCAAGTAAAAACTGCTGTGATTCCAAAGTTTTCTACCACTATCAGATTCTTTTGTCTTGGTATAGCTATCTAATCTGTAACCAACATATCCCCCAAATCCGATATATGTGACTGTGCTACTCTTTTTAAATGCCACATATGGCATTACAGGAAGATTAATATAAGCTACCGTTAATTTATTTCTTGATAAGTCTACAGGTTGTCCTTTGTCATCAACATAGTCTCTAAATTCTATATTGTTATTTCCTTTTATTTCATATCTGTTATTTTCATACATGAAATTGTACCAAGAAAACTCCAATCCGTAGCTTATTTTCAAAGCTGCACTGCTTCCTTTACTAATGGCTGCACTACGAGTCCATCCAAAACCGAAATAACGAGAGCCAAATGGACTTAATTCAAAGTCTTTCGTATTGTATATACCGCTTATAGAACCCGTATTAGTAAAGCTATTTAAACCAAAATAGATATTAAATCCTGAACGAGAGGCAAATTCCCCATTTCTGCGTGCCACTTTTGCTGTATCTCTCCACATCACTCTGGTTTCTTCACTACCATCTTTTACCACTACTCCATTAATACTCACATGGACTTCATCTCTTCCATCTTGAATGTGTACTCCTCCAGCACCCACACTTACGCCACCTTTAGAACCATTATTTCCTGACGACCCATTATTTCTATTGGTATTAGAAGAAGCATTTGCTTTAATAGCTACGTTGATTGTTTTGTTATTTTGTGATATTACCAAAACAGTGTCTTTTGTAATATCGCTATTAACCACCCTTCTTATTCCAATCCATGTAGCGTCGTCCAAGGTCATTCCACTTTTTTGAAAAAGTGCCTGTATATCCTCTTTCAAACTTACGTTGGGTTTACCTCCTTCTAAAACGGTCTGGTTTCTCTTATCTATTTTGATGACTGTTGAGTCAGTCTCAGTATTTCTTGCAATTGTTGGCTGAATTGCTAATACCATAAAAAATGCGACGATGTACAATTTTACCCAGTTTACTGTTACATCTAATTGGCTTATAGATTTCATGACTTTAATGATTTATACTCGATTTAGAAAGTTCTAATTTGTTTTATATCTCCTAGATGCAAGTCGATTGCCTTAGGTTGCGTGATAATTTTATTTTTCGTTATTTTTTATCTCTTTCACTGATTCTACGATAGACTCCTTCGTATTTTCTAGCTTTGCATCAGCACGTGCAAGCACTTTTTGAGGTTTGACACCAAGCTCGTTCCAATCTACACCTTCTCCATTTTTTGCTCTTTTGAGTTGTTGCCAAAGTTTACCAAATTTACTCGTTTTCTTGGTATTGAGTTCGTCAGTCCATACCGATGGTCGGGGTCTTTCAGTCCCACCTGTATCCATTGCATCTACCATTGCTAAAACGATTGTCTCTGAAGTTTTTGGCGAACTAGCAGGTTCAGGACTTGGCTCCATTAGTAATACGATGGTATTATTGGTTTTTGATACAGGCTGTATCGGATCAACTGTAGCTAGGGTATTTTCCGATAAATCTTTGTTAGGCTCTACCAATGGGTTTTGATGCACACGAAGTGTACCTGATTTTGGGTTAGTAGTCTTCCAAGAATTTTTATTATCTGATTTCTTCTGAGCTACAACTTCCTTCATTGGTACAATACGATCAGGCAACTGTGATTGCATTTGAGAACCTTGACTTCCAGCTTGTAAATCTCCTGACGGTTGTTGCGTAGTACTAGTTTTTTGTGCCACAGATATTTCTGTTTCACTATTTGTATGGAATGCCCAATAACCTGCTGCGCCTAATAATATAACTACCGACGCCGCGCGGGCCACTTTCCACCACAGTGGTACTATTTTGGTTTCGTTTTGCTGTAATCTAGCCTGCAACTTATCCCATGCTTCTGGTCTAGGTTTACGCTCATAATTTTGCAAACGTTCGTCAAATAGTTTATCTATATTATGCTTTTCCATTTTGTCTGCTAATTAACTGTTGATTTTTGTTGAGCTATTGCATTTTGCAATATAACTCTAGCTCTTGATAATTGTGATTTAGAAGTACTTTCTGTTATTCCTAAAGATGCAGCTATTTCTGCGTGAGAATAACCTTCGATAGCGTACAAATTAAAAACAGTGCGATAACCAATAGGCAGTGTTTCTATTAATTTCATCAGATCATCTACCTCTAATTGTGTACTAAATTGTTCGGGTTCTGGTTCGTAAAGGATATTATCATAACTCATTTCAAGTTTGGCATTTTTGGTACGTCTTAAATACATTAATGCTTCGTTTACCATGACTCTTCTAATCCATCCTTCAAAACTTCCTTCTAATTTGAAGGTATCAATCTTTTCAAAAACCTTCACAAATCCTTCAATCATTATCTCTTCTGCTTCAAAATCATCGTGTACATATCTAAAACATACTCCCAGCATTTTGGAGGAGTATTTTTCATACACTCTTCGCTGAGCTTTGGGGTCGCCTTTCTGACAGGCTTTGACCAGAGCTTCCTCGCTTTGAAAGAGTGATAAACCGCCGAGTTGTAAAATTTTCACGATAATTGTCTTGGTTTAGTTTTGTAATAGGTAGATGAAAAAGGTGCTAGAAAGGTTGCATGAATTGTAATGAATTTTCAACTTTACGAAATTTTTTTGAAAAACAGATTATATTTTCGGCAATTCCTTTTTACCCCACATTATTTATGCATACATCCGCTCCAATTGGAATTTTTGATAGTGGTATTGGTGGACTCACGGTAGCACATGCTGTTACGAGATTACTCCCAAACGAAAATATCATCTACTTTGGTGATACTGCCCATTTGCCCTATGGTGACAAATCGGCGACTGCCATTCAGGCATATTCTATCAAAATTTGTAATGTTTTATTACAACAAAAATGTAAGGTAATTTTAATTGCTTGTAATTCGGCTTCTGCTGCTGCCTATGAACTAGTAAAAGAATATGTAGGAAGCAAAGCGAAAGTCATGAATGTAATAGATCCTGTGGTGGCGTTTCTTGGAGAAAATTATGCCAATAAGACCATTGGATTAATTGGGACCAAACAGACTGTAAACTCTAATATTTACCGAAAAAAGATAGACTTTCTTGAAAAAGGTATAACGCTAAAATCTTTGGCGACGCCACTCTTAGCACCGATGATAGAGGAAGGTTTTTTTAATCATAATATTTCTGAAAGTATTATTAATGAATACCTTCAAAACGCTACATTAGACGATATCGAAGCATTGATTTTGGGTTGTACGCATTATCCCCTTATCAAAAAACAAATTAACCAGTATTACGATGGTAAAGTAACAGTTTTGGACACCTCTGAGATTGTAGCAAAATCACTTTATGATTATTTAGAAAACAATCATTTACTCAATGAGATGAATGCACATATTCGTCACTTTTATGTTTCTGATTATACACAATCATTTGAAACATCAACGAAAATATTTTTTGGTGAACAAATTCGACTTCAACACTATCCGCTTTGGGAATAGTATTAGGCATAAATTCATTATAATAAAAAAACCTGTCTCTTTCGAGACAGGTTTTTTTTATTATTTGAACGCTTGCTTCAATTTTCTACGCATTATATCTTTAGGGCTTAAGCCTTGATTGGAAGTTCTCCACCAAAGAAAACCAATAACCATTGCCAACACATACGGTACTGACAAAAGATATAAAATCCCTGTATTTAGGTTTGATGCAATTTGGCTTCTTCCATTCGATACCGTACTTTCTACTACCGAACGGCACATAGCACATTGAGCAAAACTCATGGTAGTCGAAACTACGCTTAGCAATAAAACTAATAATACCTTTTTCATACAATTTGAATTATTGATAATATGGAGAAATCATCAAGTAAACTATTACTCCTGTTACTGACACATAAAGCCACAATGGAAATGCCCATTTAACAACTTTTTTATGCTCTGCAATTTGATTACTCAACGCAAAATATACAGCTTTGAGTACAAACCAAACTACCCCTACTGACAATAGAATATGAGTAAGTAGAAAGAAATAGTAAATGGGACGTAACAAACCTTGACCTCCATATGGAGTTGAATCATTTGAAATATGATACAAGATATAAAGTACCAAGAACAAAGCACCTTGAACGAAAGAAAGCATCATCATTTTACGATGCCCTTCAAGATTTTGTTTTTTAATGTACGAATATCCCAAAAGGAGTGTAATGGATGTTGTAGTATTCAAAATGCCTATGACATGAGGCAATATTTTTGTCCAACTTCCTAAATCAATTTTTTGGCGAATACCTATTAAGAGTGCAACCGCAACTGGAATAGCGATAGCAAGGACGTTGACGATTTTGTCATTCTTCTTATCCTTCTGAATCGAAAAAGATGCCATGTTTTAGTGGATTATCTATTACGTTTTGTTTATTGATATAACTTCAATTTTTACTTTTCTGTTTCGTAAATTTTTTGAAGTACTTTAATTTCCAGCATCAATCGATCTACGTCTTTTTTATCTGTTCCGTCATAAAACCCTCGGATATATCCCTCTTTATCGACAAGAATCAACTTTTCGGAATGAATAAAAGTCTCATCTGGTGTTTTTACCGCTTTATCATATTCTGACGCATCTGCCACTGGAATATAATATCCTTTTACGGCCAATGGGTATAACTGTTGTCGAGTACCGGTCAAAAAGTGCCATTTTCCTGGAATAGCATCATATTGTTTGGCATATTCTCGTAGCATTTCAGGGGTATCGTGAGAAGGATCTACAGTGAACGAAGCAAACTCTACATCTTTATCTTGCCCAAAAGTATCTTGTACTCTAGTCAACTGAGTAGACATTTTAGGACAAATAGAAGTACATCTTGTAAAGAAGAAGTCGGCTACGTAAATTTTTCCTGCCAGTTGTTTATTCGTAAATGATTTTCCTTCCTCATTCGTCAATGTCCAATCAGGGATAGTATGAAAAACGGTATCCATTTCGGGTTCATCCCATTTCGGATTCGGGTTTTTCTTCATCTTGATATAACCTGTAGTAGAATCAATCACAGGAATCAACTTTGGGAGTTTGTAGTGGTTTTCACCAAAACCTCTCAAGAATAAAAAAATTAAAGCTGGAACCGCTAATGCTACGATTAGAATTCCAGCTTTGATACCTTTTTGCATATTTATCATGCTTTATACTTGAATAAAATACAGGCTGGCATTTTGCCAGCCTACCTTTATTGCTTCTGATCAATACAAGTGACCGCCTTCGAAAAGTAATGCAGTCAACAACCATACAACAAAAATAACTGGAAGCAAGATCATCCAAATTAATGATTTCACTTCATGTTTTAAGTGCATGAATTCGCCAATAATATAAAATGCTTTTACAATAGTCATTCCAGCAAAGATTGCTACACGAAGACCATTTGCAGGCATTGTAAATGCGATGATAAATTCAATCGCAGTCAAAATCAAAAGAATCCAGAATGTTTTCCAGATAGCGCCAGTCTGAGCTGGTGGAATTACTTTTTCCTCAGTTGCGTGAGAGTGTGAATGTGATGCCATAATTTCAGAGATATTTTCAAAAATGTATGATGTCATGGATAAAATTTACCCATGACATTTTCTCATAAAGACTAAACCAGATAGAAGAATGTAAATACGAATACCCATACAAGGTCTACAAAGTGCCAGTAAAGACCTACTTTCTCTACCATTTCATAGTGACCACGACGATCATATAAACCTGTAGCAGTGTTGAAGAACACCATGATAATCAAAATTACACCTGAAAACACGTGAGTTCCGTGGAAACCAGTAATAAAGAAGAACAAGTCTGCAAATGCTGGAGGACCATAAGGGTTCTGTGTAAGATTTGCCCCAACGATTGGATTACCTAATGCATCTTTAGCAGCTTTTGCTAAATCGTGAGGACCAGCAATGAAGTGAGACCATTCCCAAGCTTGAGAACCTAAGAAAGTAAAACCACCGATAATTGTCCACAACAACCATTTCTCAACAGCAGCACGGTCGCCTCTGTGACCAGCTTCTACTGCCAATACCATAGTTACAGAACTAAAAATCAAGATGAATGTCATAATACCAACAAACACCAATGGAGCTTCGCCGTGGAAGAATGGCATTGCCTCGAATACCTTCTCAGGAATAGGCCAGTGAGTCGTAGCGAAGTAAAACTTTTCGTGAGCGCCTGTCCAAGCAGGTTGACTAAAACGAATCATTCCGTAAGAGACCAACAACGCTGAGAATGTAAAAGTATCTGAAAGCAAGAAGAACCACATCATTAGTTTTCCATAGCTCGCTTTCAAAGGTTCTGAACCACCCGCCCATGTCAGTTTCTCAGGAACAGCAGGTGCTGCGTGAATTGAAGACATCTTTTTTACTTTTTTGGTTAAATATTAATTACTAGATTATCAATCACCGTTAAATATTAACGATTAAAATACAAGAAAAAGAACAAATACAACCAGAGTCCATCGAGGAAGTGCCAATACGTAGCACACAATTGTATTCTTGTTAAGTTATTAGCATTAATGCTTAATCTGAATGAAGATACCAATGAAAACAAAAGTACAACCAAACCAGATATTATATGCAATCCGTGAATTCCTACAAAAACGTAAATCCAAGAGGCTGCAACATCACTTCCAGAGAAGTGCAATTGATTCTTTACAAGGTCTGAGAAACCATACCATTGCATAAACAAGAAGGCCATCCCAAATGCAAAAGTAATAGAAATTGCTATTTTGAGTGTATTGAAGTTGTCTTTTTTTGCGGCTCTTACTGCCAAATGCATAAACACACTACTCACAACCAATACCGCTGTAGAATACAGGAAAATATTTGGTAAGTCAAATTCATGCCAATTTCCTTCTGCTTTTCTTACTAAATATCCCGAAGTCCAACCTGCAAACATCATCGTAATCGATGCAATTGCAAGCCACAACATAAACTTTTTCGGGTTCATCGACATAGTTTTTACAGGTTCTTCACCCATATCTATATCCTTCAAATGTTCTTGTGTCATCTTATTTTGTTTTTGCTTGTTGTTTCTATCTGTTGTTTTACACACTATACCTTATCCATCAAGAAGGCAATCTGAACAATTGGTAGGTAGATAAAAGAGCCAAACATCATCATCAGAGCTGATTTATCTGTTGGTTTCATCATTAAGTAAAAGGTTTGAGATAAAAACAATACACCACAAAGTACGGCAACCATTGCTGAGTTTACGCCTGTCATTCCAAGCATATACGGAACGAAGCCGCATGGTACCAAAAAGATCGTGTAAATCATAATGGTAATAGCTGTACGCAAATCTTTGTGTCCATTGTTGGGTAGCATTTTAAAACCAGCATTCTGGTAATCTTCATCAGCAACCCACGCAATTGCCCAAAAGTGAGGAAACTGCCAAAAGAATTGAATAGCGAACAATATACCTGGCTCCAACCCAAAGTGGTTTGTAGCCGCAACCCAACCAATCATTGGAGGAAAAGCTCCAGGAATTGCTCCAACAAATACAGAAATGGGTCCTACTCTTTTAAGTGGAGTGTATACAAATCCATATAAAATAAAAGAAAGAACTCCTATAACTCCCGATTTGAAGTTGAATTCGAAAAACAATATATAGCTCGATAAAACTAATAAAATCAAACAGTATATTGAAGCTTCTGTGACTGATAAGCGTCCAGTTGGAAGTGGACGACCTGCAGTTCGTTTCATGAGTTTATCCAACTCAATTTCTTTGATTTGATTGACAATATTAGCAGCTCCTGTGATCAAAAAACCAGCTAGGCTAATCAAAATCAAACGTCCCCAATCAATTCTTTCAACAGCAAGAGAATACCCAAATGCTCCAGAAAATGCAACTAGGAATGATAATCTAAATTTCAATAACTCATAATATGCTTTTACTTTACCAGCAATACCTATTGAGATGTTTTCGTTTGTGGTAACCATTTGTTACTTGACGTTCGTTTACGCCGTTTCCTTTTGAAAGACTTTTTCAGAATTGAGCAACAATACAATTACAAACTGCAATCCAAGTGCTACAATCGCTAATGTAAGGTGTACAGGCTGAATAAAAGCAGGTACACTAAAATACGCCATCACGGCGCCTGATACAATTTCAACAACAACCAATAGTACTAGTGCCCTGAAAAACTTATATAGAATTCCTTCAGATTGAATATTCTTTTTGAGCTGAACAATCAAATAAATGTGTAGGCCTAATAATACTAATGAGAAAGAGCGATGTATGTAAAAAGACAAACCCAATTGTTCTATCCAAGTAGAACGATCATAACCAAAAATAGGGTTTGCTATTATTTTATCAATAGCCTCTCGAACTTGAGTACCAATCAATACTTGTGCGGTAGACAAGATCAAAAGAAGCGTTAATATCTTACTTAATAAGGGCTTGTTTGTTACTTTTTCAGTTTCTGTCACTTCAGACCATCCTCTTGCAATTGAGTAGAGTAATACAAAAACAACCAAAATTGCTAGAAGCATGTGCGCTGTAACTACACCAGGTTTCAAGAACGAGTCAACAACAAACTTTCCTAATGCTGCATTTGCTCCAATTAATACTACTGCAAGAAATGATAAATAAATTAAGCTTTTATCTCTTTTACGATAGCTAAATGAAGCCAAAAAAACACCAAAAACTACAATACCTGTAAACGCACCTACCAATCTATTCACATACTCAATCCATGTTTTTACAGGGTTGAACTCCACTTCTCCGTGAAGTTTCTCTGCATAAATTTCCTGATAATTAGGAGGTAACTGACTTACCTCTGTGGGAGGAACCCACATGCCAAAACACTTTGGCCAGTCCGGACAACCCATTCCCGACCCCGTGCTTCTTACAATCCCTCCTGCCAATACTAATAAGTAAATCGAGACGATTGTAACAAGACCAAGCTTACGGAACCACATAAGTTTAAAATTGGATTTTAGATTGAATCGAAAGAATCAAATCTTGAAAAAATATAATTGGGTATTTCCATAAAATGAATTTGAGAATGTAGAGTGTAGATTTTCCACACTCTACATTCTCAAATCAATATAAGCAGTTATTAATGATTGTAAACATCATTTTGTACCGCCAACAAACCTTCGATTTCTTTTTCTTTAGCAATTTCTTCATTTTCCTCTGGAAAGTTCGACTCAGGAGTTGCTGAGAATGGAACGTTTTGAGGAATAAAGTCAGAAGCTGAACCTGGTTTGCTGTAATCATAAGGCCAACGATATACTGCTGGAATTTCTCCCTCCCAGTTTCCGTGACCTACGTTGATTGGCGTAGTCCATTCCAACGTATTCGAATTCCAAGGGTTTTGCGTAGCTTTTTTACCTTTGAAAATTGAATAGAAGAAGTTGAATGCAAAGATTGCTTGAGCAGCAAATGTCAAAATCGCAGCGATTGAGATAAATGCATTCAAATCAGCAAATGTATCTTGTGCATTGTTTGCCAAAGCAGTAAATGAATAGTAACGACGAGGGAAACCTGCGATACCAATGTAGTGCATTGGGAAGAATACACAGTAAACACCTGCAAATGTCAACCAGAAGTGAACGTATCCTAAAGTATTGTTCATCATACGACCAAACAATTTAGGGAACCAGTGGTACACACCCGCCAACAATCCGAAGAATGATGCAGCACCCATTACTAAGTGGAAGTGAGCTACTACGAAGTAAGTATCGTGCAAGTTGATATCCAATGCAGAGTTACCTAAGATGATACCAGTAACACCACCTGAAATAAACAGCGATACAAGACCAATAGAGAACAACATACCTGGTGTAAAGATGATATTACCTTTCCATAGGGTCGTAATGTAGTTAAACGCTTTAACTGCTGAAGGAACAGCGATAATCAACGTCAAGAACATAAACACTGAACCTAAGAATGGATTCATACCTGTTACGAACATGTGGTGAGCCCATACGATAAACGCAAGAACTGTAATACCCATCATAGATCCAATCATTGCACGGTAACCAAAGATAGGCTTACGAGCGTTGGTTGCAATAACCTCAGAAGTAATCCCTAAAGCAGGTAACAATACGATATACACCTCAGGGTGACCTAAGAACCAGAACAAGTGTTGGTACAAAATAGCTGAACCGCCTACGTTTGGAAGAGCTTCACCGCCGATATAGATTTCAGACAAGTAGAATGATGTACCGAAGCTACGGTCAAAAATCAACAACAAAGCAGCAGACAACAATACTGGGAATGATAACAAACCTAATACCGCGGTAAAGAAAAACGCCCAAATAGTCAAAGGCATTTTAGTGAATGACATACCTCTTGTACGCAAGTTGATAACTGTAGTGATATAGTTTACACCACCCAACAATTGTGATACAATAAAGAAGGTCATACTTGTCAACCACATAGTCATACCTAGACCAGAACCTGGCATAGCTTGTGGTAAAGCTGACAATGGAGGATAAATCACCCAACCACCTGAAGCAGGCCCTGTCTCAATAAAAAGAGACGCAAACATGATTACAGACGAAAGGAAGAAGAACCAATATGACAACATGTTCAAGAAACCTGAAGCCATATCTCTAGCACCAATCTGTAATGGAATTAAGAAGTTAGAGAATGTACCTGACAAACCAGCAGTCAATACAAAGAATACCATGATGGTACCGTGCATAGTTACTAGAGCTAGATAAAACTCTTTTTCCAATTTACCTTCCACAATCCACTCACCTAAAACTGGCTTCAACCAGTCAAGGTTCATGTTAGGGAAACCAAGTTGTAAACGGAAGATAATTGACAAAGCACCACCGAAGAAAGCCCAGATGATACCTGTAATCAAATATTGCTTTGCAATAGTTTTGTGGTCTTCAGAGAAAATATACTTTCTAATGAAGCCAGGCTCGTGATGCTCATGCTCGTGGTCATGACCATGTGCGTGAGTGTCGTTTGCGTGTAGTGTCGCAGTTGCCATAGATTACAATGATTATTCTAATAGTAATTGTTCAAAACTCTATTTCAAAAATTGATTATCTTCTTCTCAAAGAAGCAGTTGCAGGAGCTGCACCAGCAGCAGCTTGAGTACTATCTGATTCGGCTGCAGGAGCTTCAGCAGGAGCATACTTTTGAGCTTTACCTTTTAACTTTTCAGGAACTTTTGCTAAATAATCAGGATTTTGAGTCAAGAAAGGTTTTTGTTGTGCAACCCAAGCTTTATAATCTTCTGGTTCATCAACAAATACTGTGATAGCCATACCGAAGTGACCACGACCACAGATTTCTGTACAGTTCAACTTGTAGTTGAAGTCAGATTTACCTAACTCTGCACGCATCTCATCTGTAGATTTGTTTGCTACAAACCAGAATTTAGTAGGCATACCTGGAACGGCATCCATCTTAACTCTTTGGTATGGCAAGTATACAGAGTGAAGTACGTCTTGTGCTTTAATTTTCAACAAAACAGGTACACCTTTTGGTAAGTGTAATTCGTTTGCTGTAAAGTCGTCGAAAGAACTTTCGTCAGTGAAGTCGATACCAATTTGATTTGTATCGTCAATCAACTTATAGTTTTGGTTACCCAATTTGTTATCATCGTTACCAGCGTAACGTACATACCAACCAAATTGGTGACCTGTAACTTCTATAACTACTGCATTGTCTGGAGCTTGTTTTGTAATATCTCTCCAAATTCTCCAACCTGTAAATACCAATACAGCCATTACGATCGCTGGAATAATTGTCCAAATGATTTCTAACTTGTGGTTTACTGGATAGAAAGTAGCTACATTGTTTTTCTTGTAACGGTACAAGAAAGCAAAAACAAACAACAATGTGTTAGTTAAAAAGAAAGCAGCTGTAACAACACCCATTGAAATCCAGAACATTTGGTCTGTTTTCAAACCGTGTTCTGAACCAGCAACTGGAAGGAAGTCTGGCTGTGAGTGTAAGAAAGACCAAGCAGCGGCAATAGAACCTAATACAAGGAATACTAGAAAACCAAAGGCATTACCATTATTGGCCCCATCTACGCGAGCATCAGAGTCATCAGCACCCTGAATACCTTTCGAAAGAGCAATACTCTTAGAGACAATCATAATTGCCAAACCCAAGAATACTACTGACAGAAGACCTATTAGATATGTCATGTCTGAATTAATTTATTGTTTTGAATCTAATTCTTAAAATGAAATGTTCAGCAAAAATGTTTTACCGAATTCGAAAATTCTGAGAAAATAATTGGATGCCTGTAGGCATCCAATTAGTCACTAAATATCGTGGTGAAGCGACTCTTCCAATAATGGGTGGTTTTTAGCAACCAAAGACGCTTTTGTTAGTTCTGTTGAAACAACATAAACAAATGCTGAAGCAAACAAAATAACAGTACCAAATTCAACTAATCCGAATCCACCGTGAGGACCAACCGTACCTGGCATGATCATTTGGTAGAAATCCAAATAGTGACCTACAATTACAAAGAAACAACAGATTTTCAAGAAAATCGGAGTACGTTTTGCATCACGAGTCATCATGATCAAGAATGGGAAGAAGAAGTTCATGAACACGTTCAAGATTTCAACTGCTTTGTACACTTTATTGTGACCTTCCCAACGCTCTAAGAAGTAGATTGTTTCTTCTGGCATGTTAGCATAGTAAATCAATAAGAATTGAGCAAACCATACGTAAGTCCAGAAAATAGAGAATGCAAACATGAATTTACCTAAGTCATGCAAGTGGCTATCGCTAACATATTGCATATATCCTTTGTCTTTCAACAACAATACTGTCAATGTAATAGTAGCCAAACCAGTTACGTGCCAGCTAGAGAACATGTACCATCCAAACATGGTTGAGAACCAGTGAGTATCGATAGACATAACCCAGTCCCAAGCAGACAATGAAGAAGAAATACCCATTGCTACAACAAAACCAGTACCGATACGTACCATGTCAAAAAAGTTTTGAGTTCCACCGTTCAAATCTTCTTCGATTGATTTTTTACGCATCATGTTCCAAAGAACAATCCATACAGTAAAAATAGCAACCAAGCGAACCAAGAAGAATGTGAAGTTCAAATATCCTTTTTACCTGCAATAATTTTATCGTAATGCTCACTTGCAGGATCAGTGATTCCATGGTGCATCCAGTGGAAAATCACATCGCCTTTGAAGATGAATAACAAAAGCAATACAGGGAAGGTAAAATACAAGAATCTAGGGAAAGCTTCAGGGATTCTTTTTACTACAGATGACCAACCTGCTTTAGCAAGGTATTGTACTGCAACAAAGAACATACCGATTACGGCAATACCTGAAAAGAAAACACCATTCATCCAAAGGTTAACCCAAAGACGATTTAATGGATTCCAAGGTGATTCATGGTGAGATGCTGCACCGCCAGAAAGGTGCTCTCCGCCATGTTCAGCAGCATGACCTGCCACTGCGTGAGCAGCTTCGTGCTCACCACTTCCTAAGAAGAAAACGCCAATACCCAAAAGCACAGCACCAATGATCATCGCAGTGATCACTCTCTTGCGTGCCTCCGGAGTAAATTCATAAAACTCCTCGACGTTTGCTGGGGAAAAATGTGAATGTCCCGCCATTATACTTATAAGTTTGTAAGTTTAATAGTATGAAAGATTGCATCAACATTGATGCTTTTTTGACTATGCGCAATAATTACAAATTGTAAATTACTGCTTTTGCAATTCGTGTACGTAAAGTACAATTTTCCAACGGTCTGCTGATGAAATTTGAGAAGCGTGTGACCACATACGTCCTTTACCATGAGTAATTGTATGGTAAATATGACCGTCGTTTACACTTTTCAAAGCATCCGATGAATAAACTGGAACCCCTTTGTACATTTTTGCTACTAAGCCATCGCCTTTACCAGCTTCACCATGGCAGTGTTGGCAATATCTTTCATATTGAGTCTTACCTGCTTCAATGTTTTCGGGGGTTGCTGGATATGGGTTTGACAACAACGCTTCAGAAGAAGCCATATCATCTTTACCGATATTACGAGCAATCATATCCATTTTCATTAATTTGCTGTTTACTGTGTCTCCATCAGCAGCAGCAAATTTTTCGCGTGGTACTGTCCCTTTAACAGGAGTACGCATGTTCATACCGTAAGGGTTGATTGTATTCAACTCACCCTCAGTTTGAGTCATTGGTTCGTATGCAACCGAGTGATACATGTTTGGCGCAAACTCTGTCCCTGTATCATTATGGCTATCTTTACAAGAAGTTGCAGATAAAGCAACAACTCCCGATAAAAACAGACCTATGTATTTATTAGTTAACATATTTTTGATTTTAATTAGTCGTTGGACATTGCTTTAGGGTATTCCTAAGGTTCAATGCTTAGAATTGCTTTACATTCACTTCGATAGCACCAGAAGCCTTTAAAATTTCTTCGATCTCAGCTTCAGATTTCTTGTTAGTTCCCATGTTAATGGTCATGATGAACTTATCGTCAGTACTTCTTAAATCAAATGTTTTTGGCTTTTTACCTGGCCACAAGCTATTTGATACAAAGAAGGTAAATACCATACCAAATGCAGTGAACAATACCGTACCTTCGAAAGTAACTGGAATCCAGTCTGGTAATGCGAAGAAGTCTTTACCACCGATAATCATTGGCCAGTCAAAAACCATTGTATAGTTAATCAAGAACTGAGCACAAGTCAAACCTGTTAAACCAAACAAGAATGCAGCGATAGGAATTCTTGTACGCGGGTGACCGATAGCAGTATCAAGTCCGTGGATTGGGAAAGGAGTATATACTTCCTCAATTTTCACGCCTTTTCCTTTTACTTCAGTTACTGCGTGTAATACCTCGTCCTCATCGTCGTAAACTCCAACCAAGTATTTTTCTGTTGTATTCATTTTAATATTCGTTATGTCTTGATATTGATTTCAAAAGCTAGAATTGGTGCAGAGAAAATCTGCACCATCTCTTTTGAATAATTATTAATGAGTAACTGATTCTTTTCCTCCTTCAGACTTCTTCTTGAATGGGTAGTTTGAAGAAACACCTTTCATTACAGATTTCACTTCTGCCATGTTGATTACTGGCAAAAACTTAGCGAACAAGAAGAATAATGTAAAGAATAAACCGAATGAGAAAATATAGTCACCAATATCGTACATCGTAGGAGAGAACATTGCCCATGAAGATGGAATATAGTCACGGTGCAATGAAGAAACGATGATTACAAAACGTTCGAACCACATACCTACGTTCACAACTACCGAAAGGATAAATGAGATAAGGATGTTTGTACGAATACTTTTGAACCAGAATAATTGTGGAGAGATTACGTTACATGTCATCATCATCCAGTAAGCCCACCAGTAAGGACCAAATGCACGGTTGATGAAACAATAGCTTTCGTATTCTACACCTGAGTACCAAGCAATGAAAAACTCAGTTAAGTAAGCAATACCTACAACAGAACCTGTTACAGTGATGATGATATTCATCATTTCAATGTGTTCCATTGTGATGTAATCTTCCAACTTAAATACTACACGTGTTACCAACAACAAAGTTTGCACCATAGCAAAACCTGAGAAGATCGCACCAGCTACGAAGTATGGAGGGAAAATTGTCGTGTGCCATCCCGGAATAACCGAAGTAGCAAAGTCCATTGATACAATCGTGTGTACAGAAAGTACAAGTGGAGTAGAAATACCAGCCAAAATCAAAGACACATATTCGTAACGAGCCCAAGTTTTAGCAGAACCAGTCCAACCCACAGAGAACAAACCATACCAGAATTTAGAAGCCTTAGTTTGAGCACGGTCACGAATTGTAGCCAAGTCAGGAATAAGACCTAAGTACCAGAACACTAACGAAACAGAAAGGTACGTTGAGATAGCAAATACGTCCCAAACCAATGGTGAGTTGAAGTTAACCCAAAGAGAACCAAAAGTATTTGGAAGTGGTAATGCCCAGTGAGCCAACCAAGGGCGACCCATGTGAGCCAAGATAAATGAAGCAGCACATAATACGGCGAAAATCGTCATCGCTTCTGCTGCACGGTTAATTGAAGTTCTCCATTTTTGACGGAACAATAACAATACAGCTGAGATAAGCGTACCAGCGTGACCGATACCTACCCACCATACGAAGTTTGTAATATCCCAAGCCCAACCTACGGTCTTGTTCAAACCCCAAACTCCAATTCCTTGCCACCATGTGTAACCTAAACAATAGGCACCATAGGCGAAAATCACACAAGACACAGAAAAGGCAATTTTCCACTCTTTCGTTGGTTCACCTTCAACTTGCTTGCAGATGTCTTGTGTTACATCGTGATAAGATCTACCACCTCCTACGAGGGTTTCTCTTATTGGTGATACTACGTGCGACATATTTTAAGATTTAATAGTTTTAAATTCGTTATTTTCTAATAGGAGAGGGCTTTCACCCTCTCTAAATTTCTTACTTATGCGTGTTCTTTCGCTTCGCCCTCAGCTTTTTTTCCTTCTCTTTCTTTGTTACGTACTTTTACTAAGTAAGAGATATTTGGCTTAACGTTAATTTCTTCAATCACACCGAACGAACGACCAGTTTTCTCAGCAGCAAGTACTTGTGAGATTTCTGATTCTGGATCATTCATGTCACCGAACGTAATAGCGTTTGTTGGACAAGATTGAGCACAAGCCACTTGGATTTCTCCATCTTTTGGTCTTCTCTTCTCTTTCTTAGCTTCCAATTTACCAGCTTGAATACGCTGAACACACATTGAACATTTTTCCATTACACCACGTGAACGAACTGTTACGTCCGGGTTCAACACCATACGACCTAAGTCATTGTTCAAATGGAAATCGAAATCGTCAGTTTGGAAATAACGGAACCAGTTAAAACGACGTACTTTATATGGACAGTTGTTTGCACAATAACGTGTACCGATACAACGGTTGTAAGTCATTTGGTTCAAGCCCTCTGTAGAGTGTGTAGTAGCCAATACTGGACATACAGTTTCACAAGGAGCATTGTTACAGTGTTGACACAACATTGGTTGGAATACAACTTCTGGGTTTTCAGAAGCTACTTCCAATCCTTTTAAGTCTTCAACATCTGCATCAGAGGAATAATAACGGTCGATACGCATCCAGTGCATTTCACGACGGTTAATAACTTCTTGACGACCTACAACTGGAACGTTGTTTTCAGCAGAACAAGACACCACACATGCACTACATCCAGTACAAGTGTTAAGGTCAATCACCATACCCCAAGCGTGGTTGTTGTATTTGTGACCATTCCACAATGAAATATCAGTTGCAGTTTTCTTACCTTCAGCTGTTAAGATTTCTGGCTTGAAACGTCCTGCTTCTACATTCTTTTTGTATTCAGACAATACTGTTTCTTGCACAACAGCCTCACGAGCCATTACAGTATTGTGTGTTTGTGTTTGAGCAATTTTAACCTCTTCACCTGTTGCTTTGATAGCCACATCTCCAGTGTTGAAGAATGCCAACGTACCATTTACAGTAGAGATGAAAGGATAAGCATTAGCACCTACTCCATCAGCTGATTTACCAGCCTTTGTACGACCGTAACCGATAGCTACAGCGATAGTACCATTTGCCTGACCTGGTTGAACCAATACTGGCAATTTGATAGACTTACCACCAATAGTCAATTCAGCTTCTTTGTCTTGCTCTAATTTCAATTCAGCAGCTGTTTTTTGAGAAACTGCCAAATAGTTTGTCCAACAAGCTTTAGAAACTGGCTCAGGCAATTCTTGCAACCAAGGGTTATTTGCTTGAGAACCTGTACCCATACTTACTTTCTCATACACTGCTAATTCTAATTTATCAGAAGCAGCTTTGTAGTTCTTAGAGATAGCAGCGGTAGCATCAGCCAAGTTTACAGCAGGAGCAGCAGCACTAGCTGTTGAACCAAACTCATAAACGCCATCATGCAATACTTGTGACCATTGTACTTTACCAGCTTTTAAGATATTGCTAGTCCAGTTAGATTCCAAGTAAGCAGCATAATCAGCATTCAAACCAGCCCATGTTAATAAGCTAGATTGAATTTGACGAGTTTTGAAAATCGTTGAAATTGTAGGCTGAGTCAATGAGAAGAAACCTTTTTTAGGCTCAGCATCATTCCAAGACTCCAAGAAGTGAGAGTCAGGAGTGTTATATTTTACTAATGAAGCTGTTTCGTCAGCTCTATCGTTTGTTGCAATTGTTAAAGCAATCTTAGGAAGTGCTTCAGCCAATTCAGCACCACGAGGGTGGTTATAAACTGGGTTTGCGTTGTAGAAAATAACCGCAGCGATTGCACCAGACTTAGCTTCGTTGATGAACTGATTCATTTCAGCATCAGAACCTTGACGGTAGTTTGCTGGAGTTCCTAAATCAATTGTTGTACCATAAGCACCAACCAATCCATTGATTGCAGCTACCACAGCTTGAACTGAGGCGTCATTTGAACCAGATACTACGATTGAAGCACCTTTTGATGCAACTAAATCAGCAGCAGCTTTCTCCAAATATTCAACTTTTACAGCTGAAGTTGACAAAGTAGGAGCACCTACTTTCGCAGCAACTGCATTGTAAAGAGCTGTTGCAACTAAACCTTCTTGAGATGGCTTGTATGTTGCACGGTAATCAGCGTTAGCACCAGTGTTAGACATAATTGTCTCAAACTGATAGTGACGAGACATTTCTTTGTTACCATCTTTTGCCGAAGATACACGACGAGTTTTAGCCCATTGTGCAGCAAATTCAGATGGAGAAATCCAAGTTCCTAAGAAGTCAGCACCCAAAGAAACGATTGTCTTTGCTTTACTGAAATCAAAACTTGGCAATACCCCGTTAGCTGCTACTAAACCTGACAATGAGTTTGCATCGTAAGTAACAACCTTAGTTGTTGGGTATTTAGCGATAAAATCACCAATAACTTTCTTTGTAGTAGGAGACAAAATAGAGTTTGTTACAATTCTGATTTGTCCACCTTTAGCTAATCCAGAGATGATTTCTTTATCTATAGAAGCCCAATCAGCAGCTTTACCTGCAATTTGAGGTCCTTTTAATTTTTCGTTATCATAAAGACTCAATACTGATGCTTGAGCACGTGCCGAAAGAGCACCTTTTGATACAGAAGAAGCTTTGTTACCTTCAATTTTGATAGGACGACCTTCACGAGTCTTTACCAAAATAGAAGCGTATTCTCCGCCATCAACAAAAGTTGAAGCATACCAGTTAGCGATAGTAGGCTCAACATCTTCTGGCTTATTTAAGTACGGAATCGTATTCTTAACTGGAGCTTCGCAAGCTGCCAACGCTACCGCTGACATACCGAAACCTAACACTTTTAAGAAATCACGACGATGAGATCCTGTACCATCAAAGATAGCACCTTCTTTTTCGTCTGCTGACGGGGCATCACCGAACTCACGGTCTGCATATTTAACGAACTCAGCATCGTTAGTTAACTCCTCAATTCCTCTCCAATACCTTTTTGTAGTATTTTCCATATATATTATAATAGTATAAACAGAAACTATTGAATATTAAAATGAAGTAACAAGTCAGAAGCAAGAAAAACGTTTTTGTTTTTTGCTTCTGACATTTGACTTCTTAGTAGTGACATTTTGAACACTCCAAACCTCCGATATTAGCAACTTTCAAAGGCTCTTTGTTTTCTTTATTGTGAATTTCAACAAGCTTATCATAGTATGCGTTGCCTTTTGTATTTACGTCAGTTTTTCTGTGACAGTCAATACACCAACCCATAGTCAATGTTGAGCGTTGTTCAACTACTTCCATTTTCTGAATTTCACCGTGACAGTTTTGACATTCCAAACCAGCTACGTTTGTATGCTGTGCGTGGTTGAAGTATGCCAAATCAGGCAAGTTGTGAACACGAATCCATTGGATTGGCTCATCTTTCTCGATAGCACGGTAGATTTTTTGAATTTCTGGAGACTCACGCTTAATTGTGTTGTGACAGTTCATACAGATGTTTGGAGAAGGAACGTTAGCACCTTTACCTTTGTAAACACCTGTGTGGCAGTATCCACAATTGATTTGGTAATCACCAGCATGAAGTTTGTGAGAGAAATGGATCGGTTGTTCAGGAGCATAGCCTTGGTGAATACCTACACCATAAGCTGCATCAATTGTAGCTTTACCTATCAATAAGGTAATCAAAAGCGCTGCACCTGTCTTGAAAGCATTATTTGCCGCTAATTTTTTACCATTTTCAGCAATTCTTTGTAACAATGGAATACTTTCAGCTTCCTCAGCCGACACTGATGCCAATTTAGAAAGCGTAGTAACAATTGACAACAAAGCAACCAATACCAACACCATCACGCCAAGAAGTGCGATTAGGATATACTGTAACATTCCGCCGTTAGATTCAGCCGCTGGAGCCGCTGCACCTGCCGCTGGAGCTACACCTGCTGCTGGAGCCGCTGGAGCTGCGTTTTGTGCATCAATATAAGCAAGTATACTCTTAATTTGAGCTTCCGAATAGTTCGGATATGCTGTCATCTGAGCCTTACCAAATTTGTTGTAAAGATCGTTGGCATATTTATCACCACTGGCGATAACTGCCTGAGGGTTGTGAACCCACTTTACAATCCAATCCAACGGTCTTCTCTGACCTACACCTTGAAGGCCTGGCCCCACTAAAGGTTCTGCACTTGTATTGTGACAAGCCGCACAGTTGTTTTTGAAAATTTGCTCTCCTTCTGCTACATCCTGAGCATTTACTCTTACAACCGAGGCAAACATTCCCAGTAGCATTGTCAAAGCAACAATTTTCAAGCGTTTCATGGTTATCATAAGAATCTATAAACTAATTTTAATAATTAAGTACTACGCCAAACTATTTACCTAATAATCTGAGACTTCCACTTATTTTTAAACTTTTCAATCTAAAAACTAAGGCAAAAAACTAGAAGAAACACACTATTTCGGGTCACAAAAGTACAATCGGAATAATTACGAACCAATTTATTTATTATTGATTTTCAGCAAAATTAGTATAGTTATGAACTATTTAGAATAATTCTAAGTTATTTACAATTTTGTTGAATATACGGCTTCAAAATATCCTACATAATTTCCACAAAATCAGCTAGTTCATTTTAATTCATTCAGCCTTACTTATTCGGCATTTATAAGACCATTTATCTTATAAATTAAACCTTCGAATTTAGCTCATTTTTTTGAATTCACCATCCTTGTCACTGTTCAATTTGTGTACTTCAGCATGATTTTTATCATTTTTTTTCTCGAATTTTATTCAAATGAAATAGCATAGTAATATGATAGATTTGATAATCTTTATGAAATACCAATTCTTGGAAAAATACTAAAACTACTTACTAATTGACAGAGAATAATTTAACGCTTGTTATGAAAAATAATGCCAATGAGGAAAGATAAAATTAAGCCTTTTTTTACTCTTTGTACACGCTCGCTCTAAATTGGGAGAATTTCATGCAAGCGTTAAAAAGCTAAGCTTCTAGCTAAATTCGTCGATGTTAGCTAACCATTTGAAGAAAAGGCTAATGAGAGGAAGTGCTTAGAAAGAAAGATGATTAAGTAATCGAGCAGAATAATATTTAAGTTATGTGTTTAGGGACAAGGCACAAGGCACAGAGTGTTAAAATGTTTTTATTAACCACAGCTATGCTTTTTTCCAAAGCCCACCGCCGAAAGCTGATACCTGAATGCCGTAGGCACAAAAATTAAATTCTATTTTGCCCACTAACTTAAGTATTAAATTGTTTTTCCAATCTACAATTTGACTTATCTATTTTCTACTTTAGAAAACGTAGAACAAAAAAGCGCAACTAGAGTTACTAGTTACGCTTTTGGAGGTCTCGAGCGGATTCGAACCGCTGTACAAGCTTTTGCAGAGCTCTGCCTAGCCACTCGGCCACAAGACCCTTTTGTTTGGAATGCAAAATTAGGTATTCACAAGGCATTTACCAAACTTTTGAAGCAAAAAATCGTAAATACTTTATAAAACACTGATTTTCAAACAGTAATTACATGTAATACGATACTAGGTTTTAAAAATTTAGCTTTATAACAAAAGCAAAGGCAAACCCATTGCTGAGTTTGCCTTCGTGTGTGTATCTCTGAGTGTTGTTAACTTGATTAGAATTAGAAACGGAAGTGTGAGAACGCTTTGTTCGCTTCCGCCATGCGGTGTGTATCGTCTTTTTTCTTAACAGCAGCACCTTCACCTTTAGCAGCAGCGATGATTTCACCAGCTAAACGATCTACCATTGTTTTTTCTCCACGCTTACGAGCATAAAGAATCAACCACTTCATACCTACTGACAATTTACGATCTGCACGTACTTCTGTTGGTACTTGGAATGTAGCACCACCTACACGACGGCTTTTTACTTCTACAGCTGGCATTACGTTGTTCAAAGCTTTTTTGAACGTTTCCAAACCGTTTTCTTTTGTTCTATCTTCAACTTTGTCTAATGCACCGTAAAAAATGTTGAATGCCGTTGATTTTTTACCATCGTACATCAAGTTGTTAACAAACTTAGTTACCATTACATCTCTAAATTTAGGATCAGGTAACACGTATCTTTTCTTTGGTTTTGCCTTTCTCATTGGATTTGTTAAGTTTTTTAATGATAGCCCAAGCTTCTGCTCTTAACTTAGCATACTGGACTGGTTGTTGAATTTGGAAATATGATAATCAGAAAAATTTGAAAACGAATTTTTTACATTCTCAAATTGACGAATTTTCAAATTTTCAAATTACTTTTTCTTACCGCCTTTTCCGCCTTTTACTGGAGCTTGAACCTGACCTGGCTTAGGACGTTTAGCACCGTATTTAGAACGACGCTGACGACGACCGTTAACACCTGCAGTATCCAATGCACCACGGATAATGTGGTAACGAACCCCTGGTAAGTCTTTCACACGACCACCACGAATCAATACGATTGAGTGCTCTTGCAAGTTGTGACCTTCACCTGGAATGTATGCGTTTACTTCTTTACCATTTGTCAAACGTACACGGGCTACTTTACGCATCGCAGAGTTTGGTTTCTTTGGCGTTGTAGTATATACCCTTGTACAAACGCCACGACGTTGTGGACAAGAATCTAAGGCTGGAGATTTTGACTTCCAAGTCATTTGCTCTCTACCTTTACGTACTAACTGTTGTATAGTTGGCATTTTGTCTTGTTGTTATTGAGAGATACACTTTCCTAATTTGAATGATTTCAACTGCACTTTTCTAAGAAATTCATTTGATAGTCGCTCAAATCAGGGGTGCAAAATTACGTAAAGTCTCTGATAAACAAAAGGTTTGATACAATTATTTTCTCAATACGTTTAATAATTATCTCAGAATTAGGGCTTTGTAACAATTAGCACATTTTCGTCATAAAAAAGCAAGGGGATCTTGTGACAATTGTAGCACAAAATCCCCTTGCTTTTGATTTAATCTTTTGAAGCTTATTTGGTAAGTTCTGTTGTGTAAATGACTTTCCCGTCTTGATTTACTACTTGAACGTTGAGTTTATTACTGGTCACCGAAAACACCATAAAGCCATATTCATTGCTAGCTAACTTACTAATAGGTAATGTCCCAATAGCGGTACTTTCAGAAGCCGACCCTGATACAAAATAGTGTGTTTTATTGGGTGGTGGTAATAAATGTTGTAAGTCATGATCATGTCCGCATATATAGGCATCTACTTGATGCTTATCCAAAACACTTTTCAAAGATGCTCTTACGGCCTTGGTATCATAACTTTCTCTTCGTTTTTCAGTAGCCGTGAACAAAGGATGATGCCCTACTACCAATTTCCATTTTACTTTTGGAGAATTTGTTGACAATACCTTATCCAACCATTTTTTCTGAGCTGTACTATCTTGGCTGATTACATTGGGACCATAATCTTTATTTTTATAAAAATCTGGAATCAATGGGTTCGTGTCGATAAATGCTACTAATACTTCGTTGCCTCCATCTATCTGAAAGGTTTTAGTATAGTAACGGGCTGGCATTCGCCAACGACGACTAATTTTTGAATAGGCAACCTGTGCATCTGGATTGCCACCGTAGTCATGGTTTCCCAAAACAGGATACCAATCCCACTGCAAGGAGAAAGCTGTGTAGATATCCTCAAATGAATATTTCCATAATGGGTCAAACTCACTTTGAACACCTCTTGGGTAAAAATTGTCACCCGTAGAAATGACAAACTCACTACCGATTTGTTTTGCAACTTTTCCCATCTGATCAGCCACAGGCTTTTGGTGGTCTTCACCAACACGTCCCCAATCGCCCATCACCAAAAACTTCAAAGCGCCATCAATCTTCTGCACTTCTTGTGCTTCTGCATTGGTAGCCAACAAACATATACTGGCAAGCAGGTAAAATACTTTTTTCATAATTTTTTAGAAAATTAAGTTTATGTACCTCGACAATCTACTTGAGAAAACACTAATATTCAAGCATTCTCACTGTCAATTGTCGATAGTACACAGATAATCTTAAAATTGTACTCAATAGTCTATCAAAATTAGACTTCTATTGAGGATATTCTATGACTATCTGCAAGGATTTAACAATACAATATTATTAGAGTAATACAACTAGAGTTTTTCCCTAAATTTAAAATAAAAAAGCCCATGCTTTGGGCATAGGCTTAAGATTTTATACACTTCTAGCGATTCCTAATTCTAATCCTCGAAGCTCAGCTAATCCTCGCAAACGACCAATGGCAGTATAACCTGGGTTGGTACGTTTTTCAGGATTTAAGTCATCTAACATACGATGTCCATGGTCTGGACGGAAAGGCAAACGATAATCTATTCTACCTTCTGAAATGCGTTTGCGTTGTTCTAAAACAAGACCTTTCATGACACCATACATATCTACATCGCCATCGAGGTGATCTGCTTCATAGAAATTGCCTTCGGCATCACGTTTGGTAGCACGTAAGTGAATAAAGTTGATACGACTTCCCAAGCGTTCGACCATACCCGCTAGGTCATTATCTTCACGAACTCCATAACTTCCTGTACAGAAACAAAGACCATTATTAGTACTTTCGTAAGCGGCTAATAATTGTTGCGCATCGCTTTCGGTACTTACCACTCTTGGCAAGCCCAAAATAGGATAAGGAGGATCATCAGGGTGAATGGCAAGATTGATGCCTGCCTCTTCTGCTGCTGGAGTGATAGCTCTGATAAATTCATAAAGATTGGCACGCAACTCTGCATCTCCAACTTCATTGTAGGTTCCTAATACAGCAGCAAATTCCTCTACGGTAAAGCTTTCTTCACTTCCTGGCAAACCTGCAATAATATTACGAATAAGCTTGGTTTTGGCTGCTTCACTTGCTTGATTATACCAAGTGTGAGCTTTTTGCAATTGAGTTTCTGTGTAACTTTCTTCTGCGCCTTTTCTTTTTAAGATAAATACTTCAAAAGCTGCAAATTCGGTAGCATCAAAGCGTAGGGCGGTCGAACCATCAGCCAATGGATAATCCAAGTCGGTACGAGTCCAGTCCAATACAGGCATAAAATTGTAACACACAGTATCAATACCTGCTTTGCCAAGGTTTAGCAAACTTTGTTTGTAATTTTCGATGTATTGCAAATAATTGCCAGAACGCTTTTTAATGTCTTCGTGTACAGGCACGCTTTCGACTACAGAAAAATTAAGTCCTGCTTTTTCTATCTCGGCTTTACGAGTTAAAATTTCTTCTAAAGACCATACTACGCCATTGGGTAGATGGTGAAGTGCTGTTACGATACCTGTAGCTCCTGCCTGACGAATATGCGCCAATGATACAGGGTCTTTTGGACCAAACCAACGAAATGTTTGTTCTAAGGGCATTTTAAGATTGATTAGGATGAAAAGATGCGATTAATTTATAAAGGCAATCTTTGTTTTTTTTACCCAATCATTCCCAAGAAAGATTTAAAGAATAGGAAAGAGGGCAACAAGTTGCCCCCTATGATTTAGAGATTAAAGCTTATTTTTCACGAGAATAATTTGCTACATAATCAGGCACTGGTGTTTGATGACGCATAAGTGGATCTGTAATTGGGGCTTGCGCAACTTGCTTTAATGGTAAAACTCCTGCCCAAACTGGTAACTCATAATCTTCCTCATCCTCGCTTGGATTACCCACTCGTACTTTAGCCGAAGCTTTTTCCAATGAAAACGCTAAAACCATTGTTTTCTTCATTTCGGATGCATCTGGCTCACGAACTTCTGCCCAGCGACCTTTGATGACGTGTTCGGTAAAAGCTTCTAAAGCATCCCATGCCTCTTGTTCATCGGTGATAAGTTCGGCTTGTGCAAATACCACCACAGAGCGATAATTGACCGAATGGTGAAAAGCTGAGCGAGCTAGCACTAAACCATCCAACAAAGAAATAGAGATACAAACGTCTCGACCATCTGCGAGACTGCGCATAAAATGACTCCCAACCGAGCCATGAATATAGAGTTTATTCCCTATTCGACAATATCCTGTTGGTATCATCATTGGTTTGCCATTTTCTACGTAAGCTACTTGACAAACCAATCCTTCGTCGAGGATACTGTAAATTTGATTGGAGTCATAGCTAGCTCTTTTTGCTAATCGACTTGGTTTTAAATTAACCTCTTCCATAAGTTATTGTAAATGTGGATTGTTAACAGATATGTTGATAAATCATATTACAAATTTCTATCTTTACTGGCTTAGTTTATTAGTCCAGTTATAAATAGAAAAACAGTCCAGATGCAAATTCCATATAAATCAATTTTGGTGTTAGAGCGCAGTTCGGCTGTGCCTTTGTATGTACAGCTTGCCAATGCTTTTATTCAGCATATTCAAAGTGGTATTATTCCAAAAGGATATAAACTTTTGGGTTCTCGACCATTGGCTGAATTATTAGAAATAAATCGTCAAACAGTAATTCAGGCTTATGAAGAGATACAATCGCAAGGATGGATTGAAATCTTACCGAAAAGGGGCGTTTTTGTGAGTAATCAACTTCCAATTGTTCAAGCAAAAGGATTTATTTCTACTCAAATAAGTGAAGCGAGCGAAAAGGATAGTATCCTGACCAACCGAGCTTCGGGATTATTTTTACCTAAATTAATTCAACATCGTCTTGCCTTCAACGATGGCTTGCCCGATCCACGTTTGGCGCCTCGAGAGGCATTGGCCAAACGTTATGCACATTATATCAACTACGCAGAACCAGCTCTATTAAATTATACAGAGGTTTATGGATTACGCCGTTTTCGAGAAAATTTGGCAGCATTACTCAATCAAACCCGAGGGCTTTCCGTCACTGCCGAACATATCCTAAGCACACGAGGAAGTCAAATGGGAATTTATTTGGTGGCTCATGCTTTTATCCGTTCAGGCGACTTGGTTGTGGTTGGTGAGCTGAGTTATCAAGCAACCAACTTAACTTTTGAGCATTTTGGGGCTACAGTGATGACAATCCCTGTGGATGAAGATGGGCTGGATACTTTTGCCTTAGAAAAACTCTGTCAGAAGCAGCCAATTCGGATGGTATATGTTACCTCACACCATTATCATCCAACTACCGTTACGCTCAAACCTGAACGTCGTTTGCATTTATTACAACTCGCTGAAACGTATCATTTTTGGATTATCGAAGATGACTATGATTATGATTTTCATTATGCCAATCGCCCAGTGTTACCATTGGCAAGTGCTAATACACATGGAAGAGTTATTTATATTGGTTCGTTTACTAAGTTAATAGCACCAACTTTTAGAGTCGGATATGTAGTTGCTAACCCCGAAACTATAGAAGAATTAGGTAAAATAAGACGAATTATTGACCGACAAGGAGATACTATCCTTGAAGCATGCTTGGCTGACTTATTGGAAAATGGCACACTCCGACGCCACGTAACCAAGGCGCTCAAAGAATATCGTGTGCGTCGAGATTTTACCTGTGAGTTATTTGAAAAAGAGCTTGGAGAAAAAGTCTCCTTCGAAAAACCGCAAGGTGGAATGGCAATCTGGATGAAGTTCTCGGAAAAATATCCTTTAGCGTTATTATCGGATAAAGCCCATAAAAAAGGCTTATACTTGCCAAATGGAGGCGCATATAAGCCTTTAAATGCCTGTAGAATTGGTTTTGCCTCTATGAATCTTTCTGAGATTGAAGAATCTATGTCAATTCTAAAAAAAATAATGACTGATTAGCGCTTGAGTTTACCACTCACATCGCCTTTGACCACCATTTCAATTTCTTGTAAAGTAGCCAAATTAAAATCACCTTCCACCGTATGTTTCAAGGCTGAGGCTGCCACACCATACTCTAATGCTTTTTGAATATCTTGAAATGTAATATAAGCATAAATAAAACCTGCCATAAAGGCGTCGCCACCGCCGATTCGATCTACAATATTCGGTATATCGATAGTTTTTGTTTTGATCATTTCGGTACCATTCCAACATTGCCCCGAAAGGGTATTATGCGAAGCTGAAATTTGACCTCTTTTGGTATTCAACACAAATTTTGCTTGAGGAAATTGGGTTAAAATCTGCTGACAAATAGATTTAAAACTACCCTTTTCATCATTTGGCGTAATCCCAAACATATCATTGGCATCGCCTTTGCTACAAATAATCACATCGCAATGCGCGATTAGCTCTGGCATTACCTCACTTGGCTTTTTACCCCACTGCCAAAGATTTTTACGATAACCAACATCGGCTGAAATAGTCAAACCCATCCGACGAGCTACCTTGACAGCCTGTAAGCACGCTTCAGCAGCCGAGGCAGATATAGCAGGAGATATTCCTGTAAAGTGAAACCATTGTGCATCAGCAAAGATTGTTTCCCAATCAAAATCAGCAGGATTTAATAGTGCAAAAGCAGAATCAAAACGGTCGTATATTACTTTCGATGGGCGCATAGCGGCACCATTTTCTACAAAATAGATCCCTAAACGATTTCCTTTCATTTGCATAAACTCAGTACCAACACCGTATTTGAGATAGGTGGTACGAGCAGCATAGCCAAGGTCATTATCAGGAAAAACTGTTACATGACTTGCAGGAATACCCATAATTGCAAGAGAAGATGACACATTGGCCTCGCCACCACCAAAGTTGATATTGAAAGCGTCTGACTGTGAAAACCTTGCAAAATTAGGCGTAGTTAATCTCATTAAAACTTCGCCAAAGGTGATTACTTTTTTCATGATTCCAGATTCCTTAATGGTTATTAGACATAGCTTTCCGAAAGATAACAAATACGTTTCAGAAATCTTATTTTTAGGAATGTAAAAAGGCGTTCTAAACTCTTGATGAGATAGAACGCCTCTTTTATTTTAATAGTATGATAAACAAACAGTACTTACAAGTATTTAGATACTGATTCTTCAAAGCCTGCTAGTTGAGTCAAATCTTCGCCCCAAAGACTACGGTTAGATAATACTTTGTGCAAATCAAAATTGTCCCAAGCTTCGTAGAAATAAGATGCATAGTTACAGTTAATCTGATAATGCTCACCGTTACATTCTCCGTAATAGTTGCCATTTACCTCTTTTACAGCATGCATAAACTGCAAATAAGCAGCAAAACCCATAGCAAATAGCTCTGGCGCACGACCAAATTCACGGTAATACTCCATCAAGATTGGTACATTACGCATACGCATTTTAGCAGAATATTGTACCGTAATATCCAACAACTTATGATTGATATATGGATTACGGAAACGATCCAAAACCATACGACCAAAACGATCTGCTGTCTTTGAATCTACTTTGTATGGAATCGCCAACGACAACTCACCTAACATCAGATTGGTAATAATACGACTCATATAGCCATTAGCCATAACGTCTTTTACGTATTTAAAACCTAACAAATACGCCATCCCACACATAAGCGTGTGTGTACCATTGAGCAAGCGAAGTTTTAACTCACGATAAATTTCAATGTCTTTTTCAATAATAACACCTTCATCGACTTGAGCAAAACTCAATACCTTACGAACGTGCTCATCGCCTTGAATCGCCCACAAGCGATACACTTCAGACATGATTACTAGGTCATCTTGATAACCTAACTTTTGCAGGATTTCGGTTGCATTTTCTGGCTTTCCTGGTACAATTCTATCCACCAATGAATTACAAAAGCGATTATGCGTATCTATCCACTCTATAAACTCAGGCTCAAGTGCATTGCGGTGAGCTTGTTCTAAAACGATTTCTTGTAATTTATCACCATTACCAACAATCAACTCTGTCGGAACAATCACCATTCCGCTTTCAGCAGAACCACCAAAGTGTTTCCATCTTTCATACAAGAATGCCAATAATTTTACTGGAAAAGATTGCGGTGGTGTCGACGTAACCTTGTCTGATTCAAGTAATGCAATACCTACCTCCGTTGTGTTCGAAATAATAATTTGCATTTCAGGGTTGCGTGCGCATTCCAAAATAGCACTCCATTCGTTACGAGCTGATAAGGTACGAGAAATAGCACTATTGATGATTGTTTCTTCAATCAACTTGCCATTTTCTAAGCCTTTTATACAGTGAGTATATAAGCCATCTTGTTCATTAAAGGCATCGGCATCACCTTTATCGGTAGATTTTACCACAACGATTCTTCCGTTGAAAACACCTTGTTTGTTGGCTTTATCGATAAAATAATCGCATAAGCCTCTTAATAATACGCCTGTACCAAACTGTAATACTTTTTCAGGTAAAGAGAATAGCGTTTCATCAGGCACTTGTACTTGTCCTTTAAATTGGGCAGTAGCTGTCGACAAAAATGACTTGGTTAGTTTAAGATCCATCACACAACGAATATAATTTGTAAATACATACTTGACTAGAAAGTAAAATAAGGGGTTTATTCTACTCTATTTTAGAGATATTATTTCTTAAGGATGTTGATGTGTCCCAAACCATTAGGTTGGAAAATGCGTGTACTACAGGAAGGAACTTGGTGCTCTCGGGTATGAGTTAAATAATCTGTAGAATAAACTCATTTGTTATTATATCTATCAATTGGCTCAAACCCGATAGATTTACCAAGCATATAGGATTAAATTTTCATAGTAACTGGTCAAATCTCAGATTATGCCTCTCCGACTGGACCACTATAATTTGTTGGGAATTGGAAACCAATAGCGCCTTTCTCATCAGAAATACTACCATAAGCATCCTCATATTTTGCGATGTTATCTTTCAATGCATTTAATAATCTGTAAGCATGATCAGGTGTCATTATTACCCGTGATTTTACACGTGCTTTGGGTAATCCTGGCATCATTTTAATAAAATCAATTACAAATTCACTTTGTGAATGTGCAATCATTGCAAGGTTTACGTACTCGCCTTCAGCCATTTCCTCTGTAAGCTCTACATTAATTTGTGTTTCGTCTTGTTGATTTGCCATAGTTTAAAAACGTAAAAGTTTGATTTTCAAATTTAATCAAAAACATTACCTATTCAATTATTCCAGCTTTTAATTAAAGTTTTTCTTTTGAAAAAATCATGCTAATTAAGGTATTTTAAAGTCATTCAAATCAAGAAATACACATTTTTTAAAAGAAAAACAGTCAAAAATACCCCACGGAAATTATACTTTAAAATCCTGTATAGCAAACACTTACTGTCATAAAATCAACATATATTCTATTTGAGATTTTGATATTTTTCATCAAAAAAGCCAAAGGCCCTTAGAACTGAATCTAAGAGCCTTTGAAAATATATTCAAAAAGAAGTTGGTACTAAACAATCCAACGAGCTTTACGATAGCCACCCACTTTTTGTTGAGCTTGCTGTTCTTTAGCTGTTTCGATTTGTTGTAACTCTTCTTTCGAAGTAATGATATAATCTTGGTATTTGCGAACACCTGTACCTGCTGGAATCAAGTGACCTACGATTACGTTTTCTTTTAAGCCATCTAAGCCATCTGATTTCGCTCTGATAGAAGCTTCAGATAATACTTTCGTTGTTTCTTGGAATGACGCAGCCGAGATAAATGATTCAGTACCCAATGACGCCTGAGTAATACCTTGCAAGTTCGGTTGAGATACCGCTGGTTGAGCGTCACGAACCTCTACTTTACGTAAGTCACGACGTTTCAATGAAGAGTTTTCATCACGCAACGCACGAGTCGTTACAATCATACCAACCTTCATTTTGTCAGAGTCACCTGCGTCTACAACAACTTTCTTGTCAAGAATATCATCATTTGCCAAACGAACTGCAAAACGATCTACATTCTGGTTGTTCAAGAACATGGTATCTCCAGAATCAACGATTTCAACTTTTTGCATCATCTGACGAACGATACATTCGATGTGTTTATCGTTGATTTTTACACCTTGCAAACGGTAAACGTCCTGAATCTCGTTTACTAAGTATTCTTGTACCGCTGTTGGTCCTTTGATAGCCAAAATATCTGATGGCGTAATTGCTCCATCTGAAAGAGGCACACCTGCACGAACAAAGTCATTGTTTTGTACAAGGATGTGTTTCGAAAGTGGAACTAAGTATTTACGTTCAGCACCATCTTTAGCTTTCACATAGATTTCACGGTTACCACGTTTGATACCACCTAATGTAATTACACCGTCGATTTCAGAAACTACGGCAGGGTTAGATGGATTACGAGCTTCGAACAACTCGGTTACACGTGGAAGACCACCCGTAATGTCACGAGTTTTACCAGCTGCACGAGGAATCTTAGCAAGAATCTGACCTGGTTTAATTACTGCACCGTTATCAACAGAAAGACGAGCAGCTACAGGTACGTTGAATGAAGTTTCTTCACCATTTTTGTTAACAATTACGATTGAAGGGTTCTTCGTTTTATCCTTAGATTCGATGATAACTTTTTCTCTCAAACCAGTTTGCTCATCGGCTTCTTCCTTATAAGTGATATTTTCTTCGATTGAGTCGAATCTTGCAATACCATCTGCTTCAGAAAGGATTACGGCGTTGTATGGATCCCAAGCACAAATTTCTGCACCTTTAGTAATCGTTTGTCCATCTTTCACACGCAAGTAAGCACCATACGGAACGTTGTTGGTGATATAAACTTGGTTAGTAGCTGGATTCACAATTTGAACCTCACCCGAACGACCCATTACGATTTCTACTGGATTTCCTTCTGGATCTACAGAGGCTACAGTACGCATCTCTTCGAAACGGATGATACCATCAAATTTCGCTTTAATCGTCGCATCAAGGGTTACGTTTTGTGCAGTACCCCCAACGTGGAATGTACGAAGTGTCAACTGTGTACCTGGCTCACCGATTGACTGAGATGCAATTACACCTACAGCTTCACCAATACTTACCATACGACCTGTTGAAAGGTTACGTCCATAACACTTAGCACAAACACCATTTCGAGTTTCACAAGTTAATACTGAACGTATCTCGATAGAATCGATAGCCGTATCATCTACACTTGTTGCCATCTCTTCAGTGATTTCTTCACCTGCAGGAATCAACAAATCTCCAGTAACAGGATCGTGTACATCGTGGATAGACACACGACCTAAGATACGCTCAGAAAGTGGTTCGATGATTTCTTCGTTATCTTTCAACGCAGCGATTTGGATACCACGCAATGTACCACAATCTTCTTCGTTTACAATAACATCTTGAGCAACGTCATGCAAACGACGAGTCAAGTAACCAGCATCGGCCGTTTTCAAGGCTGTATCGGCAAGACCTTTACGAGCACCGTGCGTTGAGATAAAGTACTCAAGTACGTCAAGACCTTCTTTAAAGTTAGAAAGGATTGGGTTTTCGATGATTTCACCTACCGAACCTTGTAAGTTCTTTTGAGGTTTTGCCATCAAACCACGCATACCACCTAACTGACGAATCTGCTCACGAGAACCACGTGCACCAGAGTGCATCATCATAAAGATCGCGTTGAAGCCTTGCTGGTCATTTTCCATTTGCTTCATCAACGTATCCGTGATTTTCGAGTTTACTTTCGTCCAAATATCAATAACTGCGTTGTAACGCTCGTTATCGGTAATAAGACCCATCAAGTAGTTATCTGTTACAGATGCTACATCTTCAGTAGCTTTAGTAATCAAATCAGCCTTTTCTTCTGGTACGATAATATCACCGATACCCATTGAAAGACCACCTTTGAAGGCCATTTGGTAACCTAATTCCTTAATATCATCCAAGAATTTAGCTGTACGAGCTACTCCTGAAATTTTGAATACCTGAGAAATGATTTGTTGCAATTTTTTCTTAGTCAACAATTCATTGATATATCCTACTTCTTCAGGAACACAAAGGTTGAACAATACACGACCAGCAACAGTTTTCACCATTTCCTCAACCAATGTACCGTCTTCTTTACGAACCTTAGCTTTTACTTCGATATTAGCATGTTTCGAAACTCTACCTTCGTTCATACCAATTACTACTTCTTCAAAGCCGTAGAATTTCATTCCTTCACCTAGGATTGGGTACTCTGGTGTATGTCTACGTCCTTTTGTTACGTAGTACAAACCAAGAACCATGTCTTGTGAAGGTACAGTAATAGGAGCACCATTGGCAGGGTTCAAGATGTTGTGCGAAGCCAACATCAATAATGATGCCTCAAGGATAGCCTCTTGACCTAGTGGAACGTGTACCGCCATCTGGTCACCATCAAAGTCGGCGTTGAAGGCCGTACAAGTCAATGGGTGTAATTGGATAGCTTTACCTTCGATCAACTTAGGTTGGAATGCTTGGATACCCAAACGGTGGAGAGTTGGAGCACGGTTAAGAAGAACAGGGTGTCCTTTCATTACGTTTTCCAAAATATCCCAAACCACAGGGTCTTTTCTATCAACGATTTTCTTAGCAGATTTTACCGTTTTAACGATACCACGCTCAATCAATTTGCGAATAACAAATGGCTTGAATAGCTCGGCAGCCATATCTTTTGGCAAACCACACTCGTGCATCTTCAATTCTGGACCTACTACAATTACCGAACGACCAGAGTAGTCAACACGTTTACCTAACAAGTTTTGACGGAAACGACCTTGCTTACCTTTCAACATATCAGAAAGAGATTTCAAAGCACGGTTACCTTCAGAACGAACAGCGTTAACTTTACGTGAGTTGTCAAACAATGAGTCAACAGCTTCTTGAAGCATACGTTTTTCGTTACGTAAGATTACTTCAGGAGCTTTGATTTCGATCAAACGTTTCAAACGGTTGTTACGAATAATTACACGACGGTAAAGATCGTTCAAATCGGAAGTTGCAAAACGACCACCATCAAGAGGCACTAATGGACGTAACTCTGGTGGAATTACTGGAACCATTTTAATTACCATCCATTCTGGTTTGTTCTCGATACGAGTACCCGCTTCACGGAATGCTTCAACTACTTTCAAACGTTTCAAAGCTTCAGCCTTACGTTGTTGAGAAGTATCGTTAGCAGCCGAGTGACGAAGGCTATAAGAAAGGTCATCTAACGCAGTACGTTTCAACAACATTTCAAGTGCCTCTGCACCCATCTTAGCGATGAATTTTTGAGGATCTTCGTCAGGAAGCAATTGGTTTTCGCGAGGTAATTTGTCGATAATGTCCAAATATTCGTCTTCTGTTAAGAAGTCCATTTTGTTAACACCATCTTCCTCTTTGATACCAGGTTGAACTACCACATATCTTTCGTAATAGATAACTTGATCCAATTTTTTAGTAGAAAGACCTAACAAATAACCAATTTTGTTAGGCAAACTACGGAAGTACCAGATGTGCGCTACAGGAACCACCAATTCGATGTGCCCCATACGCTCACGACGTACTTTTTTCTCAGTAACCTCTACACCACAACGGTCACAGATGATACCTTTATAGCGAATACGCTTATATTTTCCACAGTGACATTCCCAGTCTTTCGTTGGACCGAAGATACGCTCGCAGAACAAACCACCCATTTCTGGTTTGTAAGTCCTATAGTTGATGGTTTCAGGTTGAGTAACCTCACCATGCGAACCTTCAAGAATTGACTCTGGCGATGCCAACGAGATTGTTACTCTCTGGAAGTCGCTATTTAATTTTCTATTTTTTTTGAATGACATTTTTAAATCTGTTTTTAATTTAAAATATCTAAGGGTTTGGAGAAATTAACACATGGTATTATTTCTCCTTGTTAATTGACTTTCAGAAAAACAACCTTACGATTTAGCGAGGATACTTAATCACTTATGAAAAAAACTAATTATTTATAAAACATTCCAAGTAAGATTTGTCTTATAATATTTTGCTTTTGACTCCTGATAATCACACAAGATTAACTCGTAAGATCCTTTGTACAGTTCGCTTTTTGATATAATCGTATTGTATTCTGAGCTTTGCAAATAAGGTTTTTTTGATGCCAACTGAACTCTACTTGGATTATATACAAATAAATGTTCTTTCGACTTCAACAGATAATAAGTTCCACTAAGTCCAGATTGCTCTAGATTATTACCGTCTAATGTCAATGTGGAATCTGTTACCACAGATTGCAAAGTCAAGGTTTCCTTCTCAAAAGTCGGTTTTTCAGCAAATGACTTCCATTCTTTGTGTAAAGGTGTTGCTGGAAAAACATAAGCTTTATAATGATTCATTAACGAATCGTTCGTCTTTTTGATAAAGTAGAATGGGTTATAGTGTGGATGAGTAGGAGGAACACCATCATAATAATGATTAAATGTTACTGCGGCTAAAAGTTTGGCACGCGAGGACATTAGTCCCCAAAATTTTGCATATCCTAAAAAGAAGACTGCCATAGAAAATCCTAAAGCAATTTTAGCAAAATGTGCATACCTTACATTCATCACAAAATATCCATACACCAACGCCAGTGCCATGAAAGCATAATAACGATGATTGGAAACTAACATCGTAAATTCTGGATCACTTCCTGTTCGACCAAATGCGATTACACTGGTTGTGAAAAGCAGGTATCCAAGTGCATAAAATGTAAATGATGCTACAAAACGTTCAGTGTGGTCTTTTGCTCTCATATTGAGAAAAGACTTCCACAAAACAAAAAATACCAAAAGTAGAGTCAAAAACCCTGCTATACCTGGTACTGTAGCCTTCCAAAAACTCAATGCCGACAAGGATAAATCAGCCCATCCACCCCAAATGTACAAAAACCCTAAAGGAATATAAGTTGGATGCTCTTGAAACGTCTTTAGTCCTAATTCAATAAATGGTTGCTTTTGGTAACCATGAAAATAGAATCCGACTATTATCGCCGCATAAGCCACCCACGCCAATAGCAGCTTATATTTCTTTTCTACTAATAAAATGACAGCTCCCAATGGTAGGGCAAAGATGCCACTACCAAAGGAAAAAATGCCCATTAATACAGCTCCAAATGCAAGATAATTCCACTTAGAATTTTTCTGTAACAACAGATATACTGTCCAAATACTATAAAACAATGCCCATAAGTACTGACAAGAAGAGTTTGCCCAAGTAATAATGATATAAATATGTAAAGGAAACATAAGATATACCATTGGCAACAGCTTACTACTACTTTCAACTCTTCTGAAGGTACTATACACTACTAAATACAATCCTAACAATGAGAAGTCTCCTATATAAGGGTAATAGTTGAAATGAATCTGACCAAATACCTTGTATTGAAACATACTCATCAGCGTCAAAATAGGAAAACGATACTCATTGTGCTGTGCAAACAATGCGGTAAGTTTTTCGCTAAAAGTTGATGCTTTTAGTTCTCCTAAAAATGCTCCTGCAACCATCGTGTAGTCATCATATATCACAAGATTCTGTGTATGATAAAAACAGAAGTAGGCAAACAGCAATGGAGGTATTATACCTAGTAAACAAACACCTAGTTTCCTTGTCATTTATTACTCTAACGTAATTTCTAGTGCTAAACCTCTTAGTTCGTGGATCAATACGTTGAATGATTCTGGAATACCTGGTTTTGGCATGTTTTCACCTTTAACGATAGCTTCGTATGCTTTTGCACGACCTACTACGTCATCGGATTTAACTGTCAAAATTTCTTGAAGGATATTAGCAGCACCAAACGCTTCGAGTGCCCAAACCTCCATTTCACCAAAACGCTGACCACCAAATTGTGCTTTACCACCAAGAGGTTGTTGCGTAATCAATGAGTATGGTCCGATTGAACGTGCGTGCATTTTGTCATCTACTAAGTGACCCAATTTCAGCATGTAAATAATACCTACTGTTACTGGTTGATCAAAACGCTCACCGCTAAGACCATTGTACAAGTATGTACGACCCCAAGCTGGCAATCCTGCTAATGTCAATTCGTGAGCAACTTCAGCTTCTGTAGCACCGTCAAAGATTGGAGTAGCGTATTTCTTGTTCAATTTTTCACCTGCCCAAGCCAATACTGTTTCATAAATCTGACCGATGTTCATACGTGAAGGTACCCCTAGTGGGTTCAACACGATGTCTACTGGAGTTCCGTCTTCTAAGAATGGCATATCTTCGTCACGTACAATACGGGCTACAACCCCTTTGTTACCGTGGCGACCCGCCATTTTGTCACCCACTTTCAACTTACGTTTCTTAGCGATATATACTTTCGCCAATTTCACGATACCTGCTGGCAATTCGTCTCCTACTTCTAATACGAATCTCTCACGTTTGAAGCGACCTACTAATTCGTTACGACGAACGTTGTAGTTTTTCACTAATTGTAACAACAATTTGTTGGCAGTATCATCATCACTAGCTTCTTCCAAAATCAAGTCAGCCAATAAGTTAGCCTCTTCAGGAACGCTATATGAGCTATCGTCACGGTACAAGTTTTTAGCTGGGAACAATGCTTCTTCGATGTTACGAGCTGTAAACTTGATTCCTTTTTCAAGGATAACCGAACCGAATTTATGTTTGATACCGTTACAAGTTTTACCTTCTAACAATTCAACCATCTTGCCTATCATCGTGGCACGGATAGAAGTAAGGTCTCTTGACAATTGTTTTGACAAAATTGCCAATTCTTTCTTCGCTTTCTCACGCTCGTCTTTGTCTTTCTTAGGACGGCTGAACAATTTGGTATCGATAACAACACCTTTCAATGATGGTGGCGCTTTCTTAGAAGCATCCTTCACATCACCAGCTTTATCACCGAAGATAGCACGAAGTAGTTTTTCTTCTGGAGTTGGATCAGACTCTCCTTTTGGAGTGATTTTACCAATAAGGATATCTCCTTCTTTTACCTCAGAACCTACACGTACTACACCGTTTTCATCTAAGTTCTTCACAGTTTCTTCAGAAACGTTAGGAATCTCAGCTGTTAATTCTTCTTCTCCACGTTTTGTATCACGAACTTCTAGCTCGAATTCTTCAATGTGGATTGAAGTAAAGATATCATCACGAACAACTTTCTCAGAAATTACAATCGCATCCTCGAAGTTGTAACCTTGCCAAGGCATGAAGGCTACTTTCATGTTACGTCCAAGTGCCAATTCACCTTGTTGTGTTGCATAACCTTCACAAAGTGCTTCTCCTTTTTTCACACGTTGTCCTTTACGAACAATTGGCTTCAAGTTGATTGTAGTATCCTGGTTAGTTCTACGGAACTTAATCAATTTGTATTCTTTTGTATCACCTTCAAAGCTTACTAAGTACTCATTAGGAGACATATCGTATTTTACAACGATTTTGATACTGTCTACATAAGCAATAACACCATCTGCTTCTGCCACAACCAATGTGCGAGAGTCAAGTGCTACACGTGCTTCAAGACCTGTACCTACGATAGGAGCTTCAGGGCGCAACAATGGTACGGCCTGACGTTGCATGTTTGAACCCATCAAGGCACGGTTGGCATCATCATGCTCCAAGAATGGAATCAAAGATGCTGCAACTGATACAATTTGGTTTGGAGCAACGTCCATGAATTGAGCCTCTTGTGGGTCAACTCTTGGGAAGTCACCTTCAAAACGAGCTTTTACACGATCGCTTTCAAACAAACCATCATCACCATAAGAAGCATTTGCCTGAATGATGTTTTTACCATCTTCTTCTTCTGCTGTCAAATAATGAACTTGGTCTACCTGAACTTTACCTCCTTCAACAACACGGTAAGGTGTTTCAATAAAGCCCATCGAGTTGATTTTCGCGTGAACGCAAAGTGATGAAATCAAACCGATGTTTGGACCTTCAGGAGTTTCAATCGTACAAAGACGACCGTAGTGCGTATAGTGAACGTCACGAACCTCAAAACCTGCACGTTCGCGAGAGAGACCACCAGGTCCAAGGGCCGACAAACGACGCTTGTGAGTAATCTCAGCCAATGGGTTTGTTTGGTCCATGAACTGAGAAAGTTGGTTGGTTCCGAAGAATGAGTTGATTACTGATGAAAGCGTACGAGCGTTGATCAAATCAACTGGCTTGAAGTCTTCGTTATCACGAACGTTCATACGTTCTTTGATTGTACGAGCCATACGAGCCAAACCTACACCAAACTGAGCATATAATTGCTCACCTACAGTACGAACACGACGGTTTGATAAGTGGTCAATATCATCGACTACAGCTTTTGAGTTGATCAAACCGATTAAGTATTTAACGATTGAGATGATATCATCTTTCGTCAATACTTTTGTTTCCATCGGAATATCATGTCCCAATTTCTTGTTAATTCTATAACGACCAACCTCACCTAAATCGTAACGTTTGTCAGAGAAGAACAAGTTTTGGATAATATCACGAGCTGTTTGCTCATCAGGTGCTTCTGTATTACGCAACTGACGGTAAATTTGCTCAACCGCTTCTTTTTCAGAGTTTGAAGAGTCTTTTTGTAACGTATTATAAATGATATTATAATCGTTTACGTTCATATCTTCTTTGTGAAGAATGATTGTATCAAGACCTGCATCTAAAATTGTTTCGATGTCATTTGCAGAAATAACAGAGTCACGTTCCAACAATACTTCGTTACGGTCGATAGATACTACTTCACCAGTATCCTCATCCACGAAGTCTTCTTGCCAAGTTCTCAATACCCTTGCAGCCAAACGACGACCTACTGCTTTTTTCAAAGTAGCTTGGTCAGCTCTAACTTCTTCAGAAAGGCCAAACAAGTCTAAGATTTCTTTATCTGAACCAAAACCAATCGCACGTAAAAGAGTTGTTACAGGGAACTTTTTCTTACGGTCGATGTAAGCATACATTACGTTGTTTACGTCAGTAGCAAATTCAATCCAAGAACCTTTGAAAGGAATGATACGTGCTGAGTACAATTTTGTACCGTTTGTGTGACGGCTTTGAGAGAAGAATACCCCTGGAGAACGGTGCAATTGCGACACAATTACACGCTCAGCTCCGTTGATTACGAATGAGCCACGCTCAGTCATGTAAGGAATATTTCCTAAGAATACTTCTTGCTCAATAGTTTCGAAATCTTCGTTGTCGTCATCGTTACAGATCAAACGAAGTTTCGCTTTTAAAGGTACTGAGTAAGTAAGACCACGGTCGATACACTCATCTACCGAATATTTTGGAGGGTCAACCGAATAGTCAATAAATTCGAGAACAAAGTTTTCACGAGAATCCGCGATAGGGAAGTTCTCTGCAAAAACCTTAAATAGACCCTCGTCATTACGATTTTCAGCAGGAGTTTCCAATTGGAAAAACTCCTGAAATGACTTCACCTGAATATCCAAGAAGTCTGGGTACTCAAGCAAATTCTTAACTTTGGCGAACGCGAGTCTGCCAGTGTTTGTCATGTGTGCCAAGGCTGTTACTGTTTTGAAGTTTACTGTAAAAGTTTACTGTTACCAGTTGGTATCAATGAGCAAAGAATGGTAAGCAAGGTTTTTCTTTGCAAAACTGACAAGTTTGGCTTTTGTGCCAAATGGAGCCTCGTAGATGTGAGTATCATTGTTTCCCTTTGCTAATCTTCCTACGAAAAAAGAAAAGTGTTTCGGAACCAAGTACTTATCAAATGGGATACAAAATCCGTAAAATCTTTGATAGCCTGCAAAATTATTAAATTAATCTTTGATTATCAAGTTTTTAGCAAGAAAATTTGGAGTTATGAGAAAAATGGATTATAACGCCCAAAACTCGTTAAAAATGCACTTGGTGACAGCTACCACTTGTTTGAAAGATTCATCTTCAGATATACTTGACATTGTCATTTAAAACATTTAACTTCCTCTAAATCAAACCTTTTACAACTATGTCAACTCTCGAACAAATTGAGCACTGGGGTGATACGCATCATCCAGCTTGGCTCGACATCGTACGTATTTTTTTGGGTGTTTTGCTTTTCATGAAAGGGGTTAGCTTTATAGGTGATACCACTTATCTTGCGACTTTAATTCAGGGATTACATTTTAATGCGTGGACAGTTGTGGCAGTGCATTATGTAGCATTTGCACATTTAGTAGGAGGGCTCATGATTATGCTGGGATGTCTTACCCGTACAGCATCAATCGCACAACTTCCTATCATGATTGTAGCAGTTTTCTTCACTAACCTCAGAAATGGCTTTAGTTATTTAAACTCTGAGTTATGGTTATCGGTATTTGTTTTAATTATGCTTATGGTATTTTCAGTAATAGGTTCTGGAGGATTCTCTTTTGATGAGTTTGTCAAAAGGAATACACCCAAAAGGAATTAAAGATAAACACAAACATGAGAGATACCCGAATATTGGGGATATCGGATGTTTGATTTTAGATTAATCAGTTTTAGAGTACTAATCCAACATAATAGCAAACCTTCATGCAGGACTAATTCTTGTACAAATGAAAGATTAAAATCATTAGTAAAAGTTGATATAAAGCAAAAAGAGCCATAACCTAAGGTTATGACTCTTTTCTTATACTGTATATTGTGTTAATTACTTAACTTCAACTTCAGCACCAGCTTCTTCTAAAGATTTTTTCAAGCCTTCAGCTTCTTCTTTAGAAACGCCTTCTTTGATAGCTTTAGGAGCGCCATCAACTACTTCTTTAGCTTCTTTCAAGCCAAGACCAGTTAAGTCTTTAACCAATTTAACTACTGCCAATTTGTTAGCACCAGCAGCTTTCAAGATTACGTCGAAAGAAGTTTTCTCAGCAGGAGCTTCAGCAGCATCACCAGCACCACCACCAGCTACAACAACTGCAGCAGCAGCAGCAGGTTCGATACCATACTCATCTTTCAAGATAGCTGCTAATTCATTAACTTCTTTAACTGTCAAGTTTACTAATTGTTCAGCGAATGCTTTTAAATCTGCCATTTTATTAATAGATTTTAATTGTTTACGATTTTGATTTACTAATATGCGTTATATTGTGCTTGGAAGCCTCTTTCAAAGAGTATGCCTTCAAGGAAGAATGACCAATGGTCTATTATTATCCTTCTCTTTCTGACAAAGTTTTCAAGATACCTGCCAATTTGCCTCCACTGCTTTGAAGAGCAGAAACAACGTTTTTCGCAGGAGATTGCAACAATCCAATGATGTCGCCAATCATCTCTTGTTTTGACTTCACATTTTCTAGAGCTACTAATTGATCTTCTCCGATGAACAAACCACCTTCGATAGATGCTCCTTTGAAACGGATTTTATCTTTACCAGCTTCTTTTTTGAAGTCTTTGATTAATTTAGCTGGAGTTTTAGGGTTTTCTGGTGAAAAAATAACACCTGACAAACCTTTCAAAACTGTTCCATTGAAAGCACTGTAATCAACACCAGTTGTTTCAAGTGCTTTAGCAATCAAAGTATTTTTAACAACACGGTATTCTAAACCACGTTGAAAACAAAGTCTTCTGAATGCGTTTACTTCTGCAACGGTCAACCCGCCGGTATCAGTGATGTAGAAGTATGGAGTAGCAGCGAACTTTTCGCTCAACTCACCAATAATGACTGCTTTTTCTTCTCTCGTCATGATTACAAACCGTTAACTGTTGCTTTGTCAATTTGAACACCTGGAGACATCGTTGAAGACAAGTTGATTGACTGAACGTATGTACCTTTAGCTGAAGATGGCTTCAATTTCAACAAAGTGTTGATCAATTCTTGAGCGTTTTCAGCCAATTTAGAAGGTTCGAATGAAACCTTACCAATTGAAGTGTGGATGATACCAGTTTTGTCAACTTTGAAGTCGATTTTACCAGCTTTCACTTCTTTCACAGCTTGACCTACTTCCAAAGTCACAGTACCTGACTTAGGGTTTGGCATCAAACCACGTGGACCTAAAACACGACCTAAACGACCGATTTTAGCCATTACAGTTGGCATAGTAATGATTACATCAATGTCTGTCCAACCTTTTTCGATTTTTTGGATATATTCATCCAAACCAACGAAATCAGCACCAGCAGCTTTAGCTTCCTCTTCTTTGTCAGGAGTACAAAGTACTAATACACGTACATCTTTACCTGTACCGTGAGGCAACGCTACTACGCCACGTACCATTTGGTCGGCTTTACGAGGGTCAACCCCCAAACGAACGTCGATGTCTACTGAACTATCGAATTTCGTATATGAAATCTCTTTCAAAATCTGAGCCGCTTGCGTAAGTGAGTACGCTTGCGTCTTGTCGTATTTCGAAAGAGCCTCTTTTTGTTTCTTTGTTAACTTAGCCATTATTTCTTTTCAATTTGAAAATTTGAAAATGTGCTAATTTGAAAAAGTTTAGATTTTGAAATGACGTATTTTTCAATCTTCTCATTTCCAAATCATCAAACCTTCAAATTAGAAAGGTTTTCTCCTGTAACTGTGATACCCATAGAACGAGCTGTACCTGCTACCATGCTCATTGCTGCTTCTACTGTAAAGCAGTTCAAGTCTGGCATTTTAGTTTCAGCAATTGTACGTACTTGGTCCCAAGTTACAGAACCAACTTTTTTCAAGTTTGGCTGAGCTGAACCAATTTTCACCTTAGCAGCTTCCAAAATCAAGATTGGAGCAGGAGGAGTTTTTACTACGAAATCAAATGATTTGTCTTTGTAGTAAGTAATTAATACAGGTAGGATAACACCTGGTTTATCTTGTGTTCTGGCATTGAACTGCTTACAGAACTCCATGATATTCAAACCCTTAGAACCCAAAGCAGGACCGATTGGAGGTGAAGGGTTTGCTGCACCACCCTTGCACTGCAACTTAACGTAGCCAGCTATTTCTTTTGCCATTTCTTTGTAATGTCTTTAAATGTTGGATTGTGACGCTAAACTTTTTCGCATAATTGCGAAATTTAATGCCAAGATTGACTCCTCTCTGCCAGTTGGGGTGGAAGCTTTCCCTACCTGATTGAAGTCGGGCGTTTGGGTAAGAAAATTTGTAACTGAACTTTCTGATTTACAGCATCTTGCTCTATCTCACAACAGGCAATCGTTGTGCTGCTACCGAAACGGACTGCAAAATTACGGCTTTCTTGTTAATATACAAATAGTTATAAAAAAAATTAGAGGATTTAGCGTTTTTTCTTATTTCTGCGCCTTTTTTACTCAAATGATGTCTATTTAAAATTGTAAGTAAGTGTTAAGATTGGGTTGTTGAGCTTTAATATAGGCAATGTCATCAATAAGGGTGTTGGGGAATATTCAAACCAGACTCGACTTTTAAGAAGTATTTAGTCTTGAATCATTGATACTGATTGGGCATGACAATCTAGCTCCTTTTAACTTGAATGTAGATATGCGAGGTACGCCCCTTGTCGTCGGTACATGAGATTTTTATTTTTCCTGCCTCTGGATAAAAAAACGTTTCTTGTTGAGGTGTACTTTTTTGATAGAGTTTATCATTGATGTACCAATAAATCATTTTTACGTCATTGCCCACTTGACAGCTCAGTTGGAGTTTGACCGATTCTTTAGGTTCTATCCAATATTCGGCACCATCATTAGGCGACGAAATGATAGGTGCATTGTTATTAAAAACCCTTGTACACTGTGGATTATGTGGTGGTATTTGTTCGTATTGAATATGTCGTGTTTGATACCATGCAATTAGCTCAGGGGCAAAAACAGGATATTGCTTTTGAATGGCTCCACTATCTGGCATACAAACAGCACAATAACTTATGGTAGCTGAGGGGTTTATCCAAACAGCTTTGGTATGCGCACAGCTCTGGGTATTAGATATCCCCATGATGTAATAATCTGTGATTTGATGATTGCAATGCTCACTTGGAATAAAACCTGTTTCGGCACAAACTTTGCGCATAGCTAAGTTGGCACCTGGACTAAACCATTTGGCAGAAGAATTATAGTCAATCGTATTAAAAATATCGAGCAAAAGTGGCGTAGCAATGTTGGCACCAGAAAGCTCTGGAACGCCCTCGCCCGAAAAATTCCCAATCCATATTCCTAATGTATATTTGGCATTATACCCAACACTCCAAGCATCTTTTTTACCAAAAGAAGTCCCTGTTTTCCAAGCTATTTTGGGCATTCGATAAGTATATTCATAATTGTTGGGTAAATCAGGACGGGTGATTTGACTAAGAATTTGATTTATTAAAAACGTAGCATCCTCAGACAGGATTTCAGTGGGTTTATTGGGATTTTCTTCTGCCAGTAATGTAGCCTTAGTAAATGTTCCCTGATGGGCAAAACTGGCGAAAAGATTGGTCAATTCTTCCAAAGTCACACCACAACCTCCCAGTGCTAGCGACAAACCCAGCTTCGACGCATTTTTCTTAATCGTTTGAAATTCGGCTTTCTTTAGTTTTTCAATCATACTAGCAGTAGAAATATCTTTCAACAATTTTACCGCAGGAATATTCAGAGAATTAGCCAAGGCAAATTCGGCTGTAACTTTCCCATGAAATTGTTTGTCAAAATTTTCTGGTTCAAAGCCTCCAAAATTGCTTGGCACATCGTTTATGGCTGATTTTGGCGTAATAATTCCTTTGTCCAAAGCAATTCCATATAAAAGAGGTTTGAGCGTACTCCCAGGCGAGCGAATGGCTCGGATACCGTCTACTTGTCCTCCATCAATAGGATTATTAAAATCCGCTGACCCCACGTAGGCTTCTACTTGTTTGGTTTGGTTATTGATTAACAGCACTGCTGCATTGTGAATATTGATACCATATAATCGGTTAACGTAGTTTTGAACGATTTTTTCTAATGTTAGTTGCAAATTTCTCCGTAAACTAGAATGTATCGTTGGCTCATTAGGATAGGTAGTTTTGAGTCGATAGGCTAGATGTGGCGCTAATTTAGGCGCTTCGTGTCGTCGTACTTGCAAAGGCTCAGCCAAGGCATCGTCTATATCTTGGGACGCAAACAAATCTGCTTCCGCAAAACGCTGTAACCATTTATTCCTTTCCTGTAAAACATAGGTATTGTTTTTTCCCAATCGCAAGCTCGATGGTCGATTAGGAATAATGGTTAAGGCTGTCGCTTCTGCCAAACTTAAAACATCAGGAGATTTTTGAAAATATAAAACAGAAGCAGATTTAAGCCCTTCAATATTAGAGCCATAAGGTACAAGGCTCAAATACATTTGGAGAATTTCATCTTTAGAATAATGCAATTCAAGTTGTATGGCTCGAATCATTTCGGTGATTTTATGCCAATAGGTTCGCTCTTGAGGATAGAGTAACCTTACTACTTGCATGGTAATTGTACTAGCGCCAGAGGTACGTCTCCCCTTAATAATATTGTTGAAAAAAGCACGACCCACAGCTATAGGATTAATGCCAAAATGATAACGGAACCAACGGTCTTCTTTAAAGATTATAGCCTTTTCGAGAGTCGGAGTAATTTCCTTGAGTTCAGTTTGCATTCGCCATTTATCGTGGGGATTTAAGAAGGCATGCAATATTTTGCCATCAGAATCAGTAATTACTGTAGAATATTGAGGGTTAACTTTCACAGGAAAAGCAATATCTAATACCACCAATAGCAAAATTACCACAATGCTTATTCGCCCATTGCGTGATTGATAGAGGCATTTTGCCCAATATTCTAGCTTTGATAGAGGCATTGAAAAAATGTTTTGATAAATTGTAAAAATAAGGCCTGTTTTATGAACAGCTAAGTAACTTAAAAATTCCTAGACTTGATAATATGAAAATTCAATTTCACGGAGCCGCACAACGAGTGACTGGCTCAAAGCACTTGCTAATTACTGAAAAAGGCACTAAAATTCTACTAGATTGTGGGTTATTTCAGGGTTTGAATACACAGGACATGAACCAAAAATTTGGTTTTGAGCCAGCCGAGATAGACTATGTCATTTTATCGCATGCTCATATCGACCATACGGGCTTATTGCCTAGATTGGTTGCCAAAGGATTTCAAGGACCGATTTTTTGTACTTCTGCTACCAAAGATTTAGCTACCTTATTGCTTGGAGACTCAGCAAGGATTCAAGAAAACGACTTGGCAAGAATCAATAAGCGTCGTGAAAAAAGGGGAGAAACTTTACTCGAAAATTTATATACGGAAGACGATGTGGCACAAACCATAGCGCAAATGCAAGCCGTCAATTTTCGTGAAGAAATTCAAATTTGCGAAGAAGTATCAGCCTTTTTTACCGATACGGGGCATATTCTTGGTTCGGCAGCCATTTCTTTAACAGTCAAAGAAGGGGAAAAATCCATTCATGTTTTCTTCTCAGGAGATATTGGTCGACCGCACGACAAAATTCTCAAAAGTCCAGAACCTTTTCCACAAGCTGACTATATCATTTGTGAGTCTACGTATGGTTCGCGTTTGCATGAGCCCGAGGCCGATGTAAAGTCAAGCTTACTCAAAATTGTAAAAAGAGTTTGTGTCGAACAAAAAGGCAAACTGATTATTCCAGCTTTTTCTATAGACCGTACTCAAGAGCTAGTTTATGCACTGGACCAACTCGAAGCAGAAGGGCATTTACCCAAAATTAAAGTATATGTAGACTCGCCGCTTTCGGTAAGCGCTACAATGGTCATGAAAAATCACCCCGAATGTTTTAATCCTGAAATATTAGCTTATCTCGAAAAAGGCGATGGTGATGCCTTTGGCTTCCCAAATCTACACTACATAAGTTCAGTGGAAGAATCCAAAAAGTTGAATGATAGCCCAGAGCCTTGTATTATTATTTCGGCATCGGGTATGGCAGAAGCAGGGCGTATCAAGCACCATATCGCCAACCATATCAACGATGTACGTTGTTGTATCCTTTTGGTAGGATATACTTCTCCTGATAGTTTGGGAGGACAATTAAAATCGGGAGCAAAACAAGTACATATTTTTGGAGAAAACCATGATGTTCGTGCAGAGGTGTTGGTGATGGACTCTTTCTCAGCTCATGCTGATTATCAAGAAATTATTTCTTATTTATCATGTCAAAACAAAGAAGAAGTCAAAACTATTTTCTTGGTTCATGGTGAACTAGATACTCAAGAAATATTCAAAGAAAAATTAGAAAAAGAGGGATATCAACACATCGAAATCCCTCAAATGCATCAAGAAATAGAGCTTAATTAAAAGTCTATTTCAAAAATAAGCTTTGAGCTATCAGCTATCGAGCAAAATCGATAAAATATCCTTTTTTGTTTTTATCCGAAAGCCGAAACCTGATAGCTCAAAGCTCTAATTGACTACTGAAGTGCCTGTGCCCAATCAGCTATCAAATCTTCAATATTTTCCAAGCCTACCGAAACTCGTAGCAAATTATCTGGTGTTGGACTTGTTGGACCTTCAACCGATTTTCGATGCTCGATTAAACTTTCGACTCCTCCCAAACTCGTTGCTGTAGTAAACAACTGTAATTTCCCAGTCACATTCATCGCGTTGATAGCATCCCCTTTTACTTGTACTGACAACATGGCTCCAGCCTGTGACATTTGTTTTTGCGCAATAGCATATTGCGGGTGTGATGGTAAACCAGGGTAATGCACCGCTTCTACTGCAGGATGCTGTGCTAGATATTCGGCTAATTGCTGAGCATTGGCCGTTTGCGCTTTTACACGCAACGACAAGGTTTTGATTCCTCTTGCTACCAACCAACATTCGAACGGAGAAGGTACTCCTCCAGTCAACTTTTGGATTGTTCTGATTTTAGTTGCTAATTCTCCATCTTCTTTTAAAATTAAAGCTCCACCCAATACGTCGCCATGTCCACCAAAATATTTTGTAGTTGAATGCATGACAATATCAGCCCCTAACAACAAAGGGCGTTGTAGCACAGGCGTTGCCCAAGTATTATCTACAGCACACAACGCTCCGTGTTGGTGTGCTAAATCTGCAATAGCTGCAATATCCGAAACTTTTAGCTGAGGGTTAGAAGGTGTTTCGAGCCAGATCAGTTTGGTATTAGGCTGAATGGCATTTTTTACTGCCTCCAAATCGGTAGTATCCACTTTGGTAAGCGTAAGTCCCCAGTGCGAAAAAATTTCTTCAATCAATACATTTGTAGCAAAATAAGCATCGTCTGGCGTGATAATATGATCACCAGACTTGAAAGACTGAAACAAGGCAGTTGTAGCCGCCATTCCAGATGCAAAGGCCAAACCAACCGTTCCTGCTTCAAGAACAGCTAAGCTTTTTTCTAGCAATTGGCGGTTTGGATTATCATTTCGCGCATAGATATACCCATGTGCGTACGATCCATCCGTTTCTCTTTCGAAAGTAGTCGAAAGATATATAGGCGAAGCAACCGCACCAGCATTGGCGTCGGTCATTTGGGTGCTTTTTATGGCTAAAGTTTCAAAATTCATCGGGAATGTTTTTTGTTTAAAAGTTTGTGCTGAAGTAAGTGCCCAAAATGGCATTTCAGTTGACACAAATTTAGTCTAGTATTTTGGATTTTGTAACAATTTACCGATGCCGACATAAAAGGACAACAAGTAATTCCTTTCATAATAGCTTTGAGTAAAGCACTTTTTAAGTATATTTATAAGTCCTTCAAAACGACCTATTACGTCTTCTTATTTAACCTAATTTTCTATTAAAATGACTGACTCAACAAAATTGCCATCGGGTAATGCTGGCAGTTCATCGAGAAGAGACTTTCTTAAAGCCGCTTCTTTGACACTCGGAAGTTTTTACATCGTTCCTCGTCATGTTCTTGGTAAGGGCTACACGGCACCTTCTGACAAGCTTAACATCGCAGCTATTGGTTGTGGTGGCAAAGGCTGGACAGACTTAAATGGCGCTTGGGATAATGGTCGTAACAATATTGCGACCTTGTGCGATGTAGACGACCGTCAGGCTGCTAATGCTATCAAAAAATTCCCTAATGCTAAGTATTACAAGGATTTTAGAAAACTTTTAGAAGCCGAAAAAAATAACATTGACGCCGTAACTGTGTCTACACCAGACCATACGCACTATGTAATTGCCATGGCTGCTATGCAAATGGGAAAACATGTTTACGTTCAAAAACCATTGGCTCACAACATTGCTGAGGTTCGTAAGATGACCATTGCCGCTCGTGAAAATAAAGTGGTAACACAAATGGGAAACCAAGGCTCATCGGGCGATGGAGTTCGTCGTATGATGGAATGGTACAAAGCTGGCTTAATTGGAGAAGTAAATCGTGTACATGCTTGGACAAACCGTCCTGTGTGGCCACAAGGTTTAGCCAAACCTCAAGGTAAATTTGATGTACCAAGCGAATTGGATTGGGACTTGTGGTTGGGACCAGCAGCGTACGAAGAGTACAACCCTGGATACCACCCATTCAACTGGCGTGGTTGGGTTAACTTCGGTACAGGTTCACTAGGGGATATGGCTTGTCACATGATGGATCCTCCTTATCGAGTGTTAGGACTAGGATATCCCTCAGAAGTAGAATGTAGCATTAGTGACGTATGGACAGGGCCTTTCAAACAAGGTTATTTCCCTGAAAGTTTTCCAGCGTCTTCGATGATTCACCTCAAATTTCCAAGAAAAGGAAAAGAGCCTGTGAAAATGACTTGGTACGATGGCGGCTTAATGCCCGAACGTCCTGAAGAAATCCCTGCGGATGTAAAACTTGGAGACTGGAGTGGCGGTGTGCTATTAATGGGTACAAAAGGTGTAATGATGTGTGGTGTCTATGGCGCTAACCCATCGCTTTGGCCAGAAGCCAAACTCAAGGAAAAGGGCGATAAACTTCCTATTTCTATTCCAAGAGTTGTGGGTGCCGACAACGAGGGGCATTACCAACAATGGCTACAGGCTTGCCGTGATGGATTTGGCAAACATCAACCATTAAGTTCATCGTTTGACTATGCAGGTCCTATGTCCGAAACCGTATTGATGGGTAATTTGGCCATTCGCAGTTATTTCTATCGTACTCCGAAAAAGGATAAGCAGTGGTTACAAGACTATGAATATCCGGGACGCAAAAAGTTGTTGTGGGATGGTGAAAATATGCGTATTACCAATTTTGAAGAAGCAAATCAATTTGTGAAAAGAGAATATCGTCAAGGTTGGAGTATGTAAGCATGATTTAAGATTTTCATAAAATTCTAATTTCAGTATTTTACCTCATAAAAAAGGAGTGACTCTTATGAATCACTCCTTTTGTGTTAAGTAAATCGTATAAATTTTCACATTAGTATCTCGTTATTTCCAATCAGTTTCTAGAGATTACCTCGTCTACGACGGGCAATCGGTAAAATACTCTTATCGAGCAATTCAACATAGTCGCGGTGTACAACACGAATGTACTGGCGATTGACGAGGTGTTTGCGGCTAATTCGCACAAAGCCTTCATCAGTTTTGGTAGCAACTCGTCCTATGGTCTGAGCCATAATGTCTTTTCTACCTGTTTGTAAATGCACGAAGGTATAATTGATAGAGCCTTCGAAATACATAATATCTTGGGAAAAATAGAAATATTTTCTCCCAATACTCAAGTGGGACGGGCAATTGTTGTTCATAAGGGGGATGTTGAGCTATTAATTTTTAACATACAAGGTTATACAAATATCAAATTAGAGGCTCTGGCATCAAATACTTAGCATTCAGTATTTTAACAAACGGCTCAAAAGTCAAATTGGACAAAATGGAGATATTTTTTAAGGAAAAGTGAAATTATTTTAAGGTACTTAATCTGTAAGTAAAGGATTGTAACTTTGTGTGTTTAATCATCCTATGTTGTATAGCATGACGGCTCAATAGGGTATGTGTTTTACGAAGTAATCTCTTTGTAATGAATACATGTCCATTCAATCAACTATTATCTTATGAACCTAAACATCTCTCCCAACTCAAGCAAAGAAGAAATTTTTGAACAAATCGCTGCGGAATTAAATACGCTTGGTTTTAATGTAGTTAAACAAGATCAAACCCGTCCTTGGGGTGGTTTTTTTGTGATTGACGAAACTCAAGCTCCAGCTTTTGCAAGTACGTATTTTCCTCACTTGGAAATGTCTGACATTCAGATTACTAATAAATTAAGCCCTAAAATTTTGGTTGTTGCCCCAGAAAAACGCCTTTCTTGGCAATATCATTTCCGTCGTGCTGAGATTTGGAAAGTTATTGCAGGAACAACTGTAGGCGTAAAAATCAGCCCAACTGACGAAGAAGGCGAGGATGTAAAAAGATTAGAATCAGGAAGCTTTATTCAAATGGATAAAGGCGAACGCCATAGATTAATCGGTTTGGAGTCATGGGGGGTAGTCGCTGAGATTTGGCAACATACTGACCCTGAAACACCATCTGACGAAGAAGATATCGTTCGTTTACAAGACGACTTCGGTAGATAAGAGTGAATGTAACGCTTTATGCAGTAAGCCGTAGGCATTAGGCAAAAAGCTTTCATTATTTTAAGAGAAACTATTTTCAACATTTAGCCTACGGCATAAAGCTTAATGCCTATTGCGGGTATTTGCCCACTAACTTAATTCTAGTTTCATCATTGATTGACTGTAAGTTTTCAGAAAAAATTGTTTATCTCAAGCGTACATAAGACTTCATCCCTTTGATTTTGAGTACCTTCTGATTAAATTCCTATTTTTTGAAAACTTACAGTCTTTCTTATTAAAGTTACCCCCTATTGATCTTCTTTATCGCCGCATACCACTTTTCCCTTCTTCAAGCAAGCATAAATAAAATACAATTTGTTATAAAATTTCATAATATAATTATATTCCACAAAATCTTCTTTATCAACACTTTACCATTTATCCATACCCATTTCCACTCATCACACTGGTAGAACTTTTCTACAAAAAATCACAGAAAACTTTGAACCTTTTTAAAGTTTCCATAGTTTTGCCTTCAGAAACTTTGCAGAACGTGAAAGTTTCCAACCTCTGATAAACTTGCAAAACCTACCATATAATCAGGTCATTAGCAATTTTACATATTAGAAATGAAGGAAAGAATTATTGAAACTAGCGGTCGTTTGTTTATGCGTTATGGGGTAAAGTCTATAACGATGGACGACATTGCCAAAGAGTTGGGGATTTCTAAAAAAACCATTTATCAACATTTTTCAGATAAAGACGAGATAGTTTTTCAGGTTGCAGTACATCAATTAGAAGAAGATAAGTGTGAGTTCCAAAGCATGAATGACGCTTCGAAGAATGTGGTCGAAAAAATGGTTAAAACGATTGAAATGCTGAAGAAATCGTTTTGTGAAATCAATCCGACGATGCTTTATGACATCAAGAAATATCACCCTCGTGCTTGGAATTTGTTTATGGAGCATAAGCAGAATTTTATTCTGACTCAAATGATTAGAGACCTTGAAAAAGGTATCTCTGACGGGTTGTTTAGACCAGAAATCAAAGTAGAAATTATAGCCAAAATACACTTAGAATCAATTTTTATTGCATTTGATATGCAAGTTTTTCCACCTGATAGATTTTCGTTTATTGAAGTTCAAATCGCCTTGATTGACCATTTTATTAGAGGTGTTTTGTCAGACGAAGGTCTCAAAATGTATAATAACTATCTCAATCTATTGAGTTAATGAGAGATTGCTATCCTTTACCTCAGGCACATTGGCAATCTTTCTTTAACAGATACCCGTAGCATATATGTTCTTTAAAATTTTACTAATTATCTAGTCAAAAATGAAAACTAAACTTAAAAGTAGCTTACTGACTTTCAGTATATTGCTTACTTCGGTGGTAGCTCGTGCCCAACAAAGCTACACACTCAAGGAAGCGATAGATTATGCAGTAAAAACCATTCGAATGTAAAAACCGCACAACTTGATGTATTAAATGCCAGTGCTAAGGTAAATGAAATCAAAGCAATGGGATTGCCACAAGTAAACGCAAACATTGGTTACACCAACAACTTTATCATCCAAAGGGTTTTTATTCCAGCCAAAACATTTGACCCAAATGCTAAAGACGGCGATGTTGTAGCAGCAGAGTTTGGTGTTCGTAACAGTGGTAATGCCGTTGCAAGCTTGAGCCAGTTACTATTTGACGGCTCGTATACCTTAGGCTTAAAAGCTGCAGATGTTTATAAGGAATTGTCGGCCAAGTCACTTACGCAAACCAAACAGCAAATTGCTGAAAATGTTACGAAGGCCTATTATGGCATTCTTGTCAATGAAGAGCGTTTAGAAATTCTTAAGCTCAATATGGGTCGCCTTGATTCTCTTTTCAATCAAACCAAAGCATTAAATCTTCAAGGATTCGTTGAAAGACTTGACGTACAACGTTTAGAGGTACAAAAGAATAATCTTTCAATAGAGTACAAAAATGTAGAACGTTTGCAAGAATTGAGTTACAACTTGCTCAAATTTCAGATGGGATTACCCCTAACTGAACCCGTGGTAGTTACCGAAAAATTGAGCAGTGTCAACCTAAATGAGTTTTTACCAGAAAACGAAACTCCTTTTCAATATGGCGACCGTATAGAATATTCGATGTTGCAAACACAAGATCGTTTGGCTCAGCTAGATTTGAAAAACCAAAAAGCAGGCTATTTGCCAAAAGTATTCCTTACAAGTACGTATGGCTATTCGACGGGTCGTCCACAATTTGGCGATTTACTTACAAAACCTTGGTTTAACGCCGCTACAGTTGGCTTCTCTATCCAAGTGCCAATCTTTGATGGTTTCGCAAAAAAATACAAAATTATTCAAGCTGCTAATAGTGTACAGAAGATCAAAGAAAACTTTAACTTCTTGCAAAACAGTATTGACTTACAGGTAAAACAAGGTCAAATTACCTTGAAAAATGCCTACGAAACCCTTCAGGAACAAAAGCATAATATGGATTTGGCCAAAGAAGTTGTTCGTGTGACTAAAATCAAATATGAACAAGGTGTTGGTACTAACTTAGAATTAGTCAATGCTGAATCATCATACAAAGAAGCTCAAAACAATTATTTTGCTACTTTATATAACGTCCTAATTGCTAAAGTTGATCTTGACAAAGCTAAAGGCAAGTTATTTGTAGAATAATCCCTAATACTAAAAATCGCAAAAAAGAAATAATGAAAAAGCAATACTTAGCAATAGCCTCTGCCTTATTTTTATTGGCAGCCTGCAATAAATCAACTGATAAAAAAGCCGAGCTAGAAGCCCTAAAAGCTCAAAAACAAGAAATTGAAACCAAAATCAAAGGCTTAGAAAAAGAATTAGGTAAAACAGAGAAAAAAGAAGAACAAAAAATCGTAGCAGTATCTGTAAGCCCAATTCAAGCACAGAGCTTCAAGCACTTTGTTGAAGTTCAAGGTTTGGTAAGCTCTGAAAATATCGTGCAAGTTACTCCACAAATGAGTGGACAACTCACAAGCGTTTTAGTAACTGTTGGACAAGCTGTGAAAAAAGGTCAATTGGTGGCTACTGTCGACAATACCGTTTTGAAACAGTCAATGGCTGAAATCAAGCAACAACTAGACTTAGCCGTTACGCTTTTCAACAAACAAAAAGCACTTTGGGATCAACAAATAGGTACAGAGGTACAATACCTACAAGCAAAAGCAAATAAAGAAGCACTTGAAAAACGTATTGTAACAATGGAAGCCCAATTGGCAATGACCAAAGTATATGCGCCAATCGCTGGAACGGTTGAAGTGGTTCGCCAAAAGGTAGGTGAAATGGGTATGCCAGGACAACCTATTTTCCAATTAGTAAATGTAGGTAATTTGAAAGTTGTAGGTAAAGTAGCAGATACTTATTTGGGCTCTGTAAAACGTGGTGATGCCCTAAATGTGAAATTCCCAGATATTAACAAGGAATTGAATACAAAAGTAGGTGTGGTTGACGCCCTAGTTGATCCAGTTTCAAGAACTTTTGGCGTAGAAGCTAAAGTACCAAACTTGGGTGGTCAATTAAAGCCAAACCAAGTAGCTATCCTGACTATCAATGACTTGTCAAAAGCTAATTCTATTGTAATTCTTCAAAACTTAATTCAGAATACCGAATTAGGCGATATCGTTTATGTAGCTGTTACCGAAAATGGTAAAAAAGTAGCACGTGGTCGTAAAGTAAAAACGGGTTTGAGTTATAATGGTAATATCGAAATCCTTGAAGGACTTTCGGCTGGTGAACTTTTGATTACGCAAGGATACCAAGACTTAGTAGATGGAACTCCTTTGAGTTACTAATCCACATGAAGTATTTGGATTGTGGATAACTTATTGTTTTTCCACAATCCAATTTCAATCGCATCATTTCTAAGGATAAATAGGCAAGAAACACTTGCCAACAGACCATAGCATTAAAGCCAATGGCTGTATAACTATCTCTATTAAAATGGAAAATCAAGAAAAAGATATACAAGAATTACCTCATGGTAGTGGTGGAATCTATAATATGATTGGATGGCTTGCCTCCAATCAAACCACCGTTTACCTTTTCACCTTTATGGTGTTTTTGGCGGGTTTAGGTATCTACGGAAGCCTTCCCAAAGAACAATTTCCAGACATTAAAGTACCTCAGATTTATGTGCAAACGGTCTATTTTGGTACAACGCCTGCGGATATTGAAAACGTAATCAACAAGCCTATTGAAAAGCAACTAAAGACGATTCAAGGGGTAAAACGTATCAAATCAAATGCCTTGCAAGATGTTTCGGTTATTTTGATTGAATTTAATCCGAATGTAAAGGTTGAAGATGCCTTACAGCGTGTGCGTGATGCAGTAGATAAATCCAAAAAAGATTTACCTCAAAAGCTAGATTCAGGACCAACAGCACAAGATGTAAACTTCTCGGAATTCCCGATTATGAACATCAACTTGGCGGGTAATTATCCTTTAGGAAAACTCAAAGAATACGCTGAAGAGTTACAAGACTTGATTGAAGGTTTACCAGAAATTACCCGTGTTGATATCGTTGGGGCTTTGAACCGTGAAATCCAAATCAACCTAGACTTATACAAAGCTCAGGCTTCAGGATTATCTTTTACAGATATTCAAATGGCCGTTCAGGGGGAAAACATTAACATTTCGGGTGGTGACCTCAATGTCGATGGAGTACGTCGTACGCTTCGTGTAAAAGGTGAGTTCAAATCAGTTGACCAAATCGCCAACATTATGTTGCGTTCGTCTTCGGGTGCGATGATTCGTTTGGGTGATGTAGCAGAGGTTATAGATAGTCATGAAGAGCGTCAAGATTTTGCACGCTTAGACAACCGTTCGGTTATTACACTCAACGTAATTAAGCGTAGTGGAGCCAACCTGATTTCGGCTTCTGAGCAGATTGAAAAGATTTTGGACAAATACGAAGAAACTCGTTTGCCTCAAGGCGTAAAAGTACAAATCACTGCCGATACCTCAGAACGTACTAAATCTGATATTGATGACTTGGTAAATACCGTAATTCTAGGCTTTTTATTTGTAGTATTTGTATTAATGTTCTTCATGGGTGTGCGCGATGCCATCTTTGTGGGCTTGTCGGTACCATTATCAGCATTGATCGCCTTTATTCCTTTGTACTTCTCAGGCTTTACGCTCAATACGATTGTATTATTTGCTTTCTTACTAGGTTTGGGTATTGTGGTAGACGATGCCATTGTGGTAATCGAAAACTCTCACCGTATCTTTAATCAGTTCCGCAAGTTGAGCATTGTTGAAGCCGTAAAATTAGCGGCATCAGAGGTATTCTTACCAGTATTGTCAGGTACGCTTACTACGATTGCTCCGTTTGTACCGTTGTTGTTTTGGCCAGGTATTGTAGGTGAGTTTATGAAATTCTTACCTATTACTTTGATTTACACGTTGTTTGCTTCCTTGTTGGTTGCTTATGTAATGAACCCTGTTTTTGCGGTATCATTCATGAAACGTCACGACGAAGAAACACACCACGTAGAAGGTATCAAGTCTTTGCAAAAGCCTCTAATTGTTATGGGATTGTTGGCGGTAGTAGGTTATTTCATCAACTTCGGACTTGGTAACTTGTTTGTGTTTATCCTTGCGTTATACCTTTTCAACCACTTTATTTTATCGCCAAAAATCATCGTGCCTTTCCAAGAAACAGCACTTCCTGCGTTCAAAAATCGCTATCGTGCAGTAGTAGCTTGGGTGATTCATGGCAAACGTCCGATTGGTGTAGTAATTGCAACATTTGGTCTACTAGTATTTACATTCATCATGATGGGTATTGTACAACCTAAGGTGATTTTCTTCCCGAGTGGCGACCCTGATTATGTGTATATCTACAACGTGATGCCTGTAGGTACAGATGCTCGTAAAACTGACTCTATCACGAAAATTATTGAGAAAAGAGTATTTAATATTATCAAGAAAAACAAAGCCGAGATTGCTGTTAACTCGGTAATCTCGAACGTCGGTAAAAACGCAGGTGACCCAACAAACCCAGACCGTTCGGCTACTCCACAAAAATCAAAAGTGACGGTAGCATTTGTGAAAAAGACAGAACGTGGAGAGATTTCTTCTGAAAGTATCTTACAGGAAATTCGTGAGGAACTTAAGAAATCTCCTATCCCTGGCAGTGAAATTTCTGTAGAAAGAGAACGTAATGGACCTCCAACGGGTAAGCCTATTGCTATTGAAATTGCAGGGGATGACTTTACGGTTTTACAAAAACTTGAAAAAGACGTTAAAGAAAGAATTGAAAAGTCAGGGATCAAAGGTATTGATGAACTAAAAAGTGATTTGATTACCAACAAGCCTGAAATCATCGTTGATGTTGATAAGCAAAAAGCTCAAAGAGAAGGGATTTCTTCTTCACAAGTAGCCTTGGCGATTCGTACAGCATTATTTGGTTCAGAGATTTCAAAATTCCGTGATGATAAAGACGAGTATCCAATCCAATTGCGCATCAAACAAAGTGACCGTAATCAAATCGAGAAACTTTTGAGCTTGAACATCACCTATCGTGATATGACTATGGGAGGTGTTTTGCGCCAAGTTCCATTAAACTCTATTGCAACGATTAGTTATTCGACTACCTTTAGTCAAATCAACCGTAAGAATCAGCAACGTGTTGTAACACTTGGTTCGGATGTAGTAGCAGGTTATAATGCCAACCAAATTGTTGCTCAAATCAATGATTTGATTAAGGATATAGAAATTCCGAGTGGTTATACTGTGAAAATGGGTGGTGAACAAGAAGAGCAAGCCGAAACTGCAAGCTTCCTAGGAACTGCATTTGGTGGTGCTATTTTGCTAATCTTCTTGATTTTGACAATTCAGTTTAACTCTATCTCAAAACCAATCATCATTTTCGGTACTATCTTGTTATCATTGATTGGTGTATTATTAGGCTTTATGATATTCGGAATGACATTCTCTGTAATCATGTCAGGTGTAGGTATTATTGCCTTGGCGGGTATTGTAGTGAAAAACGGTATCCTCCTCATAGAGTTTACCGACGAACTACGAGGTCGTGGATATGAATTGAAAGAAGCCATTATCGAAGCTGGTAGCGTACGTTTGACTCCAGTATTGTTGACAGCCTCTGCCGCTATCTTGGGTCTAGTACCATTGGCTGTAGGTTTGAGTATTGACTTTGTAACGATGTTTACCGAATTCAATCCACATATTGCTTTTGGTGGCGACAGTGCGGTATTCTGGGGTATTTTGGCATGGACGATTATCTTCGGTTTAAGTTTCTCTACAGTACTTACACTTGTAATCGTACCTTGTATGTACTACATCAACGAACGAGTTCGTATCAAGTACTTCCGTAAGAAACCAGCAGTAGAGTAAAATTGAGTGCATTGAGATTGAGAGAATGAGTGATTATTTCTTCAATCTCAATGTACCTGTAGAGAAGCAGTGATTGCGTCTTATGCAGAGTTAAAATCAATCATAATAGCATCAAAAAAGGGGTTGGGAAATATTTTCCGACCCCTTTTTTGATGAATAGAAATAAGATAATTCGAAAGGAATTGTACTTCTCAAACTATAGAAAAGCAAAGACTTTTTATGAGATTTAGTCTATCCATAATCCACCGATGATTGATATAATCTGAATTTATCAATCATAAAATGCCGTATTTATGATTGATAAAAGTAGTTTTATTCCTCATTTCCCTAAAAAGATACCCTTTATGCTGTAAGGCATTAGGCAAAAAATGCTTAAATTCTATCAAAAAAACTATTTAACTTTTAGCTTACGGCGTATAGCTTAATACCTATTGCGGGTAAAATCAATTTAATTTTACCCTTTCCTTACATCTTTATTCCAATCTGAGCCATCAGCTGACTTGCGTTGAAACTTCTACAAATTCCTTGTTTGAGGGTGTAATCAAAAACTAATTTCCCTTCTCTTACTTCTGACGAAAAACTGAAGTTCTTGACAAATCCTTTTTCACTAAACTCATCCCCCAAATCAACATCATGGGTCGAAATAAAGCCTGAGGCTTGAGCTTGATGCATTTGAAGCATCAAGGCCTTTGCTCCATCATGACGGTCTTTGGAGTTAGTACCTTTTAAGATTTCGTCTAGGAAATAGAAAGTCGGTAAGCTTTGCTTTTCGTTAACCCAATCGATGAGTTGTTTTAAGCGTTTGAGTTCTGCATAGAATGAAGATGTATCTTCTTCCAAAGAATCTTGAGTACGCATACTAGTAAATACTTGCATCACTGAACACTCAAATTGTTGGGCACATACCACACTTCCAGCCAATGCCAAAATGGTATTGAGGGCTACTGTACGCTGAAAAGTACTTTTTCCAGACATATTCGAGCCAGTGATAATCACGCATTGTCCTAGCCCTTCTATCTGAATATCATTACAAACACGTTTCTCGGCCTTAATTAAAGGGTGTCCCAATTGTGTAGCATGGATGATAAAATCTTTATCAGAAATTTGGGGAATAATATGGGAAAGATTTGCAAAACTATGTCCAGCCAAACTATTCAGTGCTTCAAATTCGCTCACAATAGCAATCCAGTGTGCCAAATGATTTTGATGTTTGGCTCGCCAATTTTCCAAATGAATAAAATAACGTAAATCCCATAGTGTCAACATACCGACAGAGAGGGCAAAAATGGGATTTTGACGATTGCCAATTCTTTCTAATAAAACACTCAATTCTTGAATATGAGCCGTTGCTTGATTAACTTCTGCTTGTAGTTTCTGTAAATGAGGATGTTTAAATTCGGGTACTGCAATACTTTTACACAAATTCGCATAGGCTTTTAGGACATTAGCCACCGAAGAGGTTTTATCGAGATATAGCCCTAGCAATCCACTGACTTTTCTAAGAATAAAACCATGAATAATAAACACCGCCAAAATCCATTGTAATGGCAAAATATCTAAAATACAGACCAATACCACAGGAATACTGAGATAGGGTAAGTAGAGCAAATATCGTAAAGATTTTTGCTTTAAAACCTCAAACGGAGCTAGTTGAAGCCACTCTAAGATAGGAGTAATAGGCTGATGTACATCTTCGATTTGCCAAGCATCTACTTCCAAATTCTGTCGCCAATCAATCATGTCTTTCAACTCGGATGAGCTTTCTTGACGTGTTGAAATAGTTGCCTGATTAGCTGGGTTTTGTAGCCAAGTGGCCAATATCTCCGCACCTGTGTAGGTACGAGTGCGATTGAGTAATTTGAAAATGGAATGCTTTCCAAAGATATCTAAATCTGAAGCATAAAAATGCTGTGCTTGTGCATAACCCTCTCCTGTTTCTGTTCTTACAAATTGACCTTTCAAACGGAGCGCTTCGTCCTCATTAAGATTGGTTAAGAGTTGATAACGTAGTTTTTGTGCCTTAATAGCCAAATGCTTGTTGATCATCCAAAGAAATACCCCGAAACCAACAACCAAAATTCCTAAAAAAATCCAAGGAGATAATGCTTCGAATGCCCAATAAGACAGGCTTCCCCAAGCGATAAAGTAGATAGCACGGGCTACAGCCCATTGATTATATTGAGCTTGTGTTTGTGTTTGAAGTGACTCGAAATATTGCTGTCTTTTTTGAAAAAAGTCAATTTGTGAATTGGATGACATATTGAAAAATAAACTCTTTTAATCAGGATTCTTTGAAATTGTTTGTATTGTAATCAGAATGCAAGTTAAGCCATGAAAATAACAATGGGAAAAATAAAAAGGGAATGATATACAAAAGCTATCATTCCCTTTTTATTTCTGTAAAATCTTAATACCTCTAATCTCTCTTTATTTCAAAGATTTCAGAATCTCTTCAATCGCTTTATCTAATTGTGGATCTTTGTTTTCAAGACGATCAGTGAAGGTTTGAGGAATCGAAATATCTGGACTTACGCCTTCTTTTTCCAAATCTTTGCCATCTAAAGTATAACATCCCCAAGATGGTAAACGATAAAACGAGCCATCTACCAAACCTTTGCCCGAAGTAAAGATAATCCAACGATAGGTTTCTGTACCGATGATTTTACCAAGCTTCAATTGCTTGAAACCTTGCGCTGTCATTTCGGCATCACTCAAGGATTGTTCGTTGATTAATAACACAATTGGTTTGTCAGCTGGATTGAAGTTGGGCTGAATGGTAAACTGTCCTTCACGATATTTCCATTTCAAATACGCACGCTGAGATAAGAAATTCAAGACCAAATCATGGACATTTCCTCCTCTGTTGTTACGAATATCAAAAATCAAACCTTCACGGTTATAGGCCTCTGAGGTAACGTCAATCATAAACTTCTCAAACTCGCTACGTCCCATATCGCTCATGTGTACATAAGCGATACGCTTATTAGACTTGGTATCTACATACTCTTGGTTTTGGTCAATCCATTCGTCATATAGGCTACGAATCTGAGCATAACTACGCTGTGGATGTACTTTGGTCGTAAATGTTTTGCCACTACGCTCAAATGTCAAACTAATTTCGTCGTCCAACGATGGTTTTGAGAAATAGAAATCACGGTTGATATTGGTGTCAACGCTATCTGCATTTACCTTCACTAATTTATCTCCTGGGCGAATATCTTTATCTGCTTTATCCGAAATGGAGTTTTTGATTACGTATTTTACGACAAAAGGATTTTCGTTTTCAAATACAATTCCTACGTTTTGAGAAACAGCTTTATAGAAAGTGGCATCTTCGTCACCATCTGTTGAGAAACCTAAGTGCGAAGCGTTCAGTTCGCCTAGCATATCCATCAATAAAGTACGTAAGTCTGCTCTATTGTTGATAGCAGGTAAAAACTTTGCATATTTTTCTCGTGTTTTTACCCAATCTAAACCATTGAATTTTTCATCATAAAAATTCTCTTGTACACCCGCCCAAGCTTCATAGAACATTTGTTGGAATTCATTGGCTAAATTTTTACGGAAAGTAAAATTCAAGTCAATTTTTTCAAGCTTATTGCCATCGAGATTGAGTTTATAAATATTTCCTCCAACCAATGCAAAGTATTTGCCATCAGCCATGGCAACTTCATAATCGTACACACTAGCACCTTCTACTTTTTCTGTTTTATTTTTAGCAAAAGGAGCTATAGTTGTTTTGTATAATGCGCCATTTCCTCCTTCATGATTTGAAACAAAAAGTACCGATGTTTTATCGTCTTTCTGGAACACAACAGGGCTTTCGGCAGAACCGAAATCAGGGCTAATTTGCTCAAATCGCTGCATCAATCCTTCCATATTGATGACAATTGGCACTATTTTAGGTGCTGGGGCAGGTTCTGGTTTTTTCTCTGGTTCTTTTTTGCCTTTAGCCTTTGTGTCTTTAGGCTCTTCTTTTTTCTCGTCCTTTTTCTCTTCTTTCTTTTCTTCTTTAAATAAGTCATTAAACTTATCAGATTTGAAAGGGGTATCTATTTTACTCAAGGCAATTCGGTAGATACGTCCATTAGTCAAACCAAATGGATAGCTTGCTTTGGTACGGTCAGATTCGAAATAAATATACTTGCTGTCTGGCGACCAATACGGATTGGTTTCGGTAATACCTGTATTGGTTAAATTAATGAGCTTTTTATCGGCCAAATGATACAAGAAAATATCTTGTTCAAAATTGCGATATGCCGAAAACATGACATATTCACCATTAGGTGAAAAATAAGGTTTAGGATTGTAAAGTGCCCAAAGCTCTTCTTTTACGACTGTATTCGAGACAAGCGTTTTGAGATCTAATACACGAATTTCATTTTTGCCGCTGATATATACCGCCTGAGTTTTCTCCTTATTGAAGGTGATATTGCGGTTACTTTGCTCGTCCGAAGTAAGTTGTTTGGCCTTACCTTTACCATCTGCCGAAATAGTAAAAAGGTTGTAGTAACCTTTTTCAGTAGTTTGTGTAAAAAGTAAAGTCTTATTGTCAGAAAGCCATTTAACTTCTACCACACGTCCATGAGCGTCTGTTGGAATTTGAGCAATGTATTTCCCTTCAACATCTGAAACAAATAATGCCCCACGTGATGAATATGCCAATTTTTTACCATCTGTCGACACATCAAACCCAGCGATATTTCCACTTACTTTAAAGTCTTGCTCGTGTGGCAAAACGTAATTTCGCAGTGGATTAGGGTTAATTTTCTGAGAAGTCTTACTTGCAACATCATACACATACAATTGGTATTCTTTTTCAAAAACAACCTTTTGCCCGTTGGCGCTCACTTGCGGACGTTTGATTGCCTCGGGGAATTGCGTCAAAGCGACCTTTTGTCCATTCTGGAAAGTGTATAAATTGTATTGCCCATTGGCTTCGTCTGAGGCGAAATAGACATTACCACTGCGGTCGATGCTTGCCCAAAGGTCTTTACCGATGTAATTGGTATAGCGCTTGTAGGCTTTAGTTTTAGGGTTATAAGATTGAATATCTGGATTAAACGCCCCTTTATAGCCTTTACGAGTGCTTTGGTTATCGCTTTCCCAAGTATCATTGAAGAAAATCTCGCCCGTAGTTGGGTGTTCGGCTACGTTGTGGATACGATTGAAAAAGTGAGAAAATAAACGTACGGGCGTTCCTCCATTGATAGCAAGTTTATAGGCAGTTCCGTCATTTTGTGCCCCCGAACTCAAGTAAATACTTTTCGAATCCCATGACCAAGATTCTACATAATCTTGGGTATCATGGAATGTTAATTGACGAATGGCGCCGCCTTCGAGAGGCATCACATAGACATCTGGATTGCCGTATTGCGAGCCAGTAAAAGCCAACCATTTTCCATCAGGAGAGATTTTTGGACGACTTTCTGTACCTCGCATAGCTGTGAGGCGAGTTGAGACTTTGGTATTGAGGTCTGTTTTCCAAATATCTCCTTCAAAACAATACACAAGGGTTTGCGCATCAGGGCTGATTGAAGGGAAAGAAGCAAAATAGGTTTCAGTATTTTGCGCCACAATCGCCTGAGATACTAATCCCGCCGCAAGCGAGAATAAAGTAGTTTTTAACATAATTTCAGGTTTGCAAATAAGATGATGAAATGAGTTTAGCATGAAGGCACAGAGTGAACAGGCACAAAGTGGCAAGTGAATTATTAAAAAACTTTGTGCCTCTGTGCCTGATGCCTGTTCCCTTTTTTGTAAAACTAACCTAGTCTTGCTAAAAAACAAAAGGCGTTAGGATGAATGTATCCTAACGCCTTTGTATGGTAAGTCTATTGAGCAAAATAAAGTTTTTTGTGCTTACAATTTGACCACTTTTTGTCTTCCGTCTCCTTCCTTCGTTTTTACATCTAAAATATAATTACCTGCTGGAAGCGACTGAAGATTAATCAATTGCTCGTTTTGACGGCTACCTTCTATGGTTTGCAAAACATTTCCTTCGGTATTAATGACATGGATAGACTCAATTCTGTTTTGAGTACCAACTTGTACTTTTGTCATATCCTGTATTGGATTCGGAGAAACTATAACGCCTTTGCTATCCAGTGGTTCAAAACCTAAAACTTTGCCAATTGGAGCGTCCTGACGAGCATCCGACATAATACTTTTACAACCATCCGTCGTTACGACCTGAACTGTAAAACTAGCACCTGAGGTTACAGCAATAGAACGCAAGCCTATTTGATCGCTCAAAACTGTACCATTTCTGTACCATACATTTCCTGTGGTAGCACTTGAGGTATATTCCCAATAATCGCCATTAGCATCGGTCTTTTTCACAACCGAAATGGTAGGTTTTACAGGATTCACACAGAATGAGTCTATTTGAGAAACAGCATAATATTGTGTATTCCCATCCTGATATGCGCCATAGCGCACACGTCCTGCGGTTCCGTTTAACGTAATTCTATTACTAGAAATAGAAGCAGGCCCTCCCAAAACAGACGTGATTACGCTTAATCCCGAATTAGAACTTGCTGTAATAGTAAAGGCAGCGTCGCCCACCGTTTTATCTGAAACTTTAGTAATAGTTAAAGCCTGAGATTTCTTTTGAGGCAAAGTACGGGCTACGTTTGTGTACCAAACGGCAAAAGAGGATTCTTGTGTTAACGTCTTTTGCGTAGATGCAATACCTACACGTTTGTCGTTTTTGTCTAGTTGAATAATATCCGTATTCTCTTGTCCAGTTTTAGCATCTAGGGCATTAAAAATTACATAGTCATCACTTCTTGAAAACTCTGGATAACCAATGGTATTATTGATAGCAGTAATCTGTAAATCGGAAGGACGAGATAAGTTGACTCCCAAAACGGCGTAATCATCACCTTGACTATCCGAATAGAAATAATCAAAAGCCAACATATTGGTAGAGTTTTTAGAAAAAGCAGGACTACCAACATTTTCTCCTTCTACTAAATCGTTGATAAGTTTATTGACAACGCCAGTCCCGAAGGTATTCTTTTGATTACTCCAAACATTAATAAAACCTACATCCCAATATTCAATTTTGGTATTAGTTGCAGTTTTGTACTGGTTAAAGGCATCATAAACTAAGTTTTCGCCATCATAGTCCCATTCAAACGAATCGGCATAAAGTACTTGTCCTGTTTTTACACCCGAATAGGTTGGATTATACAATCTAAACTTACGCCCAGGAATAGAGCTTCCCGAAGCACTAAGGTCATAAACATAAATACTGGTGTCGACTTTGGTTGTGATAGCCGCCAAGCGCTTACCATCTTTCGAAACTGCCACATTGTCCCAACCCGCAGCCGAAATAAGTTCTTGTTTGATGGTTGAGCTTTGGTCATTAGGCGAAAATGTTTTTACGGTACTCAAGTCTATTCGATAGATACCATTATCTTGTTTTACAAAATAGGCATATTTGCCATCATCAGTAACGCTTGGTTTGTTTTTCAGGACAATATTTTTCGCAATCAAAACATAGGTACTCGTATTTACAACTGTATCTAACACATACAATGACTTGTCTTTAGGGTCATAACTTAAGATAAATGAAGAACCTTTTTTAGTCGGAACATCATTGGATGGCGCTGGAACAGGCGTTGTCGTTCCTGTGTTTGGTGTTGTATTTGGTGGGTTTGAGTCGGTAATACCTACGGCATCAAAAGCACTTTTAGCTGCATTTACCTCTGTACTATTTGTTCCATATAAATCTGTGGCAGACTGAATCACTGCACGACGCAAATCAAGGAATTTTGAACTACTAGTTAAGTATTTCGTCAAGGTACGGTAATATACGGCTTCTGCTTTTTCCTTAGAATTGATAGATGTTGCAAAGCGATAATAAGCATAATTGACAATTCCAGAGTTGATATGCACCCCATAATTATCTTCTGAACCTGTATAATATTGGTTCATGCTGGCAGGCTGAAAACCATCATCTCGCAAGCTCGCACCTCCCTGATTAGGGTTGGATAAATCTCTTAATGGCTTTGAGCCTTTGACTACATCTTCGCCCATAAACCAATCATCTCTGTCAATCATCGCTCCGAAAATATCTGCCATCGATTCATTAATCGCACCAGATTGTCCACGATATACTAAGTTGGCTGTATTTTCTACTACTCCGTGAGTCATTTCATGCCCAGCTACGTCAAGTCCGCCTGCTAAAGGTTTAAACATCGTTGCTCCTCTGCCATATCCCATAAATTCACCATTCCAAAAAGCATTGTCCATGGCTCTGCCATCTTCATCGGTCAGGTTGATTAGGGAAATAATACTACCTCCTTTACCATTTAAGGATTTTCTACCAAATGTTTTTTCGTAATAATCATACGCCAAACTAGCATTATAATGTGCCGAAACAGATTCAGTATTACCCCAAGTATTATTAGTAGAAGATACCTGACGTACAGTTACATCATTTACTGACGAACCTGCTGCATTGAGCGTCCAAATAACGCCTTGTGGGTTTTCGACATTGATCGTTCCGCCTTTATACATACTTTTTGAGGCATCAATCATGTAATAATTTGAGCCAACCAAATAGGTATTAATAGCACGCGTTTTACCATTCAAATCTATGGCATTGGCTTTTTGTGGCCCATCGAGCGTACAGGTATAGCTATATCTATCTAAAATTTCGCCCGAATTGGCATCTATCATATAAATCCATCTTTCCAAAAAGTTAGGACGAACCACTACTTCGTATGCCAAATGCTGGTCGTTTACTGATTCATTTTTATGATAAACAAAAAGCTTTGACTGAGGCTTTTCGTATTTAAGCATGGCTTTTTCGGCAAAACTCAAGGTACGCAATTTAGTTTGTTGCTGAACATCCTGAAGAGCTACAGAAGCAATTTGCTCTGTCCCCATACTAGGTTCGGTCGAAGCCAAACTAGGTGTCGGATAAAGCTTACCATTCATTACCTCCACGGCATCGTCTTTGGTATGCAACATGATTTGAGCACCATACACAGGAACGCCCCTATACATCTGTTGCACACGGATATGAGTTTGATTAAGATTGTCATTCTCAATCTGATTTACATCAAATTCCTCTTCTACATTCTTGAGATGTAAATATTTTTGAACAGCTGATAAATAGTTATAAGCTGCCGAGGCTTCAGAAGATCGTCCTGCTTTGGTTGTCGTATTAGAAGAAAGATTTTTAGGTTTACCCACGATAAACGATGGCATACCATTTTCATCTCTCGAAATACTTAGACCGTCTTTTTTCGCCATCAAATTTTCTCGAAAAATACTATTCGAATACTGAAAATTATAGCGAGAAAAAGAAGAAGGTTCTGCACTTTTCGAAAAATCAACCATGGGCAAATTAGGACTAGTACCTTGCCCAGATTTAGATTTTTGCTTGAAAGTTTTTTGCGCTTGTGCCACAGACACACATCCGAGCAAGGCAATGAAGAGTAATGTTTTTTCATGAGACAAAAGAATTAACAGACTAACAGGCGGTATTTGTTGAAACACAGACAAACATATAAACGCTATTACTTTTTATCGCTCAATTTTGCCTGCTTTCAAAAATATTGGAAAGCTCACTTGGAACGTCAAATCTTCAGCGTATTTCTCTCTGCATTGCTGTACAAATTCCGTAACAGGATTATTTCCATTTTGCTGAATATATTTTTGGACGCTCGACCATGTATTTAGATACCCTTCCAACTGGTTAAAATTCCAAAAATATTGCATCGAAAACTCAGGCGTTGGAATAGAATCAAATGGAAAAGGAATTGTTGTGTATTTTTGGTCGATATGACCACGTTCACCATCCCAGTATGAGCCAATTTGTTCTTGATAAAAGTGTTGAAAATCTTGATTCAAACTTGGATATTCTTCTATCAACAAGGTGCCATATCCCCAAAAAGCTAATAGGGCATTCGGCTTTGCAATTCGTTTGATTTCTTGGTAAAAGGCATCAAAATTAAACCAGTGAATAGCTTGTCCTACCGTGATTAAATCAAATATAGCATCTGCAAAAGGTGTTTTTTCTGCCTGTGAAATTTGATAATGAATATTGCTAGCCTGAAAAGCATTATCTAACTGCTTTTGACTAATATCTGTAGCTTCGACTTGTTGAAACTTTTGGGCTAAAACTCTTGCTACTTGACCATTACCTGTGGCACAATCCCAAGCATTTCCAAACTTATCCACATATTGAAAGATAAAATCATAAAGTTCCTGTGGATAAGTCGGGCGAAACTGGGCATATAAATTGGCTTGCGTCGAGAATCTGTCTTTAGGAAGCATAAACAAAAAGCAATTGAGATTGTGAAACGGATATATCTATTTTCAAGCTTGATTTCTATTTTTTGATTTTCTCTAAAATAGACTGATAAACCATTTTGATAGAATCATTGACACTCTTAGGGTTAGTCCATTGGGTTTTGTAAGAAAATTTTTTACCCTCCGAAAAAACAAGATAATGATTCATATTACCCGCCTCATTCTGTGACAAACTATCCAGATGAAGCCCTTGTACAGCCTTGAATATTTTTTTGGTTTGAGCTTTTGTCAGCTTCTGAATAAGCTTTACCGAGTCGCTTTTATTGGTTCGATAAAGAATTTCTCCTGAAGACTTAAGTGTATATGATTGCCATAAATTAGCAAATCCACCACCCGAACCAACGATGATTTCTTGTTCTTTGGGAATACTTTTGCAGGCAAATACGCCAAAAATGAAGCTAAAGAGTATGAGTTTTTTCATAGAATCCATGTTTAGGTATCGGGTATCTAAAAAAATATCGGGTAAAGTTATGCACTCTACCCGATATTCATATAGTTCTGTTTCAGAAAATTAAAGCTTACAAAGTCTGTAACTCTTGAATGGTCAGCCAACTCATCAAACCTGCTCCAATTTCTAAAGCATTTTCATCAATATCAAAGGTTGGAGTATGTACTCCCGAAATAATGCCTCTTTCCTCATTGCGAGTTCCTAAACGATAAAAACAAGCATCTACATGATGTGTATAGAAAGCAAAATCTTCAGCAGCCAACCAAATATCCAAATCAATCACATTTTCCTGACCCATATAATCAATCGCGGCACCTTTCATACGACGCGTTAATTCTGGTTCATTTTGCAAGAAAGGATACCCTTTTTGGATAAATACCTCACATGTTCCACCCATAGCTTCGGCAGTTAGCTCGGCAATTTTTCTGATTTTTTCCAAACCTTCGGCACGCCATTGCTCGTCCATCGCTCTGAAAGTACCTTCGATATATACCTCATTTGGAATAACGTTGGTTGCTCCATTGGCAATTACCTTTCCAAAAGTCAAAACCGAAGGATAGCGAGGATTACGGTTACGAGAAATGATTTGTTGCATCGACACAATGATATGAGAAGCAATCAAAACAGGGTCGATACAGTTTTCGGGCATAGCACCATGTCCACCTTTTCCTTTTACAGTTAAGTATAACTCATCTGCCGAAGCCATGTACATTCCTTCACGAAAACCGATTTTCCCTACAGGAATATTAGGTGCAACGTGCTGTCCCAACATTTTGTGAGGCGCAGGATTTTGTAATGCACCTTGCTCAATCATAATGCTGGCACCACCTGGGGCTTTTTCTTCGGCAGGTTGGAATACCAATTTTACGGTTCCTTCAAAATCATTTTTGAGTTGACTCAAAATTCGTGAAGTTCCCAACAACGACGCTGTGTGCACATCATGCCCACACGCGTGCATTACACCAGGGTTTTGTGATTTATAAGGTACGTCATTGGCTTCAACAATCGGTAAAGCATCCATATCCGCACGCAAAGCCACTACTTTTGTACTAGGATTGCGCCCTTCGATAGTTGCCACCAAGCCCGTGTTAGCAATTTCGGTAGGAGTAATCCCCATCGATTTGAGTTGCTCGGCAACGTATTTTTGTGTATTAAATTCTTGGAACGAAAGCTCAGGGTTTGTGTGCAAATAACGACGATTGGCCACAAACTCACCCGCCATGGATGCAGCTAATTGTTTAATTTTATCTTTCATTTTTCTAAATATTTCGAGTAGCAATAGGTCACTTATAGACCAATTTGGACGACAAAGTTACATCACAACTAGTCTTTAGCCCAACCAATTACGTAAATTCTCATTCTCATGATCTACTTGACCGATAGTTAAGCGAAGGTTTTCGTCAAAACTAGCTTCAATTCCGTACCACGCCAAGCGTGCTTTTACTTGTTCTTGTAAAGGAATACTTCCTGAAATGCATTCGACAAAATAGGTTTCCAAACTACCTCCAAATACTTCCTCTGCTAGTTTTTTATAATCATTCAATGAATAACCCAAACCTGACTCTCCGAAATTTTCCCACATCAATCGCATGACATCATGTATAGATTTTTCATGTTGCGTTGCTTCACGAATCAATCCATCCAATAAAAAGGCAACAACAGCTCCTTTGTTATAAATTGATACACGACGATTAGGAATAGAAGGCACATAACCATCAAGCCACAAGTCAAAAGAAGCCTCTACTAACGACATAGGTGATAGTCCATCTTCTTCAAAATGGCGGCGAATAGTAGTTGTAAATTCCTTTAGATAGGCATCAAGACTAAATACACCTGACTGTTTTAAGAAAACATCCCCTAAATACGTCGTAACACCTTCTGCCACAAAGCCAGTTGGAAAATAATTTTCTTTAGTAAAATCATAAGGCATCATTTCCACTGGACGAATCTTACAAATATTCCAAGCGTGGTACAGTTCATGAGAACTTACGCCCAATAAATCGGTGTAAAGACCATCACCCTCTGTATCTGGACCTAATACAATCATGGTTGAGTTACGATGCTCAACACCATGATAGAAAGCCACAGGTAATATCCAGTTGATAAAATGGTAGTCTTTTTCAGGGAAATCTCCCATTATGTCAATTTGTTTTTCAGAAAAACTGGCAAAGTCTGAAAGGATTTTCTCCCAGTTTGGTTGATAATTTCCCAAAAACCAAACATAAAATTGAATACCCGCAGCCTTATACGTTTGGCACTGTAAATATGGACTAGCCAATACTGGCGAATCTACCAACTGATAATAATCTTGTGCCACTAAAGTCTTTCCTTCTATTGGCATCCCACAAGCGATTTTATACTCATCAGCTACTCCAAGTTCAACCGTACAAGGCTCATGCATGCGCCCACTTACATAAGGCAGACAGTTTACGAAGTTGACATACATAGTATTTTCGTCTACATACGAGCTACCCGCATTAGCAAAAACGCCTTTAGGATGTTGAATGTAAGCGTAATAACGAAGTCTAATAGTTAATTTTGAGATATTTTTGGTATAGACTTTCCAGCGGTCTTTGTTTACTTTATGAAACTCCACGGGGTTTTGCTGTTCGTCAAAAATTTCGAACGTTTGAATATTTTTAGCAAAATTCTGTAGCTCATAACGTCCCGGACGCCAAGCAGGTAATTGAATTTTTATACGGTCAGATGTAATATTCTCCACCTCCAATTCTACAGTTAAGAAATGATTTTGTGGATTTTCTGCATAAATTTTGTATCTCATATTTTATTGATATAGCTAAAGCCGCAAGGTACTATTATTCACAAAGAATCCAAAGTAACTCATAATCAACCTCCAAGCATTTAGAATCTTTTGTAAAAGTAGTTTGCAATTAAAAAATAATTGAGTACCTTTGCAGTCCTAATTTCGGGGCAAAAGATTTTTGTATTTTGAAAATTTTCACTGATACTTCAGACATCCTTTGATAATTTTTCAAAATATCTCTGAAAATCAGTCAGTTCATATTGTAAAAGGCATTTCAATTTTCAATAGCAATGAAAAGAACGTTTCAACCATCGGTAAGAAAGAGAAAAAACAAGCACGGATTCCGTGAAAGAATGTCAACTGCAAATGGTCGCCGTGTATTGGCAGCTCGCCGTGCAAGAGGAAGACACAAATTGACAGTTTCAGACGAGAAGAGAGGTAAATAATACAAAGTTTCTGCGTTTCGTGTTTCAAGTATCGTGTGAACAGTTGCTCAACGCGATTCCAGAGACACTTACATGAGACTTTGCATGAAAGCAACTTTAAAGAAATCTGAACGACTTTCCAGTAAGAAGGTAATTGGTTCCCTCTTTGATAAGGGTAGTGAAAACACCAAATCGGTTTTTCTCTACCCTTTTCGTGTTTCTTATTTTCTACAAGAATTATCTAACGAAAATACAGAACCTACACATCCTCAGATGCTTATCTCTGTATCTAAGCGCTACTTTAAACATGCTGTTGACCGTAACTTAGTCAAACGTCGCACCAGAGAGGCATATCGTCTCAACAAATCTATCCTGCTTCAAAAAAAGACAGCCCTCTACCAGCATCCATCGCTTTTGTGTATATTGGTAAAAAAATCGAAGACTTCGCTAAAATCGAAAAGTCGATGAAGAGTATTTTGCATAAAATGTAATTTTACCCGCAATATGCTTTAAGCAATATGTCGTAAGCTAAAAGCTGTACTTACCTAATGCCTAAGCTTACAGCCTAGCGCATAATTATCCAGTTTTGCCGAGTTACTTAAGTTTTTTGTTATACAAAATAACACAATCGCTTTAGCTTCGTTATATTCTTATTGGTGTAGAAAGCTGAATTAATCCTATTATGAAATTAAAACGACCTTACCGAGCCCTTTTGGCGACTTCTGCTCTTGTTGGAAGTTTATCTCTCGCTTCATTTACCGACCAAGGAGAGCGTTTTTTTGAAATTGCCAAAAACCTTGATATTTATGCTACGCTTTTCAAGGAGCTCAATCGCTATTACGTCGACGAAATAAATCCAAATCGTACTATCAAAATGTCTATCGACGCTATGTTGAAGTCATTTGACCCATATACCGTGTTCTATGCCGAAGACGATATTGAGGATTACATGACCATGACCACTGGTAAGTACAACGGCATTGGTATTGTAACGGGCAATCGTTCGGGGCGTATTACTATAATGGCTATCGACGAAGGAACACCAGCTGAAAAATCTGGCTTGCGTATTGGTGACGAAATTGTAAAAGTAGACGGCATCGAACTTAGTAAAAAAGGTATCGACCCCGGCAAACTTATCAAAGGTCAAACAGGTACTGTAGTAAAACTTACCGTAAAACGTTATGGTAGCAATAAACTTGAAGATATTAGCGTAACGCGTGATGTCGTGAAAATGAAAAATGTCACTTACTACGGCATGATCAACGACGAAGTGGGCTATATCGACCTGAAGGACTTTAATACCACCGCAGCCAAAGAAGTTCGTCAGGCATTTGCTGAATTGAAGGAAAAAGGCATGAAAAAACTTATCCTTGACCTGAGAGAAAACCCTGGTGGTCTCTTGAATATGGCGGTAGATATTTGTAATATTTTCTTACCAAAAGATTCTGAAATTGTTTCAACCAAAGGAAAAGTTGAAGAATGGAATAAAACCTATTCGGGGGTAAAAGCGGCTGTAGATGTAGATATGCCGATTTCGGTATTGACTAACTCGCGAAGTGCTTCGGCTGCTGAAATTGTCGCTGGTGTAATTCAGGACTACGACCGTGGAGTTTTGGTTGGACAAAGAAGTTATGGAAAAGGCTTGGTTCAAATCACACGTGATTTACCTTACAATACCAAACTCAAAGTAACTACTGCCAAATACTATATCCCAAGTGGTCGTTGTATTCAGGCGATTGACTATAGCCACCGCAACCCAGATGGTAGTGTAGGAAAAGTACCAGATTCGCTTATGACAGCTTTCAAAACTGTCCGTAGTGGTCGTACCGTTTATGATGGTGGAGGAATTTTACCTGATATTGAAGTTGAAAAGCCAATTCCTGCGGTAGTAACTCAATCTTTATCGGGTCGTTTGATTTTGTTTGATTATGCCATCAAATACCATTTCGAGCATCCGAGCATTAAGCCTGCCAAGGAGTTTTCTTTGAGTGATGCCGAATATCAAGACTTTGTTAAATGGGCAGCCACGCAAACTTTTGACTATACCACTCAGGCTGAAAAAGACTTGAATGAACTTGAAGCTTCTGCTAAAAAGGAAAGATATTACGACGCTGTAGCAGAGCAATTGAAAGCTTTGCGCACAAAACTTTCACACAACAAAGAAGCTGATATGATGAAGTTTAAGGACGAAATCAAAACAGCTTTGGAGCAAGAAATTGTGGTACATTATTATTTACAAAAAGGTACTCGTGAGCAATCATTTGCCAAAGACCCAGAAATACAAGCTGCACTCAAGTTATTTGGCGATATGAACCGCTATAACAATATCTTGAAAGGAAAGAAATAGTATTCTGGCTATAAATATTTCGTAAATTTGTGTGCTTGGGGAGCAATTCTCAAGCACATTTTTGTTTAGATAGAGTGAGATATTGATTTTAACCCACTCACCAATAAAAACATTCGCAAAGCGAAATCTCAAATCATTATGTCTCTGATAGTTAGTATCGATACTTCGACCAAAGTTTGTTCTGTAGCATTACACAAAGAAGGCAAACTATTAGGTCTTTCTGAATTATTTACTGAAAAATCGCATTCAGGTATGTTGACTACATTGGTTGAAAATGTAGTTAAACAAGCTGGCTATGAGCTTCCACAACTCGATGCCATTGCTGTTGCCAAAGGACCAGGTTCTTATACAGGCTTGCGCATTGGCGTATCTACGGCAAAAGGGCTTTCATTTGCTTTGGACAAGCCTTTATTATCCGTAAATACCCTCGAAGCCATGGCAGCACAACTCAAAGATATGTACAGTGCCGACACGCTACTTTGCCCGATGATTGATGCACGTCGTATGGAGGTTTACTGTGGTGTTTGGAATGCTGCTATGGAAAATATCAGTGAAATTGAAGCCAAAATTATTGACGAAACAGCTTTTATCACATTGTTAGAAAAACAGCCTATTGTATTTTTTGGAGATGGTGCTGCCAAGTGCAAAAGCCAAATTGCTCATCCTAATGCCCATTTCCCAAATACAGAGTTATATCCGTCAGCTCGCACAGTAGGTGTATTAGCTCACAAGGCTTTTCAAGAACAGGCATTTGAAAATGTAGTAAGCTTTGAGCCTTTCTATTTAAAAGATTTTGTTGGAACAACTCCCAAAGCTGCCCAAAACAAAGCCTAACGTTTGTTGAGCATCAATCTTAAGTTTAATGATTATGGAACTAGACGACCCAATTATCAATAAAGTAGCCAGCAGTGGATTGGTTACGCTCGACCTTGAAGATTATTATCACCAAGGCGAAAGAGTCATTTATGATCTGAAAGATAACCTATTCATGGGAATGATTTTGAAAGAAAAAGATTTCCGTGAGTTTCTCAAAAATCATGATTGGTCTATTTATGAAGGCAAAAATGTAGCTGTTATTTGTTCAGAAGACGCGATTATTCCGACATGGGCATATATGCTTTTGGCACTTAAATTAAGTCCGTTTGCCAATGCGGTAGTATATGGAAATTTGGAACAATTAGAAGATAAGTTGTATTTTGACGCTATTGCTAAAATCAATCCATTGGATTATGCAGATGCTAGAGTAGTGGTAAAAGGCTGCTCAAAAGTACCTGTTCCTACGTCAGCGTATGTAGAAATCACTCAAAAACTCATGCCTCACGCCAAGAGCTTAATGTTTGGCGAGCCATGTAGTACAGTGCCTCTTTACAAGAAAAAATAAATGTGATTTGAAAATGTGATGATTTGAAGATTTGAAAATACAACCATTTCCAAATCTTCAAATCATCACATTTTCAAATTCCGAAATTAAAATATCGCTTTTTCTCTTTTTCCCAAAAACGGAATCCAACTTGATTCTAGACTACCACCTAAGTCACGCAGAAACATAATAAACGAAGGTTTGAAAGGCTTGCTTCTGAGTGGCATATTTGCCTCCTCTGGTGTTAAATCTCCTTTTTTTGAATTACATCTTCGACAGGCTGTCGTGAGGTTATCCCATGTAGTACGTCCACCACGTGATTTTGGCATGACGTGGTCGAGGGTAAGGTCATCTTTGGAGCCACAATATTGACATACGTTGTGGTCACGACGGAAGATATTTTGACGAGACAATATGACACCCTTATAAGGCATATAGATATACTTGTGAAGGCGAATAACCGAAGGCATAGGAAAAGCCTGAGAAATACTATGTAATTGCTCGTTTTCGGATTCGGCCACCAAATCGGCCTTATTTAGGTACACTAACAAAAATGCTTTGGGAATAGAACAAACGGCTAATGCTGTGTAATCTTGATTCAATACTAAGACTTTCCGACCCATGACTAATTCAATTTTTAGTGAACAATATGGTCATCAGCCGAAGGTATTTTGTCAGTTACCTCTACTAATGACCTCTACGCTTGAGATGTTGGAATATATGGTTGTTATGAAACATGCTTATTTTAGTAAAATTCAATTGCACAAGGCTAACAGAACGATGGAAACAAAATGGTAATAGCTATTCAAAAATGGTAGTTTTATGAAACCATTGAGTTTTCCACCTACTCGCAAATTAATGATAAATCTCAATAATACAACTCGTATATTCAAAAAATAGTTTTACCGTAATTATTTGCTAATGAATTGATTATATAGGTAATACAAGTAGGTTAGTGGGCAAAATAAAAATTAAGTTATGTATTTAGGCACTAGGCACAAGGCAAAGAGTGTTAAAATGTTATTTAATACCCACAGCCATGCTTTTTCCAAAGTCCACCACCGAAAGTCCATAGCTTCAAATAAAAAGGTCTGTACCGAAGATATCATTCTTGGATACAGACCTTTTTATTATGTCATAAGATTGTATAGAAACTACGTTAGCCTCAGAGGTATCCTCCTTTTCAAACGATTAAAGCATTTAGTGATTAACTTTTCATACATCTTGCCATATCTTTCAAAACACCATTCATGCAAGAACTTAATTTCATCGATGGCTAAGTTTTTAATTGCCTTTCTTAGCTCTTTTTCAAATAACTTTGCATCAAAACTTACTTTCTCAAGTATCATTTTGACATAGTCTAAAGCTGTCATAGTTTAAATTAGATTTGATAATCTTGGTTTTTAAGTTATTAGGTTAAACGGTAATTTAAGTTTGAATAGTGTCTTCTTGAGGTAAAAGTCGTAAATTGCTCAACAATTAGCACTTCAGACACATAGGCATTTCTTCATCCCAAACTCAAAGTTTTCATTTTAGTGTGTCATATTCGCCAACGAATAAATCTAGAAATTGAAAACAGTAAATCATTCAAAACCCATAAAATAGTATCTATTGACGAAAAACGGTGAAATTTACAAATAAATATATCAATATTCTAATATTATTTTGTTTTTTATTTAGCTATTCGCTGATAGCTCAGGAAAACACACCTACACTTGTTTTGGGTGAAAAGACCATCACAATGGATGGATTTTTTACCATAACAACTGTGGTAAAAACAAATCCTGACCAGCCATTTCCTGAATGTAAATTTCCAGAATTAATAGAATTTAATAAACGAGGATATTCAAAGTCTATTGCTCGTTCGGTTGTTAATGGACAGCCTACGGTTACCTATAATATTACCCAAAACTACCAGCCTAAAAAAGAAGGTACGTTAAAAATCAAACCATTTAAAGTACTGGTTAATGGCACCGAAATCAAAAATGAGGGAGTAGTTGTGATTGTCAATAAAGCAGTAGCAAGCCCTAATCCTGAAACGGAGAATGAGGAATCATTGGTATCAGTAGCTGAAGGCAATCAAAAAGACTTAGTAAATGTAAAAGAAAATGCATTTTTGGCCATCAGCACCAACAAATTAGCGCCTTATGTGGGAGAAAACTTTACCTTGACGCTAGCGTTTTATGTTGCCGAAAACAATACAGCCGCTTTAGAATTTGATCATAACGAAATACAGATTCCTGAAATTATCAAAAAGATAAAACCTGAAAGTTGCTGGGAAGAAAGCTTTGGACTTACCGAAACGCAAACTTCGACGGTAAAATTGAATGGTAGAACCTATACGCAATACAAGTTTTATCAGGCAACTTTTTATCCACTTAATAACAAGAAAATTAGTATCCCTTCTGCAAATCTTCGTTTGTTAAAAGACTTTGATGAAAAAGAATCTAAAAAACGTAATTATGTTACTTTTTCGAGTAAAGCTTTTACCATACAGCCGAGAGACTTACCACCGCACCCTCTGAAGCAACAAGTATCGGTGGGCAATTTTTCGCTTAAAGAGAATGTGAGTAATAGTAAAGCTCAAACAGGGCAATCTATCGACTATCAAATTCAAATTATTGGTGATGGGAATATCTCTGTAATTCGTTTACCCGAAGTCAAAAATGATAGTACTTTTGACTTTTTTCAACCTGATATTAACTCGATTGTATCGCCTCAAGGCAGTAAAATTATTGGCACAAAATCTTTTACTTTTCATATTATTCCCAAACAGGCTGGTAACTTTGCAATGTCAAAGTATTTCAATTGGGTATTTTTCAATCCAACTACAGCTCAATATGATACGCTAAAGCCCAAAGTGATAATCCATACCAAGGGTCGAACTATTAGCACGGTAGATACTCCTAATGCTGAAAATTCGACGATTTATGATGGACTAGAGAATATCTCGACACCCGAAGGAACAAGCAACTTGGTGAGACTTCTCAAGAACGAAGCAAATATCATCATTATCATTATGCTGGCAGGATTGATTTATCTGTTTTTACCAGGCAAGAGAACCAGACAATAACATCGACTCATGGGCAATTTGAAGTACCCCTTGCCACGAGTCAAATCATTCAAAAAATGAGCAGTACATACGGTAAATTATTTAAAATTAGCACTTTTGGTGAATCGCACGGACAAGCAGTTGGGGTAGTGGTAGATGGATGTCCAGCTGGAATTCCTTTTGATGCTGAATTTATTCAAAGTGAGTTAGACCGCCGTAAGCCAGGGCAGTCACGTATTACAACACAACGTCGCGAGGCCGATGAGTTTCAGGTTGTTTCGGGTGTATTTGAAGGAAAAACCACTGGTACGCCTATCGCTATGTTGGTTTGGAATGGCGACCAACGTTCGAAAGACTATTCACATATTGCTCAACAATTTAGACCTTCGCACGCTGACTTTACCTATCAAGCTAAATACGGTGTCCGTGATTATCGTGGTGGTGGTCGTAGTTCGGCTCGTGAAACGGTGGCTCGTGTTGCAGCAGGTGCTTTGGCAAAGTTGGTATTAAAAAATATTGGTATAGATATCAAAGCTTACGTTTCGCAAGTAGGTAAGTTAAAATTAGAAAAATCATATCAGGAGCTCAACTTGGCATTGGCAGAAGAAAATGCCGTTCGTTGTCCAGACCCAGCCTTAGCACAAGAAATGTTCGACTATATTGATGAAACTCGTAAAAAGGGAGATTCAATTGGTGGAATCGTAGACTGCGTGGTAACAGGTACACCTGTAGGCTTAGGCGAACCTGTTTTTGATAAACTTCATGCCGAACTTGGTAAAGCTATGTTAAGTATCAATGCCGTAAAAGGTTTTGAATATGGCAGTGGTTTTGCTGGCGTAGAAATGTACGGCTCTGAGCACAACGACGAGTTTTTTATCGAAGACGAACAAGTAAAAACCAAATCTAATCATTCAGGAGGTATCCAAGGTGGTATTTCAAATGGGGCAGATATTTACTTCAGAACAGCCTTCAAGCCAGTAGCAACCATTATGCAGGACCAAGCGAGTGTGGATCAAGAAGGTAATATTGTTACGGTATCAGGTAAAGGCCGCCACGATCCATGTGTAGTACCACGTGCTGTACCTATCGTAGAAGCAATGGCAGCCTTGGTTTTAGTAGATTTTTACCTTCGCAACCGTGCCACACAAGGGTTGGCTTATGAACAAGAAGAAAAATTAGAGTTTTAATGCAAAAGAATAATTCCCTTTTTTCAGATGAGTACTTTATGCAATTGGCACTTTACCAAGCAGAGATGGCCATGGAAAAAGGGGAAATTCCAGTGGGAGCAGTGGTCGTTTGTCAAAATACCATTATTGCCAAAGCACATAATCAGACCGAACTATTGCAGGATGTGACCGCTCATGCCGAAATGTTGGCACTAACGGCTGCAGCTAACACGCTCGGAGCAAAATACCTTCGAGATTGTACATTGTATGTAACTCTTGAGCCTTGTATTATGTGTGGTGGGGCTTTGTATTGGTCTCAAATAGGGAAAATCGTCATTGGTACCATGGACGATAAAAGGGGGTGTTCGAAAGTGAGTCCAAAAATTTATCACCCCAAAACACAAATTATCACTGGCGTATTGGAAGAGACTTGTGAAGCTATGCTGAAAAGCTTTTTCAAAAAACTACGTTAGCTTATTAGTCGTACCATTGGCTCATTCAGTTCTTAGATTTTCCTTAATAAACAAACTTTACAGGAACTTATAGCCTCTGAAGGCAGTTTTTTAGACAAAGACTCTTAGTCACCAACAACGACGACTTGGTTATAGGTTGTTTTTATCAATCTACATGATTCATTGGACAGTCTATTTCTAAAGTACTTGACAGATATATTTTAAACTCAATTAACTTAATTAACTTAAAAAATGGCATTCGTATTAGACCCACTTCCATACGCTAACGACGCGTTGGAGCCGCATTTTGATGCATTGACAATGGAAATCCACCATGACCGTCACCACAATGCTTACGTAACAAACTTGAACGCTGCTGTAGCAGGTACAGAATTAGAAGGTAAGTCTTTGGAAGAACTTTTGGCTTCTATCAGCACGCTTTCACCAGCGGTTCGTAACAACGGCGGTGGTCACTTCAACCACAACTTGTTCTGGAATATTCTTTCTCCAAACGGTGGTGGTGCTCCAGTAGGTGCATTGGCTGAAGCTATCAATGCTAAATTTGGTTCTTTCGATGAGTTCAAAGCTGAATTCAAAAAAGCAGCAATCAGTCGTTTTGGTTCAGGCTGGGCTTGGTTAGTAGCTCAAAAAGATGGTTCTGTTGCTATCTCTTCTACGCCAAACCAAGACAACCCATTGATGGACGTAGCTGATGTTAAAGGTTTTCCTGTAATCGGATTAGACGTTTGGGAACACGCTTACTACTTGAAGTTCCAAAACAAACGCCCAGATTATATCGACGCATTCTGGAATGTAATTGACTGGAATATTGCTGAAGCTAGATACCAATCAGCTAAAGCCTAGATAATCAAAAACTTAGGCAATACTTTGATTTTTTTTGTAAAAAAAAGCTTCAAAGTATTGCCTAATACTGATAAAATACCTAATTTTGCATCACCAAAAAAACGGAGAGTGTAGCTCAGTTGGTTAGAGCATCGGTTTGTGGTACCGAGGGTCGTGGGTTCGAGCCCCATCATTCTCCCCAAAAGGTTATCTGAAAAGATAACCTTTTTTATTTTACCCCAATCAGTACCATTTTTCTATCCCTGCTGGTGCTGTCCATTGGAATTTAGGCTCGTAATGTTCCCAAACTATTTTTGAAACATTTCTCAATAATTGATACCCTTCGTTATTTCTTGTCCATGATTCGTCCTTTTGATTTTTAGTCGTAACACAAACTACATAATCACCAGAAGGCGCATTTACTAAAAAGACCTCAGATCTTGACTGATTCACGGCACCTTGTTTAGAGGCCACCTGAATCGTTGGAGGAATTTGACTTAGTGCTTCGCCATCCCAATAAATCCTCACCATATTACGATAAATACGCTCACTGGCAGCAGGGCTAATTACTTCTCCTTTTCTAATTTTTACTAATAATTCAGCCATTTCTCTAGGGGTAGTTTGTCCCCAGCCATAAATTTTACGATAGGACTCACGACCAGCAGTACGCGAATTAACCCTAGTATTTTCAAAACCATTAGCAGCTAGCCATTCATTGATGGCAGTACCAGTAGCCATAGCCTGACACCAAAGACTGGCGGTATTGTCAGAGGTAGTAATCATCAACATAGCGACCTTACTCAAAGCGATTTTTTCACCATCCTTAAACGAGCCTAAAATATCTTCTCCAGCATACAAAAGGGAGTCTTTGTAAGTAAGAATCGCGTGATAATCCAATTCGCCTTTCTCGATTTTGTTGAACAAACCAATGGTTATAGGTACCTTAATCATACTTGCCGTTGGAAAAATGGTATCTGCTTGAATAGCTACTCCCGTATTCTTTTTCAAATGTTTCACATAAATACCTGCCACACCCTGAAAGTCTTTTACGAGCATTTGAAGCTTTTTTTCCAGTGCTTTATCCGTTTTGAAAGAATTAGTGGGAGCTTGAGCAAAGAGTTGAGAAGAAAATAAAATGAACAGAATCTTGAGGTAAAATGTTTTTCTCATAGTTTTTGATGAAATTGTTGAAAGTTTACAAAAGGCAAACGCCTTTCAACCAATTTACTATTTATCGAGCAATTACAATCTCTCTTGTACCTATAAAATGCAACAATTCATTTTTATTTTCTTAGCTTTTCTTTGTGGGGCAGTATTTCCTACGCAGGCTGCATTTAATGGTAAAATGGCCTCAATTGTAGGTCATCCGATTTTAGCGGCTATTCTGTCATTCATTACGGGGCTCATTGCCTTGATAGTTTATGCCATTGTTGCCCAGATACCCATGCAACAATTTACGGCGTTTCGTACTGCGCCTTGGTATGTTTGGCTGGCTGGAATCTTAGGTGCTTTTTATGTAAGCACGATTGTGGTATTGATGCCACGATTAGGAGCAGCACTAACTTTTGGTTTGGTGATAGCTGGGCAAATGACTATTTCGATACTGATGGATCATTTTGGTTTATTTAATCTTCCTGTACGTGAAATATCGGCAGGGCGCCTCTTGGGGGCACTTTTATTATTAGCAGGTGTTGTACTTATTCGTAAATTCTAATGACAAAAATGAAATTTTGTCCACAATGTGGAAAAGAACTCGTGTATAAAATCAAAGATGGTAGAGATAGACATTTTTGTCCCGACGAAAGCGAATGTGGATATGTTTACTGGAACAATCCCATTCCTGTGGTAGCTGCCATAGTGGAGCACGAAGGAGAAGTTATTTTGGCACGCAATGCTGCTTGGCCAGCGACTTGGTATGCCCTCATTACGGGATTTTTAGAGTCTGGAGAGACGCCAGAAGAGGGAATTATTCGAGAGGTCAAAGAAGAACTAAATCTTGACGGCGAAATCGTAGAATTGGTAGGCCTATATGAATTTCACCGAATGAACCAATTGATTATTACTTACCATGTCAAAGCTACGGGAACAATCGAACTTTCTGAAGAACTAGTAGATTACAAACGTCTAAAGCCTGAAGAAATTAAGCCTTGGCCAGCAGGCACTGGACGAGCTGTACAAGATTGGCAAGCTAAAAGAGGTATTTTCAATGAAATGTTTGATTTTACAAAAGGCTAATTAACCACGGGTGAATCATTTCACCCGCTAGGTAGAATTGATGGTCTGTGACGAAACGTAATGTTAACCTTAACACTAATCTCTTCAATGCAATAAAGTAAAAACCGCTTTTAGTACATTTATTTGCCTCTCACAACTATGAAAAACATCTCTCTTCGCTTTCTTTGGATTGCGTTTATGTTGCTGTGTCAACATAGCTTTAGCCAAAAGTTTTTTGATCCTTCAGTCAAAAAAGTATTATTTATCGGAAATAGTATTACGTATTCGGGCGAATATATACAGCTATTCGAAACGATTTATCGTTTACAAAATCCAGAGAGTAAGGTAGAGTTTTATAATTGTAGCCTTCCAAGCGAGACAGTTTCTGGGCTTTCGGAAGAAGGGCACGCCAATGGTCGATTCCCTCGCCCAGTATTATTTGAGCGTCTTGATAGGGTTTTGAAAATGATTCATCCAGATGTTGTTATTGCTACTTACGGCATCAACGATGGTATTTATCAGCCTTTTTCAGAAGAACGTTTTTTGAAATTTCAGGAAGGTATCCAAAAGCTTCATCAACAAGTAGAAGCTATGGGAGCGAAGATTATCCATTTAACTCCCTCGGTTTATGAAGAAAAGAAAAAAGAGGCAACTTTCAATTACGCCGAAGTCATGGATCGCTATGCTCAATGGCTTATTGCACAAAAAAATGGGAGATAATCGATACCCATTTCCCAATGAAAAAGGCTTTGGAAGAAGCTAAAAAGAAAAACCCAGATGCTACATTCGCTTCTGATGGTGTGCATCCCAACTCGCAGGGACACTGGATAATCTGTAGAAATATGTTGACCTATTTTGGTTTGAAAAAAGCCAAAAATGCAGAAGTTTGGACAGAATTATACCCCAATCGCTCGGTAAGTAATTTGTTGTTACTTTTTCAGAAAATCCAAACAAGACATAATATCCTCAAAAATGCTTGGCTTCGCGCTACCCAACACACACGTCCAGAAATGCCAGAGGGTTTACCCATGGATGAAGCACTCACAAAAGCAAAAGCATTACAAGCAGAAATAGATAGCCTTTTAAGATAAGAACCTTTTCACCGACAAGCTTTTCCTATTCACCGATAAAGCTCAGTTAACTACCTATTTTTTTGTAGATTTGATTGGTTTACGCTCAAGATTTCATGTTCAACAACTTCATATACAAGCGAGTGATAGGAGGGATGGCGCTATTGGCAGCCCTTTTGGTCAATTTACCTATTATCATTCTCAACTTAGAACATTTACACAATTGGCAAATTGCCTTAATTGATGTAACAGTACAGGTATTTTGCTGCTTTGTGCTTGGGATAAGTGTGGTAGGGGTTTTGATGGAGAAAACGCCCTATACTTGGATAAATCGCAATAAAGCTCTTGTAATTTTTGGCTTACTGATCGGTTATTGCTTTATGCTGGCAGGGCTCAACAGCCTTTTTCTTCCTGTGCGGATGGGCATGATTTCATCGATTATCATGCGAGGAGCAGTAGTGATAGTCATGATGTACCTATGGAGCAAAAATCTTATTGAGGCAGAAAGAAAAAATGCCCTATTACTCGAAAACCAACAATTGAAACATGACAACGTACTTTTTCAATTAAATGCCCTCAAAAATCAACTGAATCCTCATTTCTTATTCAATTCGCTCAATACGCTTAGTTGGTTAATTAACCAAGATACCGCCAAGAGTCAGGAATATTTACAAAAACTTTCCCAGGTATTGCGCTATTCGTTGAGTATGCAAGAACAGCAGTTGGTGAGCTTAAAAGATGAATTGGTCTTGGTTGAAAACTATGTTTTTTTGTTACAAATGCGTTTTGGCACTAATTTACAAATCAATCTTAGTCCAATAGAGCCTACTCCGTATCAGATTTTACCCCTGTCGATTCAGTTATTGATAGAAAATGCCATCAAACACAATGTGGTATCGTCGAGTAAACCTTTGCAAATTGACATTTCATTTGAGGAAGAAAATATCATTGTTTCGAATAAAATTTCACCCAAACTTCACGCTGAAGGCACAGGCATAGGATTGGCCAACCTAGACAATCGATACAAACTTATGACAGGAAAAAGTATTTCGATTCAAAAAGACACATTATTCACCGTTCGATTACCCTTGATTAAGCATTCATAAAAATGGACCATCCACTAAAAATAGTTATTGTAGAGGACGAACCCGCAGCCGCGAGTCAATTGCATTTTTTGTTGGGGCAACTAGAAACTCCTGTAGAAGTTATCCACATCATAGAGGGCGTTGAAGAAGGTTTAGCATGGTTTCAGCAGAATACAATGCCCGATTTAATTTTATCGGATATACAGTTATCAGATGGCGTTTCTTTTGAGATTTATGAAAAAATTACATTGGAAACACCTATTATCTTTACCACAGCTTTCGACGAATATGCTATTCGGGCTTTCAAGCTCAATAGCATTGACTATCTGTTGAAACCTATCGATCAAGAAGCGCTAACAGCTGCCATTCAAAAGTTCAAAAACCAACAACTCTATCATTATTCTCAGTTGCAATCGCTTCTTGCGCAACAGGCTTTTATGGCTAAGAATTATCGACAAAGTTTTTTAGTGAAATTTAGAGATAAGCTTCTTCCTATTAAAACTGAAGATTTTGCCTTTTTCTACATTGATCAAGGTATCGTTTATGGTCAATTATTGGACGGGAAAAAGTACAGTTTAGAGTTCAAATTAGAAGACTTAGAGCAGCAACTCGACCCCGCCTATTTTGTGAGAGCCAATAGGCAGTTTATACTGAGTAGAGACAGTGTTGTTACCATCGAGAGTTATCCACATAGTCGTGTGAATATCCAAACCCATCCTAAAGCACCTTCAGACATCGTTATTAGTAAAGAAAAAGTAACATGGTTTAAGAAATGGTTGGCGAATCAAGTAACAATAAAGGCGTAAGGAGAACATTTCCCTACGCCTTTATTGTTGTCTCAGTAAGCATTCTCATGAGTTTTTTGTAGATTGGAAAAAGATTTACATATCAATACTTTGATATTTGCCTGAATAACCTAATTCCAAACCTAAAAGTAAATCAAGCCCTACAAGCATGTTACATCATTTTCCGTTTTATTTATCCTTAATTTTACTCATTATTATTCTGATTATTGTCGCCGACCGAATCAGAGTGGCGTATCCTATTTTGCTGGTATTGGGCGGACTTGGTTTAAGTTTTATTCCAAGTGTTCCTGACATTGAAATTGACCCTGAGTTAATCTTTATTATCTTTTTACCACCGCTATTATCCGAAGCAGCATGGTCTATTTCGTGGAAAGAACTTTGGAAATGGAGGCGGATTATTACCAGTTTTGCCTTTCTGATTGTATTTCTAACAGCCTTTGTCGTGGCGCTTGTGGCCAATAGCTATATTCCAGGTTTTTCTTTGGCATTAGGCTTCTTGCTGGGTGGAATCGTATCGCCTCCTGATGCCGTAAGCGCGGGTGCTATCATGAAGTTTGTACATGTTCCAAGTCGTTACCAATCGATTATTGAAGGCGAAAGTTTATTAAACGACGCCTCAAGTTTGATTGTATTTCGCTTTGCCTTAATTGCTGTAGGTACGGGTCAATTCATTTGGCAGGATGCCATTTTGAGTTTCGGTTGGATGGTATTTGGAGGGATCGGTATTGGTTTGGCGGTAGCTTATGGCTTCTTTAAAGCACATCGTTTATTGCCAACCGATGTCAATATGGATATTGTCTTGACACTTGTAGCTCCTTATATGATGTATATCGCAGCTGAAACGGTACATAGCTCAGGAGTTATGGCGGTAGTAAGTGGAGGGCTATTTTTGGCACAACGCAAACACCTTTTCTTAAATAGTAGCGGGCGTATCAAAGGGTTTTCGGTATGGGAAAGTCTTTGTTTTGTGCTCAATGGACTGGTATTTATGATTATTGGTCTAGCACTTCCTACTATCACGAAGGGGCTAGGAAACGTAAGTGTAAATGAAGCCATTGGTTATGGCGTATTAATTACCGTAGTGTTGATGGTAAGTAGAATTTTATCGGCGTATGGGGCCGTAGTTACCACCTTGATAGCTAGAAATTTTATTACAGTAGCCGAAAAACGAAACCCAGGTTATAAAGCACCGTTGGTCATTGGCTGGGCAGGGATGCGTGGCGTTGTATCATTGGCTGCGGCACTTTCAATTCCTGAAACGCTCGAAAATGGCGTGCCTTTTCCACAGCGTAATTTAATTTTGTTTATCACTTTCATTGTGATTTTGCTAACACTATTAATTCAAGGATTGACTTTACCTATTTTGATAAAAAAATAAATCTTTTGCGAGATAACGAGGTACTCCCAGGTGAATCGCATTATCAGGAGATGTATCGCAAGCTGACAAACCAAAGTCTGGAATATTTACACTCCAATTACGAAGAACAAATTACAAGACAGCCCATTTTGAAAAAGATTGTAGAAAAATGGGAAGAAGAAGGCAAAGAATTTGACAATATTCGCCTCGACCAAGAATGTAAACTGGTGTATGTAGATATGATCAATCACCAACGAGAGTGGCTTCGTGAGTGGAACAAAGACCATGAAGTAGACGAAAATATCGTTCGTCGCCACTTATACCGTTTGGACTTAGAGGAAGAGAAATTGAAGTATAGGTAAGCTTTTAACACATTCCTATTTATTATTACTCAAATTGCATCTGCTCACAGCAGGAAAGCTCATGTATAAATTGTTTGCTCATTTTTTAATTGCCTCGGTACGTGTATATCAGGCTATTATTTCTCCATATTTCCCTAATGCTTGTCGCTATAATCCTACATGTTCGCAGTACATGATTGAGGCTATTCAAGAATGGGGAATCTGGAAAGGAACTCGTCTGGGACTCAAACGTATTGCCTCTTGTCATCCTTGGGGAGGCAGTGGGCATGATCCTGTACCTCGTAAAAATGAGCAACGCTAACTCTAGGTAGTTATAAGTTAGCAGTATATCAGTTATTATAATGAACCCGTAATCAAAAAATCGCAATCCCTTCGGTGTTTCTTGCCTAATTCTTCTTTATCTCATGGAAAAAAAGATTCTCAATAAAATACCTACCAATATCATTACAGGTTTTTTAGGTGTTGGCAAAACCACCACCATTTTACATATTCTCAAACACAAACCTGCCGATGAGCGATGGCTCGTAATTGTCAACGAATTTGGGGATGTCTCTATAGACCATATCCCTATGGAAGGACAAAGCCAAGGCCAAGAAATGGCGGTTCGTTATGTCGCTGGTGGGTGTATTTGTTGTACCGCTAATTTACCTTTACAGACTACGCTTACACAAAGTATCCGTCAGGTAAAACCGCATCGAATTTTGATAGAACCCACAGGAATAGCGCATCCCGAAGCAATCATAGACTTATTGCAAGGAGAGTTTTTGTCAAAAGTAATTGACTTACGAGCGACTATCTGTTTGGTCAATCCTATTCAATTAATGAATGATAAGTACTTCGACGATGAGGTATATCAAGATCAAATTACCTTGGCAGACGTTTTGGTAGCCAATAAAGCAGATTTAGCTGGCGATGAATTGCTTCAAAAGTTTGCTAAATGGGCACAAGCGCTTTTTCCTCCTAAGGTCATGATTGCAGCAGTCGAAAAAGGAGAAATAGACCTCGATTGGCTTGATATAGAACCCTATCCACATCGCAAAGCTGTCTATATGAATGCTCATTCAAATCAGCTAGAAAATGTGCAAATTGTTGAAAATCAGAAAGAAAGTTTACAGCCATTACCTAATAAGCCTATCAAACGTGAAGGACGAGCTTTGGGTACTTTTGGCTGTGGTTGGGTCTTTCATCCAGACGAAATTTTCTCAAAAAATCAATTATTGGCTTGGATTGACTCATTAAAAGGCTTCGAAAGAATAAAAGGTGTATTTAGAATAGGAGAAAAAAATTGGATTTTTATCAATAAAACTACCGATGAGCCAGCGAATGAATGCTCGATAGCTTATCGAAAAGACAGCAGAGTTGAGATAATTTCCTTAAAACCAGTTACTTGGTCATTAATAGAAAAACAGTTGTTGGATTGCCGTAAAAGTGACCCAAATCAAGTCGATATTCCAAGTTTTAAAATGCCTTTTAATCTAAAATGATAAACATTCTAAATTTAGTGAGTTGAGATTGAGTGATTATTTTAAAAAGATATTTTATTAGTAGAGACGCAATGATTGCGTCTTAAGCCGTTCATATCTAGCATGATTTTATCAAAAAGCGGTCGAAATATATTTCCGACCGCTTTTTGATAAAACTTGGAGAAAAATCCCAACCCTAATTTAGGGATGACTCCTATTTATAGCTTCATTTTCAAATCTTCAAATTCTCCGATTTTCAAATTTGAATCCTATCGCCAGTACTTTGGGTACTTTCGTGTTTTGTGAGCATTGTTAAAAATCAATGCCACCAAGACTAAGACAAGAGCCCCAGACAAGAGTGGAGTAAATAAAAACCCCCATGAGGCATGGCTTAGAATAATTACCATCACATCGGCGCCTGCTGGCGGGTGTACTGTTTTAGTGAGCTGCATCAAAGCGAGTGAAATTCCTACGCCCAAAGACATCGAAAAAATGCTATCACCTACCCAATACAGACAACATAAGCCCACAATTCCAGCAATTAAATGCCCTCCAATAATATTTCTCGGTTGTGCCAAAGGACTATCAGGAACGCCAAATGCTAAGATGCAAGTAGCACCAAAAGGAGCAATTAGCATGGGAGTTTTAGTCCATTCGGCTATCAACCCAATGCTTGCGATACCAATGAGCCCACCCAAGGCCGAACTAAAGGCATGCGTCCATTTAGGACGAGCGGGACTACGCTCGTTTGTCTTAAACTTCGATAAATAATTTTTCATGGTTTTGTTTCAGATGCTTAGCCCTAAAGGTTAAGTCTTAGAATATTAAGGCAAATTTACATAAGAAGGTTTCATTTACAATCGGAAAAGTACAAGTGCTTAACCACCTAGTAATCAACTCAAAAGAGCCTTAATAGGAAAAGTACAAGTTCAAACTATTTTCCATAGTATTTCAATGGTAAAATCTTAAGATATGGTGCTCTATATTTTCGATAAAAAAAGTCTAGAAAAAATGCCAGAATAAGTATGAATGCAAAATAAAATTTAAGTTGTGAGCTTTAGGCAGCAGGCACAAGGCAAAGAGTGTTAAAATGTTTTTAATAACCAAAGACATGCTATTTTCTAAAGCCCACCGCCGAAAGCCGATACCTGAAAGCCTAATGCCCTACAAATTACTTTAACATAACCATAAAATAGGTTTAATACTCAAGCAAAAAGTAGAACCTACTTTTGTGGTTCTTTTATTGATAACTAACGATTCTAGTATGCGAAAAGCCATGAGTTAGGGATATGAATTGTCAAAAAAGCTTGTATCTTTTGAACAACTCTGAGCGGTTTGATATTCAGCGATTTGTCCAAAAACAAAACATCCAATTTTATGAAAAAACTCATTTTATCAGCATTACTGGCCTTTGCCTCTCTTAATACGCCCTTGTTGGCACAAACATTTGAGATAGAAGGACATAGAGGTTCAAGAGGATTGATGCCAGAAAATACCATAGAAGCATTTAAGAAAGCAATCGATTTGGGTGTCAATACACTCGAACTGGATGTTTGTATCACCAAAGATAACAAAGTAGTGGTTTCGCATGAGCCTTATATGCTGGCTCAATATATGTCAAAACCCGATGGGACTCCTGTGAGTAAGCAAGAGGAAAAATCACTGAATTTGTATCAAATGACTTACAAAGAAATCAAGCAATATGATTCTGGGATTCGTGGTAATGCGGGCTTTCCTGAGCAACAAAAGGTATCAACCTATAAGCCGCTTTTGAGCGAAATGATTAAGGCCTGTGAAGCATATATCAAAAAGAATGGTTTACCGCCTGTCAAGTATAATGTAGAAATCAAATCAGGCGAAAAGGAATACGGCATTTACCAACCTGCTACTGTTGAGGAGTTTTCTGATTTGGTTCATAAAGACTTGAAAAAGCTTCTTCCTGCCGACCGTATTATTCTTCAAAGTTTTGACTTTGCTGTTTTAAAACACTGGAAAAAACAAATTGATGCTGGCAAATATATGCCAGTGCAATTATCAGCTCTTACGGGTGAACTAGGTCCAGAGGCAACATTCGATGCTTTAGGTTTTTTGCCAGTTTATTACAGTCCTTATTTTAAATTAGTTACACCAGAAAGAGTAAAGGCCTGCCATGACAAAAATGTAAAATTAATGCCGTGGACAGTCAATGAAATTTCGGATATGAAAAAGATGAAAGAACTCGGTACCGACGGACTCATTACGGATTATCCTAACCGAGTGAAAAGTATTCAATAACCCCAATTTCTCATAAAAATCAATGAAAAAAGTCCTTCTTTTTAGCATTTTATGTTGTTTGGGCAATGTTATTTTTGCCCAAAACTATACGCTCAAAAATGCTCATTCGCATAATGATTACGAACACCAACAGCCTTTCTATCAGGCATTTGGCTTAGGGTTTGGCTCGATTGAGGCTGATGTCTATTTACAAAAAGACGAAATTTTTGTTTCACATGAAGTAAAAGATATTCATCCTTCTCGTACGTTCCGTAAGCTTTATTTAGAACCTATTTTAAGAGAAGCATTCATCAATCCTAATGGTGTCAGACCCTTTCAGCTATTGATAGATTTAAAAACGGAAGGGGTATCTACTTTGACCGCTTTGCAAAAACAGTTGCAGCCTTATCGTCAATATTTTGATAGAAAAAACAACCCCAATGCGATTCAAATCGTGGTAAGTGGCGAGCGTCCTGCTCCTAGTACATGGGCACAATTTGATGAGATTTTTTACTTTGATGGAAGAGATAATGAAACCTATCCTACCGATTTGCAGTGGCGTGTTCCGATGATTAGTGCCTCATTTAGAGACTTTTCTAAATGGAATGGACTAGGGCGCTTGCCTGCCAATGAATATAAGCGCTTAGAAGCATTTGTGAGCAAATGGCATGCTGCACAGAAAACAGTACGTTTCTGGGGAGCACCCGACAATCGCACAGCCTATATCAGTTTCATCAAATTAGGAATGGATTGGATTGGTACTGATCATTTAGAACAATTGAGTGAGTATCTTCAAAAACTTCCTAATAATCTTTCTCTGGTAAAACCAACTCATGAGGCTTACTATCCTACCTTCAAGTCTGATGGTATTCAGAAAAAATCAAAAAATGTGATTCTATTGATTGGCGATGGAATGGGTATTGCACAGATTTATGCGGGTTTCACTGGAAATAAAGGCGATTTGAATGTATTCAGAATGAAACAAATAGGTTTGTCAAAAACTAGTTCTGCTGATAATTACAATACTGATTCTGCTGCTGGTGCAACAGCCATGGCCACAGGACAAAAGACCAACAACCGCTATTTGTCGGTGGATGCTAAAGGCGATAGTATTGCAACATTGCCAGAGGTACTTAATCGTTATAAGATTCCATCGGGCGTAGTCGTTGCGGAAGAAATTACGGGAGCAACTCCAGCAGGATTTTATGCGCATCAGCCAGAGCGTAGTTGGAGCAGTGAAATCATCAAAGATTTGTTGAAAAGCCCTATCAAATTGGCTATTGGAGGTGGAAATACTCTCATTAGCGAAGCGCAGAAAAAGGCAAATCCTAGTACCTTGTTCTTAAATGATTTATCACAGTTGAATCCAGCAAATCCTAGCAAAGCCATTGTGTTGGTTCAGGATTCATTGGTAAAACCTAAGCAAAAAGGACGTGGAGAGTATTTGTCACAAGCTTTTGATAAAGCTATTGCACAACTTTCGACTTCGAAAGACGGCTTTTTCTTAATGGTAGAAGGCTCTCAAATCGACCACGGTGGTCATGCAAACCAATTGCCGTTTGTAGTAGACGAAATGATTGATTTTGATAAAGTAATTGGCAAAGCTATGGCTTTTGCTGATAAAAATGGAGAAACAACAATTATCGTAACTGCCGACCACGAGACAGGAGGCTTGACACTTCACGATGGTAATTTTACGACAGGAAAGCTCGAAGGAAGTTTTGCTACACCAGACCATACAGGTATTCCAGTAATGGTATTTTCGTACGGTCCAAACTCTACGTTATTCCAAGGTTTTTACGAAAACAATACCATTTTCAATAAAATCTTACAGTGCTTTGGTAAAGGGAAATAACCTTCTTGACCAGAAATAACCAAGCAATTTTTATCAACGCCGTAGGCGCGACAGAAAACCCATAAATTCTGTTGTTCCTACGGCGTTTATTATTACTAGCAAAAGGGATTTAGAAACTTTAAAAATAAATATTACTTTTGCACCAGCGTTAAAAAGCTGATTTACAAATTATTCACTTCTATAACTCCTACGGTCATGTAATGCTTTTATAAAACACATTCAATGCTTTCTCTGCTTTATTGAGCAGGGACTATTGGTATTATGTTTTATGTAAAGTTTTTATATCATGACTATCTCACGAAAGTACAACCGTACTTATCATTATCCCTTTTCTCCTGGTACTAGTTCTGATGACCGAATTAATAAGAACTACTGGGATGATTTATCACAAATTACTCAAGTTATCCATACCGAAAAACTCGATGGTGAGAACAACTGTATTTCTCGTCATGGCGTATTTGCACGATCTCATGCTACTCCAACTCAATCGCCTTGGACAGCTCAATTGCGTCTCCGATGGTCATCCTTAAAACATGATTTAGGAGATTTAGAGATTTTTGGAGAAAATCTTTACGCTATCCATTCAATCGAGTATAAGCGTTTGGAAGATACATTTTTTGTGTTTGCTATCCGTGAAAACAACCATTGGCTTTCTTGGGAAGAAGTATGCTTCTATGCAGGAGTTTTGGACTTACCTACAGTTCCTGTACTAGCAAGGGTATCACTCAGTAATTACACACAACAGCTTTATGAGCAAGAGATATTGACCTTGACTGCCCAACCAAGCCAGTTTGGCTCTGTAGATGCCCAAACGCAGCTTTTATGCACCTGTGAGGGTATTGTCACTCGAAATATAGAGGCTTTTGAAGTGGATGACTTTCAACATCATGTGTTCAAATATGTGCGTAAAGGTCATGTAAAAACGGATGAACACTGGACTAAAAATTGGAAAAAAGCAAATGTTAACTATAGATAATCAAACATGGGAATATTGGAGTGCTCGATACGATTGGGTACGCCAAATGGACAATGTGCCACAAGATGCGATTCATCATGCAGAGGGCAATGTGGCAGTACATACTCAAATGGTATTAGAGGCATTAACCTCATTGCCAGAATACAAAGAATTGACACAAACTGAACAAAGTATTTTATGGTATGCTGCATTGATGCATGATATCGAAAAACGTTCGACTACTGTAGTAGATGAGCATGGGAGAATATCGTCGCCTGGGCATGCTAAGAAAGGCGAACGAACGGTGAGACAAATTCTTTATCAAAACTTTGCGATGCCATTTGAGTACCGAGAACAAATAGCCAAACTGGTACGCTATCACGGTTTACCTTTATGGATTTTTGAAAAAACTTCACCAGAGCAAACGCTCATCAAGGTTAGTTTGGAAGTAGATACTAAACTGCTGGCGATGCTGGCAAAGGCAGATGTATTGGGTCGTATTTGTGAGGATCAAAAACAATTTTTAGAAAAAGTAGCGCTCTTTGAACTCCTTTGCCAAGAACAAGAATGTTGGGGAACTAAGCGAGTATTTCCATCAAATTATAGCAGATTTGAGTTTTTTCGTCAAGAATCTCTCTATCCTGATACCTTGTTGTTTGATGAATCAAAGGTAAAAGTGATTCTTCTGTCAGGCATAGCGGGCACAGGTAAAGATTACTGGATTCAAAAAAACTGTGGCGACATACCTGTAATAAGCTTGGATGATTTGCGAAGAAAGCTGAAAATTTCTCCAATAGATACCAAGGGAAATGGAAAGGTAATTCAATTAGCAAAAGAACAAGCGAAGGAATATCTTAGAAACCAGCAGAGTTTTGTTTGGAATGCTACAAACATTACCATGCAAATGCGCGAACAGCTGATATCACTGTTTGTTAGCTATCGTGCTTTTGTAGAAATAGTGTATCTGGAAGTACCTTACAAAACCTTATTACAACAGAATTCAAAACGTCAAGCAGTCGTTCCCGAAAAAGCTATAAACCGTATGATTGAAAAGTGGGAAGTGCCTAACCTTTGGGAAGCACACGAAGTAAAATATGTTTGTAAATAGATCATTAAGTTAGTACGCAAAATAAAGTTTAAGATTGTGCTTTAAGCTTTCAGGTATCGGCTTTCGGCGGTGGGCTATGGGAAAAATGCTTGTCCGTGGTCGTTAAAAACATTTTAACACTCTTTGCCTTGTGCCTGTTGCCTTGTGCCTAAAAATATTATTTTGGTATTGTTCAGCCTTTAGCAAAAGCTCACCGCTGTTAATGAAATGTTAAAGGATACGAACTTGTAGGCGATAAACGTTAATTTTGAACTATGAATTCAAAGACCTTACGCATATTTGTTGCGCTGTCAATCTTGCTAATGGCTGGCGTTATTGTAATCCAATATTTTTGGTTTAAGCAGGCTTATAATATCCAAGACCGAGATTTTGACCAGCGTGTGACTTCCGCTCTAAGAGTGGTAAGTCGTCGTATCCTTGATTTTAACCACAACCCCAATAATAAGCTTTTGCAGCCCGTCGAGCGTGTAACCTCGAACTATTACACCGTACAGACCAATGATACTATCAACGCAAAAGTATTGGAAGAATTCCTAAAGCAGGAGTTTGCCAGAAGTGATATTCGTCTCAATTTTGAATACGGGATTTATGATTGTTTAAGCGACAGAATCAATTACAAATCTTTTGTTTGTCACTCTGAAAACTGCGATAGAAGCGATTCCACGGCACATTATCGTTTTCCAGATCTCAATATCCATAATTACTATTTTGGGGTGTATTTTCCTGATAAAAAATTCTTTCTATTGGGCGATTTGGATAACTGGTTTATTTCATCGACCATCCTTTTGGTGGTAATGGCTTTCTTCGTGTATGCGCTCATGGTGATTTTTAAACAAAAGCGTCTTTCTGAAATTCAGAATGATTTTATCAACAATATGACCCATGAGTTCAAAACGCCTATTTCTACTATTTCTATTTCGTCCGAAGTGTTGATGAAACCTGAAATTATCAATACGCCAGAGCGATTACTAAGCTATGCGTCTATTATTAGAAAAGAAGCCTCACGACTCAAAAAGAATGTAGATACAGTTCTTCAAACAGCCAATATCGACCAAAAAATAGATAAGTTGAATCTGGAAGAAATAGATGTTCATGAACTATTAGAAGATTTGAGTATCAACTGCGAGCCAATTTTTAAAGAAAGAAAAGGTGAATTATTGCTTGATTTACAAGCAAGTTCAGCGATTATTAAAGCTGATAAGCTCCATATCAGCAATGTTATCCACAATTTGATTGATAATGGGCTAAAGTATTGTGAGATTATTCCAAGAGTAAAAATTAGTACTTATAACCAAGGGAATGATGTAGTAATCAGTATTCGCGATAACGGAATTGGTATTTCGGAGCGTGATCAAAAATACATCTTCAATAAATTTTTTAGGGTACACACAGGCGATGTCCACAATGTGAAAGGCTTTGGCTTAGGATTGTATTATGTCAAAGAAATGGTAGAAGGACATAAAGGAAAAGTTGAACTCAAAAGTAAACTAGGCGAAGGCAGCGAGTTTTGCTTGTTTTTTCCGCAGGTAAAGAATATTTAGTAATTGAGTGAATTGTGAATGAGTGATTTTCCAAATAGGTTGCGACTTAAGTCGTACCCTATTTGGAAAAAAGCACTCAAATATTAGTCATTTATTGACTACTAATCAAAAATGGCGGTCGAAAAACTAATTTCGACCGCCATTTTGATGTTATATTTTAGAGGAATACCTCTTTAGACGCAAAGTATTGCGTCTCTACTAGTAAAATACCTATTAAAAATAATCACTAAATCACAACCCACCCAATCACTCAATCACAAAGGATAGTCCTTCAAAAACTCTCGTGTGATAACGATTTTTTGGATTTCAGAAGTACCTTCTCCGATGGTACAAAGTTTGGCATCACGATAGAATTTTTCTACTGGAAAATCTTTGGTATAGCCATATCCTCCGAAGATTTGGACTGCATCAGTAGATACTTCTACCGCAATTTCAGAGGCATAATATTTAGCCATAGCGGCTTCTTTGGTCATGCTTGTTCCTTCCATTTTGAGTTCGGCTGCATGGCGAGTCATCAGCTCGGCAGCATGAACTTTGGTAGCCATATCAGCCAATTTGAAACTGATTCCTTGAAACTGTACAATCGCCTGTCCAAATTGTTGACGTTCTTGTGCATATTTTGCGGCTGCGGCCAAAGCACCTTTGGCAATCCCTAGTGACAAAGCTGCAATGGAGATACGTCCCCCGTCCAAAATTTTCATGGCTTGTTTGAACCCATCGCCTTCTTCGCCCAAACGAGCAGATACAGGAATTCGACAGTCTTCTAAAATTACTTCGGCAGTTTCGGAGGCACGCATACCGAGTTTATTTTCTTTTTTCCCAAATTTTAAACCAGGGTTTCCTCTTTCTACAATAAAGGCTGTCGCATTATTTTTGGCACCTAGCTCGCCAGTACGTGCCATAATTACCACAACATTTCCTGATTTTCCATGCGTAATCCAACATTTGGAGCCATTGAGCACATATTCATCACCGTCCCGACGTGCCACGCAGGTCATACGTGCAGAATCTGAACCTGTATTAGGTTCGGTTAAGCCCCAAGCACCAATCCATTCGCCAGAAGCTAATTTGGGAAGATAAGTTTGTTTTTGTTCTTCGCTCCCAAACTGTAGAATATGATTGGTACAAAGTGAGTTGTGCGCTGCCACCGAGAGACCAATTGAGCCACACACTTGGGCGATTTCTTCAATGATGCTCACATACTCTTGATAGCCCAAACCTGAGCCTCCGTATTGTTCAGGTACTAGAACTCCCAGAAAACCTTGTTGCCCTAATTGGTGCATTAGGTCGATAGGGAAGTGTTGTGCTTCGTCCCATTCCATCACGTGTGGAAGGATATGGCGCTCGGCAAATTCTTTGGCCGCAAGGCGGACTAAATCATTTTTTGAATTGTACATTTTATAGTTAAAGGTTTGTTGATGAAGTATAATTTTCAATTAAATAGTCTATAAAAAGTATTCAAAGACTATTAGGTTTATCGATTTTTTATCATCTTTATATTAACAAGATAACGAACTAAAGACGATATTTTGATGAAAAAGTCCTGAAATTTCTAAAAATATTTTAATTATGCAAAATTCTTCATCAACAAACCTTGATATTTCTATTGCCTCTTCGGGTGTTGTAACGCTCACTTTTTCACATCCGCCAACCAATGCAATGCCAATTGTACTTTTGGAAGATTTAGCAAATGCCATAGAAAAATTGGCAGAAGATTCTAAAGTGCAAATCATTATTTTGCAAAGTGGCGGAGAGAGAACTTTTTGTTCGGGAGCAGATTTTAATCAGTTACTCGCCATTGATAATTTGGAAGATGGTAAAATATTTTTTAGTGGTTTTGCCAAAGTGATTAATGCTTGTCGAAAATCTTCGAAAATTATCATCGGTCGCGTGCAAGGCAAGGCTGTTGGCGGAGGCGTTGGTTTGGCTGCTGCTACCGATTATTGCTTTGCAACTCAGGCGGCAAGTATCAAACTAAGCGAACTCCATATCGGAATTATTCCTGCTGTTATTGAACCCGCCGTGAGCCGTAAAATTGGACTTTCCTCATTTTCCAAAATGTCCTTAAAACCTACCGAATTTTATTCGGCACAATGGGCTTTTGAGCAAGGACTGTTTTATGAAGTACACGAAACCATAGCCGAAATGGATGAAGCTATAGCACGAATGACCGAGCAGTTAGCTACTTATAATCCAGAAGGCTTACAAGAACTAAAAAAAATCTTGTGGCAGGATACAGCTCACTGGGATACCTTACTGTATGAAAGAGCAGAAATAAGTGGAAAATTGGTTTTAAGCGAGTTTACCAAACAGGCCTTGCGCAAGGTTTAAAAGATACTTTCTAAAAGTATCAATACTAAGCAATCTATAAGAATTACTTCTTCGTATATATGGCAATTAAGTAGTTGATTTACAGTAAATAATAGCGGTATGGAATGGAACAATACTTTGTGGTCTATCCCTTTTAACCTTTTCAAGTAGTTATTCATTTACAAAACAATAATTAGATATATCACTTTAGAGAGGCACACTCCCAAAAGTATTAATGATTGGAATTATTTCGAGCGAAGTACTTAAAAGCACTGGTTTTATATACCAGTGCTTTTTTAATGGTCAAAATGAGGTAGTATTCAATGTCATTTACTATTCTTGAAATAAATAATGGCAATTTCTCGCACAATTTTTGATGAGTAATTAATTTTACTAATACGCAATTAGCTAGTAGCAATTCAATTAATCAATTATTCATGGCAAAGAGTAAACCTTCGAGTACTGTAAAACCTCAGAGCGCCAAATCTGTGGAAACTCAGTCAACAAAATCCGCCTCAACCGTCAACTTTATCGCGCCGCCAATCGAAAATACACCTCGTAATTTCAAAATGCTTTTGGGTATCATCATAGGAGCCACTTTTGTCGCCTATCTACCAGGCTTTCAGAATGGATTTGTATGGGATGATATGTTTTATATTGTCAATGACGAAGACCTTCGCAAGGTTTCGTTTGATAATTTTTATAAGCTTATTAGTGATTTTTATTTAGGTAACTGGCATCCATTGACTATGCTTACCTATTATTTGGAGTATACTCTCGTGAAAGATACAGCTTGGGTATATCACCTCAACAATACCATTATCCACGTACTAAATAGCATTTTGGTATTTAAGGTTATAGAAAAACTGAGCAAAAACTTTTTAGTAGGGGCAGTTACGGCGGTTCTTTTTGCGATTCACCCATTACACGTGGAATCGGTAGTGTGGGCAGCAGAGCGAAAAGACGTCCTTTATACCTTATTCCTATTGCTTTCTTTTAGACAGTATCTCAAATATAGCGATGCCCTTGAAGAATCAGGAAAAACCCAATGGAATAACAAGCATCTTTGGTTTGCTTTAATCTTGTTTGTTCTTTCGTGTTTCTCGAAAGGTATGGCTGTAATTTTACCAGTTGTATTTTTATTGACTGATTACTTCTTATTAAATCGTCGTAATCTGATTCAAATAGGTATTGAAAAAGCGCCGTTTTTTCTAATATCACTCATTTTTGGTTTGATTTCCATCAAAGCACAAAGTGAAGCTGGTGCCAATGCCACAAAGGTCATTAGTTCGTCATATTCGCTTGGAGAGCGCTTTTTTATGATAAATTATGGAATGCTCACTTACTGGCTCAAAATGCTTATTCCTGCCAATATGTTGGCGTTTTATCCATATCCACAAAAGCCAACAGGCGTGATTCCTAGTTCTTATTATTCTTCGTTTGCAGGTATTATTGTTATCGCTCTTTTGGTGTATTTTTTGGGTCGTCGCAACAAACTGGTCTGGTGGGGAGGATTATATTTTTTAATCGTAATATTTCCTGTTTCGCAAGTATTGCCTGTAGGTAGTGCGTTGATGGCCGACCGTTATTTTTATGTGTCATCTATTGGTCCATTGATGTTGATAGGTTTGTTTGCCAATTACCTCTATCAAAAAGCCTCCACCAACAAAGCGTTTCCGAGTATAGCCACCATTGTGTTATTGGCATTTACCTTTTTGTCTTTCCGCCAGTCTACCAAGTGGAAAGATACGCTTACGCTATTTACACCTGTTTTTGAGAAATATCCTAACGACCCGATGGTTACAAGTAACTTGGGTTGGTATTGGTTTTTGAAAAAAGATAATGAAAAAGCAAAATTCTATTTTGAAGAAACGCATAAGACTAATTTCAAAACGGCGGATGTACATACTGCTTTGGGACAAATTTACTTTGATGAAAAGAAATATAAGCTTACGGTAGAAAACTTTGAAGCTGCCTTGAAATTAAAGCCTGAGGAAATGAAAAACCTTCATTGGATGCTTGGAGGAGCTTATTTCTATACAGGAGAATACGACAAGGCAATTGCCGAAAGCCAAATTGCTTTGGATAAATCTGACAACAAAAACCAGTTTGCCAACAATATCATGGGTTTGGCTTTGTGCAAAAAAGGTGATGAAGTAGAAGGACGAAAATATTATGAAAAAGCCTTGTCGCTAGATCCAAAATTTGCCGACCCTTATGTCAATATCTCTACGATATACAACCATCAGGGCAACCATGAAAAGGAAATTGAAGTGCTACAAAAAGCTTTAAAAGTGGATAAAAAAGCCATGACTGCTTACAAAAATTTGGGTGTAGCCTATAAAACCCAAGGCAAATGGCAAGATGCTATCAAGATTTGGGAACAAGGCGCCCAAATGGATGCCAAAGATGGAAGTTTTTACTACAACATAGGCTTAGAATACGGTCAGCATGGCGATATTCCGAATGGAGTAAAAGCAATGCAAAGAGCTGTAGCGCGTGGCGATTCTAATGCTATTAGCTTCCTGACTGTACGAGGTATTCCATTAAAATAGGAAATAATACTTAATGTTAATACTCAAAATGAGTCATCCCGAATTTTAAGATTGGGGTTATTCTCCAAATTTTCATTAAAAAAGGGGTCGGAAAATATTTTCCGCCCCCTTTTTTGACACTAACATGCTAGATATGAATGACTTAAGATGCAATCATTGCGTCTCTACGGCTAGAATAAAAATTTTAACATAATCACTCATTCGCTCAATCACTCATTCCCTAAACTAGGGATGACTCATGTTAATTTAGTTGTTCGGTCTTGGAGTTCTTTTTCCTTCTTTACGAATCAAAGAATCACGCTTTGGACGTCCTTGTCCGTCGCCACGAGGACCTCTTTGACGACCTGTTGAATCGGCTTTCCATTCTCTTTTTCCTTTTTTAGTAGGAACATCTTGAGCCAATGTAGTACCTAAAGTAAAGCTAAAAATAGCGGCAATCATCAATAATTTTTTCATGACTAAAAGTGTTCAAATTAGATTGTTGGACAACTAAAAATGAGAATTTCGGTTCTTGGATTATTCTTAAAAGATAAGGTTTAACAATGATGTACAAGATTATACGTCTAAATCCAATACCTAAAACAGAAAACCCTCGAATATGCCGATATTCGAGGGTTTTGACTTTGGAGTCTCTATGAAGTCACGATTTATTTACCAAGTTTTTCTACTAAAATAGCTGCAATTCTTTCAGAGGTATGCCCATCCCAAAGTGGAGGGATTGTTCCTTGCTTAGCTTTTCCTTCTAAAATTTCTACAAATTTTTCATGCACTGTAATAGGATTCAAATCAGCCAATAACTGATTTGTGCCAAGTTCTACAGTGACAGGACGCTCGGTGGTATCTCTAAAAGTTAAGCAAGGTACTTTCAAAAAGGTAGTTTCTTCCTGAATACCTCCTGAATCAGTGATAATCAAACTAGCATTTTGCATCAATTGCAAAAACTCTAAATAGCCTTGAGGTTCTGTCAAAACTAGGCCTTCAATCGCTTGAAGTCTATCCCAAAGTCCTAAGTTTTTGAGGTTGTTAGCCGTGCGTGGATGAATTGGGAATACTACTTTTTTGAATGGAACGGTATTTTCGATAATTGTCAAAATCGAAGAAAGACCTTCAGCCGTGTCTACATTAGCAGGACGGTGCATGGTCATTACGACAAATTCATCTTTGCTCAAGCCTAATTCGTCAAGTACAGGCGTTTGCTGTGCTTTTTCCAGATAGTGCACCAAGGAATCAATCATGACATTTCCTACAAAAAACACTTTTTCGTCAGGAACACCCTCATTTTTGAGGTTGTTGATACCTGATTGTTCAGTAATAAATAAATAGTCGGATACGCTATCTGTCAAAATACGGTTAAGTTCTTCTGGCATTTTGCGGTCACCACTACGAAGACCAGCCTCCACATGCGCCACAGGAATATGTAATTTGATAGCGACCAAAGTGCAAGCCAAAGTAGCATTTACATCGCCTACCACTAATACTAAGTCTGGTTTTTCTTGAAGAATTACTTTTTCAAATTCCAACATTGTACGTGCTGTCACCTCTGTATGAGAGCCTCCTCCTACACCGAGGAAATAATGCGGTTTAGGCATTTGAAGCTGTTCAAAAAAACATCACTCATCTTGGCATCAAAATGCTGTCCTGTATGAACAATCTTTGATTCGATAGCTGGGTGATTTTCAAAAGCACGATGTAATGGCGCTACTTTCATAAAGTTGGGACGAGCGCCAACGATGTTAAGAATTTTCAACATAGAGTATGTACAAAAAATGTTTGATGCTATTCGTAATTATAGTTATCCACAATTGATTGTGGATAACTATGTGGGTAAATTCAATGCAAAGTTGGTTAAAATTGTCTTATTTACCGCATAGTAAACGATGATATAGTGCAATAAAAGCTTGATTGAGATGCGGCTCTGTGTAGTTATCCACAACGACTTGCCTAGCATTATATCCTAAAAGATGTCTAACTTTAGGTTTTTCTAGCAGATAATCAATCTGTTGTGCTAAAGCTTCAATATGCCCAATGGGCACAATCAAGCCATTTTTATGATGTTCAATTAAGGCTTTACATCCATCACAATCACTGGCTACAATGGCTCTTCCAACCGCCGAAGCTTCCAAAAGTATGCGTGGAAAACCTTCATGATAGGATGGTAATACAATGATATGGGCTGTTTGTAAAAATGGTAGTATGGGGGATTGGGCTCCTTTCCACATAATGTAAAAGTTATCCACATTGGCTTCAAGCTCTTGTTGGGTCAATGCGCTAGGATTGGCATTGTCGATAGGACCAATAAGTTCAAAAGTAACTTTCCCTTCCCACTTACTCCGAAGAAGCTCTGCAGCTTTAATAAAATCCCATACACCTTTATCTTTCAACATTCTTGCAATAAGGCAAACCTTTAAAGGCGTTTGTATTGACTCTGGCGTATATACAAAGTAATTAGTATCTATACCTGTACCTTTTATAAAGTTGATTTGCAGGCTTTTTAGGTGGAGAAGTTGCTGGAAAAACTGAGCATTTTGTTCATTCTGAAAAAGAAAATGTTGATAACTTTTTCTAAACATGAAACCCATAAGAAAGAATATCCTTTTTAAAATACTTTCCTTGTTTTGAGATAACGCCGAACCTAAACCTGCAACAGCATTGAGAACAATACTATTACCCAATCCCAAACGAGCAATACTTCCAAGTAAGATGAGCTTAATACCAACATGATGAATAAGGTCAGGATTGATTTGATGATACAATTTTCGAAGAAGCCATAATTCCTTCAAATTCTGCAAAGGAGACTTACTTCCACGATCTAATTGAAGATCATAAAAATCAATGCCAAGGGATTCTATGTAACTGCGTTGACCTGTGTTTTTGGTAATGAGACTTACCCTAAACCCCTGTTCAATACATGCTAAAGCCATTGAAAGGCGATGTGACACAAAGAAGTAATCAGCATTAACGACAAAAAGTAGGTGTGAATTTGATTTATTCATAGAAGAGTGACGTAAATGATGTAGAAGCGTTAAATAAAGAAAGTAGAAGTTTTTTACAGTAATACTATAAAATTGGTTTATTATTTGTTAGAGTTCACTACGATTACTTACCCTAAATAATTAAAATAGCTACTTTCCGCATAGTCAGGCTATTAATTAAAAATATGAAAAAAAGTGTACTAGCGTATAGGAACCGTCGTCGCCTAGAGTTTGTCCTTTGTTTTTTGAAAACTCTATTAATCTTCCTATTATTTGAAGAAAACCTTGCTTATGGGCAACCGCTTCCAAGTTTAGATAAACGTTATAATATTGAGACGTTTGACGAGTCAAAAGGTCTCTTTAATAAAGACATATATGGACTTGTGTTTGACAAATATGGTTTGGGCTGGCTAGGTAATAGCGATGGACTACATATATTTGATGGGAAGCGTGTATACTCCTCAAAGGGTTATCTAGGTATTGACAATCCTTTACTTAATCAACCTGTAAAAGCACTAATTTATGATAGTAAAGAGCATAAATTGTTGGTGTTTAGTTTTGCGGAAGGTAAAACCAATATCTATGTCTTACATTTGGATAGACTTAGTTTAAATTTATCACAACCTCCACTGACACTAATGATATCAAGGCACGGCCCCCTTGTAGGTTGGCCAATCTACGATCGTAACCGTATTTCTTGTATTATTAATGGTACTCCTACATTTTTAGATATTAAAAACTTTCAGATATTCAAAATTCAGATAAGTACTCTTGAAGGGAGGGTCTTTTTTAAAGACCTTGGAAATCGATTAATATTAGATGCTCGTGATGGATATAACTACCAAGTTTGTAGTAAAAGTGGTAAAGTGCATCTTAAATACCTAAATAGATATGATATAATTGGTGCCGAATTGATAACTAACAGCACCTTGTTTTCACATCTATATAGCCCACTAAATGTAGCTATAGCAAATAAAAAATTGATAGAGAGTATCATTCGGTCAAATAGTACTCTAAAATACCCTACTGGTTTATTTCAAGGTATCGTAAAAGACCCTTTAGGTAATTTCTATCTATGTAGCCGAGACTGGGGCTTACAAAAGTTATCTATTAAAAGAGATCTAGCTAAAAGGATTAAATCAACAGATGAAACAAGAGCTATTTTCTATCAAAAAAAATTTGAGTATGGTTGGGTAGCTACAGCGAGGGGAATGCGAATGTTTTCTCTAAAAAAAGGTACCATTCCTCTACTTAATGTGCTTAAAAATAGGAATAAACCACTTTTCTACTATGAATGTTCAGTTTCAGTAAATGACAGTTTAATTTTATTTTTTCCTCTTTATCCACAAAATAATCCTAGGCACCAAGCAACACTAATAAATAAGAATACGAATAAAGCTAGCCTCATTTCGTTGCAATATCCTGATACAATTAATCATGATAACAAAGATAATTACCTACAGTTTACAATTGCTACTTGTAAAAAGGCTGCTGATGGTAACATTTATTTAGGCACAAATCGTGGTTTGTGCACAGCTCAATTTAAAGGAGATAGAGTGCTTATCAAACCAATAGGTATCAGAAAAAATGATCTCATCTTAAATATTTTGGATTCCAAGAAAGCTAAGCATTTAATATTAGCAACTGAATTAGGATTATACGAAGTAAACTTATACACCCAAAAAGTAACACAACTTAAAAAAGGTAGTTTTCTCAGTCTTTTAAACTATTCAGATGGATGGGTTGCGGGTAGCAGACAAGTTGGAGCCTATTTTTTTGACAACAATAATAAAGTCATTGGACATCTAAATACAGATAACGGACTCAATTCAAATACTGTATATAGTATTTTGTATGACCCTAAATTTTATACTATTTGGTTAGGGACAGGTAATGGCCTGACAATGTACAATCTCAAAAACTTCCTACTCAAAACTTATTTTGAAAAAGATGGTCTGGTTCATAATGAGTTTAATCGTGAAAGTACCTATATGATCCCGGAAGATAGTCTTATCCTTATGGGAGGACTCGCTGGCATATCAGTAATTTCGAATCGAAATTACTTTTTTTCTGACATTAATAAAATAAAACCTCTGGTTTGGGGCGTAGATGCTACCTATGATAGCAATCAGCATCGCTTTTCCTTTATTTCATCTGGAAGGTTAGCGTCGAAATTTGCACCAAAACTTCGAAAACTTGTATTTCATGTTGCCAACTTTGCCTCAGAGCAACAGCTTTATGGAGTACTTTATAGAGTGGATAATGGCGAGTGGTTGAACCTAAAACAAGGCGAAGATATAGAATTGTTAGACGTGGATTCAGGAACACATAAGTTAGAAATAAAAGGAATGACAGCAGATGGCAAAACAAGCCCCATTAGCATCATTGAATATGAGGTGTCTCAAATATGGTACAAATCTTGGTGGGGAATTTCTCTTTTTACGCTACTAGGAGCATTATCAATGATTCCTTTGTTTTTGATTCGAAATAGAATCGTTCAAGTAAAAGCAAAAGAGGAGTTATACAAAAACCGTGAAAAACTCTTTGGAATGATAGCGCATGATTTAAGAAGTCCATTAAGCGCCTATCAAGGCTTGGCTGGAGTGGTCAACTACCTCATTAGCAAACAAGAATGGACTCAATTACAAAAAATAGGACAAGAAATAGATGATACGGGTCGTCACTTGGATTTAATGCTGAACAATCTGCTTAATTGGAGTTTAGTCCAGCAAAAAAGCCTAAAGCCTATTTATCATCATACTACAATCGGGACAATTATTCATGAAATGTTGCCTGTATACAAAACTGTAGCAGGTAGTAAGGATATTACTTTAGATAAGAATATCGACAAAGAGGTAACCATTAATACCGATGCCAATTTGTCTGCTTTAATTATTAGAAACCTTTTGGATAATGCTGTGAAAAATGCTCCTGAAAAAAGTACGATCAAAATAGAGATTACCAAAAAGGATAAAAAACTCACGCTATTAATCGAGAATGATTTCCATGAGCATAAACTACCTGTTGTTACTGATATTGTTGCCAATATCAACGATCCCGAATGGGAACTTAAAAGAGGCGTTGGTTTAAAATTTGTGATGCAAACCTTGAAACTACTTAAAGCCTCTATTCAAGTTTCGATTTTGAACAACAAAAACCGAATTAGATGGTATGTTGAAATACCAGAACCTTAAACTCAACTAATTCCTCACTGAGTCATACCATTTTTGGAAACAGTAAATACTCCATAGTTGAAACTTATATCTATGAGGTTTTTGAAGGAAAAAACGAACTTGCTCAGACATTTTTGAAGCGTTGAAAATGCCTTGTTTTTTTAGGAAGTCAACACAGGTCAGCATCAAAAGCTCCTTTTTAAGACTTGTACTAAGCCAGCTTGCTATTGGAACTTCAAAACCTTGTTTTTTCCCTTGCTGAAAACTTTCTGGAAAAAGCGTTGAATGATAGGCTTTCAATACATATTTAGTAGTTCCCTTCTGGATGAGTAATGAATTGGGAAGTTTTTGTGAAAACTCCCAAAGGCTTTTTGACAAAAAAGGTGTTCTGTATTCGATAGAAGCACGCATACTCATACGGTCTGTCTTAACAAGCATATCTCCTTCCAACGCGACTTGTTTGTCCCAAAGTCTCGCCAAAGTCAGTGGATTATCTTGTGGAAATGTCTGAAATAGTCTTTGTAATGTATTAGGCTGGTATTGCCAATGGGGTAACAATAATCTATTCAGCATAGAGTTCCGCATACCCATTTGACTAATATTCCATATATCTTCGGAAGGATTTGAGCCTATTTTTTCGAAAAACTTAAGGAAGGTATTTACTTGAGCACTATCTGGTAACTGATGCAAGGGCAGATGACTAATACTTTTCAAAAGAGGTATATATCTTCTAATTTTTTCAGCCCAAAATGGCATCAAATATCGCTGATAACCCCCAAATACTTCGTCAGCACCATCGCCACCATACATGAGTTTTATATCATTTTTGACCCACTGATGGACGGTATCGCTAGCAATCGCTGAAGAGTCAGCATAAGGCTCGTCAAAATAGCAAAGTGTTTCGCTAAGTTGTTTTTGTACTTGTGCAAAATCTAATGGAATAATCTCATGCTTTAACCCTAAATATTGAGCTATTTTTTGCGCTGCAAAACTTTCATCTTGTTTGTTGGCCTGTGTTTGTAAAGAAAAACAGCTAATACTGGGGTTCATTTCCTTAAACCAATATGCCAAAATACTCGAGTCGATTCCTCCGCTGAGTAATAGCCCTGAGGCATGATTGGTACATATCTGTTGTTGTACACTTCCTTGAATCAATCTATCCAAAATGAGTAGGGCTTCGTGATGATTGCAGTGTGGAGTATATTCTGGCATTTTCCAAAAATCGACTGTGCTAACCTGAAGTGTTGATAAGTCTATACTCAAATATTGCGCTGGCATTACTTTCAAGATAGATTGATAAATACTTAATGGCGCAGGAATAAAGCCTAGTCTGAAATACCAATTAAGTGCTTCTGGACTAATGGATACTCGTTCTTTGTTAAGTACTTCCAAGCTCGTCAAAAGTCCTTTTAGTTCGCTCGACCAAATCACAAATTGATGGTTGATAAAATAATACAAAGGCTTTTCGCCATTAATATCTCTCGCCAGAAAAAGCCTGTTGAGCTTGAAATCTATAATCGCAATGGCAAACATTCCTTCGAGATACTCAAAACATGATGTCCCCCAATGTAGATAGGCTTTCGCCAGCACTTCGGTATCTGACTTGGTACTAAATTGATACCCCAAGTCCATTAAGGTTTGTCTGAGAGCTTGATAATTATAAATTTCTCCGTTAAAGCATAAGCAAAAGTCTTTCTCATGCCAAGGTTGTTTGGCAAAGTCAGCATCTACAATCGCTAAGCGACGCATTCCCATACCCATAGTCGATTCTGTATTTATCCAAATACTGTCATCATCAGGCCCTCGTCGAGATAATTGCTGATTCATATTTTTTATTAACCTAGGCATAGACTCGATAGGTTGTAGCGCTATAATTCCATTAATTCCACACATATTTTATTCGGGATAAAGTAATGACAAATGCCAATCATCGTATTGCTGGGCAATTTTTGTAATATGAAAATGCGCCAAAACTCGTTCTCGTAAGTCTAATCCAAGTTCAATACGCTTTTCTAAAGGCATAGATAATACCGAAAGCCAAGCCTCCGCTAGTGCTTCAGGACTTTGAATTGGCACAATCAATTCAGACTTTCCTACAAGTATTTGTGCATCGCCTGCATCAGTACATACACAAGGAATACCTTTCATCATGGCTTCTCCAACTACATTTGGAAAACCCTCAGAATGGGAACTCAGTGTGAAAATATCAAAGGTTTCAAGAATTTCGTCAAGGGTGCTTTGAGCTTCATGCAGTTCGATATACTCGTTTATTTCAAACTGATCAATCCATTCCTGTAGTTTCAGATTTGCAGCATTACAGCCTTTCCCCACTAATACAAATCGACAATTGGTATTTTTCTGAATGAAAAGGTTTACAGCTTTTAGAAAAGTGTAATGGTCTTTTTCGGGCGTAAATCGTGCTATCATTCCAACACGCATGACAACATGATTTGGGAGTGCGACAAGGCGGTTATCCACAAAGCCATTGTGGATAACTTTGATTTCCTGACAAAATCCAGCATGATGATGTTCTTCGGCTCCTCGTTGAGAGCAACTCACAATATAATGTGGGATAAAACGAGCGCAAATTTTTACCAGTAGAAAAAAAGCCCTTTGAGACCAAGACGTCACCCCACTCAAAGTATTTCGAATATTCCACACAATGATAGGGCGATAAGGTAAAAAAAAGGTTGCTATTCCGCCCAGCAGATTGGCATGATATAACCAAGTATGAACAATGTCAGGACGAAGTTGGCGGAGGACATGATGGCATTCAAATGTGATAAAGGGAAGATTATACCAACGATTTTGAAAGGGTAAAACAACGACCTCTATCCCCAAAGATTGAATAGAGGCTAACAAGTCAGCCTCCGAAGTCAAGCATATTACCGATGGAGTAAACTCTTTACGATTAGAATATTTCAGCAATTTATAGAGCATATTTTCGGCTCCGCCTATGCCTAAGCTCGTAATAATATAGGTGATTTTGATGGACATAAGTTGATTCAGCAGTTTTAGGTGTCAGTTATTATTTTCAGTAAATAACTTTTCATATATAGACATAACCGTGTTTAATTCAAATGGAGGTAGATTTTGCAAGAGTTTTTGGGTTGAAATTGGATTTGCTAAAAACTCTGAAATTGATTTTGCAAAACTGGTTATATCATTTACCAGAAAACCATTTTCCCCTGAATGAATAATCTCAGAAGTTCCTCCAGAAATAGCAAAAGCAATAGGCGTTATCTCCAAGCATAATGCTTCCAAAATGACATTGGGAAATGCCTCCGAATATGAACCTTGTAGGTATATATGAGCGCTTTTGAGTAAGGGAAAAGGATTTTTCAGTTCTCCTGTCAAAATCACTTTTGCTTCCAGTTGATGCTGCCTGATATATGTTTCGATAGTATTTCTTTCTTGCCCTTCACCTACGATATAATAACAAAATGGTATATCGAGCAAAGTCAATGCTTCCAAAATTCGCAGATGCCCTTTGATGGCATCTAGTCTTGCAATAGTTATAAAAATGGGACCATCAGGAAGGTGGTATTCCAGTGGCTTCTGAGCCAGCTTCCTAACCAAAGTGGTATTAATGGGATTAGGAATAACCAAAGTTCTTGGTGCAATTTCGGGTAGATATTGGATAATATGCTGCTCCATCAAAGCTGATTGCACGACCAACAAATCGATATTGCTGTACAAATACTGCGATAATAATTTTTGAGAGGGACTTAGCCATTCGAACAAATAATTAGACTCACGAGCGATAAGCTTACAGGAAGTTGGGATAAATGGTTTTAGCAAAATCATTAATCTTGTAAAATCTAACACACTAAAAATATAATCAGGTCGCTCTTTCCAAATCAGTTTCAGAAGCATTATCCAAGTATATCTAACTCTACTTTTACCAAAAATGGTAATAGAGACGGGAGTATTGGTAATAGGATAAAATGGGATTTCTTTTGAATTGACACCCAGCAGTATATCAAACTTCTCGCCATCCCAATGATTAATGAGTGTACTGATAACTTTTTCGGTGCCCCCACATGCCAGACTGGGAATCAGAAACAATATTTTAGGTTTTATAGCCATCGATTGTACCAAAGTTGAAATTGCAATAGGTGCCAAAGTGTAGTAGTATAGCTGTCTGAGCCTCCATAAAAATGCTTGATATAGCGATTCACAGTCGCTGTATTAAGTAATCTGTGTTGCTCCAGTGCAGAGGTTGTCAATGTATCCAACACCAGCTCTTTCAAAGAACCTCTCAGCCATTTACTTAATGGGACACCAAAACCCTTTTTAGGTCTGTCCAAAAGCGCTTGAGGAATTTTTTGATGCGCTAATTTTTTCAATAAATACTTTTGTTCAGAACCATTGATTTTGTACTGACTTGGCAAACTCGATACCCACTCTACCCAAGGATGATGCAACATGGGTTCACGTATTTCGAGCCCAACAGCCATGCCTGTTCGGTCAGCTTTGACCATCAAATCATCTACCAGATACTGAGAATAATCCCAATACAACATCGCATGAATGGGGTCATTGGGAAAAGCCTTCCTAAAAGTATTTTCTGAATTTGGACTAAAATCTTGTACCAATGACGGGACTAAATTGCTACTGAGCGACTGACTCACAGCATCGAGTATCCAAAGAGGATTTTGAGGATGTGATAAAATATGCCTCAGCTTGACGCATTTGCGATGTTTAAACGATTTTAGCAGTACCCTAACAACTGAACTTGGAGCATATTTTAATCCTTGAAAAAGCCTTAAACTTTGTACATAACGGGGATATCCCGCCCAAAGCTCGTCGCCACCCTCAGCAGATACCACCGCTTTGACCGATGACCTCACTCGCTGACTTAGTGCCAAACATGCAGCCGCAGAACTATCACCAAAGGGCTCATCGAATACTTCGGGCAATTGTGTTGTGAGATATAAAGATTCTCGGTTTTCTAGGATAAATCCCTCAAATGGGATGTTCAAATATTGAGCAATTTGTTGAGCAAATGGAACCTCACTATATTCATTTTCTTCAAAACCCAAACAATAGGCTTTGTGAAAATTGCTATGCTTACGCGCATAATACGCTACTAAGGAACTGTCATAACCCCCACTCAAATACAACCCAATGGGATGGTCGGCGGTCATTCGGGTTTGGCAAGCAGTATCGAGTCTTTGGTCTAATTCATGAAGTAAGCATGATTCGGGGTGATATTGCTTTACAGTTGGTTGACTAAAAGAATCCAAAATCGACCAATACGTTTGATAACGTGAGGTATTTTGTGGCAAGTCAATCACTAAAATCTGCCCTGCTCGTACTTTATGGGTTTGTTCAAAAATACAATGCGAACTAGGAACATAGCCATACTGAAAATATAGTCCCACAGATTGACTTTGTATTTTTCTTGGAAAATCAGGATGTGCCATTAAGGCTTTGAGTTCGGAGCCAAATAAGATTACATTTTTTGATTGATACACATATAATGGCTTTGTGCCAGCCCTATCTCTTACCAACATCAATTGTTGATTTTCCTGATTATATAAGCCAAAAGCAAACATACCAGTCAATTGCTGAACTGCCATTTCGCCCCAATAATCAAAAGCTTTGACTAGGACTTCTGTATCAGATTCACTTTCAAAAAAGTAACCTTTTTGTTGAAGAGTATGTCTGATTTCTCTAAAATTGTATATTTCTCCATTAAATACCAATACCCAATGCTTCCATCGGTAGGGTTGCGAAGCCAAAGTACTATCGTCCAATAGCGACAAACGCGTATGTCCCAAACCTATCTGATATAAAGGCATAGATTTCCAGTATTCTCCAACGGCATCAGGACCACGATGACTCAAAGATGAATACATTTGTTGGAGTATTTGACGAGAACTTTTGTATCTAAAGTCAACAAGTCCAGTTATTCCGCACATATTTTAGTTTGATTTAGGATGAGAACTATTCCATCGAATTTTAATCAGAGAAAAAAGCCAAGGCACTACGGCAAAAATCAAAACTCGTTTTTGTAAGTATAGTTGAAACAAAAGATTATTTCGATGAATATAAAAAGCCCATATCGAGAAAAATAAAGCGATAATGACCAAAGAATAGCCCGTTGAGCGCTTGATAAGAAGATTCCCAAGTACCAAAACGATATGGTAAAAAAAGACAAAAACGATTAAGGTAATCCAACCACCACTTGCCCATATATCTCCCCAAATATTGTATGCTAAGCCATATTCAAGTTGTGGAAACAAATCTTTTTGGCTCAAATAATGGCTATTAGACTGCATTCCTAGCCAATCGCCACCAATTATCAATTGTCCTACAATATCCACAGGATGATACCAATCTACCTCTATTCCTTTACGCAAGGTTTCTGACAAATTTGCCTGAATAGCGGCAGGTTCGCTTACTACAAAAGCATGAAATAATACGTCTTGCCAAGAAGGATAAATTTCTTCAAATAAATCCATGCGATTGGCTTGTAATAGAGGTAATATCAGTTTTGAAATAAAGAAAATAGCCACCAAACTAATGAGCAACAGCGTTTTGCCTAAGTATCTCCAATGACTAATATAGCTCACTAATCGTTTGGGCTCATGCTGTGTCGATAACACTAGTAATGCCAACACCACAAAAGCTGAAGAAGAGCGATTGCCTCCCCAAAACAAATCCAAACCTAAGAGTACTACTGCTAGTATTTGGTAAAATCGATACCCAGCCTTGAATGCTATCATGGCCAGTAAACTTGCACCCATCGCCCAGAGCACGCTCCAGCGGTCGGCTTGATGGCTAAGGATTTCTTGAAGTTCACCTTTACTTACTTCCGCACGATTCAAATACAAATCAGGAAACTGAATCAATGAGCCCGCCAAACCCAATACGCCCATCATCAGTGCTCCTAGAGCTAAACTAGGCTTAAAATCTCCTTTGAGAATGATAGATTTATCTTGTAAAAAACTATCATTTATCAACACTGTAAATAAGTTAATCCCCAAGACCAAATCATAAACCCAATAACAAGGGGGGTAAATAGCGGTAGTTTCATCGGTATTGTATGGATTAATAATCAAGCCCGAAAAACCTGGAATAAAATAAACCAAGGAACTAAAGAAGGACAAACTCAAAAAATCAAATAGGCGTTTCGTAAAAATGTAGTAACAAGTTCCGATAAAACTTAAGCCATAAAATAAGGTTTCGAACATATCAGGGAAGGTATAAAACGTGTTTCTCGAAAAATATAATTACTCAACCAACATTGCCATATTCCTGTAATCCAAGCGCTCAAGATTGCACCATATATTCCCCAATGAGGTACTAAAAGATAACTAAAACAGACTCCCAATAGGCACGAAATTACCTGAATGGGTATCATCAAATGGGTCAAATTATTGGTAAACAAAAAGCTTGAACGAGCCATGTCTAACATATAAAATACCAGATTGCCAGAGATACCCACAATGAGCCAAGTCAACTGTTTTACCCCTAAAACTCTTTCCAACATAGGTGCACCAATCCACATCATTACAACCAAAACAATACTCGTTCCCAAACTTATTTGAAAGTATTGACGCATTTGTTTTAAGAATAGCGTTTCTGACATTCGTTTCGCCTCAATCATGCGCGGGTACTGGTGGGTAAATAACAATACTGGGACAAAATAGCTGGCTTCAACCAGACGTAAAGCGGAACTATATCTACCTGTATCAGCTAAGTTCAACAAGCTTGCTAGTAATAATACATCCATTTTGGACTGGACTAGCCCAATGATTTTACTTACAAATACAGACCATGCTCCTTTGCACATTTCTTGTACTAATTGCCAATGAATTTGCCATTTTCGCAAACCTAGTCCTTCGCGTTTGACCAACCAACAGTAGACTAATATTAAACCCAAACTACAACCGAGTTGAAGCCACAGAAAAACAGAAAATGAAAATGGTTTTATCTCTACACAAATGACCTTACAAATTCCTGCACAAATGGCATAATAAGCATTTACTTGGTTGATTAGGTAGGGCTTTTTAATAGCATCAAAATAAAAGTAAACCACATGAAAGGGCGTTGTCAACAAATTGCCCGCTTGTACCCATATGAGATTTTTCAAGAATGAATATTGTGGAAAAAATCCCCTAAAGCTCAGTCCACAAACAACAAACCCTAATACAGACAATAACACCGCCATAAATGCCACGCTCCCCAAAATCGGTTCTACCTTTCGCCCTTCTACGATGGCTTTGATAGTCCAATCTTTTAACCATATTCCTGAAAAAACACTAAACAACCCATGATAGGATACCAACAAACTAATACTTCCCCAATGTGAATCATCCAGATGCCATATAAGCCAAAGGCTACTGATAAAAGTCACGCCCAATTGTATCACATACCAACCTAGCTGACTCGAAAGGCCTGTTAGTTGTAGCTTGTACAAGCTTTGTAGTTTTGGGAAAAAGCTAAACATGGATTTTCTGTGCTTGATACCAAGAAACTGTTCGACGAATTCCCTCATTGAAATACACCAAGGGTTGATAATTCAAGTATTTCTTCGCTCGACTTATATCGGCTTTGCTATGCAAAATATCTCCTTGACGAGGGTTTTCATACTGAATTGGCAATGTTGCCTCACAGCAAATATTAACAGCATTCCACACTTGATTTAAAGAAATGGACTGTCCACAGGCTATATTAAAAAAACGATAGTCTTGAGAATTAGTCAAAAGCGCCAAGATATTGGCATATACCACATTGTCGATATAAGTAAAGTCTCGGCTTTGCTCTCCATCGCCAAAAATAATCCCAGCTTTATCCTCCAAAACTGCTTGAATAAATTTGGGAATAACAGCGGCGTAAGGACCATCGGGATTTTGTCGTGGACCAAATACATTGAAATAGCGCAAACCAATCAAATCTTGTTGGTAGGTATTGGCAAAAATGTCTGCATAAATTTCATTGATACGCTTGGTTGCAGCATACGGAGAGAGAGGTTCACCAACTGTAATTTCTTGTTTGACATCATCAAGCAAACTCCCATAAACGGAGGAAGAGGAGGCAAAAATCATTTTTTTGACTTGAGCTTTTTGCATAGCTACCAATAAATTTACAAAACTATTAACATTGGCCTGATGCGTACTAATAGGATCGTGAATAGAACGTGGCACCGAGCCAAGGGCGGCCTGATGAAAAACAAAATCAATGCCTTCACAGGCTTTTTCGCAGATAAGCCGATTTTGTAAATCACCTTCAATTAACTGACAATTGGCAAACCTCAAGGCTGTTTGAATATTTTCAAAAGAGCCTGTTGAAAAGTTATCCACAATGACAACTTTTTGGGCATGGTGTTTTAGTAAAAAATCCACCAAATGAGAACCAATAAATCCAGCGCCACCCGTAACTAAAAAGCTACTTTGCTGAATCAGTGCAGAAAGGGGTTGTGATAGAGTCATAGAACAATTTTTATGATATAAATAGATGTTGTAAAAATTACTTGAACAGACGATATAAACGTATTAAGCTACGGAGACCTATTTGTCGTTTAATCCAATAGGTAATTATTTTTCCCAAAATTGGACTTGATAATAGATGAGCAAAACGTAGTGCCGTCTCAAATTGCTGAGAAGTAAAAGCTTTTAGACAATAGCTTAAAATGCGTTTGTCCAAAGCCTTATATTCTTTCCTGTAATCAAGTGTTAGCTGTGTACTCAAACAAACCCTATATGCCGACTCTAACAAGCCTTTTTCGGCATAGTCAAAACCAGAAGTAGCGGAAGTTGGCACACGCCTTACTTGCATGAGTACTTGGGGCAAATATGCATAATGACATATTCGGGATGACCTTAGCCAAAAGTCCAAATCTTCATAAGCCAGTTGTTCGTTATATCCGTCCATTTGCAAGAGTAAACTTCTTCGTATCATCATCGAAGGGGCAGGGATAAATGATTTTGACAGAAGTTGGAGCCAAATATTTCCGCTTGGAGGAGGCAAATTACCAAAGGTTTTACCCTTACTTTTTCCTTGTTCATTAATCCATTCGATGTTTGAATAGATGACGCCAACTTCTTCTGTTTGTTTTCGAAAACTGAACTTGTTGACTTACACAGTGTGGCAACAAAATATCGTCAGCCGAAAGGTCTATTATGTATTTTCCTGCGGCTTGTGCAAAGGCTCGATTAAAAGCTTTACAAATACCTAAGTTTTCGGAATGATAAGTGACTTGAAAATGATGCGTATTGTTTTGACAAAAGTCCTGTATGCGACGAGCACTATCGTCGGAACTTCCATTATCTGACACAAAAACTTCGAGATAGGGGTAATCTTGAGACATAACAGAGCTCAACGTCTGTTCGACAAACGCAGCCTGATTGTAACAGGTACAAATGATTGAGACAAGGGGTAAATTATTAGGTATAGTATTCATGCGTTTCTCCAATTTTCAAATAAATAGTCATGGAGTTTTCGCAGTAGAGCAGGTCTGATAAGATATTATAGGTGTGTTATCTAATGATTGGGCTTTCGGCTTTCAGCCATGAGCATTCGGTAAAAAGTTTCTGAGGAAGCTTGTATTAGTACTATTCTGATTATGAGCATATTCTAATAACTAATCTACTATTGACTGATTATCTTAATATTAAGACTTTATTCTGAAAAAGTCAAATGGACAATACCTAAGAAAATAAAGTTGATACCTTAAAATGTTTAAAAATCAGGATGAAACAAGCAATCATTCCTCCCAAAATCATGAAGGCTAGTACCATAACCGTACGTTTGGGTTCGCTTTTTTTGAGAGGTACTTGTGCTGGTTCGAGTACCTGAAAAACAGGGGTATCATGTTGAACTTTCACCCTTGATTCTTCGAGCTTTTTACTCAATTCAGAAAATAAAGAAAAGGTGAGTTCTGACTCCTGCTGAAGCTTCTGTTCTTGCTGTTTGGCCGTATTCAAAAACAAACCTCGGTGACTATCCTGATAAGAGGAATAGCGCTGTAGGGCAAGTTGGTATCGTTTCTGCGCCTCTTCAACTCTTTTTTCTAGAAATACCACCTCTTTTTGCGTTTTCTCAAGGCGATACTTTTTTACATATTCGTTCAAATAATCTTGAGCATATTTTACCACGATAGTAGCCACCAAAGGGTCTGGCATTTTAGCACTAATGCTTATTACGCCTGATTTTTTATCTAAAGAAGCAATAATATTTTCTTTTAAATCCTTCAAAATAGCCACTTCTTGCTTGTTCAATAATAGCGAACTTTCGGGTGCTTGTTTAGCCGAAACGCCCATAGTTTCTGAGGAGCTTTCTCCAAAAATTCGATAGGATAATTTTTCTTTACGAAGACTATTTAGGTACTTAAACAAAGACGTTTTCTCTTGTGTTTTTGCCACTAATACAGGCGTTTTGAATGTACTCAATAAAAAAGGAGTGCTTTGCAAAATAGGAGGATACAAATCTGGTCTGATGGCCTCGGTACTGTTCAAATTATCCAAATCAATGCCTGCTAAGCCTGCCAAAGACTTAAACTTATCCAGACTTTCGATATTTTTAGTATCTATTTCTGGTAAAATTTTGACTTCGGAGGTATAAAGATTGGGCAAGGAAATTGCATATAAAGCCCCTAAAATTCCGAATGAAAGACTCATGAGCAAGATAAAACGCTTGCCCTGAACCAACCCCGAAATAAGGTCTTTGATTGATATGGTTATATGTCTTTTATTCGTGTCCAAATGAAAAAGAGAACAAAAGGTGGATGATTTTTAGGCATTATGCTTTGCACTATTTGGTAGAATACCTTGCTGAAGGCTGATAGCCTATAGCCAATAACTCCTACTTTATGGCATTTGTGATACTAATAATCACATACACCAAAGAACTAATTCCGCTCATGATAGCGATGCGCTCGCCTACACTGAGTTTAGATTGGGTTTCTTTGTCTTGTTCGGGTACCACTACTTCCGACCCTGGCAATACTTTAGGGTATTTTCTGAAAAACAAAAAATGATTGGTTTTATCAGACATCCCATTGGCATATTTCACATAAATGCGATTTCGTTGCGCCAAAGGACTAAGTCCGCCCGCTTGTGACAAATAGGTCTGTAAGCTTTGTCCTTCTCGGTAAGCCACTGCAACTGGATTGAGCAAACCACCAGTTAATTTGACTGTTTCAACCAACCGTGGAATCGTAATTTTATCGCCTGCCAACAATAACAAATTTTCAGATTGCTGTGGATTTGCCAAAATCAAGGATAAATCAATCGCCACCACTGACGAATCTCGCTGAAAAACGGCACCTTGTGGATATGCTCCTTTTTTGAGCCCACCTGCCAATTGAACCAAATCACTAATTCGCTGTGCCTTGTCTTTGATAGTGTACGAACCAGGATACGCCACTTCTCCATCAATATAGACCGATTTTTGGGCTTCATAATTAGGAGCAGTTCGAATATAGACTTTATCGAAAGGCATCAGAGCCATAGAGGCTTCTTTAGACTCAAGACTTAGGTTTTTATCTAAATCAAAAAATAAAATCTCAACACTGTGGTCGTTGTCTGCTGAATATTGCTCTGTTTTGACCCTTCTCGACAATTCCACTTTCGAAGCACTGGCCCCTTCGGTAAATCCTTTGGCTTGTAAAATCAAATCGCCCAGAGTCATGCCGTCGATATATTCATAAGTTCCCGCTTGATTGACTTCTCCTTCGATTTTCACTACACGTTTTTCCTGTAAATCATGTGAAGAATAAACTGTCAGAAAATCTTCTCGCTTCAAAGGAATATCTGGGTTTTCTCCACTCAGGATTTTCCCTAAATCAAGATTCACTAGCTCATATTGGTCGTTACTTTTCAAACGACGCAGACTTGCACGATTCGTAAATGCCTCTGGTTTGAGTCCTTCGGCTATTTGGAGTAATTCTTTTACAGTAGAAGTCCCTTTTTCGATGGCATATTCACCCGGACGAAAGACAGCTCCTGCGATTTTTACTCGATTTTCAAAACGCTCTAAAATCGTCCCAATGTTATATTTGTCGCCACTTTTAGGAATAAAACTCGCTACTTCTTCTTGGGCAACATTAATGAGTTTTAATTCTTTTGCGGTATTACGTTTGAGCTGAATCGAATAGGTATAAGCTTTATCTGTAAAACCACCTGCAAAGCGTAAAACATCTTGAAGTGTCTCTGTTTTTTCTACTTCAAAAATCATCGGACGCTTCACTTCTCCTTGTAACTCAACTCTTGTAGTATAATCTCCAATTCGGATAACATCTTGATCTTGCAAACGCACATTATCCTTTTGGTCGGCACGAAGCAGGAAATCATATAAGTCTAATATGCGATAAACCTTGTTGTTACGGATCAAACGGATATTTCGAAAAGAACCATTTTCTGAGGGTCCACCCGCCGCATACAAGGCATTGAATATCGTTGCCAATGACGAAACGGTATAAGTGCCTGGGCGGCTAACTTCGCCCGTAAGTGTTACCTTAATACTTCGAACATTACCCAAAGTCACTTGTGCCGACACGCCACTTCCTGCCACGTTGAGCCCTTGGTATAACTGTCGCAAACGCGAAACGATGCGTTGCGAGGCACTTTCTACACTGAGTCCATTGACATAAATCGGGCTTAGATTTAGTATTTTGACAGTTCCTTCTGGACTTACTTTTACATGAAAGTTATCTAAAGCAGCCCCATAAATATCCACAATCAGCTCGTCTTCGGGACCTAATTGATAATTTTGAGGCGTGGCAATACGTAGGTTAGGCTCAAAACTTAACCCTTCTTTGGTAAAAAGAGCTTTGCCAAAAACAGCTGAAGCAATATTGGATGACTGAGGTTCGGAAAGTTGTCCTAATTGAGTTCTGGAAGTGTTTTCGGGAGGAGTGACGTTGGTCAAAACCTTATTTTGTTCGGTTCTAACTTTTTCGACTCTTTCTTTAATCCTAGCTATTTCGGCAGGACTATATCCCTGTTGTTGCGCTACTTTTTCGATTTGACTAATAGACAAACCACTAGTTTGCGCTTTTTGGATAAAGAGCTGAATTTGTTCGTCTGAGACCGTTTCTACAGATTTTTTTGGGAAAAACCATTGATAGAAATTGAAAAGCAGATCAAGATTATAGGTGTACAAAGCAACAAACTTCGGCGACTGATGGAAAAATAACCTCGCCAAAAAGCCGTAGCTATTGGTAGAAAAACTTGTAAGGTTCGCATTTACTACAAAATAACGGATATGAGGTTAACATATAGTTCTATCCTTACAAATGTAAAAATATCCCTTGAAATTCATAAAGTTTACGACTGATTTTTATAGGATAATTTGGTAATTTGAAAATGTGATGATTTGAAAATTTGAAGATATTGGTTAGTGCAATTATGATACATTGAAGTGAAGAATACTCATTAACACCAAAAAAGCGGTCGAAATTAGTTTTTCGACCGCTTTTTTGATACTATATTTCAGAATGATATTTACTGATGGAGTTTCTATTAAAATAATCACTAAACCACTCAATCACCATTCACTCAATAGAAATTAAAAAAACTCAGCACTCCCAACTCAAAACTCTACACTCCTAAAGTCTTTGCATCAATTTTACAACCATTTGGTCTTTCCATGCACGGAAAGTTCCTGCTAAGATATGCTCACGTGCTTGACCAACTAACCATAAATAGAACGTCAGGTTATGAACACTGGCAATCATGGCGCCCAAAATTTCTTCTGCTTTTACCAAATGACGCAAATACGCTTTTGTGTAAGCGTTACTCACATAGCTATCCAAACCAGCATCAATCGGAGAATAGTCATCCTTCCATTTCTCGTTCTTGATATTGATAATACCTTCTGTTGTAAACAACATACCGTTACGAGCATTACGAGTAGGCATCACACAGTCGAACATATCGATACCCAAGCCAATCCCTTCCAAGATATTGGCAGGCGTACCTACACCCATCAAATAACGAGGTTTATCTTTTGGTAAAATATCTGTTACGATGTCGGTTGTTTCGTACATCATTTCGGCAGGTTCTCCTACCGACAAGCCTCCAATGGCATTACCTTCACGCTCAAAACTAGCGATTACCTCGGCAGATTTTACACGTAAATCTTTGTATACACTACCTTGAACAATAGGGAAAAGCGTTTGGCTGTAACCGTATTTTGGTTCGGTAGCATCAAAATGGTCACAACAACGTTTGAGCCAACGATGGGTCATTTCCATCGACTCACGTGCATACGTGTAATCGCATGGGTATGGCGTACATTCGTCAAATGCCATGATGATATCGGCACCGATACTTCGCTGAATATCCATCACACGCTCAGGCGTGAAATGATGAATTGAGCCATCAATATGTGATTTGAAAGTAACCCCTTCTTCCTTGATTTTGCGACCAGTACCCGCCAATGAATATACCTGATACCCACCTGAGTCCGTCAAAATTGGTCTATCCCAACCATTAAATTTATGCAAACCTCCTGCGCGTTCTAGTACATCTAAACCTGGACGTAGGTACAAATGGTAGGTATTTCCCAAAATAATCTGGGCTTTAATATCTTCTTTTAATTCACGTTGATGAACAGCCTTTACTGAGCCTGCTGTACCCACAGGCATAAAGATAGGCGTTTGGATATCTCCGTGGTCGGTATGAATCACCCCTGCTCTAGCCTTGCTGTTGGGGTCGGTGCTATGTATGTCAAAAGTCATATTTTCGTACTAAAATAAAATGAACTCTATCTTACAAGTAGGTCATAATTAAGCAACTCTACTTTTTCGAAAAGCCTGCAAAGTTACCAAAATCTACGCACTTATCAGCATTGCAGTGATAAGGATTCACTATCTTTGCGTTTTAAAACTTAATAGTCAGTTCGCTTTGGTTCCTTTTTTACTCATTTTGTTCCTATTATCCCTTGGGATTCAACTGTATTTTATATTGAATGTTTTCAATAAAATCAATCAATATGAAGCACCTATCAGCGATTTGGTGGCATTGCCTCCTGTATCGGTGATTGTATGTAGTTGGAACGAAATCCGTAATCTCGAAGAGCTATTACCTGTGCTCGATACACAAGAGTATCCCAAATTTGAAATTATCGTCGTAGATGACCGCTCGTATGATGGCACTTACGATTTTTTACTGACCGAAGCGCATAATTTCAAGCATCTCCGTTTTATCCGAATAGAAGAAACACCAGAGCATTTATCTCCCAAAAAATATGCATTGACTTTGGGGATAAAATCAGCTAAGTACGATGTAATTCTACTGACCGATGCCGATTGTCGCCCTCAGTCGAGCACTTGGATTCAATCAATGGCTTCATGCTTAACCAAAGGCAAAGAAATTGTTTTAGGTTTTTCACCCTATTTTCCAGAAAAAACTACGCTGAATAAGTTTATTCGCTACGAAACCCTTTTGACGGCGGTTCAGTATTTTGGATTGGCGCTATACGGAATGCCTTATATGGGCGTAGGACGCAATTTGATGTATCGTAAATCTCTATTTTTCAAAAACAGAGGATTTGCTAAACATACCAATATCTTGGGTGGTGACGATGATCTCTTCATGAATGACGTAGCCAACGAGCAGAATACCGCTATTTGTTTAGACGAAGCCTCATTTATGTATTCTATTCCAAAACATAGCTGGCAAGATTGGTACCGCCAAAAGACTCGACATATTTCGGTAAGTAAGCATTACAAAACCAATCATAAACTTACGCTCGGGATAATAGCGAGCTCTCAGATATTATTTTGGTTAAGTTTTATCATATTAATACCTTTGGTAGTATTTAGTCAGCTAGTATATTGTGTATTAGGATTTTGGCTGCTTCGATTGATTGTTCAATGGGTAGTTTTAGGTAAAATCAATACACGTCTCGACCGAACCATATCTTCATACAGTATTCCCTATTGGGATTTTTTAATGACAGTTTACTATGTAGTGATGGGCGTGGTCAATACCCTGCCTAAGCGCAAGAAAATGCGTTGGCGTTAGTCTATCCTACCAATTTATTTATCCATATTTTCGATTATGAACGATTCAAAACTAATAGAAAAATACTTTCCACAGCTCACCGAAAAGCAAAAAGCACAGTTTGCTCAATTGGGCGAATTATATCGTGAGTGGAACGAAAAAATTAATGTGGTATCTCGCCAAGATATTGAGAATATCTACGAAAAACATATTCTTCACTCATTGGGTATTGCCAAGGTTGTCAACTTCAAAGATTTCTCAGAAATTTTGGACGTAGGTACAGGCGGTGGATTCCCGGGCATTCCTTTGGCGATTATGTTTCCGCATTGCCAATTTCATTTGATTGACAGCATAGGCAAGAAGATTAAAGTCGTAACAGAAGTAGCAAACGCCCTAGGTTTGGAAAACGTACGTGCCGAACAAATCCGTGCTGAGCAAGTAGATGGCGAATACGATTTTATCGTGAGTCGTGCCGTAACACGTATTACTCCATTTTACGGATGGGTAAAAGGCAAAGTGAACATCAACTGCTACAATAAGCTCAAAAACGGGATTTTGTATTTGAAAGGTGGCGATTTGGGTGAAGAATTAAAAGAATTAGGAAAAAAAACGAAGACATTCGAACTACACGAATACTTCACAGAAGAGTTTTTCGAGACCAAAAAGGTCATTCACGTTCCGATGGTATAAAAATTTAAAAAAAAGTTTACAAGATAAGTTTTTGAAAATCAGGGAATAATACAAAAGTGTGCGTTTTTTTGTAATTTTTTTGCTTAAAACACTTGCATAGTAACAAAAAAGCGCATAATTTTGCATCACAATTCAGGAACAAAGAAACACAAAATTGTAAAGAGATTCCTTCTTAGCTCAGTCGGTTAGAGCACATGACTGTTAATCATGGGGTCCCTGGTTCGAGCCCAGGAGAGGGAGCTAAAAGCCTTAAGTCGAAAGATTTAAGGCTTTTTTGTTTTAAACCATTTTCTATGGTTAACTATTTACCAATGTTGATGTTCGAATTACTGATTCCTTGAAAACTATAGTTACCATCACCTGTTACCGTCATAGTATTGGTTTGGGTGCTGGTATTGCCTGTTTTTGATGCTATTACCTTTACCATTTCTAATAGAAATTGTTCTGCTGCTGGGTTATCTTCTATTTCTGAAACAATAGCCACTTTTACAGCCTCCTGTTTAGTCGCACTATCAGGATTTTCTTTGAGTTTCTGAATAATTTTCTCCTCCGTACCATCTTCTTTTAAAAAAATAGGACGTATCCAATTGACAGTAGCCTCTGTAAAATCATCTAAAAAGCTTTTTACTGATTGATTTTCTTTTAATTTTCCTGCCAAGTACGTGACAACACTGGCAATAGCTGTGGTGGTGATGGGTTCCATGATTTATGATTTTAGAAAGTTGAATAATTTACCTAAAAAATTACTTGGCTTTTGTTTACTTTTTTGAACAACATAATCTAAATTACTTTTAATGGTTGTTGTATTAGGATGATGTTCTCCTAGATGATTGTAAAAGACTTGATAAGCTTTTTCTAACAAAGTAATGGCTTTTTCATATTCGCCTAAATCTTTAAGGACGATTGCCAAATTAGAGTAACGAACTGCCGTGGTGGGATGCTCTTCACCAAAGTTTTTCTCATCTGAAATCAAAGCTTTTTGTAGTAATATTTTGGCTTTTTCATATTCGCCTAAAGCTTGAAGGACGGTTGCCAAATTAGAGTAAAAACTTGCCGTGGAGGGATGCTCTTCACCAAAGTTTTTCTCTGCTGAAATCAAAGCTTTTTGTAGTAATATTTTGGCTTTTTCATATTCGCCTAAATCTTTAAGGACTAATGCCAAATTAGAGTAAGTTCTTGCCGTGGAGGGATGCTCTTCACCAAAGTTTTTCTCATCTGAAATCAAAGCTCTTTGTAGTAATATTTTGGCTTTTTCATATTCGCCTAAATCTTGAAGGACTAATGCCAAATTAGAGTAAGTTCTTGCCGTGTTTGGATGCTCTTCACCAAAGTTTTTCTCATCAGAAATCAAAGCTTTTTGTAGTAATATTTTGGCTTTTTCATATTCGCCTAAATCTTTAAGGACTAATGCCAAATTAGAGTAAGTGCTTGCCGTGTTCGGATGCTCTTCACCAAAGTTTTTCTCATCTGAAATCAAAGCTTTTTGTAGTAATATTTTGGCTTTTTCATATTCGCCTAAAGCTTTAAGGACTAATGCCAAATTAGAGTAACTAACTGCCGTGGTGGGATGCTCTTCACCAAAGTTTTTCTCTGCTGAAATCAAAGCTTTTTGTAGTAATATTTTGGCTTTTTCATATTCGCCTAAATCTTTAAGGACGGTTGCCAAATTAGAGTAACGAACTGCCGTGGTGGGATGCTCTTCACCAAAGTTTTTCTCTGCTGAAATCAAAGCTTTTTGTAGTAATATTTTGGCTTTTTCATATTCGCCTAAATCTTTAAGGACGGTTGCCAAATTATTTTGTAGTAGTGAAACTTTAGGTAAAAGTTCTTTTCCAAAAATATTGTCCAATGCCTTACCAAATTCAACCCATTGAAACTTATCAACTGGATTATCTTTGGTTTGGTCTATTGCTAATTTATTGGTTACATTATCCAGTAATACTTCAACATCATTTATCCCAACTTCCAATTTCCTACGGCTTACTTCTGCTATGATGGTGTGCATTTTGTAGCTATCGGCTTCGGGGTTTTTCAATAGCCAGCCTTTGGCTACTAAGCTTTCGATACTTTCGGGTAAAAGCTCCGCTTGCTCGCTTTCGGGCGTACAAATCAGTTCTTTAATCAAATCATACGTATGAAAATCAGGAGGTAAGCAAGCCATTTGTTTGAGTAGCCAAGCTTCTGTATCCGTTACATTACTCAAATCAAAAATAGAAGAAAGATAAGAATACACTTTGTCTATTTTATCATTATTATGTTTGATATAAACCCCTGCTCTGATGTCTTTCTCAATCGCATTTTGTAAAGTGTCTATGTCCAGACGCTGTAATTGGGCTGTTTTGGCTAAAATCTCAATCGTTAACGTATGGTAATCAATGGTATGTAAAAGCGTTTCAATGGCTTTAACATCCGTAATCCTTGTGCAATGCTTTTGAAAGAGCAAAAGGGCTTTGTCTGGTTCGAGAAAACCAAGTTCTTTGCTTTCAAAGCCTTCAATGTGTTCACGAGAAGTAACCAATATATGCCAATGGGGTTGCCGAGGGAGTCTATCATAATAGCTGCTCAAAGTAGCATCAGCATTATCGAGGATAAGTAAATTGGGTTTGGCTTCAAGAGATTTTAAATCATGTAATAATTCATGAAAAATATCCGTCACTTCTTTACCTTCGGTTGTAATCCCAAAGGTTTTGTCTAATAGCACCGCATTGATAAAATCACTTTCCAAAGAAGTACCGCCCACCGTTATCCATGCCAAATGTTGGTATTGTTCGGCGTATTTTGTCAGGTAGGCTTGGCTCAAAGTCGTTTTGCCAATACCACCCAAGCCATTCACCAATACCACTTGCTTATGTTCAAAAAGTGATTGATGTAGCTCGGCTATTTCTTCTTCACGTCCAATAATATCCTCCAAATTAACGGTAGGCATCTGTATCGTTAATTCTTTAGGTAGTTTGGGTTTGGTGTGATGATGATGGACGCTATTATGTATGGTGGAATTTGTGATTCCTTGGAATGTATTATTGTGTTCTCCCTGAATATTAGCAGAATTTTCCATGAGCTAGAATAGTAGTATGTATGAGCTGTAAATGGTATTTCATGATATTAAATTTAACCTTTGGAAAAACCTAAACAAAATATATATCTAGGAAACTATATAAGGAAGGAGATAATTTATTAAATGGATGAGAATCACTTTGCCGTAATTTTTTTACGGTAAAACCAAATGCTTCATTACCTTTGTGTAAATCAACCCTCTTTACTATGCTTACCAAATTTTCGGTTTCCAACTTTAAAGGCTTTAATCAGGACTTTGTATTTGATTTTTCAGATACAAATGGCTATGAGTTTAATAAATCCTGTGTCAAAAATGGTATTGTGAACAATGCGCTTATTTACGGACATAACGGAGTGGGTAAATCAAACCTAGGCTTTGCTATTTTTGATATTATTGGACATTTGACCGATAAAAAAACAAGTGACTTAGAGTATGCCGTTTATCTCAATGCTCTCAATCCCACGGATTATGCTACTTTTAGGTTTGAGTTTTTGATTGAAGGGCATAAGATTGTATATGAATATCGTAAAAAGACGCATAGAGAAATCTTGTCGGAATATTTCGAGATTAACGGAAAGATACTGGCTGTGATTGATAGAAACATTTCTAATGAGGCTACTTTTTACTTTGAAGGTGCTGAAAGTCTTCGCAATACGGTAGAAAATGTAGAATTATCTATATTAAAATATGTCAAGAATAACTCTGTGTTAGAGCCCACAACCGAAAACCTAGCTTTTCTTTCTTTTTTTAAGTTTGTCGAGACGATGTTATTTTTTAGGTCGGTTCATGGCAATATGTATTTAGGATTAGAGGCAGACAAGATAGATTTGGCGGAGGATATCATTAAAAAAGGTAATGTCAAAGATTTTGAGCAGTTTCTCAACAAAGCAGGTATTGAATGTAATCTTACCGTTGAGAGAGAGTTTGATAAAGATATCCTTGCTTTTAATTTTGAAGGAAAAGTTTACCCGTTTTTTAAGGTAGCATCACATGGAACTAAAACCTTGATTTTATTCTATTTTTGGCTACAAAGAATACGTGAAAACGGAACAGTATCGTTTTTATTTGTCGATGAGTTTGATGCCTTCTACCATCATGAGCTTTCTGAGTTGATTATTGAAGAACTAAAAAAGACAGGAGTTCAGTTTATCTTAACTACACACAATACCTCTAATATTTCTAATGATTTGTTGCGACCAGATTGTTATTTCTTGATGTACAAACAATTTATTCGCTCTTTAGCCAAAAGTACCTCAAAAGAACTAAGAGAGGCTCATAATATCGAAAAAATGTATAAAGCTGGTTCGTTCAATGCCTAATGAAATACTATTTGTCTTTGAAGGAGAAAAGACAGAAAAACAAATTGTAGATAATCTGACCCAATATTTTATTTCTGAAAATTCAATTATACAATGTGCCTACTGCTCTGAGGTTTATCAATTGTATAAAGAACTTTCAGCAGACGAAGATTTGGACATGTTTATGATTTTGAAGGAAATACCTCGGAATAAAGAAATTCTTTCGAGGTATTCAAGAAATGACTTTGCGGAGATTTACTTGTTTTTTGATTATGACGGACATTCTACGCTAGCAAACGACTCTAAGTTAGAGTCAATGTTACGTTTTTTTAACGAAGAAACCTCTGTAGGAAAACTTTATATTAGTTATCCGATGGTGGAGGCGCTCAAACATATCCAAGATGAAGATGCTTTCAGGTATGTTAAAGTACTAGCCAAAAAAAATATCCATTATAAAAATATAGTGAGTCAAGAGTGTAAAAAGGAGTTTGTCCAGTTTACTTCCTACAATAGAGATATATGGATTATTTTAATCAAGACACACTTACAAAAACTGAATGACTTAATCAATGATGATTATATTTTTCCAAACACCCTTGTTTCTCAAGAAATGGTCTTTCAGCAACAACTGGAAAAATATATCAATGTAGATTCTACAGTTTCAGTTTTGAGTTCTTTCCCTATTTTTTTGCTTGATTACTATGGAGTTTTTCAACTCAAAATCCTATTAAAGTATGATTGAGAGAAATTTTATTTATCCATCCCCCTCCTCCAATCAAAATACCCTTTTATAGCCATGACGAGTAATAGCGCATACAAAATACTCGTTCCATGTAAGTCCTTGAAGTAGTACATGCCTATATACACCAAGTTGGCTACAATCCACAAAATCCAATTTTCCAGATATTTTTTGGCAATCATCCATGAAGCAATCAAACTAATGGCTGTCAAACTCGAATCTAAATAGGGTAAACTAGCATCAGTTTGGGCATGCAAATACCCTGACACACCCGTAAATGCAATACCTGCTGCCAGACAAATAATAATGTACTTTTTAGGCATTCTGCTTACTGGGAGCTCCGTCTTGTTAGCGCCTCCATAAAGCCATTGATACCAACCATAAACGCCCAGAATGATAAACACGATTTGTAACTCCATATCAGAATAGAGCTTGCTTTGGAAATAGACGACTCCATACACAGATGAGCTTACAATCGCCCAAAACCAACTCCAGATATTTTGTCGGATATTCAACCAGACATATATTAAGGAGGTCACAATACCAAAAACTTCTATCCAATTGGTTTGGACATAATCTGTAAGAAAATCAAACATGTTTTAACAAATGGGTTAAGCTTTCAATTGTGGATTGCTGATGTTGGATTTCGGAAGTATAATCTTCGATTTTTTGTAAAAGGTATTTTACTTTATTTCCGAAATTAGCAATCCCAAATCTGAAATTGTTGAAAATCAATTCGCAACTCATCCTTTACAGCTTAGGGCTATCCTTTCGTAAATGTGGAGGTTTGCTGAAGTACTTGCACAAATGCGTTAGCTTACACTCTTCACATTTGGGCGAGCGAGCAATACAGACATAGCGCCCATGCAAAATCAACCAATGGTGCGCTTTGGGAACTAAATCCTCAGGAATATGTTTGATGAGCTCTTTTTCTACTGCCAAAGGCGTTGTAGCAGTTTTGGCTACCAAGCCCAAACGATGTGATACTCTGAATACGTGCGTATCTACCGCCATGGCTGGTTGATTAAAAATCACCGAAACAATCACATTGGCTGTCTTACGCCCCACGCCTGGAAGGGTTTGAAGTTCTTCGATGGTACTAGGCACTTCTGAGCTGAAGTTATCAACAAGCTTTTGCCCTAAACCAATCAAATGCTTGGCTTTATTGTTAGGATAGGAAATCGAACGGATGTAATAAAATACCTCTTCGAAAGTGGCGCTGGCTAAGGACTCAGGCGTAGGAAAACGCTCGAACAAGGCAGGCGTCACCATATTGACTCTCTTATCGGTACATTGGGCGGATAATACTACAGCCACCAATAATTCAAAAGGAGTGGTATAATGTAATTCGGTTTCAGCTACAGGAAAATTGTGAAGGAAGTAATCTATCAGTAAACGATAACGTTCTTTTTTGAGCATAACAAAATCTGGATTAACGAGATTATACAGGAGACCTGTGTGACAAGTTCCAAAAATCAAAAATAAGGATAAATAGCCAGATTTTTTAGTTGCAGAGACACAATAAGATATAATCAGAAGTTGGTAGATAACTTCTAAAAAATAAAGCAAATAGAAAATTACTCAAGTCGATTGAAGACTTGAGTAAAACAAAAAAACATCAAACCTGAGCCTAAAACTAGGCGGAGGTTTGATGTTTTGAGTCAAAATTACGAGAATACGCTAATATGTTGTCGACCGTTCTAGAGGATGGTTCACGATAACTAGCATCTAAACCAATTTTAAGATCTACCAAATCCAAATAGAATTCAAGCATTTCGGTATCGTGTACCAATGCATCTTGGATTAGTAGGTTTTCTTCTTCTGAAGTTTCCTCATAAACGTAACGAATTACGTCATTCTGCGTAAAGGTTTGTATCATAGCTCGGAGAATTTTTACTCATCATTTTGCGTAGATTTATCAACGCATAACGCATTCTCCCCAATGCCGTATTGATACTAACGCCAGTGGCGTCGGCAATTTCTTGAAAACTCATATCTTCATAATGACGCATCACGAGTACTTCGCGTTGCGAATCAGGAAGACGTTTAATCAAATCTCTAAGATGATTGTGTGTTTCATTTTTGATTTGCATTTCCTCGATAGAGTCTTCTGCAAAATCAAGTGTATTGAATACACTACTACCATCTTCGAATACGATATTGGGATAGCGTTTTTCTCGACGGAAATTATCTATAGCCATGTTATGGGCAATTCTAAGTACCCATGGCAAAAATTTACCTTCATCGTTATACTTGCCAGAGCGAAGTACATCTACTGCTTTCACAAAAGTATCTTGCAATAAGTCTTCTGCTACGTAAGTATCTTTTACGATTAAATAAATTGTTGTATAAACTTTTGATTTGTATCTGCGAACAAGTGTTTCGAAGGCATGTTCGTCACCATTTTGAATATAGCGTGATACTAGCTCACTGTCGTTAACATGGATTCTTTCCATCTTGATAAATCTATTTGGTTAACGTAAAGCTTTATATCATATTGCTTCTCCTATATTGTTTTTTTAGTGACTACTCTAATTAAAAATGAAGTATGCTTGATTGGTTGATTCAAAGATAGTAGTTGTTATATTAATTCCAAAAAAATTACAAGCAATTTTAACTTTCGTTAACAAATATTAACAGCCTTTTCTTCGTTATAAGAGAATGTACTTACTCAAAATGACTGTTTATACCTAATAAATACCTAGTATTTTCCTGAAATCTCCAAATTTATTGTTAATCTACTTTATATACGGATAACAATATGATTTGGATGTTTACTGTCTTTGGTTTCAAAAATACTCAAAACTCAGGCAAATGCAAGGAATATGTACACAGAATTGATTAAATGGTCTCAAAGTGAGAGAAAATATGGGATTTAATACAATAAATAGACCAAACTTGAAAAATGCTATTGGTTATAAGTTGGTGCGCAAAATAGAATATAATTTTTGTGCTTTAGGCTTTCAGGTATCGGCTTTCGGCGGTGGGCTTTGGAAAAAAGCATGTCTTTAGTTATTAAAAACATGTTAAAACTCTTTGCCTAGTGCCTGTTGCCTAGTGCCTAAAGCTCACAACGCCCACTAACTTAAATGAATACTGTTGCTATTAAAACCAACTTTAGGTGTAAATAAATGATCTTGGGGCTGGATAAGACTCAGTGAAGAGTAATAAAAAAAGAACTGCTTTTTGTGAAGCAGTTCTCTTAAATGTACTAAAAGGAAAATTATCTACGACGTCTTTTCGCTTTACCTGATTTGCTATTACGAACACGCTCTTCTAATTCTGCGATTACTTTAGATGAATTTTCTTTGTTTGATTCGTAAGTTTCATTCAATGACTTGTAAGAAGCTTGAATCTTGTTATAGTCGTCCAACAAACGATTATATTTAATAGTAAGTGTTTCGAAAGTATCCTTACTATCTTCTTGGCATTTCATGTAGTCTTCATTCTTTTTCTTGAACTGACTTTCAAGACTAAAACGGAAGCTACTTAGTTCAGCGTTTTCTTGACGCTCCTTCAAAATTTGACTTTCAAGTCTTCTTACTTGATCTTGATACTCAGCAACTTTCTTGCTATCTGTACAACTTGACAATAAAAATGCTAATAAAGCAACAAATAAAGATAGATTTCTCTTCATGGGTATAATGGGATTAATTGGTCGATTTGATTGACTAAACAATTGTTGTAATGTTCGACTTTTAATAACTACTTGTATGACGAATGAATATAATTGATTATTACTCAGCCACTAGACCATCTGGGCAAACTTACTTGGATTTTTTGAATGTTTAAAATATATATCAAACTTTTTTTAGAAAAAGCCTTGATAGATAGAATTTCTTCCTTAGTTTTGCATAAAAATCTACTTATTTTATAGAGTAAATAATGTAGGTGGATTACTCATTACACAAGAACCTTGTGCTACTTTGACCAGCTTAGGGTGTTTTGTTTGATTTTTAAACAGAAAAGCAATGCAAAGTTTCAGAACTGAACTCGAAAATCCACTTGTTGAAAAAGACATATTAGATTTAGCTCGTAAAATTGAATTATTCAGAGAAGGTAAAATCCACGAAGAAAAATTCCGTAGTTTACGTTTAGCACGTGGTGTGTATGGACAACGCCAGCAAGGGGTACAAATGGTGCGTATCAAGTTGCCTTATGGTAAAATGACCTTTAAGCAATGGAAACGTATCGCTGATATTTCGGATGAGTATTCGATAGGAAATTTACACTTGACTACACGTCAAGATGTTCAAATTCACTTTGTTTCTTTGGATCGCACGCCTGAATTGTGGGCACAATTGGAACAAGATGATATTACGCTTCGTGAGGCATGTGGTAATACCGTTCGTAATGTTACGGCTTCTATCACTTCGGGTATCGATACTCAAGAGCCTTTTGATGTAACTCCTTATGCTGATGCTATTTTCCGTTATTTCTTGAGAAACCCTATTTGTCAAGAAATGGGACGTAAAATTAAAATTGCCATTTCTAACTCCGAAGCCGATACTGCATTGACTTATATGCACGACTTTGGTTTGATTCCAAAAGTGCAAGATGGCAAACGTGGTTTTAAAGTAGTTGTTGGTGGTGGTTTGGGTGCACAACCAATGTTAGCGCATACAGCATTTGAGTTTTTAGAAGAAAATCAAGTTATCCCTTATTTAGAAGCTGCACTCAGAGTATTCGACCGCCACGGTGAGCGTAACTCTCGTCACAAAGCTCGTTTGAAGTTTTTGATTCAAAAAATTGGTTTCGATAAGTTTGTAGAATTGGTAAATGCAGAAACAATCGCAATCAAAAACAAAACATTTGAGATTCCTACTACTGGTTTTAGCGAAACGGAAATCGAAGGATATTTGCCAACTCAAACAGCATCGATAGTAGCTCCTGAGACTGAAGAGTATAAAACTTGGTTACAGTCTAACGTTTTTGCTCAAAAACAAGAAGGATATTTTGGTGTATATGTTCGTATCTTAAATGGTAACATTTCTTCTAACACCTCTCGTTCTTTAATCGAACAGTTGGATGGATATGTAGCAAATGATGTACGTGTGAGTATCAACCAAGGTTTGATGTTACGCTTTGTCCCAGAAGCCAATATTCCATATATCTACGAGGTGTTAAAAGCACATGATTTGGCATATCCTGGTGCAAATTCGATTGCCAATATCACAGCTTGTCCGGGTACAGATACTTGTAACTTGGCGATTTCGGATAGTACGAATATTACTTCCAAATTAGAAGCCGTTATTTCTGAAGACTTCCCTGATTTGATTTATAATAACGATATTAAAATCAAAATTTCAGGTTGTATGAACTCTTGTGGTCAGCATGGTATGGCCAATATCGGCTTCCATGGTTCATCTTTGAAGTCGGCCGATAAGCGAGTATTGCCTGCACTTCAAGTGCTATTAGGAGGTGGTACAGTTGGCAATGGTGTAGGTCGAGTAGCAGATAAAGTAATTAAAGTACCATCAAAACGAGGTCCTGAAGTACTGAGAGTGTTGTTGAATAATTACGAAGAAAATGCCACGGAAGGCGAATACTTCAATGATTATTATGACCGTCAAGGCGAAAAATATTTTTATAATTTACTAAAACCAGTTGCAGACCTTACTACTTTGAAGGACGATGATTTTATCGACTGGGGTGCTACAGAACAGTTTGCCACAGAAATTGGAGTTGGTGAATGTGCTGGTGTAATGATTGACTTAGTAGCCACTTTGTTATTCGAGTCAGAAGAGAAATTAGAGTGGACTTTAAATGCCTTTAACGAAAACCGTGTAGCAGATTCTATCTATCATGCCTATAGTGTGTTTGTAAGTGCGGCTAAAGCCTTGCTTTTGGATAAGAGTGTTAACGTTTCAACACAAAGTGCTGTTATCGAGAAATTTGATGAGCATTTTGTTGCAAAAGGCGAAATCACCATTGCTCAGAGCTCTTTCAAAGAATTAGTACTTCAAATCAACCAAAATGAGCCTAGTATCGAATTTGCAACTACCTATATCGCTGAAGCAAAAGCTTTCTTAGCACTTGCCAAAGCATATCGTGAGCAAACAGTAGAGGCGTAAGAAGTTTTGATTGATTATTTAGTGTAGTCATATACAACATTTGAAGGGGTGTAATTCAAAAGGCTTGTCCAATTGGATACACCTCTTTTCATTTTATTGAGTGATTTGTGAGTAAAAGATGGAGTACTTTTTAGTATTCTTATAAAAATTGACCTATCGTAGTTTGGTTTAATTCGCTTGCCATTACTCTGTGATCAAATACTTTTCGATTATGAATAATTTAGAAGCTTTTCATACAATGGAACCTAAGCCACGCCTGACGGTAGTCGGCGCTGGACCTGGTGACCCAGATTTAATTACCGTAAAAGCCACTAAAGCATTAGCTTCGGCAGATGTGGTGCTTTATGATGCGCTAATTGCTCCTGAATTATTGGACTATTGTAAACCAGAAGCCGAAAAAATTTACGTCGGTAAACGCCCAGGAGAAAGCCATTCTCAAGATGCTATTAATTTTTTGATAGTCGAAAAAGCCTATATGTATGGGCATGTGGTGCGCTTGAAGGGTGGCGACCCATTTATTTTTGGTCGTGGTATGGAAGAAATCGAGTACGCTCAGCAATTTGGGTTAGAAACAGCCTATGTCCCTGGTATATCTTCGTCTGTAGCTGCTGCTGGTTATGCTGGTATTCCGTTGACAACGAGAGGAGTTAGCGAAAGTTTTTGGGTGATTACTGGTACTAAATCAGATGGTTCTTTATCCAAAGATTTGGCACTAGCTTTACAATCATCGGCAACTATTGTTGTTTTGATGGGAATGAGCAAAATAGAACAAATCGCAGAACTATGTATTCAACAAGGTAAAGCAGATTTGCCTATTGCCGTTGTACAGCAAGGAACAACCGTTCATCAAAAAGTTGGAATTGGCACTGCTAAAAATATTAAATTCGTCGTTGAGCACAATAAGCTATCTAATCCTGCCGTTATTGTGCTTGGAGAAGTAGTAAAGTTTGCTTCAATAACGACATTACAGTCAATTGCACAAAAGAAGTTTAGTGTCTAGTACACATTCGACATATTAACAAGCCCCCAAGGCATGTTTAAAGATTATTAGTGGTTAGGTATTTAGAAAAGCTCAATAGTTATTACTATGAGCTTTTTTTGTTTTATAACGCTTTCAATAAACCTAGTACTAAACTAGCGGAATTGTAAGCGGCAATTTTTTCAAAATTGGGCATATCCTGATGAGCATCGCCATTGGCATTGTCACTTATGCTTCTCAAAACCAAACATGGTAATTGCATTTGATAACATACCTGTGCTACAGCCGCTCCTTCCATTTCGATAGCATCGGCTTTAAGGTTTTTCCTTAATTCTTCTACTTTTGATTGAGAATTAACAAAAACATCCCCTGTCGCAATGATTCCTGTCAAAATTTGAGGCATTCTATTATTTTTTCCAACAGCTTGATAAGGACATTTGGGTGCTATCTTTTGAGCTAAACCTATCAAAATACTATCTGAAGGTATATAAATCGGATTCAACTGTAAGGTTGCAGGATTTCTTGTTGGACGCAGTGTAATCCCTTCGTTTTGAAGTCTGCCAAAATCGTGATGTACGCAAGATTTGGCTATTACAATATCGCCTGGAGCAATACCGTTGGCAATTCCACCTGCAATGCCTGTAAAGATAAGCCTTTCAGGTTGCCAGTTCATCAGTAATAAAGTTGTTGTCATAGCGGCATTGACTTTGCCTACGCCAGTCAATGCGATTACTACCGATTTACCAGAAAGTTCTCCTGTCAAAAAACGAACTCCTTTTACTCGATGTTCTTCTTTGTTTTTGAGAGAATCCTCCAATAACTGGATTTCTGCATTAAATGCTCCTACAATTGCAGTAATAGTTTTAGTTTTTTGAGAAAAAACTTTGGGACTAAAGAAGCAAACCAAAATGAGCGTACTGATGAATACTGTGCGAATTGATGCACAAAAAGATGACTTTGGGCTAAAATTGAACATGTTTGTTGTGATAGGAGTTAATGCTTTTTACTCTTGGTTATTAGCATTCAGCAATACAAAGCTGATAACCAGAGCTTAAAACATTACTTAGCATTTGAATTAATGAATAGTCTTATTTGAAATCAATATGAAAGTCGATAAATACATTTTTCTAGTGTCCCCAAAAAAGTGCAATGAGTGCAAAAGCATCGATAATCCACAAAGCAAGTGATACTTCTTTTGATTTCCCGACAGCGACTTTGATAATAGTCCAGCTCAAAAATCCCCAAATAATACCTTGTGTAATCGAATAAGAAAAAGGAATAAGGACAAGGGCTAAAAAAGCAGGAACGGCATCGTCAAGCCCTGCCCAATTGATTTTAGCAATAGGTTTCATCATAAAAACCCCTACAATAATCAACGCTGGAGCCGTTGCAATGGCAGGAACAATACTCAGCAAAGGAGACAAAAACATAAATGGCAAGAATAAAAGACCTGCCGTAATGGCAGTGAGTCCTCTTCGACCTCCTTGTTCAATGCCAACAGCCGATTCGATGTAGGCTGTACCCGGACTTGTGCCCAAAATGCCTGCTAAAAGCGTAGCCACGGCATCGGTCATAAGTGATTTTTTGACGTTTTGAGGCTCGCCATTTTCGTCATATAAATCTGCAGCTTCGGCTATTCCCACGAAGGTCGAAATACTGTCGAACATATCTGTAAAAACAAAAGCAAAAATCACAGGGAATAAGGAGACTTTCAGCGAGTTTACCAAGTCTAATTGAAACAACAAGCTAAAGTCAGGAGAGGAAAAAATACCTTGCCAAGTAACTAATTGGGCATTGCCAAAATTGACAGCCGAGGCATCGCCCCACCAGCGTCCAATCGGAATAGCTAAGAGGGTAGTCAATATGATTCCTATAATAATTCCGCCTGCAGTTTGACGAACAATTAAAACTGCTGTTACGAATAAACCTATTAGAAAAGTGATAACGATGGGGTCTTTAAACGAAGCAATACCAACCAATGTTGCTGGATTACCTATGATGAATTTGGCATTTTCAAAACCTATTAAGCTAATAAAAAGCCCGATTCCAGCCGATATTGCAAACCTAAGCTGTGTAGGAATCGCTTTTACGATATAGGTTCTAACATTAAACGCAGAGAGAATAACAAACAAAACCCCTGCCCAAAATACAGCGCCTAACGCTACCTGATAGCTAATGCCCATGCCTTTCACGGCTGTGAAAGTAAAGAAAGCATTCATGCCCATGCCGGGTGCTACCACAATCGGATTTTTAGCATAAAGTCCCATCATTAAGCTACAAAAAAAGCTTAAAATAACCGTTGCCGTCAATACCGCATTGAAAGGCATACCCGCCTGACTCAAGATAGAAGGGTTGACGACGATGATATACATGGTGGCCAAAAAGGAGCTTACGCCAGCAAGAATTTCTGTGCGATTCGAGGTAATTTTAGTTGTCATGAATAAGGGATTTTTCTAAAAATACAGTCCAATTTAGACAATCCCAAATAAGATGTAGATTCTCATGACTTTAATACAATTTCTTATTAAATTAGTTTCAATACCAATATGACACTTTTTTTTACTTGAAACCGTTATATAAATTTAAACCTACCGATTACGAAAGTTATTTTGGGTCAGTTACTTACAAGAATACTGACAACTTGTTCATTGGCACAGCTTTTGACCATTTAATAATTCACTTAAAAAGTATTCAGATTTTACTATAACTTTATTATCATTCTGACACTTTGTCAGTTGAGCTACTTACTAATTTGGAATTAAGCGCAGAACAAAATCTATTTTTAACATCATTAATTTTTTCTACAACTTCTTCAAATTATGAGTAAAATTCATCAACAGCAGCTTGCTTACGGAAATATTGATAAACTATTGCTTCTAATTTGCTTATAAGCTCATAGCCAAAAGCATCATGCTGAATGTTACTTAATTATAATACCTTACCGCTTATCCAAATTTTTTTAGAGGGAGATTATGAGCTACAATAAAAAATTTTTTGATACACTCAGACTTGCCGAAATTTCGGATTTCGATGGGATTGAGTTGATACCTTTAGGTACAGAACAAGTTGATGACGAGAAGTTAGGAAAACTCTCCGATGAATTACCAATACTTCCTATTCGCAACATCATATTATTTCCAGGCATGGTGATTCCTATTACGGTAGGAAGACAAAAATCTGTGCGCCTTGTCAAGAAAGCCTACAAAGGTGATCGTACCATTGGTGTTATTGCACAGGCCAACCCTAGCAAAGAAGAACCTGTAGGTGATGATTTGTACAAAGTGGGAACGGTAGCACATATCCTAAAAATGATTGTGTTGCCAGGAGGAAATATCACGATTATCGTTCAAGGGCGTAAGCGTTTTGAAGTAACCGAGTATGTCAAAACAGAACCACACTTGTTGGCTAAGGTGAGCTATATTGAAGACACTTTCCCAACGAAGTTAAATCGTGAGAATAAAGCTTTGGTTCAGTCTTTGCGAGATGCGGCTGGAAAAATTTTATTATTAAATCCTGAAATTCCACGTGAGGCACAAATTGCCCTAGATAATATTGAGTCTCCTAACTTTTTGGTGCATTTCCTTTCAGCTAATATTAATGCAGAATTAGCTGAAAAACAGCAATTGCTCGAAACTTTTAGCGGAATCGAACAAGCTCAAAATTTGTTGGAGTACATGATGAAAGATATTGATTTGCTTGAGCTCAAACGTGAGATTCAAAGTAAAGCCAGTAGCGACATAGACCAACAACAAAGAGATTATTATTTACGTCAACAAATTAAGGTTCTTCAAGAAGAATTAGGCGTTGATAGCCCTGAGGCAGAAATTGATAAATTACGTGCTAAAGGTGCTAATAAAAAATGGTCAAAAGAGATTTCTGACCATTTCCAAAAGGAATTAGGAAAGTTACAGCGTACCAACTCCATGTCGGCTGAGTATCCTATGCTCATGAACTACGTAGAGTTATTAGCTGATTTGCCTTGGAACGAATATTCGAAGGATAATTTTGACCTAAAAAAGGCGCAAAAAGTACTTGATGCTGACCATTTTGGTTTAGAAAAAGTAAAAGAGCGTATCATCGAATATTTAGCCGTTCTGAAAATGAAAGGCAATATGAAGGCACCAATCCTTTGTCTTTATGGCCCTCCAGGGGTTGGTAAAACCTCTTTAGGTCGTTCTATCGCCAAAGCCTTGGGTCGTAAATATGTACGTATGGCCTTGGGTGGCTTACACGATGAATCAGAAATTCGTGGTCACCGCAAAACTTATATTGGTGCAATGCCAGGCAAATTGATGCAAAACATCAAGAAAGCTGGTTCATCAAACCCAGTATTTATTCTTGATGAAATCGATAAAGTTGGTTCTGACCACCGTGGCGATCCTTCTTCTGCTTTATTGGAGGTACTTGACCCAGAACAAAATAGCGCTTTCTTGGACAATTACTTAGAAGTAGAGTTCGATTTGTCAAAAGTTTTGTTTATTGCTACTGCCAACTCTCTTGACACGATTCACCCAGCCTTGCGTGACCGTATGGAGATTATTGACATTAGCGGTTATACTATGGAAGAAAAGGTGCAAATCGGCAAAAAACACTTACTTCCAAAACAAAAAGAAGAACACGGTCTCGAAAACAAAACGATTAATGTAACCGATGGTGCACTCCAAAAAATAGTTGAAGGATATACTCGTGAGTCGGGTGTACGTAAGTTGGAACAAGAAATCGGTAAGCTAGTTCGTAAAATTACCAAGGCAATTGCCATGGGTGATGATTACCCTAAAGTAATTAAGCCTGATGATGTAGTGAAATTGTTGGGAACTGAGATTTTTGATAAAGATTTATACGAGACGAACGACTTGGCAGGTGTAGTTACAGGCTTAGCTTGGACTCCTGTAGGTGGCGATATTCTCTTTATTGAATCATTGTTGAGCCGAGGAAAAGGAGGTTTGACTTTGTCAGGACAATTGGGTGATGTCATGAAAGAGTCGGCACTAACGGCACTATCTTACTTGCGTGCTCATTCGGATGATTATGGGATTGATTATCGTATTTTTGATAATTATCATTTGCATATTCACGTGCCAGCAGGAGCGGTGCCTAAGGATGGTCCTTCTGCAGGTATTACCATGACTACGTCTATTGCTTCAGCTTTGACACAACGCAAAGTAAAACCACACTTGGCTATGACTGGTGAAGTAACTTTACGTGGCAAAGTGTTGCCAGTAGGTGGTATCAAAGAAAAGATTTTGGCAGCTAAGCGTGCTGGTATAAAAGAGATTATTCTTTGTAATAAAAACAAAAAAGACATTGAAGAAATCACGCCAGCTTATATTTCAGACCTTACTTTCCACTATGTAGACCATGTGGATGAGGTATTGAAAATTGCTTTATTACCTGAAAAAGTTAGTAAGCCAATTGATTTTATTTTTCCAGAAGAGAAAAAAGAAAATGTATTAGCATAAGCAATCGATAAATAACCTTCGAGCAGCCCACTGCTAAAAGTTTATAGGATTTAACAGTATCCAACTTAGGCACAGAGCTTCTGACTCTGTGCCTTTTTTATGTTCAAAAAAGATGTCTCAAAAAGTACTTATTCTACAAGGAATTCCTGCTAGTGGAAAATCTACATTTGCTAAAGCGTTGGTAGCTGATAGTCGAGGTTTGTGGAAACGTCTCAATAAGGATGATATGCGCGCTATGCTAGATGATAGTGTGCATTCAAAAGAGAATGAAAGCTTTGTCGAACAGCTCCGCGATATGATGTTGTTTGAGGCACTTAAGTCTGGAAAGAATGTAGTTATTGATGATACTAATCTCTGGGAAAGACCTATCGAGCGAGTGAAAAAGGTCGTAGAGCAATTTCAAAAAACACATCGTACCAAAGTAGAAATAGAAATAAAGTCATTTGAAGCAGACTTAGGCACCTGTATTGAGCGCGATAGCCAGCGAGTGCCAAGTGTTGGAGCAACAGTTATTTCAAAGCTCTATCGTCAACATATTGTATCAAAAGAAGAACTATATACCTATACAGAAGCTGATGGGTTATTACCTCAAGCTCTCATTTGTGAACTGGATAATGTATTGGCAATAGCTCATCAGCGAAATCTACAAGACGTTTTTTTGTGCGAAAATGACTTGGTGCATCAACCCATCAAAGAGTTACTAGATATTTACCGAGCAGCCAATTACCGAATCATTTTGCTAACCCAGCGCCCAGAAAACTATCGTCGACAAACACAAAATTGGCTCTATTACAATCGCATCGAGTTTGATGAATTATTGATGTATCCTTCTGGTGCAAAAGGAATTCGAGTAAAAAAAGAGTTGTATGAACAACATATTTCTTCCAAATATCAGGTAAAACTAGCTTTGGAAACCCAACAAGAAGCAATAGACCTTTGGCGTTTAGAACTAGGTATTCCATGCTTGCAAGTGGGATATGGAGATTTATACTTAGTATAAATACTGAATTGTGAGCGGTGAACTTGGTCTGTCCGAAGGATTTACAACAATTTCAGATTTGGGATTTCTGATTTCGGAAATAAAGTAAAATACGATTATTTTTTACAAAATGTAGAAGCTTACATTTCCGAAATCCAACATTCGATATCCGAAATGGTTTTTATAATCCTTCGTACAAACCAAATTCACAACTCATAATTCAGTACTACTACCTAGACTTTATTCGTAGATAATAAAAAAACCCTCAAATGAGCCATACACATTTGAGGGTTTTAAACTTATAATATACACTATTATTGGTGTTCGTCTCTTAAAAGGTCGTTTACCGTTTTTACGGGATTGAACGTAATCAATGGAACTTCTACAAAAACAGTATTCCAATCAGACATAGCGCCATTCCATAAACCTGGAAGTTCTTGTGCCTTTACTTCTTTTCCGTCACGAGATTTCACCGTTACGAAGCCAGTTTTAGGGTCTCTAAATTGCAATAAATTGAATTTTTCGCCTTTACCATTCTTCAAACCACAGATCAAATCAACTGGGTTAAAGTGAGTAGAGTTATTGAAAATGGCTTTTTGCTCATCACTGTCTACATCTATTTGAGCAGACTCTACAATTTGCAATGAAGCTGTTCCATCTGAGTTTTTGCACCAGAAAGGACCGCCGCCAGGTTCGCCAGTGTTTTTCACAACACCACACACACGAATAGGACGATTCAATTTTGTTTTGAAATATGCTACTTTTTGCTCGTCTGAGTAAGTATCGAAGCCCGCTGGAGGTAGTACGCAAATCTCTTTTTCGTAGAATTCAGCTAACTCAGCTAATAATTCTGGCGTTACACCAGCTTCTAAGGCAGCCTCAAAGGCAAAGATTTTTGATTGATAATTCAACAAAATACCTGCAAGTGCTTTCTTATAATCATAAGTTGTACCTTTCAAGCGATCTGGAACAACGTTGTCGATATTCTTGATAAATACGATGTCTGCATCGATATCATTCAAGTTTTCAATCAAAGCACCATGACCCGCAGGACGGAACAATAAGGTATCATCTTTTTCACGGAATGGAGAATTGTCCATATTTACCGCGATGGTATCTGTTGAGCCTTTTTGTTCAGAGAATGAAACGTTAAATTTCGTATTTAAAGCTCTTTGATAGTACGGCAAGATACTTTTGGTTAAGCCTTGGAAACCAGCGTTGTATTCTGGCGATACCGTAAAGTGCAAGTTGGCAACACCTTCCGAAGCACCGTAGTTAGCAGCCTCGATAATATGTTCCTCTAATGGCGTACGACAACCCTCTGGGTAGGTATGAAATTTCAACAAACCTTTTGGTAAATAGCCGTAGTTTAATCCTTTTTCGGTCAAGAAATACTCTGCAATAGTCTGCTTATCTGCATCTTCTGGAATTAACTCCAATAAGTCTTTGTAAAAGGCAAATAAAGGAAGTTTTTCAAAAAACTGATCTACCGATTTATCTGCTTTGTTTTCTGTCAGGAAAGTAAAAAGGGACTTAAACATACGAGTAGCGGCTCCAGATGCAGGCACAAACTTTAATAAGTTGAGACCCGCTGAATTTTGAGCATAGCTATCGGCATATTGCTTCACTTCTTCATCCGATAAGCGAATTACACCGTCGTTGACAGTTGCTGCTTTTTCTAGACTCATGAATGGGAATCCCGTTCTGAAGTCTTCAATTTGCTGCTCTACCGTCTCTATCGCAATGTTTTTGGATTGAATTTGTAAAAGGTCTTTTTCTGAAAACATAGTCGCTTTGGAGTAAGAGTATTTTTAATGGAATAATATCTATATTACTTATTTAATTGGTACTGAATTGCTGAGTTGTGGTTGGTGCAAAGCTCCAAAACGTATAACTTATTGGTCTTTCAACCCAATATTTCTATGGTAAAAAATCTTTTTCCCATCAACAAATATACTTTTTTTGGATAGCATATTTGTATAAAAGTTAGTGAGCGGTAGCGATTACCATAAATCTAATTTTCTTCTGCCCAAATGCTTTTTACACTTGTAAAAGTAGAGGTTCATATTCTTTTCATAGTCATGACTAGGTTAAAGATGTAGAGTATCCACGTTGGTTTATCTAGCAAGTTTTTTAGGCAGCTTTGGATTTAGTAATTGAAGCCAAACCCGCTTTAATATCATGCTTAGAAGGCCAATAGATTTTAAATATACTCATTTGTTTGGGAAGCCTTTATCTACTTTTACTTTTTTTTACTCAATAATTTATTAATCGACTTTAATTCCTCCTTTGAGTACTATTTTCACCTTTCTAATGGCTTTAATATCTTGTATTGGATTTCCCTCCACCACAACAATATCCGCTAAATTCCCAGCCTTGATTCTACCAAGTTCTTTTAATTTAAAGACATCTGCATTGATAGACGTACTCGAACGCAATACATCTAATGGCTTCATCCCATATTCTACCATCAATTCTAATTCCCGTGCATTATCGCCATGGTTAAATACGCCAACGTCGCCTCCCATACAAATTTTCACGCCTGATTCTAAAGCCTGCTTGAAAGCTTTACGCTTAGTTACTATACGCTCTGGTTCGGGATCTTGTCCTTTTTTCCACCCTCTATATTGCGAAATAGCGTCACCAGCAGCCAAAGTTGGACAAAAACATACATCGTGTTGTTTCATCAAGGCAAAAACCTCTGGCGTAGCATTATCGCCATGTTCAATGGTCTTGACACCTGCCATTACGGCTCTGCGAATACCTTCTGCTGTAGAAGCATGTGCCACTACGTCCCGTCCTGAACTGCGGGCTATATCAACCACCATTTTGAGTTCTGATTCTAAAAAGGTAGGTTGAGCATCTTTAAATAAACCCCATCGGTAATCGGCATATACCTTCACGACATCGGCTCCTTTCCCAATTTGGGTACGCACAGCTTTTGCCAAATTATCAACACCATCAGCCTCTTCAGCTCCTTGTATTACTGATACATCTGACTGAAATCCTTTGGGCCCGTAGCTTCCTGTAGCTACGAGCGCTCGACCTGCAACAAGCATACGAGGCCCCTGAATGACACCCTTTTCAATAGATTGTTTCAATCCTACATCATCATAATCGGCGCCTTCTGAACCTAAATCTCTCACCGTAGTAAAACCTGCTAATAAAGTTTTGCGAGCGTGGTTGCCAGCCCGCAAAATACGCTCAGCGCGTGATTCTCGTAGTACTTGATCATCCCATGTGACTTCATTGTAGGGATGTAAAAGTAAGTGAGAATGCCCCTCTATAAGTCCAGGAAGCAATGTACAATTGGGCAAATCAATGATTTCGGTATTAGCTGGCACTTTTAAAGTGGCTCCAACTGCTTCTATTCGTTGATTATGCACTAATACTTGCCAATTTGCTTGAAGATTTTCACCATCAAAAACCTGGTGAGGTTTTAGTAAAATCCATTTTTCTTGTGCCATTGACTGTAATCCCGTCGCAAGTATGAATCCAGAGAGTAAAACTTTTTTTAACATATTTGAATTATATAACTCTAATCAATACAAGGCGAATCAAATTAATTAGAGCTTTTAGTTTGATGAATTTAAGAAGTATTCGCCTCAGGTAAAATTGCCTTCACTGTAAATGTAAAAATTCTCCATTAAAAACTCATCTTTCCATAGAGGTGATATGTGATGATATAGCAACAAAAAAGCCACTTCGAAAGAAGTGGCTTAATAATTTTAGAATCCATCTTTGGCTTCCTCTTTTTTCTTTTCTACTTTTTTAGTTTTATCATCACCTTGAGCGACTTTTTTCTGCTTAGTTTCTTTCACTCGATAAGCTTCCATAAAGCGTTCTACAAAGGCTAGCTTTTCCTCGGCTCCAACACCTAAGAAAATATAGGAGTTTTTGCCACTACCTTTTTTCACACCTTTTGCCTTAGCAGCTACAGCATTATTGAATTCTGCATCTGATGAAATTACGCCCATTTCGCCTTTGATATAACCCAAAAAGTACCATGTATCTTCGTTTGGCGCTAAATACAAATAGAACTCATCTCCCTCATTGGTTTTACGAATTTCTAGATACCCATCTACTTCCGAGTTAATATCTGTTCCGCCTATACTTGCCAAGCTCAGTTTTCCTGTTGAATAAAACGCCGATTGTTGATCCGAATAGCGTAGATTAACCTTAGAAAATACTAATGAGGTATTCAACTTAGAATTGATGGTATGCACTGGGACGTGTTCGTTTTTCAAACGACGTTCGATTGACTCTACGGCTTTGTGACCGACCAAATTTGCCAGTTTTGACATCAAGCGTTCTTTATCCTCAGGTTCATCGGCACTACCATTATCTCTTGAATCCAAGTTGATTTTAACAATTTTGTCTGATAATGCTTTTAGTACTTCCGAAGGCATCGGGAAATTGACTAATAGCATTTGGTCAAATTTATATTTGCTACTATCTATTCGAATATCCGCAAAACCTGCTCCTTGAATATAGTTATTTGGGGTAAAGAAATTGAATGCACCTTCCAGATTCAAAGTTTTCTTGGCATCATCATAGATATAGCGATTGGCTTCGTAGGATTTATCGGTTTCTTCTGTGCCTATTTCAAACTTTGATGATTTGGCAACATCTCTGAATTTACCATTTACGACAAAAATATTCTCGTCTTTGGCATCTGTTTTTTCAGATAAGAAAGTCGTGTAAAGTCCCGTAGAAGCTGTTCGGAAATGTAAACCAGCTAACAATTGCGTATTGATATCGCTTTTTAATTCTGGCTGTACATCTAGCGTTAGATTATTGGTGCTATTGCCTTTGTAGGGAATCCAACTAATTACATCTGAGCGTCCTTTGGTTTCGGGTTTAATAAAACCTTCCATTTTAAGATTCTTCTCCGAGGCTGTTAAAATTACATCGCCTTTGTAAAGAATTTTTGACGAAAGATGGAATTTATCTTTCTCATCTACTGTCGCTTTGGCTGTAGTCGTAATAGCTTTTACCTTTTTATTTTTACGGTCGTCAGCACCAATTTCTTTGAAAGTAAAGTTACCAATCTTCAGATTCAGTGTATCACCGACCAAGTTCGGGAAGCGATAAATGGCGTCGCCTTCAAAAGCATTTCTCGATAAAATTCGAATATTGCCTCCAACGAGTTTGTGATAGCTCGTGAGCGTATCGATTTCGAGTTTGGCATTGTAGAAAGTCTTCATTTCGGCATCGCGACGAATTGATACTTGGCCTTGGTCTGGAATAATTTTAGCATCAGCAGACTTAATAAAAGGCACGCCACTAATATTCAATGATTGTTTTTCGATTTCGTAAAGTGCTCCCGACCCATTGAATGTTAAGCCCTCTTGAGATGGCTCGATTGAAGTAAAGGTTGATGTTTTAACATCGCCTTTCATTGTAATATTTTTCTTATTAATATCCCATTCCGCACTATTGATAGAAGTACGATAGGCTGTATAAGGGAAATACATACTTGTAGAATCTTCGAGCTTGAGTACGGCAGGAGTTTTGATATTTACTTTACCTGTAGTCAAGTTGAAATACACATTCATATGCTTACCAAACAAGGCAGGCTTAGCCGCTTTTAGATTACTACCTACCATCAAGTTGGCTGGTTCGGCGGAGAACCCATCTTTTCCAAATTTGAAATTATCAGACTCCGTCTCTGAATCTTGGCGATGTACTTTACCAAAACCAAACATACCTGTCTGACGAACTAATAACTTACCTTCTAGTTTCGAAGAAGCAGCATAAAATTCAAATGAGTTTCCTTTGGTTTCAATCAACATACTATCCACTTTGGGTTGCCACTTAAGCGAGTAGTTTTTAATGTCTACTTTGGTAAAATAAGCTTGACCTACAGGACCTTCATTGATTTTACCGATGGTACCAGTAGCATTGACTGAGTCTTGCGTAAATACAGCCTCTTTAGCTTGAATTTGCGCTGTTAGGTGGTTGATTTCTCCAGCAGTATGCAAACCTCGCTTATCCATAATCAATGGTTCCTCAAACTTGATAAAGCTTTTGGTATTATAAAGCACATACTTACCCTCCGCCACTTTGTGACTAAACCCAAGGGTATTGTCTGGCATCGAAATCAGGGTTTCTTTAAAAGGTGGGAAAATACCATCTGAATAAAATGTTCCCACAAAGTCGATATCCTTGATATTTAAACTATCAAAATCAATGCTTGGTACTTTAAAATACACCTTTTTGTTATACGCCATTTGCCCGCGATAGGCATGGTCGAAATAGGCGGTAACGCCCGTAGGAACCACCAATCGAGGATATTCAACCAGTCTTTGACGACCAGATTTGTTGTCGGGTTTGTTGATATAAATTGTACCCGACTCATACTTCAAATCACCTCCAACTTCGGTTCTGCCACGTTTGGCAAGCTCTTTTTGTGGCACAAAAGTAATAGAGTCAATTTTGTTTAACTTGACACTAAATTCACCATAATTAAAGGATAAATCTTTTCCTCTAAATCTAAAATTACCTGTTTTTAACTCTCCACTAATACCGAAGTTACGGTCCTTATTTACTTTGATAAGATTGTCATAAGGAGCCATGTACACATTTAGTGAATCCGACAAATAAAACTGCTTAACCCCTCTAATAATCAACTGATTGTCCTTTAAGCTCAATGTTGCATTAGCTGTGGTATCTTTACTACTAGTTGCATAAAGCGATGGGATTAATAAGTTATCATAGTCTCGTTTGGTATTTTGAACTGATAAGTAATGAGTTCCCTTTCTCGACAATTTGATAGTTTCGACTTCAGGGTCATACTCAAAGTAACCCTTTTGCATCATTGCTAAAAATACAGGTTTGAGCGTAGCTAAGTCTTTGTTATAGGCTTTGGCTAATTCTGAAAGTTTTACGGTAGTCAAATTATTTTTTTGACATAATTATTAACCACAGTCAATGGATTAAAACCGAAGGTTTCCGAAATTTTATTGAATCGCTCTGGATTAAAATAGTCAAATGATTCGAATAAGGCAGGCACTACATTTTTAGCAACGAGTATATAAAAGTCAACCTTATGGTCACGCAAACTCCAGCGCATAGCATCGGCTGTAATTTCTAGTTTATGATAGCTATCAATATAACCCGCTTCCTTAAAACCACTTTCATCGACTTTACTTAGTCGCAAATTTTGCTGCAATCGGTCGTACGTTAGTTTTCCTAATGGATGATAAATAGAATCATTTTCGGCAAAATATCCTGTAAAGGAGGCGGCTGGTGAGGTAATTAAGGAATCTCCTATTATGAATTTTCTACCCGAAATCTTGAAAGCTACCTTTCCTTCTTTTTTTACTACAATGGTGGTATACTTTTCCTGCAGAGATGAACTCAACACTGTATTGCCAGACAAGGCAATACCTCCTTTATATTCAAAATCAGCAGATTTCTTTAGCACTGCTTCATTCTTGAAAGACATAAAACGAGGAAAGGTTGACACTACATTTTTTGGGCGTTTTTTACTCTGAAACTCAAACATTCCTTTGATAGGATTCGCAAGCTTATCGGCATAGGTCAGCGTCGACGACTCGGCCTTTAATCGTGGATTACGAATATCCATGCTATAGTTATCCAAAACGGCATATGCCTGTGGCAGTCCTACTGTTTCCCAAGAAAACTTTCCACCAGTACCGAGCAATACTCCATCTTTGATACCCAATGTAGCATTAGTACCTATCAAAGTTGCCGAATCGCTGGCGGTAACAATAGAAAGGTTGATATTCTTAAAAACAATCGCTGGACCAGGATTGATAAACAAAGGAGCGGTTTCTTCTACAGGTGCTGGGGCTGCTCCATTGTTGCTTGGTGTTGGAGGAGCATCTTCCCAACCATCGTTATTTGAAGGAGTAGTAGTGGCAGCATTGCTGTTGGTTGGCGCAACAGCAGTTGTATTTGAAAGCTCTACTTTTTGGTCATTATATTGAAAGCTAATATTCCCATCCAACACATACAATTTGTTGTAATTGGTATAATACACCGCCTTATTACCAAATAGCAATTTCGAAATTTCTATCAAACGAAGGGTTGTCTTAGTATCGTTACTTTCAACTGATTTGCGTAGTGTTTCGAGAAAAGCATCCAATGTAGCTCCCGAAAGTTGACTAGTAGCTGAACCTGTCACCACAACATCAAATAGGTTTGAAAAGTGGGGTGGTTTGTACCCTTTTTTGACCATAAAATTTGAAAGGCTCGCTATCTTGGTCTTTTGTGGACTAGCTAGTTTGTCGGAATTCCATAGTTTTTCAAAGCCCTTGGCTATACTTTCGGCTTGCGGATTACCCGATACACTCAGCACATTTTGGGCATCAGCCAAAAATTCCTCTGGCTTATCTGATAGTTTTAGACCTTGACCATAAGTTGTTACGGTAAAAAGTAAGCCCAGAACTAACAAAAAGTAAATTTTGAGTTTCATGGATAGTATTTTTTAGTGTTAGAGTGATTTGGAGAATTTTCTCCGAAACCATAGGATGTTCTGGTAAAAATAACGACTTTTTCGCAAAGGTATTGCCAAGTCCGTGGATTACACAGCTTTTCGCTAAAGGACTTTGTCTTGTAATGAAAAAGGGACTTTTCGTCGAATTTTGCTTACCTTGTCTTTCTAAAAAGTTAATTTTGATAAAGTTTTTAGCTCAATCTTATGTTGTCAGAACTTGGGCATTTTCACGCAAGACAATGCTTTTTTAAGAAAGACAAAAAATAAATCCTTTCGGTTGTACCGAAAACCCGAAACCAAAACATTATTTATCATTCATTTTAATATTACACTTCATGAAAAAATTAGTAAGCCTTTTGTGCTTTCTCAGCTGGGCATTTGTAAGCCTTGGTCAAAATAGCGATAAACCTTATGTTGTAATGGTTTCGTTCGATGGGTTCCGTCATGACTATGTTCAGAAATATCCTGTAAAACACCTCAAAAATTTCATTAAAAAAGGTGCCGCTGCTGAGGTAATGCTGCCTTCGTATCCAAGCAAAACCTTTCCCAATCATTATACTTTGGTAACAGGCTTGTACCCCGACCATCATGGTTTGATTGATAATACTTTTTATGATGCGGGTCGCGATACCTTTTACTCGATTCGTCAGCGTGATAAGGTAGAAGACCCTTATTATTATGGTGGTTTGCCTATTTGGCAATTGGTTCAACAAAATGGAATGAAAGCTGCTTCCTATTTCTGGGTAGGCTCCGAAGCCCCAATTGGTGGTCAATATCCAAGCTATTATCATCGTTTCGACGACAAAGTACCTCATCCAAAGCGTGTTCAAGCGGTATTTGATTGGTTGAATTTACCAGAAGCCGATCGTCCGCACCTGATGACGATTTATTTCTCGATGGTCGATACACAAGGACATGAATATGGCCCTAATGCCCCTGAAACCGAAGCTGCGGTGATGGAAGCAGACAGTTTGGTAGGTATGTTGATGAATGGATTAAAGAAAATTAAATTGCCTGTAAATGTTATCCTTACCGCCGACCACGGTATGTACGAAATGCAAAACCGTCCAGAGACGTTTATCATTGCCGATGATTTCTTGGAAGGGTTGAACAAACAAGATTTCCTTTTTGTAAATAATAGCACTCACGGTAATATTTTCTTGAAAAATAAAGACAAAGCCGACGAAATATTCAATGCGATTGCTGCAAAGGAGAAGCATTTTAAGATTTATAAAAAAGCAGATATTCCCGAAAAATTACATTTCAATACCAATGCTCGTATTGGTGATATGCTATTGGTGGTAGAACCAGGTTATGGTTTTTACAACAAAGAATCTCTTGCTAAAAAACCTGAAAAACGTAAAGTTTGGGGTGTACACGGATTTGACCCAACTGCTTGTCCAGAAATGGGTGCGATTTTTTATGCCAACGGACCCAATATCAAGAAAGGAGTAAAAATTCCGACCTTCCAAAATATTCATGTATATCCATTTATTGCACAGCTTTTAGGCATCAGCACTCCTCCAATCGACGGAGACCCAAAGGTTTTAGAAGGGATTATTAAGAAGTAAGTTAGTGGGCAAAATAAAACTCAACTATTTGGCTTTCGACTTTCAGCAATGGGCTTTCGGTAAAACATATCTTTAATTACTACAAAACATGTTAAAACTCTTTGCCTAGTGCCTAAAGCACACAACTTAAATCTTATTTTGCACGATTTTACTTAAGTGTTGAAATATTTGTAAAGAGGGCAATGGATATACCAAAAAAGGGATAAAGTTTAACTGATAAACTTTATCCCTTTTTTGGTATATCTTGACTAGGTATCTGTTCTCAGATAGCCATGTACTAAAGATGCTGAGCTTGGGAGATATAGAAAAACTTACATTTTGTACCACACTTCCGCAATCCAACATCCGCAATCCGAAATAACAAATTACTCTCTTTCAAAAACAACCGATGCCCAGTTATTTTTGGTATCAAAAAAGGTCTTTTTCAAACCCACTCCGTTGGCTACTTGCTCAATATCTGCGATGTCATGCTCGTAAAAACCACTTACCACCAAATAAGCTTTTGGTAACATATATGTCACATATTTCGGAATATCACGCATTAAAATATTGCGATTGATATTTGCCAATACGATGTCATACAAATCTGCAGGTTCGTCGTCGATAGTTCCTTGTCTTACCACTACGCCTTCGCAATGGTTCAACTCCACATTCTCGCGAGAGTTTTCGGCAGCCCATTCCTCAATATCAAAAGCCGACACATAGCTAGCACCTAATTTGGCTGCCATAATCGCCAAAATACCCGTTCCACAACCGACATCAAGTACTTTTTTACCCTGATGCTCCTCTGCCAATTTTGAGCCTTGTATACCCAAAACCATCGAAGTAGTTTCGTGGTGTCCAGTGCCAAACGACATTTTAGGATTAATTACAATATCAAAGCGGTGTTGGTCGTCTGGTTCGTGGAAACTCGCACGTACGCGTACCAAGCCATTTACACTGATTGGCTCATAACTTTTTTCCCACTCCTCATTCCAGTTTTTCTTTTCGAGCGTGCTGTAGCTATAACTAATAGGAGTCATGGCTAAGTATCTTTCCATGATTTCGTCAACGGTTTCTTCCGAAAACAAATCTTCTGTGATATAGGCATTCAAGCCATAGCTTTCTTCGGTAAAAGTTTCGAAACCGATTTCGCCAAGCTCGGCCATAAAAATATCTGCAAATTCTGGATTTACAGTGAGTTTCAGTTCTATATAGTTCATTACGATATGATGAAAATACGTCTGATTTGACGCTTCAATTTTTTACAAAGGTAGTGGTTTTTAGAAAATCGCAGATGCTCCAAAGCCCATAACAACAAAAAAGCCTCCCAAAGGAGGCTATTCTCAAATTTCATGCTCGCTATTACGCTACTTGGTCTAGTTTGAGACGAAGGGTTTCGACACCACGGTGAATATTGTTATTCACCGATTGATAGTTAATTCCCATCTTTTCAGCAATTTCCTGATTACCCATTTTGTCGAAGTAACGCATTTTGAGTGTTTCCCAAACACGAGGTGACAAGTCTTGCACAGCTTTTTCCAAACGCTGGAAAGTAGCTTCACGCTCATCGCTATCGTGCTGATAGTAAAAGGCATCTTTTTCGAACTCATACGTCAACTCTGGCGAATCATCAAAAGAAAAACTATTGCGTGATTCTGCCACACGACGTACTAGCTCATGCCTAAGAGAGGTTTTAAGGTAAGGTTCTATATTGTCAGTGTCTGAAAGGAACGTCCTACGATTCCAAAGGTTAAGGAATAAATCATGAACTGCATCCATTACCTGCTCGGCATCCATCGAAATTTTGTTGCCGTAGCGAATCAAAACTTTGTAATACTTCAAGTATACCAACTGAAACGCATGGGCATCACCAGACTTAAACTGTTGCCATAAGGTAAGGTTTTCGTGAGCAGTTAATTTTTTCATAGGACAATAATTTTACACAAAGGACACAACAAGTTCTAGTTTAGTAATATATCACATATTAAAACTTTCGATTATACTATTTTGTCGTATATAGCTAAAATCAGTATTATAATGCTGATTTTTTGCTGAATAGTTTTAAATAGAATAAAACGAAGATATTTTGGTAAGATTTCTTTACAAAATGACTAAAAAAAATGAATAAAACTTTTCGTTAATTAGTAGTTTCTGATACTATATTGGCATAAATACAGTAGATTTGTAAAATATGTCAGTAATTTACTCACAATGAAGCCTCTTTTTCGCAAAGTTCAGGTAGGTCCAGAGCAATCTTTTAGCATACGTCAGGATGCAGTGCCTTATTTCTATAGTCATTGGCATTATCACCCCGAAATCGAAATTGTACATATCCTAAATGGTACAGGAATGCTTTTGGTGGGCGATGGTGTGAGCAATTACCGCGAAGACGATTTGATTATTATTGGCGCCAATGCACCGCATTTCTTTAGAAGCGACCCTCAATATTTTGAGCAAAGTATGGATTTACTTTCCAAATCGAATGTAATTCACTTTGACCCAAATTTTTGGGGTGAAACCTTCATGAAGTTACCTGAAGCAGCAAGTTTGAGTGATTTATTTTCGAGAATCCGAAAAGGTATGATGATTCGAGGAGAAGCTCGTGACCAAGCTGGAATACTCATTGACCAAATGCGTCAGTCGTCGGGTATCGATCGTGTGATTTTACTGCTAAAAGTTCTTAAAATTTTTGCAGCAACGACGGAGTACACTTATGTATCGCAAACTGAAGGTACTGCCAGTTTGGACGAACAAAATACCAAACGTATTGACCAGATTTTTTCTTTTTCTCTTAATAATTTTACGAGAGATATTACTTTACAAGAAGTAGCGGATGTAGCCAATATTAGTGTCAATTCTTTTTGTAGATATTTCAAAACGCATACTCGCAAAACTTATTTCCAGTTTTTGCTAGAACTGCGCATTGGGCATGCTTGTAAGCTATTGGCAGAAGAAAAACTAAGTATATCTCAAATCGCCTACGAAAGTGGCTTCAATAATCTATCGCACTTCAATCGTACTTTCAAAAGCATCATGAAAATGCGCCCGAATGAATATCAGCAGTTGTATAAGGTGTAGGAGGAATGATGAATTGTGAATGAGTGAATTAGGGCTGTACGAATGATTTCAAACTATTGCAGATTTGGGATTTCTGATTTCGGAAATAAAGTAAAATACCTTTGTTTTTTCAAAATATAGAAGATTATACTTCCGAAATCCAACATCCCATATCCGAAATAAACAGTTTTTATAATCCTTCGTACAGTACTAATTCACAATTCACTCACTCAAAATTCACCATTAAAAGTTACCCCGCCCAATTTTCTCTATCTAGGCTTCGGTATTGGATAGCTTCGGCGATGTGTTCGGTTTGGATATTTTCGGTACCAGCCAAATCGGCAATCGTGCGTGCTACACGCAAAATACGGTCGTAGGCGCGCGCTGAAAGTTGAAGCTTTTCCATAGCTCGCTTGAGCAACAAAACACCTACGGGTTCAAGTACGCATACTTCTTTAACCATTTGCGAAGGCATCATTGCGTTGGAATGTATAGCAGGATAATCTTTAAAACGTTCTGTCTGTATCAATCTCGCCTTGATTACTCGTTCTCTAATCTCCTCACTCGTTTCTGTTTTACGGGTAGAAGATAGTTGGTCAAAATTGACAGGCGTTACCTCCACGTGCAAATCGATACGGTCGAGCAGTGGCCCTGAGATTTTATTCAAATATTTTTGAACTGTTCCCGGAGGACAACTACATTCTTTTTCGGGATGATTGTAATAACCGCAAGGACAAGGGTTCATGCTAGCAATGAGCATAAAATTGGATGGAAACTCCACCGCCCATCTTGCTCTCGAAATGCTTACTTTTCTTTCTTCCAAAGGTTGACGCATTACTTCTAATGCAGACTTTTTGAATTCGGGTAATTCGTCCAAAAACAATACCCCATTATGCGCTAGCGATATTTCGCCAGGCTGTGGATTTGAACCTCCACCTACTAAGGCGGCATCCGAAATGGTATGATGAGGGGAACGATATGGTCTGGTAGAAATCAGGGTAGCTTTCGTACCTAGCTTGCCCGCCACCGAATGAATCTTGGTAGTTTCAAGGGCTTCTTGTAAAGTCAATGGAGGCAAAATCGTTGGCAAACGTTTAGCAAGCATGGTTTTCCCAGCTCCAGGAGGGCCAATCATAATAGCATTATGACCGCCTGCTGCCGCTATTTCGAGCGCACGTTTAATATTTTCTTGCCCTTGTACATGCGAGAAATCGACATCGTAATCATTTTGAGAATGAAAAAATATATCTCTCGTATCTGTTACAGTTGGTTCTATTTCAAGACTTCCTTTCAAAAAACCGATAGCTTCACCAATATTTTTGACCCCTATAATATCTAAGTTATTGACAATAGAAGCCTCTGAGGCATTTTCGACAGGTAAAATAAAGCCTTTGTAGCCACGTTTACGAGCTTCGATAGCAATGGGCAAAACACCCTTGATAGGTCGTAAAGCACCATCTAATGCCAACTCACCCATAATGACGTAGTCTTCCAAAACAGGTAAATGGGCTTGTTCGGAGGCGTGTATCACCCCCAAAGCAATAGGCAAATCGTATGCTGAGCCTTCTTTTCGAATATCAGCAGGAGCCAAATTTACGACCACCTTAGTACGTGGGAAAAAATAGCCAGTTTGTTTAATTGCCGATTCTACACGGTGAGCAGATTCCTTTACAGCACCATCGGGTAAGCCTACAATAAAAAAACCTTGTCCTTGACCTTCACTTACCTCAACGGTAATAATTGTAGCATCTACGCCATGAACGGCGCTTCCATAAGTTTTAGCAAGCATGATTAAAATGTTAGGTAAAGTGATAGATGTATATACGAATGTTGAGTTCTGAGTGATGAGTTTTGAGTTGTCCTTGCCTAAAATAGGTTGCCCTCAAAAAGCAACTTTGGGGCTTTCGACTTTCAGCAATGGGCTTTCGGCAAAACATATCTATAGTTACCAAAAACCTATTAACACTCTTTGCCTAGAACCTGTTGCCTTGTGCCTAAAACACATTTTGCCCACTTACTTACTTGTTCATTTAGTTAGTTAGAGGGTTGTGATAGAGTGATTATTTCTAAAAGACCACAATACAGAGGAAACTCTATCTTTTTATAGTTAAAATTTAATAAAAAAATCACTCATTCAATTACTCAATTATTCTTTCTTCCAGCATACAGAGATTTTCGAGTACAGTTAGTTTCATTTCTCGACCTACAGGCATAGCCCAGTTCTCTGGTTCGTGACCCACTGGAAAGCCGTAGCAACGAGGGTATTCATATTCCGCAACGGCCTCTTCTACAATTTCATAAGCTGTTTTGCCATAAATAGAAGGGTCGTCGGATAGATTAGAAAAATGCCCCACAATCAAACCTGCTAACTCGGCTAATTGACCTGTTCGCTTGAGCTGAATCATCATGCGGTCGAGCGCATAATGATATTCGCCTACATCTTCCAGAAAAAGGATTTTACCACTCAAATTTACTTCAGATCTCGAACCAATCAAATGCACCATCAATGCCAAATTACCACCCACGAGTTGCCCTTGCGCTTTTCCTTTACGATTCATTGGATGACTTGGTACTTGATAGGATATAGGTTTGCCAAATAGCAAATCTTTGAGCGACTCTAAGCTTTGTGCGCCGCCTTCTTGCAAAAATAATTTAGGCATTACCCCATGGATACTTTCGACACCTAAACAAAACGCATGGCAAAGTACCGCCGTAATATCTGAAAAACCAATCAACCATTTTGGGTTTTCTAAAAAAGCATCAAAATTGATTTGGTCCAAAATTCGAGCACTTCCATAACCTCCTCTTGCCGAAAAAATCGCTTTGATAGATGGATTATCTAACATTTGCTGAAAATCTCGCGCGCGTATCTCATCTGTTGCTGCATATTGATGATAGCTTGTTTTCAATGACTCCCCCAATACAACTTTGAGCTCCCATTCGGTTTCCATAAAAGCAATTGCTGCTTCTAAATCTTCAAAAGCGACTTTCCACGCCAGTGCCAATACTCCTACGGTATCGCCTTTTTTCAAAAATGGAGGTTTTTGCATCTAATTCTTCAATCTAAATTTTCTCATTTACACAAGATGTAAATTTACAAAATTCTAAAGAGATAAGTGAAAAGAAGTTATTAGTTAAGTTAGCACGCAAAATAAAATTTAAGTTTTCAAGCAATAGGCATTAAGCTGTAAGCTAAAGAATGTGCTTGCCTAAAGCCTATTGCTTATTGCCTAGAGCGTATTAATGCAATTAATACTTACCAATATCTACTCCTCAGGAAACAATTCGCTAGCCAATGGCACTGGGTTTGTCTCTGATAATTTACTCAAGTCCAAGACTACGTGACCATTACTATCTATTTCACCAAACATTGAAACAAATTTTTGTCCAAACACCACCTCCTCGGCATGATATGAGCTACGAGAATGAACAGTCTGATTAAAAGTATCTTCGGTACCTTTTATCAAAATCAAAAACTCTGCATGTTTTTCTAGAAGCTCCTCTTGACTCATACCAAACAACGGACTTTCATCGGTGATAGGGTGAACGATGGTCCAACTGCCTGGGAAGAAATTCACTTGGCTTCTTTCCAAATGTAAGCGGTTGTAAGAGCGTGTTTTTCTGCCATGCTCATCTTTTTGTAACATGGATAAATTAACTTCTACTGACAAATCGATTATTTGGTTATCTCGTGCATTTACAATTCGAAACATCAAACCTGTCATATCCAAATAGGGTGCTACAACAGCTTTATCAGAGTATAAAATATGAGCAATAGGCCGAGAAAAGCGGCCATACAATAACCCCGTAGCAATCGCAAAGCCCATTAGACCCAACAGCGACTCTAACGATGCGACGGTACTCATCAATAAGCCCGTTGGGGCAATACGTCCGTAACCAACCGTGGTAAGAGTTTGGGCTGAAAAGAAAAAAGCATCCATAAATCGCATAGTAGGCGTGCTCATGTCAGCTCCTTGAAGGTGCTCCATCCCTATAAGATTGTACAATCCTGCAAATAGCAAATTGACCACCATAAAATACACAACCACTATCATAAAAAATTGAGGCCATGTACAAGTAATCAACTCATGATAAATGTTGATACGGTCTAGAATAGAAGAGCCAACCCTTTTGACATTAAAACTTCCGTCACGATTGACCAATCGTTGGGCTTCGCCTACTTGCTTGCCAAAACCAAGTTCTTGGCGGCTTTCTTCCTGTTTGAGGTATTTATCGTTTTTATAGCGTAATAAAGCCATATATGTGTATGTTGGAAAGGGATTTTTATAGCTAACATATTTTGAAGTCCAAATCGTTTCGTAATTTTAGAGAAGACTCTTGTTACCTTCCAAACCCTATAATACTTTTTTTTCTTCAATGAATTTCAATAACTTCCGAATAGGTTCCTACCTCAGAGCATCATAAATATTTACCAATAAACAATTTAACAAATATTATCCAATGAACTCACGTCGTGACTTTCTCAAAACGTTTGCTGCTGCTAGCGGTGTAATGGCTTTTGCACCAGAAATGTTAGCTGCTTCTGAAGCTAGCAAAAAGCTTTTCTTCGAAATTTCTTTGGCCGAATGGTCTTTGCACAAGGCGATTTTTGGTGGACAAATGACCAACCTCGATTTTCCTGTAAAAGCTCGTAAAGATTTTGGTATCGGTATTGTAGAATACGTAAATACTTGCTTTAAGTCATCTACCAAAGATTTTAAAGAAAATGGAAAGGATAGCGCTTATTTGAAAGAATTGCTGATGCGTTGCAACGATAACGGTGTCAAAAACCACCTAATCATGTGCGATGCCGAAGGCGACATGGGAGATTCTGACGAAAAGAAAAGATTACAAACGGTAGATAATCATAAAAAATGGGTAGAAGCTGCTAAATTTTTGGGCTGTAAAACCATTCGTGTAAATGCTGGTGGTAAAGGCTCTGCCGAAGAAGTAGCAAAAAATGCAGCCGATGGCTTGGCTAAACTTAGTGAGTTTGCGGCTACAATGAAGATAAATGTTATTGTGGAAAACCACGGTGGATATTCGTCAAATGGCGAATGGCTTACTGGCGTTATGAAGGCCGTAAACATGAAAAACTGCGGTACATTGCCAGACTTTGGTAATTTCTGTATCAAGCGTGACGCTACCAACTGGAGAACTTGTGTAGAGGAGTATGACCGTTACAAAGGCGTAAAAGAACTGATGCCATTTGCCAAAGGGGTAAGTGCAAAAACAAATGTTTTTGATGCAGATGGCAATGAACGCGTTATGGATTACGTTCGTTTGATGAAAATCGTCAAAGATGCTGGTTTTAAAGGCATCGTAGGAATCGAATTTGAAGGCGAAGAGCTGAGCGAAGACGAAGGAATCAAGGCTACATTAAAATTACTCCAAAAAGTGGGAGGAATCTTGAGTTAAGCCTGTAACTTTGTAGTTAGCAAACTGGATACCAGCAGTTTTATCAAATACAAACTACATTTTATTTCGGATATGAAAAAATTCTTGTTAGCAATACTTTGCTTACTTTTTGTCCAATATACCAATGCTCAAGATACGGCTACAAAGCCCAAAATCAAGTGGATGACCCTTGAGCAAGCTTTTCAGGCTATTCAGAAAGAGCCTCGTAAAATCGTTATCGATGTGTACACAGGTTGGTGTGGTTGGTGTAAAGTAATGGATCAAAAAACCTTTACTGACCCCAAAGTTATTGAGTATATCAATCAAAAATATTACGCCGTAAAACTCGACGCCGAGCAGAAAGACGATATTACGATTGGAACACAAAAGTACATTTGGCAAAACGGTTACAACCAAGCAGGTGTTCAATTACTACAAGGTAAAATGTCATTTCCTACGATGGTGTATCTGGATGAAAAATTCAATATGATTCAGCCAGTGCCAGGCTATCAAGATGCTAAACAGTTTCACCAAATTATTACTTACTTTGGTGACGATCACTACAAAAAAGGTGAATGGGACAAATATCAAAAAGATGTTTACCCTAAGCAATACGGTAGTACAAAGTAAATCAGCATAATCATTTGATTGGGCAAAAGACTTCAGTAGATTGTTGAAGTTTTTTGCCTTTTTAAATAAAAATCTAACTTTAAGTTAGTGCGCAAAATAAAATTTAAGGTGTGCTTTGGGCTTTCAGGTATCGGCTTTCGGCGGTGGGCTTTGGAAAAAAGCATGGCTGTGGTTATTAAAAAATATTTTAACACTCTTTGCCTTATGCTTGTTGCCTTGTCCCTAAACACATCACTTAAATCTAATTTTGCACGATTACTTAAGTAATCGTGCAAAATTAGATTTAATCAATTGGAGATGTAAGATATTGATAGTTAAAATTTTACATTCACAATTCACAACTCATAATTCAGCACTAATACTTAAGTATTACTACAAAATAGAATTGCATTAAAATGCTCTAGGCTATAAGCCGTAGGTCTTAGACAGAAAATGTATTCATGATTTTGTTAGAAATACTTTTAGCTTATGGCATATAGCTTAATGCCTATTGCGGGTAAAATTTATTTAATTTTGCCGACTAACATTAAAATTACCTTTACCTGACATTATTGCGTAAATAGGAACCAAACCATACATATACTAAATTTTGATTGCTAAGCATTTACTACACAATGTTTTTTTGTAAATTTCGATAAATACATATTCCAATAAACGGAATAAGGGTAGCTTCACATAGCCTTAAATTGCTTTTCTTTGGGAATCAATTATTTGTACGATAAATTAGGAGAGTATAGTCATTTGTATAAAATTGTAGTCAACATTCTGAAAACTACCATCGCCCTTTCGTAGCCAATTTTGAATTCTTACTTTAGATGGCATGCTTTTCTTATGTGAACTATTATCATTTCGTTTTAATTGATTCTATTGGGTGTCCACTCTTAGCAAATTTTGTTTAACATAACATGATGAAAAAAAGTTTTTTGAGTCTGCTTGCCGTAGTATTACTCATTGGTACCGCTGCCTATAACCCTATCAAAGACGAAACCGACGAATTAGAGGAAATCTTTCGCCAAATCAATACCGAAGTTTTGTCAAATGGGAAAGCTTACGAAACGCTAGGACAAGCTTGCAAAACCATTGGTCATCGCCTTACTGGCAGTAGCAATGGAAAAAAAGCGGAAGAATATGCACATAACTTACTAAAATCTTACGGTTTTAGCGATGTCAAATACCAGCCATTTCAAGTAGAGGCATGGTCACGCGATACGGTTACGTTAGCCATCGCGCCACGAAAAAGTGATAATTTCCGTGATGTTGAAGTCGTTTCATTAGCCATGACTCCTGTGGAGGCAAAAGTTACGTCTGAAATAGTTGACGTAGGCAATGGATTGGAAGGTGATTTTCAAGCCGTAAAAGATAAGCTTTCTGGCAAAATTGCTCTTGTCAACATTGGCTTGTTAGCTCCTATCAAGGGGCCACGTAATTTGCACCGTTCCGAGAAAACTGCCCTAGCTATGCAATATGGCGCTGTTGGGGTCATTTTTGTGAATACGGTAAAAGGAAATGTTCTATTGACAGGTACTGCCTCTGTAACAGGAAGTCTGATTGAAATCCCAGCCGTTTGTGTATCGCTCGAAAGTGGTATGGAACTTCGTGCGTGGTTGAGTCAAGAACCAAATTTGGTAGCGATGATTGACATGAAAAACTTTAGTCGCATGATTAAAGCTCGTAATGTGATTGCTACGCTCAAAGGTAGTAGCAAACGTCATCAAGATGAGAAAATTGTCATTGGTGGTCACCTCGACTCATGGGATTTGGCACATGGTGCATTGGACAATGGCATTGGCTCTTTCTCGATTTTGGATATTGCTCGTACCTTCCAAGCGTTGAAACTGAAACCTAAAAGAACGATCGAGTTTGTGATGTTTATGGGTGAAGAAGAAGGGTTGCTTGGCTCAAAAGCTATGATTGAAAAGCTTAATAAAAGCAATGCTATCAACAAAGTGGCTTTTATGTTCAACCTCGACATGGCAAACAACGCCAATGGATTCAATACATCGGGGCGTGACGAAATGGTACCTCTATTTACAAGATTTGGACAGGTAATTCAGAAAGTTGAACCTTCTTTCAAAAATACCGTCATCAATCAAGCAGGATTGCACTCCGACCACCAAACATTTATGCTTGAGGGTATTCCTACGGCATCGCCAATCGGTAGTATTGCACCAGAAGCTATTGGTTGCTATCATGCCAATTGTGATAAATTTGATTTAATCAAAAAAGATGAAATCAATAATACAGTTCGTTACACAGCGATGATGCTATATGCGATGGCAAATGCAGAAGAGATTCCTGCTAAAAAGATGGATTATTACTCAACACGAGATTTTTTCATTAAGCAAAATCTTCGCAAAGAACTAGAACTTGGTCGTGAATGGAAATGGGGCGCTAGCGAATAACAATATTTCATAAAAGTTGGGGCTAGGTTAGCAAAACCTCCTTCGCCGAACTCCAACTTTTATGGTTTCAAATCATACGAATAAAAAGGATTTTTAAGTTGATAAATTGACCACTCACTAAAATATGCTGATTATCAAAAGCATAATGTATCAATCTGGCAACTTTTATGTAATTTTATAGTATATGTCATATTGATAGGTACTTACAATACCTGAGTAATTTAAAATTATTTGTAATTTTGGGAGCTTAAATTTGCGGTTGGCACACCAAAGTATACTGACCGAGGTAGCGACCATCTATTACTTGATTATCCTGTCTTTGTAATCAGTATAATCCCTAACTTATCCTTACTGAATATTATTAATCCTTAACCCGTTTAAGCGTATGGCATTTTTTGATCATAATATCGAACTAAAGGATGATAAGCCTTCTAATATTATCAAAGTCATAGGCGTTGGTGGTGGCGGTAGCAATGCTGTTCGTCACATGTATGAAATGAAAATTCAGGATGTTGACTTCGTGGTTTGTAATACCGATTTACAAGCCTTGAATGATAATTCTGTGCCAACAAAACTTCAGTTAGGAGCCATTCTTACCGAAGGTCTTGGAGCAGGGACCGAACCAGAACAAGGTAGATTAGCCGCCGAAGAAAGTGCAGCTCAGATTACAGCGTTGTTGGAAGGTGGCACCAAAATGGTATTTATCACCGCAGGTATGGGTGGTGGTACAGGTACTGGGGCAGCACCTGTTATTGCTAAGGTTGCCAAAAGTCTTGATATTCTTACTGTTGCTATTGTTACTGCTCCTTACTCTTGGGAAGGAACAGAAAAAATTGATGCCGCTATGCGTGGTATCGAAGAACTACAACGTACTTGCGATACTGTTTTGGTAGTGCTTAACGATAAATTACTTGAGATTTATGAAGATCTAAATATACTTGAAGCATTTGAGCACGCTGATGACGTATTGGCCAATGCTGCCAAATCAGTCGCTGAAGTAATTACCAAGTCTGGTAAAATCAACGCCGACTTTAAGGATGTTAAAAAAGTACTTAGCAACGCTGGTCAAGCGGTAATGAGTACAGCTTCAGCAAAAGGACAAAATCGTGCATCTGAAGTAATCAAAAGCGCGCTTGATTCGCCATTGCTTAACAACAAAGACATCAAAGGTGCTAAACGTATCCTTGTAACTGTGGCTACTAGTAAAGCTAAAGTTATGGGCGTGAAAGAACAGCAAATTATCACAGACTATATCATGCGAGAAATTGGCGAGGCTCCTGCTGGTTTCAAACTTGGTTTTATCCTAGATGATGATTTGGATGAAGAAATGCGTGTAACGGTTATCGCCGCAGGATTTGACTTGGGCGACGATGCTCCACTACCTGTAAATGGTAAAAATGTCGAAGAAAAAGAGCACATCGTCGCTCCTAAACCTAAGCCGACTACCATTAAAGACCTTGTGGATAGACCGTTATCACCAAAACCCGTAGGTAATTTCAACAATCCTCATAGAGTGCCTGTACCTGCTGCACCTGTGCCTCAACCACAGCCTCAACCTCAACCACCTGTGGTGACTTATGAGGAAGAGGAGGTATATGAAGAAGAAGAGGAAAGAACAGAACATAAACCAACGTTTTATTACAAGCATGAAGATGACACGCTTCGCATTAGACGTATGATAGATAGTTTTTGTCAAAAAATTCCTAACGAGACAGACCTTGAGACTCCTGCTTATTTGAGACACAAAGTGCCTTTAATAGATATTAGTCAAGTTCCAGAAGTTGAGTTATTTGATCAACCTTTGTATGAATAAGAAAAAGGGTGTCGAAATCGACACCCTTTTTTGATATAATCACCTGAATAATTGTAATTTAACTTGCAATAGGCTGTATGCTATATGCTGTAAGCTAAAAGTTTAAAAGCGTTTCTAAGAAATCATGAATACATTTTTGCCTAATGCTTACGGCTTATAGCCTAGAGCATTATTTTAGGCACAAGGCATCAGACATAAGGCAAAGAGTGATAAAATGTTTTAATAACCACAAACATTCATTTTCCCAAAGCCCACCGCCGAAAGCCGATACCTGAAAGCCTAAAGCACAAAAATTAAATTCTATTTTACCCACTAACTTATTACCTTACTTGATTTTAAACACAGCTTTCATATCAAATCTCACCTTGATTTTTTGTACATCTACTGTACTCTCTTGCATAGGAGCGGCGTCTGCGGACATTGCCATTTCACGTTTCATGGCAGCATACATAGGTTGAGGATAATAGCCATTATCTATTTCATAAATCTCCAAAGCTTCACCCAACTGCTCGCCGATTCCTGCTAATAAGTAACTTGCTTTTTCTTTAGCATTTTGGAGAGCCTTGATTTTTACTTGTTTTTTTAGCTCCTCAATTTTTGAGTATTCAAAGCGCTCGATATTAGTTGAGAAAATACCTTTTTCATCAACACGGTTCAGAATAGCATCAATTTTTGAAAGATTTGCTAACGCCAAAGTATAGGTTTTACTTTCTAAGAAATTGGTTGGTTTTTTCTTTCCCCACCATTCACGATAACCGTTGATACCTCCAACCGTTAGGGACTCTTTAGGTAAACCTGCATCAGCCACAGCCTTTTGTAATTGCTGTTCCAATACCAAAATATCTACTCGGTTCTTGTTGTCTTTATCTTTGAAATATTCTCTCAAAGTAACTGAAACAAAGATTTTATCTGGTAATACTTCTTCTTCGGCAGTACCAGTCACTTCAATTTTTTTCACAGGGGCTTTATCATTATTTTGTGCTTGCGTAGAAAATAAAACTCCACCAAACATTGCCAAGGCCATCATTAATTTTTTCATAATAGTACAAAGATTTGTTTTTGAAACATCAATTTATGTCTTTACAACGGGCATTGGATAGCTCAAGTATGTATTAACAAAAGTTTAACAAATAGCCGAGAAATCAACTACGAGGCTATTTTCATATTTTTTCCACTATTTCACTAGCCACTCTTTCTCCCGAACGAATGGCACCATCGATATATCCATTCCAAATTTCGGCGGTTTCGGTACCTGCCCAATGGATATTTCCTACAGGTTCACGAAGATGTTTTCCCAAGCTTGTCCAAGCTCCTGTAGGCATCAGTCCTGCGTAGCACCCACCCGAAAATTCTTCCTCTGCCCATGATTTATCTACATAGAATAAAGGCATTTGAGCTTCCTCACCAAAAAATTGGGTAAACTGTTTTAGCACTACTTCCCTACGCCGTTGTTCCGACAAAAGAGAGAAAGCTTTTGCTTGATTTGCCAATACAAATCCCATCATAATTCCCTTTGAGCCATCTTTTGGAGAATTATCGAAAGTGACACTCACATATCCTTCATCACTTGCAGCCAAACCGTTGAGTTCTTTTTCTCGCCAAAATGGTTTTTCATATACCGCATAACATTTCCAAACACTTCCCATTGGCATACGCTGTACCAACTGCTGTCGGTTGGCTGGTAGCGCTGGCGAAAACCGTATTTTATGTGTCAAGGTTGGGGGAATTGCCACTATAATTTTGGAAGCATGATAATGAAAATCCTTTCCTGTGACTTCTACACCGTGTTCATCTTGCACGATTGCGTCTACACGATGATTTAGTAGAATGGTGTTTTCGGGTAAGTCATCTGCTATTTTGAGGGCTAAAGTTTGTGCTCCACCTAAAATCCGTTCTTCTTGAGCTCCATTTTTTACATTCATCAAGGTATCAAAATCTCGTCCCGATTTGGTGTAAAACAAGGCATGAAGCATAGATATTTCATTGGGATGCGCGGCCCAAATCGCCTCAGATACTATTCCAAAAAGCTTTCGAGCAGTTTTAAAACGCATTTGCCGATTCATCCATGATTGTAAAGTCATGCTATCCCAATGGTATGCATTTGGCGTATTCCAAGGACTGGAAAGGTCAACAGTTTTAGATAACTTATTGATTGTCTTGATAGCAAAATCTAGACTCAGCAACGCAGGAATAGGCAATGGAGGAATCAGTCCCTTATAATTTTTACGCTTTCCATTCATCATCAGGGTACTTTTTCCTTCATCGTAAGTGGGAAATGTCGCTAGTTGATATTCTTTCAACATGGCATAAACTCTATCTTGCGAAGGACCAACCCATGTACCTCCCATATCGAGATAAAAGCCTTCGAAGTGCTCAGTATGTACCCGTCCACCTACACGGGGGCGAGCTTCGAGCACACGCACGGTTTTTCCAGCTTGAAGCAAAGCCTTTGCGGCGGTGAGTCCCGCAAAACCAGCTCCAACAATTATGACATCTGTGGAGTTATTCATGAAAAGAGAGTTTTTATCACAATTGAAATGATATATGGAGACAACAGGCTATGAGCATATATTCATTGTTGTCCTGTTCTTTGCTAGTCGATGACAGATGAAACTGTTTTATGATAAAAATCATTTTATATCCACCTTTTAATTATAATTATTTTGTGAAAAAATTAACATTTTCACTGAAATATAGTCATTTTTTGAGCATATTCAAATTTTAGAAAAATTATCAAATCCCATAAATTTTATGTAGCTTTGTCTATAAAGCAAATAGAACTACTCTGGATACTGGATTTGTTATGGAGGAGAAAGGCTTCCATTGATTCGAGCCCAAGAATCCTTTAGTAAAAGATTCAAGCATCAAGAAACTAAACAGAATATGATTTCCAAGAAAGCCAAATACGCTTTAAAAGCTTTAAAAGTACTAGCTCGTGAATATGAGAAAGGTCCTTTGTTGATTGCCAATATTGCCGAATCAGAGCACATTCCAAAGAAATTCTTAGAGGCTATTTTATTGGAACTCAGAAATCACGGCATTTTGCAAAGTCAAAAAGGAAAAGGGGGCGGATACTATCTTAGAATGTCTCCCGATCAAGTAACTTTTGCTAAAATTATTCGCATTATAGATGGTCCAATTTCTCCAACACTTTGTGTTTCTTTGCATTTTTATGGCAAATGTGACGACTGTGTGAGTGAAGAAGCTTGTTCACTTCGTAGCGTAATGGAAAAATGGCGTGATGCGAACCTTACGGTATTGGAAGACACTACTTTAGCTGATTTGATTAAATAAATCAACAGGCATTCTTTATTGAATGAGTTGTGATTGAGTGGATGAGTAATTGTTTTAGAATTATTCTCCAACTTTATCAAAAAAAGCGGTCGAAAAATTATTTTTCGACCGCTTTTTTTGATAATATAACTCGGATTTAGACCCAATCATTGCGTCTCTATTGACACAAAATAATCAGTCATTCACTAAATTAGAGACGATTCAGCATTACAGAAATTTAAAGCGTTTTTTCCAAGGCTTTCATGATTTTCCCTAAACCTTCGGCATCTACTTCCGAAAAGTCATTGAGCAAGTCAGAATCTACGTCTAATACCATCGCCACATTTCCTTCTTTGTCAAAAACTGGCAATACAATCTCCGATTTTGAGGCCGAAGAGCAAGCAATATGCCCTGGGAATGCTTCTACATCGGGTACAATTACCGTCTGTTTTGTGGTATAGCAATGCCCACAAACCCCTTTGTTAAAGTTGATACGTGTACACGCCAATGGCCCTTGGAATGGTCCTAAAACAAGTTGATTTCCTTTGGTCAAATAAAAACCTACCCAGAAAAAACCAAATGCTTCTTTGAGTACTGCCGAAATGTTTGCCAAATTGGCGATTAAATCACTTTCGGTACTAATCAAAGCTTCTATCTGTGGGATAACAGCCTCGTATATTTCTTTTCTATCTTTTGTTTCTGGAATAAATAAATTCTCAGCCATATTTGATTTTAATTGTTTGTTGATGGACTTTCGGCTTTCTGTAAAATGTATGATTGAAAAGCCAATATACTATTGCCTCCTTGCCTAAACCCTATACCCTAAATCTAAACTAATTGCTTAAAATATCGCGCCATCCATGACTCGCCTGCGGGAAGCGTCCATTTTTCTTGGAATTCGGCAACGGTTGCTACCAGTGTATTAACAATAGGTGTTTCGGGTGTAATCTCGCCAGAAGTTACCAGTCCTCTGATTTTCAACATCTCGACAGTCTCGATGGTATCACCTTTAAAATAGGCAATTGAGCGGTCGAAAAAACTAATGTTCAAATGTTGCCCAAGCTCCTTAAACCAACGCCCAGAGGCATCAATAGAGCATCCCGAAGCAGCATTTTGCTGTTCGTCGGCGGCTACAATAATAAATCGATTTTGAATAATCTGAAAAGCTCCCAACAGTGGTGCACCGTGTGCTGCCCATTGTTCAATTTGTTGTTGAAGATATTGACCAACAAAAGCTGTTTCGTCAGATGAAAGAAGGCGTTCTGTTTGATAAACCCAAACACGTGCCGAAGGAGATATATTTTCGAATGCTACGTACATAATTGTATTGGCTTTTAGTAAGCTTTGACAAAGATAAAATAGAGAATCTCTTTGTCAAAGCCTACACCAACAACTACATACTTGCGTCGATGAGTTCCGCTAAGTCATAAACTTTTACGGAGTCTTCTTTTTCTTTATTTTTTACGCCATCCGACATCATGACCATACAAAATGGACAAGCTACCGCAATGGTTTGTGCACCTGTTTCTAAAGCGTCTTCAATACGTTCTACGTTAATATCCTTATTCCCTTTTTCGGGTTCTTTAAACATTTGTGCACCACCAGCGCCACAGCACAGACCTTTGGTACGACAACGCTTCATTTCTACCAATTCGGCATCAAGGGCTTCTAATACAGCTCTTGGCGCCTCATAAACTTCATTGGCACGACCCAAATAGCAAGAATCATGATAGGTAATCTTTTTACCCTTGAAACTACCACCTTCGGCCATTTTGACTTTACCGTCGTTAATCAACTGTTGCAAATACTCCGAATGGTGCAATACCTCATAGTTGCCTCCAAGGGCAGGATATTCATTTTTGAGGGTATTGAAGCAATGCGGACACGCCGTAACGATTTTCTTGATACCATATCCATCTAATACTTGGATGTTCATGGTCGCTTGCATTTGGAATAAAAACTCATTACCTGCACGACGTGCTGGGTCGCCAGTACATGATTCTTCGGTACCTAAAACCGCAAATTTGATTCCTACACGATTGAGAATTTTGGCAAAAGCAATCGTAACTTTTTTATATCGGTCATCAAATGACCCTGCACAACCTACCCAAAATAAGATTTCTGGGGTTTCGCCTTGCATAGCCATATCGGCCATGGTTGGCACTTTGAATTCTAGCGCTTGTGACATCTGTTGAATATTTTATGGTCGGAAAACCTTTTCGTCTAAAAACTTTTCTGTGCCTTTTTGTACTCCTTCATAATCTTTCGAAAGTACGTACGAGGCTATTACGTGATTGCCCGCATTAGGGAATGCTTGTTTCTCCTTTTTCGAAGCACCAACGCCCAATTCATCATACATTTTGAGCATAGCAGGCACTGATACTACTTTATCCTGTTCTTGCTCATTTTTATAATAATAGGCCAAATAAGTTGGGCATTTTACTTTTGCAAATGTTTCTGGAGTCATCACATGAGTCAAGAAATTTTGTAAAGCAATTAGGCCATCCACGTGATAATGTGTAGACCAATATTTGGCATGAAGTGGATTGTAGGGTTTAAAATCTCGTATTTCTGAGCCCATAATAGCGGTAGCTAATTTTTTACCCCAAGGATTATCAAGCGCTGCTGCATTTTTATCAAATATCTCAATACAAGGCGAATACAACACAATCGCTTTGATTTCAGGATGTCTCGAAGCAAGATATAAGGTTAGCGCTCCGCCAAATGAAGTTCCTACTACGATGACTTCTTTACCTAGTTTTTTGGTAATCGCCAAAGCCTTTTCTACCGACTCTAATACTTGGTCTGTGGTAAGGTTTTTCATGGTGCTATCACCCAAATTAATTCCATGCCCAGCCAAACGTGCGAGGTACAAATTGGCATGGTACTTTTTTGCCAAATTGGTATGAACAGGGTCACCTTCTTCTTGACTTGCCGAAAAACCATGAACGTACAAAAGCGCAACATCGGTTGGCTTTTTTTGTAAAGAATCTGCCCAAATAATTCTCGCCTGATTATCTTCTCTAATACCCTTCACAGCTTTTTCTTCGGCATTTATCTGAGCTTCGAGCGTATTTAAAGAATCGGGAAGACTAAAGCTGTAATCTTTCAAAGTTGGAGCATCAGGTTTGGGTCCCAATAAGTAGAGAATACCACCAAACCCGATGACCCCGAAAAGTATGCTGATGAAGCGACGCATATTGTGTTTTGTTTTTTGAGTTAAAAGTTTTTTTGAGGCACAAAGTGGCAGAGGCACATAGGCACAAAGTGAAAGTTAATTTTATGGCTCAAATTTTTTCGAATGAAACAAACACTTTGTGCCTTTGTGCCTTTGCTACTCTATCCCTCCTTCTGCGCCCAATTGAATCGATCTGCTGGCGAGAATTTCCAAGGAGCCTGATTGTTTTCTAAGTTTGAAAACATCGCATTCCATGAGCCTGGGGCATCTGATTCTTCCATGATTTGGTATCGACGCAATTGGAGAATAATATCTAATGGCGAAATATTGATAGGACATTCTTGTACACAGGCATTACACGTTGTACAAGCACGTAACTCCTCGGCTGAGATATAGTCGCCGTACAACGACTTTCCATCATCCACGAATTGCCCCTTATTTTGCGTCATATTGCGTCCAACCTCCTCCAGACGGTCGCGAGTATCCATCATGATTTTTCGTGGCGATAGCGCCTTTCCTGTTAGATTGGCAGGGCATTGCGATGTACAACGACCACATTCGGTGCAAGAATAGGCATCCATCAAGTTTTTCCAAGTCAAATCTTTGATGTCTTTTGCTCCAAAACGAGCAATTTCAGCAGGTGCGTCCGGGGCAGGTTGTTCGAGCCCCAGCATGATTTTTACTTCCTGCGTTACTGATGGCATATTAGCCATTTGTCCTTTGGCTTCCAAGTTTGAAAAATAGGTATTGGGAAACGCCAAGAAAATATGCAAATGCTTTGAATAAGTCACATATACGGCAAAAGCCAAAATCCCAAGAATATGTAACCACCACGCCAATCGCTCATAGGCAATCAAAGCCGTTGTATTCCATCCCTCAAAAATTGGTTTGAGAAATCCACTAAATGCAAACGTTCCTACAGGATGATAATGCTCAACACCTCTCGATTGCAAAACGCTGTCGGCAGCGTTCATGCTCAAAAGAAAGAACATCAAGATAATTTCTGAAAACAAAATCGTATTAGCGTCGATTTCTGGAAAACCACTCAACTCACGGTGGCGAGTAGCTTGAAGGCGTTCTACTTTGGTAATATTTCTACGAATCAAGAAAATCACACACACGACCAATACCCCAAAAGCCATTGTTTCGAAGAAATTAATCAATAGGGGATAGACATCACCCAAAATTGGCGCAAAAAGTCGGTGAGTCCCCAAAAGCCCATCTAAGACGATTTCGAGCACCTCGACATTGATTAGCAAAAAGCCTGCGTAAATAACAAAGTGCATTAAACCAATCAAGGGGCGGTCAAACATCTTTTGTTGTCCAAAAGCAATTCGTAGCATCATAGCACGACGTTCTTCGGGACGGTCGCTACGGTCTTCATCACGACCCAGTAAAATCGTGTTGCGAATAGTTTTGATTCGTTGTCCGATAAAATACCCTGCCGCAGCTAATGCTAACAGAAATAGGATTTGTTGTACGACTTGCATAGTAAGTTGAGATTATTGCTGATTACTTTTGGTAGGGACAAAGTCTTTGAAAAACTACCTGATTTTGTCTTAAAAAGCTACCAAATATATTCTTTTAATATTTTTTCATGAAAAAACTGCATATTGCAAAGATGGGTAAAATTAAAATAGTATGCAAGCATACTATTTTAATTTTTTTCTATTTTTTTGTAAAATTTTTTACTGATGTAACTTTCTGAAAATCAAACAAAAAGCCCCTAATTTTAGAAATTTCGCAATTTTTTTTCATTTTTTTGCGAAAACATTTTGGTTTTTAAAATCTGTCTACTAATTTTGCAGTCCCGAAACACACGAACAAAACACGAAAATGTAACGGGAAATCAGAACGGTGAAGTAGCTCAGTTGGTAGAGCATCGGACTGAAAATCCGTGTGTCGGCGGTTCGAGTCCGCCCTTTACCACAAAAACCCTCTCAGATTCATTTCTGAGGGGGTTTTGTGATTTTACGGGGAAATTTGAAAGATTTCTTTCTCTCCACAAAAATTGTGGCTATATTATCTCTAAAACTTATCTATTTCACATCTAAGCTCATTTCAGATGATTGATGTCCGAAGTTCTATTCAAAAACTCAAATCCATTCGACAGGGTACTTCCAAATATGGAAATGCCCCACATAAGCTTATTCTGATCCTGACTATTATCGAGTTAATTGAAAACGGACACTTTCTAAAGAATGAATTTTACATTGACCCAGACTTTGTAGCCCATTTTAGAGAAAACTGGACTCTTTTGGTTGATACAGCACATAGTCCAGACTTTACTCAGCCTTTTTATTATCTTCAAAACGAAAAGTTAGCGGGAGAGCCTTTTTGGAAACTTCATCTCAATTTTGGTTTTACCCTCACAAATCACATCAGGAGCATCAACATTTTAAAAGACGTGGTTAAATACGCTTCATTTCAGGAGGACTTTTATCTTTTATTACAAAATTCAGAATTTAGACTTTTAGCACAACATACCATTCTTGACACCTATTTTACAAAAACGAAGGAGCAATTCGTCATCGCCAAACAATTTGGGAAAGGATATATCAACGATTTAGAAGGCTTTTTGTTGAACGAAAAGGAAGCCCCAATTTATAATATTGGCTTCAGCTCAATCGATGAAGAGGAAGTTTTTGTCAGAAGTGGATTATTTCCACGCTTAATAAGAAAAGTTTACTCTTCCACTTGCTGTATGTCAGGAATGAAACTTATCACTGATTTTGGTGGAGATTTAATTGAAGCTGCCCATATTATCCCGTTTAGTGTTTCAAAAGATGATAAAGTCACGAATGGATTAGCCCTTTGCCCAAACTTACATACAGCGTTTGATAAAGGTCTTGTAAGTATTGATGACCATTTTAGGATTTTGGTTTCTTCACAAATTAGTGAAAACACAGAACATCCTTACAGTCTGGCACAATTACGTCAAAAAAAGATCATAATGCCATTTGGATCAAAACACTACCCTAATATTGAGAATATTCGTTGGCATCGCGAACATATTTTTAAAGATTAGTATCCACCACTTCCACCTTCAATTCCTTCCCCAAGCCCAATGCTACAATTTTGTGAAGGGTTTCTAGCTGAATATCGCTTTTACCGTTTTCAATTCTCGAAATATAGTTTCTGGTTGTACCTGCGCTCAAAGCTACTTCTGCTTGGCTAAGACCAGCTTTTTCTCGGGCTTCTTTCAACATAACTCCTACGGGTATTGTATCTATGTTCTTGATGAAATGACTTTGTTCATAAAGAACGTCTGGGTCGAGGCTAGTGGGAACTTCAATACGCTTGTTTCTAAAATTTACTACAGAGGTATGATTCAACCATTCTAATGTTTTTGACTCACTCACTACCACATATTGGAATACCTCCCAATCTTTCAGTGCCAAAAGATGTGTGTTAGCGCTTTTATCCCATTGTTGAAAAAAAGGCTCAAAATCTATCACTCGTATCTCAGCAGTAGTCCAAATTACGGTGATTTTATACGGCTCAACTGATACAATCTTAGTAATACGGGGTAATTTATTCATGGCGTCGAAATCTATTATTTGATATATCCTTTCAATAATATTTTTATCCAATCGAAAAATGTTACCTAATTAGATAACATCACTCACAATACTAGTGAATTTATAAAAACTCCCAACATTAACCCTCTGATTATTTTCGATTTACGCTATTCTGCTATCATGAATCAGAATAATATTTTCAGCACAATTCCCATTATCTGAATACCACCAATACCTATTTATTACCACCATTTCCAATAATTCCTTCTATCCTTGGTTAATATTTGCTTATATTTTGGTAAAATGTACATAGCGCTTCCTTCTTGAATCAAGTAATTTTACAGTATACCCATTTATCTTGGGAAACCGTCATGGGCATCTTAACTATCATTATGTATGAAACACTTCGTCAATTTATGCTTTATTACTTTTGGGATGGTTTTGTTGGGTATTGTACCAAGCTGGGCACAAAAAACAACAGCCAACGATGCTTTGAGACAACTCATCGAGATGTATCATGCCGATCGTGGTAACCTACAGCGTTTTTATACGATTGACCATTCTCCTGAGCGTAGAGAGCGATTCAAAACCCTAGCTCAGTCTTACCTTTCGCAACTACAGCCAATTGATTATAATGCCCTCGATGCTGGCGGGCGTGTGGATTACTTGTTGATTAAAAGGGATTGGGAAGATGTCCTTTATCAAAGTCAGGAAGAAGCTACCGCCTTTCAGCAGTTGGCAAACTGGTTTCCGTTTGCACAGGTGATTTATGATGCCGAAAAGGCTCGTCGCAGAGGACTTATGCCCGATTCACCCAAATTGGCGTCGGAACTTAATCAATGTGTGAAACAAATTGCGGGTCTACAAGCCAAATTAAAAGAAACAAAAACCCTTACCAAAGATTTATCTAACCGTGGTAGTCGTATTGCCTTGGGGTTAAAATCTGCCTTAAACTCTGTTTTCAGTTTTTATAATGGCTACGACCCGATGTTTACTTGGTGGATGGCAAAACCTTATGCCGAGCTAGATAGTGTATTGAAGGGCTATTCTACGGCTTTTTTGAAGGCTACAACCGTAAGTTCTCAGGTCAAAAACGATGCTTCGGGGATTGTTGGCAATCCTATCGGTAAAGAAGAACTCACACGTAAACTGAAATTAGAAATGATTCCGTACTCGCCAGAAGAGCTGGTGGAGATAGCAAACAAGGAATTTGCGTGGTGCGATGCCGAAATGCTGAAGGCTAGTCGTGAGATGGGTTTTGGGGATAATTGGAAAGCAGCTTTAGAAAAAGTAAAGCAAACGGCCGTTCCGCCAGGGCAACAGCCTGCGGCGATGGTCAAACTCTATGAGGAATCTATCGCCTTTTTGAAAGATAATAACTTGATTACGATTCCGCCATTGGCGGAAGAAACTTGGCGCTTGTCGATGATGAGTCCTGAGCGTCAGTTGGTCAATCCTTTCTTTTTGGGCGGCGAAGAGTTTATTGTTTCATACCCTACCAACACGATGACGCATGACCAAAAAATGATGAGTATGCGTGGCAACAATCCTCATTTTTCGAGGGCTACCGTACATCATGAACTCATTGCGGGACACGGATTGCAGTCGTTTATGACCCGTAGATATAAAACTTATCGTCATTTCGAAACGCCATTTTGGGTAGAAGGCTGGTCGCTTTATTGGGAAATGTTGTTATATGATTTGAAATTTCCTCGTTCAGCAGAAGACCGCGTTGGGATGTTATTTTGGCGTATGCACCGCTGTGCTCGTATTATTTTCTCGCTCAATTATCATATTGGCAAATGGTCGCCACAAGAGTGTATCGACTTTTTGGTAGACCGTGTAGGGCACGAATATGCTAATGCAGAGGGCGAAGTACGCCGTTCGTTTGTAGGAGGTTATGATCCATTGTACCAAATCGCTTATATGATTGGAAGCTTACAAATAAGAGCCTTGAAAGACGAATTGGTAGGTACGAAAAAAATGACTTATCAACAATTTCATGATCAATTTATGCAAGAGAACAAGCTCCCAATCGAAATGATGCGCGCTATCCTCTCTCGGAAGCTTTTACCAAAAGACTATCAAACCAACTGGAGATTTTATTCACTTAAATAAAGTTATTTGTTATCTGTTAATAGTTAACTGTGTTTATTCTATCGAATGTTATTTAGTCGAATCTGCTGAGTAACAGAAAAGAATAAATCAATAATATAGCTATGGTACACATTGAATGTATCTTTCTGATTATGAATCTATTCTACTAACTGTTATACTGTGAACTCATAACTTCACATTGATTGTATCCTTATGAGCACATTTTATTAACTGTTAACGAATAACTGATCACCAATAACTCAATATCATACCATGAATCACATTTCAATTATTGGCGGGGGGATTGTAGGATTAAGTTCTGCTTATTATTTGCATGAGGCGGGCTATAAAGTGACGGTATTTGATAAAGGAGATTTATCGGATAACTGTTCTTATGGCAATGCAGGCTATGTGTGTCCGAGCCATTTTGTGCCTTTGGCAGCACCAGGGATTATTTGGCAAGGCATCAAATGGATGTTTAATCCTTTGAGTCCTTTTTATGTAAAACCTGCTTTGAATAAAGCGTTAATCAATTGGGGGTTCAAATTTATGCAAAGTGCCAATCCACAACATGTAGAGGATTCGGCAGTGCCTTTGAGAGATATTTCTTTATTGAGTCAAAAACTCTTTGAAGAATGGGAAGCGAACGCTGCTTTTGACTTTGGCTACGAGCGCAAAGGAATGCTAGAGATTTTCCAAACAGAAGCCGTTGCTGCCCACGCACACCATACCGTCGAAAAAGCACATGAGTTAGGGTTAGATGTAAAATATCTCAATAAAGAACAATTACAGGCTTTAGAACCACAAACGCCTCTCAATGCCATTGGTGGACTACAGTTTAATTGTGATACCCACGTATATCCAAACCTTCTGATGAAGAATCTTATCTCAGATTTACAGCAAAAAGGTATCGAAATCAAAACGAATGAAAGTATTACAGGTTTTGAGAAAAAAAATGGTAAAATCACTCATATCCGTTCCAACAAACAGCAATATGCTACCGATGCAGTAGTGGTTGCAGCGGGTTCTTGGAGTCGTGAACTAGCTGAATTAGTCGATATTACACTTCCACTGATGGCAGGTAGGGGATATTCCTTGACTTTGGAAAATAGTCCTCATACAATAAATCATCCTATTATTTTGGCAGAAGGTCGTGTGGCATTAACGCCAATGGATGGTAACAAAATACGTATGGGAGGCACCATGGAAGTTGTTTCGACTAATACTCCTCCGAATTTCCAACGTGTAAAAGGAATTTTACTATCAGTCAAAAACTTTTTACCAACTTTTGATATTGCATTCCCTGCTGAAAAAGACATCTGGCATGGTTTCCGACCTTGTTCGGCCGACGGTTTGCCTTATATTGGCCGTACTAGCACGTATGACAACGTTGTAATTGCTACAGGGCACTCGATGATGGGACTTAGTTTAGGACCAGGTACAGGAAAGCTGGTCGAAGAAATTATCAGCGAAAAACCTACAAGCATCGATATTCAAGCATTCAACCCACAACGATTTGACTAAAAAGAAAGGGCTTTTATCTGACGATATCGTTCTTGGATAAAAGCCTTTGTTTTCTTTACTATGAAAAAACTTACCCTTCTCTCTATTTTTTGTGTATTGTTTTTAGGAAAAATAAATGCCCAAAATTATACCCCTCTCAAAGTTGACAAACGCTTTAAAGTACAACCCAAAGTTACCTTACAGGCTTATCCATTCGATTTAGACGAAGTGACTTTATTAGAAGGTTCGCCATTCAAAAATGCGATGGACAAAGATGCGGCGTATTTGTTGAGTATCGAGCCACAGCGTTTGTTGCATCGTTTTTATCTCAATGCAGGTTTACCCACTAAAGGCGCAGTGTATGGTGGCTGGGAAAGCGAAGGTCTTTCGGGACATACGCTTGGGCACTATCTTTCGGCGTGTGCGATGATGTATGCTTCGTCACAGCAAAAAGTTTTCAAAGACCGTGTCAACGAGATGGTAACGGCTTTGGCAGAATGCCAAAAAGCTCGCAAAACGGGCTATGTAGGCGCTATTCCAAAAGAAGATTCGATTTTTACAAAAGTATCTCGTGGCGAAATCAAGTCTGGAGGTTTTGACCTCAACGGCGGTTGGAGTCCTTGGTACACAGTTCATAAAGTCATGGCGGGTTTATTGGATGCTTATTTGTACTGTGGTAACCAACAAGCTTTAGCGGTAGTGACAGGTATGGCCGATTGGACAGGAAAAACCGTTAATCCACTTTCGCCAGAGTTATTACAAAAAATGCTTAAATGCGAATACGGTGGAATGGCAGAGGTGTTGGCGAACTTATATGCAATTACGGGTAAAAAAGAATACCTCGATTTGTCTTATAAATTTTATGACGATTTTGTAATGGTGCCTTTGTCGAAACGTATTAATCCGATGGCTGGCAAACATTCGAATACCAATGTACCCAAAGCCATAGGTAGTGCCCGACAATACGAACTAACAGGTCTGGAATCTGATAAAACGATCGCAAGCTTTTTCTGGGATATTATGGTACATCATCATACTTATGTGATTGGTGGAAATAGTAACTACGAGTACTGCGGCGAGCCTGACAAATTGAGTGAGCACTTGAGCGATAATACTTGCGAAACCTGCAATACCTACAATATGCTAAAGTTGACTCGCCACTTGTTTACTTGGCAACCCAACAGCGAGTTGACAAACTATTACGAAAGAGCGCTTTACAACCATATTTTGGCATCACAAAACCCCGAAAGTGGTATGATGTGCTATTTTGTACCCTTGAGAATGGGGACTAAAAAAGATTTTAGCGACCAGTTCAATACCTTTACTTGTTGTGTTGGAAGTGGCATGGAAAACCATGTAAAGTACAACGAAAGTATTTATTTTCAAGGAGCGGATGGCAGTCTGTTTGTGAACTTATTTATTCCTTCTCGTCTGAATTGGAAAGAAAAAGGTTTGGTTTTGACACAGCAAACACAATACCCAACTCAGGGCAACTCACAGCTTACCTTAGAACTCCGCAAGGCTCAAAAATTTGCCCTTAAAATTCGTAAACCTTGGTGGGCAACCAACGGTGTTCAAGTAAAAGTCAATGGTCAGTCTGTTGCTTCGGAGCCAGATGCCAGTGGCTATATTGTGATAGAAAGAACATGGAAAAATCAAGACCAAATATCGCTTGAAATGCCTATGCAGGTTTACAGCGAAAGTATGCCTGACAACAAAGACCGTATTGCTTTACTTTACGGGCCTTTGGTTTTGGCAGGTCAATTGGGCAAAGAAAACCCAGATCCAGTGTATGGTATTCCTGTTTTGTTGACCGACAATAAAAATGTAAATCAGTGGGTAAAAAGTGTGGAAAATACACCCTTAACTTTCAAAACCCAACAAGTAGCCGTTCCTTTTGAAGTAACTCTTATTCCTTTTTACCAAAGTTATCAACAACACTACAGCGTGTATTGGGATTATTTCACCAAAGCAGGTTGGGAAGAGAAAAAGGCCGCTTATGAAGCAGAGAAAAAACGTCAGAAAGAGATAGAAGATAAAACAGTAGATAATTTCAGAATTGGCGAAATGCAACCTGAACGCGACCACAACCTTACCATCGATGGCGAGTCCTACGTGAGCGATGCCCTAGGACGTACAGGTCGTGAAGTCAGAAAAGGAGGTTCGTTCTCATTTGACTTAAAAATCAAAGCTAATTCAACTCAAGCATCCATTTTGATGACCTATATTGGCGACGACAAAGGTCGTTTCTTCGATATTTTAGTAGACGGTCAAGTATTGGCAACACAAGAGTTGAAAGGTGGAGCAACTGGTAAGTTTTATGACATATCTTATCCGCTTAATACTTCTTTTACTGCTAATAAAGATAAAATCAGAGTAACCATCAAAGCACACACAGGCAAAACCGCAGGAAGAGTTTTTGGAGTGAGGAGTTTGGAATGATGAGTGATGAGTTGTCCTTTATAGGATGAATAGTCAAAACTATTCTATAGATAAATGCCATTTTACAGCGCCGAAGGTGCGAAAGAACACCAATTATACTGGAGTCTTTCGCACCTTCGGCGCTTGATTGATTTAGATATTTGTAATCTCTAAATTTTTACCATTTTTTCTTTAAGTAAAGATATGGATTTGTTAAAAGTTTCTAAATTTAGAAACTTTTAAGTTTTACACCATTTACAAAAATGAAATATTTTGAAACCATATTTATGGAAGAAGCGAATGATTTTATTGCCTCATTAGATGCTAAAATCATTAGAAAAATTATCTATAATATCGATTTAGCAGAACAAACCAATGATCCCAAGTTGTTCAAAAAGCTACAACATGATATCTGGGAGTTTCGAACTCAATATTTAGGTTTGCAAATAAGGCTTCTCGCATTTTGGGATAAAACAAATCAACAAGAAACCTTGGTTATTGCCACACATGATTTTATCAAAAAAGTAGATAAAATTCCTGCTAACGAAATCAATAGAGCAATTAGACTAAGAGAAAAGTATTATAACCTTAAAAATATTCAGTAGTGTCTATGAAAACCCAAGAAATGAAAACATTCACTTTAGCTGAAATGAAAGATAAATATATCGGACAAATTGGCACTTCAGAGCGGGAAGAATACGAATATGAGCTTAGTATGGAACTATTAGGGAGAATGATTAAAATAGCCCGACAAGAACGAAACCTCACACAAGAAGAACTTGGTAAGTTAATTGGAGTACAAAAAGCTCAAATATCAAAATTAGAAAATAGTGCCAATAGTGCTACCATCGACACCGTTGTAAAAGTATTTCGAGCATTAAAGGCTGAAATAAAATTCAATGTCAAACTTGAACATCAAGCCTTGAGTATCGGTTAGTTTTCTCACTTAAAAAACTCCTCCAAATATTCGCTTGGTGATTTGCCTTTGATACGTTTGAAGATACGGTTGAAGTTGGTAATACTATTAAAACCACAACTGTAGGCTACTTGTGCAATACCAATGGGAGATTCGTTGGTGAGTTTTTTACAAGCTTCATTAATACGTACTTCATTCAAGAAAGATAAAAATGTATGACCTGTGTGCTTTTTGAAATACCTACAAAAAGCATGCGGAGTCATGTGGGCTTTATTGGCTGCGTCTTCGAGGGTAATAGGCTTTTCAAACTCTTGAATGATAAAATTATAGATATTACTCATTCTCAAACCTTCATTTTCACTGTAAAGCTTTGGTCGTGATCCTTCCGAAAGTGCCCCTAGCGATTCTATGCTAGAGATTAATCGCAACAAATCCATAAAATGAATCATTTGCTCGATACCGATATGTTCATGAATGAGCATCATCTTGGTCGAAATCTCCTCCGCTTTTTCTGCTGGTATCTTAAATCCATTGGGATTTTGTTGTAAAAAGCGTTTTACATTGAGCATTTCGGGTAAATTAAACAAAGCTGATAATGGTCCGTGAGGATTGAAAAATAGTACCAAGGCTTGAATTTCTAATTCGCTTTTTGGTAAAAAATAGCTCGGATCACTCTTAAACATGTGTGGCTGGTTGGCACCCAACCAAAAAATCTCATTCGATTTGAAAGTGTGCATATTATTATCCGCAATCAACGTTCCTTCGCCTTGCTGTACCCATGTAATCTGAATCTCCTCGTGTCTGTGCAAATGTGGATAGAAATACGGCATAATGTCCTGCTGAACAATAATCGTATGATCGTGCGGTACGGGAATGGTAAATTGTAAGACTTTCATTGCTTGTATACATACTTGTTAAAAGGATTCAACATGAATCTGTAGGTACTCTATCTGTAGTCTTCAACAAATTAAGTTTAACCTCCACTACCAATATTCATTTCCCAAAAGCTAAAATTAGTTTGTCTTTATGCTACCATAATACTCTTTTCTACTAATTAGCTAAATATAAACAATTTTATAGTTATTCGCCCTACAAATAGGTTAATATCTGACTACAATTGATTAAAAATCAACCTTTGACCCGCTTAGGTTTTGGGTAATTTTGATAAAAAACAACAACAGAACTATGGCAATCAATTGGCAAGGCGTATTTCCCGCTGTGACGACAAAGTTTGGTGCAGATGACCAACTTGATTTTGAATTATTTGACAAAAACTTGCAATTCCAACTCAAAGCAGGTGTCGACGGTATCATTCTTGGCGGAACCTTGGGCGAAGCAAGTGTACTAAGTCTTGAAGAAAAAGGAGCATTGGTAAAGTTTACCGTTGAAAAGGTAGCTGGGCGAGTTCCAGTAGTTTTAAATATTGCAGAAGGAGCTACCAGAGATGCAATCCAGTTGGCTAAACTAGCCGAAGAATGGGGTGCTGCTGGTTTGATGATGCTTCCTCCAATGCGCTACAAAGCTGATGACTACGAAACAGTAGAATATTTCAAAGCGGTAGCTAATTCTACTACACTTCCGATTATGATTTACAACAACCCTGTAGATTATAAAATTGAGGTAACATTGGATATGTTTGCTTCCTTGGCTGAGTGCGAAAACATTCAGGCAGTAAAAGAATCTACACGTGATTTGACCAACGTAACCAGAATGCGTAACCGTTTTGGCGACCGTTTCAAAATCATGTGCGGTGTAGATACCATTGCTATGGAGCAATTAGTAATGGGTGCTGACGGATGGGTTGCTGGTTTGGTATGTGCCTTCCCTGAAGAAACAGTGGCTATTTATAAATTAGTAAAAGCTGGTCGCTACGAAGAAGCTCGCAGTATCTATCGTTGGTTTATGCCATTGTTGGAACTAGATATTCATCCAAAATTAGTACAATACATCAAGTTAGCTGAATCAAGAGTTGATTTGGGTAGTGAAGCAGTGCGCCCACCACGTTTGGTACTTAGCGGTGCTGAAAGAGAGCGCATTTTGGCACTTATCGATGGCGCTATTGCAATCAGACCAACGTTGCCAGATTATAAGGCGATTGTGTTATAATTTGAAAATTTGGAGATTTGAAAATGTGTAATTTAATTATTTTCAAATCTTCAAATTCACTCATTTTCAAATTTCTCAAAAATGTCTCAAATCATATCAACGGTAATGCAACAAGCACAAGAGGCATTTGAGCATTATCGCCAAGTATCGGGTAAAAACCGTGCTATATTTCTAGAAACTATTGCAGAAGAAATCGAAGGTTTGAAAGATTCCTTGGTGGCCATTGCTCATCAAGAAACCAATCTTCCCTTGCCTCGACTTCAAGGAGAAATTGGACGCACAACAGGTCAATTACGCATGTTTGCTCGTCTGATTGCTGAAGGTTCTTGGGTAGAGGCTTGTATTGATACAGCCAAACCTAACCGAGTACCTCCTAAGCCAGATACTCGTAAAATGCTTGTTCCAATTGGCCCTGTGGCTATTTTTGGTGCTAGCAATTTTCCTTTTGCTTTTTCTACCGCAGGCGGTGATACCGCAAGTGCATTGGCTGCTGGTGTTTCAGTAGTAATCAAAGCACATCCTGCCCATCCTGAAACTTCAGCACTGATGTTCTCGGCGATGGAAAAAGCCATTGTACGTTGCCAAATGCATCCTTTTACGATACAACATCTCAACGATGCTAGTAACGAAACAGGTAAAGCATTGGTGATGCACCCACTTACTACGGCGGTTGGTTTTACAGGCTCACAAGCAGGCGGAAAAGCCCTAAAAGCTTACGCCGACCAAAGAGAGGTTCCTATCCCTGTCTTTGCCGAAATGAGTAGTATCAACCCTGTGGTTTTATTTCCTGAATCCTTAAACCAAACAAATACAACGTTAGCAAAAACCCTTGCAGGGTCTATTTCGCTTGGGATGGGACAGTTTTGTACCAAACCGGGCTTGCTTTTGGCAATAGATAGTCCTGCATTAAGTACTTTTTCAGAGACTTTGGAACATGAACTAACACAGGTTGCCTTGCATCCTATGTTGCATACAGGTATCGCAAAAGCCTTTGATAAAGCACGCTACACTATTACATCGCAAGCAGGAGTAGCTTCTGAAGCTTCTCTAGCTGTGGTTGAGGATTTGGAAAAACCTACTCCTAGTCTTGCGAAGGTTTCAGCAAAAGATTTTATTGAAAATCCACTTTTACATGAGGAGGCGTTTGGGCCTTTTGCCTTACTCGTGATTTGTCAGGATGTACAAGAACTGTCACAGGCGCTCAAAGCACTTGGCGGACAACTTACCACAACATTGATGGCGACAGAACAGGACGTTGAAAACTATCCTGAAATTCTATCGCTCCAGTGCTCATTGGCTGGTCGTGTGATTCTGAACGCCGCCCCAACAGGTGTGGAGGTAGCTGCTAGTATGGTTCATGGAGGTGCGTATCCTTCCACTTTCGACGCTCGCTATACCTCGGTAGGCACAAGCGCCATTAAGCGTTGGGTTAGACCAATTTGTTTACAAGGATTCAAAGATTGGATGCTACCAGAAGAATTAAAAGATGGTAATCCATTAAAAATTTGGCGTTTGGTCAATGATACATTTACCAACGAAACAATTTAGTTAGTAAGTTAATGAATGATTACGTGATGAATTATTACTGCTTAGGCACACGAAATTAACGACTATGAGCTTTTGACTATTAGGTGTATGTATGTGGAAAACCTATTACAGTCAACTACTCACAGTTCAATGTAGCCCTTTCGGTGCCTTTGCTGTAATTTTTAATATTTGTAGATCGTGTAAAATTACCTTTAGCTTTCAGCTTCGGGCATTCAGCAAAATATCGGTAATCAAAAATTACACTCCAAACTCATCACTCAAAATTCATCACTCATACTTACCCCTGATAAAACTATGAAAAAAACATTTTTTTGTGTAGACGCCCATACTTGTGGTAATCCCGTAAGACTAGTGGCAGGAGGTGGGCCTGTGCTTGAAGGAAGTAATATGAGCGAAAAACGCCAGTATTTCCTTCAAAATTACGATTGGATTCGAAAAGGACTAATGTTCGAGCCTCGTGGTCATGATATGATGAGCGGAAGTGTTTTGTACCCTCCTCATGACCCAGAAAATGACGTAGCGGTATTGTTTATCGAAACCAGTGGCTGTTTGCCTATGTGTGGACATGGTACCATCGGAACAATCACTATTGCTGTAGAAGAAGGTCTAATCACACCAAAAGTAGAAGGAAAAATCCGTATGGAGGCCCCTGCTGGTTTGGTGTTAATTGACTATAAACAAGAAGGTAAAAAGGTAAAAAGTGTAAAACTTACCAATGTATCTTCGTTCTTAGCAGCCACCGATTTAAGTGTTGAATGTCCAGATTTAGGACCTATCAAGGTAGATGTTTCGTATGGTGGTAACTTTTATGCCATTGTTGATGTTCAAGAAAACTTCAAAGGTTTACAACATTACAGTGCTGACCAACTGATTAGTTGGAGTAGAACCTTACGTAATCGTATCAATGAGCAATATTCTTTTGTTCATCCCGAAAATGATACCATCAAAGGATGCTCGCATATCTTATGGACTGGCGACGTATTAGACCCAACGTCTACAGCTCGTAATGCAGTATTTTATGGAGATAAAGCCATTGACCGTTCACCATGTGGTACGGGTACTTCGGCACGTATGGCACAGTGGTATGCCAAAGGCAAATTAAAAAAAGGTGACGAGTTTATTCATGAAAGTATCATCGGTTCAAAATTCATTGGAAGAATAGAAGAGGAAACTATCGTAGGTGGAAAACCTGCCATGAAACCAAGCATTGAAGGTTGGGCAAGAATCTATGGATATAACACTATTAGCATCGACCCTGAAGATGACCCTTATGCTTATGGGTTTCAAGTACTTTAGCATTAATGCTGAGTTGTGAATTGTGAGTTGTGAATTTAAAATATAAGATTTTAATTATCAGTATCTTGTACCCACAATCACTCAAAATTTTAATTTGTAGAATTATCCTCATAAGTGAACAAGATATATCTGTGCTTCTCCAAGAATATTTTACCTAGTGCCTAAGGCTTACAGCCTAAAGCAATATGATTTTATTTTGCATTAATACCTAACTTTATTGAGTGATTGAGTGGTGGAGCGGTTGAGTGAGTATGAAGATTTGCACTTATTCAATCACTCATTCATCAATCACTAAATCACTCAATTATGTCTCAAGAACAACCATCATTCAAACGCTCCTTTCGCCTTTTCGATGCCACGATGATTGTGGCTGGCTCTATGATTGGGTCGGGGATTTTTATTGTAAGTTCGGATATTGTCCGAAATGTGGGCTCTACTGGAGGGTTGCTATTAGTTTGGATTCTTACTGGATTACTTACAGTAGCGGCGGCCGTTAGTTACGGCGAACTAAGTGGTATGTTTCCCAAAGCAGGAGGGCAATATATTTACCTCAAAGAGGCCTTCAATCCTTTAATTGGTTTCTTATATGGTTGGAGCTTTTTTACCGTAATTCAAACGGGCTCTATCGCGGCCGTTGGGGTTGCCTTTAGTAAATTTTCGGCTTACCTTTTTCCTGTTTTAAGCGAAAAAAATATTCTATTCTCAGTCTTAGGACTCAATATTTCAGCAGCACAGCTTACCTCTATAGCTCTCATCATTTTTCTTTCATTTATCAATACTCGTGGCGTTCAGTATGGCAAATACGTCCAATCAATTTTTACAGTTACCAAATTGCTTGCCTTATTTGGTTTAGTCGTTTTTGGATTTATTCTTACCGCCAATACCGAAACTTGGCATCATAACTGGGAAACGGGCTTTTCTATTCAACAACTTACCTCTTCAGGATTTTTACCATACACAGGCTGGGCCGCTTTCGGAGCAATCGCCGCTAGTATGGTGGGTAGCTTATTTAGTAGTGACTCGTGGAATAATGTGACATTTATCGCAGGCGAAATCCAAAACCCTCAACGCAATATTGGGCTGAGTCTTTTCCTCGGAACACTCATTGTAACAAGCATTTATTTGCTCGCCAACATCATGTATGTTTCGGTGTTAGACCTACCCGCAATTGCTTTTGCCGAAAACGATAGGGTGGGAGTAGTGGCATCCCAACATATTTTTGGAGAAGAGGGCACTATGATTGTAGCCATTTTCTTGATGATTTCAACTTTTGGTTGTGATAACGGACTTATCTTGGCTGGAGCACGAGTGTATTACACAATGGCAAACGATGGTTTATTTTTCAAGAAAGTAGGTGAGCTTAATAAAAATGGTGTGCCCGAAAAAGCGCTATGGATTCAATGTGTTTGGGCTTCGGTTTTATGTTTGAGTGGCAAATACGGCGAACTTCTCGACTATGTGATTTTTGCGGTACTCATTTTTTATGCACTTACCATTCTAGGAATTATTCGTTTACGAATCAAAAAACCAGAACTTGAGAGACCTTACAAAGCATTTGGATACCCTTTTGTACCATTACTGTATATTTTTACTGCAACTTGTATTTGCGTTTTATTACTGATTTACAAACCCAATTATACTTGGCCAGGCTTAGGCTTAGTATTATTAGGGATTCCTGTTTTTTATTTACTTAAAAAAAAATAGTGCGGTGTGAATTATGAATGAGTGAATGAGAGTATGTTAAAAAAATATTTGGCATTTATCGAAAAACAAAATTTCCACTCGCCACTACTCGCCTGCTACTCAAATAGCAGGGTAAAGAAAATAACTACAAACTTCCTCATTGAAATTTAAAAGAATTTAGTTGTTTGACTCATTTCATTCACTAATTCACAATTCACCAACTCACTAATTCAATAAATAGCTATGATACAAAAAACAATACTTTTCTGCTTTTTTTGTTTAGGAGCTTTTGCCCAAAAAGGCGATTATCCTATTCAGCCTGTGGCATTTACACAAGTTCATTTTAAGGATAATTTTTGGACCCCTAAAATGCAGGTTAATGCCAATGTGACTATTCCTTACACGCTTAATCAATGTAAAATCACGGGGCGTATTGACAATTTCCGTAAAGCTGCCAAGCAAATTCCAGCCGATAAGAGCACTTCTTTTACCTTTGATGACACAGATCTTTATAAGGTCATTGAAGGCGCTTCTTACAGCCTGCAAACTCAGAAAAACCCTCAGCTAGAAACCTATCTTGATTCATTAATTACGATTATTGGCTCGGCTCAGGAGGCTGATGGATATTTATACACTTTTAGAACCATGCCAATCCAAAAGCCTCATGAATGGCTTGGCACTAAACGTTGGGAAAAAGAAGAAGATTTGAGCCACGAACTATACAATTCTGGTCACTTGTTCGAGTCGGCGGTTGCACATTATCAGGCTACAGGTAAAAAGAACCTCTTGAATATTGCCATCAAAAATGCAGATTTATTAGTAAAAACCTTTGGTTGGGGCAAAGAAGAACGCTTTCCTGGACACCAAATCGTAGAAACAGGGTTGACAAAATTGTATAGAGTCACTGGCAAAAAAGCCTATCTTGATTTAGCTAAGTTCTTTTTAGACTTAAGAGGAAAAGAAGGGCATCTTAACCAAGAATATAGCCAATCGCACAAAAAAGTCGTAGAACAACACACTGCTGTAGGTCATGCGGTACGTGCCACATATATGTACACAGGGATGGCCGACGTGGCCGCACTTACTGGCGATAAGGCCTATTTGTCTGCTATTGATGATATTTGGCATGATGTAGTAGATAAAAAACTTTACATCACAGGAGGAATCGGGGCGACAGGCAATGGCGAGGCTTTTGGCGACGACTATGATTTGCCAAACATGAGTGCTTACGCAGAAACCTGTGCTGCTATTGCCAATGTATACTGGAACCAACGTATGTTTTTATTACATGGCGATGCTCAGTATGTCGATGTCCTTGAACGAACACTTTACAATGGTTTACTTTCGGGTATTTCATTGAGTGGCGACAAATTTTTCTATCCTAATCCACTAGCTTCTATGGGGCAACATCAGCGCCGTGCTTGGTGGGATTGTGCTTGTTGTGTTTCAAATATGACTAGATTCCTGCCCTCGGTGCCGGGATATACCTATGCTCAAAACCAAAAAAATCTTTACGTAAACCTTTTTGTAGGTGGTACTGCCACTATTCAATTACCCAATACGGCTGTAACAATTACCCAACAAACGGCCTATCCTTGGGAAGGGAAAAATGACATTACGATTGCTCCTGTAAAAACAGCACAATTTGCCTTACGCATTCGTATTCCGGGTTGGGCATTGAGCAAGCCTTCTTCGGGGGATTTATACAAAGATGAAACGCCAGAAAGTCCAATCCAGCTTTTGGTAAATGGTAAATTCTTTTCTTATAAAATGGAAAAAGGCTATGCCGTAATAGATAGAGTTTGGAAAAAAGGCGATCAAGTAAGTTTCACACTTCCGATGGATGTAAGAAAAATTTTGGCTAACAGCAATGTAAAAGCTGACAAATCAAAATTTGCTTTGCAAAGAGGCCCGATGGTATATTGTTTGGAAGGAAATGATAATACCTCAGCATCAGTCATGAGTTTGGTTGTGGATAAAACCGCTCCTATTACAGCTTCTTACCAACAAGATTTGTTGAACGGAGTAATGACTTTGAACATGAAAGGATTTACCACACAGAGACAAGTAGGTTCTGAAGAATTGGTAAAGAAAACGACAGATATCAAGGCTATTCCATACTATTCATGGGCCAATCGTGGAGCTACAGAAATGACAGTTTGGATTCCGTATGAAGAAACGGCGGCTCGTCCAACGCCTGCGCCCACTATTGCCAGCAAAAGTAAGGTATCAGGTTCTGTCAGTAATCTATTAATGCTCAAGGCACTAAATGACCAATATGAAGTAGAAAACTCCAATGATAAAAGTGCCAATTTCTTGCATTGGTGGCCTAAAAAGAATACTACCGAATATCTTCAATACGATTTTGACCAAACTTACACAGTATCCTCGTCAAGCATTTATTGGTTAGATGATAGTCCTTGGGGAGGATGTCGTATTCCTGCTTCTTACAAAATTTACTATCAAAAAGATGGAGAATGGATTCCAGTAAAAGTCATTAATCAAAGCCCAATAGCCAAAGATCAACTCAATACTGTACAATTTGAGCCTGTAACAACCAAAGCAATCAAAATGGAAGTGCAACTACCTGTTGATAATGCTGCTGGGGTTATAGAGTGGGCGGTGAAGTAGGTTTAGGCTATGCCGTAAGCAAAAGATTCAGTACGTATTTTGCTTACTGTAAAAGTTTATCATGATTAAAATCAAAAATCCTCAATCCGATATTATACTAAGAGCTTTGTGTTAGGCGTTTTAATATCAAATACTTTCACTCTCAAAAAAAAGATATTTTCTAATTACCTAACCATTGTAATTGCATGAATCCCAGTCAGAAATCTTCTGATTGGGATTTTTTGTTTTTTCATAAGAATCATTCATATTGAGTCCTGAAACAATCATCAATAAACAAAAAACTATGAAAATTATCGAATGCCCAAGAGATGCCATTCAAGGCTGGAAATCACCGGTTTCTACTGCATTAAAAGTGGAATATCTCAACACGCTACTGCAAGTAGGATTTGACACATTGGATTTTGGCAGTTTTGTCTCTCCCAAAGCAATTCCTCAAATGGCAGATACTGCCGAGGTATATCATCAGCTAAAATTGGAAGGTATTTCTACTAAATTATTGGCAATCGTTGCCAACCTAAAAGGAGCCGAACAAGCTGTTTTGTTTGAGCATATAACTTATTTAGGATTCCCATTTTCTATTTCCGAAACTTTCCAACAACGCAATACCAATAGCTCAATTGTCCAAGCTTTCGAAACGGTCAAGGCAATACAGGGATTATGTCTTAAACATGACAAAAAGCTGGTAGTCTATTTCTCAATGGGTTTTGGCAATCCCTACGGCGACCCGTATAGTCCTGATATTGTCGGAGAATGGGCCGAAAAAATGGCTTTATTGGGCGTAGAAATAATTGCTTTGTCAGATACCGTTGGCGTTGCAGAATCTCCATTAATTGGGCAATTATTTAGTCATTTAATTCCACTTTATCCTCAAATCGAGTTTGGAGCACATTTCCATGCGAGTCCTTTTAATTGGGAAGAAAAAATCCAAGCAGCCTATCATGCAGGTTGTCGTCGTTTTGATGGTGCTCTTGGGGGATTTGGAGGTTGTCCGATGGCGAATGACGAGCTTGTGGGAAATATTAATACCATAAATCTTATAGAAAAATTCAAAGACTCATATCCTATAAATCATCAAGCTTGGCAAAAGGCAATAGACTTGAGTCATAAGATATTTATTTAGCCTTGACAGGGTATTTCAAAACAAACAAAACCATGGAATTTTATCAATCAAACAAAGTGGATAACTTCGAATCACCTGATTTTTATCAAATAGATGATTTATTGACCGAAGAACACCTCCTAATACGTCAATCAGTGAGGGATTTCATTAAAAAGGAAGTATCCCCAATTATTGAAGATGCAGCTCAAAAAGCAGTTTTTCCAGCACATTTAGTCAAAAAATTTGGAGAAATGGGGCTTTTGGGCCCAACAATTCCTGAAAAATATGGGGCTGGAGGATTGGATTATATCGCTTATGGTCTGATGATGCAAGAAGTTGAAAGAGGCGATTCGGGTCTACGCTCGATGGCTTCTGTACAAGGCTCTTTGGTGATGTATCCTATCTATGAATATGGCTCAGAGGTACAAAAACAAAAGTATTTGCCCAAATTAGCCACAGGGGAATACCTAGGCTGTTTTGGTTTGACCGAACCAGATTTTGGTTCAAATCCTGCGGGCATGAAAACCCGAATTGAAGATAAAGGAGAGTATTATCTACTCAATGGTTCAAAAATGTGGATATCCAATGCTCCTATGGCAGATATTGCTGTTGTTTGGGCAAAAAATGAACAAGGACGTATCAAAGGGCTTATCGTAGAACGTGGAATGGAAGGCTTTTCGACCCCAGAAATACATCAAAAATGGTCTTTGCGAGCGAGTTGTACAGGCGAACTGGTATTTGATAATGTCAAAGTTCCTAAAGAAAATCTATTGCCCAATGCCGATGGCTTGCGTGGTCCTTTGGGGTGTTTGGATTCAGCACGCTATGGCATAGCATGGGGTGCTTTGGGGGCTGCGATGGATTGCTTTGATTCGGCAAAAAAGTATGCTCTAGAAAGAATTCAGTTTGATAAACCAATTGCTTCTTTTCAATTAGTACAAAAAAATTAGCAGAGATGCTTACTGAGATTACCAAAGCTCAATTAGTTTGCTGGCGTTTGGGGATGCTCAAAAATGCTGGAAAAGCCACCACAGCACAGATTTCATTGGCCAAACGCAACAATGTTGACATGGCGTTAAAAATAGCTCGTGAAGCACGCCAACTACATGGAGGTATGGGCATTACGGGCGAATATCCCATTATGAGACACCTCATGAACCTCGAATCGGTGGTTACTTATGAGGGTACACACGATATTCATCTCCTGATTTTAGGTGCTGAAATAACGGGTATTTCGGCATTCAAGTAATAAACCGCTTACTCAATCAAGCAAAAGGTGCTCAATAATTTGGGATAATTTTGGGTTTTATAGTCAAACAGCGACTCAACTGGGTCTGTCGTGATTGTTTTATTTTTCATTAAAATCCTTAATCTTATGCTTAACATTAAAAAATTCGCCATCCTTGCTTTATTGTGTGTATGTTCGCCACTTTTAAAAGCACAAAATTTATCTTTTGGTCCTACAGTTGGAGTAAACTCTTCAAGTCTCTCAGGGCTTTCTGACACAAAATCAAGAACTGGACTCTCAACAGGGCTTTTCTTGAATTATAGCTCTACTTCTCACTGGGGCTTTGGAATGCAGGTATTGTATAGCCAACAAGGCGCTAACTATGAGAGAAGCGATGATTATCTCAAATTAGATTATGTACAAGTGCCTTTGCTTGCAACGTATTACTTTGGTTCTCAAAAAACGACAGGGTCATGGAGACCAAAGGTTTTTGCTGGTCCTCAAATAGGGTTTTTAACAAGTGTAGCCAATAAAAGTGGATACGACTATGCCGGTAGCTATAGTTCAACTGACGTAAGTGCTGTTTTGGGTGTGGGTGTAAATTATGCACTTAGCCAAAAAATGTGGTTGAATTTGGATGCTCGTTATGCACTAGGGCTTACAGATATTGCCAAAAGTCCAATTTTAGATGTATCCAATCGTGTGTTTAGTGTTAATGTAGGACTAAGTTTTCCTCTTGGTACTTACAAATAAAAAAGGCCCGTAAGTAACCTTACGAGCCAGAGAACCACTTACTAGGAATAACTTTATAGATTATAGAAGTATTAATTTGCTTTAAGGAAAAGACAATGCAGACGTTTTGTATACTCCCGAAAAATAGCAAATATTCATTAGGTAGTGGTAGCGAATCTTATTAAACGGTCGCACTTTATGCAAAAGCCCCGAAATATCAATATTTCGGGGCTTTTGTTTTACGAATTACAAGTTCTTAGAACTTAATATTTACTCCTAACAAAAAGTTAAATCCTGCTTGTGGATAGTAGAAGTTTTCAGTAACCGTTTTGCCTTCGTAGATATAGCTATAAGTATAGCCATTTGATTCGTAGAGCGTATTGAAAATATTATTACCCAACAAACTCAATCCTAATTCTCTACAGAATGATGGCTTGAATGTATAAAGAATTCGTAAATCGTTGGTAAAATAAGCATTCAACTTGCGGTTTTCATTGCTTGTATTATCCATATATTGCTTTCCAACATATTTTGACAAAAGTCCTAGTTCAAGTCCTTTGGTTGGTGTATAGAGCAATTGCGATCCACCGATTACATTGGGTGAAAAGGCTATGTCTGTTTTAGCGAACTTGTTTTCCACATCAATATAAGGTTCGTCATAACTTGGTACTACCTCAGTGAAATTATTGATTTTGTTGCTTGAGAGGGTCGCATTTACATTCCATTTCACTGCTTTAGTCAATTGGACACCTGCTTGTAGTTCAAGTCCCATTCTGTAGCTACTTGGTACATTGATACGAATTGGAGTGCCCACATCATTCAATTTTCCTGTCAAAACCAATTGGTTTTTATAATCCATCCAATAAGCATTTGCTTCAAAAGCTACTTTTCCTTTTTGTGTTTTAAAACCAGCTTCCAAATCACGCAAGGTTTCTGCTTGTGGTGCTTTTCCTGGGTTATCTACAAAGTCTGAGCGATTAGGTTCTTTGTTGCCAATGCTATATGACAAAAATGCAGATGTTCCTGCCGAAACCTGATAGGTTAAGCCCATTTTAGGGTTAAAGAAATTATAGTTTTTACTTTGAGAAATATCTACCAAGTTATCGTCAATTCCTTTAATGCTGTATCCAACAGTACGATATTGCAAATCAGCAAAGGCATTTAGCTGCTCGCTTAATTGATAATAAACTTTTCCGTAAAGGTTAAAGTCTGTTTTTAGAGCGGTGCCACTGTAGTATTTATCGCCTAGCTTAGCGGTTGAAGCATATTGTGCCCAAATAATTTGTCCGTAGTGACGACCATCATATTGGTTCCAAGCACCACCAATATTGGCACTCAAGCGATTATTACCTTTGTAGTCAAATGAAAAAGTACTTCCATAGAAATCATTATCCAACCATTTCTGACGGACTAAATCGGTTTTTGTGATAGTCGTATTGCCAATAACTACATTGGGCAAACCATATTTCGAGAATTTATCTTGCTCCTTAAATTGCTCATAATAGCCACGTCCGTAAGTATAATGCAAGTTGAAGTTGAAAGACCAATTCGATGAAAGGCTATGCGACGATAATAATTGGTAATGGTCTTGCTGATAATTATCGGTTTGGTTTGGATACGTATAAGGATTGTAAGTACGGTTGGTGCTCAACAAGTACTCAGGAACACCTTCCCATGCTTGGTAAGTTTTTTCTTTACCAGAAAATACATTCAAACGATAAAAAGATTTTTTGGTAAAATAGGCACCTGATAAATAAAACGAACGAAGGTCGGAAGAAGCACGATCGATATAACCATCAGATTTAAGTCTCGACAAACGAGCGTCTAATGTAAAACGATTATTTAAAAGACCTGAACCAACTAAAACGGTATTTTTGAACGTATTAAATGATCCAAATGAATTGTTTGATTCTGCGTAAGCATCTTTTCTAAATTCGTTGGTAGACATATTGACACTTGCCCCAAACGCTCCAGCGCCGTTTGTAGAAGTACCTACACCACGCTGAATCTGGATAGAGTTGGTCGAACTAGCAAAATCAGGCATATTCACCCAATAAACTCCTTGTGATTCGGCATCGTTGAGCGGAATACCGTTGATGGTAACATTAATACGAGTAGCGTCTGTACCACGAATACGAATACCCGTATAACCAATCCCAGCTCCAGCATCCGAGGTTGTTACCAACGAAGGTGTAAAGTTGAGTAATTGTGGGATATCCTGACCCAGATTTTGCTTTTGAAGGTCTTCTTTACTCACATTAGTGTAAGCTACAGCCGATTTTTCATTAGCACGAGTAGCATTTACCACTACTTCGTCGGCCATAAAAGAGCTTTTTTGAAGCGAAAAAGAAATGTTAGTATTTTGCTGAAGCTCAATAGAATTACTTTGTTTCTCAAAACCTACAAAGCTTACCTTGATCGTATAAGTACCTTTTTTGAGATTTTTAATAACAAAATTGCCTTGTGCATCAGTAATTGTTCCACGCATCGTATTGTCGATGGTAAGGGTTGCGCCAGCCAATCCTTTTTTGGTTTCGCTGTCAGTTACTTTACCCGAAATACTCAATTGTGCATAAGCCGATATGGTCAGACTGCACAATAACATAACCATAAAAGCTTTTTGCGCTAACTCGCTTAGAAGAGTTTTTGCGAAAAAGCGCTCAGTCGTTAAATTTTTCATCATTTTTGAAAACATAACGACAGGTAAAGGAGCCAAATCCTGTCCGATTTAACAATAATAATAACCCGTAAAAAATTGATTGATTGAATGATAGAAAGATTGTACCACGATCTATCATCAAAATCCCTTCGACAGCATTACCTGTATCAGGTTCAATGGGTATAATCTCAGCCCGTTGTTATGAGGCACCCCTTTTTTGTGATTGTGACTGCAAAGGTATGATGAAAAGTGATACAATCGATTCGGAAGCTAGAAAAGTTTGAATTATCGTGGTACTTCTATTTTTTGTACAATTCCTTTAAGAACATCTTCTACGTTAGCTCCTTCCATTTCTTTTTCGGGCGTAAGTGCCACACGATGGCGAAGAATGGCAGGCAATAATTCTTGGATATCTTCTGGCGTAACAAAATCTCTTCCACGAATGGCCGCAAAAGCTTTAGATGCTTGCAACATGGCTACCGAAGCACGTGGAGAGGCGCCTAAATAGAGGAATTTTGAACGACGGGTTTCGTGAATCAACTTGGCAATGTATTCTAAAATGTTTTCTTCTACTATAACCTGTTTTACTTTGGCTCTCAAGCTATACAATTGTTCAGAAGACACAACAGGCGAAATACGGTCTTCTACCTTACCTGCGTCCTCTTTAGCACGACTTTGATGACCTTTCAGAATGTCAATTTCTTCGCTGAGATTGGGGTAGCCTACCAAAATTTTGAACATAAAACGGTCAAGTTGTGCTTCTGGAAGGCGATATGTCCCTTCTTGTTCGATAGGATTTTGGGTAGCAATTACTAAAAACGGAAATGACATCTGATAGGTCGTGCCTGCATTGGTAATCTGACGCTCTTCCATCACCTCAAACAAAGCCGATTGCGTTTTAGCAGGCGAGCGATTGATTTCATCGATTAGTACAATATTGGAAAAAATAGGCCCTTTTCTAAACTCAAAATCACTGACTTTGGGATTAAAAACGGCTGTGCCTATTACATCCGAAGGCATCATATCGGGCGTAAATTGAATTCGGCTAAAGTCTACCGAAATCGTGCGTGACAAAAGTTTTGCCATCAAGGTTTTGGCAACGCCAGGTACGCCTTCTAATAGGATATGTCCATCGGCTAAAAGTGCTGTCAGCAATAAATCAACCGTTTGTGGCTGACCAACAACAATTTTGCCTATTTGTTCGCGTATTTCTGTAACCGCCTGATGCAATTCGCTTAAATCTATGCGTGATTCAAAATTCATAATTTTGGTAAAAGAGCGTGAAATGGTATCAATAAGTATAAGTTACAAGTAAAGTTTCACCATCACCTAAGTAATGTATTAATAGGCATAAGTGGCAGAGGCACGAAGGCACAAAGTGGTTTCACTATCACCTGAGTAATGTATTAGTCAGTTTCAAAAGCTCTGTAGGAGATTTTGAAAAGACTTATCGCTGAAAAAATCCTAATAAACAGACATATTAATCATCAGCTTTAAACGATATGTTATAGGCTGAATTATCCGTTCTTTGTAAACCACAGAAATACAGCCAAAAGCCGATTGCTCAAAGCTGACCGCCTAAAGCCTATCTTTTATGATTTGACCATTTGATAAAACTCTTCAATGGCTTTATTGAGTTCAATAAGTTCTTTTTCAGAAATGCTATTCACCGTATTCAAATGCTGAATCGTATGAAAAAGAGCTTGTAGTTTGCCTAATTCTAACCCAGATTTATTACTCAATTCTGTCAAAAAGTCTTCATCGATTTGATAGGTATTGAGATAAAAATTATCTCTGATAAAGTGTAACAAATGAGTTACTTTCTTTTGTGCAATAGTCAAATGTTCCTTTTTGTTAAAATATAACTGTCCTATAGTCTTCACAAATATGACTGAGGTATTTTGAGGAATGTCAATAATAGGAATAATGCGTTGACGGCGTTTTGCCTCAAAAACCATAAAAAGGACAAGACCCAAAAGCGTTAGATAATAGGCCCATCGCAGGGCTGGTTGACTAATAATAAACCTAAATGGTGATTCATCATAAGAGGCCTCACTAGCTTTACGGATAGACTTGTTCATTACCCTAAAACGAGAACCAATAGAAGGTGCCTGATAATATTCGTCCCAATAAATGGTTTGCTGTGGAAGATAGCGCAAAGCGTTTATGGCAAAATAGCAATTCTGAGGTTTGATGAGATAATAGTTACTGAAAGCACTAGGCGTGGAATTGAGCAATAAGGTACCATTCCCCCATTTTACCTTGATAAAAATAGGCTTTTTGAGATGATTATAAGCCAGAACTGTCCACGGTATTGTTGATTTGGTCGTATCAACAAAAAAAGCTTCTGCATCTTCCATTCTAAAAACAAAGGGCTTTTTCTGGCGGAGTTCTGGATGGGTAAAATTAAGCGACGTGGCTGTACCCTTCTTCAAAAAACTAATATAATCGGTAGAAAGACGTAATGTATCGCCAAGTGAGCCAAAGTCCTCGGCCGAAATAAAGGCCGTATTTCCCATTGACACAAACCTTAACAGCTTTATCAATGAAATAGAATCTAGCGTAAAAGTATTACAAATGTTAATATAAGAAGTGTGTTGTAAATCAACACTTTGCTCTGTGTGTCGGGCTAAAACAGGAAATTTTTCGTCGTGAATTTGCTGAGAAGGAAAAAGCTCAGGAAGAATTTTATATAAAACTTCGCCTCCAAATGGAATATCGTCTTGATTGGAATAGGTAGGTGTCCAAATGACTGGCTTGGGCTTATATATTTCAATTAATATAAACCCCAATAGTGTAATACCCAATACAATAAGATATTTAGTTTTCTGCGTCATTCAGCGGTGCGATGTGGTTTTGTGTTAATAAAAGATAGTCTGATATTCCTTCCACACTTTTTCCACAAATCTATGAATCTATGTCAAATAAAAAAGCATTTGAGCTAACTCAAATGCTTTTTTATTTTATTCTTCTTCCTCCTCGTCATCAGTCACCGTTGTGATACTTTTGATCTTTGAGTTTTCGCAGTAAATTTCTAGGAAAGAATCCGAGCTACCGAACTGTACGCTAATCGTAATCCAAGAAGGATTAAATTCGTCGATATCACGGAATTTATAAGATTTAGGAAACATCTTTTTCACCTTTGCAATAGGATCTCCTACTTTCAATCCTCCAAGATTGTCGAGTTGGAATTTTGTTGATTTCAACTCAAAACCGCTTACTATTTCGTCCATTACATAAAATGAATCTTTTCCATAAAGATAGATTTCAAAATGGTCACTATTTTGAGCATCAGGAGTTTCTTCTTTTCTAACAGAATCTGGTGAGCCTAATTTTTCTAATAAAGCGCCATAAGGTCCTCCCAATTTTACACCTGAAACGATGGTTGATTCAAAATTGATGGTATCATATTCAACTTCCTCGATGCGTCTATGTTGGCTTGTTTTTACAATAGTGGTTTTAAAAGAGCTGAATGTTAGGGCTGTTGAAACTCCCAACAAAATAATTAAGCTTATCTTTTTCATGTTATTATCACGCGTTTTAAGGCTAGCGCCTACTTCGTGTTATACTGCGATTAAAGTTGGAAAATTGATTTTGTATAGATTCAAATTCGATTGCACTGATCAAAAAATCTCCGTACCAGATATATTCAAATAGGGTTGTAAGAGATTCGAATTCTTGACGTAACTCCGTCGATTGTAACTCGTAAATATAACTCCGATTAGTTTTATTTAATCGCCATTCGATTAGGTCTTGATTACTCAAAGATTTTAATACTTGTAAATAGTACAAGCGAGTCGCCAACCTAAACTGTTGCGTAGACAAAGCGCCCTCGATTGCTTTTTCAAAATCTAACGCATGAATATCTTGTTCTAGTACTTGATAATCAATAGAAATCGATTGGTCTTTGCGTCCGAAGATATTTGCAAATTCAATACCAATTAGCTTCATAATGACAAAGATTATCACAATTGCCAGAAAAATATACATACCTATCTTCAAAGATTTACCTGTAGTACTTTTCTCAAAAAACTGCGATAACCAACGTAAAAACATTAGCCAAAGCCTACTGCTCAATGACATCTGTTCGATAGGAATGGCTTGATACTGATACTTTTTTTCTTTTCGAAGACTCGTTAACGTTTTGTCTGGTTGCTTGAGCGGACTCAGTTGTGTGAGCGAGTCAACACGACTTATTTGCCCTTGAAGACGGCAAACAGGCATTAGAGTCACCCAAAAACAGAGTATGACGTATTTTAAAGTAATAGGAATATGTCTCTTTTTAACACTCATTTTTGAGTTAGAAAAATAATGGACAAGTTTCAAATCATTGTGAATTTGGGAGCACGGAGCTTCACATTGGCGGTTCAGCTATGCATATGCTTAAGTTCGTAGGCAAAATAAAATTCAACGTTTGGGCTTTCGACTTTCAGCTATCGGCTTTGGGAAAAACATTTTAGCACTCTTTGCCTTGTGCCTGTTGCCTAGTACCTAAAAACCTTATTCTGCACGATTACTTATATGTACTAATGGTTTCCCAAATTATTGATTTGCTTGAATAGACTGTTACCGTCTTTTTTCTCGACAAGATTAAAATACTGGAATCCTAAAGCAATATAGGTAATGGCTGATAAAATAGATGAGCCCACCATCGAAATCACCGTTGATATCACTACCACCCAGTCGCTGGTAATGCCAGATTGGATACCTAGTACTTTTAAAACTGATAAGATAGCAGCGGGAAGACTGAATACAAGTCCAATAAAATAAACAATGATTGATACCACCACGACGAGTCCGAAAGTAGACCACCATTTACCTTCGATAAGATATTTGGCTCTACGAAGCGAAAAACCTGGACTTGCATCTTCAAAAACAATAATAGCAGGACTAAGCAAAAACATAATCATAAAATAGATCATGACTGCAAAAATCACCAAACCAAAAATTCCTATAATCATGGGTCCTGCTACACCACCCACTGCTATACCCAAGGCTCCAGTAGCAAGTGATGCTAAAATGATGATGCCAAAAAAGACAAGCAACACCAAGAAAAAACCTCTAAAAACAGGAAGGAAATGTATTTTCACTTTTTCAGTTACTCTTTCTACCGTAATTCGTGATACTGAATCCTCCAAATAACATTGCATATAACTATAAACTGTTACCACCAAGAGAACCATAGAAATCACTGTGGCAAACAGTAATATAAAATAAGCTGGTCCGATGATATCGATACCATTTCTACTAAATCGTCTTAATATTTCTTCGACACCAGCGTTAGCATCGATGGGCGTGTCAGCGTAATTGCTATTCAATACATTGATTTGATGGAATCCTCCAGCAATGCCTGCAATAAGCAAAACAGGACCAACAATAAACAATAAAGCAAGAAATAAATCTTTGAAATTGAGACGAACAAAAGAGAAAGTATCGTTAATTTTTTGACTAAAATCACGCTCTCTTTCAAGAGGCAGGTACTGTTTTTCCATAATAGTTGTATTGGTAGTAATCGGGGATATAAGCTAAAAATAAGGTTTTCTGAAATAGAATAAGCTTTTGCTCAATGGTCTTTTCGTAAATATCATGTAAAATGGTCAGGGGAGAATTTTCAATTTTTTACGTTCAAAATTCATTCCTCTTGGTATCGTATTTTAACATAATTGACTTTTTTGAAATACTTTTTGAGGATATACGATAAAATACCACACAATAAATAGGAAAGACGGTACAATTATGAGCAAACTATAAAAGGTATTTAGATGCTGTCGTGTAATGAAACTTTCGATGAAGCCAGCCATAATAAACAAAGGTACTAAAGCAATAACGATTTTAATGCCATTTTTTGCGCCAATCTTGAAAGATTCCATACGTGAATAGGTTCGAGGAAATAAAAGGCTATTTCCCATCACTAATCCCGCACATCCTGCCACAATAATCGATGAGATTTCTAAAACGCCATGTAGCCAAATTGTCAAAAGAGATACTTTAAGAAAACCTTGCTGATAACAAAAATATTGAAATACCCCTAGCATAATTCCATTCATGATGAGCATATACGCCGTGCCTGCTGAGAACAAACAGCCCATTACAAAACACACAAAAGAAACTTTGATATTATTAGAGGTAATCTGCAAAAACATCATTAGCGGATCGGTACCTCCGTACACAGCCAAAGGATCTCCTTTTCGTATGTTTTCTAGCGTCATGTCAATATAGTCGTCGCCTAAAATCAGTCGGGCAAAAGTATCGTCGTGTGCCACAGAGATAGCCCCTATGATTGCCGAAATAAACGTAATACAGAAGGCTACCCAAAGCTCTTTTCGAAAACGAAACAAGAGATAAGGCACTTCAAACTTCCAAAACTCAACAAAACGATTGGAGGATTCTTTCTTATTGGCGTAAATTTTTCGGTAAAATTGAGCCGTCAGTTCATTCAAATAACGAGTAGTCGTTGAACTAGGGTAAAACGTCTGTGCGTAGGCCAAATCGTCGGTTAATTCTATAAATCTTTCGGCTAGTGTATCTGAATGAATACTTTGTACATCTTCTTCAAAAGATTGCCATTTATCAAGATTTTGTTTCTTAAATAATGCCTCTCTCATGGTGCATTTTTGCTTAAGGTAGTTTAATTTTAAGCAATATATCAAAATAACTTTACCACTGTGATAGATAATGAGTAAAATAAAAATACGGACAGCTCAAAATGTCGAAGTAGCTTTTACACCAGCTAGTATCGGAGATAGAATTATCGCATATTTGATTGATTTGGTAGTTTATTTCGCATGGATTCTTGTTTTTTCTTTAATTGCTACATGGCTGGATGACAGTCTATTCAACAACAGAATCAGAACGATTCTTTTCTTTGGGTTTGGTATTTTACCCCTCTTTTTTTATGATTTAATCTGCGAAATCTGGCTCAATGGTCAAAGCATTGGGAAAAGAGCTCGTAATATCAAAGTGATTAAACTAGATGGTAGTGCTCCTACCATTGGTGCCTATATCTTACGTTGGATTTTTAGAATTATTGATTTTAGTATTTTTGGTCAATGGGTTGGTGTGGTAGCGATTGCGGCAGGTGGTAAAGGACAGCGTTTGGGTGATATGGTAGCAGGTACAACTGTTGTGCGCATAGAACCTAAGGTGTCGCTCGATGCGCTTCGCCAGCCAGTACTTGATGAAGCCTACGAAGTCATGATTCCAGAAGTAAGTTTATTGTCTGATGCCGATATTGAAATTATTCGTCAAGTAATTCAACGAGTAGAAGAAACCCAAGATGAGCGCTTACTGAGTCAAACAGCTCAAAAGCTAAAGGAGATTATGCAAATAGAGTCAAATCTTGATGATAATGCCTTTTTGACACAAGTTTTAAATGACCATACTTTTTTGATGGCTTATGGCGACGAATAATTACATTGTCTGAAAAAGCTTTCGATAACCAAGGGGACTTTGTCCTGTAAAGGTTTTGAACTGTTTGTTGAAATGCGATACATTGCCAAAGCCACTTTCAAAACATACTTCAGCTACTTGTTTGTCGGTGCCAATCAACAAATTACAAGCATGTTTGATACGATATTCAGTAACTACATCGAGAAAGGTTTTCTTCGTAACTTTTTTGAAATATCTACAAAAAGCCGTTTCGGTCATATTGGCTAAATACGCGGCTGTTTCTAAGTGAACTTCCTGCGTATAGTTTTCAATCACATAGGCATAAACCTTGTTAATTCGTTCTAAATCGACTTTTGCTAATTGATATGCTTGATTTTGACTTTCTAAAATCTGATGGTCTTGTGGCGCTTGTGCTATGGTATTTAACAAATCTAACAAGCCTAAAACTTTCTGAACAGGAGGGACATTGAGTAGGAAAATTAATTCTTTAGCAATTCTGTTTCTCGTCTTTCCTGTGATAACCAAACCTGAAGCCGACTTTTCCAATAAATGACTAACTGCTTGCATTTCGGGGATTGTAAAAAACTTTTCTCCCAAAAAATCTGCTTTAAATTGTACCACTATAGCCTGCGACGAATCCTCTAAGCCAATCGTTTCATTTTTCCAGCAATGAGGCAAGTTGGGTCCCATCAAAACCAAATCTCCAGCACTAAAATCTGCCACATGATTACCGATATATCTTTTGCCTTCACTCTTGACAATGAGAGTCAGCTCATATTCAGGGTGAAAATGGTAAGGAGCGTCAAAATATGGCAAACTAAAATGTCTGAACCCCAAGGATTGATTCAAACCATTATCTAATTGCTCTAAGGAGGCTTTCATTTTGATAAAAATTATACTCAATATAAGGATATTGATAGGAAATAGGTAAAAATGCACAAATATTGGTAAAAAACGACAAAATCTGCCCGAAAAAATTCATGTTATTTTGCCTTCATCTAAAATTAAGATTACGATAATATAACTAAAGCTTGTTATTATTTTAGTATGAAATGTATGGCTGGTTTAACCTTTCCCGACTTATCTTCTATGTATCAGATTAATGCTCAACAACAGTCAGATTATCAGCAAAATGGACATATTTTGTTGCATAACATCGTCAACACCGAAGAGATAGAAATTTACAGACACTTGATTCATCATGGTGTAGAGCGATTCAATACGGAGTTTCGTGACATGTCAGAGCGCGACACTTATGGAAAAGCTTTTCTGCAAGTAATGAATCTTTGGGAGGTAGACGACGACATCAAGAAATTTACCTTTGCAAAACGATTTGCACAAATCGCTGCCGATTTAATGGGGGTCGAAAAAGTACGTTTGTATCATGATCAAGCGCTTTTCAAAGAAGCTGGCGGTGGTCATACCCCATGGCATCAAGACCAGTATTATTGGCCTATCGATACCAGCAATACGATTACAATGTGGATGCCTTTGATAGATATTTCGGAAGAAATGGGTATGCTTACTTTTGCTTCAGGCTCACATGAATTAGGCTTTTTAGGAAACCTAGCCATTTCTGATAAGTCGGATGATGTGCTAAAGAATATTGTTGAAGAAAAAGGGTATCCTATTGTAAGAGCCTCCTCCATGAAAGCAGGAGATGCAACTTTTCATGCTGGCTGGACCTTACATCATGCTCCAGGGAATAACTCTTCAAAGATGAGAGAAGTAATGACGATTATTTTTGTAGCCGATGGGGCAAAAGTTGCTGAGCCTAAAAACTCTCATCAAGAAGCAGACCGCCAACGATGGATAAAGGGTTTACCAGTTGGTAGCTTGGTAGCATCTGAGTTAAATCCTGTTTTGAATGGCTAAGCGTAATAGGTATAACTATTTACTAGAGGTAATATTGTTATTAGTTACTTGTATATCAGTTATTTGAAGGTATTCACAATTAAAAGGTTACACCCAAAGTGAATCGCAGATATACTATTAATGTAAGCTTTAGGCAATCTCCCCTATGCTTTAAGCATGTTTCTCAAGAAAATCATAGAAACTTTTGTCAAATGCCCATAGCTGATTGCCCTAAGCCTAATGTTTAGGACAGCCACAGTCTTTTTTACGGAACAAACCCCATAAAAATCCTTTTTTACGTCTTCTTTTATATGTGCTTTTGGTTGTTGATGCCGAGATATGTGTTTCGGCAGACTTATATTCTACCGTATTAGCTTCCGATTCTAGTTGTAAGCAACATATAGCAAAACCCAATAAAATTACCTTTTTCATAAGTGCTTGGCGTTGTTATATAAGAAAATGACTGAGTGATAACGGACAAAGTTAAAAGCAAAGTAAATAGATATTGCTCAATTAGTAGTTGTTAGATAACGAAAGTCTTGAGATTTAAGTATAAAAAAGGGAGGCAAATGAGCGCCTCCCTTTTTTTATATATTCACCAAAATATTATTTGTTCAATAATTCATCGAAAGTAATGCCAATGTAGTAAGTTGAACCTACTGAAGCACTACCATACGCTTGGAAATATGGATTACCAAATAGGTTAGTTGCACCTACTTTGATAATCGACTTGATTGGCGCTACTTTATAGCTGAATTGAGCATCCAAGTTATTGATAGCAGGAACAATTGTATTTGTGAAAATAGGTACATCAGTTGTTGTAGGTAACGGGAAGCTCGACTCCCAAACAAATGAATTTTGGTGACGGAATGAAACATTATATCCCCATTTGCTACCACTAGTAATACGTTTGCCAAAATTGAACTTCACACTATATGATGGTGTGTTGAAACCAGCATAAGGTACTTCTGTTGAAGCTACGAAGTTATTCATTTGGTTATGTGAGATATTCGCACCTACAGAGTAACCTTTATCTAATGAGTAGTTTAAGCCTGCAGACCATCCTGAAATAGCAATGTCTTCATCAGAGTTGGCTACTCTTGAGTAACCAGCACGAGTGCTACCACTACCCAAACCAGATTCGATTGGTAAGCCAGGACCAGCCGCTGCTGTAGGTACTACGATAGTTGCACCACCGATAAAGTTTTTGTAAACACTGTAGTAATAAGAAGCATCAACAAACAAACGTTTTGCAATTAAGCCTTTGTAACCAATTTCGTAAGACTGAATTTTTTCAGTAGTCAAAGGTTTTGCTTTGTATTTAGGCAATGCAGCCAATGCGTACGCTGGAGTAACTTGAGTAGCCACTTCTGTTACTTTTTGTCTTACAGTATTTTGTACGTTTGTCTGAATCAATGTTTGTACTGGAGCAGACGCCATTTGTTGCGTTACACCCACCTGGATCGCCGCTTGTGCATTGGCAGCTGGAAGTTGCCCTGCTGCTACCTGTGCCTGTACTGCTGCTGTTACTTGAGCTGTTACTTGTGCTTGTACTGCGGCAATTACTGCTTGTTGAATATTTGCTAATTGCGCTGTTACTGCTGCTGTTGCATATTGTACCGCGGCAGCTTTCACTGCGTCTGTAAGGTATTTTGAATTAGCACCATTCTTAGCAAGGTCAGAAGCAAAAGCTGTCAAGGTCTCACGAGTTACACCTGTTGCTAATTTGTAACGAGTATCAAATTCTGGTAATCCACCAATCAATGTTCCTGCTGGAGTAGCTAGGTCGATATATTGGTTTTGAGTTGTAGGAATACGGAAACCTGTTTGATATGACAAACGGATATTGTGGTCTTGGCTAGGTGATAATACCGCCGAAAAACGAGGGGTGTATTGTCCCTCAAAATTCTGGTTTTTATCATATCTCAACGACCCAGTCAATTTTAAGTGGTCATTCAATAGACTTTTTGATGCTTGGACAAAACCGCCATATTCATTAATAGAAATTGAGCCGTTTCTTCCCTCTTTCATATCCGAGAATAATGTCCCTGCCGAACGTAATTCATAATTACGGAAGTTAGCACCTACAGTCAAATCCAAAAACTTGATTTCATTTTTGAAGTTGTAAAAACCTTCTACATGGTACATATTACTTCTATCTGCAAAAGCACCTCCACCTTGTGTAATAGGAAGGTTACGGTATTTTTCTAGTAAAGTATTAAAAGCAGCCGAACCAGGAGCTGGCATATTGCGGTCTGCAAACTGACGAGCCGCTAGGTGTGCTGCATCTTCTGCCGCACCAGCTTGACGAGCTTGTAAGAACGCACCTGCATATTCGGTATACCAAGCAGTATTTGATTTGATTTCGTTGAGCATACCTACAGCCGCTAAACCAGCAGTGTATGAGCCTCCCGAACGCTCTTGAGTAGTGTAAGCACGGAAGCTGAAGTTATCGCCACGTAATTCTAATTTCGCTTGAGTAATATTGAAGTCACGCAATGAATAACGACCTGTACCTGTATAAAGCGTAGTACCTTCACCGTAGTTTAATTGAGCGATAGCTTCTACTTTTTCTGTTAAACGATAGTGTACAGCACCATTAAATTTCAAAGATTTAGTATTGTTATCAACTAAGTCTTTTTCCAAATAACCTGTACGGCTAACGTTTGCATTTGGCAATGCGGCATTCAAGGAACTTAAGTTCGTTTGAATTTCATCGCCATATACGTTCATACCGTCATAATCAGTTTTTGTACCAGCTCCACGACTAGGGTCTGCGTTACCACCTAAGTTGAGGTTGGTGTAATTAGTAGCTTCCCAGTCTTTCGCACGGATATACGAGAAGTTTAATTTGAAGGCAATTTTGTTATTGAATGCTTTAGCAAAACGCACCGACATATCTGTAAATGGCGTAGTAGCTGTGCTACGGTTGCTAGCATGCATAATACCCGATTTTACGTTTGCGCTTAATCCTTGATATAAAAATGGGCTTTTGCTATTCATCAAAACTAAGCCGTTGATAGCGTTTGGACCGTAAAGCGCTGATGCAGCACCAGGCAATACTTCCACATTCTCAACGTCTAATTCTGGCATACCGATAATGTTATCTACTGCAAAGTTCAAACCTGGTGCAGAGTTATCCATACCATCAATCATCTGAACGATACGTGGGTTACCAGTCGAACCAAATCCACGCATATTGATAGACTTAAACAACAAACCTTGTGTAGCCATATCAACACCTTTCAAGTTGGCTAAACCATCATAAAAGTTGTTTGAAGCTGTTTGCTGGATAGCTTTCAAGTCCATTTTTTCAACCGAAACAGGTGATTTCATTACGCTTTCTTCTACTCTGGAAGCCGCAACTACAATTTCTTGTCCCATTACAGTTTGTTCTTCTAAGGCAATAGAAAAATCTGAAGTTTTATCGGTCACCTTAAGTTCCTGAGTAGCATAACCTACGCTTGATACCGTAATCGAGAAAGGAACAGGCGTGTTTGTTTTTAAAGAGAAACTTCCTTTGGCATCTGTAATTGTACCAATCACTTTTCCTTTTACCGCAATACTAACCCCGATGAGCTTTTCTTTGGTAGCAGAGTCAAAAACCTTACCTGTAATAACAGTCTGCGAAAAGCTTGTGAATGCACAGAATAGAAATAAGACACTGGTAAGTAGTCTTATTGTAGTAGATAGTTTGTTCATACGTTTTTTAGTGAATTAAGATTACGAAAACTGTTTACTTCAAAAAGAATAGTAGATTTACAATTGTTTGAAAACTATACCGTTTGTGTTTCAAAACGATTTTAAACTCTTCTCAACTAAACAGTTGTTTGATTCGTAAATCTAACTAATGTTTAGAGAATTTAGTTAATATAAAAATGGTTTTTTTACAAATTTTTCAAAAAATCATACAATAAGATAACTTATGCGTTTTTATCCCTTGATTTTTGCATGGCTTATTCTTTCTTGTCAAAGAGTTCCTTATCAAATACAGAGCCATTATAATGAAAACACCAATCTTGTTAAGCCCAATTATGCCTTAAAGGAATATTGGGCCGCATTACCAGACCAAAATGACCCTGCCGACCAAGTACCCTTGAAGTCAGATTTCACTGATAATCAGGCATTAGCTAAGGTGGATGTTTTTTTTATTCATCCTACTATTTATACGCAAAAACCTCAAGGCCCATCTGATTGGAATGCCGATGTAAATGATGCCGATATGAATCAAAAAGTGGACGAATCTACCATTCTCAATCAGGCATCGGTATTTAATGGCTCGTGTCGTGTATATGCGCCGCGTTATCGTCAGGCACATTATCATGCGTTTGTTACCAAGGATTTGACCGATAAAGTAAAATCCTTAGATTTGGCGTATTCTGATGTAAAAGCGTCTTTTGAATATTATCTTCAACATTACAATGAAGGACGTCCTATCGTGATAGCTTCGCATAGCCAAGGTACTGTTCATGCCAAGCGATTGATAAAAGAGTTTTTTGATAAAAAACCTTTACAGAAACAGCTTGTAGTGGCTTATTTGGTGGGTATCGCCACACAGCCTAATACTTTTGAGTCAATCAAAGCGTGTGAAAATGGAGACCAAACAGGCTGTTTTGTATCATGGAATACTTATGCTAGAGATTATTATCCGTCATGGTATAACGAAGGGCTTAATACTTCGGTAAGTACCAATCCATTGACGTGGAAACTCGATGAGGAATTTGCTTCTCGTTCTTTGAGTAAAGGTGGTGTTGGACTCAAATTTACTTATATTCCTGAAGCGGTAGATGCTCAAAACCATGCAGGAATGTTGTGGATTAATAAGCCTTATGTAAAAGGTAGATTTTTATTAAATACCAAAATTTGGCATCGTGCCGATTACAATCTCTTTTATGGAAATATTAGAGAAAACGTACAGAATAGAGTGGAGAATTATTGGCGAAAAAAATAATTGATAAGTAAGTAATCGTGCAGAATAAAATTTAAGTTATGTGTTTAGGCACTAGGCAACAGGCACAAGGCAAAGAGTGTAAAATGGTTTTTTAGTAACGAAAGATATGTTTTTGCCGAAAGCTGATACCTGAAAGCCTTACCCACTAACTTAGGTATAAATCAAAAAGGCACAAAGTGATCAGTCACTTTGTGCCTTTTTGATTTTAAAACCGCAAACTAAATTGCCAACGACTAAACAAAACCTACTCTTCTGCAAAAGAAATAAGATGCTTTACTTGTGTCAGAATCTCAACATTGTCGGGACAATCTAAGTCTTGACCGATTACTTGATAACCTGTAATTAAGATTTTTGTATTAGGGAAAGTATGAGCTAATTTATAGACATACTTTTGGATTTCATCTTGCGCAGGTACACTCGTTATAACAGTAAACAAATAATCTGGTTTGTGAACGTTATAGGCGAATACGAGCTCTTCAAAAGGAAGGCTTTGTCCCAAATAAACTACCTTATTTTGTCGCGCACGCACCAAATAATTGGCAAACAGTAAACTAGTCTCATGTAATTCTCCCTCAGGTAAAAACAAGAGATATTTTTTGCACCAACTTTTAACGACGGCAACTGTCCATCTATCGCTACGATAATTTTCTGACGAATCAAATTTGAGATAAAATGCTCTTGTGCAGGACCAATCGAGCCTGTCATCCATAGCGTACCAATACGGCTTAAGAAGGGATGAATGATGTTGATCATCATATTTTCAAATCCAAACTGTAAGGTATTAGTACTGATAATTTTTTCGAAACGCTCTTCATCCAAGTCTAACATCGAAATCGTTAAGGCATGTATCTGATCGGGATAGTTCATCTGCTTATCCGAAATAACCATCACCTCACGCGCCATAGATTCAGCACTCATTTGAGCGATTTCCGAAATTTTGTAGCCGTGTTCTTTTAGCAACGCAATATTCAATACGAGCTTCAAATCTACATCATCATAAGTCCTAATATTAGTATCTGTACGTGTAGGTTTGAGAATATCATATCGTTGCTCCCAAATTCTGAGAGTATGTGCTTTTATACCCGATAACTGTTCGAGATCCTTGATAGAATAATTGCTCATGATTGTGGTATTGTTAGTCCTGTTGCTCTTGCACCTAAGCTAGAAAAAGAGGAATTCTAGCCTTAATTTCTTTTTGTTTGAGATATTTATCCAAATAGTATGAGGTAAAGCCTTTGTTCAATAAAAAGGTTTTATTTTTCAACAAAATTAATTCAATTATTCAACAAAAATGAAATTGTATGCCCTGCGAAGAAAAAGCATTGTAAGAAAAGCAATAAAATAGCTAATGGGTTATGCTTGTCAAACTTACTTACACTAAAGTAATAGCCTAAGATGGATGCAATAATCCACCATGCGACATAATTGCGAATAGGAATGATATTGTTTTCCCATTGCCAAAAATCCAATACTATTGCTACGGGTTCTATTAGATAATCTAAGCTCGTCATCAAGGTTCCTATCAAAATTCCTTGGATAATAGGATGCCAAGAAAGTTTGAAATATTCTCTGAATTTTTCCCAAAAAATACCGCTACAATACACCAGAATAAACCAATTGGTACCAATTACCAGTGGTACATTAAACAGCTTTGTTCCTAAACCAGCACCATATTGGTACACGCCAAATATTACGCCTGTGTGTACGCCAATTACTTCAATCCAATAGCCAACTAAATAACAAACGATACCTAAAATGATAAAATTCTTGTGAAAGTCTTGATGAAAAATCAATAATAAGCCAGCAGATACCCATAAATTAAAAGCCGATAATTCTTGAAAAATAGGCGTTAACATCGGAACCTGCAACCCTATTAATCCTACAACATACATCAGGACTAAGATGAATTGGGTTGTTTTTGTATATTTTTCGGTGAGTATTTGCCGTATTGAATGTATTGTCATAAATATTTTTAATCAAAAAAGCCTAATCGAGATTTGTATGGTTGTTGAATAAAAGTTACACATAAGAAATGTGTTATCCTTTATTAGATTAACATATCTATTAACGAAAGGTTTAAAAGGAGTGCGTATATAAAAAAAGTAGGCTTCGAGAAAATCTCAAAGCCTAGCATTTTAAATTTAGTCAAGGTAAAAAAAGTTTATCTAATATAGAGACTTGAAATGCCGTTCTTTACGAATGTCGTGTTCAATTATCTCTAGTGAGAAATCAATAAAATCCTTTATTTGCTTTAGCCATTTCACGAAGCTGGGTGGTTGGTCTAAAACGCTCACCGTAAGTATCGGCTAATCTATCACATTCTTTCACAAAATCCACAATTCCCACTGTATCCACAAAAGAAAGTGTTCCTCCCAAATAAGCAGGAAATCCCCAAGCAAAAATAGACCCTAAATCAGCGTCGAGTGGTGTTCTAAGAACTCCCTCTTCAAAACACTTTACGGTTTCGAGGACTTGACGATAAAAAAGTCGCTGTTTGATGTCTTCGGCAGAAGGTTGTACTGAATTTAAGGGAAATAATTGAGATAATCCTTCCCAAAGATACTTTTTCTTTCCTGTAGATGGGTCAGGGTATTCATAAAAACCTGCTTTGGCTTTTTTACCTAAGCGTCCCATTTCTGTAAACTGCTTACTGATTAGATACGCCGTATCATCTGGCGACAATACACCAGCTTGGACAGATTCGTGCGAAATTTTGTAAGCCAAATCTAACGCAACCTCATCTGAAACTGCCAATGGGCCGACAGGAAAGCCTATTTGTTTGGCTACATTTTCGATAACTACAGGATTTACGCCATCTCTCAACAATTCTAATCCTTCGGCAGTATAAGTGCTAAATACCCTCGAAGTATAAAAACCTCTAGAGTCATTTACGACAATTGGTGTCTTGCGGATTTTCTTGACATAATCCATTGCCATGGCGAGCGCATAATCGCTAGTTTGTTTGCCAACGATAATTTCTACCAATTGCATTTTATCTACAGGTGAAAAGAAGTGAATACCTATAAAATTCTCTTGCTTTTGAGTCGCTTTTGCCAGTTCTGTAATAGGAAGAGTGGAAGTATTTGAAGCAAATACGCCATCTTCTCGTAAGAACTTTTCTGCCTCTTGTGTAACATTGGCCTTGAGGCTTGGGTTTTCAAACACCGCCTCAATAATCAAATCTACGTCTTGAAGTGATTCGTAAATATCAGTAGTTTGAATAAGTGCTAAAATTTGTTCGGCTTTCTCAGCAGTCATTTTACCACGCTCAATACCTTTTTGTAATAATTTACGGGAATAATCCTTACCCTTTTCCGCATTTTCTAGTGAAGTATCTTTCAATACAACTTTCAAACCTGCCTGTGCAGATACGTACGCAATGCCCGCGCCCATCATACCCGCACCTAATATCCCAATACTGTTGATTTGTGTTGCTGGGACATTTTTGGGTCTTCCTGCGCCTTTATTTACTTCATTCAGACCGAAAAAGGTCGTTCTGATAAGATTTTTGGCGACAGAAGAGTTGGCTACTTTTACAAAATGACGAGCTTCTATCACAATGCCACGGTCAATATTGACCAGCAAGCCTTCATATACACATGACATAATTTCGATAGGGGCAGGATAATTCCCTTGAGTTTTGGCGAGAGTCATGGCAGTACCGCCCATCATCAATTGGACACCTTTAGGCGTTAAGACATTTCCTCCAGGTACTTTGAAGTTTTCTCTGGCCTTAATTTTACCCGTTTTTTTATCCACTTCATCCCAAGGCTGTACCGCAATTGGATGTGCTTCTATCCATTCTACAGCCTTCTGAAACATTTCTTCAGGCGAATCAGCTAATTGGTCGACCATACCAAAAGCCAAAGCATCTTTTGGAGAAACTCTTTTTCCTTCGAGCAATAGCGGTGCTGCGGCTTCCATTCCAATCATACGTGGGAGACGCTGTGTGCCGCCTCCACCTGGCAACAAGCCAATGGTTACTTCTGGCAAACCAATGATAGATTTAGGATTGTTGAGGGCTACTCGATGATGACAAGCCAAACAAACCTCATAGCCTCCGCCTAATGCCGTACCATTCATGGCTGCCACAATAGGCTTACCGTTGGTTTCCATTTTTCGGAAAATGGTATTCAGACTCATCGAAAGCTTGAAAAGTTCTTCGGGAGCTCGCCCATTATTTTGAAGAATCATTTTCAAATCAGCTCCTGCAATAAACTCAGGTCGTTCTGAGGTCAGAATAATTCCTTTAACATCAGGATTAGTATAGACTTTTTCAAGTGCCTCAGACAATGCAGGAATAGATTCATTGTTGAGCACATTCATAGGCTGATTAGCGATATTGATACCTAGTACAGCTATATTGTTTTGGATATTGATAGTAATCATTTGTGTCGTCATTAAATAGAAGTTGAATCATCATTTAAGCACTGTGGAGCAAATCCTAAATACGCTCAATAACGGTGGCGATTCCCATACCTCCTCCAATACATAAACTGGCAAGTCCAGTGCCTTTGCCTGTGCGTTCTAATTCATCGAGTAATGTCATCAAAATAATTGCCCCTGTAGCACCAAGTGGATGCCCCAAAGCAATAGCTCCACCGTTTACATTAACCTTGCTATGATCAACTCCCAAAACGTCCATAAATAGCATAGGAATGGCCGCAAATGCCTCATTAATCTCAAATAAGTCTATATCCTGAATGTTCATCCCATTGCGTTTGAGCACTTTTTGCGTCGCGGGTATCGGACCTGTCAGCATAATGGTAGGCTCTGAGCCACAAACCCCAAAAGCTGAAATCTTTGCTCTTGGCTTCAAACCCAATTTTTCTCCAATAGCTTTATTTCCTATCAATATTCCTGCTGAACCATCCACAATTTGTGAGGAGTTTCCTGCATGATGAACGTGGTTGATTTCGTTAAGTTCTGGATATTTCATCAATGCTAACTGGTCGAGTCCCATTTGTCCCATCATTTCGAAAGAAGGGCGCAATTTGGCCAAACCTTCTACGGTGGTGTCGGGTCGCATACCTTCATCGTAGTTGAGCACCTCAATACCGATTTCATCTTTTACCCCAAACATCGAATGACTAAAGCGTCCATCTGCATGAGCTACTGCTGCGCGTTGTTGTGATATTACTGCAAATTGGTCAACTGCCTGACGTGAATAACCATATTTGGTGGCAATCAAATCTGCAGAGATACCTTGAGGAACAAATTTGTGGGTTGCGATAAGTTGTGGATTCATCATCATAGCGCCACCATCGGCACCCATAGCCACACGCGACATCGACTCTATACCTCCTGCAACGATCAATTCTTGTTGACCCGACATGATATAAGCCGCCGCCATATTAACGGCCTCTAAGCCAGAAGAACAAAAGCGGTTGATTTGTACACCTGCGACCGACTGTGGATAACCCGCTGCCAAAACTGCTGTGCGAGCAATATCTGCACCTTGTTCACCAATAGGCGTTACACAACCCATAATTACATCATCGACCAATGAAGTATCGAGTTGGTTGCGGTCACGGAGTTGCTCTAATACTTGTTGGGCTAATTGTACAGGTTGGATATCGTGTAGTGAGCCATCAGATTTACCTCTTCCACGAGGGGTGCGAACGGCATCGTAGATATAAGCTTCGTTCATAGTTAAACGCTAGTTTTTGATGATTTGAATACCAGAGAAGAAAAACTATTTTAAAATTACATAAAAAGTATGCTTGCATAATATTTTTATGTAATTTTTTTTAATAATAAATTTAGTTTTGTAGAGAATTTGGTATCTTGTTTGTGAAAAATCTTCTATGGAGATTTATACATCGAAGAGTGTCATAAGAAGTATTTTTCCCTCGACAATTATGCGTGAGCATAGCGATAAAAAGCATTCGGCTGGAAAAAATAAAATTTATATTCTTGTTAAATCTTTGAAAATGAATTGATAGTATGAGTTTTCTTTCCCAAATTCCTTAATCAACTCAAACATTTTAACCATGCATCATTTACTTATCGCTTCACTGCTTTCGGTGGGACAGCCTACAGCTCAGTCATCTGACATCACTATTCCTCAGACTATTTCAGTACAGGCCGACTCATTGAGCTTCAAAGACTACTTTGGGAATTATAAAATGCAAGCCAATGATCAGATTCCTAAAATCAAGATTTATTATAAAAATGGCTCATTGGTGGCTTTGGCAGGAGATTATCCTGAAACTAAATTGAGCAAAAAACAAGATGATGAATTTGAGGAAGCGAATTACGGAGCTGCTGTATTTTTTATCAGAAAAGATGGGCTCGTTGTTGGAATAAAAGTAGTCGTACAAGGACAAGAAATGCTTGGCGATAAGGAGATATAAAAAAACTTCTGACAAGACAGAACACTATCGTCCAAAGCCGCCACTTTGTACAATGAGTTTGTTTAGTTTGTCAGAAGTTGTATCAATTTTAATTACCCTTTACTCAGCCGCCACTAAGTAAGTTGGTCCAATACATTTGTGATTAGTTATTTAGTAATTACAAATTTATCTGTCGTGACATATATTGACAAAAGTCAATGGATGAAATATGTATTTATTTGACAGTTGCCGAAAATTAATGTTAAATGAAAATGGTGTCAGTTGAATTCTGACACCATCTTTTTAATCTACCGCCTTTGTCTCTCTTAGATACAATTGTACCGTATTTTCGAGTCCATAATAGAGCGCATCGCATACTAATGCATGACCAATAGACACTTCTAAAAGGTTAGGAATATTTTGTTGGAAGTAGCGAAGGTTTTCCAAACTCAAGTCATGTCCAGCATTGATGCCCAGTCCTAATTGATTCGCCACTTTGGCAGCACTGATAAAATCTTTAATCGCAGCTTCACGGTTTTGTAGGTAATGTTCAGCATAAGGCTCGGTATAAAGCTCAATGCGGTCTGTACCTGTTTCTTTGGCTCCTTCAACCATACGCTCGTCGGCATCCACAAAAATTGATGTACGAATACCTGCTTCCTTAAACATCGCAATTAAATCTTGCAAGCGACTTTTATGCGTAATGGTATCCCATCCTGCATTTGATGTAATAGCGCCAAGCGCATCAGGCACAAGGGTTACTTGCGTGGGTTTGGTAGCTAATACCAACTCTACAAACTTGCCTTCGGTAGGGTTACCTTCGATATTGAACTCGGTGGTGACGATTTCTTTCAAATCATATACATCCTGATAACGAATATGGCGCTCGTCAGGACGAGGGTGTACTGTAATACCTTCTGCACCAAAGCGCTCGCAGTCCATAGCGACTTTAACCACATTAGGATTGTTGCCACCTCTTGAGTTACGAATGGTAGCAATCTTGTTGATATTTACACTAAGTTTAGTCATAGTATTCAAAAGCAATGCTCGACAAAAGTGCTCGAATGTCGAGAGTAATGGTGAATGATTGAATAGTTTTGTATTTTTGTAAAAACTGTACAAAATTTCTGTGAAGTTATAGCATAGCTCCTGTTATGGAAATGTTTTGCGGATGATTTTTGTTCAAAAGTAAGAAACAGTATTTTGGGTATCGGGTTTCAGCAATTGGTTTTCGGGTCAATGAGAGAAAGTTGATGATATGCCTTTGGCGGTAGGCTAAATGTTAAATAGTATTTCTTATGAAGTAATAGAAACTTTTTTTGCCTAATGCTCACAGTAAATACCCTTTTAATTTTAAAACAATTATTTATCAAATAGAACTATGTCACTAAAATCAAATATCGAAGGTGGTATCAAAGATGCCATGCGTGCCAAAGATCAAGATCGTTTGAGAGCGCTTCGTGCTATCAAATCTTTAATTTTATTAGAAGAAACTTCTGGTAACAGTACTGGCGAATTGACTACAGACGCTGAAATGAAAATCTTGACAAAAGCAGCCAAACAACGTAAGGACTCAATGGAAGTATTCGTGGCGCAAGGTCGTAGCGATTTGGCAGAAAAAGAACAAGCTGAGTTGACTGTCATTGAAGAGTTTTTGCCAAAACAATTAACAGAAGAAGAATTAAAAGCCAAATTGACTGAGATCATTGCTCGTGTAGGTGCTTCTGCTCCTTCAGATATGGGTAAAGTAATGGGTGTTGCTACCAAAGAATTAGCTGGATTAGCAGATGGCAAAGTTGTTTCTGCTACTGTTAAAGCACTTTTAGGATAATTTTCTTACATTTTTGACTGTTGATTTTGATAGATTTACTCAAAATCAACAGTTTTTCAACCTTCTATTCTGTGAAAGTCATTGATATTTTTATACTTCTTCCAATTCTGTGGGGAGCTTTTATTGGCTACCAACGAGGAATTATCATAGAAGTAATTTCTATATTGGCTTTTATCATTTCTGTCATTATTGGCTTCAAAACCCTAGGTGTTGCATCTGATTGGCTATCGCCTTACATGACCAGCAAGGTAACCGATAGGGTATTACCTTATGTTGGTTTTGGAGCAGTATTTTTCCCGATTGTTTATCTGATTAATAAATTGGGCTGGGTACTCCGCAAATCTATTAAAGCTACTGTATTGGGGCAATTTGATTCCTTAGTAGGTGCTTTGGTTGGTGGAATGACTTGGGCTTTTGGGATTAGTATCATTCTGTGGCTTGGCTCGGCGATTGGAGTGCAAATTCCTCCCAAAAACGAGAAAGGTCCTTACTATTTATTACCTATTGTAAAACCATTTGCTCCTTCAATTATTGAAAAAGCTGTGGATAAAGTTCCTACACAAATTAAGAGATTTAGCGAGCCACATAAATCATAAGATTGTTTTCCTCCAACCAACTCATAGAATATTATTAAATTGTAAAAAACTGTATAACAATTGTTTATAAGTTTTTACAAAAATACCATGAATCCATAAAATGCGATAAATCATTGTATTTAACTACCTCTCTGAATATCAATCCGATAAAAATTAGTCGTACCTTTGCAAAATCAATCACTTGTTTATTAAAACTAGACTATCCGAGGATAGTTGTAGCCACAAAAGATATGAGTTGTGCACAGCATTAAAAATTAGGGCTGTACGAAAGATTTCAAACTATTGCGGATTGAGGATTTCTGATTTCGGGAATAAAGTAAAACAACTCTGTTGTTGATAGAATATTAAGTAAAAAGTGGGTTGTAAGTAGGAAAACGTTATTAGTTAACAGTATATTGGTTATTTGAAAATATTCATAATCAAAAGATTATAGTCAAATTTTGCCTCAGATATACTATTAATTTAATCTTTCCTATTACTTACTTCCGAAATCAAAAAACTAAATCAATACCCTCTAGTATCTTTCGTGGAGTACTCATCAGAAATATTGAGAGTCCTAGAAAGTAGGCATATCGACTCATCTCGATTTAAGTATAAAGTTTATTATGGAAGTTGTAGTAGCTAACAAAAAAGATATTAGAAAGCTGAGCCTTAGCCAAATTAAAGAGTTTTTGGTAGAAAAGGGCGAGCAAGGATTTAGAGCCAAACAGGTATATGAGTGGCTTTGGAAAAAATCTGTACAAAGTTTTGACGAAATGACAAACCTCTCTAAAAAGATGAGAGAGGTTTTGGACGAAAATTTTGAAATTCGTGCCGTTACAGTAGCTGAAAAACAAGTATCTTCTGACAAAACGATTAAGTCTTCGTTTCAGTTATTTGACCAAAATTTGGTAGAAGGCGTACTAATTCCTGCCGATGACCGTATGACTGCTTGTGTATCCTCACAAGTAGGTTGCTCTTTAACGTGTAAGTTTTGCGCTACGGGTTATATGGATCGCAAGCGTAATCTTGACCCTGCCGAAATTTATGATCAAGTGGTGCGCATCCGTGACCAAGCAGAAGGGCATTATCAAACGCCATTGACCAATATTGTGTATATGGGTATGGGCGAGCCTTTATTGAATTATGCCAACGTATTGCAGTCAATCGAGCATATTACATCGCCAGAAGGCCTAGGAATGTCGCCCAAACGCATTACGGTATCGACAGCGGGTATTGCCAAAATGATAAAAAAATTAGGCGATGATGAAGTAAAATTCAACTTGGCATTGTCTTTACACGCTGCTAATGATGTGAAGCGTAATCAAATTATGCCAATCAATGAGAGCAATACATTAGAAGCCCTCAAAGAAGCATTGCAGTATTTTTACAAAAAAACAGGAAGTAGAATTACACTTGAATATATCGTTTTCTATCGTTTCAACGATACCTTAGAGGACGCAAAAGAACTTTGGCAATTTGCCAAACAGTTTCCTTGTAAGATTAACATTATTGAATATAATCCTATTGCGGAGGCCAACTATACTAACACTGATCCATTGACTTTGGAAAAATTTGCGAAGTTTTTAGACGAAAAAGGAATGGTTGTAAATGTGCGTCGCTCAAGAGGTAAAGATATTGATGCAGCTTGTGGGCAGTTAGCAGGTAAAAAAAAGGCTGAAAATTAATACATTTGTAATGCCAAGGATTTATGGCACATTTTTTAAAACAAAAAAATCAACAACTAGTTAATACTCAAAACTAACCCTATAATCTTTGAAGATAAAACTCTGTAAAGGGAATTAAAATTGATTATACAAGAAAACCATCTCAATGGAAAAAGTAAGTTTCAACAACAAGAACAGTGTTTTTTTAATGCATTACGCAAAAAAGTAAACGATTATTTTCAAGCTAACCAGATTAAGCCAACAGGTAATTACAAGTTGTATTTCAAATCAACGACCCTCCTTGCCAGTGCAGTTGCATTGTACTTGATTTTGGTGTTTTTTACACCTACTGCTTGGGTCTCTATTTTGCTTTCAGCTTTATTAGGGTTCAATATGGCTGCAATTGGATTCAACATCATGCATGATGGTGCTCATGGGAGCTTTTCAGAGCGTAAATGGGTAAATGAATTGATGGGGTATTCGTTGAATATGATTGGTGGAAGTGTGTACTTGTGGAAATTTAAACATAATTTCAATCACCACTCATTTACTAATATCGATGGGATGGACGATGATATTGATATTAAGCCTTGGATTCGTGTAAGTTCTACACAGGAAAAATATTGGTTTCACCGTTTTCAATACATCTATTGGGTGTTTTTGTATGGTTGGACATATTTGTTGTGGATTTACTGGCAAGATTTCCAAAAATACTTTACTGGAAAAGTAGGCGAAACAAAATTTAGAAAAATGGATACCAAAGAACATCTTATTTTCTGGATTACCAAAATCGGTTATGTAGCAGTTTTTGTAGCATTGCCTATTTACCGTTTAGGAATTGTAGATGCTATGATTGGTTATTTTGTTATTGCCTTTGTTTGTGGGTTTGTAAGTGCAGTAGTATTCCAATTGGCACACGTTGTAGAACACACAACATTTCCAATGCCAGATGAAGAAACTTCTAAGATTAATGTAGAATGGGCCATTCACCAAATCCAAACTACTGCCAATTTTGCTACTCGTAACAAAATTGTTTCATGGTTTACTGGAGGTCTTAATTTTCAGGTAGAACATCACCTTTTCCCGAAAATCAGTCATATCCATTATCCAAAAATCAACGAGTTGGTAAGAGAAACTTGTCAGCAATTTGGCATTGAATATCTTGAATATCCAAGTGTTTTAAGTGCCTTACGTTCGCATGTGATGTATTTGAAGCAAGTGGGAGTTGCATAAGTAATCGCGAATTATTGATGATTGAGCTTAACACTCAATCTTATGATATAAAGTCCATTGTGTCATTTTTGATGCAATGGACTTTTACTTATATAATGGTCTATGAAAATAAACATTTTGTCTTATAAAATCCTCTTTTGGGCGATTCGCCTACTGATTTTTCCTGTTCACTTTTAATCAACTATTTTTCAATAACGAACTCTCATATTCTCGAGTCACAGGTATGTAATCAATCAAAACCAATCAAGGATATGAAATTCAAAATCACTATTGCAATCGCAATTTTATTTGCCACATTGATAGCCTTTAGCTGTAAACAAGATGACTCTGTTGTTTCTTCTTCTGCTACGGCGTCTATTTCTACCTTAAACTGTTCTTCTACAACCTTTTCGGCTACCCCTGTAGCTGGTACTGCCTTTACGGGCACAGCTACTGTTCCTTACACTGGTGGTAATGGAGGTGCCTATGCTACTGGCACGGCGGTTGCATCGTCGGGAGTAACTGGTCTGACGGCCACGCTCGCAGCAGGAACATTGGCGTCTGGAACGGGTTCTGTAACCTTTGCTATTACAGGCACCCCTGCGACAAGTGGTACTGCTACTTTTGCCATTACTGTTGCAGGGCAATCATGTACTATCTCCATGACTGTCAATACTGCTAGCTCAGGCTCATCGAGTTCAAGCGGAACAGGTACTACTTGGTCTATAGATACAGACATTACCAATATCGTTTCGATGGCGGAGGCATTTAAAGCTACGCTTTCATCTACACAAATTACTTCGTTACAGGATACTTACAACAAAGCTCATGCTCAAAAATGGTCGAACCTTCCCGAAGGATTGTACCGTGGTCGCTCGGGTTTACAGACAAGTACTTTGAATACGGCACAGTGGACAGCTTTTTATAATTTATTAAAAGTAGCTACAAGTTCAGTAACCAATGAAGGTAATGCCGAATATTTAGGCATTCTGGCGGCGGATGACTACTTGAACTCGATTGGTGGAGGTTCAGATTATGGATCTGGCAACTACTATATTGCTTTTATAGGAACCCCAAGTACAACAGGCCTTTGGTGCTTGCAGATAGGTGGTCACCACGGAACCATTATTTATACCTATAATGGTGGAAAAATGACAGGTGGTACCCCTTCGTTTCGTTCTACCGAACCATTTCCTACTTACACATGGAAAACAGTCACATACAATCCCATGCAACAAGAACTAACTGCATTGGCTAATATGTTGAATGGGCTAAGTTCAACAGAATTAGCAACAGCGAAGCGTTCAGCGGCTCAGAATGATTTGATTTTGGGGCCTGCTCAAGATAACAAGTTTCCCACTACTAAAACTGGTATAAAAGTAGGAAACTTGACTGCTGCCAAGCAAGAGTTGGTATTAGCGGCTATCAAAACTTACACAGATGATTTGGATGACAAAGCTGCTGCTGCGGTTTACGCAAAATATAAAGCTGATATAGCAGATACCTATATTTCTTATTATGGAAATACCAGTTTGACCAATAGTGGCGACTACGTACTAATCGACGGCCCTAATGTATGGATTGAATTTTCGATGCAAGGAGGTATTATCGTTCGAAACGCTAATCATCCTCACTCTGTGTGGAGAGATAGAAAAGCTGATTATGGTAGCAACTAGGTGGTATTAATGCTGAATTGCGAGTGGTGAATTGTGAATGTAAATTTTTTTTAGTAATCAGTCATGAGGATTCGGTAACCATATTTCAATCATTTTCTGTAGAAACATTTTATAGTTTTAGACTAAATCTTAATGTGGGTAAAGTGGATAAGATTTTGCCCACATACGTAAGCTCAAAACTCTACATTTCAAAATCGCCACTCGTACTTATGTCGTCCGTTAAACTTAAATCTATATATCTTCTTTTGTTTTTTTAGGAAGTTTTCAACTTTTTAGTCACCCTATGCCAAGTTCGATGGTGGTGCTGAAAGTACATGAAAAAAGTATTTCAGGAGAAATACAATTACCTTTAGGTGAGCTCCAATCTGCCATAGGAATGAGTGTAAATGACAATTCTGAACATTTGGTTGAGCGCCTTGGGGATACGCTTCGTCATTACTTGATGGCGCATATTCGCCCAAAGAGTTTTGATGGCAAGGCTTGGGCAGTTACATTAGGGAAAATGTGGGTAACTGAGGAAAAAACAAATCGTGCCACGGGCGACTATAAAGAGCTGATCGTTGAGTTTATGATAACGCCACCATTGAATTATGATTTACGTAATTTTTACTTTGATTATGATGTAATCTTGCATCAAGTAGCTAGTCATCAAATTTTGGTAAATATCAAAGAAGACTGGCAACAAGGTTTGGTTTCGGAGGATTCAACTTTACAACAAATTGGGGTAATTGCGCTGGACACTCAAACGGGTAAGATTCCCGTTTTTCAAGTCAGTCTACAGGAGGGAAGTGTCTGGCAAGGATTCAAAAATATGGTAGTATTAGGAATCGACCATATCGCAGAAGGTACCGATCATATTTTGTTTATTTTGACCTTGCTTTTGCCAGCCATGCTTGTGGTGGAAGATAAAAAATGGAGTACCTACAAAGGGCTCAAGCCAAGCTTATTGTCCTTGCTTAAAATAGTAACAGCCTTTACCATTGGACATTCGTTAACCTTACTGTTGGGTGCTTCTCAATGGCTGAATTTACCCGTAAAGCCTATTGAAGTCTGTATTGCTATCACAATTTTGATTTCTTCAATACATGCTTTCAAACCTATTTACCCTAAAAAAGAAGTCTTAATTGCAGGAGGTTTTGGGTTAATTCATGGAATGGCTTTTGCCGAAACCTTGACTAATTTGGAGCTCTCTGTCAAGCAAATGATTTTGAGCATTTTAGGTTTTAATATAGGAATCGAACTAATGCAGCTATGTATTATTTTGGTGATATTTCCTTTATTGATTTTACTTTCTCAAACTCGATACTACACCATTTTTCGCCAAATTGGGGCAGTGTTAATGATTATCATGGCAATGGTTTGGATAGTTGAGAGAATGGGTGAATAGTATTTTCTAGTAGCAGGAGCTTTACCTCGCTACTAGAAATAAGAGTTTTTAGACAAGAACATTCATTCTTACACAATACACTCCTGAATTTGGAGCTGTAATGCTTTCCAATCGAGTGGCTCAGATGAAATGAGTTCCAAACGACTATCTCTTCTGTAGGCCAAATAATGGCTTGTTGGCATTCCTTCTACACAATTGTATAAATACCAATCTTCTCCCGTTCGTAAAATTCCTTTAGCTCGGTGGATTTTACTGTCAAAATACCAGCGTACAATCAACATATTGAGCTTGTTGAGGTCGAATACTTCTTTATGAGAAAAAATCCAACCGCATGAATAACTTCCCAAGCCTTTGTTGGGCTTCATGAGGGGTTTTCCTACTCTTGGAACTTGCTGAAATAAAACTGATTGGGTCGTATGATTTTCTACTGGCGACTCATGTTGCAAATGTTCATTTGGGAATTGAGGTAAACGATTTTCATCAATTCCTAAACTTAACCATTCGGGTTTTAAACGTCCTTGCTCAATCCTATCTATAACTAATTTAGGTGGATATAACTCTTCTGCATATTCCCAAAAAAACTCAAGTTCTTCCTCTGTACACAAATCGGTTTTGTTGGCTACCAACACATCTGCCAGCGAAATCTGATCGAGATAAGTACCGTCGGTTTGATAACGCTCACGACTCAGTTGCGCTGGATTCAGGATACAAATGGTGGTATCAACGTAAATATCATTTGAAAAGGCACGACTGCGCAACAAATCCAAAATGCTGGCAGGATGTCCCATACCTGTTGGTTCAATCAAAATACGATTGGGACGCAAACGCGTCAGCATCATTTGAAGCGAAAAGTGCATATTTTGTGCTGCCGAGCAACAAATACAACCTCCTTCTACTTCCATGACTTGCAATTCCTTGTCGCCTTCGGATGCCAACGTAAGGTGGTCGATAGACACTTCGCCAAAGTCATTGACTAATACAGCCCATTTTTCGTCTTCTGGCTTTTCTCTGAGCAGATTGACGATAGCAGTGGTTTTCCCAACTCCCAAATAGCCAGTAATCAAGTTGACTGGTATTCTCTCCAACATAATTTTATCTTTTTACTGAAACGTACGCTTTAATCGTGAATGATTTCAAACTATTGCGGATTGGGGATTTCTGATTTCGGAAATAAAGTAAAATACCTTTATTTTTTACAGAAAATAGAAGCTTACACTCCCGAAATCCAACATCAGATATCCGAAATAGATCAATACAGATTCCCTCAATTATTCTCGTTCCATGTTGCGTTTTACATCTTTTTCCTTGATGGTTTCACGCTTATCGTACAGTTTTTTACCTTTTGCTAAAGCGATTTCAACCTTAGCAAAACCTCTATCCGAAATATACATGCGCGTAGGAACCATCGTTAAGCCTTGGTCTTTTAGTTTGTTTTGTAACTTTCCTAACTCACGTTTGGTCAACAACAATTTTCTATCGCGAAGAGGTTCGTGATTATAGTGAGTACCTTCGCTATATTTCGAAATATTCATCTGACGGATGAATAGCTCTTCATTCAAAAACACGCAATAGGCGTCTGTTAGGTTTACTTTTCCTTGACGAATAGATTTGATTTCGGTTCCCATGAGCATAATTCCAGCTGTATAGGTTTCTAGGAAAAAGTATTCAAAAGAAGCTCTTTTGTTTTTGATATTAATACTTTTTTCAATTTTCTCTTTTCCCATTTTATTAATTGTGATTGTGTGAATTATGAATGAGAGATTGGCACTGTACGAAAGATGATAAAAACTGTTTATTTCGGATATCTGATGTTGGATTTCGGAAGTATAATCTTCTATATTTTGCAAAAAACAAAGGTATTTTACGTTATTTCCGAAATCAGAAATCCCAAATCTGCAATAGTTTGAAATCATTCGTACAGCCCTAATGAGAGATGTATCTCATTCATTTCAATTTCATAAATAGTTTTTTGCTCTAGTTATGACAAAAAAAGCCATACAGTTTATGGCTGTATGGCTTTATGAGCAAAAGACTTATAGCTAAGTCGGGCAGATAAGATTATTTCTTAGCAGCACCTTTTTTCTCAGCGTATTCTTTGTTAAGACCGTCGATAATTTGCTGTGTTACATCTACTGCGTTGTCAGCATATAGAATACCACCACCATTTGAACTATAACCTAAAACAAACTCGTATTTGTTCTCAGCATTGTGCTTTTTGATATACTCACGAATGTTTGAGTAAAGTTCTTCTTGTTTTTTAGCTTGCTCTTGAGCCAAAGCAGCTTGCTTTTGTTGGCTGTATTGTTGCAATTCGCCAGCTTTCTTTCTCAACATCATGTCTGCTGCTTGCAATTCTGCTTGAGTCATTGCTTGAGCACGTTGTTGGATTGCAGCGCCTTCAGTTTGAAGAGCACGCTCACGTTGACCTAAATCAACTTGCAAACGGTAACCTTTGTTTTCAAATTCTTTTTGAGCGTCTTTGTAAAATTGATAGTTCGTCAATAAAGAATCTGTATTTACAAAAACTACTTTTTTTCCGTCAACTGAGATTGCAGCAGAAGATGAAGAAGCTGTACTTGCTTTTTCTTCGCCTTTGTTACAAGAGAATAAAGTTGTTGCAATTGCCAAACCTCCACACAAAATTAGGGATAATTTTTTCATTTTTAAATTGTTAATAGTATTGATAAATCAGATGATACTGGTTAAAAAATGTTCGCAAAGATAGTTTTTTTTAGGAATTATCCATCGTTTTCTCACTGTTACTCAGCATAGTATTGGTGTGGGTGACTGCCTATCTATCTGATGCTAATCTTTGACAAGATAATCATTCTTGACCCAAAAATGCAAATTGAGGTTTGGTAATAGCTACTTTTAGAAGTATAAGGGGGAATTCTACCCTTATTTCTTGATTAATTGTCTTATTTGAAAACCACTGAGTGCTCCGAGTCCTCCGATTAATCCTCCTACGACAAGGGTCACCACAAATAGGGCAACAGCGCTGCCACCTAAGGGTAAAACGCCTGCAATTTTAGTCGTCAGAATGCCTTCGCTTCGCCAATGGCTCCAAAAGGCTAGTGCTAGCCACACAAGTATATTGATGAATGCACCTATTCGAAAAGCTCCTCCCGCCGAGCTTGCTAACAAAAATGCAGCTATAGCACTTGCCAAAGCCATAGACCACCACGGTAATAGATACTGAAATAAGATGGCTAATGCCAATAAGAGTCCTGTAAAAGGGCTGAATATGCTGTTATTTGAGGATGTGCTCATTTTCTTTCTACTATTTTGAATAAAACACCGTAAAATGACATGAATAGGTAATCTGATTATTTCTTTTTCAAGACCAAGGTTTGCTTGATTCTTTCACTCTTTTCTTCCTTGTTTTGTAAGAAAAGTAAAGAGTTCAATTCTCCCTTACGCCAAGTTTCGACCATATCATCATAATGTGGACTTCCCGGATTACCTGATTGTCCGCCAGGGAATACACCATATCCTTTTACGGATTTGTCTTTGCCTAACTGTACAATCATACGCCAAGATGGTCCAGTACGACCCGTTGTAGCATTGACTATTCCACTTCCACCGCCGATTTTAACGTCCATTTTACTCAAAGCATCTAAGCCTGGAATCAAGTGTTTGATGTCTGTTGATTTATATTTTTCCCAAGCCCAAGCTGTTCCTATTGGTGCATTTTGCCATTTGGTCAAACTGTCAATTGTTGCATTGAGTGTTACATTGGCTAATTCTTCGATGGTTTCTTTCTTATCTTTTGTTCTAAGGTCATCGAACCATGCGGCATTAGGTTGCTTCAAAATCAATTGTAGCGTACGTGCGTGCGATGGCGATTTCATGGGAATGTTTTTGTCGTAGCCAAAGTCATCTTCCCAGATAGCATTGTTCAATAAATCTACCCAGACAGTAAATATGGTTGGACCTATTTCATCAGGGTTATTATATTTGTTCCAAAGTTGCAAGACACGCAATGCTGCCATTTGCTTTTGGGTAGGTTTTTTCACAAAACTCAACATCGTTGGCAACCAGTCTTCTGCTTTGAGGTTATAATTATCATTTTGTAATTCTCTCAGGCTATCCACTATGGCCTTATTCATCGTTTGCAAACGAGTATTGATACGGCGTCCACGTTCGGCAGGAGCAAACTCCCAGTTGATATAATAAGGATATTTAGGATCAGTCGAAGATTGGTTTGCAGAGCTCACAAAACCACGTTTAGGATTTTTCACATGCGGGTTATGCAACTGAGGAATAAATCCTTGCCAATCTGCCGCAGGGTTAGTGCCATCCAAAATATATTTACCTTGCTCACGAGCCTTTAACGGGAATTTTCCATTGACCCACAAGGCAATATCGTTTTGATTACTAGCAAAAATAAAGTTTTGGGCAGGAGCCGAATAATATCCTAATGCTTTTACATATTCATCATAATTTTTGGCTCGGTTCAAATGATAAAAAGTACTCAATTCTTGTGATTTTTCATGAGCAATCCAACGCAAGGCGTGCCCAGTTGGGATATTGTCCCGAATAGGCTTTTCGTTATCCAAATACACAACAGGACCATGGTGTGTATAAAGAACGGTATCCACGACTGTTTTTCCACCCTTTACGGTATAGGTTTCTATACGTTTTTGTATTTTTTTCCATTGGTTATCGTGCCAATATTCTTCTTTTTTAGCATCCTTAAATTTTACTTGATACCAGTCTACCACATCTGCGCCCACATTGGTTACGCCCCAAGCAATATCGTTGTTGAAACCAATGATTACATTGGGCGTTCCTGGCATAGTAGAGCCATAGACATTTACCCCTGGGGCAGTCAACTGAACTTGATACCAAATAGAAGGCAAACTCAGGGTTAGGTGAGGGTCATTAGATAAAATCGGTAAGCCTGTCACAGATTTTTCGCCACCCACAGCCCAGTTGTTGGAGCCGATTCCCTTATCACGCTCTTCAGCAACTTTGTTACTTCCAATTCCGATAAAATCAACAGGAGCTTTGGGTAATGGGATAGGCTTAAAATCTAAAGGGGTTCCTTCTGGAATAATGGGGCTTTCTTTGAAAGGATAATTAGGAAAAAGCTCTTCAGCTACGGCTTTACCATATTTTCCTAAAATATTTGTCATGCGCAAATCGTCTGTACCAGAAGCAAGTACAAATGACATATTTTTGAGAAACAAAGCACTTTTGATAGGTGTCCAAGGTTCTGGAGCATAACCCAGTAATTTATATTCAACAGGGTAATCTCTTGGTTTGAGTTGTGTAATATAGGCGTTGATTCCATCAGAATAAGCTTCAAGTGCAACTTTTCCTTTAGGGTCTTCCATCATTCCTTCAAAAGATTTTTCTGCGCCAAAAACTGACCCCATTCTTCGTTGATAGCGGTCTTGTTCGAGGGCTTTTTCGCCTACAATTTCTGTTAGACGACCTGCGGCAAAATGCGTCTGAAATTCCATCTGCCAAAGACGGTCTTTGGCTGTTACATAGCCTTGGGCAAGATATAAATCATGGTCATTTTGTGCAAAAATATGTGGTACGCCAGTTTCATCGTATTCTACGGTAACTTCATCTTGTAAGCCTGAGATATTTAAGACTTGAGGTTCAGGTTTAGAAGAAATAGCCTCTGCATTTGTCCAAAAGCCAGTGAAGGGACTTAGAAAATTTCCCATAGGAGGAACATTTCCCCAACCACGATTCAAGGCATAACAAAGACCTACAGTGATACCGACGGTAACAAGAGTTTTAACAACTTTCATTGGGTGCTTGCGTTTTAGTTTGGTGAATCGGTAAGTTTACAGTGTTCAATTATTGAACAATTGCAATATTTATTATAAATATAAACATTAGAAGTAGAAGAACAATTCGTAGATTGAATACATTCTGTAATTAGTCGTACTTTTTGAAGAAGATAGCAATTAGAGGCCAGAAAAATTTGTAATATGCTATTATCAAAAAAGGTTCTTAAGGACAAATTACTTAAAATTAAGTACTTTTCTATTTTTACCACAATACACTTTTTATCATGATGCAATCTATTATTTTTCAAGGACATAGAGGTTGTAGAGGGCTTTTACCAGAAAATACAATCCCAGCCTTCTTGGAGGCATTGAAGTATCCTATCGACTATTTGGAGCTGGATGTTTGTCTAAGTAAAGACCTTGATGTTGTTGTTTCGCATGAGCCTTACATGAACTCACTTTTTTGTTCGTATCCAACAGGGAAAGTTGTGCGTAAAAGTGAGGAGAAAAACCTTAATTTGTTTCAGCTTTCGTATGAACAAATTCGCAGTTTTGATGTTGGTCAAAGGGGAAATAAGTTATTTCCTGAACAAAAGCCACAATCTGCTTATAAACCATTATTATCAGAAATGATTGAAGCTTGCGAGGCCAAACGCAGCTCTTTCCCTAATTTTGGCTATAATATTGAGATAAAATCTGAGGTGAAAGAATATGGAATTAGTCAACCATACGATGTAAAGGTATTTTGTGATAAAGTATTTGAAGTCTTGAAAAATATCAATCCTAAAAAGGTTATTGTTCAGAGTTTTGATTTTAATATTTTGAAATACTGTAAACAACAAATGGATTTGGGAGTTTATCCTAAAGTACAACTTTCAGCTTTGGTGACTAATGAGGGGGTTCGTCCTTCATTAGAAAAATTAGGCTTTTTACCTGATTTTTTCAGTCCGTATTATAAGAGTTTGACAGCGGGTAAAATAAAAATTTGTCATCAAAAAGGCGTTCGTGTAGTGCCTTGGACTATCAACAAGGTAGAAGATATGCGTCATTTGATTAGCATAGGAGTCGATGGAATTATCACTGATTATCCGAATAGGATTGTAGAGATTTGAAGCTTTTAGACTTTACCCAAAAATAGCCCAAGTCTGAGACTTAAACTAGAGTGTATCAACATAAACTACGTCTCTAGTATATTTGTGACTATTAAACATTAAACTTATCAGAATTACGCAAAATGCTAACTTTTCCCAACGCCAAGATTAATATAGGACTTTATATCACCGAGAAACGTGCTGATGGATTCCATAATTTAAGTTCATGTTTTTATCCTGTGGGTTGGAGCGATGCGCTAGAGATATTACCAGCAGAGACTTTGAGTTTTGAGAGTACAGGTATCGATATTCCTGGTGATGCTAGTCAAAACCTTTGTTTGAAGGCCTATCATTTGCTCAAAAAAGATTTTCCAGAAATGCCTCCTGTGCGTATTCATTTACACAAAGTTGTGCCAATTGGAGCAGGTTTGGGGGGAGGGTCGGCAGACTGTGCTTTTACGATTAAATCACTAAACTCGTTATTTGATTTAGGGCTAGACAATAAAGCCATGCAGACGTATGCTAGTCAGTTGGGGAGTGATTGTGCTTTTTTTATTGAAAATAACCCAAAATATTGTTTTGGAAAAGGCGACCAATTTGATGAAATAGCTGTTTCTCTAAAAGGAAAATATATTGTATTGGTCAACCCCAATATTCATATTTCAACGGCCGAAGCTTACGGTTCTATCAAGCCCAAGCCAGCCAATGTTGATTTACCAATAGCCTTATCGCATCCATTAGCGACTTGGAAAGATACTATTTTGAATGATTTTGAAACGAGTCTGGCGCCAAAATATCCTGTAATTCAAGAAATTAAAGATACGCTTTATGAACTAGGTGCGGTATATGCCAGTATGACAGGGTCTGGCTCGACAGTATTTGGTATTTTTGAAAGTACTCCAACAATAGAACAAGCATTTAAAGATTATATGGTTTGGCAAGGGATTTTAGAATAAATATAAGAGATTGCCTTTCTTCAATTTAAAATTATGCAACGCAAAGAACCTTTTAAGTTTATGCTACAGTTGGCCATGTTTGGAAGTGGCTTATTGTTTTTGGGCTTATTGGTATTCTATACCATATTGAACAGACCCGAAGCTGGTTTTGGCAAACTGATTTTACCCGAAATTTTTTGGGCAAGTACTTTACTAATGCTTATTAGTAGCCTAACGCTGTATCTTGCCGAATGGAGTTTCGATAAGCATCATTTCAAGAGCTATCGGTTTTATATGGGGACTACACTTACTTTAGGTATTTGCTTTATTATTATGCAATTGTTTGGCTGGAAGGAACTGTTTGAACTCAATGCCAACTCGGCGATTCGCACCTCACGAGGATTCATTATCATGATTTCTGGACTACATATTCTCCATATAGTTGTAGGATTGATTTTTTTAATAAAAATCTTTATTGAATCACTCAAAAGGCTCTCTTATGTAGAATCTTTTGTGTATTCGGTAAACCCTCCAAATCAGCTCAAAGTCAATCTAATTGTATTTTATTGGCATTTTGTAGATATTCTCTGGGTAATCCTGTTTTTGTATTTGTGGTGGCAGAATTAGATTTAAGTTTTTTATTGAAGGCATTAGGGAACAGGCACAAGGCACATAGTGTTTAAATGTTTTTAACGACCTTGGACATGCATTTTTGCCATAGCCCACCGCCGAAAGCCGATACCTGAAAGCTTAAAGCACAATCTTAAACTTTATTTTGCCCACTAACTTAAGTATTAGTACTGAATTACGAGTTGTGAATTGTGAATGTAAAATTATAATTATCAGCATCTTACATCTTATATTGATTAAATCTTATTTTGCACGATTACTTAAGTAATCGTGCAGAATAAGATTTAAGTTATGTTGTTTAGGTACAAGGCAACAGGTACTAGGCAAAGAGTTGTGCTTGCCTAATGCCTACAGCTTACCGCTTAAAGCTTACTAATGCAATTGTATGTAGCATCAATACTTATTTCTTGTAATACAGCATTTTTTTACCTGTGTTATAATCCGTTAATAGTAAAGCTCCTTTTTCGATATAGTATTTCGAATTGGGAACATCGGTTACTTTGCCATTGATAGTAATGCGCCAGTACAACATATTCCCTTTGGTAAACCAGCGAGCTCCCGCTGCTTTGATTTGAGCAATTACAGAGTTATCTCCTCCTCCTGAAGAGTTTCCAGAGCTATTGGGGCCACTTACATAAGCGCTTGAGCCTCCATCGTCGATAGTGCCATCGGCATTGAGTACAATAGTAGTGCTACTTCCTCCATAAAATCCTCCGTTTGAAGAATAATTTTCATGATGTGTCCATGCGCCAACAAGATTGGGGTCACGAAATAATCCATCAGGTTTTGTGGCTACGGTAGCAGGCTTTGTAGGCTCTGTTTTTTGGCAAAACTCCCTTGTAAAATAACCTGATTATTGTAGCTAATCTGTTGTTGGATTGTGTTGTTTTGCCAAATCATCTCAAGACCAAATACGGTTCCATCTTGGTATGAAAGCGTGCCAATGGCATTGGGAGTATTGACGGTACATTTTAATTCGTAGCTTTCAATATTTGCACCTGAGTGCACATGTAGTTTGCCAACGATTTGACTGTTCCCAGCACTTGTAATGGACATTTCGGCAGGTAAAGAACCTCCGCTGCCTTGAACTTGTCCTTGCCAGTTACCAATAAAATTTTGAGCAATAGTTTCAGATAGAGACATAAAGAAGAAAGATAGATATATGAGCGTTTTCATACCGAGCGTTTAGGATTATTACCTAACTAAAATAGCTCATCATGTGGCATTCTACAAAAAAACAGGAGGTTTCTGAGTAAGTGGAGATATATTCATATTTGATTTTCAGTAGCCAACTAATTGAGTGAATTGAGATTGAGAGAATGAGTGATTATTATAAAATTTGAATGCCAACTGTAGAGAGGCAATGATTGCGCCTTGAGCCGAGTTATATCAAAAAAGCGGTCAGAAATTATTTTCCGACCGCTTTTTAGACGCAAAGCATTGCGTCTCAACTACTAAAGATTCATGTTTCTCTCTACTCTTCACCTTCGCCACCTGCTAGCATTGCTTGTAAAACAGAAGCATTTGCTTTGACGATTTCTTTTGATGGTAGCGTTTTTTCAAGGATAATTTCTACCATACCATTTTCGGTAATACCTAGTTTTACAGGAATTTGTTGATAACTATTGGTTTTGAGTCTTACAAAAATAAAACCACCTTCTCCGCGACGAACCACTGCATCTTCGGGCAAGGTCTGAACAGCTTTTTTACCTGTCAAAATCTTGGTATTTACGTATTGTCCTACTACTAATTTTTGTTCCAAAACCTCATTATCTAGGTGTCCATGAACCAAAATAGCTTTGGTTGGGCCTTCGATGGTTTGTCCGACCAAAATCACTTTCCCTGTTAAAGGCTTATCGGCAAGTCTAGGATTTTCAAGCAAAAATGTTTGACCCACTTGTACTTTATTAGCATCCTTTTCAAAAACATTCAACTCCAAGTGCATGTGCTCACGGCTCACGAGTTCCATCATGACATCAGTAGGAGCGATGTTTTTCCCAATATTGACATACACCATTTTGGTTACGCCATTAATGGGAGAAATAACGTTAATTGATGGCGTAATTGTGCCCGCTTTGAGTTTTGCAATATTGCACCCAATCAATTTAAGTTTTTCCTCTAAACCGTTAATAATTGCTTTACCTGTTTGGTATTCAGCATCAATTTGTTGCAATTTCTTTTTTGAACCAACATTCTCTTGATTTAGGGTTTCTTGACGGCTCAAATCCTGTTCTTGGAATTTTTGTTTGCTCAAGGCTTGTAAATATTCCTGTTGAAGCTGCACATATTCCATACTCTGTACTACTGCCAATACTTGCCCTTTACGTACTGGCGTGCCAGGCAATAAATCAATTCTTTTGACAAAACCTGCAATCGGCACGCTCACCGAAATCATTTGTTGAGGTGGCACTTCTACCTTGCCATTAGCAGTAACCTCTTCGCCTACAATGGTTTGTTCAAAATCACCCACTGGCAACTGAACATTTTTCGCTTGAGCGTCGCTCACATGAACGATATCTACCACTTTTTCGGTAATTGCTTCAGTTGCTGTTTCGGATTTTGGGTCTTTTGAGCAGTTCCATAAAAGTAAACTAGACAAAAGAGTAATATATATAGGGGCTTTCTTATTCATGACCTACAAGAGTTTCGATATTGATAATTACTTGATTAAAATTGTGTACTTCGCTCAAATACATTTCTTTGATTTGCCAAGCCTGCGTAATGCTTTGGACAAACTCTACATACTCGATTTCACCAGCTTGATAGCTTTTGTGTGCCGTGCTAATCATCAAATTAGCCTGCGGAATAGCTGAGCTTTGATAATACTGTACCGACTTTTGCAGTTTATTGAGCTGAATCTTTAATGATTGTAGCTGCTTGGCAGTTTGCTGTTCGGCTAGAGACAAGCTTTCTTTGGCAATTTGCTCATTGATACCCGCGGCATTGATTCGTGCCTTTTGTGCCTTGGCAAAAAGAGGAAAATTGAGCCCTGCTTGAACAAAGTTTTGGTTATAATTTCGCTCAATACTTTGGTTGGTAATTCCTACTTTAAAATCAGGCTTCAAACGTTCTTTCTCAAGTTTTGTTTGTAATTGACTTACTTCAATTTGCTGTCTAAGCAATTCCAGATATGGATTATTGCTTACTTCTGTTATTTGAAGCTGCAAAGGCTTTTGCATATTGATCTGGGTATCAATCACAAAATCAGCAGGAATATTGAGTAAAAATGAAAGGCTTTGATAGAGACTCTTTTCATCAGACAAAATACTTTGAATTCTATTTTGAATTTCACGCAGACGAGTTTCGGTCGAAACCTTTTCGAGTAAATTGGTTTCACCTGTCTGGTAGCGTAAAGATGCCGCCTTGAAAGCACTTTGGTACAAGCTATCTTGTTGCTGAACCACCTTGAGTAATTGGGTATTGAGTAAAATTTGATAATACAAACTTTTTACCTCTGCAACTACTTGATTCTTCGTCATATTTAGACGTTTTTCGGACGAAGTGGTATGACTTTTCAACAAATTTTCTTGTGCCTTGTACAAAGAGGGAAAAGCAAATGATTGACCCAAACTAAAGGTTACATCATTGTTGGTATAGGTCTGCGTGCGACCAAATTGGGTATCAAAACTAGTTTTGGGCAAGTCCTTCGCTGTTTTTTCTAAAGCCCTATTACCCGAAATTTCAAGTTTGCCCACCTGTATACTTTGATTTTGTTGAACAGCTTTTTCTATACAGTTATCCAGCGTCAAAACTGGCGTGTTTTGGGCAGGCGCAGTTTTAACTATTCCGAAGCTCAACAATACAATAATCGTTGCTATCGAAGGTTTGATTTTGACCCTAGTAGCCACTAAGCTATAAATGGCAGGTAATACCACCAAGGTCAATAACGTTGCAGAAATCAAACCTCCGATTACTACTGTAGCCAAAGGACGTTGTACTTCAGCACCCGGCGAATGTGAAAGTGCCATTGGCAAAAAGCCTAAAGAAGCTACAGAAGCCGTCATAACTACGGGGCGAAAACGAGTTTTAGTACCTTCTATAATTCGCTCATAAATATCAGTAATACCCTGTTTTTCAAGACTATTGAAATAAGCGACCAATACGATCCCGTTGAGTACAGCTACACCAAACAGTGCAATAAATCCGATACCCGCTGACACCGAAAACGGCATTCCACGAAGCCATAGCGCCATTACGCCGCCAATAGCAGATAACGGAATAGCGGCAAAAATGATAAGTGCTTCTTTGAGAGAATTAAAGGTAAAAAACAGTAAAGCAAAAATTAGGAATAGCGCAACGGGCACTGCAATTGCCAAACGACTTTTGGCTGCATTGAGGTTTTCAAAAGCTCCTCCATATACAAAATTGTACCCTACAGGAAGTTCTACTTTTTTGTCTAATACCTGTTGTATTTCATGCACCAAGCTTTCAACATCGCGGTTACGAACATTAATCCCAATTGTAATACGACGGCGTGCATTATCACGAGCAATTTCGGTAGGAGCGTCCTGATATGAAATATTGGCCACCTGAGACAATGGAATTTTACCCCCATTTGGCAAATCGACATACAAATCGCTGATATTTTGTAAATCTTTGCGATATGCAGAATCAAGACGAACTACCAAACCGAAGCGTTTTTCTCCTTCATACACTACCCCAGCTTCTTCGCCAGCAAAAGCAGTTTTTACAAGAGCGTTCAATTCTTTTATTTTAAGACCATACTGAGCGATTTTCTCACGATTATAGTCCACAACCATTTGTGGTACGCCCTCGATTTGTTGTACCTTTAAATCTCCTACACCGTCGATTTTAGCGATATGCTTGGCACATTCTTGTGCTTTTTGATATAAAATATCCAAGTCCTCTCCAAAAATTTTAATCGCAACATCAGATTTTGTACCTGCTATTAGCTCATTAAAACGCATTTGAATAGGTTGTGTAAACTCAAAATTTACCCCAGGCAATTCCGACAAAGCATCATCCATTTTGGCAGAAAGCTCTTCCATCGTTTCTGCTTTTTTCCAGTGCTTCATGTCTTTTAGTTCAATAATCAAATCGCAAGAATTGATGCCCATTGGGTCGGTAGGAATTTCGGATGCTCCAATACGTGATACTACTTGACTTACCTCATCTGGAAATTCTCGAAGAATAATTTGTTGCGCTCGGGTATTCATTTTAATACTTTGAGATAAAGAAGCATTACTATGTAAAAGCGTCTCCACCGCAAAATCACCTTCGTTTAGTTCTGGAATAAACTCACCACCCAACGAACTGAATAGCAATAAACTACCCGCAAACATTGCCACTGCCGAACCAACTACCACCGTCTTGTGATGCAATACCCAACGAATAATAGGGGCGTAGAATTCGTATAAAAAGTTGATAATTTTATCAGAAATTGTCTCCTTCAAATTGACTTTTTTACTCAATAACAAAGATGACATCATGGGGACATAGGTCAACGATAAAATCAATGCTCCAATGATAGCAAAGCCAACCGTTTGGGCCATAGGCTTAAACATTTTTCCTTCAATACCCGTCAAGGCTAATATCGGGAAATACACAATCAAAATGATAATCTCACCAAAGGCTGCTGATTTTCGGATATTTACTGCTGAATGATATACTTCATCATTCATCTCTTGTTGTGTCAATGTAAGTGTATGATTTCCTGCCTTTTGAGCTCGCTCGTGTAAATGATGAATAATGGCTTCGACAATAATCACGGCGCCATCCACAATCAACCCAAAGTCAATAGCACCCAATGACATCAAGTTGGCAGATACGCCAAAGAGGTTCATCATACTAAATGAAAACAGCAAACACAATGGAATCACAGAGGCCACCACAAGCCCAGCACGAAGATTCCCTAGGAGTAAAACCAAGACAAAAATGACAATCAGACCACCTTCTACCAAGTTTTTCTCCACAGTACCTATTGCCTTGTCAATCAATTTACTACGATCCAAGAAAGGTTGAATGGTAATACCTTCTGGAAGTGATTTTTGAATTTCTTTGATTCTAGCTTTTACGTCTTGAGTTACGACCTGAGCCGAAGCGCCTTTGAGTAAGAGTACAACCGCACCAACAGCCTCACCTTCGCCATTGCGAGTCATTGCCCCGTAGCGCACAGCGTGTCCAAACTGCACAGAAGCCACATCTTTGACCAACACAGGCAACCCTCCGCGATTAGCTACTACGATATTACCGATATCTTCGACATTTTTCACCATCCCTTCCGAGCGGATAAAATAGGCATCTGTTCCTTTTTCGATATAGCTACCTCCAGAGTTCGAATTATTATCTTGCAGCGCAGTAAAGAGCTCATTTAAAGTAACATTAGCCGCACTCAGGCGTTCTGGATTAATGGCAACTTCGTATTGTTTCAGATTTCCTCCAAAAGAACTAACTTCTACAACTCCCTTAATACCAAGCAATTGCCTTTTTACAATCCAGTCTTGAATTGTACGAAGTTCGGTGAGAGAATAGTTGTTTTTAAATTTTGGATCAACTGCTAGCGTATATTGATAAAACTCTCCAAGTCCTGTCGTAATAGGTGCTAATTCGGGACGCCCAGCACCTGCAATCAGATTGGGCTCCGCTTCCTTAAGCTTTTCAGTTACCTGTTGACGAGCTTTTTCAATAGGTACATCGTCTTCAAATACTACAGTAATAATCGACAAGCCCATTCTCGAAAAAGAGCGAATTTCCTTCGTATTCGGAACGGTTCTTAAGGAGATTTCTAGTGGAATAGTGATAAATTTTTCAACCTCAGTAGCTGGTAACGCAGGAGATTGAGTGATTACCTGCACTTGGTTAGATGTAATATCTGGCAGGGCATCTACGGTAAGCTGAGTCAAGGAAATTCCACCCCAAGCAATTAAGCTCAAGACAAATAATCCAATAATCAGCTTTTGATTTATGCTGAATCGAATTAATGAATCTATCATTAGTGTATTAAAATAAAGGTAGTGAGGCTGGTTATTGAGCGAATTGGTGATGGAGCAATTGAGTGATTATAATGGTTTATTAATCTCTCAAAACATGAATACAAGTAGGAGGGCTGTGTAGTGATTTGAATCGTTGAAACTCATTATTACACTCAAACTTATAGTCATGCTGATTATTGAGAACAGAGTAAATACATGAGATTTTTAAAATCCATTTACGTATTTAACCACAAAATGCTCAATAGCAAATCACTCATTCACTTTCTCTCAATAAAGAGCCGAGAATGTTAATTTTAAATAAAAGGAAGATATTCGATTAGAATCGGGGTGGATTGAGTAGCGACGAGGCTAATAGGAAGTCGTAAAGGTTTTGCCAAACAAAGTTTGGACCAACAAAACCCTTAATAATAGGCTTAAATTTCAGCGAAATTTGCTGAAAAAAGGATGGCAAAAAGGCATGAACCGCCTGAGAGTCCAGACTAGGCAAGTGTGAGTGTGAGTGCTTGGCAGTTTTGGTATGATTTGAGGCTGCCGAATAGTGCATTGCTAAAAAGCTCAAAAAGCTCATATTGCTTTTTTCGGTTTTGCAATGCCACTGGTAATGCTTCACTAACTCGCCTATTTTTGCCAACTGCAAAGTATCCACCTTTGGAAAAAGACTTCCCAAAAGGATAGTGACACTTAGAAATATGGCAATAATTTGTTTCATGAAACAAAGGTAGTTGTTAAATCCAATCTAAAGGTACTTCGCCATAAAAACTTTTCCAGATTGGATTATTTTTATTTTTTGATTGGAGCAAATTAAGACTAGAAAGTTTAATCTTATTACTCATTTTTATAAAAATGTTGAAAAATAGATAGTCAAATGCCCTTTCTTATACATTTCCAGTCAAAATATAACAATTTTCCACAAAAGTTATCCACATTTTAAACTTATACACTGTGGAAAAGCCCCCAATTGTGGATAAGTCTTTTTTAGCCGATTTTATATCAAACGTCCTAAATTTGGCTAATTATTTATAACGATTCTAAGGTAAGTTTTCTATTCAGGAGCTTAATCTTGCGGAAATAAATAAGCCCCTTGCAAAACAAAATGTTTTACAAGGGGCTATTATATCAATAGTTCATGACTACATTGCTTTCAAACGAGCGATAGTCTCCTCCAATGCCTTAATCTTCGACTCGGCATCGGCTAACTTTTGGCGTTCTTTTTCTACTACATCAGGTTTGGCATTGTTTACAAATCTTTCGTTTGACAATTTTGCTTCCACTGATTTTTTGAATCCTAAGTTATATTCTAACTCTTTAGTAGCATTAGCTAATTCTGCTTCTACGTCTAGTTCTCCTTCTAGACTAATAAAGAATTCGTCAGCTTTTAATACAAAAGAAATAGCGTTTTCAACATTGCTAGAAACGTACTCAATCGCAAAGGTATTTGCTAGCTTAACGATGATTGATTCTAGTTGCTTATAACGAGCTACATCTTCGGTTTTAATCGCCAATGGCAATTCTGTTTTTGGTGAAATTTGTTTTGTATTACGCGTCTCGCGAACTTTTGAAACAATACCAAACAAGATTTCAAAATCAGCCAATACTTGTGTATCGATTTCGCCAGCTACTGGATACGCCGCACGGCAAATACTTTCACCTTCTTGACGCTCTGCAATTGCTTGCCAGATTTCTTCGGTAATAAATGGCATATATGGATGAGCCAAAGCCATCAATTTCTCAAAAATCCCGATAGTCGCATCATACGTAGCTTGGTCGATTGGTGAACCAAAAGCAGGTTTGATAATTTCGAGGTATTGTCCACAGAAATCATCCCAAATCAAGTTATAAATCGACAACAAGGCATCAGAAATACGGAATTTGCTAAAATGGTCTTGAACCTCAAGTACAACCTGACTAATTTTTGAGTTAAACCATTTAATCGCTAATGTATTACCTGTTGGTTGTTCTGCATCAGCAATTTCCCAACCTTTTACCAAACGGAATGCATTCCATACTTTATTACAGAAGTTACGTCCTTGTTCGCACAATTTATCATCAAACAACAAGTCGTTACCTGCGGGAGCCGAGAATAATAAGCCCGAACGAACGCCATCGGCACCGTACTGCGCAATCAAATCTAATGGGTCTGGAGAGTTACCCAATGATTTTGACATTTTGCGACCTTGCTTATCTCGTACAATACCCGTCAGATACACATTGCGGAATGGAAGTTCGTCTCTCCACTCATAACCTGCGATAATCATACGAGCTACCCAGAAGAATAAAATATCTGGACCTGTTACCAAATCATTGGTAGGGTAGTAGTATTTAATATCTTCATTTTCAGGATTTTCGATACCATCAAATACCGAGATTGGCCACAACCAAGACGAGAACCAAGTATCCAATACGTCTGGGTCTTGTGTCAAATCTTCTTCGGTCAAGGCAAATAACTGCAATTCGTGTTGAGCTTTGCGTAAAGCTTCACGCTTATTTTTAGCAACGATTACAGTACCATCTTGCAAATAGAAGGCTGGGATTTGTTGTCCCCACCAAAGCTGACGGCTAATACACCAATCATGAACATTTTCCATCCATGAGCGGTAGGTATTTTTGAATTTTGAAGGATACAACTTAATGTTGTCATTCATTACGTTTTCGAGTGCAGGTTTTGAAATGTCTTCCATTTTCAAGAACCATTGCAACGACAATTTTGGCTCGATTACAGCACCAGTACGTTCTGAAGTTTTAACGATTGATTTATATTCTTCAACTTTTACTAAAAATCCTGCTTCTTCTAAGTCTTTTACGATATTGCGACGAGCAGCAAAACGGTCTTGACCAACATATAAAACTGCCTTTTCATTCAAGAAACCAGCGTCATCCAAAATATCGATAACAGGTAATTTATGCTTCAAGCCTAATTCATAGTCATTCAAATCGTGTGCAGGTGTTACTTTCAAACAACCTGTACCAAAATCCATGGCTACGTATTCGTCAGTAATTACAGGAATAGCACGACCCAACAATGGAATCTCTACTGATTTACCATGATATGCTACATAGCGTTCATCGTTTGGATTCACACAGATAGCAGTATCGGCCATGATGGTTTCAGGACGCGTAGTTGCAATCGTCAAAAATTCACCATCAGCACCAACTACTGGATATTTGATATGGAAAAGTTTTGCCTGAACGTCTTTTTCGATTACCTCTTCGTCAGAAAGCGCCGTTTTACCTTGTGGATCCCAGTTTACCATACGAACGCCACGGTAAATTTGTCCTTTTCCGTACAAACGAACAAACGTATCGATTACGGCTTCGTACAAAGATGGCTCCATGGTAAAGCGAGTTCTATCCCAGTCACAAGAAGCACCTAGCTTTTTCAACTGATCAAGGATAATACCGCCGTATTTATCTTTCCATTCGTGGGCATATTCCAAAAACTCCTCACGAGTAATATCTTTTTTCTCGATACCTCTCTCTTTCAACATTGCCACGACTTTAGCTTCTGTTGCGATTGAAGCGTGGTCAGTACCAGGCACCCAACAAGCCTCCTTACCTTCCATACGAGCCTTACGGATAAGGACGTCTTGGATGGTATTATTCAACATGTGTCCCATGTGCAAAACGCCTGTGACGTTTGGTGGTGGAATGACTATCGAATAAGGTTCTTTATCAGGATTAGGCTTGGATGCAAATAGCTTGTTGTCAAGCCAATATTGATACCATTTGGCTTCAATTTCTTGTGGAGTGTACGTTTTTGAAATCATATTTTTATGAATCTATTGTATTGGGCAAAATGCTTCAGCCTTCGATTACATGGTTTTGGAATAAAATTTATGAATACCAAAAGCTTAGATTATCTTGCCTAACAAATTTTAGTTTGCAAAGATAGGGATTTTGACGCAATGGCAGGCTAATAAAGTGATTTTCAAGCGTACGCTTTTTGTAAATCTGCGTGTATATTCGCCAAACAATTACATTTCTTTATTGGTTAAACCTTTAGATTTTAACCAGACATCTACTCAAAATTATGTTACTCAAACTTGGATTGTTCTTCGGCACGTTTTTCTTTATGGAGGGATTTGCATGGTTTACTCATAAATATATCATGCATGGAATCATGTGGAACTGGCATGAATCGCATCATGTGCATCACAATGATGTATTAGAAAAAAACGATTTATTTTCGGTAGTATTCGGGCTGGTTTCTACTGTTACAATTATAGTAGGAGATTTAGTACCAGAGTTGTGGTTTTTGTTCTGGATAGGGCTGGGCGTGGCACTTTATGGTACATTTTACTTTATTTTTCATGATATTATCGTACATCGTCGTATCAAAATCAAGTACATTGCCAAGAGTAAATACATGAAAAGAATTATGCGAGCACACTTTATTCACCACAAAGTACATACACGCGATGGGGCAGAAGCATTCGGTTTTTTATATGCTCCCAAAAAATACGAAGGAGGAAAGGAAAGAATCTGATTGAGTGCGGAGTGCGGAGTTGGGAGTGCGGAGTTTAATAGAATTTTCTCAAACATGAATCATTCCAAATCTAATGACAAGTGCTTAGAACTTCTATTTGAATTTTACTTGTAGAGACGCAATACTTTGCGTCTAAATCGGTAGGATTTTGAATGATAATATCAACAAAAGTCATTAAAAAGCGGTCGAAAATTATTTTTTCGACCGCTTTTTAATATCATTATGCTAGAGTTAACTTGGCTTGGGAAGCAAGCCTTGCGTATCTACAGTTAGCACAAAATTTTACCATAATCATTCATGCACTCAATTTAGAGATAACATACCATGAAATAGATTAGATTACACTTCCGAAATCCTACATCAGAAATCCGAAATAGATAATTTCAGCATCCACTTTGTGCCTTTGCTCCTTGACACTTTGTGCCTTTTAAAATTTTACTCCAACAAAAGCAACAACATTTCAGCAGCCTGCCAAGCATTGGTTGGGGCAATACGTAAATCAACCAAAGTTTGGTCAATAACTCCCAATGATTCGTATTTCAAATCTGTTACTTCTGCTTCCCAAGTCAAAGGATATTCACGAGCTGAGATTGGACCTTTATTTTGTTTGAAAAAATGGTCTTCCGCCCACACATATTGTGGCGAGTTCAAGGCTAGGTTATCATCTACCTGATCTCCTTTCACATAGTCTTTCTGAAAATCCCACCAAATCAAGGAAGAGTAAGAGTCATATTGTGAGGGAATTTTGTATTTATCAGGCAATTGCATCTCTTTCAAGCCAAATTTCAACCATTTTGTCTGATAAACAGCGTGTGGAAGCATATCGGCAGTACGCCCTTCGATAAACCCTCCTTTGTCGAAGTTATCAGCCTCGTCCAAAATTTTCGTTACTAAGGGATGTTTTTTATCAGCCACTGTCGAAAGCATATATAATACCTGCCCTAGATTGTCAGCCTCGGCATAGCCAGCATTGTTATTACGGTCAAAAGGCGTATTCAAGCCTTTAATCCAAGCTTCTACCAAAGGTAAATTATTGGTCTTTTTTAGCGCCATTGTAATAATTGCCGCGCTTTTAAACCAAGGTTTGGTATAAACAATCGTATTCACTAAAGGTTTTCCATCCTGAATATTTACCAATAATTCATGATGCAATGTTCTTAATACAGAAGGGAATTTCTTATCGCTAAAAGTTGGTAATGTAATAGGACTTTCGGCAAGAATAATCTGAAGGTTATTCTCATACACATAAACACCTGTTTCATCTTCTTGAATATCGACAGCACGTCCATCTTGCAACTCCAAATGAACCAAATATTCCGAAGGTACAATCAAGGTAGATTTTACTTTCCAGCGGCGAATCACACGTTTATCGCTTAGTGAGATAATTCGTCCGTCTTTGTAAAACATTTTGGCACGATTGCCCATGCCAAAAAAGAAAAACTTAGCATCTGGAAGATTACGTTTTTTGGGGTGTTCTTTTCTAAAGCCTAATAATTCCTCACGATAGGTCTGAAGGGCTTTTTCGGCTTTGGATTGTGTATATAACTGCGCATGACTGTAATGAATATCAAGCAGATACAGGAGGCTAGTGATTAAGAGTATATAATGTTTCATGGCTTATTGATAGCATTAAAACATCAAATTTAGAGAATTTAAGGACATGAATTCCATATTACCGATTTTTCAATGTAGATACAGAGGTTGAATAAGTACTAATACTTAGTACTATTGAGTGGTTTGTGATTTAGTTGATGTGATATTTCGGGTTTGGGATTTTTGATTTCGGAAATATGAAAACCCACCTTTATTACTTCCCAAAAGTAGGTTACACGTCCGAAAGCCTACATCCCAAATCCGAAACTATTGATATGCTTTAGATTCTTTCAATATTGTCTTCTGGCACTAAAGGAAGATTATGAAATTTGAGATAGAGCTGTGCCAATACAATCACATCTTCTTGGCAATATCTAGCAATTTTAGGAAGGTCTTTTTCAATATAGTAGGTTTGATTTACCAAATCGCCACTCAGTTCTACTTTGCTGCTTGGGATATTGAAAATTGCTGCTAGTAAATCTAAGGAAGTATAATTTTTCTTGTCTCCAAACTTCCAAAGCTCTAAAGTATCCAAATGCGGTATTTCCCAAGGCTTTTTACCTGCTAGCTGTAAGGCTTTAGGAATATTCACTCCATTGACCAACATTCGTCTGCATAGGTACGGATAATCAAACTCTTTGCCATTATGAGCACAAAGCATAAGGCTATTGCCTTTGTATTTGGACTCAATCAGCGAAGTAAATTGTGTTAAAAGCTCTGTCTCTGAGTCGGCAGTGAGCGTTTTTACCTTGAAGCAAAGCTGATTATCATCGTCCCAATGAAAAAAGCCTAAACCAATTGCAATCACCTTACCAAACTCGGCATAAATCCCAGCTCGTTCAAAATACAATTTTCCCTCATCATATTGGTGGGGATTTTGCATATAACTTGCCTTTTTTGACCAAAATTCTTGCATACGTGTAGGCACTTCGTCCCAACTACCGTAAGCAGAAACAGTTTCGATATCAATAAATAAGAGATTTTTTGCGATTTTAGCTAAGTCGAGCATACAGATATTGGTTATAGTGTAGGAAAATATTGAGGCTGTTAGCGAAGCACTTACAGCCCATATTGATTATTCATGCAAAACTCCTTCTAAACCCAGTTGGGCAATTGGGATGATATTTTCTTCACGGATACTTTCAGGAACAAAGATAAACTTTTTATCAAAAATCTGATTTCCAATATAATAGCTCACCCAATATTCGTTGTTAATATGAAAAACTTCAGGCGAAATAGGCTCTATTTTCACAATTTCTTCTCCTGCAACTTCTTTAAAAAAATAACGTAATGAGGCAGTTTTGATTTTGTTCCCGTCGACATCTACACCATAACCGCTAGATGTAACAAACACTGTATCGATTGGGTGTTTCAGACGATTAATTAAATATACATCCCAAAGGACATTTCCAAGTTCATCCTGACGACGTGCAACAGCCACTTTTACGCCATCGACGGTAGGATGGATGATATCTTTTTTCATAAATGCTTTTGTGTGGTTGGCTGTTTTTAGACAGCTATTAAAACCTAATTTTGCTCAATTTCAAATTCAAATATATCTTTCAAATGCCCTAACATACGACTTTCTACTTCAGCCATTTCTATCTCGCGACCAACTTCCAATGCAATAGAAGTCACAGCTTTGTCGTCGATACCACATGGAACAATATGTGAGAAATAGCTCAAGTCGGTATTGACATTCAATGCAAAACCGTGCATAGTTACCCAGCGACTAGCTTTTACGCCCATGGCACAGATTTTTCGAGGATTTTTTTGTTCGACATAATCAATCCACACGCCTGTAAGCCCATCTATTCGCCCTGCTTCGATACCATAATCTGCACAAGTACGAATCACAGCTTCTTCCATAAAACGCATGTATCGATGAATATCAGTAAAGAAATTTTCTAAATCAAAAATCGGATAACCCACCAACTGACCGTAACCATGATAAGTAATATCTCCTCCTCGGTTGATTTTAAAATACTGAGCATGATACTTCTCCAAGCCTTCGTCGTCCAACAATAAATGTTCTGGCTTTCCACTTTTCCCTAGCGTATATACATGCGGATGCTGGCAAAACAAAAGATAGTTAGGCGTCGCCTTGGGAGTTTCCTCAGGGCTGATTTTACGGTTTTGTAGTTTAATCTCGACTATTTCAGCATGGAGTTTTTCTTGATAATCCCAAGCTTCTTGGTAATCTATTACTCCTAAACTCTGAAACTTTACCTTTTTATGCTGTTCCATTTTTCACAACACTGTTCTTTCTAGTGCCAAAGAAATTTAAAGTAAAAAATATTTATTTTCTTATCAAACAACAAACCCTAGTAGATAATTCAATGGCCGAACACCTAGACACTGGTCGCGAAGCAGAAGACTTGGCAGCGTCCTATTTAATCGACAAAGGCTACGAAATTGTAGCCCGAAATTACCGTTATGGTCATGCCGAAGTGGATTTAATTATCCGAAAAGGCATTTTTTTAGTCTTTGTTGAGGTAAAATCCCGCAAGAATGTCAAATTCGGAATGCCCGAAGCAGCCGTTAGTAAACTCAAAGTTTCGCTAGTAAAACGCGCTGCTGATTTTTATGTCTACAAAACTAATTGGCACAAACAAATACGATTTGATGTAATCTCGATTATTTTTCGCTCGGATGGCTTCGAAATCAAACACTTTGAAGATGCCTTTTATTAGATTATTGCCCAAGGGACAAAGCGTAATTACAAACTTCGCTTTGTCCCTTGGAGCTAAGTTTAAGCTATTTTTCCAAGATAAAAATCATTCTTGGAGATGTTTCTATATCAAAAGCATTGAGGTGATAATCCCCAAAAATTTGTTTGAGTTTTAGTCCAGCCGCAGAGAAGTAATGTTGAAAATCCGTCAGTGAAATAGCCTGTACTTTTTCATGAAAGTGATACTCACGCCCCTCATCTGTAAAATCTATATCTTTGATAATAAAGCCATCTTGAAGGGTTTTAGTAATCTCAAAACGAATACCGTCAATTTCTTTTACCTGAAAAGGAAGCAATTGTTTTGTCACGTATTCTGTATTGAAAAAATCCATCACAAAAATACCTCCTTTGCGAAGGTTGCGAGCTGCCGCCTGAAATGCCTTGATATTCTCATCGTGATTTTCGAGATACCCAAAACTTGTAAATAGGTTTAGGATAAAATCGAAATATCTTTCTTCAAAAACTTCACGCATATCGTGCACAAAAAAATGAAGATGTGCATTTTCGTAAATTTTAGCAAAAGCAATACTCTGTGGCGATAAGTCAACGCCTGTTACCTCAAACCCTTTTTGATTGAGATAAATAGCGTGACGCCCCTTACCACAGGCCAAATCCATAATATGATGTTCTGGCTGAATTTGTAAATACGATGATAGTTGGTCCATAAAAAGCTGAGCTTCCTTGTCATCACGTTCTTTGTAAAGAATGTGATAATAAGGCGAGTCAAACCACGAGCTAAACCATTCTTTCGTCATCATTGTAAATGTTTGTTACTGGTGAATAGTTATCTGTTATCGGGAAGATTGATAAAATTCCTATGATAACGTCATTACTATTTTACTTAAATATTAATGCAAACCAAAATTGCATTAATACGCTCTAGGTTATAAGCCGTAGGCATTAGGCAAGCACAACTTCTTGCTTATGGCATATAGCTTAATGCCTATTGCGAGAAAAATTTATTTAATTTTTGAGCTTTGGGCTTTCAGGTATGGGCATTCGGCAAAAACATATCTATCGTTACTAAAAACATTTTAACACTCTTTGCCTAGTGCCTGTTGCCTTGTGCCTAATACAAAAAAATATAATTCTGCACAAAACCTTAAGATTGTTGAGTAATTAACCTGAAGCTATTTTTACAATCTTAAAGCGTCATGATTGGTCAAGAAATCTTGATAAGCCAGACCAATTCCCTCTTCTAACTCGATTTTATGTTTCCAACCATAACTATGTAATTTTGACACATCCATCAATTTGCGTGGTGTACCGTCTGGTTTAGAGGTATCCCACACTAATTCGCCTTCAAAACCTACTACATTTTTTACGGTATTGGCCAATTCTTTGATGGTTACGTCGGTACCTGTTCCGATATTTACCAACTCACGTTCGTTGTAATTTTCCATCAAATATAAACACGCTTCTGCCAAATCGTCAGCGTGCAAGAACTCGCGCATTGGCGAGCCTGTACCCCAAAGTGTTACGTTAGTAGCGCCATTGATTTTTGCCTCATGAAATTTACGAATCATTGCAGGCAATACGTGAGAGTTTTGCAAGTCGTAATTATCATTTGGACCATACAAATTGGTAGGCATTGCCGAAATAAAATTACAGCCATACTGATTGCGATATTCCTCACACATTTTGATACCTGCAATTTTGGCAATAGCATAAGGCTCATTGGTATATTCTAAGTAGCCACTCAACAAATATTCTTCTTTCAGAGGCTGAGGAGCCAATTTTGGATAAATACACGAAGAACCCAAAAACATCAATTTCGTAACCTTGTTCACATAAGCACTGTGAATCACATTGTTCTGAATCGACAGGTTTTCATACAAGAAATCGGCACGATAAGTGTTATTAGCTACGATACCGCCCACTTTGGCAGCAGCAAGGAATACATAGTCAGGTTTTTCGGCAGCAAAAAAATCAGCGACTGCCTGTTGGTTGCGTAGGTCTAATTCTTTAGACCTACGAAGCAGAAAATTGGAATATCCTGCTTTTTGTAATGCTCGTAAAATGGCAGAACCCACCATTCCACGATGTCCTGCTACATAAATTTTTGCGTCTTTTTCCACGGGTTAATTGATTATTAATTTTCTGGAAAACAGAATCATTTCCAGCGATTTATATCTTAAATAACATTTTTTTGTAAAACAAAAGTTTACAAATATCCCTTAAATTCAGGAGTTCTACTAGAAGGCTTTCTGTTGAAATTTGGATAACAAGATTTCTCTTCCTTCTTTTGTTTAAAAATAAATAAGCAATTTTTTCGTTTGCAAAAGTAATAGATTAGCCTTTGACTACGTGCTACCCATGAGAAGTTTATCCTTTCCCACTACTTTTATCTCATTGATTTCCATCTTACTACTTCATAGTACTGTAACTTGTATTGCCCAACAAAAAGACGAATTTAAGTCGAGTAGTAAGCCCAAAACCGATACTACCGCTCGCAAAAAGGGTATTTTGGGTGGACTTATCCAGACAGATGTGCTCGATAATATCAAGAACGCAAAGAAGACTATTTCGGATGTAAAAGACGATATAAAAAATAATAAAGAAAAAGCAGAAGAGTTTTCGACTGACTTGAGCAGTGACCTTGGTCTGAAAGTAAAGAAAGACACCAAGAAAAATAAAAAAGTCAAAAAAGCTCCCAAAGACGAATATTCAGGAATCAAGTTTGAACGCCGTATCGGCGAATATGGTACAGGAAACCGATTTACGGTGGAAGAAATCAATGTACTAAGAAACCCAGACGAAGCTACTCCAAGCATTTACGCCAAAGAAATTTGGTGGTATGACCCCAAACTACGTCGTATTACCAACACCCCACGCAAAGACTTAGATTATGGCGAAGTATGTCATGGCCCTTTCAAGAAATACATCAATGACGAATTAGTCGAAGAAGGATTTTTTTATGTTGGGGTAAAAGATGGTCGCTGGGAAACTTACAATCAAGAGTATATTCTTTTGTCAAAAGATAAATACAAAAATGGCTTTCCAGCAGAATCCCATTTTTCGTATTATGACAAAGAACAAAAGAAATTAAAAGAAGTAATACCCGTAAAATTTGGAAAAGTAACGGGTGAATATCGTGCTTTTTACGATGGCGGACAGCTCAAAGAAGAAGGAAAATTTGAAGATAGCATTAAGGTGGGGCGTTGGAGAGAATATCATCAATTTGGCGCCATGGGTCGTTTGAAAAAAGAAACGATGTATCCCAAAGATAAATTCGAAAAAGGCGAGGCAGTTGTGCTTCAAGAAAGAGATAACACTGGCAAGTTGATTTATGAAGCACCCAAACAGCAAAAACGTAAGGTTGAGGATGACGATAATTAGCGTATAGTATTTTGAATTTTGACTGTAGCGTTAAAAATATTTTTTGAGCCTGAGGGGTATCTCTTGGGCTTTTTGTATTTTATCCTGACAGCATAGCGTTGAAATAGGTTATAATTCTATTTGTAAAAGATTACCTTCAGCTAAGAATACTAAATTGCAGATAGGCTGTTAAATTGCTATTCAAATGATTTTAGGATGTTAAGATATGGAAACCCTATTTTACTTCTGCATATTTCGTTACATAAATCAAGCTCATGGAAAATCTTCAGCAACATATTGATTCTATTATGCAAAAAGCCGCTGAGGCTTTTAAAATATATCGTAAAGTTTCGGGAAAAGAGAAAGCTCTATTTCTCAGAACTATTGCACAAAACATCTTGGATTTGGGTGATAGTTTAATCCAAATAGCCCATCAAGAAACCAATATCCCAGAAGTTCGACTCATTGGTGAGCGCACACGAACTTGTTTTCAGCTCGAAACTAATGCCCGATTGCTTGAGGAAGGTTCGTGGGTTGAGGCTCGTATTGATACAGCTTTACCCAATCGTCAGCCGATGCCTCGTCCAGATATTCGCAAAATGTTGATTCCGATTGGACCAGTAGTTGTTTTTGGCGCCAGCAATTTTCCTTTTGCTTATTCTACGGCTGGCGGCGATACCGCTTCGGCTTTGGCTGCTGGTTGTCCAGTTGTGGTAAAAGGTCATCCAGCACATGCTAAAACATCCGAAATGGTCGCAGAAGCTGTTTTAAAAGCTGTTTCAGCTTGTGGTTTGCCAGATGGTACATTTGCGCACGTAGCAGGTCACAGTTTCGAAGTTGGTCGAGCATTGGTATTACACCCTGTAACCAAAGCCGTTGGTTTTACGGGGTCGCTCAATGGTGGAAAGGCGCTTTTTGATTTGGCCAACCAACGTCCCGAGCCGATTCCTGTATTTTCTGAAATGGGCAGTATCAACCCTGTGGTGTTGATGCCTCAAAAACTTAATGCTGAAGCCTCACAGGTGGCTCTTACGTATGCCAATTCGATTACTTTGGGCATGGGGCAGTTCTGTACCAATCCTGGGCTAATTTTGGCAATAGATAATCCCGATTTGGATACTTTTATCGAAACGCTTAGCCAAGCCGTTGAACAAGTAGCGCCAGCGGCTATGCTCAATGCTGGGATTTATCAAAATTTTGAAGGAAAAAGAACCGTAGCCCTATCGCAAGAAGGTGTCAAAACAGAAGTAGAGTCTTTAATTGAAAAGACAGGCATCATTCAGGCTATTCCAACCATAGCCTCGGTATCGAGTAGTATATTTTTAGAAAATCCTACTTTACATCAAGAAGTATTTGGGCCTTATTCATTGATTGTAAAATGTACCGATTTAGATAACTTATTGCAGGTGATCGAACATTTAGAAGGGCAATTGACCGCTACCTTGATAGCGACCGAGGAAGAGTTACAAGAGAATCCAGCCATTTTTGAAACACTGAGAAATATCTGTGGTCGGTTGATTTTTAATGGTGTACCTACGGGTGTAGAAGTATGTTATGCTATGCAACACGGAGGACCTTTTCCTGCCACAACTGATGCTCGTTTTGGGGCGGTTGGTCCCGACGCTATCAAACGTTGGGTGCGACCAGCAAGTTTTCAAAATTTTCCAGAAAACCTATTACCTGCCGAACTACAAAGTCAAAATCCGTTGAATATCTGGAGAATTGTCAATGATGAATGGACGAAATAGATATTAGTGCTGAATTATATTTAAGTTTTGTGTTTTAGGGAAAAGGTAACAGGCACAAGGCAAATAGTGTTAAAATGTTTTTTAGTAACGATAGATATGTTTTTGCCGAATGCCCAAAGCTGAAAGCCAAAGGCTCAAAATTAAAATTTATTTTACCTACTGAATTTACTGAAATTAATTACCAACTATCAATAACAATGAAAAAACGTCTGATTACCTCTCTGCTTTTAGGACTTTCGTGTATGACTTTTGGACAAAAAAAGAGTGACACTAAAGAATGGGAGCAACTATTTAATGGAAAAAACTTAGATGGCTGGGACATCAAAATTCGCCATTATGACTTAAACGATAACTTTGCCAATACGTTTCGAGTAAAAGACGGAAAATTGGTTGTGTCGTATGATGGTTACGACAAGTTTGATGAAAAATTTGGTCATATTTTCTATAAAAAGAAATTCTCCAATTACATCATCGCGACTGAATATCGTTTTGTAGGCGAGCAAGCGCCAGAAGGACCAGGATGGGCCTATCGTAACAGTGGTATCATGCTTCACTGTCAGCCAGCTGCATCGATGGGTAAAGACCAAGATTTCCCCATTTCGATTGAAGTACAATTACTAGGTGGCTCAGGCAAGGGCGAACGTACTACTTGTAATCTTTGTACCCCAGGAACAAATGTAGAAATGAATGGAAAGCTATTTACGCCACACTGTATCAATTCTAAATCAAAAACATACGATGGAGACCAATGGGTTAGAGCCGAAGTAATGGTGTTGAGTGATTCATTGGTAAGACATTATGTAAATGGAGAAATGGTGTTGGAATATCAAAAACCACAAGTAGGAGGGGGCAATGTAGATGCTTATAACCCTGCCTTCAAACCTGATGGAAAATTATTGAACGAAGGATATATTTCACTCCAAAGCGAAAGCCACCCTGTAGAGTTCCGCAAAGTTGAAGTGTTACAACTAGAAGGGTGTATGGACCCTAAGGCATTGAACTATAAGTCTTATTTTATCAAATCTTTGCCTAATACTTGTAAATACGCTAAGAAAAAAGGCAAAAAGTGATAAAGTAATAGGGACAAAGGCACAAAGGCACAAAGGCACAAAGTGTAGAATAGTTATTCACTTTGTTACTTCGTGCCTTTGCCACTTTGTCACTCTGTGCCTTTGCGCCTTCTTCACTTTGTGCCTTCTTCACTTTGTGCCTTCTTCACTTTGTGCCTTTGTCCCTTTATGCCTTTGTTACTCTCTAAGCTATTTCTTCTTCTCTCTGAGTGATTTGGCGATTTTTACGGCTGTCATAATCAATACTGCAAAAACCAATAAACCAACTACACCCCAAATCCAATCTATGGTATTTTTTAGGATTACTAGAAAAACAATGGCAAAAAGGAATATCGTCGCTACTTCGTTATAAAGTCTTAATTGAAAACTGGTAAAGCGAAATTTACTTTCTCGAAGTTCAAAAATAATTTTTCGGCAAAGAAAATGGTAAATTAAAAGGCCTACCACAAAACTTAGTTTGAGATGTAACCAACCATGCTGTGCAAAACTATCCCACCAAGACCAATACACTAAGGTAGCTCCCGAAATAAGGGTTAACCACATAGCTGGTACCATGATAGCATTGAATAAAACCTTTTCCATTTTCTTGAACTGCTCTTGGATGATATCGCGTTCGAGTTCAGGCTTAGTGTTGGCTTCGGTATGATAAACAAATAAGCGTGGCAAATAGAATAATCCAGCAAACCAGCTCACTACAAAAATGATATGTATGGCTTTGATATGGTTATAATCCATTTCTGACTAGCGTTTGTATGATTTGAATAAACTCAACCATTTCATCTGTAAAACACCAAAAATCGCCTCCTTAAAGATGTTAGCTGACATTTTTGATTCTCCTTTGGTACGGTCGGTAAAGATAATTGGAACTTCTTCGATTTTGAAGCCATATTTCCAAGTAGTAAACTTCATTTCTACCTGAAAGGCATACCCCACAAAACGAATTTTATCAAGATTGATAGTTTTTAAAACGGTATCACGATAGCATTTGAATCCTGCTGTAACATCCATGATGGGCATTTGGGTAATGAAACGTACATAATATCCTGCAAAATAAGACATCAAAACACGTCCCATCGGCCAGTTTACGACATTGACACCTTTGATATAACGAGAACCAATCGCCAAATCTGCTCCTCCCGTTGCGCATGCATCGTACAAGCGTACTAAATCATCTGGATTATGTGAAAAATCGGCATCCATTTCAAAAATATATTCAAAACCACGAGCCAAAGCATATTTGAACCCATGAATATAGGCGGTTCCTAGTCCTAACTTACCTTTTCGTTCTTGCAAATGAAGTCTTTCACCATATTGCACCTGTAATTCTTTTACCTTGAGTGCAGTCCCATCAGGAGAACCATCATCCACAATTAACAAATCAAACCTTGGTTCTAGACTCATTACTTTGTGAATAATAGCTTCAATATTTTCAATTTCGTTGTACGTTGGGATAATAACGATACGGTTGTTCATTGATAAAACGATTTTTATGGCTCTTTCTCAAATCTCTAGAGCGCTAAGTTTTTGTATTAGTAGAATAGATTTAACGCTAAAATAAGTCCAAATGTATTGTTTCTATTTAATGTTACTAAAACTTATTTTAAGTACTTTCTAAAAAGTGTTCGAAAATCTTGGGCATTGACACCAGCTTACAATACCATTTTTAGATTGGCTTTTTGACAGTATCAGGCTTTGATGTACGCTGTTTCTTTAGATAACGTTCATTTTTAGCTTCTAAATCTTTCACAACTTTTTCATACATAGCTTTAAATTGCTCTGGTCGAGCTACATAATATTTAAAGCTTGCACGGTAAATAGCCGTATCAATACTGTATTTCTTAAAAATTTCTTTTTCTAGTACCTGATAGACAACCAACGCCGAATCAGCGCTGCCCATGTGTAAATTATTCACTTGGTTTTCAGCGATATGTACCTCTTCCAAAAGGGTTATCATCTTGTCTTCTGGAATCAAATTATCGGGTTTATCGGATGCACTACATGCCGATAAAAGCCCTATTAGTAGAAGAATTCTTGCTCTCACATTTCAAAATTACAGGGATTTTAGGTAGTTTTAAAGCAATTCTTGGATAATTAGGAATTATTAACACTTTTATCTACAAGTACTTGGTTCACTTTATAAAAGTGTGAACTCCTTTCAGCATTTCGAGTTATTTCACTTAATCAGAAATAATTTCATCTACTCAGAAGGCTATGAACCCACAGGCTTTTTTAGCGAAATTACATAAATTTGAAATTCGTATTCGCAAAGCGGTTACTTCCCAAATGCGAGGTAACTTCAACTCTGTGTTTAAAGGTTCTGGACTAGAATTCAGCGACTTACGTTTATATCAATATGGCGACGACGTTCGCCTCATCGACTGGAATACCACCGCTAAAGGGCACGGAACTTTTGTCAAAATCTTCAAAGAAGAAAAAGAACAAACCGTTTTCTTTATGGTCGACGTGAGCGCTTCGCAAGATGTAGGGCGTTCTGATCGTTCAAAATTAGATACCGCCAAGGAAATTTGTGGCGTTCTTACACTATCTGCCATCAAAGAAGCTAGTCATGTAGGATTGCTGTGTTTTTCGGACCAAAAAGAAAAGTACATCAAACCTGCCAACACGCTCAAACATGGCTACAGAACGATTTTGGAGCTATTCAAGCTCAAACCTGAGTCTGCTGGAACCAACCTCAAGAAAATGATTTTGTTTGGGTTGGAAGTTCTCAAGCGCCGTAGTCTTATTTTTATCGTATCAGACTTTATTGATACTGGCTACGAAGAAAACCTTAAGGCACTTGCTCGAAAACATGATTTGGTGGTAATTCATTTGTATGATCAGCGTGAAACTAATTTACCGAGATTAGGCATTATTCCTGTTTTTGATACTGAAAGCAGAAAAACCATATGGGTCAATGCATCCTCTAGCTGGTTTAGAAATCGGATGAAAAACCTTTTTGAAGATAACTCCAAAACACTAGAACAACTTTGTAAGCAAAATAAAGCCAATTATTTATCTATTGATGCCTCGGAAGACTATGTAAATAAGCTCATCAAGTTATTTAAAGTGAGAAAAAATAAGTAGGCAAAATTGTTATGAAGCTATTATCCTCTCCAAATATCTATCGTTATGCCAAGCAATTTGGTATGATATGGGCTTTGTTTTTAGCTCATACATCAGCTTGGACGCAGGTAAAAGGTAAATTTATAGAGGATAGTATTGGCATTGGTATTCCTGTCAAATATGTTTTAAGCTTTAAGCATCCAGAAAAATTTGATGTTTTCTTTCCTGATTCTACCTACAACTTTGCGCCATTCGAGCTAGTCAAGAGAGAATATACTCCAACTGTTACTCAAAAAGGCATTAGTCTCGACAGTGTAATTTATACCTTGATTTCTTTTGAAGTAAAACCTGTTCAAAAACTTCAATTACCTGTTTATATCCGCACTACTAGCGACTGTACCAAGGTAATGCCACTGGAAGATTCGGTTTACTTTCAATCCATGATTCCAACCAAAGCCCAAATAGATACCTTACGCCTCAAAATGGATACTCAGCCGATTCATTTGACGCAACAAGCCAATTACCCTTTAACAATTATGGTTTTTATGGGCTTGGGAGCATTTGGTATGATTATTTTTTGGTTGTTTGGGAAACCCATCAAACGGCAAATTAAGCTTTTCCAATTTCGCAGAAGATTCGACGAGTACCAGCGTGTTTTTCAGCGACTTAGCAAGGACACCAATGAACTCAATCGAAGGTTAGAAAACGTAGAAAAAGCACTAGTACTTTGGAAAAAATACATCGAACGTCTCGAAGAAAAGCCCTTTACCACATTTACGACCAAGGAAATTCTTGATAATATCAAAGATGCTCGTTTGCCAGAAGCTCTTCGAGAAATTGACGCAACAATTTATGGAGGTAACTTTTCCAAAAAAACAGTTTCATCATTAGCCATTTTACAAGAACTAGCCGAAGGTCTTTACCGCGAGCATCGCCAAGACCTTATCGATAGTCCAGTTTAATGTTGGCTTGATTTCTTTCAATTCGACATTCATTTCTCAGCAATTAGTAGCACATGGAGGCTTGGTATTCAAAATATTGGTTTAGTATTCAAACCCTTTCATCCTTTGAATGGGCACAACCGTTTTATCTGTATTGTATCCCTGCCATACCTTTTTTGTTTATAATTCGTAACTGGATTGTTGGCAACAATGTCCAAAAACTCAACGTAGCATTCCCTGCACAGCAATTTCGCTCTAGCTGGATAAGTGCCTTACGGTTTGTGCCTGGGTTATTACTTGTTTTGAGTATTATGTTAATTTTAGTAGCCCTAGCTCGTCCTCAAAGGGCTATTTCTACGCAGGAAGAAGTTTCGGAAGGTATCGACATCATGTTGGCATTGGATATTTCTGCTTCCATGGAGGCTACTGATATTCCTCCTAGTAGATTGGTGGTTGCCAAAAAAGTTGCCAAAAAGTTTATCGAAGGGCGTTTTCAGGACCGAATTGGGATGGTCATTTTTGCAGGAGAGCCTTTTTCGCTCTGCCCACTGACCAATGATTACGATATGCTCAAAGATTATATCGATGAAATTCATCCTTCATTGATTGCCACCTCTGGCACCGCACTAGGCAATGCCTTAGGGATGTGTATCAACCGAATGCGCGAAATTACCTCCAAATCAAAAGTGATTATTTTGCTTTCGGATGGCGACAACACTTCGGGCAATCTCGACCCTGCACTTTCGGCACAAATGGCACGTGCATTTGGCATGAAGCTATACACCATTGCTGTAGGATCTAATAAAATTAATACTGAAAAAGTAGATGAAAGTGCTCTCAGGAATATTGCTTCGATTGGTAATGGTAAATTTTTCCGAGCGACCGATGCGCGTTCTTTGGAGAATATTTTTAAAGAAATCAATCGTTTAGAAAAAGTAGAAATCAAGCAGAATCGATATAAGAATCTACGTGATTTCTACCATAATTATCTTCGTTGGGCAATTATGTTATTATTGCTCTCTTTTGCGTGTAAAAACACTTTTATGGGTAATATTTTGGAAGATTAAGGCCCTAATCTTATTCCAACAACGCTATTACATCATCTTTACTTAACGATTTCACAAAGTGTTCCTCAGTCGTAATAAGCTCCGAAGCGAGTTTTTGTTTATTTTGTTGTAATGACAAAATCTTTTCTTCCACTGAGTTTTTGGTAATAAACTTATAAGTAAATACCGTTTTTACTTGCCCAATACGGTGAGCCCTATCTACCGCTTGCGCTTCAATAGCTGGGTTCCACCAAGGGTCCAAAATAAACACATAATCTGCCGCAGTAAGGTTGAGCCCCAAACCGCCCGCTTTTAAAGAAATCAAGAAGATTTTTACGTCATCATTTTCTTGAAACAATTGTACCTGAGCTTGACGATCATAGGTACTTCCATCCAAATACGCATAGCGCCGTTTTTCGTTGTCTAGTCGCTCTCTAAACAAATCCAAGTGTTTTACAAATTGACTAAATATTAACACTTTGTGTCCTTCCTCTAAGACTGTTTCGAGTTTTTCTAATACATCATCTAATTTGCCCGAATCGCCATCGTACTCATGATCGATGAGACGTGGGTGATTGGCTATTTGACGAAGTTTGGTCAAACCTTGCAAAACTACCATTTGTGATTTTGCCATTCCTTCGGTATCTATATGCTCCAAGATAAGATTACGATAATAGGATTTTGCCTCTTCGTATTCTTTTTCCTGTAATTCTGTCATTTTTGCATAATGGATACTTTCGATTTTGGGTGGTAGTTCGGTAGCCACTTGCGATTTATGCCTTCTTAGCATAAAGGGTTTGATAATCGAATAAAGGCGCTGTATCTTGAGTTCATCGCTTTTCTTTTCAATTGGAATTTGAAATTCATTTTTGAAAAAATGTTGTGTACCCAACAATCCAGGGTTTACAAAGGTCATTTGTGACCACAAATCCATGGTACTATTTTCGAGTGGTGTACCAGTCAACACCAACCTGTGTCGAGTATTCAACTGCATGACAGCTTTGGTAATAAACGATGAAGGGTTTTTGATAGACTGAGATTCATCTAAAATAGCATAATGAAAACGATAATTTTTGAGTATATCTATATCAATCCGTACGATGCCATACGAAGTTAAAATCACGTCATAATTGTCAAATTGCTCAATATTTTTATCGCGATATGTTCCTGTATAGGTCAAAACTTTGAGTTCTGGGGCAAATTTGCGTGCTTCTGCCTCCCAGTTATAAATCAGAGAAGTAGGCATGACTAACAACGATGGACTGGCGACACCACTTTCTTTTTGAGATTGTAAAAGTGCTAAAGTTTGAACGGTTTTCCCCAAACCCATATCATCCGCCAAGCAACCACCAAAGTTGTAATCATTTAAAAAACGCATCCAATCATAACCCGCTTTTTGGTAGGGGCGAAGATTTCCTGCAAAACCCTTTGGAACTGAATATTCTTGAATTTCTTCAAAATCACGTAGCTTTTGCAGTTTTCGACTCATGATTGTTGTCGCCAGCGAATCACGTTCCATATCTTGCACCAAAGACAAATGATGCTTTTTCAGGATAAAACCATCATTGTGATGATGCTCAACAAATGCAAATAGCTCTGAATATTGCGTAAACCAAACTTCAGGAATGACCGCAATTTCGCCATTGGGTAAAGCAAATTCTTTCTTTCGCTGAAGAATCAAATTACGGAGTTTTAAGAATGGTATTTCAAAATCTCCAAATTTTACCAAAGTATGAATATCAAACCAGTCGTTGCCTTCAGTGATAGTAACTTCGATTTTAGAATAACCCAAAAAGTATTTCTTTCCGTCGGATTCTACCTGTTGAGAGATTTCAAAACCCGCTTCGATTAGCTGTGGATAACTCGCTTGTAACCAAGAAAAAGCCTCAGTTTTGGGTAAAAGTATTTTGCCATTCTTGAGGCTCATGTCCAAATTTTGTAACACTTTTAGCTTCTCTTTCTCGAGGGGCAAATCTCTTTTTACTTTATGGAAAATATAATCATCACCCTTTTTTTCCATACTTACATTGGACGATGCCGAGAAACTATCGAATCGAAAGGTATATTTTCCGTACTGAAAAGCTAGACTCAAAACAACTTGTGTTTCGCCAGTATCTTCTTCTGTCGCACTTGAATCGCTATCCACAAGCACCAGTTGACTTTTCGTTTTTTGTTCTGAAATACTCAACACAGGCACACAACGATAGTTTTCGGAATGAATCTCAAATCCTTTTGCATATACATCAAACATCGTAATGATTGATGTTACGAATTTTCGATAGTAATCCTCTTCAATACTTTTCGGAATAACAATGAACTTTTTGTTGAGAAAAGGACGTAGCTTTTTGCCATCCACGTCTTTTTCAAAATGGTATAATCTGTTTTCCAAAATCATCCACGCAGGCTCTTCGCAAACGATAAAGGCATTTTTGTACTGAAAATCTACTTTCTGTCCTGCATATTTAATCGTTGGAAAATAGTGTGTATTGTCCACATTGCGCATAAAATGAAATAAAACTGTTGCCTTTTCTGGCAGTACTTCCACTTTTTGCCACACAGGATTACCATCACTTCCCATAATGAAAAGCTGCTTATTGAGCAACAAAGGCATGATTTCGGCTTTGACACGCTCATTATAATCGGTAATTAACTCTTGAAGTGCTTTATCTCCTTTTTGGACGTCATACGTTTTTAGGAAAAAATCTACAATAGTCCGCTTTTTGGTTCCTCCAAATTTTTTGAAGATAGCATCCTGCTGAATCGAGTCGATAAGTTTGACCAACTTAAAGTCATTTTCATCAGGCTGATATTCGGTAAGACCTTCGCAAAATTCACGGATATTTTTAGTAGATATATTTTGATTCAGTAAAGTAAGTTCGCCTTTGGCGTCCAATTGTACTACAAAAGCCTCAAATAAATATCCAAGATACTCATGACTCAGTATCGTATAGATAATTTGAAAAGGCTGTGTTGTAGAAACTTTCATACGATTTACAAGTTGTTTAAGTCCTTGAGGACTCTCAAAGACATCTGTTAATGTTATAAACTTTAAGCTGATTGGCTCTCAGTAAGGAAGACGAAACCTATCAAACTCATTTTAGTAGATTCGGAGGCGAATAGCTACAATCAATCTTTAAACTTTGGGCAGTTGATGAAAATTTTGGCTATTAGGTTTGTTGGTATTTCAAATGACTATTGACAGCCATGTAATTCTTTTATTAACATTTAGAAAGCTTTCAAAAGCAGTGTATTAAACTCAAAATGATTAAATTCTGAATTTGTCTGAATAGTAAATATAAATAAAATCAATTAAATAGCACGATTTATAGCACTAATTTGAGTTTATGGAAATATTTTTTTGTATTCTAAAAAATCAGTCACCATTGCCACAAAAAACAAATTCCTGTAAAAGAAATTCTTTTACAGGAATTTGGGTACTCACCTTCTTAAGTTATACGCAATGTTTATCTACTCTTACGACGTAATTTTTTGGTTTCTGACAACAACTTTTTAGCTTCGTCATGCTGGCTAGATTTACGTTCGGAATCGTCCAATACTTCCTTGAAATAATCAATCGCCTTGTCATAATCTTTTTCCATAGAAGCAATTTTACCTAAAGTCAGTTTCGACGAAAGATAATACCCAGATTTTGTAGAATTGGTTAAAGTAGCAAAATCGATGGTTTTTTGGTAATATTTCTTTGCTTCCGCATAATCACGGTTATAATTGAAGGCATAATAGCCTAAAATATAGCTTGCATAGCGTCCGCTTACACCTTCATAGCCAGGGTAGTGCTCCTCGATTTTTTGTAAAATACCTTTTGCTTCTTTTTCGGCCTCCGTCACGCGTCCTGCTACAAATGCCGACCGAGCATGAAAACGGTGAAAAAATGGATTATCGGGATAGGTCTCATGCGTGTATTTCGACAACTCATAAGCCTTTTCATTCATATTTTCCATGCCATAAATCTGAAGTAAGAAGTAACGCGCTTCAGTACGAGTATAAAAGGCATTATAGCTTACTTTTTCTAGCTGACCAATACCTTTTGGCTTATCGCCTTTTGGAAATAACCAAAGTACAGGGCGAAGCAAAGGGTAATTATCTTTGACATATTGGAAGTAATAATTATACAAACCATCGCCAAACATCAATTCTGGGCTAAAGTCAGAGAAGCTCCTTGATTTATCTAGATATTTTAAGGCATTTTTGGCCGCCAAAGTTGCCTTTGTCCAATGTTTACGCTCTGAATGCAAACGACCTTTAAAAGCATACGCTGCTGCCATAAAGAAGGCAGCTTCGGGGTTTTCGGTATCATCCCAAATCACTTCTGCTTTTCTGATACTTTCGTCCATATATTCCAAACACTTTTCGTCGTAAATTACGTTGTCGGTGTTAGGCACAATTTTCCACCATTCCATCAAGCCCAACAAAAAATCAGGTAGGGGATGATTAGGGTGTTTGATTTTCAAATAATTAAATTCTCTTTCTGCTTCGTAAAATTTAAAATTATACATGTGATTGATGGCCGTGGTAGCCTCAATCTGCACCTCTGTAGTCAGCAAAAGCATTCCTTTCGAACGCTCTTGTTCGGCTTTTTCGGTATCTTTCCACCATTGAGCTTGGCTCGTATTGATGACCAATAATACACTACACAAAAAAGCAATTAGGGACTTCATCGTATTCACTTGGCTTGGTTGATTGAGTTGGTTTATTTTTCGGATTCAAAATTATCACTCTTTTGAAGATATATCGTCCTGTTATTCACAATAAGTCGGTGAATATTAGAATTAACCTTCCTTAGGCATACAACAATCAGTGGGAGGCTTGCAAGCTACTCAAGTAGTTAACGTAAATCTTATTTGAAATATTAAAAACTAATTAAAAAATTTCTTCAAAATCTTGAATATTGCCTGATAGACAGTAATTTCACTTTTTGATTTATTCTATTATAACGAGACCAATCTGATGAAACCAATCATCCAACTTCACGACAAGCAGTTCGAAATTTTTATTAAGCAAGAAATCATTGAGGATAAAATACGCCAAATGGCACAAGAAATCAGCAAAGATTATGAAGGCAAATGTCCGATTTTCTTAGCGATTTTGAATGGCTCTTTTTTATTTGCTGCCGAACTCATGAAGTCCGTATCTATTGATTGTGAAATCACCTTCTTGCGTGTTTCATCTTATCACTCGACCACTTCGACAGGAAAAATAACAGAAGTATTAGGCTTAAAAGAGGATATCACCGACCGAGATGTCATTATCCTTGAAGATATTATTGATACGGGCCTTACAATGGCCAAAATTCAGGAACAATTATTAGGTAAAAACCCAAAATCTCTAAAAGTTGCTTCGCTATTCCAAAAACCAGAAGCCCTCAAAACTCCGATTGACATAGCATATTTAGGTTTTGAACTTGAAAATCGTTTTGTATTAGGTTACGGACTAGACTACGATGGTTTAGGAAGAAATTTACCAGATTTGTACGTTTTACATGAAGCCTAATAAGCTTATCAGGTAATTTTCCACAGATATTTAGTGGGTTGTGAATTGTGAATTAGTGATTTTATAAAATTTGTGTTTTAGCATGAGAGACACAAATTATTAGTCTCTATGTGTAAAATTCAAATAAAAATATTCACAATTCACTAATTCACAATTCACCATTACCTACGCAATCATTTCAAATCCACAGTATGGTACCAATGCTTTTGGAATACGAATACCTTCTGGTGTTTGGTTATTTTCGAGAATAGCTGCCAAGATACGTGGTAAAGCCAATGCCGAACCATTAAGCGTATGCAACAACTGAGACTTTCCTTCAGTTTTCATACGAAGTTTCAAACGGTTAGCTTGATATGTTTCGAAGTTTGATACAGAACTTACTTCTAACCAACGTTTTTGTGCTCCAGAAAATACTTCCATATCGTAAGTCAATGCAGAAGTAAAACTCATATCGCCACCACAAAGACGAAGCACACGGTATGGCAATTCTAACTTTTGTAACAAACCTTGTACGTGCAATGACATTTCTTCCAAAGCCGCATAAGAATTTTCAGGCTTTTCGATACGTACGATTTCTACTTTATCAAATTGGTGCAAACGGTTTAGTCCACGCACATGAGCACCCCAAGAACCCGCCTCACGACGGAAACATGGTGTATAACCTGCGTTTTTAACAGGCAATTCTCCTTCCTGCAAAATCACATCACGATATAAGTTGGTAATAGGTACCTCAGCCGTTGGAATCAAATACAAATCATCTACAGTTGCATGATACATTTGTCCATCTTTATCAGGTAATTGACCCGTACCAAAGCCAGAATCCTTGTTAATCAAGATAGGAGGTTGTACTTCGGCATAACCCGCAGCAATAGCTTCGTCCAAGAAAAAGTTAATCAACGCACGTTGGATACGAGCACCTTTTCCTTTATACACTGGAAAACCAGCCCCTGTGATTTTATTTCCTAATTCAAAGTCAATAATATCGTATTTCTTAATCAAGTCCCAGTGAGCCAAAGCATCTTCAGCAAGTGTTGGGATAGAGCCATTTTCGAGAATTACCTCATTTTCTTCTGGAGTTTTACCCTCTGGAACACTGCTATGTGGCAAGTTTGGCAAAGTTACCTGTACCTCATAAAGCTCAGATTCGATAGATTTTAACGTCTCATCCAACTCTTTAGAGCGAGCTTTCAAGGTAGAAGTTTCAGCTTTAGCAGCTTCAGCTTCCTCTTTTTTTCCAGCTTTCATCAAACCACCAATCTCTTTAGCCAAAGCATTTGACTTAGCAAGAGTGGAGTCTAGCTCATTTTGGGTTTCGCGACGCTTATCATCCAACGCGATGATTTGTTCAACGGCTTCTTCAGCATTTTTAAAATGCTTCTTTTTCAAGCCAGCAATAGTGGCTTCTTTGTTTTCCTTGATTTGTTGAATTTGTAACATGGATTCTATTTATCTATCGAGCTTTGCCATCAATCGCTCTATATCGTGTTTAATTTTTTGAGCCTCAGCAAGGTATTATTATCTATTCAGTAAAGTTAAATCTACAAGGGTAATTGCTGATTTACTAAGTTCTTTTGCAAAGATAAAAAAAATAGCCGTGCGTAAGCTTCTGACGACACGGCTATTAGTATTTATTGCTTTTTATCACTTAGGGCGCTGAGAAAATGCTTTTCATGGCATCTTCATATAAAAAACAACGCTCGTTTAGTGCATTTAGCGCTTCTGCCTTGTGCTTGCCGTGAATCAACAAGGAGATATTGTGCTCGGAAGCACCGTAGGATATCATACGAATTGGGATGTTTTTCATGGCATCCAATACTTTCAAGGCAATACCTTCTTTGTCGGCCGAGAAATTACCTACGATACAAACGATAGTTTGATCGTTGTCGCATTCTTCTAGGTCAGCAAATTGTCTTAATTCTGCCATGATTTCTTCCAAGTGTTCATCGTTGTCGATTGTTACCGATACCGATACCTCAGAAGTAGTAATCATATCCACTGGAGTTTTGTATTTCTCGAATACTTCAAATACTCTACGCAAGAAACCGTAAGCATTCAACATACGAGTAGAGTGGATATAAATAGCCGTAAGGTTATCTTTCGCTGCGATAGCTTTTATTTCACGGTCCGAAGTTTTGTCCGCAATCAAAGTACCGTAAGCTGAAGGTTCCATCGTATTTTTCAAACGAACAGGAACACCTTTCAACTTGGCAGGAGTAATTGTACTTGGGTGCAAAATTTTGGCACCAAAATAGGCTAATTCAGCTGCTTCTTCGAATGTCAACTCACGAATTGGGAATGTTTTTTCACAATACGAGGGTCGTTGTTGTGCATACCGTCGATATCTGTCCAGATTTGAACTTCATCAGCTACGATAGCGCCACCAATCAATGAAGCGGTATAATCAGAACCTCCACGCTTAAGGTTATCTACTTCGCCACGTGGGTTACGGCAGATAAATCCTTGTGTGATAAAGACTTGTTTATCCTCTAATTGCGAAAGGATAGAGCTCAATTTTTCTTCTGTAAACTTCAATACAGGCTCATTGTCTGCATCGATTAACATAAAATCTAATGCTGGCAACAATACTGCGTTAACACCTTCTTCACGCAAGTATGCTTCGAACATTTGAGTTGAAAGCAATTCACCTTCAGCAACGATTTCTTTTTCTTGCTTTACGCTAAAAGGTTTGATGCTTACCAACGAGCGAATGAATGAAAACTCTTTATCAATGATTGCTTTACCTTCTGCGTATCCAGCAGGAGTTTTGTAAAGTTCTTTGATAAATGTTTCATAATGTGCGTACAACTCTTCGATTTTTTGAGTTGCCTCTGCATCATTATTCGCCTTTAATGATTCTCCAATCGAAATCAAGGCGTTTGTTGTTCCCGAAAGAGCTGACAATACCACGATTTTACGTGTGCTATCTTCGGTAATCAAATTTCTAATCGAGTGCATTCGCTCGGGCTTCCCAACGGAAGTTCCCCCAAATTTCCAAACTTGCATTGTTATTGTGAATTATTGATTTTCTGGTTATTATATGCTTGAGATTGTCGTGGTAATGGGTAAAACCTTTTCCCATTTATTTTTTACTCTTAAAACTTCAACATTTTAACTGCTGTAATAGCAGCTTCGTCACCTTTGTTACCATGAATACCACCCGCACGATCAAGGGCTTGTTGCTCGGTATTTGGCGTTAGTACACCAAATACAACAGGCTTATCGTATTTTAAGCTCACATTGGTTAATCCTTGAGCAACGGCATGGTTGATATAATCATTGTGTTTCGTTTCGCCTTGAATTACACAACCGATACAAATAACAGCATCGATATCCTCACGTTGTGCCATTTTTTGTGCTCCATAACTTAGTTCATAACTTCCTGGTACTGTAACACGTAAGATATTTTCTTCTTGTGCACCATAAGTTAAAAGCGTTTTGTGAGCGCCATCTGCCAATGCATTGGTAACTTCTTCGTTCCATTCTGCTACAACGATAGCAAATCTTTTTTCTATAATATCTGGTAAATTATCTGTCGAAAATATACTGAGATTTTTGTGGGCCGATGACATTTTAGGATTGTTTTGTAAAAGTTATAACAAAAAAGGGACAAGAACTTAAGCTCTTATCCCTTCTGATGTAATCAATATTTTGATTTATTTCTTATTCAGAGACAGAGCCTTCTAACACCGCCTTGTATTTCTTGGCGTTGATATATTCAGCTGACTCTGCGTACTTCTCTACGATTTCGTTGTAAACATCCAAAGCTTCCTTGTTTTGCTTGTTTGCCTCGTAAGCAGCAGCCAACTTCATCAAATATGATGGAGTAAAGAATTTGTTTGCTTTGTATTCAGAAGCTTTTTTGTAATAATCGATAGCATCGCCGAAAGATTTTTTCTCAGCGTAAGCATCACCAATTAAAGAATATGCACGAGCTTGAACCAATAAATCTGAACTACTGAATGACTTTAAGTGGTCGATAGCAGCATCATATTTACCTTCTTTCAACTCTGCAACACCTGCATAAAAATTAGACAAGTTACCAGCATTTCCGCCGAACTCATTTGCTAATTTAGAAAACTCTTGTGCTGCTACTTTGTTTGAATCAGCTTCAAATTTGTAAACAGCATTAAACATTTTTGCTTGAGCTGCTTCATCTTGAGTTGAAACATAATATTTATAACCGAAATAGCCAATCACTGCTACGATAATCGCACCAGCAACACCAGAAATTAAACCTTTATTTTTTTCTACGGTTTGTTGCACTTTTTCGATGTCGTGTCCTAATTCTTGCTTCAATCCTTCTGGACTCTCCAAAAATTCAAGGTTTTTGTGTTCTTCTTTTTTTGCCATTGGGGTTTTATAATTATTCGTTTAGGGTTGTTTACCAAACTTGATGAAATGTATTAATAAACAACTTTCTATGTAATTTTGTATTTAGCTGATAGATGAACCTTTTCCTCATCAAAGTACTTCTTTTATCTATCAATTTGACCTTTGTAGGCTAGGAAAAATTTGGACTGCAAAATTATGAATTCTATTGGAATTTTAAAGGTTTTTCTGTAATCTTTTGGGGCATAGATCAAAAACTGCTTTTTTTTCGCCTTTTCAAGCCCTTTTTTTTCATAAAATCCGTTAAAACTCCTTCTTTATGAATGCCTTATAAAACAGCTTTAGCGATTTCTTAGCCAAGATTCAGGATTCTGTTTGGCATTGTTTTTCCAAACCTGAAATTTGATTTCTGAGGTACCATCGCCATCAGTTGCTACTTGTCCTATTTTTTGACTTGACGATACACTTTGTCCTTCGCGCACAGTAACATTCGATAATTTGCCATAAACCGTAAAGTAATCGCCGTGCTGAATAGCTACAATGGTATTCACACCTTGAATATTTACTACTGAACGTACAATTCCGTCATAAACAGCATATACAGAGTTTCCTGAGTTAGTTTGAATATCAACTCCGTCGTTGTTAAGTTTAACACCTCTCAAAACAGGGTGATTATGTACTCCAAAACGATCAGAAATAAAGCCACTCTGCACTGGCCATGGCATTCGGCCCTTTAACTGAGAGAAAGAGGTAGCCACTTTTCGTTCCTCTGGACTTAGCTCGATGGTTTTGGAACTAGCCTTACTTTCAGTATTGGCGCTATGGGTATCTTTTTCTCTATTCTTGATTCGTTGTTGCGAACGCTTTATTTCTCTCTCTACCATCTGAGCAATCATATTCTCCAGCTTTTCGACAGCTCTCTTATTGGCATCAAGTTGTTCTTTTAACTGTTGTTCTTTTTGGCTTAGCTCTGCCACTACGCCAGTTTGCTTTACCTTCAAATCTTCAAGATTTTGCGTTTCTTGAATTTTTTCTTTCAACAAATTGGCCTGTTCTTGCTTTTTCTGAAGAATCTTTAGCTGCTCTAAACGTAGTTCTTCTCTTACACTTTCAATCAAAGTTGCTTGTCGTGTTCTGGATTCAGAATATTGACGAAGATATTTGTATCTCTTGACAAGCTTATTGAATGAGGGAGCCGAAAACAAAAAGCTCAACTGATTATACTTGTTACTTACTTTGGCAGCATTAAAAACCATTTTGGCGTACTCTTGCTTGAGTTTTTCCAAATTGCCAGAAAGCTGACCACTTTCACGAGTTAATTCACTTACTTCCATATCCAAAAGTTCTTGGTTTTCGGTAAGCAAGTTGATTTGTTTACTCTGTTTATTGATACGTTCGCCCAAGGCGTTGAGTTTGCCAACACTAACCTCCTTTTTTTGCTCAGTTTTAGCAATAATTGCATTCAGCTCATTGATTTTACGAATGTTGGCCTGCTTTTCTGCTTCGAGTTTAGCTCGATTGATTTTCTTGCGCTTGGTTTGTTGCGCATAAGTAGGAGTGAGGTATAACCCCAAGAAAACAACAAACAGTCCTGTGAATACTCTCAGGGCTGCCTTCATTCGGTAGATATGTTGCACTTGTGCTATAATGGCTTTAGGTATTTATGGAATTTTGGAAAACTAAATTTACCATGTCCATTTCACACTATCAGAAAGTATATCAGTTAATCGTATATCTGTTATTTGAATAAAAATCTGTTACAGATATGCCTTTATATGAATTTTCCTGTTGATAAAATAAGTAAAAAAGAGCTTGTCAGTAATAAAATAACCTTAACCCTATAATTGCATTTACTTACTTAAGGATTTGATTCAATAGTGTTAGTGATATGGGTAAACTAGGATTATCAGTAATATGTTGAATTCGACAAAAATGCAAGATAAGCTTTAAAGACAATATTGCTTAAAGCTTATCTTATTAAGTTTTAGTTTTTCTTCAAAAGCTTTTCTGGCACTTTGAAAGGGAACTGTAAAGGTTCGTCTAACAGCTCGACTTTGGTATGCTTGATATTGATTACTGTCTGATAAATTTTCTGGTCTTTCTCTGATTTATACTCAACTGTAATCAGATTTGAAAGTGGGAAAATTGTATTATTCAGTGCAGTAAAGTCTGCAAAATCCATTTCGAGTTTGGTATTGGTAACATCTTGCGTTACTAATAGCTTTTTAAGCTTTTTATCCTGACCAATGTAATTATCAATTTGTACTTTGCCTTCTCGTTGTTTGAGCAAAAAGTATTCATTTTCACGAATAACTCTTGATTTATTTTTCTTGAAAGGGCGGTTTCCAACAATCAATGCCTGAAGAATATCAAAGGTCAAATTGAATTTGAATTTCTCTGAAAAATGGTCATATCTATACACATTGTACGAGCCTTCGTACTTGTTGTGAATTTTTACAGAATCCTTGGTAAAAACGGCTGTAGCTATTGACACAGGAAGACCTGGGACAGATACGTTCAACCAAATCACGCTATCCTTTTTAGCACGAATGTCCATATTGACCGTCTGGTTTACATCTGTACTTTTAATACCTACTTTGGCTTTTCCTTTAAGATATTTAAAATCTACTTCGTCAACGCTTACCTTTTCTATTTCAGCATCTTCTGTTTTAGGAGCATTATCCACACTTACTTTCGATGAGTCTGTTGTGGGAGCTACTACAACATTAGAAGTTTCTTTTTTTAAGGAGTCTGTGGTTGTTGAAACAAGTTCAGGAGATTTATTAATTGCTGGTTTTTTACAAGAAGCAATACCCAACATCAATACGACACCTCCAATGATTAGTTTATTCATTTGTCTGTTATCAATAAAGCAATTAAACCTGTGGCTTTAATTTATGCTTGTTGTGAATTATTCTATTAGCTTTTGTTGCGAAATTTTTTGATCGAGATTATGGCTTGTTCCTCCGATTGTTTTTGCCTTTTTCCATTGCTCTACAGCTTTGGAAACTTCACCCAATTGAAAAAGTACATCTCCATAATGTTCAACGATTGTTCCGCTCTTATTTACGTTATTTTCGACAGCTTTTTCTAGATAAATTTTCGCTTTGGCAAAGTCTTTCATTTCGTACAATACCCAAGCGTATGTATCCAAATAGGTTCCATTGTTGGGATGGCGTTCAACTAATCTATTGGCCATTTGTGCAGCCTTTTCGAGTTTTACTTTTCTCAAAGACAAAAAATAGCTATAATTATTAAGCACATGATCGTTGTCTGGATCTTCTTTCAAGGCAGCTTCGTATGCCTCATCCGATTTTTCATGTTTGCCAATACTATTGTAAGTATCGCCTAATTGGGCAAATATATGTTGTGCCAACTCATATCCCTCAGGTGCCAATCGCTTAGCCTCTTCGAGCGCTTCAATCGCTTTTTCGTTGTTACGTTTACGATAATGTGCTGAGCCATTCAAATACCAAAAAATGGACTGATTAGGAAACACTTCGATAGCCTCCTCCGAATGTACGATAGCACTATCTATTTGATTCAAATCAAAGTCTAGCTGAATGATTCGACCCCAAACTTCATTGACAGAGGGGTCTAAGTGAGCAGCCTTTACATATTCGTTACGTGCTTCGGCAACTTCTCCTTTTTGAAACAACAAATCTCCATAAATCGCATGAGATTTGGGATCTTTGGGATTAGCTACAATCAAAGACTTTACTAAGTTGAATGCCATTTGTTTCGACTTTTCATCCTTCATCATCGAAACGTAACTCATAAGAATACGAGCTTTGGCATTAACATCCAAGTTAGGATCTGCAAAAGCCAATTCTAACTCTTTGTTGCACTTATCCATATCGCCTTTCTCTTGGTACAATTGCGCCAACATTACGTGCGCTTGCGCATTGCCAGGATTCATTTTCAGAATCTTTTCGAGATAGGGGATAGCTTGGTCATTTCTTTTGTTGGCAATCAACAACTCGGCTTGGTCTATGATATAATCTATTTCTTCAGGGTCGGAAGCAATTAGTTTTTCTCCTTCCTTGATAGCATCATCTACTTTTCCTACTTTTAATAAAACAGCTTGTTTTTGGCGAGAAAGTTCTTCGCTAATTCCTAATACTTTTTCGGCTCTATCAAATGCCTTCACGGCATCGTCCAAACGATTGTCGAAAATATATAAAGCGCCCTGTTGCAGATAGTATTCTGGATTATTGGGAAACAGATTTACCAATTTTTGATACACAGTTTGTGCTTCAGAAAATTGTTTATTTTTGACATATAAATCTGCTAAAAGCTCATTATAACTGGCATTACTAGGATCTAGCTCTATTGCTTTTTGTATATATCCTATGGCTTTATCCTCAGCCTCCAACTTACGATATACTTTCCCCAAAGCATAAAGAACACCACTATTTTTGGGAGTTATCGACAATGCTTTTTCCAAAGGAGCAATCGCTTTGTCGTAATCTTCCATCATGAAGTACTTCATCCCATCAGTAAAATGCCCCTCTGCCTCCAATTGTTGGGCAGGGGTAATTTCAATCTTTTTGGTAGAGGCATCTTTCTTTTGAGCAAATCCTACCTGATGGCTCATGACAAACACAGCCCCCACAAGGATAGTATTTCTTAATGTAATATGCATATTGTTTGGGTAGTACATTCGGTGGTTCTGTGGTGGCAAATAAAGCACGACAGGGAATCTTTTTCAAAGTTACTAAAATAATTTTCAAGTCCTTGAAATCAAAGCAATTCGCTAAATCATTCGGTATTTTATGGCTTTAGACTTGTTAGCTATTGGCTTCTCTTTTGCTATAAAATTATCTGAGTATAGTTTAGGGCAATAACGTAGAATTACAAATATCTGGTATAAAAACGTTTGGCTTTGAGCAATCGGTTCTCACTTTAGACAACTCCAATACTCAAAGCCAATCATTTATTTATACTTTTTTTGCGGGGTTACCAAATACTGTTTCTTTGGCTTTTACGTCTTCAATTACGACAGAACCAGCGCCAATACGAGCACTTTTACCAATCTTTACGCCACCAACAATAGTTACGCCTGTACCAATAAAAGCGTTGTCTTCGATTACAGCTCCTGCGCCAATGACTGTTCCTGCTCCGATTTGAACAAAATCGCCAACCTTTGCATCAACATCGACCAGTACTCTACTGTGTAAAATATTATGGTTCCCAATTTCAGCTCTTGGGTTGATAATTGCACCTGCTGCAATCAAATTACCATGACCGATTGATGCCGTTGAAGCAATAATAGACTGGTCATGAATGGCATTAACAGGCTGTACTTTGCGCACATCATGAAGCATCTCTACGATGTTTTTGCGTACCTTTGTTTCGTCGATTGCTACAAAAGCTTCACATTTTTTACCAATCAATTTGGTATATCCCTCATCGTCTGGCGACCCTAATACGGTAATATCATCTATTTCGGTATTGTGTAACTTCTCGTTATCGTCCAAAAAAGCATATACTACGACATTGTTTCTCTTAAAAATATCAAGTGCTACTGCGCCCAAGCCGCTTGCACCAATAATAATCACTGGATTTTCCATTTGTTTGATTGAATTAGACTGTCTCTAGACTTTCTGAGCTTATTGAATCACTCCATTTATTATCACATATTTTACTTCGTCATTTTTCAACAAAGTAAAATTGGCTTTCATTCCTAAACTAATTTCTTTTTTTGCTTGTATTGTCAATCCTTTTCCGTCGATTTCCTCTGTTCCGAAAAAGACCGACATATCTCCAATTTCCTCGACGGTGCTTGTATTGACAAAACCATCACCTCCACTAACGGGTTCTTCGCCACGATTGATAGCAATATCTGCGACATAATTTACTTTACCTTTTTGAATAGTTACATTTCTGATAATTAAATCAAAAATTGCCTTTCCATTTACGGGCAAAGCATCGTAAGTCTCGGTAGTTTCGTTGATGTATGACTTTGTAGCAACCGAGTTCAAGGCCGATAAAATCGAGATATAATTTAGCTTACGAATATATTGTTTTTCAGGATCGTTTTTAAACCCTCCAGATTCGATAAGGATAAGCGAAGTTCCCCATTTTTGGATATTATCACCAAAAGCTCTTGGTTCAAAATCTGACGGCCATTTGCCCACACAATTGGGTAAATACTGTTGCAAACCACGATTCATCTGCACAATTACTTGCATAGCCTTTTTGCGAACATCGTTTACTTCTTGAGCCTCGTTGTAAGCCGTTGCCAAAAAGGACATCGTTGCCAAATTGCCCGTCTGACCAGCCGAATACCTACGGTCTTTGTCATGAAGATTAAAACCAAAATCAGGTTTTAAGGTTTTGACTAAATTTTTCAGTAAACGCCCTTCAGGGGTTTGTAAAGCCAAAGCATCACGGTTCATATCTATACCCAAAGCTGTGTATCTCGACCATGCCTCAGCACCGTCAGGATTGAGCATTGGCACAAAATAAAAAGTACATTTTTCGAGTAATGTCCTCTTAAAATCTGAATATGCGGGAGTATCCTTTCCTAAAAAATTGAAAATATCCATCAAGGCCATCGTAGCAGTAGCTTCATTGCCGTGCATCTGCGACCATAAAAGCACTTTGGTTGGGCCATTTCCTACTTTAACTTGATAAATAGCTCGTCCTTCAGTCGATTTTTCTACAATTTGGACATCAAACAACGGATTTGCCTTTAGTTTTTCTAGTAAATTTACCAAAGTAGCATGCCCAAAACGACGTTTGGTAATTGCTTTTTCTTGAAACTGCTCATAAGAATCAAACAGATTTTTCTGTAATTCTTGTGCATTTATCTGGGTAAGTTGTGTCATTAAAATAATTACCAGTATTAAAAAATTTCGCATGAGACGATGGAGGAACAAAAGGGGTTTCATCTAAATTAACCCATTTATTCTCTGAACCAAAACATCTCTGATAAAATCACTTTAGTATTTCTCTAAAAAAACTCATTAATTTCTTTCATGGGGGCCTTATCTCCTCCAACAATCTGAGAAGCATAAATGCCCACATGTCCAGAAAATAAATACGCTGTAATACATGCAATAGCCATAAATACCGCCGATTCGGCGCCAAAAAGTTCGATACCCATGAGTGTACACGCCAATGGCGTATTAGATGCGCCCGAAAATACGCCTACAAAACCCATTGCCGCCAACAAACTCAAAGGTAAAGGAATTATCGTAGAAAGTGTATTTCCTAAAGTTGCCCCTATATAAAACAAAGGCGTTACTTCGCCACCTTTAAATCCCGAACCTAGCGTAAGAGAAGTAAAAAAAGTTTTTCCCAAAAAATCATACCAATTGACGGTCTTTTGAAATGCTTCTACAATTACGGGAACTCCCAGACCGCTATATCGCTCTGCTTTGAAGCCTATCAAAAGAATCGCCACCAGCACACCTCCAATTACAGCACGAAGGGGAGGATAGGATACTTTTTGCTTGAAAAAATTCCCCCAAGCATGTGTCATTTGGGCAAATATCAAACCCATTAGTCCAAAAATCGCTCCTGCCAACATTGCCCATACGAGTGAGGTCGGTATCAAAGGCGTTTGTTCGCTCACTACATAATGTGTATGCCCCACATGCCAAACCGACTGACAAACATAATCTGCTACAATTGCACCCAATAAGCTTGGAAAAATAGCCTCGTAGCGCATTTTACCAATAATGGCTACTTCCAAGGCAAAGACGGTTCCTGCCAAGGGCGTTCCAAATACTGAGGCAAAACCCGCACTGATGCCTACAATGAGTATGATTTTTCTATCAAAATGAGCGACATCTCTTTTAAAACCTAGTTTCTCTATCAGTTTAGAGCCCCACAAATACAAGTTATCCGCCAATGCTCCGCCCATTTGGACAGCGGTACCTTCACGCCCTGCCGACCCTCCAAATAAATGCGTGATAACGGTTGTGACCAATATTAAAGGCATCATGAGCAAAGGAATCGTTTGAGTCGATTTTTGTAATTCCTCTATTAATTGGTTATTCCCTTTGGCAACCGAAGCTCCCCAATAATGATAAAGACCACCTACAACCAAACCAGCCAATGGCAATAGCCAGATAAGCCATGTATGGCTTTCACGATAATGCGTAGCCCAATCTAATGCAACCAGAAAAAAAGCGGATGCACTTCCTACCACAAACCCGACTATAATACATATCAATAGCCACTTGATGACAAACTGAAGTGAAACAAGTTGTAAATTCATATTGCAAAGTTAAGTTGTTGATTTAAAACAGCCAATTTTCCCTAAATCGCCTTATCGCTTTCAAAGATTTAGTATATTTGAATATCTATGCCATTCAACCACCAATCGTAGAAACAAAGCTCGTCTGATTTTTAATTTTTTAATTTCTATGAAAACACTTCGACTTGAAGAGGTGACTCCTTCTAAACTTCATTTTGAACTCAATACCATGCAGTGGCTAGAAGAACACCGTTCTGAGCAGTCTAACGAAATGCACAAGCACGATTACTATGTAATTATTTGGGTAAAAGAAGGCACAGGTACACATACCGTTGATTTTCAACAATTCGATTTACATCCTCAAACTTTTTGGTTTCTTTCTCCAGGTCAAGCGCACGCTTTTCATTTTCAATCGCCTCCTAGCGGTTATGTCATTTCGTTCGACAGTGATTTTTTCTTTACTTATGAAAATAACAGAGAACTCCTGATTGACACTGGACTTTTCCACAATACCTTTCAATTTAAGCCTTTTACGTTAGATAACTCTCTTACTTTTGGTTTAGAAAACATCCTTCAAAACATTCAGGCTGAATACCAAAATCGTGATGGTATTTATCAAGAAGATATGCTAAGAAGCTTAATCAAAATGTTTTTGATACAATGTGCACGATTATTTTCGAGTCAATTAGCTCCGACACACGACGAATCTTCAAAATCTGTTTGTTTGGTCAGACGATTTCAGGATTTGGTAGAACTTCGTTTTAGTCAAAAAACAAAGTTGCTGATTATGCCGATCAATTGAGTGTTACACCAAGCCATTTGAATGATACTGTCAAAAAAGTGACGGGACAACCAGCCTCCGAACACATCAAGCAACGTGTGATTCTGGAAATTAAACGCAAAGCCAATTTTGGGATGGTATCAGCCAAAGAAATTGCCTTCGATTTGGGCTTCGAAGATGAAGCACACTTTTCTAAATACTTCAAAAACTATACAGGACAAACCTTTTCTGAGTACAAAAAACAGCTTGCCAGCCACTCAAAACGCTAATTTTTTTGATAATCCGTAAAATCGACAAGTTTATCCGTAAATTATATATCACAACATTTAATGTATATACATATATTTGCATTATCAAATTAAAACAAACAACATTTAAACATACAAAGTCATGGCAACTAACACTTGGGCAATCGACCCTTCACACTCAGAAATCCAGTTCAAAGTAAAACACTTAGTAATCACTACCGTAACAGGTCATTTTGAAGAATTTTCAGGTGCAGTAGAAGCAGAAGAAGGATTTGAAAATGCAAGCATTTCATTCGAAGCTAATACAGCCTCTATCAATACAAAAAGCGAACAACGTGACGGTCACTTAAAAAGCGCTGACTTTTTCGATGTTGAGCAATTCCCAACTTTATCATTCAAATCTACTTCATTTGTAAAAGATGGTAGCGATTTTGAACTGAAAGGAGATTTGACTATCAAAGGAGTAACACTTCCTGTTACCTTGGATGTTGACTTCGAAGGTGTTGCTACTGACCCTTGGGGTAATGTAAAAGCTGGTTTTGAAGTAACAGGTAAAATCAACCGTAAAGATTTCGGTTTGACTTGGAACGCTATTACTGAAGCTGGTAGTGCATTGGTAAGTGAAGAAGTAAAATTAGTAGCTAACATTCAGTTGGTGAAACAAGCGTAATATAGACAAAGAGAGGTTTGAGCATTTGGTTTTCTATCTCTCTATGTAATACATTTTATCAATTAGGTTTTCAGCATACTTTCTTGTTTTACATAAACACTACGCTGAAAACCTATACCCAGAAAGGAGTTTCTGATGAAACCGCTTAAAAAAACCCTCCATCTTGCAGATACAAGAGGAAAAGCCGATCATGGTTGGCTCAAAGCAAAACATACCTTTTCGTTCTCAAACTATCATGACCCTTCTCGTGTCCATTTTGGAGCCTTGCGAGTACTAAACGATGATTATATCGCAGGAGGAATGGGCTTTGGAATGCACCCACACGATAACATGGAAATCATCACGATTCCGACTAGTGGGGTAGTGGCACACAAAGATAGCTTTGGTAATTATGGAACTATAACGGCGGGCGAAATTCAAGTAATGAGTGCCGGAACGGGTATTTATCATTCAGAGTTCAACCATCAACAAAACGAGCCTTTGACTTTATTTCAGATTTGGTTATTTCCTAATCAAGAAAATGTCAAACCTCGTTATGCTCAACAATCTTTTGATGTAGCGGCTCGTCACAATCGTTTTCAAACGGTAGTGACCCCAGCCAACGACCAACAAGAGGACGCTCTTTGGATTTACCAAGATGCTTATTTTAGCATTGGTAATTTTGAAGCAGGGCAGGATTTTTCTTATCAAATAAAACGTCCAGGCAATGGTTTATATGTATTTGTGATAGAAGGAGAAGTGCAAGTTGCAGAGGAAAATTTGAAGTCAAGAGATGGATTAGGATTGGAAAACCTCCAAAAAGCACATTTCAAAACCACCACGGGAGTAGAATTGTTGCTGATGGAAGTTCCAGAATAGCTTATGGCTCAGAGCTATCAGCTTTTAGTTTAGTTTTTTATCCATTCATGGATTTGTGATAAAGTAAAAAGCCTTAGTTTTTTGATCTACTAAGGCTTTTTTGTTTTACTAGTGCTTTGATAGCTCCTAAAAAACTAACCACTTTTCTTGTGCTCGCATCACTTGCTCTATAATGTCACGCACAGCACCACGACCACCATTATGAGGTGAAACATATTGAGAAACGCCCAAAATCTCTTCGCAAGCGTCCGCTGGACAAGTCGCATATAGGTTTTCTCTTGACATTACCTGATAATCGGGAATATCATCGCCCATATATAAAATCTCATCTTCCGAAATCCCTGAATCTTCGAGCCATTGTGTGTAAATTTCTAGTTTACTTTTTCCACCCGAACCCATGAATACATCTTGGATTTTGAGATTTTGTAATCTTTTACGCACACCCTCGTGTTTGCCACCTGTAATCACACAGATATGATAACCAGCCTGAATAGCTCTTTCCAACGCGTAGCCATCACGGATGTAAAAAGTACGGTAATGTTCTCCTGTTTCTAGCACATGAACAGAACCGTCGGTCATTACGCCATCTATATCGAATACGAATGTGGTTATTTTTTGTAATTTTTGAGCGTCAATCATATTGTATTTTTATCAATAATATCTTCAGTAATACTTTCGTAAATCTTTTTATAACCCGTATTGTTTTTCAAAGCCCCTATTTGTCGCTGTATAATCTTCTGGTCGTTTCGTCTTGCAGGCCCTGTTTGTACGGCAAAGATATCTTCCGACTCCAAAGCTTTTCTCAAGGTTTCTTTGATGAGAGGTTCTAATAATTTAAACTCTAAATCATTTTTTTTCATCAAATCCTGTGCAATTCCCCAGAGGTGATTTGTGAAGTTACAAGCGTAAACGGCAGCTAAATGTATGCTCTTTCTCTCCTCTGAATTTACAGCATAAGTAACGTCAGAAATGGACTGCGCGAGAGTTATTAACAAGTTTTCCACATCTAAATTGCTGGATTCCAGACATATAGGAATTTCAGAAAAATTCACGTGGAACATTTTTGTAAAAGTTTGTAAAGGATAGAACACTCCTGTACGTATAGTCTCATCCAAATATACGTCTACCAACTCTTGCAATTCATTGAGTGTTTTTGAGCCAGAAGTATGCACCAAAATAGCACCAGATGGAAGTGATAAATTACGAATAACTTCCTCCATTGCATCATCTGATACACAAAGGAAGAATATCTCAGAATTAGAATCCAAAAAATCTAAGCCTCGATGTACTTGCGCATTGTACAATTGTTGCGTAAGTGCACGAGCATTAGATGGATTTCGACTGTAAACCGTCTCAATATCGTAATTAGCTGTTTCGAGTGCTTGAGAAAGATGCCAAGCCACATTGCCAGCTCCAATGAATGATATTTTCACCTGCTTGTAAAGAATAAATGATTAACTGTATCTAACAAAGATAAGGCTATTCAATAGAATTTTATGATAAATAAGTTATGGAACGGTATTTTATCGATTTAAATACTATTCAGTGGTCACTGCGAAAGGATCAATTGAAAAATTAAAGTAGTTGCTGCATCGGTATTTTGGCTTCAGTATAAATTACATTTTCAGAAAATACTTTAGCAAAGCGCTGGAAAGGAATACTTTAGCAAAGCGCTGGAAAGGAATATTTTGGCAAAACTCAAAGCAGATAGAAAAGCCTATAAAAGAGAAAAGAGAGTAACCATTGCTGATTACTCTCTTTAGAAGTGGTACCGGGGACGGGAATCGAACCCGTACGAGCGTTGCGGCTCACAGGATTTTAAGTCCTGCGTGTCTACCAGTTCCACCACCCTGGCTTCAGTCAATTTACACCGACCTACTAAACTTAAAAAGCACCAGATTGGTGCTTTAAAGTGGAGCGAAAGACGGGGTTCGAACCCGCGACCTCAACCTTGGCAAGGTTGCGCTCTACCAGCTGAGCTACTTTCGCATTTTCTTTTTGTTGTCAGCGTTACTTTGTCGCTGAATTGTGATGCAAAATTAGGGGGTATAATTTTACTATGCAAGTGTTTGATGAAAAAAAATTTAACTTTTTTTTAAATTATTTGATAATGTTTCCGTAATTTACTGATTATCATTTTCTTGCAAAATCACTAATTTCTTAACTTTTTTCAAAAAAATCAGGATAAAAAAGGCATTCAAGCAAATTCCGCCCAAAAAATTCAAAATCATGGTATTTTTAAAGTTTGCGAATGCTTCATTTTTCAAAACTTTAATAAACCATAAGTTGAAAAAAAGTAAAACTGGAGATAAAATCAGCAAGTAAATAAGAAAAATAGGAAATCCCATCATCATTTTTCCCGCGAAAAAGAAGTAAAAGCCAACAGTAACTAAAGAGAAAATCCCTGCTGTGAACAAAAATGTTCCTCTAATACCCAATAGTCTACTTATTGTCAAATCTCCGCGTTTTGCGTCTTCTTCATGCTGATACACTTGTGTCATCGGATAAAAACCTAAAAGATTACAAGTACTCAAGACTGCTGGTAAAAGGTTATTTGAAGAAAATAATTCTGACCAAGTCAATTGTCCCGCTGATTGTAATACTAACAAATAGGTAAATCCTCCTTGAAACACGCCGACTGTCAACCAACTGATAATTGGATATTTTTTTAAGCGAACTTTATCATAAGAATAGGCTTTGGAAACTGTGCTGTACAAGAATAAGCCCAATGCCAAAATCCAAGAATCGAAAAACCAAGCTAAAATAATGGCTGCAATATCAAGGCACCAAGCGGTGTAATACAAGTCCTTGGTTACTGGTGGGGGATTCTCTAAACCACCAATGGAAGACTCATCTTTGTCATAAAAGCTATTGTAGGCATTTGAGGCAGGATATATCAGCAAATGCAAAAGAATAAAGACTAAAATGGCTTTATCGGTATGTAGAGTAGATGATTGGCTAAGTGCAAACCAAAATACTGGCATTAAAAAAAATGAGAAGGGAATTCTCAAATGCAGTAACGTACTTTTCATGAGTTTGAAGGTTAAAATTGTATATTGAATCTGCCTCGATGAGACAGATTCAATGTGAGAGAATCAAAACCTTCATACTTAAAATCAAGGGATAACCTTTTTCCAAAGCTGACGGCTATAATAACGGGTAAAACTCCACCCTTTACGCTGTAATTCCAATGGTAAATAAGCAAAAGACTCTTTTACAGAACGTGCATCATAGAACAAATCATCGTCGGTAAGCACAACACCTTGGTACTGTTGCGCAGATTTAATGGTCAAATCTGCAAAAGGAAGTTCTTTTACGAACGAAACTACTTTCTTGCTTAATTGTTCTTTCAACAGCCATTCAGCCCAATAGTTTTTTGAAATATGAGGTTGAGGAGAATATAATCCCTCCGAAACTCGACGAGCATATTCCAAATACTGTTTTAATAATTTAGGTCCTTCATGCGTGGCATCATCTACTTTCAATTGCTCAGGAGCAATACTGGTAATGACATACACACGCTCTCTGGCACGCGTTACAGCAACATTTAGGCGGTTTTCTCCCCCAGACATATTCAAGGCACCAAAGTTCATCGTAAAACGCCCTGTAGCATCAGGCGCATAACCTACCGAGAAAATAATAATATCTCTTTCGTCGCCTTGAACATTTTCTATGTTCTTGACAAAAATAGGCTCTTGTCCATTTTTAGTCAATTTCTCTTGAGCATGCAAATGCTGCTCTAGCAAATCTTGAATATAAACTTGCTGACGATAGTTGAAAGTTACGATTCCAATGGATTTATCGGGTGTATTTGCCCGTAATTCTTTTACTAAGGTCAAAATAACATCAGCTTCAACGGCATTACAATGATTATTCCAAATACCTTCTGATACTTGAATATACTCAATTGAGGAGTCACTATCATTCATATCCTCAAATCTTGGTAAAAGCTGAAGAGAGTTCTGATAAAAATGTTGATTTGAAAAATCTATCAAATCTAGCGAACGACTTCGATAATGCCCACGCAACTGCATTTGTGGTAAAAATTGACATCCTAAATCCAAGAATGAATCGACTTCTAAAGCAGGAATATCTTCATCCTCATCATCAAAACGGATACGATATAAATCGGAGGGTTGCAGTTGTTTCGAATCCCCAGCAATTACCGTTTGTTTTCCTCTAAAAATCGAAGGAATTCCTTGCTCAGCGTAACATTGGGAAGCTTCATCAAAAATGACTAAATCAAAGATAACAGGGTGATATCCTGTGGAATTTTTCTCCGAAATAGCCAAATTATGAGTCGTCAGAGGAAAAATTGCCGAAACTGTCTCTGGTGAGGCTAACCAGCAAGGAATCAGATTAAATACTTCATCTGAAAGCTCTGCAATAAGTTTTCGAATAGACCAAATCTTACGTTTTTTCGAAACCTGATGCTTCAAATCACGATAGGTTGTAACGTTTTGAAGCCTGTTAACTTCTATCGACTGGTACGTTTTTTCACGGAGTTTGAGCTGCAAAATCTCCTTACTGAGCTGCTGCTTTTGTTCGATAGATTTTTGTAAATCTTCTTCTAATTGTTGTAATTTGAGTGTGCTAGCACCTCGTAAAATGGGGTAACGCTGCTCTATCGCCTCAATCCAAGCTAGTTTTAAATTATTGGTAAATAATTCGATAGGCGAATCTTCGAGATTAGCCTCTTTTTCTAGCAAGCTAATTAAATCCATTTCTCTGGTAGAAAAGGAGCGATGGATTTCATCTGCTTCGAGCATCAAATCAAAGTGTTCATCAAGATAAGCGATGATATCGCTCGCTTCGGACGCTTTGATGTTCACCAACATCTCTAACTGAGATTCACTCAGATAAGGTTGTGAATAGACATGCATCTCCGCGTACCCTTCAAGCGATGCGTGTATATCTTCTAAAAGATTTTTTACCGATTCGTAATCAAATGATGAAATATCAACTAACAAACTTAAGTGCGTTTCTTGCCAAACCATATCTGTCTGAATCGCCTTGTGCATCATCTCAAAATGGCGTTCAAACCATCGAAAGCCCTTGCCTAGCCAGATAGGACGTTCTGAGGAAATATTACCTTGAGATTTTACCCAAAATAGATGCCCAAACTCTGTCCACCATTCCTCAAGTTTAATACGGTTTTGAATACGCATTTGTAAGCGTCTCAAATCATCGGCAGACATCGTGAGCCCATTGGCTACGACCACGTCTTGTATATCCTTTTTTTGTTTAGAGAAAAGTGACCAAACCATTCCTCCAATCGCATTAGATTTGGCATCTAGTGCCTCAATTAACTTATGTAAAAATGGTTTTAATGCCGAAGAATCCAACGTGATTTCGATGCCTTCTACGCCAAAAATTGCTTTGATTTGCTCAAAAAGCTGCGAAAACTCTAAGGCTCGCAATGAGTGTTTTTGTTGTTTTCGATACTTTAGCGCATCAAAATAGCTATTTGAGGTCAAAATAGCGCTAATACTTTTCAGTTCGTCTCTTTCCTGAATAAGATTCTGCAAATCATCATATTGGATTTTTGACTCTAATAAGCTTTCAAGTTCTTGAAATACCGTTTGAGTAGCTTTAAAAGTCTTAGAAAAAAGCTCCTGCCAGTGTTTTACATCCGAAAAAGTCAGGCTATTGAATCGCTTTCTTTTATTCCAAAAATTCTTCCCAATCGAATCATGACGAAATAGACGAGTATATTGACAATATTTTTGAAAACGAGTCAAAAAATCGTCTAACTGGTCAAAACGATAGTCTTGATAAAAATTGCTTAAATCAACATAGGGGGCATCCGGCTGGCTAGTGAGATATAATTCTTTGACCGAAACACCGCATAAGGAAGTATCAAACAAGGCCGTTTTGAAAGAATCCAACTCCTCTACAATTTTGTCGATCCGACGAGATTCTTGGTCAAAACTACGTTCCAAAAAGATACCATCTAAACTATAATTATGCTTTTTGTAAGCGTCTATTTGCTCTACTTGGTGCAAAATTTGACTGTACAGCGCTTTTCTGTCATTCTTAAAATCGTGAACACTTCCCACAAATTGTTCCATCCCAATTTGGCGCAAACGTTCATAAACCACATCAAGCGCCGCACGTTTCTGCGACACAACCAAAACCGATTTGCCGCGTGCAGTAAAGTCAGCGACCAAGTTGCATATCAACTGTGACTTGCCTGTGCCTGGAGGGCCTTGCACCACAAGCGATTTCCCAATCTTTACTTCCCGAATAATTTCTTCCTGTGAAGCATCTATCGCCAGCGGAGTTAATAGCTTCTCTTCTCGGATTTTAGTGGGCTGAATCATGCTTAAGCTAGGGTGTAACCACTGTGCCTCACCTTCACGGAATAATCCAGTAATATTGTTTTGAGATTCTTCTATCAAAAAATCATAATCTGGCACTAAAAACGATCCTGCTTGAGGAAATATTCCAAGCACTGCCTGAGGATATAATTTTAGTTCGCCGTTTTTCTCCATTTGCTCTAAATCAGCCTTGGTACTTTTTTCAAAATACTGTAATTGATTTGTAAAAAGCTCTTGATTAAAATTGACATTTAGTGGCGAAACCTTCAGTAATTCATAGAGTTGTGTTCGAAACTCAAGCGAGGTTTTCGAAAAATCTTCAAAGGTATATTCTAAAAAATTATCGAAAATTTTAATCTCATTGAAGTGCGAATAGGCTAGCAAAAAACTACGGTTAAAGGTCACAGGCTCTTCTCGGCGCTGTAAGTGCCACTTAATCCCAGAACCAGTATCTGTACTCGAATTGAGCGACAAACGCTGTGCTTTTTGCGTAAGCGTAACTGGGAAAAATAATAATGGACAGCGTACTACAGTGCCGTCCATCAGCTTCCCTTTTACCATCGGATACCCAACATATAAGTCTTTGGCTCCACGCTCTTCTTCAATAAATTTTTCGGTACGAGAAATCTTCTTCAGTCTCTTGCTTACCTCGTTAACTTTTACATTTCGAGGGTCGAGCGTATCACACAGAGAAATAGCATTTTTTTGAGCTATAAGCTGCTCAATCAACATAAACGATGGTTGATTATGTAAAAAATCAAGTTCGTGTAAGTCTATAAATTGCTCATTGGGGAGATTCAATAATAGCAAAGACTTATTCTTGGCGCTTAGGTTGGTTAAGCGTTTTGCGTAAGCTTTGAGTATGGTTTGTAAGGAATAATCTATCACGTACAAAATATTTTTAAAGAGTCGTACGACTCCGAAAATTCAAATGAATAATTAACAGGAAAAGATAGGCAATGATAAACTTTGCAAAGTACTATTTTTGTCAATAATCTAAGCTACAAGTTGTTACAAATATTTACTCGTTATACTGATAGCTTTTAAACATTCGTAAAAGGGCAAAAAAACACAAAGATAAAGGAATTGGCAACAAGCGAGAGATAAATATAAGTTTGGCCTTGATTTTGTTTAAAATTTAGTAAAATCTTAAATTGCCAAACTTTTAGTCATACCAATGTATACCACTTGTAATCTTCGAGCATATTAATAGCTCCATTTCTTTTCACTGTATTGATTTTCAGGTATTTTTGCGACTATTTTTACTTTAAATTTGACTCAATTATTGATTCATAGAAAATTGATTAAAAATGTATAACAACAAAAAAGTTATCGTTGTAATGCCAGCCTATAAGGCTTCGTTGACACTTGAACGAACATATCGTGAAATACCCTTCGACCTTGTCGATGAGGTAATTTTAGTAGATGACCACAGCCCTGACAATACCGTAGATGTAGCTAAATCACTGGGAATCAAATATGTAATTCGCCATGACAAAAACAAAGGCTACGGGGGTAATCAAAAAACTTGTTACAACAAAGCATTGGAGTTGGGCGGTGATATTGTTATTATGTTACACCCAGACTATCAATATACGCCAATGTTGCTTACTGCGATGATTTCTATCATCGGTAATGAGTTATATCCAGTAGTATTTGGTTCACGTATCTTAGGCATGGGTGCACTCAAAGGAGGCATGCCTATGTACAAATACATTGCTAACAGATTTCTAACGTTTTTCCAAAACGTTTTGTTAGGTCAAAAGCTTTCTGAATATCATACAGGCTACCGTGCGTTCTCAAGAGAGGTTCTTCAAAAAGTACCATTTGAACGTTGCGACGACGACTTTGTATTTGATAACGAAATGATTGCTCAAATCTTTTGGCATGGATTTGAGATTGCAGAAGTAACCTGTCCAACCAAATATTTTGAAGAGGCTTCTTCCATCAATTTTATGAGAAGTTCTAAATATGGACTCGGCGTACTTCGTGTTTCTGTATTGTACCGCTTAGCTAAGTGGGGCATCAAATGGAATATTCTAGGATAATGAAACATGCTATTATCATTGGTGCTACTGGCTTAGTCGGTAGCACGCTTACTCAACAGCTTCTTCAAGATGATTACTTCTTAAAAGTAACCCTATTAGTTCGCAAGCCTCTCTCTATTACAAATCCTAAACTAGAACAAGTCATTTTTGATTTTGAGCATCCAGATACTAGCAAAGTAAAAGGAGATGTGTTATTCTGTGCGATGGGGACAACTCTCAAGAAAGCAGGCAGTAAGAAAGCTCAATATTTGATTGACTGCGAATATCCATACCAAGTTGGTCAGATAGCACACTCAAATGGAATCGAAAATTATATCCTTGTATCCTCGATAGGGGCAGATGCCAATTCTTCAAGTTATTATTTAAGAACCAAAGGAGAATTAGAACAAAAACTTAGTGCGTTAGAATTCGCCAAGCTTGTTTGTGTTCGACCGTCATTAATTTTAGGAAATCGAGGAGAGTTTCGTTTTGGTGAGAAATTGGGCGTTGTATTAGATAGTATACTAAGTCCACTGATGATAGGTCCATTGAAGAAATATAGAGGAGTCCATGTAGACAAAATAGTAAGGATGTTGATAAAGGCATCGAAAGAAAGTTTTCCAGAAAGAACTACCTTCATCGAGTCCGACGCGATATATGCATTATAAAGCAAAAAGGATGCTTGTTAAACAAGCATCCTTTTTTATGGGTAAAATCGTTATTAAGCTTCAGCAGGAATAACTTCTACGAAAGAACGACCTTTGAAACCTTTTTTGAATTGTACAGTACCACTAACCAAAGCAAACAAAGTATGGTCTTTACCGATACCTACGTTTTTGCCAGGATTGTGAGCAGTACCTCTCTGACGGATGATGATATTACCAGCAATAGCAGGTTGACCACCGTAGATTTTAACGCCTAAGCGTTTGCTATGTGACTCACGGCCGTTCTTCGAACTACCCGCACCTTTCTTGTGTGCCATTTTTTTGTAATGTTTTTACGTTAAGTTATGAATAATACGACCTAAACCAGAAGTCTTTCAACTAATAACTTAAGACTAAATTAGAATGTAATACCTTCGATTAAAACTTTAGTCAAATCTTGACGGTGACCGTTTTGTTTTTGATAGCCTTTACGACGTTTCTTTTTGAAAACGATAACTTTTTCGCCACGAACGTGAGCCAAAATTTTACCTGATACAGTTGCACCTTCAACGATTGGAGCACCTACTTTAATATCTCCATCATTGTCAACAAGAAGAACCTTGTCGAAAACTAGTGCAGCGCCTTCCTCACCCGCTAAACGATGCGTGTAAAGGTAACGGTCTTTCTCAACTTTAAATTGCTGACCAGCGATTTCTACGATTGCGTACATTGTATTGTATTTTTAAACTAACTAGCTATAATTCAAGCAAATGGATTTTCTGAAGCTAATTAGAGGGTTTGACAAATCCCATTTGCCCCTAAAAGGGATGCAAATTTAACAAGAGATTTTGAATTTTCGAAATCTTATAACGACTTTTTTAGAAATATAATCAACTAACAATCAAAACTTTAGATACTTAGGCATAAGTATTTGGCTTTTGTAGGTTATTTTACTTAAGCATTCATTCAAAAATAGACCGTTTAGTAAATATTTTTTTAAGAATAGTACCATTTTAAACAATCCCACGTTTAAAGGTAAAATACTCAATCAAAAATGAACTAAGTCTTTTATTATTACGTATTTGCATTGTAATTAAGGCACAATTTACCTACTCTTTTTCACGCATGTAGCACTTCTCATATCCATTCACAACCAGTCAGATTTTTCAATTCTGGTAATTATCTTGTAGTAATTATTTATTTGTCTGGCATTTTGTACTATTTTGTGCGCTCTTTAATACACTATCTAAAATGAAATCAGTCATTCATCATATCATCAAAAAAGCCCTTTTCGCCAAATATTTGTTCATTATCATTACTCTGTTGGCGAATATAGGCACTATTAATGCCCAATCTGGTTATAACATTGGGCAAACCGTTAGCGATTTTCAACTGAAAAATATTGATGGTCGCATGTTATCCTTGAGCGACAATCGCAATGTAAAAGGATATATTGTGGTGTTTACTTGCAATCACTGCCCATTTTCGAAGGCATACGATTCAAGAGTTGTAGATTTGAACAACAAATTTGCATCAAAAGGATACCCAGTGATTGCTATTAATCCAAATGACCCAAATGCTTACGAAGAAGATTCATTTGCCAATATGCGCCTGACAGCTCCAAGTAAAGGTTTTACATTTCCGTATTTGCAAGATGAAACTCAAGAGGTAGCCAAAGCTTTTGGGGCAACCAGAACACCTTCGTGCTTCGTACTCAAAAAAGAAGGAGATAGATTTACGGTTCAATATATAGGGGCGATCGACGACAATTCACAAGACGCCAGCGCGGTGAACAAAAAATTTGTAGAAGATGCTGTCAACAATCTGTTGAGCGGACGACCAGTGATGGTAAATAATACCAAAGCTGTTGGTTGTGCTATTAAATGGAAGAGCTTCTAATACAGGAAATTAGATACAAAAAAGAGGGTATTGCTTAGCGATGCCCTCTTTTTTGTATCTAACCAACGAGAAAATGCATATTTTTTTGAGTTTTATTCCCACAAAACCCAAAAAGTCCTATTATACATTGGGGATTTTATAAATAACTTTCACTAACTTTGTAAGCACAACAAACGTATTGGGAACAGGAAAGGATGGAATTTGAAGCTTTACCCGAAAGAAGAAAAGATCAATTGATGGCGTTTAACCGCCTCTTAACAATCATGGATGAGTTGAGAGAGCAGTGTCCTTGGGATAAAAAACAAACCATTAATTCATTGCGTCACTTGACGATTGAAGAAACCTACGAACTTTCGGATGCCATTGTAGAAGGAGATATGCTCGAAATCAAAAAGGAAATCGGCGATATTATGCTTCACATGGTATTTTACTCAAAAATTGCTTCAGAAACCAATACTTTTGATATTGCTGATGTATTGAATGGTCTTTGTGAAAAACTGATTTTCCGTCATCCACATATTTATGGTGATGTAAAAGCTGAAACCGAGGAGCAAGTCAAGCAAAATTGGGAAGCACTTAAGATGAAAGAAGGTAACAAGTCTGTATTGGCTGGTGTACCAAAATCGCTTCCAGCTTTAGTAAAGGCTATGCGTATTCAGGAAAAAGCTCGTGGAGCTGGCTTCGACTGGGAAGAAAAAGAACAGGTTTGGGAGAAAGTCGAGGAAGAAATGCAAGAATTCAAAGCTGAATTTAATGTGGTTGAAAAATCAGCCATTGATACTGAAAAGGCAGAAGCTGAATTTGGAGATTTATTGTTTTCTCTAGTCAATTACGCAAGATTTGTCAACATCAATGTTGAATCCGCTTTAGAAAGAACCAACAAAAAGTTCATCAAGCGATTCCAACATATTGAATCAAGAGCAAAAGAACAAGGTAAAACCTTACAAGATATGACCCTAGCCGAGATGGATGTGTATTGGGAAGAGGCGAAAAGGCTGTAATTGAACGAACAACGTTCAAGTCAAAAATTCAAAATTTAATTTTGAGAGTGAAACCAGAAACCCGTTAGCTTGTAGCCTTCGGGTTTTTATTTTTTATAATGCACCCGAAATCTTAAAGACCCAAGCATATTCACTTGGATTGACATCAGGCGTGAGCACAGGAAGCGTTATGGTCAGCGTATTTCCTTTTTTCTGAACTTTAATAGCTCCGTTGTATCCCAACATACTTACTGTACCACCCGAAACACCTTCGATAGTAACAGGTGTATTTTTCCATTGAGTTAATAGCACATATAAATCTTTATTTTTCTTGGTATAGAAAACCTTAGTTTCTGGAGTAACCTTGGGTGATTTTTCCCATTTACGAGTACCATAAATAGCTTCTCCGTTAATTTTCAACCATTTTCCTATATCTGCCAAACGCTGTTGCATAATCACAGGAATACGTCCATCGGCTGTTGGACCAACATTTAGTAACAAGTTTCCTCCACGAGCTACTTTGTCAATAAGAATATCTATTAACTGCTTTGACGAGGAATAATCTTCCAAATTTTCATTTCTATTATAGCCAAAAGAAGAGCCAATACCTCTACACTCTTCCCAAGGATGGGCTATTTCCATGCTGCTCGAATTAGCATCATGTACCAAGTCATATTCGGTAGTATAAATTCCTCCGTGTTTGCTACGTGTTTCTTTTCCCCAGCGGTCATTTACTACGACCTCAGCCTTTGATGGAGAGTCGTTATAGAGCCATGCCAAAAACTCCGTACTTTTCCATTTTTCTGAAGGATGATCCCATTCGCCATCAGTCCACAAAATATCTGGCGTATAGCGTGTCACCAAATCCTTCATTTGCGGAATCATGTGAGCAGTAACATAAGTATCCACATCCTTTTTGTATAAAGGGTTAAACCATTCGTACAAAGAATAATAAAAACCCATGCGCAAGCCTTTGCCTTTTACAGCCTTGGTCAAATCACCTGCAATATCACGATGCGGATTCAAATCAACAGCATTCCAATTCCAAGCCTGAGCGCTTGGCCAAAGCGTATATCCTTCGTGGTGCTTGGAAGTGAGCACAACATATTTGGCACCAGCATTTTCAAAAATATTTGCCCAGTCGCTAGGGTCATACATTTCGCAAGTAAACCCTTTGGCAAAATCTTGATACTTAAAATCTTTACCAAAAGCTTTTTCATGAAAGGCTAGGGTAGAAGCATACCCAGGTCTTTTGGAATTAGTCAAGGTTTGCCAATACCATTCTGAATATCGGTCGTAAATACCTACATTATTTTTGGCGGTTGGTCCCCAAGCAGGCACAGAGAATAGTCCCCAGTGAATAAAGATCCCGAATTTGGCATCCTCAAACCAGTTGGGAATAGGACGCGAGTCTATAGATGCCCAATTGGCTTGGTATTGTTGGGCACTCGATGTGGATAAACTAAGAAGTCCTCCACAAAGTACTGTTAAACAAGTTTTTAAAAAATTTCTTTTCATAGAATGAGGGAATTGGTTTTATTCAGAAAAGTACAAAATACACATTAATACTCTGTTGGGTTTTGAGTGATAGGTGTATTAAATATTTGGGATTACAAGTCCGAAACCAAAGCGTTTTCTTTAGGGTTATTATTGAATGGGCACTATATTTTAGGAGATTCGATTGGCTCATTATTAGATTACACTTAAATTTATAAACAAAAAATCAAGCGGAATGGAATTTCAACTTTGTTCAGAATATCAGCCTACTGGCGACCAGCCAAAAGCCATTGCACAGTTGGTAGAAGGGATCCAAAATGGAGAGCAAGCACAAACGCTATTAGGGGTAACTGGTTCTGGGAAAACATTTACTGTAGCTAATACTATTGCTCAAATCAATAGACCTACGCTGATATTGAGTCATAACAAAACTTTAGCAGCTCAGCTTTATGGGGAGTTCAAACAGTTTTTCCCTAATAACGCAGTTGAATATTTCATTTCCTACTACGACTATTATCAGCCCGAAGCCTATATCGCTACCACTAATACTTACATAGAAAAAGACCTTGCCATCAACGAAGAAATTGACAAGTTACGTCTTTCGACTACCTCGTCTTTAATGTCGGGGCGACGAGACATTATCGTAATTGCCTCGGTATCTTGTATTTATGGCATGGGGAACCCAGAAGAGTACCGAAAAAGTATTTTACGAATTGGGGTAGGGGAAATTATTTCTCGAAATCAATTTTTATTTAGACTTGTCGAAATCCTTTACTCCAGAACTGAAGCCGAATTTCAAAGAGGCAATTTTCGGGTAAAAGGAGATACGGTGGATATCTATGTACCTTATGCTGATTTTGGCTATCGTATTATTTTCTTCGGTGACGAAATTGAAGCTATTCAACGCATTGATCCTATTTCTGGAAAAAAATTATCTGAAGAAAAAATGGTGGCTATCTTTCCCGCTAACTTGTTTGTTACGGGTAGAGATGTATTGATGAGAGCCATCAACGAAATACAAGACGACCTTGTCGGGCAAATCAAGTATTTTGAAGCAGAAGGTCGAACATCTGAGGCAGAGCGCATCAAACAGCGAACGGAGTTTGATATGGAAATGATGCGAGAATTAGGCTATTGTTCGGGTATCGAAAATTACTCAAGATATTTTGACAGAAGACAAGCGGGACAACGTCCATTCTGTTTATTAGACTTTTTCCCTGAAGACTTTTTATTGGTAGTAGATGAAAGTCACGTAACTATCCCTCAAATCAGAGCGATGTGGGGAGGCGACCGCTCAAGAAAAGAGTCTTTGGTAGACTACGGTTTCCGTTTGCCAAGCGCGATGGACAACCGCCCATTAACCTTCCAAGAGTTTGAAGATATTAGCGGACAAAGCATTTTTGTAAGTGCCACACCAGCCGATTACGAGCTCCGTCGTTCGGAAGGTGTTGTCGTTGAACAAATCATCAGACCAACAGGCTTGCTCGACCCTGAAATAGAAGTACGACCAAGTTTGAATCAAATTGATGATTTATTGGAAGAAGTACATATTAGAATAGCACGAGAAGAAAGAGTATTGATTACGACTCTTACCAAGCGTATGGCCGAAGAACTTTCGAAATACATGGAACGTGTAGGAGTTAAGTGTCGCTATATTCACTCAGAAGTAAAAACCTTAGAACGCGTTGAAATTTTAAGAGAGTTACGACTTGGTGTGTTTGACGTATTGGTTGGAGTAAACCTATTACGTGAAGGCTTGGATTTACCAGAAGTTTCGCTGGTTGCCATTATGGACGCCGACAAAGAAGGTTTCTTGCGGGATATTCGCTCATTAATCCAAACTATTGGACGTGCGGCTAGAAATGACCAAGGGAAAGTACTTATGTATGCCGACCGTATTACGGGTTCTATGCAAAAAGCTATTGAAGAAACCAATCGACGCAGAGCTATCCAAATGGAGTATAACTTCGAGCATGGTATCACGCCAAAAACAATCCTTCGCTCGAAACAGGCCATTATTGAACAAACATCAATTGCCGATGTGATGGGTAAGACAACGAAGACCAACTACTACGTTGAACCACAAGATGTGCAGATGGCTGCAGACCCAGTTTTGGCTTATATGTCTAAACCAGAAATTGAAGCACAAATCAAGAAAGTACAAAATGACATGGACAAGGCCGCCAAAGAACTTGACTTTGTGGCAGCCGCTCGCCTAAGAGACGAAATGTTTGGATTGAAGAAATTGTTGGAAGGAAAATAAATGGAGTGCGGAGTTTTGAGTTTTCTTTTGTCCTTACCTAAAAAACTCTATTGACGGACTATATCATCTGGAAGTAAATTTTCATATAAAAAAACACCCCATGTACAAAGTTTACGGAATACCGAATTGTGATACGGTAAAAAAAGCCCTTACTTGGCTTAAGGAACATGATATTCCTTTTGAATTCCATAATTTCAAAAAAGAAGGAATTTCACAGGAAAAATTAGAGGCTTGGTTAGAAAAATATCCTTGGGAAACGCTTGTGAATAAAGCAGGAACAACTTGGAAAAAACTAGACGAAAGTCAAAAAGCAACAGATACTGCTTCGGCAATCCAATTGATGATGGAACAAACCTCTGTAATCAAGCGTCCTGTTTTAGAAAAAGAGGAGATTATTTCGGTAGGTTTCAAACCAGAATTATTTGAAGGTATCTTTCAATCATAAAACGATTTGTTGAGAAAAAATAAAAAAGCCCCAATAGTTTTACGTGAGTAAAGCTATTGGGGCTTTTATCATACAAGATGATTATTCCACTGGGAATGGATATTCGTCTACATACACATCTTTGTATGCTTCAGAAGCATCTGGCCAAGGAGACTCTTCTGCAAATTTAACAGACTCTTCAACTCTTGCCTTGATTTTAGCATCGATAGCCGCTAAATCTTCTTCTGTAGCAAAATCGTTTTCTAAGATGGCTTGTCTAACTTGCTCGATTGGGTCACGCATTTTATATGCCTCAACTTCCTCTTTAGTACGGTACTTCTGAGGGTCAGACATAGAGTGACCTCTATAACGGTAAGTTTTGAATTCTAAGAATGTTGGTCCTTCACCTGCACGAGCACGCTCAGCTGCACGAGAAACTGCCTCATGAACTGCTTCTACACTCATCGCATCAACTGGCTCAGATGGCATATCATAAGCTTCACCAATTGTGTAAAGATCTGTAACGTTTGATGTACGAGTAACCGAAGTACCCATAGCGTATCCGTTGTTTTCAACAACAAAAATCGCTGGCAACTTCCAAGTCATAGCCATGTTGAAGGCTTCGTGCAAAGCACCCTGACGAACTGCACCGTCACCGAAATAACAGATACAAACGTTTCCAGTTTTGTTATATTTTTCAGCAAATGCCAAACCCGCTCCAAGAGGAATTTGAGCACCTACGATACCATGACCACCTACAAAACCCACTGATTTATCGAAAATGTGCATTGATCCACCTTTACCTTTCGAAATACCAGTAGCTTTTCCGAACATTTCCGCCATGATAGTGTTAGGGTCTGAACCTAATGCCAATGGAATACCGTGATCACGGTAAGCTGTTATATATTTGTCGCCTTTACGAAGTGCCGACGCTGCTCCTGAAGAACAAGCCTCTTGTCCGATGTAAAGGTGGCAAAAACCACGAATCTTTTGTTGACCATACAATTGACCAGTACGTTCTTCAAATTTACGTTGAAGCATCATTGACTCGTACCATTCCATGTAGGTCTCTTTCGAGTATTTTACTTTGTTTTCAGCTTTCTTTGCCATTTTTCAAAATGAGTGAATGAGTGATTAACTTGCGTTGAATCTTACGATTAAGTAAATGAGGGAATAAAATAAACGTCTTATTCGCTCTTGCTCACCTGGAACTGCTATCCCATTGTGGGCCACATAGGATTTTGTAATCCCCCGAAACAGGCGTTAATTTGCAATGCGAAATTAGTACAAAACCAAGAACCGACCAAAAAAATATCACAATAGACTCTTGATTATTAGTTATAAACAACTTTATTAGCTATTTACCTGACAGGTATCAGAACTAAAGTACAAATCTAAACAGCTTTGCATTGGATATTGTTCAGCGTTCGGCACGATATCATTTCGCCTCAAGCAATATGTCTTTGGCATTTTGCTCATTTTATAAAGTCAATTACCTAAGCTTTCTTACTCATCCAAATATGTATTTACAACGTATCAGTCTCACAAACTTCAAAAGCTATGACTTTGGCGATTTTAAGTTTTCTCATCGTGTAAACTGTATTGTGGGTGAAAATGGTAGTGGTAAAACCAATTTGCTTGATGCTATTTATTTTTGGCATTAACCAAAAGCTCAGTTAGCACGCAAGATGCCTTGTGCGTTACTCACGAAGCTGATTTTATGATGATTGATGGGCTATTTGTTGGTGGAGAAAAAGGGGATGTGCAAATAACCTGTTCTTTTCAAAAAGGTCAAAAAAAGGCCGTGCTCCACGATACAAAACCTTATGAGAAAATTTCAGAACATATAGGACTCTATCCTGTCGTGTTGATTTCACCCAATGATACCGATATTGTAAGAGATGGGAGTGAGGAAAGAAGAAAGTTTTTTGATGGTGTTATCTCTCAAATCGATCGTGAGTATCTTGAAACGCTTATCAAATACAATAAGGTTTTATTACAAAGAAATGCTTTGCTAAAACAGTTTGCAGAAAAAAACTATTTTGATGCTGATTTATTAGATATCTACTCTGAACCAATTATCGAATGTGGAATTGAGTTACAGAAAAAAAGAGCAGTGTTTTTGTCGAAATTTACCCCAATCTTCCAAAAACATTATGCTAATCTTTCAGAAAGTAGGGAGGACGTACGACTCGTTTATGAAACCGACGTAGACGCTGACACTTTCAGAAATGATTTTACCAAAAATCGTCAACGAGATTTGGCGGCACAAAGAACAACCTTAGGGATTCATAAAGATGACTTTTCTTTCGAAATCAATGCTTTCCCACTCAAAAAATACGGTTCGCAAGGTCAACAAAAATCTTATGTAATTGCGCTTAAATTAGCCCAATTTGAGCTTTTGGCACTTGAAAAGGGATTTCAACCGATATTATTACTCGATGATATTTTTGACAAGCTTGATGACAGACGTATTCAGCAGTTGATCAATATGATGGTAGATGGAACCTTTCAGCAGGTTTTTTTGACAGATGCGCGCCCTGAAAGAACACAACAGCTATTAAGTCATTTGACAGTAGAGGTACTTTATTTTGATGTGACTCAAGGAAAATAAAAAAGCTGTATGCTTCGAGTAAGATATACCTCCGAGCTTATATCTTGTCTCATGTCGCACACAGCTTTTTTATTAGCAATATATATTTTGAGCGTTTACTATTTCTCCAAAAACTTCACACCACCATAATTTGAGTGAATGACAATTTTGGTTCCTGTACCTTTGCCGATTTTACCTTTATAATTCTTTTGAGGAATGAATCCCATTCGTTTTTGAGAATTTTCATCATCTGGATTTACCGTAAGCGTACACTTATCTGATGGGTATTTGAAATTGGCATAGTTCACCGTAACATCAAAGTCGGCATTGCAGTCTGAAGTCACAGGTAATTTTACAGTCGTATAATTACATTTCAAATCTAGGGACTTCAACGAATTTGGTAATTCACGAAGCTCTAATCCATCTGAATAGCTAATGTAAATTTTGCCATTTTCTTTAATCGTACCGATTTTTCCGTTAGAATACTGAAGATTTCCCTCAATGGTATTGACTTGATCCAACATCACAGAGCCAAACATATTAGCAAGTTTGATAATATTAGCTTTATCAATATTCAATTTAGAATAAGAAATTTTCAACTCTGCTTCGTCTAATTGCTTGATATTAGCTTTTCCATATTGAACATTGATATTTTTTCATTGCCAGAAAGTCGGTCACTTACAAAGTTTCCATAAGAAGTAACGATTGACAAAGGAGCTGAAAATTCTGGAACATTCGTATTACCATATCTATTCGACACCATCAGTGGATTATTCTTTGGCATATATACCTGATAGTTGACTTCTACGCCTTGCTTCTCATTGTCAGAGTCTTTGCTACTGCTTTTAAAAGATAACTTATCCCACCAATCTCCATTATTTTCAGAGGTTATATTGGTTCGTAAGGTAATTTTGTTTTTTACACGAACTTCTGCAATATCTACTCCATCTACGTACGCTTGTGCTTTTTCTTCAGTACTGCCGTGTCCTACGATATTGATTTCTATTTTTATTTCATTACGATTCCATAGCTCAACATTTACGTGACCGTGCTGATTATTAATTTGTAACAAATCCTTCGGTTCAACAGAATATACCTTGGTAATCAACTTCTTTTTTTCGACCAAAGCTACAGATTCTCCTTTTTCGACTGAGGCTACCTCCTGGCAGCTAACTGTTGTATTGTTATTAGAATTAACAGTTACGGTAATAGTTCTACTATTTTTATTGCTGGCATATACATTGCCATTAGCAGAGGCCGTAACTCGCATTTGCTGCGCCATACTCGGAGAGATAACCAACACCCCGTACATGGCAACAACCACCTTAAATAGTTTGCATACTTTTTCCATGGCCTTGTTTTGCTTCTTTAACTCGTTGAATGATTGATAATTGTTGATTCAAAATATCTAATTGTAATTGTAAATTTTGAATCATAGCTTTTACTAACTCTTCTTGATTGGGCGTTTGGGGCAGTTCCGCCTTCAAGCTTTGATAGTCTTTGTTGAGACGTTCGATTTCTGATGAAAATTCTTGATACAAAGCAGGTTCGTTATCGGCAATTTGTCGGATTTCATCCCTCTTTGTTTCTATTAAGCTAGCGTAATGTACCATTTGCTTTTTGTACTGATCGCCAACTTGGCTCACGATTATGTCCGAATTGCTCGAAGATTGATTGGCATACCATAATCCTAATGCTCCTATAACCACCACAATACTTGCAGCAACACGCCAATAGCGTTGGATTTTAGGGAAAAATGGAATAATAGTATTTTTCTCTACTGGTTGAGCCAAAGCGGTGTCGGTAGGTAATTTTGCTTCTAATTTTTCCCACAAATCCAACGATGGTTCAAGATTTTCAAATTCATCTCGATGGTCTCTAACAAACCTTTCTAAACGATTTGATGCTTTTTTTGACTGATTCATAAGACTATGACATATCTTTTGTTGAAAATAAACTCGACAATCAATTATGCCTTTTTAAGTATTTCTAATAAACGTTTTTTGGCTCTTATATACTGAGTTCTTGAAGTGGATTCTGCTACTTGCAAAATTTCCGCAATTTCTTCATGGTCGTATCCTTCAAAAAGATACAAGCTTAGAACCGTTCTAAAGCCATCGGGAAGTTGATGCATCGCGCGCTGCACCTTAGTTACTTCCCATTCTATTTCCTCGTCATCAAATTGCTCGTCCTCAAAATCATCAGGTACACCATCGATGTCCTGAAAGGCAACTTTACGCTGCCGGAGCTGATTGAGAGCCCGATTGATTACAATTTGTTTGAGCCAAGCGCCAAAGGTACTTGTTTGACGAAACTCATGAATTTTGATAAATGCGTCCAAAAATGCCTCTTGCAGTACATCTTCGGCCTCGCCGACATGATTCAGTATTCGGACAGCCACGTTGAACATAGACTTTGAGTAGAGACGATAAATCTCATACTGAGCCTTGCGTTCGCCCCTGCGACAAGCCTCCACCAAATGAACATTTCTGTCTATGTATAGCGTTTGTTCCAGCGTATTAAATTGTTATTCGTGAATAAACTTAGTTGGTTGGTTAATCGTCAATCTTCGATAGTCTTAGAGGCTTATTTGCGAATAACAATTAACTGAATTTCATACCAATGAAACAGATCGGTAAACTAATGTTGCATGAGAATTAAAAAAATATGATTTTTTTGCATCATAGATTCTTAACTTTCAAGCAATAATAACCTAGAAGCTAGCTATTGCATTAGTTTTTTTTGATTCTATCTAAATTTTCAACAACCAACCGTCTGATTTTTAACAGAATACAAAGAAAGAGTTTCTGATTAAACTTTGCCTTCTTTTATTCGAAATATCATTATCAATGAATCAAATTATAAAAAATGCCCAATATTGGGTCGAAAAGTTTAAGATGCTCGAACATCCAGAGGGTGGCTACTTTGCCGAAACTTATCGCTCGACCGAAAGTATTCCTCAGGAAGCTTTACCAGAAAGATTTAAAGGAAAAAGAGTTTTCTCGACAGGTATTTATTTTTTACTAGAAAATCATCATTTCTCTGCTTTCCATAGGATAGAAGCTGACGAGATGTGGCATTTTTATGCTGGCGGTGCCCTCGATGTATTTATGATTAGTCCAGATGGTCAACTCAACATTATTCATTTGGGTAATAATCCCGACGAAGGACAAGTATTTCAGGCGGTAGTTCCAGCAGGATATTGGTTTGCGTCAAAACCCCAAAAAGAATCGGCTTACTCATTAGTTGGCTGTACAGTGGCACCAGGTTTTGATTTTGAAGGATTTGAGCTAGCTGAGCGAGCTAGTTTGCAAGCGCTATTTCCTCAGCATACTTATTTAATTGAAAGTTTAACACGGTAAAAAAGTATTTTGGTTTGGCCAAACATGAGTCATTCCTAATTTAGGGATTTAGCGACTGAATGAATGAGTGATTAATTTAAAATTTATATTCCATCTGTAGAGACGCAATGATTGCGTCTTAAGCTGAGTCATATCTAGCATAGTAGCATCAAAAAAGGGGTCAAATAATATTTTTCGACCCCTTTTTTGATAAAAACTTGGAGAATAATCCCAATCCTAAAAATTCGAGATGACTCATGTTTTACTTTATAGTTAAATGACTAACGAGTAGCCGTCATTTCTTGCTTTGGCATATATCCATAAGCTACCAATTTGTATTCATCAAATATACTGCGAGTAATAGCTTTTAATTCACGCTCTTCTACCAGTTTGTTAGGCTTGATAAAACCCGAAGCCATTCCGAGCCAAACAGACTTATTCAAGTTTTCGTCAATCATTTGAATCATCAAAGTCCCACCGTTGAGTGTGATTCTACGAGTGGCATACTCAGATTTTTCTTCCTCTACTTTACGACTGTCCTTAATTTTTAGTTTAGTTTCAAAAACCGAGCATACCACTACAATATCAGGAGATTTGCTGGTACGCACAAAACCACGAGCCTCCATCTGATTTTCAACTTCATCTTGAATGGCACGTTCGGTTTCTTCTGACAGTTTTGCTTCACTTTGCCCAATAACAATCTGGTAAGTCTGATTGAGATTATTTACCATCAAATGATCATTATTAGCACGAACAGCAAATTTCTGATTGCTACACGACATCGTTATCGTTGCAAGTAGTAATAAAAAGAATAATTGTTTCATCTTGCTATTGGGTTAATGGTCCAACATTTTATTATAGTCATATACCTTAGGAGGTATTGGCGATTGTGTTTCAAACACTCTTTTGCCATCATGACTTAATGATAATATTACAAAAATTTAACAATTATTTAATATTAAATTTTGAAGAAAATTGAAATAACAGGAACCGAAGTGAAAAGTGCCGAACGTAGAATGGATTTTGAAAAACTAAGATGAGTCATTCCGAATTGTAGGATAGGAATGATTCTTCAAGTTTTCATCAAACATGAGTCATCCCGAATTTTTCGTGAAGACTTTTAAAAAAGAAACCTCCTTGTTTACTTTGTGAATTACGACAAACACAAACAAACAGGAGGTTTCTATGCATAAAGCATTTCTACAAAATAATGACATAAAATCGAGTAAGTCAAGACTCTCTCATTTACTTCTTCATAAACTTGATCTTTATCTTGCTGACGTCCAGTTATCGTTAGATTCTGTTCTGGATAAGCGTTTAGTTCGTACTTTTTACGATTTAATAGTTGCCATTTTATTGCATCGACACAACTCTATGGGCTTATTGCTTAGTGAGTTAGGTGGCTATATTTGCGGTTTTTCACATGCTCCCGCTGGGACAAAACGCATTAGTAATCTGTTACGTTCCAAAAAATGGACATCTACTATCATTGATAATTTTCTCTTTAGTCAAACTCGAAAAAGGCTAGAATCGTTAGTAAAACAGGGAAAACGTCCGCTAATGCTTTGGGATGATAGTCGGCTAGAAAAGGCTGAATCTTGGTTTTTGGAAGGGCTTTGTAGTGTAGAAAGCTCAAAGGCAAAACGACTAACACGGATAAAAAAAGGATACTATTCTCCTCCTAATAAACGTATTTGTGTTCCTGGTTATCATTGGACAAGTACGTTGCTCTCAGCTTTGGGTGAGTCTGTAAGTGTATGTCAGATGAGTTGGTGGACTACCAGAGGTAAATACAAGGAATATGGTCGAAACATTATGTTTCGGATGCTAGAAAAACTACAAGCACAAGTAGGAAAAGGCATCCTACATGTGCTTGACCGTGGTTACGCTAATGAGTGGACCATCGAGTGGTTTACGAACTTCGAACAAGATTTCCTAGTCCGATGGAAGAAGAATCATTTACTTATACACTCAACTAAAGGTAAAAAGCAAACCCATCTTCTAGCTCGCTCTTTTAAAGCTAGAAGTAAAAAGATTGTGCTCGATTCTCAGAGAAAGATTCTCAAGAGCATTTCTATTGCTTGGACTCAAGTACAACACCCTAGTTTTGAAGATATTAACTTGTCGTTAGTAATAGTGAGAGATACCAAAAACTATCAGTCACCACTCTATTTATTAACCTCATTGCCTGTAGAATCAGCTAAGGATGCTTGGGAAATATGTCATAGCTACATGCACCGATGGAATATTGAACAGGCGTTTAGATTCGCCAAAACTGAGCTAGCTATTGAATCTCCAAGGTTATGGTTTTTCGAGAATACCCTCAAATTATTAGCCATTGTCACGCTCATTTACGACTTCTTGATGAAACTCATCAGGAATTGGCCATCTATTATCAAGATAATCATCAATCAATTTGCTCATAGAACAGGAAATCGGTGCCAAAATGCTTTGACACCGATTTATCGATTGAGAACTGCCATCCAAAACATGCTATGGTGCTACTTCGCACAACAAAATTCGGGATGACTCATGTTTGATATTAAAATTCTGAATGATAATCTATGATTTAGGTTTCTCTTCATATATCAAACCCAGCTTTTCAACAAACTCTCTCTCTTTTCTATTGATTAATTCTAATCGAGCAGATAGTATTTGGTTAAAGTGTCCATTTTCAAACGAAAAACGCATATCATCTGTAATAAAATATTCCTCATATTTATTCTGATTTTTCTTTAACAGTAAGTGAGATAAGCCATTAGTTCTTTTCCCACCATCCACAAAAACATTATCGCTAACTTTGTGGAGGCATACTACCATATTCGCACTATCGCTAGTTGAGCTGTCGATATGACTTTCAGGCAATAACTTAAAGATTTTATATCCTTCGATATAATCAGCTTCAATAGGGTTGAAGTTGTTAGATGAATTTAGCAAAAATAATATATGTGCTTTTGAACGAACAGATGTTAAATTAATCTTCTCTGATAAAGTAGGTACAATAAATTTTTGATTTGGATTATCGTTATAAACAGGATGAATATTTTCATCCTTAATAAACTTTTGAAAATGTTGAAAGGCGGTTTTTCTTTTACTAGGGCTAAAAATTGAAAAGTAGTTTGAATATGTTGTAATCCAAAACCACTCTTTTAACTTTTCTATTTGATTTTTGCTTGGTTGTTGTACATGGTTAAAGAACTCTACCAAAAAGATAAATTGGATATTAGCTGGTAATAGTTTGTTGTCAACAATTAATAGCTCTTCAAATAAAAATTTAGCCACATGTTCTATACTTTTTACGGTAATTTCTATTTGACTTTGAAAGTTTTCTTTTTTAGAAAGGGAGATAATATCTGTTTTTTTATTGTCTAAATATAAATCTCCAAATGAGCTTTGAATACTCCTAAAAACTAAATCTCTTACCGCCACTTCTCTTGGTTTTTTATCAATAAAATTATATTTCTCTATTTGTTCGAGAACATCATCGATTTTATCACCCAATCTAAAGTTATCTGTATAAGTTTTAGCCGACAATATCCAGTCGGGCGTTATTGGCTTACCTTCTTTATTGAGTAAGGTAAATATGTCGATAGCTTCGTCTAAAGTCCCGCCAGCTATCTCAATTACGGGCATTTCGTACCTACTAAAAGTAGTGACAATTTTTTTAGCCTATCTGTGTAGCTTTTTGAGAGTTCAGGGGAATATTCTCGTTGTATTTTTTCTGAGTGAGTAAGAAAAGATTCGAAATCCAATAAGATATAAGCTGGAACACAATAAAGTTCAATGTTACGGTCGAATACATCAAACCGTTCAGAATCAAGATTATAGTAAATGTTGAATTTAGAATTATATAACTTCTCGTCCAACGTGAAGTTTACAATCGTTTCAGGATTAGAAAGCACACCAAACAAAGCGGACATTCTCTGATAGCCATCCAAAATATATTTTCGTTGCCTTTTTTCAAAAGTATCAAAAATAGATTCTTTAATAAAATAAGGACCAACCTGTTTGGCTATTCTAAATTCTGTTTCTGGAGTCCAAAATAAAAATGAACCGATGGGGTAATTTTTTTTAATACTATTTAACAACTTGAGTACATTGTCAAGCTCCCAAACAAAATCACGTTGAAATTCTGGAATTTGTAATAATCCCGAATTAATATCATTCAGATAAATTTCAAACTTATTATTTGATGGTTTTAAACTGATTAATGAACTCATAGTAGTTGATTGATTTTATTAAATATACGATCTAGCTCATCTGTTCCACTTCTTGCTTTAAGGGAGGCTTTGTTAACCAGTGGGGATTGTGTAAACAGTTTAGGAAAAGCGTTCTTAAATCTTTTTTCATCGTCTTCTAAAGCATTGTGATCTCTGTAGCTGATACCTGATACTAATAAGCTAAAGTTGGATGGTACTTGATTTTGATATAAATTTTTGACTTCTGGTTTCAGTTTTTCAAATGAATCTAAACCATCATATTTTAAAAAATCTTTTTGCATATTAGATAGATGACGATAGACATTTACCCACCTTACAAATTTTTTATCATCTGGATTTTTTGAATTGGACTTTTCACGTTGTATATCAAAAAGAACTTCATCTGGCATATAGTTTTCCATCGCTCTTTTTTCAAGAATATGAAACGGTATGTTGTATTTTGTAAAATACTCAATAAGCTTTTCGTAGTCTTGTTTAGTACTTTGGGTTGAAAATTCTCTATCACTATCCAAGATTACCATACCTCTATAATATTTTCGAGGTAAACTACCTTGAGAAACAGCTAAATTCTCAAAAGAATTAATTCTATGAGTCAGTAAATTCTTTACATTACCACAACCACCAGCGTTATCAAACTGTATCCATCTGTTTTTCAAACATTCTTTAAGATACTCATTATCAACTTCAAAATGAAAGATTATAGATTTGATAAACTCTTGGTCATTTTTTGAGTTTTCGAGAAGTATCCAAAACGGCTCTTTTAATAATTCAATAGCTTCTTCTAAATTATAAGATTCTTTTGAATTATTGTTTGAAACAATATAATTAATACAGGGAGAGCTTTCGTAAAAATATTCTTTTGTCGAGGCCTCTAAGAGTTCTCTATCTATTGAATCCAGCCGATTATATAGCACAGTATTGGTGCACTTATCTAAATCAATAAATACCTTAGCTTTAGTATTTATTGATTTACTTGGACGTTGAAACACTATCCGAATAAGGTGTGTTAAATTAGTAAAGTCATTGGAGTTAAATATATCGTCTTTTATTTCTATTCGCATAGATGTATCTATTTTTGAGCGTTTTTCATTGCTAACAATTCATCCATTGATTCGCTAAATACCCCTTTTGGCCAATTTCTAACATTTCCATTTCCTTCGACTACGACTTCTCTCAAAAAGCTCTCATTCAAATCTTCATCATAATCAACATAATAAATTTTAAGGTTTTCTTCCGTAAAATGTGGATACTTACTTTCAGCGATTAACCGTCTTAGCCTTAGAATAAAGTTTTCAGAATGAGTTTCAATCAAGTATCTTTTATTTATATCTGTTAAAGATTCAGCAAATCGTTCAGCTAAATCTCCATGTGCGGAAGGATGTAAGTGTAATTCTGGTTCTTCTATAATTGTAAGAGAAGGTTTTTCTTCTTCAATAAATGATTTTGTGATTAGAGGCAATGTTTGACTCATTCCTTGTCCTACATTTACTAAAGAGGTTTTGAAAAATCTTGGGGAATCCCTTTTTAGTTCAAAGTAAAATTTATTCCGCAACGTATCCCTGTCTATATTCACTTCCCAGTTTTCGAATACTTTTTTGTACCAATTGCTTACCTTGTTTAGTAGTTGACCATCTGAATAAATAACATCATTGATTAATATCTCGTAGGCGTGTTTGCCATCTATTCCAACTTTTCTAATATTCTTTTCTTTAGGCTGGTCTTCTTTAATATCTTTCGGTTCTATTCTGTATGAGCATATATAATCAAAGTCAAAGTCGAAATCTTTTAAACTTGGAATTGTCTCTTCAAAATCAACGATACTTTTCAGTAAAAAACCTTTAAACTTACAATCATATAGTCTTGGGCTATCATTGATGGAATAAAGCTTCTCTTTTATGTGATATTGAGCTTTAAATTCATTATTATAATTCCATGAACGAACAATCAAGCTATGGTTTCCAAATAAGATAACTATATGTAAAAATCTGTTATCTTTTAATTCTAACTTAAATTCAAACTCTCCTGTAGTATCCTTTTCATAGTTCAAATCAGAATAATCGTTACCTAAAATTACACCATTATTTTCCCAACTGAATGGTTCTTCAAGTATGCCATTTAGACTTACAGAAATTAGTGTAGGTAATTTTGCTAGTGCGCTTTTCCCAGAGCTATTTTTACCTATTAAAATTGTTATAGGTGCTAACTCAAGAGTTTGCTCACTATTGAATACTTTGTAGTTTTTGAATGTTATATCTTTAACCATGTCAAATCAAATTTTCATTTACAAATATACCGACTCACTTTACATTTTAGATGAAAATAATCTTACATAAAGATGGATTTGAGCTAAAAGAACTAAGGTTGTATTAATCTTTGCCAATTTGAAAGCATAAATTCATACTTTTCTACCCCTGCTGGAACTCTAGCAACAAGACTTGGTGAGACTAATGGAGTAATATTTTTTATTTTTTCAATCTCCTTTTTCCAATCTTTTATCGTTGATCCTTTTCCCCAAGTTGAATAGATAGTACAATTTGGATTTGTCCTGATCAAGTCAAGTATTATTTCAGTGTTATAAACTCTCTTTACACTTCCATTGATTATTTTACTATCACTATACCCGTGACCGATAATATTTGATATGTCTCCGTCAGGACAGGTCACTGAATGAATTAGGTCTATACAGCCAATTTTATGCGCTTTTAATTTTTCAAAAAAATCCTTACTATTGGGATTTAGACTATCATTGAAGATTTTTGACACTAGATTCCATGTTTGATTTCTTGGGCGGCCATAATAATATTTGACAGTCTCGCCACCAGAAGGGTTAAATGTTCCTAGAAATAGATGTTTGATTTCCCACTCCGGTATATAAAACGACTTTGTAGATAATTGATGAACAATAGTCTTCATTAGTTATGTTATTAAGGTAAAACGTTATATAAATATATCAGTTAACGCTGCAAGGTAAAATAATTCCAAATAAACAATAACCCCCTCATAAAGAATATCTTTATGAGGGGGTTATTGTTTATTTATTGGAAATATTCTCCCTACAACGCACCTACTTTGATTTCATCAACTACCGATGGATCAAGCAAGGTTGAAGTATCGCCTAAGTTGCCCGTATCACCTTCGGCTACTTTGCGAAGAATACGACGCATGATTTTGCCAGAACGTGTTTTTGGTAAGCCTGATACAAACTGGATTTTATCTGGTTTGGCAATTGGTCCGATAATGCGTGTTACCGTTGCCAAAATATCTTTGCGCGTCAAATCTGTATCGCCAACATGTTTTTCGCAAATAACATATGCATAGATACCTTGTCCTTTGATGTCGTGAGGATAACCCACTACTGCAGATTCAACCACACCCAAGTGCATGTTGATGGCATTTTCTACCTCAGCAGTACCAATACGGTGTCCAGATACGTTGATCACGTCATCTACACGACCTGTAATGCGATAATAACCATCTTCATCTCTCATACAACCGTCGCCTGTGAAATACAAGTTTTTGTAAGTTGAGAAATACGTTTGACGACAACGCTCATGGTCGCCATAAGTGGTACGAATGATAGATGGCCAAGGGAATTTAATACACAAATTACCCGAAACGCCATTTCCTTCAATTTCAACACCGTTTTCGTCTACCAAAATTGGCTGTACACCTGGCAATGGTAAAGTAGCGTAGGCAGGTTTTGTTTTCGTAATATTGGCTATTGGTGAAATCAAAATACCACCCGTTTCTGTTTGCCACCATGTATCCACAATTGGACAAAGACCTTTACCAATTTTTTCGTTGTACCAGTTCCAAGCTTCTTCGTTGATTGGCTCACCTACTGAACCTAATACTTTCAATGAACTTAGGTCTTTGCCTTCCACAAACTGATCTCCAAATGACATCAATGAGCGAATCGCCGTAGGAGCAGTATAAAGAATGTTTACTTTATGCTTTTCAACAATATCCCAGAAACGACCCGCATCTGGATATGTTGGAATACCTTCAAACATTAAGGTTGTAGCCCCACAAGCCAAAGGGCCATACACGATGTAAGAGTGACCTGTAATCCAACCAATGTCAGCTGTACAGAAGTGCGTTTGTCCTTCTTCATACTGAAAAACATTGGCAAAGGTATACGATGAATACACCATATAGCCTCCTACTGTGTGAACTACTCCTTTTGGCTTGCCAGTCGAACCAGAAGTATATAGGATAAACAACATATCTTCCGAGTCCATTTCTTCAGCTGGACAGTCGGCCGAAACCAATTTTACTTCGTCTTCCCACCAGCAGTCACGACCTTTGAGCATAAATACAGGTGTGCGAGTACGAGTCGAAACAATTACGCGCTCAACACTTGGGCACTGAATCAAGGCATCGTCTACGGTAGCTTTCAAAGGAATCTCTTTGTTGCCACGGAAAGCACCATCGGTTGTTACTACGATATTACATTGCGCATCGTTGATACGGTCGGCGATAGATTGGGCAGAAAAACCACCAAATACTACCGAGTGAATCGCACCAATACGAGCACAAGCTAATACAGCAATCGCCAATTCTGGAATCATTGGCATATATATACAGATACGGTCGCCTTTTTTGGCGCCATTTCTTTTCAATACATTTGCAAAGCGACAAACTTGCTCATGTAATACCTTATAAGTAATTGTTTGAGAAGGCTCATCTGGGCTATTTGATTCCCAAATAATCGCAGGCTGATCACCTCTTGTTGCCAAATGGCGGTCAAGACAGTTTTCGGTAATATTTAACTTTCCACCTTTAAACCAAGTCACCTTTGGATCGGTAAAATTCCATTCTAAGGTCTTTTTCCAAGGTTTTCTCCAATAGAAGTTCTGAGCAATTTCACCCCAAAAGCTTTCTGGGTCTTCAACACTATACTGATACTTTTCTTGATAGTCTTCGAATGATTTTATTCTTAAGTCCATTGTGTGATTATGTTTTTTGGCCTGCTCGTGTCTTCTTTGATAAATAACTTCATTACAAAGCCATTTCCTTTCATAGTCAAATCGACAGGTCAGAATAGAAGGTACGAATTGTTAAATTTTATACTGTAAAAATACAAGATGTTTTTTTCTTTATACTAACTCTTGAAAATGTTTTATGCTAATTTAATATATATTTTTTTGCTAAAATATTATATACTAGTAATATAATACAAGTTGAAAAGTAGATGTTGCATTTTTCGAAGAGTTTTTGAAGAAAATTGTATTTTTTATTGAAGTAAAAAAATAAAAAATAGTTTTGAGTTAAAGTGTGACAAGTGTTTGGTAAGAAAAATTGATATAGAAAATATTGTCGATTGTCAAGTGACTTGATTATAGTTAAAATGGTATTTCTTTGTATGTATAAAATAGATAAATCGAAGCTGTTTAAACTTTTCAAAAAACAGTTTTATTGGATAATTCTTAGCCTTACTTTTTGTCTTGAAACAAAAAGTAACCGCAGCGGCGGCCGCAAAAAATTCAAGAATTTATAAACTCGCTTCGCTCAAACAGTATAAATTCATTGCTGACGCAAGAAATATTACGAAAGTTTAAACAGCTTCATCCAATAAAACAAGATTGGCAAAGCCACAAGTGCTTTGCCAATCTTAAAATGTCAAGAAATTTGATTTGATGAAAGCGTTTTAAGAAAAGTTTTTTAGATATATCTGCTTTTTGCTACACCCTCCGAAATAAAATTTTCAAAACTCCTCACTCAAAACTCAACACTTCCTAGTGTCCTCCACCAATTTCAATTTCGCTAGTTGACATAACGTTTACCAACCAAATAGCAGCGCCAATGATTGCTGCGGCGATAATGATTCTTAAAATCCAGTTCGGTTTTTTTCAGTTTCTGTGCTCATGTTACAATGGGGTTTTAGTGTTTTAAACTTGTTTTTCTGTATATGCTAAGCCAATGTTGCGCTCTTGCAAACGTTGGGTGATTTCATCTAAAATAGCAGGATCATCGATAGTCGACGGCACATTGAAGCTTTCGCCATCGGCAATTTGACGGATAATTTTGCGGAGGATTTTTCCTGAACGAGTTTTAGGTAAACGTTTTACTAAAATGGTATTTCTATAAAAAGCTACGGCACCTATTTGCTCACGAATCAAAGCGATGCTTTGTTGCTCAAGCGTATTTTCGTCAATATCTTGTCCATCTTTCAGTACAGCAAAACCCACAGGACGCTGTCCACGTAGTTCGTCGGCGATACCCACTACGGCGCATTCGGCGACTGCTGGGTGTGAGGCAATGATTTCTTCCATAGCACCAGTCGAAAGTCGGTGACCTGCCACATTGATTACATCGTCGATACGACCCATAATGAAGACATAGCCATCTTGGTCGATAAAACCGCCATCGCCCGTGAGGTAATAGCCTTCAAAAGTAGTTAAGTAAGAGGTTCTGAAGCGATCGTCGTCATTCCAAAGTGTTGGCAAACAGCCTGGAGGCATTGGGAGTTTGATACAAACATATCCATCCTGATTAGGGCCAAGTTCTTCGCCAGCTTCGTTCAAGATTTTCAACTCAAAACCACAGACAGGCTTGGTTGCCGAACCCGCTTTTACAGGAAAAGCTTCGATACCAACCATGTTGCCTACAATTCCCCAACCCGTTTCGGTTTGCCACCAGTGGTCGAGAATTGGCAATTGTGTAATTTGTTGTAACCATTCAAGGGTAGGAGGGTCGCAGCGCTCACCCGCCAAGTAAATAGCTTTGAGTGAACTAATATCATATTTTGCCTTTAATTCGGCATGAGGGTCTTCTTTTTTGATTGCTCTAAAAGCAGTTGGCGCTGTAAAAAAGCATTTCACTTTATGCTCTTCAATAACACGCCAGAACGTTCCAGCATCAGGCGTTTTGATAGGCTTTCCTTCGAATAAAATGGTTGTACAACCATAAATCAAAGGGGCATATACGATGTATGAGTGTCCCACTACCCAACCTACATCCGAGGCTGCCCAATAGACATCGCCTGGTTGTACATCATAGATAGCACGCATCGAAAAATTCATAGCTACCGCATGACCGCCATTGTCTCGGACAATACCTTTGGGTTTGCCTGTAGTTCCTGAAGTGTAAAGGATATATAAAGGATCCGTTGCGTCTACTATTTCGCAAGGAGTTTCGTCTGACTGCTCGACTAATTGAGTATAATCCACATCGCGAATCTCAATCATGCTTGCCTGAGCCTGTGGACGCTGAAGAATTACACAGTGCGCAGGTTTGTGCTCAGAGGCTTCGATGGCTTCGTCGAGAAGAGGTTTATAGGAGATTACTTTTTCGAACTCAATGCCGCAAGATGCCGAAATCATGACCTTCGGTTTGGCATCGTCGATACGCACCGCTAGTTCATGAGGCGCAAAACCTCCAAATACCACCGAGTGTACAGCGCCTAAGCGAGCGCAAGCTAGCATAGCAATGGCTGCTTCGGGAACCATCGGCATATAAATCACGACAGTGTCTCCTTTTTGAACGCCTAAAGTTTTGAGTCCACCCGCCAATTTAGCTACCTCTTTGGTAAGTTCGCTATAGCTATACTTTTTTATACTTTTGGTAGCTGGAGAGTCGTAAATGATAGCAGTTTGGTCACCTCTGCCGTTTTCTACGTGGTAGTCAAGTGCCAAATAGGCAGTATTCATCTTGCCACCTTTAAACCAGCGATAGAAACCTTTCTCATCTACAGATAAGGTTTGCTCGGGAGCTTCAAACCACGAGATTTGCTGAGCTTGTTCGGCCCAAAAAGCCTCACGATTATCAATGCTGAATTGGTATTTTTCTGCGTAAGACATTGGTATATAAGCTTATATGTTTGTTTTGTTATGTATTTAATAGGAGCAGTCAGGTTGGTGATTTTAGTTAAAAGTACCCTAGTTATTCATCGTATTCGTTGGTTTATGAATAACTATCAGTTTGACTGATTCCATGAGAAAACATGAATATTTTCACAATACTAAATTAAGTGTTTACACCGAAAAATCGTGAAAAACTCCGCTAAACTTAGCTAGTTGCGATACCAAGGGCTAAAGCGTTTACTTTTGAGACCAAAGTACGAGTAGAAAAGGGTTTTGGCACATATAGGTCGGCTCCAATAGCATATCCCTTTTCCATATCTGATTCTTTATTTTTAGCGCTCAAAAACACAATTTTGATATGACTTAGCTTGAGGGTGCTTTTTACAAAATGGCATACTTCATAGCCATCCACATTGGGCATCATAATGTCCAATAAAATTATAGATGGAATCTCACGTTCGATGATGTCAAGTGCTTCCTCTCCATCACGAGCAATAAATACCTGATAACCCTCTTTTTTCATCAGGAATTCAAGCGACATCAAAATGCCAGGCTCGTCGTCAACTACTAATACTTTTAATTGCTGTTTCATCTTTAATGAGTTTTTTTATTAAGAGGCACAAAGGCATACAGTGGTAAAGCGGTAGAGTGATTTTTAGATTGATAAATACTTGATAAACAGATGATTATTTTTCTTGTCCTCCAATACTTTCTTCCACTTTGCCCCTTTGTGCCTGTTCCCTTTATCTCTTTTATCCTATACCACTGGAAGCATAAAGGTAAATTTAGAACCATGTCCTACTTCGCTTTCTACCCAGATTTGTCCTTGGTGTAGTTCAACGATTTTTTTGGAAATAGCCAATCCCAATCCGCTTCCTTTTGGTTTTTTGATAGTTTGATCTTCTGCTTGAAAAAATTTGTCAAAAATCAGTCGTTGAAACTCTTTGGCAATCCCTACGCCATTGTCTTGGATACTGGTATAAATCGCACCTTCGACATAATGTGTGGCTATTTGGATTTCGCCTTTATCTGCTTCGCAATACTTGATGGCATTGGATATAAGATTTACCACGACTTGTATCAACTTATCTCTATCTGCCTCAAATTTTGGCGCAAAACGATCTGGCAAGAATACCACTTTGATTCCCTTTTCTTTTGCAGGTTGATAAAGTGCATCGATACTATCTTTCACAATTTCCTGTATATCTACATTTTCTTTAATCAATTTCTGTCGACCAGATTCATATTTTTCTAAATCTAGCACCTGATTAATTAATCGACTCAAGCGGTCCGACTCTTTTACGACAGTACCTAAAAAATGTTCTCGTTCTTCTTGATCCATATCTGGATTGTCGTACACAATTTCTGATAAAGCCCTAATAGAAGTCAGCGGAGTACGTATTTCGTGTGCGACTGTCGACAAGAAGTCATCTTTGAGCTTGTCGGTACGTTTCAAAATTTCATTAGCCTCTTTGAGTTCGGAAGTCGCTTTTTCAAGCTCGATAGATTTTCTGCGAAGCTCTTTATTATTGACCATCAATTCTTGAGAGGCTCGAAGAATATTGACTACTTCATCCATCGAAATATGTTCTTCTTTCGAAATTGAAGCCACCATAATACGAGCGGAAGCTGCGCCTACGACGCCCGCCAAAAGCTTTTCGGAATAAGTAACTAACTTTGGGTCAGCCTTTTTGTTTTCTAAATTTAAACTATGTTTTTGGGCAAAAAGCCGTAATACCCTATCGGTTCGTCGTTCGCCAAAAAAGTTGAATAATAGCGTTCTGATGTCATTCAAATAGGCCGTGCCACGCCAAATGGTAGTATTATCTGTAAACTTGGAATGACTAAATATATCTACAAAAGTGACGGCCTGATTGAGTTCAATAGAGGTAGATTTGGTGATTAACGAAAACGAAACATAACTACCAATATTGAAAAACATACTCCAGAATACCCCATGCGAAATGTCGTCCATCCCTTCTAAGCCAAATAGGGCAGAAGGGCGTAGGGCTTTGATTCCCCAAAGACCTTCCTCCAAAATAGAATGAGGAAACAGCCCTGCACCAATCAGAGAAGGAAGTACGAGGGTATAAAACCAAATAAATGTTCCTGATAATAATCCAATAATCGCTCCTTTTCGATTACCTTCTTTCCAATAAATACCACCAATAATAGCTGGTGCAAATTGGGCAACGGCCGCAAAAGAAACCATGCCGATAGATACCAGCGAAAAATAGCGTGCAATGGCTTTGGCATAGATATATGCCAAAAGTAAAATGATAAAAATGCTAACTCTTCGAATATTGTTGACTAAACCACTGAGGTTGTTTTCATATTTGCCAATGACCTTGGGATAGGCCAATAAAATCGGCATGATTAAGCTATTCGAAACCATGATACTGAGGGCAATGGTTTCGACAATAACCATACTTGTAGCAGCCGAAAATCCTCCGATATAGGTCAATAACGCCAAGAATTTTGCATCGTATTTTAAAGGAATTGCTAATAAATAATTGTCGGGATTGACATCATGATTGGGAAACAGCAATTCTCCTCCAAAGGCGATCGGCAACACAAAAATATTAATAATCAACAAGTACAGTGGAAACAACCACATGGCTTTGTTGAGGTGTTTTTCGTTGACATTTTCGACTACGGCTACCTGAAACTGCCTCGGTAAAAATAAGATAGCACTCATTGATAATGCCGTATGCCAAAACCAAGAGGAATATTCTCCTTTGTTGCCATCCATCAAAAACTGAGATTTTAGCTGAGGATGTAAAGCTGCTTTATTGAAAATATCACCAAAACCATTGAAAATTCCGTAGGTTACAAAAATACCAACGACGATAAAGGCCAACGCTTTGATGATTGATTCGGCGGCAATGGCTGCCACCATTCCTTCATGGCGCTCGGTAGAGTCGATTTTTCTGGTACCAAAAATAATGGTAAATAGCCCCAACCCCATTGAGATATAGAAAGTAAGGTCATCCAAGAAAATATGACTATTAGAGGGCGAGTCAGTACGTGTTAGGATTCTAAAACTACTTGAGATAGCCTTGAGCTGAATCGCAATATAGGGTAATACTCCCACCAGAGAAACAAGTGTGACGATAATACCTAGCGTTACATTTTTGCCATATCTGGAAGAAATAAAATCTGCGATAGAAGTAATACGATATACTTTGGAGATACGAATAATTTTGCGAATCACCAACCACCAAAGAGGCATCATAAGTGTGGGGCCTATGTACACCGAAAGGTATTCGATGCCATAACCTACAGCTCGACCAACCGAGCCATAGAAAGTCCATGCGGTACAATAAATCGCCAAAGAAAGCGCATATATGTATGGGTTGGTAACAAGGCTTTTGCCTTTTCCAGAACGTTTTTCGGCCCAATATGCTACACCAAATAAGAATGCCAGATATAGCAAAGACGCCAAAACTAAGATTAAGCTATTCATCGTGATTTGAATGGTCTTGGTTTTTGTTTACCTCTCTGACATTTAAGTAGATTACAACAATCAAAATCAGCCAAAGTACAAAAACATATAGAAATAGGCTTGGAATGCCTGCTATTTGGGTATCCAGATTGAAGATTGATATAATCGGAAAATTGTATAGCAGCAAAAACAAGCAACTTATGATAAAAAGTCTTTGCTCTTTTAGTGATTCTTTCATGTTTTTAGGAATACGGTCGATTTGCTACAGCACCGCTATAAGGTTAATATTGAAAGCAAATGATGGTTGCTTTATGGTATTTTACCAATGGCGGGAAGCTTAATACTGAATTTGTCTATTTTACGTATTTGCATCATTACCAATTTACCAGAAATATACTTACTCTTGATTTTTGATGGTTCAAATTGCCCCAAATACCTGTTTCTTTGAGGAAAACTGACTCGTCAAGTCCCTCCGAGGAGGCTATATCTAGTATATATACATAATTACTGACTGTGTCAAGCAAAATAATAACAAATAAGACTTATTCAATAAAAAATAGACAATTACTTAGCTAAGTTGGTAGAGTTTTTGGAAAGAGGTATTCCCATAAACTAAGAATGTATGCCAAGAGCCAAAAATGACTTCATTGACATACATTACTCAACTCATCTATCCCTAAAAACTATTTTATGCTTTGGTTTTTGGTGTAAAGTATTCAAGTTAGTGAGCAAAATAAAATTTAAGATTGTACTTTGGGCTTTCAGGTAACGGCTTTCGGCGGTGGGCTTTGAAAAAAGCATTTTAACACTCTTTGCCTAGTACCTAAACACATAACTCAAATCTTATTCTGCACGATTACTTGGTAACTAAATAACTTTACACCATCAACAATTTTCAAAAGGTTAAAAGCCATTAGCTTAATTAAGCATTCTCTTCGTTAAATTCTCCTTGTAGAGCATATTTACCAAAAATTAGCAAACCTCCTGTAATGATTGGCGTTAAGATAAACATGATGATAATTCCAAATACTAAGTCATCTTGTTTGCCTGAAGCTAGCTTTGGAAGACCCAACACTGTGATGCCAAACCATGCCGCTGCGATACCGAGGAGGATCCAAACGATACCTAAGATTTTTTTAATTCCGTCCATTTTATATAAAAATTTAGAATGTATTCAATAGAAGTTATTTGTTAAGTATGAGTGCTGAATTGTGAGTGGTGAATTGTGATTGTAAATTTTTAATTACCAGAATTCTATATTCAAAACACACTACTCGCAATTTAGCATTAATACCAAAGAGTCATTTTGCCAAAAGCCTAGAGCTGATAGCCTACAGCCATTACTCTACTCCTCCTTTTTTCTCTTTGATATAAAGCAAGCCGATGACAAAACAGATACCTGCAATCAACATTGGATATTTCAAACCCTCTAAGTATGGCTGAGCGTTTACCACTGCCTGACCAGCTTTTTCGGCTGCATCATTCGCATCTTTTGCTTTTGACACCAAGTAAGTAGCAATTGCTGGCATCAAACCTCCGAATACACCGTTACCAATGTGGTATGGCAAAGACATAGACGTGTAGCGGATTTTTACAGGGAACATTTCTACTAAGAATGCCGCAATTGGTCCATAAGCCATTGTTACAAACAACAATTGAATAAATACCATCCAAATCATGGTCCACTTATCGCCTTCGTTCAATTTTACGGTTTTAACAACATCTGGTTTTGGCGCCTCTTTTGAAGCATCAGCCAAAACTGTTACTTTTTTCACTTCTTTATATTTTGTACCATCAGTAAACTCTTTAGTAACTGTTGTAGTAATCAAAGAATCGGCTGTACCTTCTACCAAGCCTCGTTTAACTTCTTCAGTTGTTTTAGCCGTGATTTCCTCTTTGCTCTTAATGTTTGCAGTCTGGTAGATTTTCTCATAAATAGGACGGTAGCAAAGTACACCTAATAACATACCAGTCAACATGATACCTTTACGACCAATTTTGTCTGATAACCATCCAAAGAATACGAAGAATGGAGTACCCATCATCAAGGCGATAATCAAAAGGGTGTTGGCTTGTTGGAAATCGATATTACAAATTTTCAACAAGAAGGTCTGCGCGTAGAACTGACCTGTGTACCAAATCACCCCTTGACCCATCGTAGCACCAAACAATGCAAGCAATACATATTTGAAGTTATACTTATTACCAAATGACTCTTTCAATGGATTTGCCGATGTCTTACCTTCTGCTTTAGCTTTTGCAAACAAAGGCGACTCGTGCATATTTTTACGGATTAAGACAGATACATATACCATGATGATAGATACCCAAAACGGAACTCTCCATCCCCAATCTTCAAACTTTTCTTTACCTAAAGACGATTGTGTAATCAAAATCACAGCCAATGAGATAAACAAACCTGCCGTTGCAGTAATTTGAATCCAAGAGGTCCAAAAACCTTTTTCGTTGGCAGGTGCGTGCTCTGCAACATACGTAGCAGCGCCACCGTACTCGCCGCCCAAGGCCAAGCCTTGTAACAAACGAAGTACCAATACCAATAGTGGCGCAAAGAAACCAATGGTTTCATAACCTGGCACACAACCGATGGCAAATGTAGCTCCACCCATCAATACGAGTGTTACCATGAATGTGTATTTACGACCAATCAAGTCACCAAGACGACCGAAGAAAAGTGCACCAAAAGGACGAACTACAAAGCCCGCTGCGAAGGTCGCAAGTGTTGACAAAAATGCCGCTGTAGGGTTGTCTTTTGGAAAAAACTGTGTTGAGATAATAGTGGCTAAGCTTCCGAAGATATAAAAGTCATACCATTCGATGAGGGTTCCAACCGATGAAGCTCCAATGATGGATGCTAGTCCTGCGGTAGATTTCTTTTCTGACATAGTTGCTAATGGTTAAACGGGGTTAATACTTTGATTTAGGGTAAAGTTGAGGTTCGAAGGGCTTAGTTCTACGCGCTCAGCCCCTCTGGCTTTACTTTACAATTTTTTGTAAAAGTGATCTTAGAAATTATATACTACTACTGCTTGTAAACGATGGTTTGTAGCTGTGAACGAACGAGCTAAATCACCGCTTGCAGGCTTGAATGAGATGCTACTTGGTAGGGTTCCTGCTGCGTTTGGCACTGTGCCATCTACATCTGCCCATTTCATAGCGCTGATTTCGTACTCAAGGGCAAACTTCATTTTGCCAGAATAAAAATCAACTCTTGGCGCCAATCTGAACATGCTATCAAAAGTTCTTGTAGCACTGATACCTCTGCCCAAAAATGCTAAGCTACCGCTTTGGATATCAGATTTGTTGATAGCATCTGATAAACCTAAGTTTTTCAGATAACCTACAAAAATAGCTGGTTGTACAGATTTTGATTTGGTAGAAATCAACTCACCCCAAAGGTTCCATTGATTTTGAGCCGCATATTTCCATTCGCCAGTGGTAGCGTTACGATATTCTGCCAAACCACCTAAACCTACATACTGTGTATAGCTTTGTCCATAGGTTGTATGGAACTTTGCTGTTAGCTTACTAGAGGTATATTTTGCATAAGCCAACAAGTTGAGCGTAAATAGGTTTGTCGAAATATTTTTAGAAATATTTGGAGCTCCTGTTCCTCCCCAAGCACCTGTGCTTGGGTTTTGTGTATCTGTAATTCTTGGGCGGATTGTGTTTCCTTCTAAACCGAAGCTTGCCAAAAACTTCTTGTTTTCTACACCAAGTTGCGCTGCAAATGATGGTGTAGTGGCATATTTGTAAGCGTCAACTCCTGTTCCTGAACCAAATGCACCTGCTGGACTAAATCCTTGTAAATCGTAACCAAACAATATTCCGGTAAATGATACGAGGTTCGAAAGTTTGTGTGTCAAGCGAACTTGTGGTATAAACGAGAATGGGTTGAACGGAATCCCTGTATTAAAGTTGGCTGTTCCTGGAAAGCACTTTGGTATAAAGTTTGGGTTCCAGTATTGACCTACTAGTAATTGAGTTTTTGCCCAATCCAGCGCTACATAAGCGTGGCGCAAACGAAGTAAGTTTTCTGTTCCGCCTCCCGATGTACCTGCTGTTCCGTTGGTAATACCAAAAAAGTCGGTTTCAAGTATACCACTTGCTTTGGCTCCAAAAGCACTTATCCCACCGAATTTTACTCCTAATCTTGTTACAATGGCCGAGTAACCGAGTTGTGGAATGGCGTTTGCATCGTCGCTACCGTTGGGTGTTAAGGTTGTTCCTGAACGAGTTGGGAGGTTGGTTGCATCTGATGGATATACATCTAATACCCCATCTCTCAAATCTAAATTTCTTCTTGTATTATAGTAAATATCATTTCTCACAAACCCGTACACTGTCACTTTTTGCTCGGCAGGTGCCTCTGTTTTGGCTGGCGTTGATGCCGTTGTTGAACTAGAGGTTGTACTAGTTTGAGCAACAATGCTAGACGTGCAAATAGCCGTGCCTAACACCGACAATAAAAATCTTTTCATAATCGAAGAATGGTTTTTGTGGTCTTGTTTTGTTATAAAATTGCCTAATGAGGGTATTTTTCAAAAAGAACTAATAACAGTTCTATGGTTTTGTTTTGTTGTAATATTCTGTGCTTTTTTTGCACTGGTTTATGATACAAACCTCATAAAAAAAACTATACCAGCAATAGCAGTGGTATAGTTTTGCAATTTTTGTATAGTTTTGACTACCAATTATTCTTCGAAAAATAATGAAATCGGTGGTTAGGTGGTGTTTTCGGTAATAAATCTATATTGAAAAACCCATCGTACTTGCTTAGTGCTTTAGTCTTTCCCATTTAATGAGCATGAATTTGTCCCCTAACTCGGTTACAATCATACCTGCTCCTTTAAGATTTTCCCTATTCGCATAAAATTCTGCTAATTCTTTGTGGTTCAGTATTTTATAAGTAGGATGGTATTCGTTTCCTTTAGGTACTTTTATCTGATATTTCTTAACCCAGTTCATCACAGAAACGTGTGAAACACCCAATAATCGCTCAATTTCGCGGTAAGTAACACCTTCAATATAGAGCTGAAGCGCTTTGATAACATAGTATTGAGAAATACCTTTACCAAGCTTCTCTACAGTGAAGTTATAATTACAAGTTTTACACTTGAAGCGCTGCTTATCCTTGATAACTCCGCTTTTGGTGACTAATGATGAGTCACATTTTGGGCAATTTGGGTTTTTCATAGATTTTTTTGTGATATATTACGGTTAGCAAATATATATCATTTGAGCAACAATATAAAAGTTTTTAGATACTTATTTTTTCTACTGAAATAATCCGAAATAAAGGTTTTATTCAAAATATTATTCTAAAAATGGATAATTATCGAAATATTATTTGTTTTGTCCAAAGTCGAGTATAAAACGTTGTACAAAACGAAGAATAATTAGACTTAATTTTTTTTCAGTAAAAATGAAATTTTTGTCATTTTAGGATAGGTCGAAATAATAAATTTCTCATAATTGCTCAAACCCACACGCAAAATTCTCATAGTCTGTGACTTGTTGAATCTGGATGTTGTACATGACAAAGACAAAAGTGCCTAATATTTCATGCTTTTTGACAAAATATTTTGGTTTCTGATAACTTTACATATCCGTTAATCAACTATTTCATAGTTAATTAATAATTCTCTCCAAGATGGCATTTTTACGATTTGGGCGGATTAGTGGTAGGCATTGGACAAAATGTTTCTAGCTTTTCCAAAGAAACATAGATACGCTGTTAGCATACGACTAAAAACCTAATATTGGTAAAATCAATTTATTCCAAAGAGGCAATTGCTTGCTTGAGTCGTTCGAGCGAATGTTTTTTATCAAGAACTAATGGTGGTTTCATTCGTTCGGCACAATCTACAGCGCCGCATCTTTCACAAGTTTCGTTCACTTTTCGTCTTGGTAAAGCTGGGTCGTTGAGAAACTGCGCCATACTTCTCAAATTATCGTCAATCGCAAAACCAAGTGTTACGCTGCTGTTCATCTTTTTGTTAGGAGGCGAAGGCTTTGCCAAGGACATCACAAAATAATGGTTGTTGGTGTCGATATATTCGGATACTTGCGCCTTACACAATACTTTTTCTGGGTCGTAACCTTCTTCTTTTTGGATTTTTTCTAAATCTTTCAAAATGGTCAAGGATACCCAGCGACGACAGTAGTGTTCGTTGAGTGCAGTGCCATGTGGGGTATGTAGTTTTGCCAAGTGCATTTCCTTCGTCAAATAGAACAATTCATGGTCTACCTCGTTGTTGAAACGCAAAAAGAACAGATTATTGATTTTGAAATGGCTAGTCATCAAATTCGATAGGCGATGATAGAACATTTCGGGCGTTGCATTAAACAAGCGCATAATGCTCAACATCATATCGCCGTTCCATTTAGGACTAGCAAAGAAATACGTCAAACGATCAACTAATACATTCTTATTAATCAAAATCGCGCCTGCAAAATACGATGCCTTGAAATTGTTGAGAACCTGCTCAAACGAATTCACTTCTATTACCGACGAGATATAAGGGCGATTTTTGAGTTGCAAAAATTGGTATCCTAACTCACGTCCAAAAGTAAAAGCTCTTTGTTCGGGACTTAAATCACCATTGACCAACAGTTTCGATGTTTTGGGATTGTACACCGAACGAATGGTAGTCAAATCAGGATGACTTTCACGTGTGAATTCTTCTATCTGATAGCCATAGAAATTTTGGAGAATGTCAGATAATAAGGTATCGTTGGGTGAAGTGATTTCCGAAATCTCGAAAAGCTTGCGAAACTGCTGTGCTGATTCTTCAATATCAGGAAAATAATTGTCATACATTTCCTGATAGGAGCGCAATACCGAAAAGTAAAACTGCTCCACGCGCATATCGTAGTTACGACTAATTTCGATAATCGTACTAATAAAGGCTGAAATTTTGGCTGGCGCTTCCGACATTAGCTCAATGAAGTCGGCTGGTTCAACCCCAAAAATCTCTAAAGGCAGCTCTGTAAGGATATTCGAATTGAGTAATTCGGCGATAGGTTCGAGCTGTTTACTCAATTTTAGCGATACCAAAGAGTCATAATCTATATTTAAAGCATCGGATAGCGCCATGATTTTTTCGGTTTTGGGATATTTTTTCCCTTTTTCTATCTCATTCAAATAGGAGATAGATAAGCCCGATTTTTCGGCAACTTCGCTCAGTGAGAGCTTTTTGTCTAATCGTAACTGTCTGATTTTCAGTCCGAAGATTATTTTTACTTTATCGCTGTTTGCACTCATGTCGTTTATTGTTTTTCCAAAATTACGTATAAATTTTTAAAGAAAATAACGAAATATTATAGATTAGCGAAATTTCGCTTGTTTTTTAATTTTCGCATTTTTAACTTTGTTTCGAAGTTCAGCGATAAGTTATTTCTTTTTCATCAGATATAAAGAAAAGATTTAGCGAAATTTCACAAAAATAAAAAGCCATTTCCTCTATCAATGTAGCGCCCAAGTGCCAAAACCAATGCAGAAGACAGAGAGGAAAACCTAAAAATGGCGTTTGATGTAAATAGTGTTTCTCAGATACTTTTGCTCAAAGCCATAGCTCTGAAAATAACAAAACAAAACCACCAGTAAGACATGAATCAGCATTCAATTCAAGGAGTGGAGATATTGGGAGAAGTATCACCGCAGTTTGAGACTATTCTGACCAAAGAGGCATTGACCTTTGTGCGCGATTTGCAAAGAATGTTCAATCGTCAGCGCTTGGCTTTGCTCAATAATCGTGTTCTGCGTCAAGAACAAATCAATCAAGGTATTTTGCCAGATTTTTTGCTAGAAACTGCTGAGATTCGTCAGGCTGACTGGAGTGTTGCCCCAATTCCGCAAGACTTACAAGACCGTCGTGTCGAAATCACAGGACCTGTTGATCGTCGTATGGTAATCAATGCGCTCAACTCTGGGGCGAAAGTCTTTATGGCTGATTTTGAAGATGCCAACACGCCTTCTTGGAGCAATGTCATCGAAGGGCAAATTAATTTGCGTGATGCTATTCGTAAACAAATAGACTTTACGGCCGACAATGGTAAATTTTATGCGCTAAATCCTGAAGTGGCGGTTTTGAAAGTGCGTCCTCGTGGCTGGCACATGGAAGAAAAACACGTGCTAATCGACGGAGAGCCAGCTTCGGCTTCGATTTTTGACTTTGGTTTGTATTTCTTTCATAATGCTTGGGAATTAATCAAGCGTGGAAGTGGACCATATTTCTATTTACCAAAAATGGAAAGTCACCTAGAGGCTCGTCTTTGGAATGACCTATTTGTAGCGGCACAAGATACTTTAGAGGTTCCGCAAGGTACGACCAAAGTGACGGTTTTGATTGAAACCATCATGGCAGCCTTTGAGATGGATGAAATCCTGTACGAACTTCGCAACCATATTGCGGCACTCAATGCAGGTCGTTGGGATTATATCTTTAGTTGTATCAAGAAATTTCATCAATATGCCGACTGCCTTCTTCCAGATCGCGTTCAGGTAACGATGGCCGTGCCGTTTATGCGAGCTTATGCAAAATTATTAGTGCAAACTTGTCATAAACGCAAAGCTCATGCTATCGGAGGAATGTCTGCGTTTATACCTAACCGTAAGGATGAAGCTGTGAATAAAATGGCTTTTGAGCGAGTGAACGCCGATAAAGAACTAGAAGCAAGTACTGGCTTTGATGGCACATGGGTAGCTCATCCCGATTTGGTGGCAGTAGCACTAGTACCATTTAATAAAGCTTTGGGCGAAAATCCTAACCAAAAACAGGTAATACTTGAAAATGAAGTCATTACAGGTGCCGAGCTAATCAACTTTACGATTCCGAATACCGCCATTACTGAAGCTGGTATCAGAATGAATATCCAAGTAGGTATTTTGTACATAGAGTCATGGTTGAGAGGAGTAGGAGCAGCAGCGATCCATAACCTTATGGAAGATGCCGCTACAGCCGAAATCTCCAGAGCCCAAGTATGGCAATGGCTTCATCATGGCGCCAAAACCGACCAAGGACAATTAATTGATACAGACTATTACAAGTATTTGCTCAGTGATGAAGTCCAGAGAATCAAGCATTTAGTAGGAATTGAAAAATATGATGCTGGCAAATTTATAGAGGCTATTCAACTGTTTGACAAGCTCGTAACACAAGAAGGATTCGATTATTTCCTAACAACCGATGCCTATGAAGTACTTCTCAGTCAAGAGGAAGCGCTACAGAGTTAGGAGTTTTGAATGATGAATTGTGAGTTGTGAATCAGTACTTTACGAAGGATTAAGTTTTGTTTTTAAAGTAAAATTGCAGTAGCGGCAACCCTTGCAGTTGCCACATTCAGAATGGCAACCGCAAGGGTTGCCACTACATCAAAAAACACTAATGATAAGAACGCTTTTGGACAAAAGAATATCTTTCTTACAATCCTAATTGTTGGTGTAAGTTTCTAATTATTAGGAATTTATCTGATGGATTGTTTTTGTTTTCTCTAGTTCAAGACTTAGTCTTGGACTCAATTTTCAACAGTTTAAAACTGTTTACTATGTATTTAAAGATATTTCTCATAAAATAATCGAAGCTTTTCTGCCTAAGGCTTACAGCCTAAAGCATATTAATAACCAATTTTAGTTCGGCGGGGTGTTAGCCTTGAGACACCCCAATGAGCTTATTTGCTACTATTTTTAGAACGATAGTACTTTGATGAATGCTGAGTTATGAGTTTTGAAGTCAAGTATCTGTTATTCAGTTGTATATAAATTGAATTTCACTTTAATGATTCACAATTCGCCACTCACAACTCATCAATAGTCAGGTTCTACTATGTGTATGCTTTTCTTATAACAAAACAAAAAACTAATTAAAACCATGAAAATTTCACAAGAAGAAAGAATCCAACAGTTGGTAACTGACTGGACTACAAACCCTCGTTGGGAAGGAATCGAAAGACCTTATAGTGCTGAAGAAGTAGCTCGTTTGGCGGGTTCTTACAAACTTGATTACAGTATTGCACGTATGGGTGCAGAGCGTCTTTGGAACTTGTTGAAAAATGATCATTGGGTAGCTGGACTGGGCGCTTTGACGGGCAACCAAGCTGTACAGGAAGTCCAAGCAGGTATGAAAGCTATCTATTTGTCTGGCTGGCAAGTAGCAGCCGATGCTAACTTGTCAGGTAATATGTATCCTGACCAAAGTTTGTATCCAGCTGATAGCGTTCCTGCGGTGGTGAGAAGAATTAATAACGCTTTGTTACGTGCCGATCAAATTCAAAATGTCAATGGTGATGGCGACGTGCACTGGATGGTACCTATCGTAGCCGATGCAGAGGCTGGTTTTGGAGGTAATTTGAACGCCTTTGAGTTGATGAAATGGATGATTGAAGCAGGAGCATCAGGCGTACACTTTGAAGACCAGTTATCTTCTGCTAAAAAGTGCGGTCACTTAGGAGGAAAAGTATTAGTGCCTACACAAGAGGCTATCAATAAATTAGTTGCTGCTCGTTTGGCAGCCGATGTAATGGGCGTTCCGACTTTGGTAATTGCTCGTACCGATGCAGAGGCAGCCAATTTGATTACGGCGGATGTAGATGAAAGAGATTTGAAATTTATTCAAGCCGATAAAGGAAGAACTTCAGAAGGGTTCTTTTATGTGAAAAATGGGCTTGAACAAGGTATCGACCGTGGTTTGAGCTATGCGCCATATTCAGACTTAATTTGGATGGAAACAGGAAATCCAGATTTGGGAATGGCTCGTGAGTTTGCTCAAGGTATCCATGCCAAATATCCTGGCAAAAAGTTGGCTTACAACTGTTCGCCATCGTTTAACTGGGCGAAGTTTATGGACGAGAAAAAAATGGAAACATTCCGTGAGGAGTTGGCAGATATGGGCTACAAATTCCAGTTTATTACTTTGGCAGGTTTCCATGCCTTGAATACCGCTATGTTCGAATTATCAAGTGCGTATGTACAACGTGGAATGGCTGGTTTCTCAGAATTACAACAACGTGAATTTGCACTACAATCAAAAGGCTTCAAGGCCGTAAAACACCAAGCATTTGTAGGAACAGGTTATTTTGACGCAATTCAAAATACCGTTACAGGAGGCTTGGCATCTACTGGCGCCTTGAAAGGCTCAACCGAAGAAGAGCAGTTTCATTAGAATAATTATGAGTTGTGAATGTTGAATTGTGAATTGTGGAATAGAAAGCATCATTAGTTATTACATTCACTAATTCACAATTCACTAACTCACAATTCAAATTAGGTGAATAGTTTGGTTTGGATAAAGTCTGTCTCGTATGTCAGGCAGGCTTTTCTTCCAAAAATCAGTTTTTTGACCAAGATTCATCAGTGCAAAAGATAGAGAATCATGATAGTTTCAGGTAAATAAAAGGAAAAGTAAAATGACTGCTTTTCCCCATTGGCTGTTTATAATTTTTAGCCTTATTACAGCCTATTTAGTAATCGTGCAAAATAAAATTCAATTGGTGGGCTATTAGCTTTCAGCTATGGGCATTCAGCAAAAAACATTCCTGTAGTTGTGAAATAACATTTTTATCACTATTTGCCTAATGCCTATACCCTGACGACCTAAATTTAGTTTTGCCCACATACCTATTCTTGCTAAAGTGACATAAACGTATTCACCAAATAAAACGGCTGTCTAAAAACAGCTATTCATTCAACTCAATACAATCGTTATGAAACATGATATGCTAGCAGTGGATCTCAGTAAAACTGCCAAACCAATGGTTAATCATCCAGTATTCAAATTGCATGGTGATATTCACCTTAATTTGCGTGTATCGACTTTGATTCAAGAAGCATTAAAGAATCAGGAAGGCGTATTGACTGATACAGGCGCATTTATGTGCGATACTGGCAAATTTACAGGTCGCTCGCCTAAAGATAAGTTTTGTGTGTTTGATGATAAAACTGCTAATACAGTTTGGTGGGGCGAAATCAATCAGGCGTTTGATGCCGATAAGTTTGAGGCTTTATATCAAAAAATGACTGCGTTTGTGGCAAACAAAAAGTTATATGCCCGTTATGCATATGCTTGTGCATCGCCCACACATAGATTGAACATTTTGGTGATTAATACTTTGGCATGGCACAATTTGTTTTGTAACCATCTTTTTCTTCGCCCAGAAGAAGAAGAACTTAATACATTCGAACCAGAATGGGTAATCTTGAATGTGCCCGAATTTGAAGCTGACCCTGCTGTAGATGGTACGCGTCAAGGTAATTTTACGATTATTGATTTTACCCGTAAGATTATTTTGATTGGAGGTACTGGTTATGCAGGTGAAATGAAAAAAGGTATTTTCACCGTTCTGAACTATATTTTACCACAAGAAAAACAAGTTTTATCGATGCACTGCTCAGCCAATATTGGCGCTGAGGGGGATACTGCATTATTTTTCGGCTTATCAGGCACTGGCAAAACAACGCTATCTGCCGACCCTGATCGTAAGTTAATTGGTGATGACGAACATGGCTGGTCAGATGAGGAGGTATTCAATTTCGAGGGAGGTTGCTATGCGAAGGTGATTAACTTGAGTGCTGAGCAAGAGCCTGAAATCTTTGGCGCCATTCGTTATGGGGCAATTCTAGAAAATACTCGATTTGTTGAAGGAACCACCACAGTAGATTACACCAACCAAAGTGTAACCGAAAATACTCGTACGGCATATCCCATCAACTATATTCCAAATGTTGCGGAGCCTTCGATAGGTAGTGCACCTAAAAATATATTTTTCCTTACAGCTGATGCTTTTGGGGTATTGCCTCCGATTGCCAAGTTAAATAAGGAGCAAGCAATGTTTTATTTCGTCTCAGGATATACCTCAAAATTAGCAGGTACCGAAATGGGCGTTAAAGAGCCACAAGCTACGTTTTCAGCTTGTTTTGGAGCGGCATTTTTACCTTTACATCCTTTAAAATATGCCGATTTGTTAGGGAAAAAAATCAATAATGGAGAAGTAAATGTATGGTTGATTAACACTGGCTGGACTGGAGGACCTTATGGCATTGGCTCACGTATGAAGTTGAAATATACGCGTGCGATGATTCATGCGGCATTGGAGGGGAAATTTGCTGAAACAGTTTTTGAAAAGCATCCAATTTTTGGCATCGAAATCCCAACAGAATGCCCGAATGTACCAACAGAAATTTTGAACCCAATCAATACTTGGGAAAGCCCAGAGGCCTACACCGAAAAGGCTAAATATTTGGAAGGTTTGTTTGAAGAAAACTATAAAAAATATGTTGGCTAGTCACAGCTTAATAAATTAGGATTTTTTTAATATATCAGAAAGCTAGATTTTCTTCAAAAAGTCCAATGCAATTCAATGAGATTTAGTATTATATTACCTATTCATTGCAATATTTTAGGATAATGCCTACCCACGAGATTAGATTTGTTTAATGCTTTACTTTTAAAATGAGTAAGCCTAATGGACAATCCTAATCTCGTGTTGATTTTTAAGAGATTTTGATTTTAATTTTTAAAAAAAATCAAAAAAAAATCACTCAAGCAGGACGGAATAGGAAAGTTATATGATTTCTGTTCAATAGGTTTGCATAAATTAACTTGTTCGGTTATTGGTTGTTGGCGTAAAAAGTTCATGATTTGGAGTTTCGATGAGCTGGTAAATCATTTTCAAATCATGACTTCAATGCCAAAACCTTTAGTTGAATAGCTACCAAAACAATCTAATAAATCTTATGGGTATTTGGTGGGCTTCGTCTAGCGTAAAACTGTTTGCTCGATGGAATCATAAATAAGTATGGTGCTTTAATAAATTAAATCAGGGTAAGTAGAACTGGTAAATATACTTGCTAACGGTTTAGTTTTAGAAAAGTGTAATTTCTTATATGACACTCAAAGAGTAACATGAAGCTAGAAGGTCAATTATTGGATATATTCAAGAAAGGGATTAGGTTCTTATGCTTGAAATATTTCTGTTGGTTGACATATAAGTTCATGTTTCTTGGCTCACATACCTTATGATTGATTCTGTTGGCGCGGTGAAAAGTTTGAAAAAGCGACCATAACCACTGTACTTAAAAATCACGAGTTACTCTTAAAACCAAGTGAAGAATATGACAGCAGAATCAACCCTTGCACTACCCGTTGGTACAACCCTCGACCGCTTTATTATGCGTCAACAAGAAGCTTTTGCTTTTGCTAAAGGAGAGCTTTCACAGTTATTGCGTGATATTGCCCTTGCCTCCAAAATTATCGGCCGTGAAATCAACCGTGCTGGTTTGACTGATATTATGGGAGCATTGGGTCGAGAAAATGTACAAGGTGAGAGCCAACAAAAACTAGACGTAATTGCCAACATTCGTTTCAAAAGAGCATTAGTGAATGGTGGTGAAGTTTGTGGTATTCTTTCAGAAGAGGAGGATGATATCATCCAAACAGGTAACAAAAATGCAAAGTATGTAGTAGCAATGGATCCTCTCGATGGTTCGTCAAACATTGACGTAAATGTTTCGATTGGGACAATTTTTTCCATTTATCGCCGTGTAAGTCCGATTGGTACACCAGCTACCCTCGAAGACTTTATGCAAGGTGGTCGTAAACAAGTGGCAGCGGGCTATATTCTGTATGGTTCGTCGACCGTGATGGTTTACACTACTGGTAAAGGAGTAAATTGCTTTACGTATGAAAATGCACTTGGTGAGTATTTCTTTTCTCATGCAGATATGGAAATGCCTACCACGGGTAAAATCTATTCAATTAATGATGCTTACTATGATGAGTTTGCAGAGCCAATCAAATCGTTTATTGGGGATATGCGCAAAACTTCTGGTTCAATGGCTCGTTATATTGGTTCATTAGTAGGTGATTTTCATCGTAATTTACTCAAAGGAGGAATCTATTTGTATCCGCCTACGCTAAAGGCGAAGGATGGTAAACTACGTTTGTTGTATGAATGCTATCCACTTGCGATGATTACCGAACAAGCAGGAGGGAAGGCTACCAATGGTGTTTGTCCGATTTTGGATGTTGAACCTACGCAGATACACCAGCGTTCTGCGATTTATGTGGGCTCGTCCGAATTGGTTGATGATCTTGGTGCACGTTTGGCAAATTACCAAGAATCCATGAGCAGCCAGCTCAGCGAGACGATTGTATAAAATCTATGATAATTTCCTGAAAAATATGATACAAAAAAGACCGTTCTACACCCGAACGGTCTTTTTTTGTAAGTTAGTGGGCAAAATAGAATTTGATTTTTGTGCCCAAGGCATTCAGGTACCAGCTTTCGGCGGTGGGCTTTGTAAAAAAGCATGGTGGTTAATAAAAACATTTTAACACTCTTTGCCTTGTGCCTGTTGCCTTGTCCCTAAACACATAACTTAAATCTTATTCTGCTCGATTACTTAAGTTAGTAAGCAAAATAAAGTTTAAGATTGTGCTTTGAGCTTTCAGGTATCGGCTTTCGGCGGCGGGCTTTGTAAAAAAGCATGGTGGTTAATAAAAACATTTTAACACTCTTTGCCTTGTGCCTGTTGCCTTATCCCTAAAACACATAACTTAAATCTTATTCTGCACGATTACTTAAGTACTAAGGCAAAATTAAAATAATTTCACTGCTTTAAGCTCTAGGCTTTATGCAGTAGGCTAAAAGTTAAAAAATACTTCTTATGAAATAATACGAGCTTTTGCCTAATGCCTACGGCTTACAGCTTAATAATGCAATTTAATTTTACCCGCTTTAAGCTCTAAGCAATAGACTAAAAATTTGAATATGCTTTTTATGAAACCATAGAAGTATTCTACCGAGTGCCCATAGCTGACAGCTGAAAGCTTTCTAATCAATATATCTCTTCAAAATCGGGTCATAGCTATCAATACGACGGTCGCGCAAATACGGCCATGTGCTTCTATAGTACTCTGTTTTAGCTAAATCTATTTCTTGAACATGCACTTCTTCGTTTTCGTGTGAGCCAAGATAAAGCAATGAACCAAACGGATTTGCCACAAAACTTCCACCCCAAAACTGTTGGTCAGCTTCACGACCCACACGGTTTACAGATACCACGTGTACACCATTTGCGATTGCGTGTGAACGCTGAATCGTTTGCCAAGCATTGTATTGCTCACGGTTGGTGTTCGGATCTGTTTCGTTAGTATCCCAACCAATAGCAGTTGGGTAGAACAATACTTCAGCTCCCATCAAAGCTGTAATGCGAGATGCTTCTGGGTACCACTGATCCCAGCAGATTAGGATACCAATTTTAGCAAATTTGGTTTCAAATACCTTGTAGCCTAAATCACCTGGCGTAAAATAGAATTTCTCATAATACCCTGGGTCGTCTGGAATGTGCATTTTACGATATTTTCCTAAATACGTTCCGTCAGCATCCAAAACAGCTGTAGTATTGTGATACAATCCAGCGGCTCTTTTTTCAAATAATGAAGCGATGATTACTACGCCCAATTCTTTGGCAACAGCAGATAGAGTATCTGTCGATGGCCCAGGAATTGCTTCTGCTAACTTGAAGTTTTCATGGTCTTCAACATCGCAGAAATATAATGAAGTAAATAATTCTTGAAGACAAACGATTTGGGCTCCTTTAGCTGCTGCTTCACGAATACCCGAAATGGCTTTTTGCATATTGTCAGCCACGTTATCAGAGCATGACATCTGCACCAAACCAATATTTACCTTTTTCATGATGTATAATTTGTTTTAAATATTTTTTTCTCTAAATCACTAAACTCTAACTCGTTTGCACACTTAAAATGACCCAAGGGACATTTTTCAAATCCAATTTTGGAACATGGTCTGCATCCGATTTCTTTATTTTCGATAGCTACAAATGGCGTTTGATATGGATACATCCCAAATTCAGGAACGGTATTTCCCCAAATCGACACAACTTTTTTTTTCAAGGCCGCCGCTACGTGCATCATGCCTGTATCGTGGCTAATTACCCAAAGTGATTGCTGAATCAAAGAGGCTGATTGGTTCAGATTACAATTGCCACAAGTATTCAAAATGGCTTTTTCTTTGAGTGCTTCAACGATTTGTGTTGCTTCAGATTTATCTTCTGGTCCTCCAATCAATATCAAAGGAAGAGATACCTGTTTACACAACTCGATCATTTTGGCAACGGGCAATTTTTTCGTCGCATGTTGTCCGCCAATGGCATAAACCACAAATCCCTTACGATATTCCTCTGGAAGCCAGCTAGTTGGTAGTTGGTCTTTTTCAGGAATAAAATAATCCAAACCTTTGTTGTCATTCTTAATTCCCAGCGTTGAGGTAGTGGCCAAATAGCGGTCTACGATGTGAACATTGGGCATTAAATTCTTTTTAAACTTGACTAAAATCCATTTTCTGAAATTGAGTTTGTCAAAACTAAAGGCTTTAACGCCCAACCTAAACTTAATAATTCGTGTTCGCAAATTATTATGGAGGTCGATGACATAATCAAATTGCTCTGCTTTTAGTTCATCTACAAAAGTCGACAAAGAGCCTTCCAATACGTGAGTTTTATCCACATAAGGGTTGTTATTTAGTAAAGACTGGTAGCTTTTTTTGGTCGCAAAATGTACTTGAGCATTGGGATACTGTTGTTTGATACAGCGAATCACAGGAGTGGTCAGCACAATATCGCCGATGGATGAAAAGCGGAGAATAAGGAATTTTGTCTGAGGCATGGTGGCCAGTGTTAATTTTTCGCAAAGATACACAAAATACTTTTTCGAATCACTTTGCGTCTTTTCATTCCTGACCTAATCACTAAAAACAATAATAGGCATCCCGACAGGGGAAGCCTATTAATAAGATTACCTAACCACTAATTGTTATTTGATGAGAATCTCAGTGAATATCTTTTGATACAAGGAGATTACACACACATACAAATATCAGTAATTAAGTTGCATGTCTCCAATCAACGGTTTGTGATTGGTAGGTTTGGTTTTATATATGGGCGAATTGAACTAACAACTGGTTAGTTAGCAATCTTTTTTAAGATATATTTTTCTTTTCCTTTGCGCCCTTTCATACAATCTTTGGTATCGGGGTCTTGCTGTTGGCAGTCGATATTATAGATAATCAAAGAGTTGTCTTTAAACTCATAAATGTAAGATTGACCAGTCATAGCGTCTTTGACTTTGTTGAGAACAATGAGGTCAAATGGGAGAATTTTTTCAATAAAATCACATTTAGGAAAAAAATATTTAACACCAGAAAGCCCTGTGACAGTCCCATTAGCATTAAATTTTACAGGTTTTCCATTCCATTCATAATTACCTTCAAAAAGCATTTCTTCCAAACACATCGTAGGGTCGGTCGATTTGATTTTAACAAAGGTTTCTTTTCCTACTTTAATTTTCTTATCAGCTTCCACAATACTTATCGCACCGATTTTTTCTTTTGGTTCAGTACGCCAAAGTTCATAGCCATTGCCTACCTGTTTTAAGATGGTTTCTTCCCCTTCATGAAAATTCCAACCCAAAAAGTGCCCACCTTTGAGTTGTTTGGTAAAAACAATGTTACTCTGAAAGTAACTAGAAAAAGCTTTCATCGGCGACTTGGTTTTCATGACGGTATTATAATACTTTTCATTAATCCACTGGCCAGCGAAAGGATTGGTTTGAGCAAAAAGATTTGGCGTTAATCCGAATAGGAAAACGAAGATTTTGAAATAACGAGAGGTCATTTTGAGAAAAAATTTAGGGTTCAGCGGTAGCAAGTTAGTGAAATATTACAAAAGTCAGCAAGAAAAGGGATAACTTTACAGACTGAACGTAAACCTCTCAATTTACAAGGTTGAGGTTGGACGTAGATGATTGATTTTTGAAACCGAAAAAACAATGGCTGAACAGAAACAAGATACGGCATCTGCATTAAAAGACATTATTTCACATGCCAAAGAATATGGCTTTGTGTTTCCTTCTTCTGAGATTTATGACGGTCTACAAGCCGTATACGACTACGGTCAAAATGGTGTTGAGTTAAAAAACAACCTTAAAACTTTGTGGTGGAAAGCGATGACTATGTTGAACGACAACGTAGTAGGTATTGATGCTTCCATCTTTATGCACCCTCTCACTTGGAAAGCTTCTGGGCACGTTGACTCTTTCAACGACCCAATGATTGATAACAAAGATTCGAAAAAACGCTACCGTGCCGACCAGTTGTTGGAAGGTCGCGCTGAAGAATACGAAAAGGCAGGTACTCCAGAAAAAGGTAAAGCTTTATTGGAAGCTATGGCAAAAGCCATGACCGACGACGATATGTCTGGCTTACGTCAATTGATTTTGGATGAAGAAATTAAATGTCCAATTTCAGGTACTGGCAACTGGACTGAAGTTCGTCAGTTCAACTTGATGTTCTCGACACAAGTAGGTGCTGTTTCAGAAGATGCTTCATTGATTTACCTTCGTCCAGAAACGGCACAGGGTATCTTTGTAAACTTCTTGAACGTACAAAAATCAGGTCGTATGAAAGTGCCATTTGGTATTGCCCAAATTGGTAAAGCTTTCCGTAACGAGATTGTAGCTCGTAACTTCATTTTCCGTATGCGTGAATTTGAACAAATGGAAATGCAATTTTTCTGTCGCCCTGGTACCGAAATGCAATGGTACAATGCTTGGAAAGAAACGCGTTTAAAATTCCACAAAGCTATTGGTTTGCCAGCAGAAAAGTTACGTTATCATGACCACGAAAAATTAGCTCACTATGCTAATGCCGCTGTGGATATTGAGTATGAATTCCCATTCGGTTTCAAAGAAATGGAAGGTATTCACTCTCGTACAGATTTTGACTTAAAATCTCACCAAGGACTTTCGAAGAAAAAACAACAATACTTCGATGCAGACTTGGACGAAAATGGTAAACCTTACGGAAACTATATTCCTTACGTGGTAGAAACGTCGGTAGGAGCAGACCGTTTGTTCTTAGCAGTACTTTGTAATGCTTACACCAACGAAGTAGTTGGCGAAGGCGAAGCAGCTAAAGAAAGAACGTATTTGAAATTCCACCCATCGGTTGCGCCAATCAAGGCAGCTGTATTGCCATTGGTGAAAAAAGACGGTTTAGCAGAAAAAGCACAAGATATCTATCATTCATTGAAGCGTTCGTTTAACGTAACGTATGACGACGGTGGTGCGATTGGGAAGCGATATACTCGCCAAGACTTGGCAGGAACACCTTTCTGTATTGCTGTGGATTATCAAACAATGGAAGATAATACCGTTACGATTCGTCACCGTGATAGCATGGAGCAGGAGCGTGTAGCGATAGCTGATCTTCGTGAGAAAATCGGTTTTGCCGTTTCGATGGAGAGAGTTTTTGAACAATTGTAAAAGATTCTTTTTCAAAATATCAAAACGCCTAGTAAGTTCGCTTACTAGGCGTTTTTGTTGAAATATCTTGGAAAACAATACCCGTTTAGGTTTTTGAAAATGAAACTCCTTTTTTCTAGAGTTTTTCAAGGTAAAATATAACTCCCCAAAAAATCTCAGTAACTTTATTTTATCAAACAATAAAACATTTGTAACATGATTACTATCAACAACGAAGGCGAATACGAAAAAGCTTCAGACCGCGCAGACGAAATTTTTGGTGCAAAACCTGGCACACCCGAGCACAAAGAATTACAAGAGCTATTGAAAGCATTGAAAAAATATGAAGATGATTTTGTGAAAATGTTGAAAGGTTATAATTCCTAAATCAATTTTCACTCATGAAACAAACTTACCTCTTCTTGATTTTTGTGTCGATGTCCTTGAACATATCGGCGCAAAAAAGACTTCGTGATTATGGCGTCAAAATTGGTGTTATGAAAACTGGAGCACTCAATGCCATCACCGATGTCAAGGGCGTGAAAGTGGGACATACGACTATTCAGCAAGGAGATAGCATTAATACAGGTGTAACGGCCATTATTCCTGCCGAAGGGAATCTTTTTCAAAGTAAAGTCCCAGCAGCGATTTATATTGGAAATGGCTTTGGCAAACTCATGGGAATATCTCAGGTAAAGGAATTGGGCAATCTCGAAACACCTATCGTATTGACCAATACCTTGTCTATTGCCACGGCAGCCGACGCTATTATTGATTATTCTGTATCTCAAAAAGAAAATCAAAATCTACGTTCTGTCAATGCCATTGTTGGTGAAACTAATGATAGCTATCTCAACGACATAGTGGGTCGTCATGTCAAAAAGCAGCATATCCTTACTGCAATTGAGAATGCTAAAAATGGCGTCGTAGCAGAGGGCAATGTAGGCGCTGGAACCGGAACGGTTTGTTTTGGTTTTAAGGGTGGTATCGGCACAGCCTCAAGAGTATTGCCCAAAGCGTCGGGAGGATATACCGTTGGCGTATTGGTACAAACCAATTTTGGAGGTGTATTACAAATCGATGGAGTGCCCGTAGGTGTGGCGTTGAATCAATATTTTCTCAATAGCCAGCTTAATGACCCTGCCGATGGTTCTTGTATGATTGTGGTGATTACTGATGCGCCTGTTACCGCTAGGAATTTAGAACGTATTGCCAAACGAGCCATGATGGGCTTGGCCAAAACGGGTGGTATTGCCTCCAATGGCAGTGGAGATTATGTGATAGCTATATCCAATGCCGAGGGGCTCCGAGTACCACACGAGTCTAAAGAAAAATTGCAAACCGTGCAAGAGCTACGAAATGACGAGGTTTCGCCTTTGTTTTTGGCTACCATTGAAGCTACAGAGGAGGCTATTCTTAATTCGCTTTTTGCAGCCAAAACCCTCAAAGGTAAAAATGGCACTATCCAATCCTTGCCCATTGATCAAACTATTAAGTTGTTGAAAGAGTATAAGAAAATCAATTGAGGGAACAGTTGTAAAGGCACAAAGTAATCCAGTGTTTAAAATTAAAGTAAACACTTTGACCCTATGTGCCTCTGTCCCTGTTCCCTTCATTTAATAATTCCTCATGAAAAAAACAATCCTTCTTCTCTGCTTAGCTGTTGGAGCTAAAGCGCAAGTCAAAACACATCCTTTTGATAAAAAAGTACCTGTGGGTGTATCTGTAAAAGGTAAAGTATCAGATGCCATCAAGTGGCAAGATCAGACGGGTGAAAATATTGTTTTTTTGAGTGTTGAAAGAAAACAAGTCACTGGAGTAGATACACCTTCTGGAGATGCCCAAACTGCTAAAGTGCATGCATATCAGTATAACAAACAAGGGGATAAATACCAACTTGTTTGGGAATTGAAAGATGGCATAGACGAATGCCCTTTGGATGTTGCGGCTACTTTTATTCCTAAATCTTTACAAGTCAGTGATGTAGATGCAAATCAAAAAGGAGAGGTGTCTTTTTTGTATAAAACAGCCTGCCGTGGCGATGTGAGTCCTGCTTCATTGAAATTATTGATTTATGAACAAAAAAATAAGTACATCCTTCGTGGTGATACCTATGTCAAAATGATTAAAGAAGGCGGTAAATTTACGGTAGATAAGAGTTTTACCACAGCACCAAAAGGCTTTTTAGATTTTGCTAAAAAACAATGGAATAAGTTCAAAGTGGAAGAAAGCTTTGAATAAAAATAGAGAGCAACAATTTCGGATGTCGGATATTGGATTGCAGATTTGCTGGGATTTTCTCTACCACCTTTGTTGGAGTTTTCTCTCCAACAAACTTGCGTAAGCGACAAAGGTACTAACCTTGTTATTTAACTGTGGTTAGTTACTGACGCTCCTCTCGTTGGAGAAAACTTCAACGAGGGCGAAAAAGGCACTATCCCTGTTATTTAACTGTGCCTAGTTGCTGAAGCTTATCTTGAAAATTTCCTGCCTTTGTTGGAGTTTTTTCTCCAACAAACTTGCGTAAGCAACAAAGGCTCTATCCCTGTTATTTAACTGTGCCTAGTTGCTGACGCTTATCTTGAAAATTCATATTCACAATTCAAAACTCATCATTTACAATTAATACTCCCCTTCGTTTAAAACTATTTTTATGAAAAAAACAATCTCAAAAATCTTACTGGCCACGCTTGTGAGCTGGCAAGTAACTCATGCTCAAGGACCACGAACTGCCGAGGTATGGCTGACTCATGCAGACCAATCAAAACTATTTGAGAAGCAAGCAGAAACCTTTACTTTCAGCCCTCAATCGAGTACACTTCCTACGATTTTTGTGGATGAAAAACAGAAATTTCAATCAATGGATGGTTTTGGCTTCACCTTAACGGGTGGAAGTGCAACCTTGTTATGGCAAATGGATGCCGACAAGCGTAAGGCACTTTTAAAAGAACTGTTTGCTTTTGATGGCAAAAACATCGGTATCAGCTATCTACGGGTTAGTATCGGAGCTTCGGATTTGAGTGATCATGTATTTACTTACAATGATTTAACTGGAGGTCAAACAGACGAGAAAATTCAAAAGTTTGATTTATCGGAAGAAAAAAAAGCCTTGATTCCTGTTTTGAAAGAAATTTTGGCAATTAATCCAGCCATTAAGATTTTAGGGTCACCTTGGACACCACCCGTATGGATGAAAACCAATAGTAACTCGAAAGGAGGAAGTCTTTTACCCAAATATTATGATGCTTACGCTTTATACTTTGTTAAATATATCCAGAGTATGAAAAAGGAAGGTATCAATATTGATGCTGTCACGATTCAAAATGAGCCATTGCATCCAGGCAATAATCCAAGTTTGCTGATGCAACCTGAAGAACAAGGAGCCTTCATCAAACAAAGTTTAGGGAAGGCGTTTAAATTGGCAAAAATTACTACCAAAATCTGGTTGTATGACCATAATGCTGACCGTCCAGATTATCCAATCGCCATCTTAAATGATCCAGAAGTACGTCAGTATGTAGACGGCTCGGCTTTTCACCTATACGGGGGAAGCGTAGAAAATATTCGTCAGGTACACGAAGCACATCCTGATAAGAACCTTTATTTTACCGAACAGTGGATAGGAGCGCCAGGGAATTTTGCAGGAGATTTAGCATGGCATACTAAAACGTTGATTATTGGAGCACCACGTAACTGGTGTAAAACGGTTTTGGAATGGAATCTAGCGGCTGATCCTCAGCAAAATCCACATACCGACGGCGGTTGTACCGAATGCTTAGGTGCATTGACGATTGATAAAAATGAAATTAAGCGCAATCCAGCCTATTATATTGTAGCGCATGCTTCTAAATTTGTACGTCCTAATGCCCAGAGAATTGTCTCAAATACGACGGTAGGGTTACAAAATATTGCTTTTAAAACAGCTGAAGGGCGTATTGTACTGATAGTTTTGAATGAAAGCAATAAACCTTCCACCTTTATGATTAGTCATCAAAATAAGAAAATTCAACAGACTTTATCCGCTGGCGCTGTGGCGACTTATGTTTGGTAAAGTATTAGGTTTATCATGGAAAAAGGCAATAAATTACTACATAAAATGAATCATGTTCTTTGGTGATAAACGACTAAAAATTATTTTTTCTGAAAAAAAGTATAATTAAAGGACGAAAAAATCCGTTGCAATTAGTACAGAATCTTTTAATTATGAAGATTTTGTACTAATTTGCAAATAGTTACCTTTTTAGAAGCCTTAATATTATGCTAAAAAAAATATTTCTAACCTGCATTCTCATTACTTCTGGTGTAGCCTCCAAAGCACAACAAATTCGGAAAGATACTGCCGAAACAAGGTCTAGTTATCATCCGTTGTCGATTGTCAACAATCTTCTCGATTTTGCACATGATCACTTGCATTTTAGGTATCGTTCGGGAGGAAGCTCAACCAGTGGATTTGACTGTTCGGGCTTTGTACGCTACTGTTTTCGCAACTTTGGTATGATGCTCCCTCACGGTAGTGCAGCACAATCTTTAATTGGAGATGAAATAGCAAAAGCAGAAGCTCTTCCAGGCGATTTAATCTTTTTTAAAGGACATAATTCAGGGAGTAGTCGCATTGGACACGTTGGTATTATTACAGAAGTTGGTGATACCTACATCAAGTTTATACACTCAGCTTGGAATGGTGGCGTACGTTATGACTATCTAGAGTCTGATTATTATCGTAGACGATTTATTAGTATCAAGCGTGTAGTAGGATTGCTCGATATGGTTCCACAGCGAAAAGCCCGCTCTTCTAAGAAGTAAGATACGTTTGTATAACATACCACACTATTATTATAAAATTGATTTTCGTTCTTTCGTTTGTTTGTAGGGGAGAGCCCTAGTACTTGTCTACCAACGCTTTGATTAAACTGTATCGTTTAGACACCAGAAATCTATACCACAATGAATATTGTCATTCATTTACTCATCATCCTTCTTAATATTTATACAATTGTTTTTTTGTTTTTATTAGTACAAAGGATATTTCCTACCAAGAAAACAACCCTACACTTGTTATTTACCTTAATGCTTGTTTTTATATGTTTTACCATTTCTACGATTAATAATCCAACACTCCATAACTCGACCTTTTCGGCACATTCTGTAAATCGTACTTATACTATTGATCCACTTTGTCAAGTGGAGTTCTCTTTCTTTCCTAGTCCTCAAGCTCAAGACTCTAGTGTTTATGTTGTATCAAAGCTAAAAGGGCTTGTTGCAGGATTGCAGTGGCAACAAGATTCGCTTATAAAACAAACAAGTTTTTCAGATATTCATTTTCAGGTTAGGGGTAAAATAAAGTATTTGATTTTGGGATTCCCAGTATATAGCAACAACCAAATTTTCTCAGGAATGATTAAATTTGATGAACTAAAACATTACGAGGAATCATCAACAAAATGGAATACTTCAACCAACAGCAATTTGCAGAACAACTTGATACAGAAGATGTACTAAAAGATTTTCGTTCTCAATTTCATATTCCTATCCATAAAGGTCAGGAACAAATCTACTTTTGTGGTAATTCATTGGGGCTTCAACCCAAAAATACCTCCCTTTATTTAGATCAAGAACTCGAAAAATGGCGTAATCTTGCCGTAGAAGGCTGGTTTACAGGTGATGATAATTGGATTGATTATTTACAGCACCTTAAAACACCTTTGTCTAAAATCGTAGGAGCTAAGCCTTCGGAGGTTACAGTGATGAATAACCTGACGGTAAATCTACACTTGATGCTAACGACTTTTTACCAGCCAACTTCTACTCGCTTCAAAATCTTGACCGAGGCAGGAGCTTTCCCTTCAGATCAGTATGCTTTAGAAACACATCTCAAAACAAGAGATATCAATCCTGAAACAGCAATTCTTGAAGTTTTTCCAAGAGAAAATGAGCATATTTTTTACACAGAAGATATACTTCAGTTGATTCATGAAAATAAAGATAGCTTGGCTATGGTGATGCTAGGCGGAATCAATTACTATAATGGGCAGGTGTTAGATATGCCTCTGATTACTCAAACTGCGCAAGCTTATGGAATCGTCGTAGGTTTTGATTTGGCGCATTGTGTGGGCAATATCCCGCTTCAACTACATGAATGGGGCATTGATTTTGCGGTTTGGTGTTCCTACAAATACCTCAATTCTGGTATGGGAGGGGTCTCTGGTGTATTTGTTCATGAAAAACATCATGCCTCTAATTTACCAAGATTGGCGGGTTGGTGGGGATATGACCAAGCTACACGCTTTAAAATGGAAAAAGGCTTTGTCCCAATGCAAGGCGCAGACGGTTGGCAGCTGAGCACTCCAACAATTCTGGCTATGGCTTGTCATCGTGCCGCCTTAGAAATAACAGATTCTGCTAGCCTACCAGCCTTACGAGCTAAAAGTATTAAGCTTTCCGGCTTTTTAAGGTTTATTTTGGAAAAATTTAATGAGCAAAATAATCATATTCTGAAAATCATTACCCCTGCAGATACTCAACAAAATGGTTGTCAGATTTCTATTTTAGCAGAAAAAAATGGAAAAGAGCTCTTTAATCGATTAGTAGACCACCAAATTATCGGTGATTGGCGTGAGCCTAATGTCATTAGACTATCGCCTGTACCTTTGTACAATACTTTTACTGAAGTCTATAAAGTAGGAGTGGCATTAGGCGTGTCATAGTGCTTTGTCCATTTTTATAAACAATCCATTAAAATTATGAAAAAACTTACTCTTGTTTTGAGTCTTTGCATTGCGAGTGTAAAGCTGATGGCGCAAGATCCTTGGATAGTAAAAGCTGATAATATTGACGCAAAGGGATATTATGGCGTTACGGTTGCTAATGGAATGATTGGTATAGTTTCGTCGCCTGAGCCTCTTCATGTGAAGGATGTCGTTCTCAATGGAGCATTTGACACTTATGGTCGCGGACGTGTGTCTAATATTCTCAAAACGTTTGATTTTGCGAATATGGATTTAGAGGTTGATGGAAAAAAGGTTAGTAAAAATGATATCTCTTCCTATCAACAATCCCTTGATATGAGAAATGCTATCTTCTCCACCAGTTTTGATTATCAGGGAAAAGTAAGTGTAAAGTCATCCATGATGGCCTTGCGGCACTTGCCTCATTCCATGATGATTGACATTGAGATTACGGCTCAAAAAGCGTGTGAAATAACGCCTTATAGCTTGATGTCAGCACCAGATATTTTACGAGATGTCAAAAATACTTTTCATTTGATAGACCGTCCTCATGCTCAAATTCCATTGTTAACTTCCGTCGCTAAATCTCCAACGGGAAAACATACTTTAGCCGCTTCTAATTCTTTCATTTTTGAAGAGCCAAGAGGTGCTGAACCAAAGGTTATTCATGAGGAATGGGATTATGGGTTGCACCGATTGAAGTTCACTAAAAAACTTGAAGCAGGTCAAACTTATCGTTTTAGCGTTGTTGGTTCTACTATTTCGACTGAACAAAATGTAGATCCACTAAACGAGGCAGAACGGTTGACGATTTATGCAGCACTTGAAAAGCATGATCGTTTATTGGCTCGTCACAAAGCTGCTTGGGATGAACTTTGGCAATCAGATATTCAGATAGAAGGTGATGATGAAGTTCAACGAGCTGCACATTTTGCTTTATATCATTTGTATTCGTTTTGTCGTGAAGGACAAGCTTATAGTTTGTCTCCTATGGGTTTGTCAGGCTTAGGGTATAATGGTCATGTATTTTGGGACACAGAAGTATGGATGTTTCCTCCCATCTTGTTATTACATCCAGAAATGGCTAAATCATTGCTAGAATATCGTTTTCAACGAATGGAGGCCGCTCGTAACAATGCCAAAGTGCATGGCTATAAAGGAGTTATGTTTCCATGGGAGTCGGATGACAAGGGGCAAGAGTCAACTCCCGTATGGGCATTGACAGGTCCTTTTCAGCATCATATCACAGCAGACGTTGGCTGGGCATTTTGGAAATATTACCAAGTAACCAAAGATAAAGAATGGCTTAAAACTCGTGGTTATCCCATGTTAAAAGAAGTAGCTGATTTTTGGATAAGTCGTGCAGAGAAAGGTTCTGACGGAAAATACCATATTATCAACGTAGTTTGTGCAGATGAATGGGCTGAAAATGTGGACGACAATGCCTACACTAATGGAATGACGAAAGAAGTTCTTGAATTTGCGATAGATGCCGCTGACGAGCTACATCTAGAGGCAAATCCTTTGTGGGAGGAGGTTATGAAAAATCTTGTAATTCTAAAAGATACCAACGGTGTGACAATGGAGCACGCTACTTACAAGGGCGAAATTATCAAACAGGCAGATGTAAACTTGTTATCGTATCCCATGCATCAAGTAAGCAATCCTGAGGATATTAAACGAGACTTACACTATTATGAAGCAAAAATGTCTCCTGACGGACCAGCTATGTCTTGGGCTATTTTATCGATTTTATATGCACGTTTGGGAGAATCCGAGAAGGCTCTTGATTTAATGGTAAAAAGCTACCAGCCTAATGAGGTACCACCATTTAAGGTCTTGGCAGAAACTGCCGGAGGTGATAACCCTTATTTTGCCACGGGTGCAGGAGGTTTTTTACAAACTCTTATGAATGGCTTTGGTGGGCTAGAAATTGAAGAAAATGGAGTCGAACAAATAAAGTCTATCAAACTTCCTAAACATTGGAAATCATTAAGCATAAAGGGTGTAGGGGTTCATAAAAAAACATATACAATAAATAACAAGTAAGTGTAAAAAATATCAAACAGAGATACAATTCTTTGCGTGGCGTCTAAAATCAATAACGGTCGAAAATTACTATTTCGACCGTTTTTGATGAAAAATTAGAGACTAGCACGAATCTTAAAATATGTGATTGCTCAGATTTAAAGGTTTTCAATTTCCTCCAAAGAAAGCCCTGTTAATTGTTGAATGCTAGAAGTGTCAAGTCCCATCATCTTAGCTTGTCGAGCAATATTTCGTTGCTCTTCTTGTTTACCTTCTTGTTTACCTTCTTGTCTACCTTCTTTTCTACCTTCCTGTCTACCTTCTTGTTTTCCTACCATCATACCCTCTAGGAGTCCTTCCTCACGTGCTGTTTCGACAGCATAATCGTAGGTGGCTTTATTGTCTCTAAATACTTTAAGACTGTATTCGTATCGTTCCCAATCTTCCCTATCCATTTTGGCTAGTTCAGCTACTTGAAAAGCTTGGGTAAATACTTCATCTTTAAACAGCTCTGGAATACTCTGGAAGTCTTCGAGGTTTTTGATAAAATACAACCATTTATCTAATCTGGTAGCCAACTGATGTTCCTCTTTTTTGAAATTGGGCATTTCCAGATAGATATAGGTCAATTTATCATAAAAGACCTTTCCATGCTGATTTTTGAGATTGATGGTATGAACGACTTCTGATTTTTCAGGTTCAGATTCGTAATCATCAAAGGTGAAATCTAGCACGCCGATGCAGTACACCGCTTTTAGATTGTAGTTCCAAATACCTTTTTCAGCTTGTTCCCGAATCGGGAAAGTGGAATAGTAAATGGTTCTTTCTCTGAAATAATTCTGTTTGGCTTTTTGCAACTCAACGATAAACTTTTCACCATTTTGATTTTCACAATAGATATCATAAATGGCTTTTCGGTCGTAGGGCGTAAAGCCTAATTGCTCATTGTTTTTGAAGGTGAGTTCTACGATTTGGTCTCTTTCGGGCAAAAGGGAATTTAGGAAGTCAATAAGTTGTGGCTTACTGGCTTCTTCACCAAAGATTTTTTTGAACCCGAAGTCCGTAAAAGGATTAAGATATTTTGCTTTCATTTTTGTAAAGGAGTAGTTCTAAAATTCAAAGTTAGATAATTTTTATGACTTAGTTTTATTTAATGTAAATGTTTGATTTATAGTTTCTTGTACGAAGAGAAAGTTGATGGTGCCTTTTCGCTATTGAATATTAAAAGGTAAGTTAAAACAAAAGCCAGCCTGAAAATGTCAAGCTGGCTTTCGTTTTAGCATCATTATAGGGTTATTTTTCCCTACATATCTCTCAAAAAACTCATAGATACGCAACATGCGGTCGATTCGTTGGCGAATATTTCCACTTCTCGATAACTCGTGTGTTCCTCCAGGCATTCGCACATATTCTACTTCTTTACCCATGATTTTCATGGATTTGTACATCATTTCACTTTGAATTACCCCTGTTCTTAAATCATTTTCACCATGTTTGATCAACAAAGGCGTTTTGATTTTATCGATATAGGTGTATGGAGATTCTCTTTCCAAAATTGGTTTGATCTTCTCCTCCCAAGGATACCCACCGAAATAGTTTGGCACCAATCTCCACGCATTCCCTTCACCCATAAAGGTTGTGAGGTCATATACGCCACGTTGTGCAAAGGCAGCTTTAAAACGATGATCATGTCCTACAATCCAAGCGGTAAGATAACCTGCATAAGAACCTCCTGTCAGTACTTGCTTAGAGGTATCTACCCATGATTCTTTAGCGGCATCTGATGCAGCAGCCAAAACATCTTCAGCAGGACCTGTTCCCCAATCTTGATAGTTCGCAAATTGAAAATCTTTTCCATAACCACCCGAACCTCTAGGGTTGGCATATACAACGCCATAACCTTGCGAACAAAAATATTGGAACTCATGCCACATTGAACTCTCACCTGGACCCCACATTGCGGTTGGTCCTCCATGCATATTGAGTAGGAGAGGATATTTTTTGCCGCTCTCCATGTTTGCAGGCTTCATGATCCAATATTCCACGGTTAAGCCTTTTGAGTTTTTGTAAGTCCGTTTTTCTGGAAAACTAATCGCTTTGGTCTTAAGCCACTCGTCGTTTAAAGCGGTGAGCTTTACGGGAGCTTTCACTAACAAATCTGAGATATAAAGTTCTGACGGATTTTTAACTTCAGTTTTAGCAAACGCAATTTTATCTTTAGCAATATCAAATGCCGTAATTCCCGAATTAAAGTCAGTAAGCTTTTCTACTTTTTTAGTGGTAATATCTAACTTATATATGGGTGTTCCTCCATTTGAGGGAGCTGTCAGATACAAAGCTTTTGAGTCATCAGTCCATTCCAAATTTCCAGACGCTCTATCAAACACGATAGGCGTAATATTACTTCCATCTGCATTGGCAATTAATAGCTGATTGAAGCCTAACCAACTCACTTCTGATTGAGTAAAGGCAATCAATTTTCCGTCTGGCGATGGGGTAGGATTGGAATAACTTACTCCTTTTTTTGATATGATATATTTTAAATCACTACCATCGGCATTCATACTTACAATAGCTGAATTTTGCTCTCTATCTGGGTGCAAAGTTGTATCTCTACCACATGAGGCAAAGATTTTTTTACCATCAGCCGACCACGTTGCACCATTATATGACCAAAAGCCATGCGTAAGTTGTTTGGCTTTAGCTCCTTCTTTTACCTCTATGACAAAAAGTAGATTGAAACGTATTTCTGGATCCGTATTGGCTTCTCCTTGAAAATTCAAACGGCTAAAGACTTTAGCTTTTTTATCTTCAACATCTTTGTCTAAATAAGCTCTAATTTCTGCTAATGAACCATCTGGATTTGGTTTTACTTTTTTGTCAGCTTTAAGAAAGGTATTATCCTTAAAACCAGCTTTTTCAAATGACCAAGAAGGTAACGCTTTTGAAGGATTCAGTAAGGTGTCTTTCAACATTTCGTTGACTGTTGTACCTACTGAAAAAAGAATTTTGGTTCCATCTGGAGACCATGATGGATTGGAAGCACCTTGTTTGAGATCAGTCAACTGAAAAGCTTCACCACCATCCAAAGGCATAATAAATATTTGTGATTTACCTTTTACGCCACGAGCAAAAGCAATCTGTTTCCCATCTGGTGACCAAGCAGCGCTACCTACACTTTCTAAACCACGTGTAAGCTGTTTATTAGTTTGAAAATCCGAGACCCAAATGTGAGATCGATAATCAAACTCTAGTTTGTTTTCTTCGCTCGGTTCGTCGGTACGAACTGAATAGATAACTTTCTTGCCATCAGGAGATAAATTGACAGAACCAATTGTTTTGATTTTGTTCATATCGGTAACCAATACTTTGTCTGTGCCATTTTGGGCAAACAAACCATTCGTTACCATTAGCAGGATAATCGATATGCGTTTGATCATGTTAATGAAGTAAGATTAGAAAAATGTTAAGGGATTTGGAAGGCAAGCTTCAGAACAAATCTAACAAAAAAGCTAGTTTCTTGGAAGAAACTAGCTTTTTTATCGCTCTAATGCATATACTTAACTCTCAACAACGTATCCTAGTTATTAGAGTTTTTGGTTTCTACTCTGATGCGACCATCCGCATCTTTGATTACTTGTAGATAGGAGTGTTTAGATGTATTTTCTTTGGTAGGCTCTTTAGGTTTTTCAGATACCTGACTAGTTGGTGTTACATCTGTTTTGTTAGTGGAGGCTGATTTTACTACCTCTTTGGCATTGGCACTCACTTTCCCAATAGATTCGTTTTTGCTATTTCTGACACGAATACGACCTTCCTCATCTGTGTACACATTGAGATAATCATGTCCAGTAGTATTTGATGCATTGGATGATGCATTACCAACAGCTGTACTTACTTCTAATGATTGCTGTTGAGGAGGGGTGATTAGAGCCTTTTCGGCAGTGCCAGAAGAATCAAGCTTGTAGTTACCGTCTACATCTTTCACAACTCTAATGTATTTGTGAATAGCATTGGCCGACTGATTACTTGCGATGACATTAGGAGCAGCCACTGTGCTAACAGGAGCTTTGTATGCCGTATCTAATACCATTCTACCATCTTTCATTTCAAACTTGATGGGTAGATGTTGACGGAATTCTTTGTTAAACTCACCTTTATCTCCGGGCTCAAAACTTGGTAAAATATAAGCAGGGTTATCCATAGAAAGGATTTTCATTTGGATTTCGGCTTCACCATTTGCCAGAAGTTCTAGTTCTTTGGCAGCAGCAAAAGAAAGATCTAGCACACGACTGTAAGCAAAAGGACCTCGGTCGTTTACTTTTACGATCACCTTTTTGTTGTTGCTTGTATTAGTTACTTCAAGAATAGTGTTAAATGGAAGATTGCGATGGGCGCAAGTGTATTCGTCTCGGCTGTAGTACTCTCCACTGGAAGTCATTCGTCCGTGGAACTTGTCGGCATAATAGGACGCTCGTCCGTAATATTTTTCGCCAACTTGTGCTTTTGTTAAAAACTGTTGCCAGAAGAAAACACAAAAAAGTACTATATGCTTGATAATCCTCATAGAATTAGGTTTTAAATTTATTTGGTAAAAGAGGCTGAAAAATGGTTTTTTGAAGACCAAAAACCCTTAAACCAAAGATAAATGAAGTACCACTTTGGGTAGGAAATCTGTACATGAATAGTATGCTCTATGTCTGGAGAACATCGTACAAAGGTAATGAAAAAAAATATATATCTGACTATCAAAAAATTAGCTTTTGGATTTTTTTTTATTTCAGAAGATAGTTTCGAGAAATAACGCAAAAAGCAAATTTTTATTGGAAGGCCTTTCAATGTTTATATCCTTTGTTGTGGAAAAGTGAGAGGAGTTTTTCTAAGAAAATAACGTATAGTCACTTTCTTAGAAAAGTGAAAAATGGTTTAAAGCGCTTGAGATTCTAGGTAGTAGGTATCAAGTAAAAATGTGCTTTTTATATCGCTGGGAATATGCATTTTGTGCTTGCTTATTACATAAAGTCAAATACCTATTGCAAGTAAAATGAGTTGTATTTTGCCCATTTTGAAGCTTGAAATTGTAAGGTTTATGGGCAAAAAAAGAGACTCCTCTTTCGAGGAATCTCTACATGTTAAATAGTCTGGTAAGAAATTATCTTTGGTCCATTGATACGTACTCACGTGGAGTAGCACCAACATATACCTGACGTGGGCGACCGATAGGTTCTTTATTTGCTTTCATTTCTTTCCATTGAGCGATCCAACCTGGAAGACGACCAATGGCGAACATTACCGTAAACATATCAGTAGGAATACCCAATGCACGGTAAATAATTCCTGAATAGAAGTCAACGTTTGGATATAATTTGCGAGCTACAAAGTATTCATCGCTCAATGCTGCTGCTTCTAATTCAGAAGCAATTTTCAACACTGGGTCATTAATACCTAAAGCGGCTAATACATCGTCTGCTGCTTTTTTGATGATTCTTGCACGTGGGTCAAAGTTTTTGTAAACACGGTGTCCAAAGCCCATTAAGCGGAAACCAGAGTTTTTATCTTTTGCCATTGCAATATACTTAGCTGTATCTCCACCATCAGCTTTAATTGCTTCCAACATTTCAATTACTTCTTGGTTGGCTCCACCGTGTAATGGACCAGAAAGGGCATTGATACCTGCTGAGATTGAAGCGTATAAACTTGCATGAGAAGAACCAACCAAACGAACTGTTGAAGTAGAACAGTTTTGTTCGTGGTCTGCATGAAGAATCAATAATTTGTTCAAAGCTGCCGAAACTACTGGATCAACTTGGTAAGGAGCTACTGGCAAAGCAAACATCATATTCAAGAAGTTTGAGCAGTAATCCAAAGAGTTGTTTGGATAGTTAACAGGGTGACCTTGAGATTTTTTGTATGACCAAGTTGCCATTGATGGCATTTTAGCCATTAAACGGATAATGTTTAACTCGTCAGAACCAGATTTATCGCCTGTGTAGAAAGCCGACATAGCACAAACCATCGCTGATAAAACGCCCATTGGGTGAGCATTTACCGGGAAGCCTTCAAAAATCTTACGCATATCTTCATTAACGATAGTATGCATTTTGATCGAATTTTCGAATGTTGCGTATTGTTCTGCAGTAGGCAACTCACCGTAGATCAACAAGTAAGCTACTTCTAAGAAAGAAGCTTTCTCAGCTAATTCTTCGATTGAATATCCTCTGTAACGGAGAATTCCTAATTCACCATCGAGGAATGTAATCGCACTTTTCGTAGCACCTGTGTTTTTGTAACCCGAGTCAATTGTAATATAACCTGTCTCATCACGGAGCTTGGCAATATCAATTGCTTTTTCATCTTCAGTTCCAGTAATAACAGGTAACTGAATACGTTTGTCACCTAATGATAGTTCTGCAAAATCTGACATAACCTATATATTATTTGGCTTAACCTTTTGAAATTTTGTTTTTATTTTGACGAAGCGAATTTACTGAAAATTGCCTTTTACATGGCAATCATTATCGGATTCTTTGGTAAATTTAGATACATATAGAAATTGTACAATTCTATGGCTGTTCATAATATTTCCCGCAAGAATGTTTCTGCAAGATAATCACGAAATTTGAAACCTTCATTACCTTTGTTGAAACTTGTTTAATAAATAATTTTAACCATAAAAATTCTTCAAATAATTAAATAAATCAATCTGATACAATAAATATATTAGAATTTTATTAGACCATTTTGATTGGTTTTATTATAGTTTTTGTTCAAAATACCATACTCATTACTCAAAATTATGCTTAAATCATATAAAAATACCGTAACCGAGCGATTTTTACGTTATGTTAAAATTGATACTCAATCAGACCCAGATTCATCTGCACAACCTTCGACCGAAAAACAAAAGGATTTGAGTCGAGTATTGGTCGACGAACTTCACGCCATGGGTATCAGCGATGCTGAACTGGATGAGTTTGGTTATGTATATGCCACAATACCAGCTACTTCCGATAAATCGGTGCCTGTAATATGCTTCTGTTCGCACGTAGATACCTCCCCAGATTGTTCAGGAAAGGATGTAAAACCTATTATTCATTATAACTACCAAGGGCAGGATTTGGTTTTGCCAGATGATCATTCTCAGATAATTCGTTGTGCCGAACATCCTGATTTACCTACCCAAATCGGTAACGATATCATTACCGCAAGTGGTAAAACTTTATTGGGAGCTGACAACAAAGCTGGTGTTGCCGAAATTATGGATGCTGCTTATTATCTCACAACTCATCCAGAAATTAAACATGGTAAAATTAGAATTTTGTTTACCCCTGATGAGGAAATTGGTCGTGGAACTGCCAAAGTCGACCTTGAAAAACTAGGCGCTGATTTTGGATATACCATCGATGGCGAAACATTAGGTTCGCTGGAAGATGAAACATTTTCGGCGGATGGCGTGGTAATTAAAATCACAGGGGTGAGTCAACACCCGGGTTTTGCTAAAGGTAAAATGGAAAGCGCTTTAAAAATCGCTGCAGAAATTGTGGCAAGTTTACCCAAAGATACCCTCTCTCCAGAGACTACCGAAGGAAAAGAAGGTTTTATTCATCCCGTGGGTATTTCTGGTGCCGTTGAAGAGGCTTCGGTTAGTTTTATCATTCGTGATTTTACAGAGGAAAAACTTCATGAACACGAAGCTTTCTTGAAAAACATCATGGAGAAAGTGTTGGAAGGGTATCCTAATTCAAAAGCTGTATTCGAAATTCATGAACAATATCGCAACATGAAGGTAATACTAGATCAATATCCTCATGTGACGGCGTATGCCTTGGAAGCTATCGAGCGTGCAGGTATTCCTGCCAAGCAAATGAGTATCCGTGGTGGGACAGATGGTTCTAGACTTTCATTTATGGGCTTGCCTTGCCCAAATATCTTTGCAGGCGAACATGCTTTTCATGGGAAGCACGAATGGGTGTCAGTGCAAGATATGGAAAAGGCTGTCGAAACGATTGTGAATTTATGTTGTATTTGGGAGGAAAAGGCATAGATGATAGGAGAATGGGTGTTACTTTATCTTAAAATGATAAAAGTAGGATTTACCTTCCTAAATTTGTATTAACTTCTCACAACGAATTTGAGCTATTTCATTTTATGCACTTGAGATTCTGTAATTTTATGTGCATAAAATCCCAACCTTATGAAAAAATTATTCCTACTCGACGCAATGGCATTGATTTATCGTGCTCACTTTGCGTTTCAAAAAACGCCTCGTATTAGTTCAAAAGGACTTAATACTAGTGCTGTTTTTGGTTTTGCTAATACCTTACTTGAAATTTTAGCCAAAGAAAAACCTACACACTTAGGTGTTGCCTTTGATACGCCAACGCCTACGTTTCGCCATGTGCAGTTTGAGGCATATAAGGCGCAACGTCAAGAGCAACCTGAAGATATTACTGTTGCGATTCCGTATGTAAAACGCTTATTGGAAGCCATGAACATTCCTATTTTATTGATGGAAGGCTACGAGGCTGATGATGTCATTGGTACATTGGTCAAAAAAGCGGTTCGTGAGCATGAGGATATGGAAATATATATGATGACTCCCGACAAAGACTACGGTCAGTTGGTAGAGGAACGTATCAAAATGTACAAGCCTGCTTTTATGGGCAAGGGCGTTGAGATTCTTGGACCACAAGAGGTTTGTGACAAATGGGGTATCGAAAGTGTATCTCAGGTGATCGATATCTTAGGTTTGATGGGCGATGCTGTCGATAACATTCCTGGCATTCCTGGGATTGGTGAAAAAACAGCACAAAAGCTTATTGCTGAGTTTGGAAGCGTAGAAAACTTGATTGCTAATGCAGATAAGTTGAAAGGTAAGCAGAAAGAAAATGTAGTCAACTTTGCTCAACAGGGCTTACTGTCAAAAGAGTTGGCAACTATTTTGTGTGAAGTACCGATTGAGTTTCACGAAGAATCTTTACGTATTTCGGAGGTAAATAAAGAAGTTCTTTCTCCACTTTTGGACGAGCTTGAATTTAGAACTTTACGCAAACGTCTGTTGGGCGAAGAGTCAGAACCTGTAGCGAAAGAGGAAACTGTTTCAGCAAAAGCTTCCAAAGCTGCTGCCGCTGGTCAGATGGATTTATTCGGAGGATTAGTTTCGGAAAAACCTTTGGCTGTTACAGAAACTACGCTCGAATCTAAGCAAAATATCTATTCTACCATTCACCAGTACCATGCCGTAGATACCCCAGAGCTACGTCAAAACTTGGTACACTTCTTGAGTTTACAAGAGGCTATTTGTTTTGATACAGAGACGACCAGTGTTGATGCTGTGGAGGCAGAATTGGTAGGATTGGCATTTGCTTATCGTAAAGGAGAGGCATTTTATGTACCTGTACCAGCCGATCAAGCGCAGGCACAAGCGATTGTCGATGAGTTTCGTCCTGTTTTGGAAAATGAAAACATCGAAAAAATTGCCCAAAATATCAAATATGACTTGATGGTTTTGCAAAGATATGGTTTGACTGTAAGAGGTAAATTGTATGACACCATGTTGGCACATTATCTGATTGAGCCAGAAAAACGCCACAATATGGATATTTTGGCGGAAGATTATTTGAACTACACGCCTGTTTCGATTGAGGAATTGATTGGGAAAAAAGGAGCGAAGCAGGGCAATATGCGAGATGTAGAATTGGAAAAAATCAAAGAGTACGCAGCGGAGGATGCTGATATTACTTTGCAACTCAAAGATAGGCTACATCCGATTTTAGCTGAAAATGCTGGCGCAGTCAAATTGTTTGAAGAGGTAGAAATGCCTTTGACACAGGTTTTGGCTGATATCGAAATGGAAGGTGTACGTATTGATACCGAGTTTTTGGGTAATATGTCAAAAGAGCTGGAAACAGATATGCGTATTGTCCAAGATAGAGTTTTCGAATTGGCAGGGGTAGAGTTTAATATTGGTTCACCCAAACAATTAGGAGAGATTCTTTTCGAAAAACTCAAACTAGATCCTAAGGCTAAAAAGACCAAAACTGGTCAGTATATGACAGGGGAGGAGATTTTGTCTAAACTTGAATCAGAACACGAGATTGCAAAAAAGATTCTAGATTTTAGAGAATTACAAAAACTCAAGTCCACTTATGTAGACGCTTTGCCTCTGCTGGTTTCTCCAAGCACTGGGCGAATACATACGTCTTTCAATCAAGCTGTGGCGGTTACGGGTCGTTTGTCAAGTACCAATCCAAACTTGCAAAATATTCCAATTCGTACGCCTCGTGGTCGTGAGATTCGCAAAGCATTTATTCCTAGAAATGAAGAATTTTTGATTTTATCAGCCGATTATTCTCAGATAGAATTGCGTATCATGGCGGCTTTTGCACAAGACGAATCTATGATTGAAGCTTTTAATCAAGGTCGAGATATTCACGCAACTACGGCAGCAAAGGTCTTTAATGTAAGTTTGGATGAGGTAACTACTGATATGCGTCGTAAGGCCAAAACGGTAAACTTTGGTATTATCTATGGCGTTTCGGCATTTGGCTTATCACAACAAATTGCAATTTCAAGAACTGAGGCTAAAGAAATTATTGATAGTTACTGGAGAGAGTTTCCAGCCATAAAACAGTATATGGATTCAGCTGTAATTAAGGCTAGAGATACAGGTTATTGTGAGACGATTCTTGGTCGTAGAAGATATTTGAGAGACATCAATGCTCAGAATATGGTCGAAAGAGGTTTTGCAGAACGAAATGCCATCAATGCGCCAATTCAAGGTTCGGCAGCAGATATGATTAAAGTGGCGATGATTAAAGTGAATGACTTTATCAAAAAAGAAAAACTTCGTTCTCGCATGATTTTGACAGTGCATGACGAATTAGTATTCGATGCTCATCGCGATGAGTTGGATTTACTAAAAGAACGAGTAAATGACTTAATGATTCATGCCATAGATTTTCCAGTAAAAATGGAAACAGGCATGGGCGTTGGTCAAAACTGGCTAGAAGCGCATTAGAAAATATATGTCCCTACGCTGGTGCTGGATTCCTATCCAGCACCTATTTTTTCTAAGGATTCTATCCTAAAACTTAAAAAATAGTTTTACAACAAATCAAAAATTTCTATGTCTAGAAAATACAAGTTTATAGACCAATCGAGTCTATATTTTATCAGCACGGCAACAGTTTTTTGGGTAGATGTATTTACCAGAGAGGAATACAGCAATATCTTGATGGAAGGTCTATCTTTTTGTGTCAAGGAAAAAGACCTTGACATTTATGCCTATTGCTTGATGACCAATCATTTTCATGCTATTATCGGAACGAGAGGAATACCTATGGATAAAATTTTACGAGAATTAAAGCAATTTACCGCAAAACGTATTCTCTCAGCGATTGAAAACAATCCCTTTGAATCAAGAAAAAAATGGATGTTAAGGCTTTTCGAGTGGTCTGGAAAACGGACAGCAGGGAATGAAAAGTACCAGTTTTGGCAACATGATAATCATCCTGTTTGGCTGAATTCTTATGATGTGATAATGCAGAAATTGGATTATATACATCAAAATCCTGTGAAGGCTGGCTTTGTAGATAGGCCTGAAGATTGGCGGTATAGTTCGGCAAGGAATTATTATACGAAGGAACAAACCGTAATAGATGTTATTTTATTAGAATAACCAAGGATTGGAATCCTTGGAAAAAGTGGGTGCTGGATAGGAATCCAGCACCAGCACAAGGAATCCAGCACTAGCATACGGAATCCAGCACCCACAAAAGGTATTTCTTACAAACCGTATTTATCTAACAAGTAAATTAATGAAGCCATTGAAGCTGCACCAAGTTCTAATTCACGTTGGTTTACCGTATCAAACTTGTCATTTGAAGCATGGTGATACTCGAAATAACGCTGAGAATCTGGTTTGAAACCAATCAAGACTGTTCCTTGTGGACCCAATGGGCCGATGTCGACACCTCCGCTACCACGCTCGATTTCGTGTAAACCGTATGGAGCAAACAAAGATTTATATCCTTGGATTTTTTCTAGAACAGAAGCTGCCGCTCCTTGAATACCAAAGCCTTTTGGTGTAAAACCACCACTGTCGGATTCCAAGGCGAAGATATGTTTTTCGTTATTTTGCTTTGCTAACTCTGCGTATTTGATACCACCACGGTTACCATTTTCTTCATTCATAAAAAGAACAATACGGATAGTGCGCTTAGGTCTGATACCTAGTTCTTTGAACAATCGTAGCACTTCCATCGACTGAGCAATACCTGTACCATCGTCGTGTGCGCCTTGTGCAACATCCCAAGAGTCTAAGTGACCACCCACTACGATATATTCATCTGGCTTTTCAGAGCCTTTAATCTCAGCTACTACATTATGAGAAGGGGCATCGTCCAAAGTCTCACAGTTTTGTTTGAAGAAAAACTGTGTCTTAGGATTTTCCTTCAAGGTTTTGCTAAGCAACTCAGCCGCATTCGTTGAAATAGCTCCAGCTGGAATCAATGGAACACCTGTAGCGTACTGCATCGAGCCTGTATGAGGGTAGTCGTTCAATGTATTACTCAATGAACGTATAATTACACCGATAGCGCCAACTTTACTGGCTTCATTAGCTCCACTGCGACGTTGGTCGCCTGCACCACCGTAGGCTTCAAACGTGTTAATTTTAGTAGGATCCATTGGGCGATTGAAGAAAATGATTTTTCCTTCGCACTTTTCTTTTCCTAAAGCACGTAATTCTTGAAAGTTCTGAACTTCGATTACTTCAGCTTGAATCCCTTTTTTAGGTGTTGCAATTGAACCTCCTAATGCCAATAATGGAACTGTGATTTTTTGTTTGCCGACAACGATATAGGCCTCTTCTTTTGCACCGCGTTCCCAATGAGGAACCATCACATCTTGTAAGAATACACGGTCAGCTCCAGTCTGTTCGAGTACACTTTTGCCCCATTGTACAGCTTTGGCAGCATTGGCAGAACCTGCCAAACGACCACCAATTTGCGTAGTAAGTTGACGAAGCCACTCGTAAGACTGTCCGTGAGAAAGAGTCGCATCATATAATTTTTTAACGACAACCGAGTCCGCAGTTTGTGCCTGACTAAGCGTTGCCGACAGCAATAGTGTTGTGATGAAGGAGTATTTTTTTTCATGAATAAAGGTAATGTTTGTGTGTAAGACGAAGCCAAACACTTGTGGATTGAATTGTAATTACGGTTTATTGAATTGGCTTAATTCAGCCATTGTATAGGTTTTCAGACCTAATTTAGCACTTTCTGACAAAATATACGTCAAAAATTCGACTTCAAATCCATATTCTTGTCCTGTCTTCGCAGACTGAAATAGCGGTTTATGTCCAAAAAGCATAACAGCACTTTGGGTACTCTTTGCCTTTTTTAATACTTCTAGTATCTCTTTTTCTGAGAGTTCATTGCCGATATCAATCATTAGGGCGCTTACGCTTTTGGATTGATTAGGTCTAAAATAAATTTCATTAATCTCATCAATCTTTCGCTCAAATACCCAATTGCCAAGCTTTCTTTTTTTGAGAGAAACATCTCGTAATAAATTGAAATATTGGTAGAGTTTTTGGTCGAGCCACCAAAACTGCGAGCCTCCCGGATGAGCAAATGTTGTTGGAGTGTAGCCATGCTTTTTCATGGTATTTAAGGCAGGAAATATTTCGACCTTAAAATACTCTTTTATTGAATTGTGCCACACAAAAGGTATAGATTGGGTATGTATTGCACCATGACAAGCAATTTCATGCCCATCCTTGGATAACGCACCTAACATATTCCATTCTTCAGCGCTAAGGCTATCAGGCTGAGTCAAATAAAAGGTCACATGCGCATTATATTTCCTAAATAGAGGGCGTAATAAGTACCATTCTTTGATGAATCGGTCATCAAAGGAGAGCGCGATTCCAGCCTTAGGCATATTTTGTGGAAAGAGGTAGCCTCTGAATAGCCATAAACTGCTCATAGTTAGCGCCACTAATATTGCAATTATCCCTCTTTTTTGTCTTATAAATATCATTTATTGAAAGGTTGAAATGTACACTCGATATTCTTATAACTTTGTAGCGGGAAAAATTTAAACTTATAAAACATGTTCAGACGACCTGAAATTTTTGAGCAATTTACAAATTTAGTTGCTGCAGAAACCACCAGGCATGGTGGCATAAGCGAAAAACCTTATACTTCGCTCAATTTGGGCTTGTATAGTGGTGACAAAAAAGAAACAATTATTCAAAACCGCAGAATTTTGTATGATGCCTTAGGAATTGGAGAACGTAGAGTAGCACATTCTCGACAAACCCACAGCGATGAGGTGGTTGTGGCGACTAGAGGCAAAACATTTCAAGGGTATGATGCATTGGTTTCAAACAGAAAGGGTGTTTTTTTGAGTGTAACAGTAGCCGATTGTACACCAATTTTGATTTATGATCCTGTCAAACAGGCAGTAGGTGCGGTACATGCTGGTTGGCGCGGTACAGTCAGACAAATCACTGCAAAGGCACTTCAAAAAATGCAAGAAGAGTTTGGGACAAGACCCGAAAACTGTTTTGCCTATGTAGGTACTTGTATCGATGAAAAAAACTTTGAAGTTGGTATCGAAGTTGCAGACGAGTTTAAACCAGCTTTTAAACGGTTTGACGAAGAACGACAAAAGTATTTGATTGATCTAAAAAAGGCCAATCTTGCACAACTGTTAGACTGTGGTGTTCCGATCGAAAACATTCAGGTTTCTCCGTATTCTACGATTTTAAATAATGACGATTATTATTCTTTCCGAAAAGAAAAGGGTAATACTGGTCGATTTACTACCATCATAGGCATTCAGCCTGAATAACTTTCTCTTGACAATGACCTGAAGAATTTGAAATCAGGGTTAACTATTGTTGGATAAACTGCTTTATAGACATTCTTTTTCTGAAATTTATACAGATGGCTATCGAATTTTGTTTCGATAGCCATTTTTGATTTTGTGGAAATAAAAGATATTATTGACTTATTTGAAGTGTGTTTTCTTGGTAAAATTCAATAAAATTGTAGTAAATAAAGAACTTGTATTCGAAAAGTTATATATTTTAGGTTCTTTGAAACTTAATGCTTTAACTTTGTGTCATAATACCAAACGAGATAACACTGGTTTAGTTAAGGAGTGGTAAATGTTGCGTAATTTTTTGATTTACAGAAAATTGCATTCGTGTTATCTTTTGCAACCTTCCAAGATTGATTGGAAGACACTCTTCACTCAAATATATTCATTATGAAATACAACTTGTTATTGGCAGACTTAATTGTGAAGGAATCACAAAATGCCGCAGCTTCAAAAACTACAAAAAGTAGTGCAGAATCTGAAAAGAATAGTCGCAAATCGTTCTGGAAAGCTGTTTTAGCTTTTATGCTTCGTAACCAGAGCGCGACGATGTACCGCGTAAGCTAGCAAAAAGTATCTATGAAAAAACAAAAGCAACTCGGCAACCTCTTGATAAGTAAATGACTTGAGAACGGAAAGTAACCTCTCCAATCTCAAGTCTTTTTTGCTTATATCATAGGGACAAGGCAATAGGCACAAGGCAAAGAGTGTTAGAATGTTAATAACGACCACAGACATCCATTTTTCCTAAAGCCCACCGCCGAAAGTCGTTACCTGAAAGCCTCAAGTACAATCTTAAATTTTATTTTGCCCACTAACTTAATTTCACTTTACACTACTCATTCGCAACTTTGTACTTTATTAGTTTCCGCCATTCTTCACACGACTTTTTTCTTCGTCTAAGCCTGTTGAGCGGTTGCGAGCAGCTGACACTTTTGAGTTTCCAAAACGATAACTAAATGTCAAACGTACCTGACGACTGTCCCATGTATTGCTTGAAATAATATCAACCGAGCCATATTGTGTCGTTGCTGTAGCTTTGTTGGTAAAGAAAATATCTTGAACGTTCAATTTCAAAGTAGCCTTTTTGTCAAGCAATGTTTTCTGGATACCGAAGTTTATTGCACCTTGCGAGTTGATTTTGAAAATACTCCACAAACCACCAGAAACGTACCAGCCTCCTAATTCAAGTTTGTAATCTTTACCTAAGCTAAATGTATTATTCGAGTTGAAATAATAGTTGGTTGCCGACGGAACCACATTGATATTTTGAATAGCTCCTTGAACTTTTGTGTAATTCAAGTTAAATTCATTCACACTCATCCACCATTTTGTAATTGGCACTGGAGCCGAAATCGTCACACCGAAGTTATCTTGTTGTGCTAAGTTGTCTACCGTTTGGTAAGTAGCTCGAGTCGCATCATTTTGTTTCAAGATTTCTGACATAAAATCAGATGTATGACTGTAATTTACCGTTGTTGAAATAATACCCTTGTACGAGTGTGTCAGTTCAAATGAATTGGTCAATTGTGGACGCAAATAAGGGTTTCCAACTTGATAAGTATATGGGTCTAAGAAAAAGACAAATGGATTTAATTGGTCATAGCCTGGGCGGTCGATACGACGACTGTAGGTTACGCCTAATGTATGGTTCTTATTGGCTTCGTATTGCACAAATGCACTTGGAAACAATTTCAAATAATCACGTGTAAAAGTTGAATCTTTTAAGGTTTCATAACTCGTAGATTTGCCATCTGCAATCGTCCATTCCGCACGTAAACCTAATTGTGCACTAAACTTATTCCATTTGGTTTGATAGTTTAAATAAGCAGCATTGATGTTTTCTTTGTACACAAACTGATTGCTATTTCTTTTCAACAAATTCAAACCACCGCCTTCTAAATTTTCGTAAAACTTCAAATCGTTATCCGTAATCACATAACTAGCTTTTACTCCCATTCCCCATTTAGTAACTTTCGAAACTGGTAAGGTGTAATCTACTTTTAACGAATATTGGTTGATACCTGAAAGACTTTTATTTACCAAAGTAGAGTCAGAACGAAATTTGCTTGTCAAATCATTCCCATTAAAGTACTGTGTAATATAGTCATTGCTTGAACGATTGTCATAGTAGGCATAGTCCAAATCGACCGTCAACTCTCTACCAGTAGAATCGTAAGTATGTTTTAAGTTTAAATTAGTAGAGATATTCTTCCAAGGTTGCGATACATTATTTGCCGTAGGAATGGTCTGCGTAAGCTTATTGTTGACATACTTGGTTGTTACCGTCAAAGCTGAGTCTGCGCCCCAACTTCCCGATGAGCCATTGACCAAGATACCAATGGTTGTTTTGTCAGAAATAAAATAATCTACACCTGCTTTTAAAGAGTGATTATAACTAAAGCTCTTTCTTCTACCGTCGGCATGATACATTTCGTTTTGTGCTCTGAAATAACGGTAAATATCATTCGTATTTTCCTGACGACGTTCGTTCCAGCTATAGTTGCCATACGCATTTACCTTGCCATTACGATAGTTAAGGTTGATGCCAGCATTTTCACGAAGATATTTACCGTGACCAATACCTACGTTGGCTGAACCGTTCAAGCCCATATTGACATTTTTCTTCAACTTAATATTGATAATACCTGCCGTACCTGCTGCATCATATTTTGATGAAGGGTTAGTCATAATTTCGATTTGAGCCAATTGCTCAGCCGAAAGGTTACGCAAAAAGTTTGCTAAATCTTGACCTGATAAATAAGAAATTTTACCGTCAATCATAACTCGTACACCTTGTTTGCCTTTCAAACTAATGTTTCCATCTTTATCAATCATTACATTTGGAGAACGTTCTAATACCTCTAAGGCCGTTGAACCCGCCGCCATGATGCTGTTTTCGACATTGACTACAGTTTTATCAACCTGACGTTCGATAAATGGTTTTTGTGCCGACACCGTAACCTCACTAAGCTGTTTACTTTCTTCTACCAATACAATACTTGCCAAGTTGACATTTGTATTGCCATCTGAGATAATGATTTTTGGGGTAAAAAACTTCTTGTATCCCATTTGCGTCACACTTACAAGATATTCACCCGCATTTACGGATTCAAACTCAAAATGTCCGTTAGCATCGCCCAGTGCACCTTTTACCAAAGTACTATCCTTTGCTTTAAGTAAAGTTGCTGTTGGGAATTCTACAATTTTATGTTGGTTGTCGCTAACCGAGCCAGAAATTTTTCCTTTTACTTGTGCCATTCCCGCATAGCTTAATCCACAAGTAATGATTGCCGAAAGTATAAATCGTTTCATCTTTTGAAGTGTTTTATCATTGTATCGTGTCTCAAATAGGTTTAGAGGCACTTGAGGTAATGTGAATGTTTATATCTCTCCTTGAGATTTGATTCAAAGTTAATTGCTATGCAAGCTACTTTGCAATGCAAACTACCTGATTGGCTTCTCCAAATGATAAATGGTAAATTAAGCCAAGAAAGCATTTGGAAGAAAAAAATGACTTGTGAGAGAATTTGTAGATAGGATGCAGAAGGGCAATCAAAGGTTGCAGATGACGATACAAAAATTGTAAAAAAAGTTTATTGAGATAGATGAATTATGATAAGTGGTTGATTATGAGAAGTAAATCGAAAGGATTTTATGAAGATGGTAAGTGTACTCGTAGTAATTAGTAGAAGTTTTTACTTCAGGATGCCTATAGGAGTACATCCTGAAGCAATCTATTATAAAGAAGCAATAATCTTTAAACCATTTAGGGTAAGGGTTTTATCTACTTCATCAAATTCCGAACGTAGTGGGGTAAGGATAGAGGAAAGCCCCCCAGTAGCCAAGACTTTACACTCTTGTCCAACTTCTAGTTTGATTTGGTAAATCATTTCTTTGACCATTCCGACATATCCCCACAAAATCCCTGCTTGAATGGCATGAACGGTATTTGTCCCGATGGCTGATTCGGGCATAGAAAGAGGTACTTCGGGCAATTGTGCGGTATTAGAAAACAAAGATTTTACGGCTGTTTTGAGGCCTGGTGCAATTGAAACACCCAAAATTTTACCTTCGCCCGATACTACGGTAAAGGTAAGTGCTGTTCCAAAATCGACAACCAAGCAGGTTTGTTGGTAGGTATAATAGGCATATGTTGCGTTACAAACCAAATCGGTGCCTATTTCGTAAGGACTCAAAATTTCCATATTGAGCTTATCATACATTTCTGGACCGACCATCATGGGTTGAATACCAAACATGGTAACCGACATATCTTTGATGACGGCTCGTAAATCAGGTACAACACAGCTAACAATAATCTGATGGATATCGCTAAGTTTGAGCGAATTTTCTAAAAAAAGCAGACGAAGTTGTGCCTCATAATCTTGAGAACGTTGCGAAAAAGAAGAACTTATGCGAAACTGGTGAATCCATTGCTGGTCATCGTTTACACCAAAAACAATATCTGTATTGCCTATATCAATTGCTAAAAGCATAAAGTATATGACAGAAACTTTCTGTCAAAAAGCTTAAGAAATAATGAGAATAAGGTTAAAATCTTTTCTCAAAAGTACATATTATTTTATGGATTTTGGTATTTCTAAAAAGACAAGGAGGAGACTTTGTTTTAAATTCTCCTCCTTGTCAAATTTTTAGAATCCAATACGACTTCTTCTTTGTTTGCCTTTCGAATCGTTGGCATAGTCGTGCATATCGGCTAATTCTTTTTCAAAGCCACCCGATAAGATCGGGAATCTCAACCAACTGCGAGGGTCGAGATTGCGGTCGTCAACATGGAAGCTTGGTGCATAACGCTCGCGTTTCCATTGGTTACGACTCCACAAGCGGAAAAAACGGTCAATACTCATGACCAATTTTTCTTTGCTGTAAATACCTTCAAATTCCAGCTCCATCAACTCAAGACAATCTTTGGGTGATTTTTTATCTCTAAATGCTGCTGTTTCTATGGCATTCAATAGGTCATAAGGCATCAAATCTTCTTCGTCGATTTGTTTGGCCTCTAGAGGACGAAGCTCTGCGGTTGGTTGCAGATTGTTCATAGCATTCAAGCCTGGAAGTTTTACCTGTCCGTCCAGTCCTGTATGTTCCAACCAACGTAGCCAATGACGCAAGAAATGCTTGTCAATACCAGCAATTGGCGAAATAGAACCAGAAGTGTCGCCATCCATAGTGGCATATCCTACAGCTGCTTCCGAGCGGTTTGAGGTAGCTAATAACAAGGCGTTATTGATGTTTGCCAAAAGCCAAGCACTTGGGGCACGTACCCTCGCTTGAATATTTTGAAGTGCCAAATCATCCGTTTCCCATGAAAGGTTTCTCCCGATAGCCCCTTGAATCAAATCTTTATAGGTTTCTACCAAACCATTGATATTGATATCGTAAAAGGTCGTATTGAGTGATTCTGCCAGTGAACTTGCTGAAAAGCGTGTATCATTTGAGCTATTTTCTGTTCCTTGATAAATATTGGTTATCAAGGCCTTCGATAATTCTTGAACACTTTGACAATCTTGGATTTTCTTGATATGTCCCAATTTTTGTTTGAAGCCTTCTAGTCCTAGTTCAGCAACTCCTAGTTCAATCGCCAAATAACACAGACCTGTAATGGCCGAAGAGTCTGCCCCGCCCGAAAGTGATATTACCCAACCCGAAGAACGAGATTTGCGAAGATAGTCAAATAATGCTAAGGCAATAGCTCGTGCAAATTCTTCCTCTTTCTGAAAACCCTTTGCCTCCCAATGCTCCAATTCAAAACGTTGTTTGATTGGTTTGATAGGAGGGAAGTCGTATAGGAAAGGTACTTTTTGGGAAGTTCCCGAAAAAGTTAAGCGATTTTGAACTTGCTCTAAGCGAACTTTATCAAGGTCAATCACTGCTGGCGTCAAATAAAAATCACGATAGCTAAAGCGAGTACCCGAAACTAACATTTCACCTGCTTGTGCTACCATTGCATCGCCATCGAATATCGCACGACCAGCCTCATTACCTAACAGATTGGCGTAGATATAAGCAACGCCAAAGGCTCTTGAACCATCTTGAACAAGGCGTTCACGAGTTTGCGTTTTGAAAAAGGCAAAGTGCGAAGCTGTAGGATTTAGAATAATATCTACTCCTTGCAAATAAAGAGAGCGACCAGGACGGTTCGCAATCCAAGCATCTTCACATATTTCAAATCCTATTTTTACGCCACCAGCCTCAAAAATTAAATCTCCAACAGGATAACTAAATTCTCCGATAGCAAGCTCTGTACGCTGATTATCGGGCCAAGGCTGAAACCAACGCGTTTCGTAATGTAGACCGTTGTTAGCTAAATTCTTCTTACAAGCAAAACCACGAATTTGTTTATTAGCAATCAAACATGCGGCATTATACACACGGTTGTTGATAAGGATAGGTAATCCCACTGATACGATAATGCCAGAGGTTACTTCAACGATATCTTGAAGCATTTCGAGGGCAGTCTCGCAGGTACCAGAGGCATAAAACATATCCTCGCAACCATAGCCCGTAATACATAGCTCGGGCAAACATAAGATTGAAATCTCTTGACTTTTGGCTTCTTCGATACAGCCAATTATATTTCTTTTATTGCTTTCCCATGCCAAAGGAGTTTGGTTAACCACCCCAGCTGCAACTTTTATTAAATTCATAAATTTTCAGATAAGTAAATAGTGTAAGCATGGAGCCGTTGAGGCTATGCTTTGGTAGTTTTGTGATAAAACATAATCTTAGCTCAATCAAGTTCCTCGGTATGCCTGTCTGTATTATGCGCTAATTCTTTTTGTCAAAATCAACTCTTTCGCCAGGTAATAAATACTTGAATTTCTTTTTCCCTGTCTTCTTGTCTTTTTTACCATTGTATTTTTTCCCTCCGCCCAATCTACTCCAAGGCCAGTGTTTTTTGGTAGTAACCCAAGAAAATGCAGCACGAGGACGAAAATTGCCTCCTTCATGTCGATGTTCAGTACTGACTCTACATGTTTTTTCAGGGCATCTTCTTGCCCAAATACAGCCTGTAAGTAATTGGCAGGCTCCAAGGATTAACAAAAACAATATATATGCTCTTAGTTTCATATTGACGATACAAGTTGATTTAAGTTTACAAAATTAGTATTCTCTATTGAATCTAAGCTTTACCTGCACAAAATAGCAAATAAAAAGGTAGCCTTCGATGGAAGACTACCTTAAATTTTAACGATTACAAAATAGATATATTTAAGAGTAAGTAAGGAATATAATGTTGTTTGTAAGAAATTTCGAGAAAAGTTAATTATTGTCTTGAATATCTGCTGACAGCCATATCACCCAAATCAATGACTAAACCATCAGGGCTTAAGATTTGACCATTTGAAAAATGACTGTGTTTGTTGTCACGATACTGTGGTTGTGGCATATTTTTGAAATAATATCCTTTACCATTGATTGCATAAATACCTTGCTCGAAGTCGTTGAATAAGAATCCGAAATGTTCTTTTATCACACTAGCTTCGTTAGACGTATTCCCTTCGAATTGCGAAGGCTCCAACAACAAACCCTCTGGCTCTGCAAGAATAAAGTTTTGTCCACCGATTTGCACTTTGGCACACACGTCACTTACGTACTCGATGTCAGAAGCGCCCATGGTATCAGAATAAAAACCGATTGATTTTTTCAAATTTTCCACCACCAAGTGGATGTTTTCAATTTTACAAGCTGAAGCGCTCACATCTTCGCGTTGAACAAACAAAAATAACTGATTGTTGAAAGGCGAAGTGATCAATACTTCAGTAGTAGGTTCGTCAGGAAGCATTGATTTACTGAATTTGGTTGGATATCCAGCGGCTTTCAATTCTTTTGCCGTTCTTTTCAAATCAGAAGTAGCAACCACAATCCAAGCCAAGCCATAGCTATTGATACATGTGCCCCAGTTTTCTACGCTTTTGTTATAGTTACAAGTAGCATTAGGTTCTGGTTTTTCTTTTTTGAATACTCTGATAACGGGAGAGTTCGGCAATTCGAATTCATAAATGTTTTGATCATTGTTTGTCATCAAGTTTGCACCTAAAACTTCTTGAAAAAAGAACATTGCTTTAGGCTTTTCATCCTGATTGGCTAGCGCCAAGCTGAAATAATCCAACTTAACATTTTCTGATTGAGCAAAAACACGATTTGATAATAGAACAAGGGCAGCAAGAGCCATTAATGAGTTGCTAACCACCGCATTAGCAACTGCTTTTTTAACAAAGTAAGGAAATTGTTCATAATTATAATCTTTTAATGTGTTGCGATAAATATAGTGTGGAAATAATGTTAATAAGATTGTTGTATTTGCTTATTGCTTTTAGAAAATACGTATTTGGAATTGACTATTTGGTCGCTGGGCAAAAAACACCCATCATCGATATACCATAATCATATATACGACTATAAGTAAAAAAAAGATTAATTTTTCGTAAAAAAAGGGAATTTGGAAAAGACGAGATAATTAGTGGTAGTACTTTATCTTGCTCATTTAAAAGTATTACTTAATTATGCTTCTTGCTTTAAATTAATAATGCACTTTCCAAATGCTATAGAACATTGTAATACTTAACTAAAAGGACGGTTTATCTAGTGACTAGGTATTACAAGCTTACTTGTTTATAAAATTGTGACTACTTGAAGCTGACTTGAACAAATATAGTATCTATAAACGAACAATGCAAGAAAAAAATAAAAGAATTTTCCTGAAATAAGGGGAAAATTTATGATGTGCGTGGAATATCGGGTTGGTAAAATAATTTATAATTAAGTGTGTATAACTAAATATTTCTGTTTTTGTACAATTAGTTTTATTGTAAAACGCTGAAATTCAATATTTTAAATAAATGCTATTATAAGTTGTGTTATATATTTGTTATACTTTGATAAGTGTGGCACATTTTTGATAAAAGTAGAAAGTGTTGTTTAAATTTTTTGTGTTTGCATCAAGAACCCAAAAAAAGTGAAGTATGTTTTAAGAATCACTATTTTTTTTTACCTTTGAGTAAGAAAATTTTATATTTTTTAATATCCTGCCTAAGAACTCTTTCAATAAGAAAATTATTTTGAATTGCATTTATAATAATTTAGTCTCTAAGTCCTTGTCTTAAACATAGAAATCCATTTTAGAAAATCATAAAAGGCTGTAATTATACTTGCCAAAATAAACCATCAATCTAATTTGAGGGGAGTTTTACTATTGCTTCCCTGTCCTATTCAACTATGATTCGTGTAATTTGTATGTTGGTCTTGTGGCTATCATTGAGCAATGATTCTATTGCTCAAGCAATCAAGCCGTACTTTATTCATTATAGTACCAATCAAGGACTTTCTCAAAGTCAGGTTGGCGCTATTTTGAAAGACAAACAGGGCTTTATGTGGTTTGCTACACAAGAGGGTCTTAACAAATTTGACGGGTATACTTTTACCATCTATAAACATTATACCAACGACACCAATTCGCTTTCTGATAATAATATCTTTGATATCGTAGAGGATTCGCAGGGATATCTTTGGGTAGCTACAGGAAGAGGTCTTGATAAGTTTGATAAAACCACCGAAGTTTTTACCCACCATACAACAAAGCTACCCGACTTAAAAATTAGGGATTTATTTATCGACTCCAAGCAACATCTTTGGCTGGGAACTGTTGATGGGCTTTATTTATTTAATGGATCAAAGAATAACTTTAGTGTTTTTAAGCATCGAGATAATCAGTCTAATTCTCTAGCTGATAATTATGTGTACCGAATAGCGGAAGACGCTAAGGGAAACTTATGGATTGGGTGTAAAAATGGACTATCATTATTTAATCCTACCAACAAACGCTTTCGAAACTATTATCACCAAGATGGTAATCAACACTCGTTGTCCAACAATTGGGTCACAAGTGTATTAAAAGATAGCCATAATCGTATGTGGATTGGCACTAGAGGTGGAGGACTGAATTTGTACAACGAAACTTCTGATGATTTTAGGTCTTTTCTGCATAATGCCGATAACCCTAACAGTTTAGCTCATAATGACCTTCTATGTCTTCAAGAAGATGAAAAAAATAACATTTGGATTGGAACGGAAAATGGTGGATTGAGTGTATTGAAGCTCCCCAATTTTCAATTTACAACCTATAAATTTGATGCAAACGACCCAAATAGCCTAAGCAATAACTCAGTATATAGCATTTATCGTGATGATATTGGGAACATGTGGGTAGGTACGTGGTCGGGTGGTGTAAACTTCTTGCCCAAATTTGGTAGAAAATTTAAAAGCTACAAAAATCAAATTGGAAGCAATAGCCTAAACAACAATTTCGTCTTGTCGATTACAGGCGATGGGAAAGACCAAATATGGATTGGAACCGACGGAGGAGGAATCAATTATTTTAACCGTAAAACCCAAACTTTTGATTTTATCAAAAATAACCCTTCCAATCCCAATAGCCCCAAAACAGATTATGTGATTGCAGTGGATTATTTTAATTCTTCTATGTTGGCCTTGGGCTATCATAGAGGAGGTTTTGGTACGTATAACATCCAAACCAAAACATTTGAGAATTACTCGATTGATACACCCGACCCAAAATCTCGAATCAGTTCCTGGAGTGTAAATTCGGTTGTTAGAGATCATCAGCAAAATTTTTGGATTGGTACTTGGAATGGAGGCTTGTGCTTCATGAATGGACAGACGCATGAAGTAACGGCATTCAAACATGAACCTAATAACGCCAACTCTATTCCCAATAATAATATTAACATAGTTTTTGTAGATCGAGATGGACGTACTTGGATTGGAACCGAAACTGGTGCCGCAAGATACCTTCCTCATTCAAAATCATTTGCTCGATATATTCATCAGGTAAGCGACCCACAAAGTATTTCTAACGATTATATCACGTGCTTTGCTGATGGACCCAAGGGTTACCTTTGGGTAGGTACAAGTGGAGGCTTGAATTTATTGAATATTAAAACGGGGAAATTTAAAAGGTATTCGGAAACAGATGGATTCGCCAATAATGCCATTAAAAGTATAGTAATTGATAAAAAAGGAAACCTTTGGATTAGTTCTAATAAAGGATTAACGAGGTTTAACTATTATGAAAACGACGTTCGAAACTATTCCTTGGCTGATGGATTACAGAGCAATGAATTCAAAGCACGTGCTTCATTCATGACTCAAGATGGGGAAATATATTTTGGTGGTCCAAATGGCTTTAATAGCTTTTATCCTGACAGTATCAAGGATAATACCTTTGTCCCTCCTGTATATATCACTAATCTTTCAATTTTTAATACGCCGATAACAACAGGGTTTTCTAATCCCAATTTTCCAACGCATATCAATTCAGCTAAAAAAATCGTCCTAAATTATGACCAATCGGTATTTACCTTAGCATTTGCAGCCTTGAATTTTACCATTCCTGAAAAAACCAATATGCTTATAAGCTTGAAGGTTTTGACAAAAAATGGAATCATGTTGGGAGTAACCGTAGCGCAACCTATACCAACCTAAATCCTGGTACCTATTGGTTTAAGGTGAAAGCCTCTAACAATGATGGAATTTGGAATGCTGAGGGGGTAACCCTTGAGATAGTTATCCTTCCGCCATTTTGGATGACATGGTGGTTTAAAGTCTTGGTATTTGTTTTGGGAATAGGCATTATACTTTTGGTGTATTGGCTACGAGTGCGAACAATTCAAAACCAAAACGAGCGCCTAGAAAAAGAGGTTGTAGAAAGAACGATACAATTACAAAAGGTCACAGATGAAGAACATAAAGCCCGTTTGGAGGCAGAAAAAGCCAATAAAGCCAAAAGTATTTTCTTGGCTACTATGAGCCATGAAATTCGGACGCCTATGAATGGTGTAATAGGTATGACTGGCTTGCTATATGAAACCGATTTGTCGGAGGAACAAATTGGTTATGTTAGAACCATCAAGCAATGTGGTGAAGACTTACTGTCAGTTATTAATGATATTCTAGATTTTTCTAAAATTGAATCTGGAAATATGGAGCTGGAAGAGCGCATCTTTGATGTGAGAGCTTGTGTAGAAGAAATGCTAGACGTGTTTGCCTCAAAGGCTTCTGAAGCGCGTTTGGACTTGATGTATGAAATTGCCTACAATGTACCACAGCAGATTGTGGGCGATGAGCAACGTTTGCGTCAAGTACTACTTAATTTGGTGGGTAATGCTATTAAATTTACCTCAAAGGGGGAAATTTTGGTTAGAGTTCAGCTTCAACAACAGCATGAAGAATATGTAGATTTATTATTTGAAGTAATAGATACGGGTATCGGAATTCCAGAAGATAAACTTTCACGTTTATTCCGCGCATTTTCGCAAGTTGATTCTTCTACAACACGCAAGTACGGTGGAACTGGTTTGGGGCTTGTCATCAGCGAAAAACTTATTCGATTGATGGGTGGGGTGATTGGTGTAGAAAGTAAAGAAGGGGAGGGTAGTAACTTCCATTTTACGATTCACTCAAAAATTAGTAAAGAACCTATCCAATCGTATCGCTTGCTTCATGAAGTAAGTTTTGATAATAAACGAATATTGGTTATTGATGATAATCAAACCAATCTTAAAATTCTTAAGCAACAATTGAGCTCGTGGGGATTGGAGGTTGTTTTAGTGGAAAGAGCAGCTCAAGCTTTGACATTGTTAGCCGATGAAACTCTAATTTTTGATGCAATTATCACCGACCGCCAAATGCCTGGGATGGATGGCATCATGCTTGCCCAAAATATTCGTGAGCAAAGAAAAAATCTGCCAATTATCTTATTAACCTCTGTTACCGATGATACACATAAAAATCATAAGGATTTATTTGCTGCGGTACTCACTAAGCCTGTAAAACAGCATTTACTGAGTAAAACCCTTCTGATGATCTTGAAGAAGACTGAGAAAGCTCAAGAAGTAGCTAATATCACTCATCAGAGAAAATTATTTTCGGATTTTGCACAACAGTATCCATTAAATATCCTTGTGGCTGAGGACAACCCTATGAATCAATACTTGATTGGTAAAGTTTTGAACAAGTTAGGTTATCAACCTCAAATGGTCAATAATGGACTTGAAGCGCTATTGATGATTCAGGAGAAATTCTTTGATGTAATTTTTATGGATGTCCAAATGCCAGAAATGGATGGATACGAAGCATCTCTCAAAATTAGAGAACTACAGTCACAACAGCCAGTGATCATTGCTATGACAGCTAATTCAATCGATGAATGTCAAAAAGATATTGAAGACGCAGGAATGAATGATTACTTGAGCAAGCCTTTTAGCTTAGATTCAATTGTAAATATCTTGCAAAAGTGGTCAAAAGACCGTTCCTAGAAGAGATAATAGAAATCGATATAAAACAAAAAAGCTCGACATTTGTCGAGCTTTTGAGCCTTCTATCGGGATCGAACCAATGACCTACTGATTACAAGTCAGTTGCTCTACCAGCTGAGCTAAGAAGGCTTTTTTCAACGTTTGCGACTTGCTTGTCGTTTAACGTGATGCAAAATTAGTGTTTTCATATATGTCACACAAGTATTTTGATGATTTTTTTTTGAAAATTTTCCTACAAAGTACTTAAGTATTTCTTTTATAGTATTTTAGCGGTAAAAAAATAAATGAAATTTGAGATATTCCAACCTTCCGATACCTTAAAACCATATATCAAGCAATTTGTTGTTTCAGAAATGGAAGACGAATCAGAGTATAAGGTGTTGCCGTCTTTAGGTATAGTAGTAGGTTTTCAGTATAAAGGTAGTCTTGCCATTATTCAAGAAAGTCAAGCTTCGACTCTACTCTCAGCAGGGATTACAGGAATAGTAGATAGTTACAAAGTTTTTAAAAACTCGCCTAAGATTGGGACATTGCTAGTATTTTTTACAGAAATAGGATTAGCTCATTTTACAAAGCATCCAGCGAATGAACTTTTTAATCTGAGTATTGGCCTTGAATATATTTTCAAAAAATCCTTGGTTGATGAAATACAAGATCGTTTAAGCTCAGTTCAGACAGATATCCAAAGGGTACAGATAGTGGAGCAGTTCTTTATTACTCAACTACAACACATTCAAACGGACAAATTGATTGTGGAGTCCGTTCGAATGATTTATCAAAGTAAAGGTAGTATTCGTGTGAAAGAATTAAATGAGCGACTAAATATCAGCGCAAGTCCATTTGAAAAGCGTTTTCGAAAGCTTGTTGGAATCTCGCCTAAGAAATTTGCATCCATTGTGCGCTTCAATGTAGTACTCAATGCCTTAGGAGAGGCGAAGTCTCTTTCTGAAATTTGTTATGAAAATAACTTTTTTGACCAAGCTCACTTTATCAAGGATTTTAAGCAATTTACTGGTGAGACCCCCGACAAGATGAGGCATTAGAAAGGCTATAAAACAAAAAAGCTCGACATTTGTCGAGCTTTTGAGCCTTCTATCGGGATCGAACCAATGACCTACTGATTACAAGTCAGTTGCTCTACCAGCTGAGCTAAGAAGGCTTTTTTCAAAGATTTGCAGTACGTTTGTCGCTTATCGTGATACAAAATTAGTAGCTTGAATTGTAATATGCAAATGTTTTTGAGCGCAAAAATGAAAGTTTTTTGTAAGTTGTTCGTAATTTTTTGATAACAAGAATGTTACAAAAACCTTACAAATGATTTTTTTTGAAAAAATATGGAAGAGGTATCTACCAACAAAAATAGGATGCGAAACTCGCATCCTATTTTTGTTTTTTGTATAATAACTATTTCTCTGCTTCACGAATTACTTTCAACTGATGCTTGAAATGAGCTAAATCTTGTTCTGCTTTCTTGATTTTAGCTTCTACATCAACACGAAGTTTATCCGCATTTTTGGATTTTGCAAAGAACTCCAAGTTGTTTTTGTACAACGAGATGTCATTTTCAATTTGCTGAATCTTACGACGAATATCATTTTCTTTTTTACCCAATTCTCTTGGTGAAAAATCGCCTCTCGATTTCAAAATATCAACTTCTGTTTGAAGTGCTAGTTGTTCTCTTTCTTTACCAGAAAGTTTACCCATTGCACTCACATATTTGTTGATAGCAGAAATATAGCGTTTGCCAATCGACTGCATATCTTTCTTTGGTACGAAACCTATGCCTGCCCATTGAGCTTTGAAATCGGCTAGTTTTGAAGTCTCAGCGCCTTCAACTGCTTCAGCTTCGATTTGCTCACAAAGTGCAACTTTCTTCGCTAAATTTGCTTCAAACTCTTTCTCGATATTCTGGTTTTTGGCACGTTTTGCATCAAAGAAACTATCACAAGCTTTTTTGAAACGCTCATAGATATTGTCTTTATCTTTTTCAGGCACGTGACCTACTTCGCGGAACGATTTCTGCAACTGAATTACGCTATTTGTAGCATCTTGCGAATCATCACCAGAAGTCAAAAGCGCTTCTACTTGTTCAATGATAGCTACTTTTGCTTTCAAGTTTTCTTCACGCTTACCCTCTAACTGACGGAAAAACTCGCCTTTATTTTTGAAGAAGGTTTTGATATTACCCCAGAATTTGTCGCTAAGTTCTTTACCTTTTTCTTTAGGCATAAAACCTTTCACATTATTCCATTGGTCTTGTAAGGCCAAAAGGGCTTTTGTGCGCTCATTCCACTCAGAAATAGATTCTGTTGTAAAATTGGCGAAAGTTTCAACCAATTCTGCAATTGAAGATTTGAGTGTATAAACTTGTTCTGATTCTGCTTTTTGAGCTTCTAGTTGTTCACGGCGTTTGCCATAAATTACATCCAAAGCTTCTTTAACTCTTGTCCAGATTAGCTCGTTTTCTTCTTTTGGAGCTGGACCGATATGCTTATATTCTTCGAAAATAGCTACGGCTTCGTCCAAAACTTTACCAGTTACGGTATCAGATTTAGCTGCTTCAGCAATTTTTTCGATTTTAGAACAAAGTTCAATTTTGTGTTGAAGATTACGTTTTCTGTCTAACTCCAACAATTCGAAGTAGATACTTCTGTTGCTGTAAAAACGGTCAACTAAAGCATGATATGTTTGCCACAAAGTATTGTTATGAGGCGAGTTGATGTTACCTGCTGATTTCCATTCATCTTGAATTTTCTTGAATTCAGCAAAACCTGCTTTGATTTGAGCAGGATCAGTATTGTCTTCTCCTTCAACAATAGCTCTAAGGCGGTTAAGAAGCTCAGTTTTTTGACTAAAATTCTTGTCACGCTCTTTTTCTATTTGATTAAAATACTTTGCACGCTCTTCTTTAAGTGCCTTAAAGAGTTTGTCAAATTTTTCGATAGTTTCATCGAATTTAAACTCAAATCCATCTTCCGAGCCATCATTTGCCTCTTTGAATTTAGCAAGAGCTTCTGCACGTTCTGCTGTTTTGAACTGTTCAAAAAGCGGACGAACTTCCTTAAGAACATCTTCTGATTTGCGGAAAGCAGCTACCGAAGGTTGCTCTTTGACATCGTCAAGTAATTTTGACAATAGCTCAACAAAGTCATTTTTTTGGAAAGTAGAATAATCAACTGTGTGAACATCAGTTGTTTCAGCTTCAGTGTTTTCGGCCAATTCTAATACCTGTGCGGTAGTCGCGTCGATTTCCTCCTGAGGATTGGCAGCCTGTTGCTGTTTAATTTCGTTTGCTTCTTCGTTAACCATGCGATTCTTTTTACAGCTTATACACTAAATAGTAGTTTGAGGTGCATGCTTGTCTTGCGAGCTACTATCGAGTTTATTTACTGTGTGCTATTTTCAGTTTATAAACACTTAATTTTCAGATTTTTCGAAAAATATTATTAAAAATATTCTTTCAAATAACAATTGTTCAATTCTTCAAAATCTGATTTGCAGACATTACAATTTTAGTACAAAAATAGAAAAAATAGTTAGAGTATAAACGTATGATTTTTTTTTCGTTTACAAAACGCACTAGTTTTTCTGTTTTAAGGGGTATATGTGGGAGAATAATGCGAAATTTAGGGCAAACGGCTCAGAATACGTAATTCTTTGGGATAATAATTATTAAATCTGTTTCCTAGCGCTTTCCCCCAGCCCAAAATATGTTCTTCGTAAGCAATGCCACACCAGCCTCGCTGATTGGTATCAGGTACAAAATCATCTTTGCGAAGGTACGCAATTGCTTGTTCATAAGAAACATTCAAAATAGGTACTTGCTCAGATAGTATAGTCGAAAGGGCTAGTTCATGCTCTGGTATTAAATCTTTTGCCCCAATTTGGCCTAATAAAATCCCTGCCTTTTTGATATATAAATTACTCTGTAAAATCTTTAAATCACTCTCGTGCTCAGGATTGATCAGGTAAAAATTATCGTTTTTCTCAAACCACATATAATTTTCTAGGTCTGTAATCCATTGACTCAAAACACTTTTTTCATGTTTGAAACTTTTGGTACGTTGAGGCTTAATATGTGGACGATGAAAAGGTTTGTAATCTGATTTCGTTTTTTGGAATGCTGCCATGAAAAAACCTTCTCCTTTGGCTTGGTCAGGATAAAAACGATATCCTATGGCTTTATGTTCGGGTGACTCTGTGCGAACAATACCCCATTGTTGTATAGTATCAGTATCTTTTTTATCTAAAACTATATTTTTAGCCGAAAGGTTATCAACTACCCAATCCATGATAGTTTCGTTTTCTGCCTCGGAATACGAACAGGTCGAATACAATAAAATTCCGCCTTCTTTGAGTGAATCCCAGACATCGGCTAAAATACGTTGCTGACGCTGACTACACATAGCAACATTATCTAATGACCATTCAACTACCGCCTCAGGGTCACGACGGAAAAGCCCTGATCCTGAGCATGGTGCATCTACGACAATTAAGTCGAAGTAGCCACCTATTCTACTAAAATCTTTTGGGTCATTATTGGTTACATAGGTATTGGTCAAACCCCACTTACTCATATTGTCGACCAAAATGTTTGCACGACTTTTGATAACCTCATTACTAACTAGCAATGAATCAGGGCTAAGTAGGCTAGCCAAAAGGGTACTTTTGCCACCCGGAGCTGCACACAAATCCAAGACTCTCAAATCCTCGTCGAGGTCGACGCTTTGTTTGACAGCGTATTCCAAAAACATCGAACTTGCTTCTTGGACATAATACGTACCCGCATGGAAATAAGGATCAAAAGTAAATGCTGGACGAGCATTAAGGTAATAGCCATACTGATTCCAAAGTACAGGACTTTGAATATTCAAGTGGGCTGGGGGAGTATTTATTTTATCAGGATTGATTCTGATTGACGTTGGAGATTCTCCTAGTTCATGCGTTTTGATAAAAGAATCGGCTTGGTATCCAGTAACCTGACTAAGCGAATCTAGTAAAGCTTGAGGAAGGGACATTATTGGCTTTTATTTTAGAATCTACATCCTTTGGTGATGCAGATAGTCTTATTGGTGGATTTGCTCCCAGTTGTTGATAAGCAACGAAGTCCCAAATTTACGATGAAATTTGGGACTTCGTGAGATTTATACTGATAAACCATTTTATTTCTTGCGTGTCTTCACCTTGGTAATGACCCAACCTCCTACTTTTCGACCTTGTTCTAGACCTAAATCTAAAGCTGGACGGAAGTGAATACCTCCGTATAGTCGACTAATAGAAGCTTCTTCGGCGGCATCTTTATACGATTTGAAATTGCGCACTGGCAAACCGTACTGCATTTCAGAAGAATCGGCAAAAGCTACATTGTCTCCCAATACACTTGAAAGCGCAACAGAAGCAGCACCTGAAATTACAGAGTGCCCTGAAGTATATTCTGGGAAAGGAGGTGTTTGAAGAACTGGTTGCCAGTTTTTGTCTACCAATTCATTAATAACAGTTTCTGGACGAACCTTGATAGAACGATATTTTTCGTCCCAACAAGAAATAAATCCATCGAAAATTGCCATAGAAGTTAACAAGTAAGCTTCTGATGTTTGATAAATATCTGCTTTGAGTTGACGAGAGGTTTGTGTTACAATTGCCATCCAGTGACCACCAGGAGAAACCTTTTTTGTAGCAAACATCGCATGACCCGTAATATTCATTTTGAACGGATTACAATCCCAGAAATTGGCAATGTTTCTTTGCTCTTCAGTAAGGTTATTGATGGTATTGTATACATCCATTACCATATCATAATACTTACTACCTTTGGTCATATCGTATTCGTAAGGTCTTGGGGGCATAAATTGAGAAGAAGTATCTAAAGTAGCAGGACGGATTTTTGACCAATATGGCTCGGCTGCATCAATGTAGGCAGGAGGAGTTGGTACCCAAGTTCCTTTTTTCTGAGTTACGGTATAACGGAAACCACGAGTTTGCTTGTAATTATCACCTTTTGAGTAATTCATAATTGATGCTGCAATCGAATCTCCAAAGGCTATTGAACGCTCATAAACCTCACTTGGAATACCTGTTGCCTTATAGTCCTCTTCTAGTTTTTTCTCAAAGTCAACATAAATTTCTTGCGCAAAAGTCAAGTTTTTACCAATAGTCAGATAGGCACGTACAGCGGCAACAGGATAGGAGTATTCTTTGCCAGCTTCTGGTTTTGCTACTTTTTTGAACCCTTTCAATTGACCTACCATCGATTGATAATTGGTGTTTCCTGCAGCTAGTGCTTCATAAGCCGCTAGGGCTGAATACATATAAATACGACTTGATACAGGAGGCGCAAAAATGTCGTGAATGATGGATTCGGTAAGTTGGGATTGTGTTCTTCTTAAAAACTCTGGATTTGCCGCTGCTTGCTGCCAATTTTCATTACTTTTTTTACAGCTAAAAATCGCAGTAGCTAGCAATACAAAAAGGAATAGTCTTTTCATCTGAGAAGTATAGTTTTTGGTTAATGCAAAAATGGTTAACTAGTAGGTTCTTTTTGCAGTTTTCGAAATAGATTCTGTGTTTTATATATAATTGTTTACCAACAATGCTTGTATCGCCAAAGTTAATAAAATCTTTGAATGAATTAGGGCTATATCTGTCAGTATTCGAGCTGATTTTTATAACTATTTGATAAATTTTTGAAAAATTCAGAGAAAAAATAGCTTTTTAAGTACAAATCGAAGATTGTGCTAACAATTAGGAAGGAATGAGGTTTTGTTGTTAAATACCAATTTAAAGGATATGTCAAAACAAAAAATTCTTATTATCGGAGCAGGAATTGCTGGGCTTCGTGCAGGACAAGTTCTTGCGCAAGATTCATTTGCAGTTACGATTGTAGACAAGGGAAGGGGGGTAGGCGGTAGGATGGCTACCAGAAGATTTGCAGACACCAAAGCCGATCATGGTGCACAATACTTTTCGGTTAAGTCAGCAATTTTTCAAGAATTTATTGATGATGCTGTACAAAAGCAAGTAGTCAAATCTTGGAAAGTGACCGATAGAACTCATCTTCGTTATGTCTGTCCCGATGGCATGAACGCTCTTCCAAAATTTATGGCTCAAGGACTTGATGTAAAATTGACCGAGAAAATCGTGCGAATAGCCCATGGTATAGCTTTTGCAGAATCGGGAGAGCAATATGACTTTGATCAATTGATTATTTCGGCTCCAATCCCACAGGTTTTACAGCTGTTTGAAGATTCTGATATTTTGCTGGAAGAAGAGGAAAAAAATATTTTAAATTCTATTCAATACGACCCGTGTTGGGCGGTTATGGCAAAGCTCAAGTATTCAGATAGTACGATTACAGGGGGAAGAATTTTAGAAAATAGTCCTGTCTCATGGATAGTAGATAATGCTGAAAAGGGCTTGACAGAGCATCCAACCCTAACAATTCATGCTTCAGTAGATTATTCGCAGTCACACCTTGAAGAAAATGCTGAAAAAGTTGCTTCTGAATTAATCGCTTCTGTTTCGGATATGGTGAATGTTGAGCAGATAGATACCTATCAGATACATCGTTGGAGATATGCCTTGGCATCAAAGCGAGCTAGTGGCACTTTTCTGCAATTAAAAAATTATCCCATTTATATCGGTGGCGATGCTTTTGGTATTGGTAATGTAGAAGGTGCATTTTTGTCTGGACAAGCTATAGCTCAGGCGATTTGCTAAATATCGAAATCACAAACATGAGTCATTCCGAATGACTCATGTTTGTGATTTCGATATCATGAATTGCCGATTAATTCAGCCACTTTTCTTCCCGACATCATGGCTGCATTGAGTGATGGATAGCTGGTCCAGTCACCACATTGGTACAAATTTTCAGCTATTTTAAATTGAGGATTCAATACACTACCTGCAGGGAAGGAATTCAAAGATTCTTTTATCTCATATTTCTTCAAAAACTTCCATGAATCTACCTCTGCCCCAAACCAATCTTTTAATTCTATTCTCAATTGTTTTTCCCAAGATTCATCCGAAAGAGAAGGCGCATTTTGGGTAGAAACTGATACCAACGCTTTTCCTTCAGGGGCATAATGTGGAGCTATATCGCTAGGTACGCACAAGTTATGGATTAAACCCTTTCTGTTTGGATTCAACGCCAACATAGGTTTGTCTAAAGGCGACTTAGGAGCTTCAAAATAACTACAAATAGTACTGTTGAACTGAGTAGGTAAAGGTTTACCCAACAACTGTGCAGCTTGATAACTATCAGTAGCAATCACGATTTGATTTGCCACAATATATTCACCATCAGAAAGTACCACTGTATTTCCCTGAATTTTACTCACCTTAGTATTCAAGCGAATAGTATTTGCGGGTAATTTTGACGCTATCTGTTTGGAGATTTGCTGCATCCCAGTGGCAGGAATGGTAGCTTCGCCATCATAGAATTTCCCAAAAATATATTTGAAAAAAGAAGCGGAGGTTTTCAGTTCATTTTCTAGGAAAACGCCTCCGAAGAAGGGCTTGAAAAAATCGGAAATAAACTTTTCTGAAAATCCATAAGCTTGTAAAAACGCTAATGTCGACTCCGTAGGTCTTTCCATAATTTCCTCATCAAGTCCTTGTGCTTCCCAACTAAGTCGTGCAACACGGAGTTTGTCGGCAAAAGTACCCACCGAAGAAAATAGTGAAGGTAGTAGCTCGCTAGGCTCCTTAAATGGATTAGCGAGTGTGCTAAATCCCTGCTCAGTTTTGATGAGTGCGCCAGACTTAAACTCCTTCAAATCGAGTGCTTCAAAATTTAATAATTGTTGTGCTTCGGGATATGATGTTAATAAAATTTGAAAACCTCTATCTAGTAAAAATCCATTTTCTGTATCTGTTCTTACTCGCCCTCCTATATCATCTGAGGCCTCTAAAATGCGAGTTTCAATACCCTTAGAATGTAGGTAAGAAGCGCAACTTAAACCAGCAATTCCTGCTCCTATAATGAGTACCATATACTTCGTTTTTATGTCTTTGTTTAAAATTTAAGTACGAAATAACCTATTTTGTTTAAAAAATATTAAACAAAAATTATCTCCCTGACAAAAATCTGTTTTTGAGTGTGTTTGTTAGCTGTATGACAAAATAAAGGAAAATTGTATTATTTTTATATGTCTATTTTTTTTGATTTTAAGTGTAAAATACTGAATTATTAATTTTTCATAAAATGAATAAAATCATCTATATTTGATTTGTAAATTTAAGTATTTGATTTTTAACCAATTATAGTTTTTTGATGCCTTTTTTTACGATATTTTTTGAAAAGAATTTTGAACACAGGTAGTAAAAACTAGGATTATTTTAGATATTTTTTGTTATTTTGCATAGAGATAATTCACTTCTAAAATTGAACAAAACCATTGTAAGGTTCACCCAGAAGATGATTTTATGAATATCGATGCAATGATTATTTTTTAGAAAAAAGTATAAAAGTCTATTCTTTTTATAGATTATATTCTGCTAGTTTTTATTCAGAAAATTATTGAATTTGTCCAAAAACTAATCGAACCATGAGATTGAATAATATACACTTTATTCAGTCGAAATTTCAAACCTCAAATAGTTATGAACTACCAGATTCACGAAGGAAACGGATATAAATATATTGACGAAGGACAAGGTGAAACCTTGATGTTATTGCATGGACTTTTCGGTGCATTGAGCAACTGGGAGGGAGTTATCGAAGGCTTTAAAAAAGACTATCGTGTAATTATTCCAATGATGCCAATTTACACCATGCCTATTACTAAGGCAGGCTGTGAAGGATTAACAGAATTCATTGAAGGATTTGTTAGTTGGAAAGGTCTTGATAATCTAACTCTTTTAGGCAATTCGTTGGGCGGTCATGTGGGATTGATTTTTACCTTGAGAAATCCTACAAAAGTAAAAAGATTAGTATTGACAGGTAGCTCTGGGCTATTCGAAAATGGCATGGGTGGTTCATATCCTAAGCGTGGAAGTTACGAATACATTAAAGAGCGTGTAGAATATACATTTTATGAGCCTCAAACGGCCACCAAGGAACTAATTGACGAAGTTTTTGATATTACTAATAGCGCACAGAAAGTAATTCGCATTATTGCCATCGCAAAATCGGCTCAAAGAAACAATATGGCCAAAGAAGTGGTTAATATCAAAGTGCCGACTTTGTTGGTTTGGGGACTTAATGATACCATTACTCCACCTCAGGTAGGACATGAGTTTAATCGATTGATTGAAAACTCAGAATTACACTTCATCGACAAGTGTTGCCACGCTCCAATGATGGAACGTCCTGAAGAGTTTAACAAAATATTGAGTACTTGGTTAGAAAAAACGCCCATCACACAGTTAGAATTGGCGTGTTAGCAAGCAAATATTTGACTTATCGAATTGGGAAGTTGCCATTAAATCATTAATTTTAGAAAATAGAGAACAATAAGAAGGTCATTTCTTGAGTTCTGCTATTGAGAACAACTTACCACTTTATTACAATGCTTGCAAAAGATATAATAAATCATGTTTTACCCATTCTGAAATCCAGTGACACTGTTGGAGACGCTTTGGGGTGGATGGAGGATTATAAGGTTGGGCAATTAGCAATTGTAGAAGATACCGAATACAGAGGATTGATAAGTCAAGATATACTGATAGATGCTGATGAATCATTGCCGATGGTGGCTTTGCAGCCTGAGTGTCCAGATGTTTTTGTTTTAGAAAACCAACACCTTTACGAGGTATTGGCTCAATCTCAAAAATTTGACTTAGAGGTAATTGCAGTACTTGACCACGAACATCATTTTGTGGGAACCATACTTGTAAATGAACTTCTTAATGAGCTTACTAAAAAGTTAGGTTCACAAGAACTAGGTGCTATCATCGAAATTGCCATAAGTAATCGTGACTATTCGCTTTCCGAAATCAGTCGGCTGATTGAGGCAAATGATACCAAAGTTATCAGTAGCTATTATACAAGCGGCGATGAATCGTCGAACTATAGAGATATTTTAACGCTCAAGCTTAATCGGAGAGATATATCACCAGTGGTGGCGACTCTCGAACGCTTTGAATATCATATAATTGGAGCATATGCTTTTGAGCCAATTGTAACACCTGACAAAGAGCGATTCGATATGCTGATGAGATATTTGGACTTGTAATAAAATTTTGAAAACCCATAAGAACTCACTAAATCTTATGGGTTTTATTATTTCTTGCAAAATCAAGCCTTAAATTTGCCTTTTCCAAAATGAATCTCTTCTTTTGTTTATGGGAGCAAAGAACAAAATTCAAATTCATTGAATTTTGTCGAATAGCCCATTTTGTTTGATTTTACAGTAATATAAGAATTTGTAGTAGAATGAAAATAGCCATTCATGGGCGTAATTTCAACGATTCCGTAAAGCCATTTGTACAAACAATGTTTGATACCCTCGATGCCAAAGGGGTATCGTTGCAAATCTCTGAATCGTATCATAAATTTCTCCAAGAAAAAGGAATTGTTTACAATTCAACCTCGATATATACCTCTCAAAAAGACCTAGCTGATGCCCAGTTTGTTTTTAGCTTGGGCGGCGATGGTACTTTGCTAGATGCTGTTACCCACGTAGGTGATTATGAAATACCAATTTTGGGTATCAATACGGGTCGTCTCGGTTTTTTAGCGACGATCTCACCTGATAAAATTCAAGAAAGTCTGGATGAGCTGTTCAACGAGCATTATAGTCTCGATAAACGCACACTGGTAAGCATCAGTACACAGTTGAATGGAAAACCTATTGATATATTTGATGGTTTAAATTTTGGACTCAATGAACTGGGTATCATGAAAACAGATACCTCTTCTATGATTGTGGTAAAGGCGTATCTTAATGGTGAATATCTCAATGCTTATTGGGCTGATGGCTTGATTATTGCCACTGCTACGGGTTCGACGGGTTATAATTTGAGTGTCGGAGGACCTTTGGTAATGCCAAGTTCCGATATTTTTGTAATAGCACCGATGAGTCCACACAACCTTAACGTAAGACCATTGGTAGTGACTACCGATTCAATCTTAGATTTTGAGGTAGAGAGTAGAAGTGCCAATTACCTAATTTCACTTGATGCAAGGTCGAAGGTTGTGGATGGAAATGTAAAAATCAGGATGGAAAGAGAAAAATTTAAGGCTAATTTGTTGAAATTATCCAATACCAATTTTCTCAATACGCTAAGAAGTAAATTAAATTGGGGACTTGATATCCGCAACTAAAAAGCCAACTCGATAATAAACGTTTCAAAAAATTAGTCAGCATACCAAAAGCAAAATATTAACGTTTATTAACATATATTTACCTTAATAATCGCAAATTATCACGCTGTCAAACCAGAAGTTATTCAGACCCGACTTATGAAAAAAAATATTGCACTAGTGTTTTTCTTGATGTTAGGTGTGTTTGGTTTCCATGAGAGTCATGCTCAATTCAAGTTTTCGAACTTATTCGGAAGCAAAGATCAGCCAAAGAAAAGAAAGACATTCGAGGCTTATTCGTCAGTGAGCATTGGTGTAGGATCATCACACTATTATGGAGAGCTATCGCCGTACAACCGCTTTTTACAGTCAACCATCAATGGCGTTCGCTGGAATGCCTCATTTAATTTCACCCGTCAGTTGTCTCCACAATTTGGCTTAAGATTTGGCCTGACATGGGCTCGGATTTTTGGTGATGATAATTACATGGATGGTGTTCCTGGCTTTGAGGCAAACTTTATGCGTAATCTCCATTTTCGTAATGACATCAAAGAATTCTCGATTGTTGGACAATATGATTTTGTAAGAACAGCCAAAGGTTCTGCGCGTCGTGCGGCGGTTATTCCTTATATTTTTGGGGGAGTAGCAGTATTTGCGCATGATCCAATGGCAAAACCTGACAAGACTTTATTTCCTGATCAAAGTGATTGGGTACGCCTACAACCTCTTCATACCGAAGGGCAGGGTTTACCGGGGTATGCTCAACCTTATTCTTTAATCAGCGTTTCGGCACCACTTGGAATTGGCGTTAGATATAAGCTCAACCATAATTTTGACTTAGGACTTGAAATTGGATATAGATTTACGATGACCGATTATCTTGATGACGTTGGTGGATTTTATGCAGATCCAGCAGATTTAGGCACACAGAGTGCATTGTCTGTTGCGATGGCCAATCGTACTTTAGAACGAACAGCAGCCTATTCGGGTAAAGATCGTACCAATGGTGTGATTAATTATCTAACCTCTATAGGTGTTTACAATCCAGTTTCAGGGGTTGATCCATTTACCTATTCGTCGGTACCAGGTTTTTCAGACCGTACTGATGCTCGAGGTAATAGCAAATATAAGGACTCTTACATGCTTACTTCTGTGAAGTTGATTTATTATATTCCAACTAAAATAAAGTGTCCTCCACTTCGTTAGTGATTATAAAAAATTGGTATAATTTTTACTTATAAAGGTAATTTAAAATACGCTACAAGCCTAAAAGTCAGGATTTAATGCCTGACTTTTTTGTTCCTTAGAAAACTACTTTTCCATTATTTTATGACCAACTTGAGAGTTTATGTGTTGATTTTCGCTATTGCCAGTGTATACACTACGCAATTGTGGGCTCAAAAAATTGAAATTGGCGCAGGATTAGGGGCAATGAACTACAAAGGTGATATTTCTCCAGATTTACAAATAGGCACGGCAAAGCTGGGGGGTAATTTGTTTTTTCGCTATAATCTCAAAAAAGATTTATCATTTCGAGCAAGTGCTTTGATGGGTAGTATCGCTGGCGATGACAAAAATAGTAGTGACCCATTTAATCAGCAAAGAGGAAAGAACTTTTCAACTACCATCAATGAATTGAGCTTGACGGCAGAATATAATTTTTTTAACTATCAGTATCATCGCTATCATAAAGATTGGTCTCCTTATGTTTTTGGAGGTGTTGGTTTTATGAAATTCTCACCAAGAGATAACCCCACGGCAGATTATAAACAAAATCAGATTGTTTTACCTTTTGGTGTGGGTATCAAGTACAACATTAAAGGACCTTGGGATTTGAATTTTGAGTTTGGAACAAGAAAGACCTTTACCGATTATTTGGATAATTTGGGAGGGAATGACCCCACATTACCTAAAACACAACAAAACGATTATTCTAAAGGCGATATGTATTATTATACAAGTTTGACGCTGAGTTTTAAATTCATCAAAATTTATTGTCCTCCTAATTAAGTAGTAATAGTGCACAATATATGATTTAGCACTAGACAACAGGCACAAGGCAAAGAGTTTTAGCCTGTTTTCTAGTAACTACAGATATGTTTTCCCGAATGCCAATAGCTGAAAGCCGATACCTGAAAGCCAGAAAGTTGAATGTTATTAGCCCGCTAACTTAAATTGAATTACTTCTGAGAGGAAACAACAGGTAGCTTGTTTAAGCCTCAAAATATGATATCAATAATAGCGCTCATTTAGGTAATACTAAATGGGCGCTTTTGATTTTTATGGACTAAAGATCATTTGAAGAGCCTAATATGACTTCCTGTCATTTTGAATAGGGGGTTTATTTCGTTAAATTTGCAATAATCTTAATAGATTCATGTAAATTAGAGGCTTTTAGGGCATTTTAGGATAGAATAGAGCTAGAGTTGAAAGCTTTTTGAAACCATCAAATTGGTTCAAAAACTAGCAAATGAGCGTAGAATAAGCCCTTATGAATCCAACTGTTTGTTAAAAAGTGTTAAATCAGTGAAAGAACAATTAGACCGAGACAATCTACCAAAACACATAGCCGTTATCATGGACGGAAATGGCCGTTGGGCCAAGCAAAAAGGCTTTACTGATAGAATTTTTGGACATCGTAATGCCCTTAAAGCAGTAAAAGACGTGATAGAAGGCTGTGGCGAATTAGGGGTAAAATATTTAACGCTTTACGCTTTTTCTACCGAAAACTGGAACAGACCTAAAGCGGAGGTAGATGGTTTGATGAATTTGCTTGTAAAAACGATCAAAGAAGAAGTACCAACCATGCACAAAAACAATGTGCGCTTGGATACCATCGGCGATACAAGTGCTTTGCCTGATTATTCACGTAGAGAATTGTTGTCAGCTATTGAGGATACCAAAAATAATACAGGCTTAACAGTAATTTTGGCCTTGAGTTACAGTGGTAAATGGGATATTGTTAATGCGGCTAAAAAATTAGCCCAACAAGTGAAAGAAGGTACGATTGATCTTGAAGACATTAATGAATCAGTTTTTGAGCTTTCACTTGATACTAAAGGCATCCCGAATCCAGACTTAATGATTCGCACAGGTGGCGATCACCGTATCAGTAACTTTATGCTTTGGCAACTAGCTTATGCGGAACTCTACATCTTTGAGGATCTTTTCTGGCCAGATTTCCGCCGCGAGCACCTCCATATTGCTATTGGCGATTATCAGGCAAGAGAAAGAAGATTTGGCCGAACATCCGAACAGATTACAAAAAGTATATAAAACAAAGAGCGTGTCACAGAATAGTTAGCCAAAGGTATGCTACACACAACATACCTCTAATTATGACTAACAAAAACTATACAATGAAGAAATATTCCTTTCTGTTTTGCTTAACCCTTCTTTCATTTATTACGCAAGCTCAGTTGAGATTTGGTGGTATGGGGCGTCCTGCAACTCCGGCTCAAACAGAGCTTAACTATGCTTCACCTCAAGAGTATGAAATTGCGGATATCGTGGTAGCGGGTTCTAAATTTTACGATGGCAACTCGATGATTACCCTTTCAGGTCTTCGTGTTGGCGATAAAATCAAAGTGCCTGGAGATGCTATTTCCTCGGCTATTAAGAAATTGATGGATCAAGGTATCCTTGAAGAAGTAGAGGTACAAGCTGCTAAAATTGAGGGTGATAAAATTTGGTTGGTTATTCACCTAAAAGAACGTCCACGTCTTTTCAGAATCGAATATAATGGTATCAGAAAAGGAGAACAGGAAACACTTTCTGATAAAATCAAGACCTATAAAGGGAAAATCATCACAGCTACAGTAAAGAAAAATATTGAGCTGGCGATCAAAAAGCATTACCAAGAAAAAGGGTACCTGAATATTGGGATCAAAATTGCTGAAAGAACAGATACTTTGCGTGGTAACAATGCTACCATGAAGATTTATATCAAGAAAGGTGATAAAGTGAAAATTTCAAAAATTGAGTTTGATGGTGTGTCAGAAATGAAACTTAGCACCCTAAAACGCAAATTGAAAGGTACGAAGGAGAAGAAATTTTGGAGAATATTTACGCCTTCAAAATATGTTCCAAAGAAATTTGAAGAAGATAAAGGTAAGTTGATTGAGTACTACAACAAAAAAGGGTATCGTGATGCTCAAATTTTGAAAGACTCAGTGTTTAAGGATAGTGACAAAACTGTAAAGGTGATTTTCAGAATGGAAGAAGGTCGTCAATATCACTACCGTAATATTTTCTGGGAGGGTAACTACATTTATCCTGACTCAGTATTGACTGAAATCTTAGGGGTTAAAAAAGGTGATATCTACAATACAGAAGATTTGGAAAAACGCTTGAATGGGAAGCCTCAAGAAGACGTAAGTTCAGCTTACATGGACAATGGTTATTTGTATTTCCAATGTGAGCCAGTTGAAACTGCTGTAGTTGGTGACTCAATTGATATTACATTCCGTATTACAGAAGGTAAACAAGCTACGATCAACAAAGTAATTGTAAATGGTAATACCAAAACTTCTGACCACGTAGTTATGCGTGAGATTAGAACATTGCCAGGACAAAAATTCAATAAGTCAGCGATTATTCGTACAGTACGTGAATTATCAACAATTGGATACTTCAACCCTGAAAAGATTACACCAAACCCGATTCCAAAAGCGGACGGTACGGTAGACATTGAATACAACGTAGAAGAAAAACCTTCTGATCAGATTGAATTGTCTGGTGGTTGGGGTGGTTATATCGGATTCGTAGGTACGTTGGGTGTAACTTTCAATAACTTCTCTGCCAAAAATATTGGTAACTGGGAATCTTGGAAGCCACTTCCTTCAGGTGATGGACAAAAACTATCAGTTCGTTTCCAAGCCAATGGTGTTGCTTATCAAAACTATTCATTGTCATTCACAGAACCTTGGTTAGGTGGTAAAAAGCCAAACTCATTCTCGGTGACTTTGAGCCGTAACATTTCATATCCTTACAAGATTCAGCAATACAACTATTTGTCGAATCCTTATGCTTATGGCGGTTATGGTTATGGATACGGCTATGGATACGGTACAGGATTATCATCTTCTACTTTGACAACAGCACAACAAGATAGTGCAACAAATGCACAAAATAATGCTCACTTCAACAGTACAAGTTTATCATTTAGCTTAGGAAAGCGTTTGAAATGGCCTGATGACTATTTCTCATTGAGTAACTCACTTTCGTTATCATTGATTGATATTGCAGGCTTAGGTTCAAGTTATTTTGGATACCCAGAAGGAAAATCATTATCAATTGCTTTTGTGACAAACTTGTCTCGTAATAGTATTGATAACCCAACTTTCCCTCGTTACGGATCTAGTTTCTCATTAACAGCATCCTTAACACCTCCTTATTCATTAATAAGTGGTAATGTTAATAGTACATTAATTGAATACCATAAATGGATGTTTGATGCCAGTTGGTTTACTGCAATCACAAATAAATTGGTGTTTCACATGCGAACCCACTTAGGTTTCTTGGGAAGTTACAATCCTAAAAAAGATATCTCTGTATTTGAGCGTTTTGACGTAGGTGGATCGGGCATGATGACTGGCTTTGCGATTGCTAGCCGTGACATTATTGGTTTGAGAGGTTATAAAGATCGTATCTTAGGTTCGCAAGGTACAGTACCAAATGGTGGGGTAGCTTACAATAAGTTTGTAATGGAAATGCGTTACCCAGTATCGCTTAACCCATCGGCAACCATTTTCTTATTAGCTTTTGCTGAAGGAGGTAACAACTTTGCCAACTATCAAGAATACAACCCATTCAAGTTATATAAATCTGCGGGTCTTGGTGCTCGTATCTTCATGCCAGCGTTTGGTATGATTGGTATCGATTATGGTTGGTCATTTGATAAAGTTCCTGGTGTGTCAGATTTTGGTCGCCAAGCCTTTACTTTCTCAATCGGTCAACAAATCCGATAGTTTATTGACACTTCGCAAAGGGTAATAGGAATTCTTGTTCTTATTACCCTTTGTTTCTGTAAAGGATAGAATCAATGGTTTCTGGAGGAGTTTTATTCGTAGTAATTTTAGACTTGGCAAATTCAGTATATATTTGTTAAGCATTTGTTAATCTCTGAGTTTAGAGAATTCAAGATTCAATATTACGAAGAGCCTCGTCGTTAATGTTCTACCAAATGCTAGTCAGGAACTGTAGATGCCATCTCAATTGATACATTTATAAGCACATACAGAACCTTCCTTAGTTTTAACTAAATAACCCTTATCACCGTGAATAAGCAGATTTTTTTACTAATTTTGGTTTTCTTTAGTGCTTGTATGAGTAGCTTCGGACAAAAGATTGGCTATATCGATACAGAGTATATTACTTCCAAAATGCCTGAATATCAAAAGGCACAAGAAGATATAGAAAAACTCACGACTAAATGGGTGAAGGAGATTTCTGAGAAAAATGAGGAAGTTGCCAAACTTGAAAAAGCGTATCGTGCCGAAGAAGTATTGCTTACAGAGGAAATGCGCCAGCAGAGACTCCGTACGATTACTGATAAAGATAAAGAGGTAAAAGAACTCCAAAATCGAGTATTTGGATTGAATGGAGAGCTTTTTAAGAAGAAACAAGAAATCATGCGTCCTATTTTGGACCAGATTGTGAAGGCTACAGAAAAAATCGTTAAACTAAAAAGACTTGATTTTATCTTTGATAAAGCATCTGATAGTTTGGTAATGATTTATACAAACCCTACCCATGACTATACCGATTATGTGATGGAAGAATTGGGTATCTCTGTTGAACAGTTAAAGGAAAAAGAAAAAGAAGAACAAAACAATGCCAAAGAGGAGCCAGCAGGAAACTCAAAAGCGAAAACAAACAAAAAAACTAATTAACAAATCAAAATGACAAAAATGAAGAACAAATTTTTTATCGCCTTGTTTGCTATTGTGGCATTGGCTACCTCTAACGTAAATGCACAAACAAAAATTGGTTACATTAGCTTAGATTACGTATTGAACCAATTACCAGAAGCAAAACAAGTAGAAGCTGAATTGAAAACTACGCAAACTCAATATGAAAACTTGTTGCAAGGTAAAATCAAAGATTTTCAAGCTAAATATGCTGATTACGAAAAAAATCAAGCTACAATGAATGACGTAATCAAAGCTGACAAAGAGAAAAACTTGCAAAACCTTCAAAATGAGATTGAAGAATTCCGTCAGTCATCAGCTACTTCTTTACAAAAGAAACAAGCTCAGTTGTTGCAACCATTGTTGAAAAAAATCGAAGACAATATGCACGTTGTAGCTAAAGAAAATGCTTACACGTACGTATTCAACTACGATGCAGGTCAAGGTACAACACCAATCGTGTTGCACGCTCCAGACGATGCTAACATCTCTGATTTAGTATTGAAGAAAATGGGTGTTACTCCTAAGCCAGTAACTGCAGCTCCAGCTCCAGCGCCAGCAGCTCCAAAGAAATAATCATTGATTCAATGATATGAGTTATTCTGAACTTCGGAATTAAACTTATTTTTCAATCACTCATCAAAAAAGCGGTCGAAAAACAATTTTCGACCGCTTTTTTTGATGCTAAAATATAAGGCATTGCGTCTCTACTCGTGATACATAAATTTAAAAATAATTACTCATTCTCTCAATCACAATTTTCTGAACTAGTAATATGAGCTAATTAACAGAAAAATTAATGATATATCTGTGGTATGCTTTGATAGTATCCATCTAATAAGGAGTGAAATCCAATAACCGATATACTATTAACTAATAACGTCCATTTACTCAACAGTAATTAATTCTAACAACATTTCAGCCCAAACTTGGTAAGCATTTTTTTGCAAATGAACGCCATCAGTACTGTAGGCACTCAATAAAAAACCATTTTCACTTAGTTTTGAATTTATATCGCAGAATGAGATTTTTTCTTGATTACAGAGCTTTAATAAACCTTCATTGAGCACTTTAACCTTTCGATTGATTTCTGCCTGATTTTCGGTATATATGCAGCTATTAATGATAAGTCGGATATACTGCTTCTTGGACTGCTGAATAAAAAACGCATAGTTCTCTAAGATATGATCTACAGGCACTCCCGAAAATAAATCATTGATTCCACCATTTAGGATAACAAGCTTTGTTTTCTCGGGAAACCCTTTACCAATATTCCATCTTATTTGTTGCGTAATTGCTCCTCCGTAAGCTTGATTACTAATGTCAAGCCTTCCCAACCATTTGCTCCAATTTTCTTGAGCTAGGATTGAGTCTCCAAGAATAAGAATTATGGCATTTTCTGGAAATAACTTTTGCATAAACTTATCAGAATACTTTCTTAAAAGACAAAAAAAGCTGCTACAAACAGAAGGTTGAGCAGCAAAGATATTTTGAGAGCAAGTTTCATTTTTGAGTAGACTTCCTACAATTTTGGAATTAACATAGGAACTTCCTTTTGGTATTTTTCATAAGTTTTACCAAAAATCTGAACCAACTTTTTTTCTTCAAAATATATTCCAATACGAATATAAGCAGTCAATGCCAATGCCATGGCTAGGTTGTTGGCTGTACCCGTGATGCCAAATACTCCCCAAACAATAACGAGGGTACTTAAATAAAGCGGATGCCTAACAACACTCATAATACCATCGGTAATCAACTGAGCAGGAGCTTCTGCTTGTATGCCTAAAAATGCTTTTAAATCGTATTGTTTGAATGAAATAAACAGCATATAGACTCCTAAACTAATCATCAATCCTCCAAAAATATTGTTAGCCGTGCTTGCAGGCATTAACAATTGAGAGGGTGTTGTGAGTTGAAAATACAGGATTGGAATCATCAGTACGAGCGAAAGTATCGTATAGGCCAATCTGTAGTAGGGAAAGCTGATTTTATTCTTCACTTCATTGGACGCTAAGGCAGAATGAAGCGTTCCATACACAATCCATAATATGCCAATGATAATCTCTATTTTCATATTTTTATCAATTTATAGCTATTCTTGAGAAGATACAGATTCATTTGTATCAGCAGCATTCATGTCTACATCCACAGAAGGTGCTACTGGTGCAGGTTTAGGCTCCAAAGAGGCAAAAAAAGTATTTTGCCAAATCATTATAGCCATTACACCACAGAAGATTGCTGCATCTGCAAAATTGAATATCGGCGTTGAATACCAACTTCCTCCCCAAATTGGAACCCATTCTGGAATCCATCCTTGGTAGAAGTCAAAGAAAAACATATCGATTACTTGTCCATGAAACCAAGGGGTAGGAGAGTCATACGGAGCATTGTGTAAGGCTACACCATAAAATGTACTGTCTATTACGTTTCCAATTGCTCCACCCAAAATAGCTGCAATACTCCAAAGCAAACCTTCATGAGCGTTCTTTTTAGCAAGTTTTGTTAGATAATAACCAATACCAACCATGGCAAAAACTCTGAAAAGACTCAATACAATTTTGCTATATCCTTTTGGAAGAAAGTCAAGTGTAATACCAAAGGCCATTCCTTTATTGAGTACATAGTGAAGCTTCACAAAATCGCCAATGATAGGAACTTCGTTGCCTTCATATTTCAAAAAATGATAAATAGCAAGCTTAATAATTTGGTCGATGACGATAAGTAAGAAAGTAAGCCAAAAATATTTGTATGGGGAACGAAACATTTTGTTTAGAATTTTGCCACACCCAAACTCTCACAAGTCCATGAGCTAGGTGGCAGTTAGTACATTAAATGGTTAAACAAACCTTAGGTTTGCTTTTGAATCACAAAGGTACAAAATAAAAACGCCACGATGACAAAATAGCTCGTGGCGTTTTTATTTTTATTCTTTAGTAAATCGTCAACTATCTTTTCTGACGACGTACCATTTCTTTCTTAATCAAAGTAAACTCACGGCTTGCTTGTCCCGCCACTGAAGTATTTTCAGCAGCACGACGGAACAAATAAGGCATAACAGCTTCTACTGGGCCATAAGGTACATATTTAGCAACATTGTAGCCAGCATGAGCAAGGTTATAAGAAATGTTGTCGGACATACCTAATAACTGCGCAAAATAGAAATGCTTGTCTTTGGCATCAATTCCGTTCTTTTCCATGAGTTGTGCCAAATACTTGCAGCTGTATTCGTTGTGAGTACCCACACAAATCGAAATAGCATCACGATTTGTTACAGCGTATTCAACGGCTAAATTGAAATCTTTATCCGTGTTTTCTTTAGTTTCATGAACAGGCTCACAGTAATTACCTTCATGAGCACGTTGTCTTTCTTTTTCCATGTATGCACCACGCACAAGCTTTACCCCTAACAAATAGCCGTTTTTACGAGCAGTTTCGGTCGCAGCTTTCAAGTTCTCTAGCATATCTTTACGATACATTTGGAAAGTGTTGTACACTATACATTCTTGCTTGTTAAAATGAGCCATCATGTCGTAAGTTAGCGCGTCAATAGCATCTTGAATCCAAGATTCTTCAGCATCTACAAAAATACGAACATGTAATTCAGCAGCTTTACTGCACAAATCATACATTCTTTGGTGAACTCTTTCAAATGCAGAAGATTCTTCGGCAGTCAATGGGACTTCACTTTGTACTTTTTCAAGTAATTCAGTACTACTAATGCCTGTTACTTTGAAAACTGCGAAGGGAATAGCACTATTATTCTGCGCTTTTTCAATAGTTTTGAGGATTTCTTCTTTTGTAAGCTCAAAACTAGATTCACTATCTTCTCCCTCCACGGAATAGTCCAAAATTGTGCCAATCTTAGCTTTGTCCAAATTTTCTATTGCCTTATTGCATTCTTGCAATGTTTCGCCTCCACAAAACTGTTCGAATACAGTAGATTTAATCAGTTTTTTGATAGGAAAATGAAGAAAAATGAACAGTTTGATAAAAAAAGTTCCTAACTTTACAAGCCAGTTCTGATTCATACTTGCAAAGATGAGATACATCTTCTTCAATTGTAAATCAGATTTGTCTGAAAATGCGATAGACATGTCCTCAAAGGATATTTTATCGGCCTTCATCATCGGTTGTGAAATGGATGTTTTAGTCATGTTCAAAGACGAAAAATCGACTAATATGTTGTTAGATGGTGATCAAGTTTTCAAATAATGTTTTAATTAAAAACCCGTTAGTATCACATTGTTAAGTAGTGTGTTAATTGCTTAAAATTAATTAAAACGTGCAAATATAGTATATTAGAATAATACAAAAATACATTGGGGTAGGATTTTTTTATTAATCCCTTGTTTGGTTAGAATTTGCAGTTCTTTTGGTGTTAGAACTGGAACCTATCTGGACTCAATTAGATTGTCATTCTGAAGCAAAGATACTAGTAATCTTTGAAGTTGAGTGATGCTTCGTTGATATCCTAGTGTATCGTGTAAGTTTATATTTTTTTACTTGAATTAATACTGTTTGCCAATGAACGCAAATTTAGACGTAGTGCCGATGCAGGAATGGATTAATACTGACGGCAAACCCTTAATTATTGCAGGTCCTTGTTCTGCTGAAACAGAAGAGCAAGTACTTGAAACAGCCAGCCGTATCAAAGCGGAAGGCTATGCACACATCATGCGTGCAGGTGTATGGAAGCCACGTACTCGTCCAGGTAGTTTTGAAGGCATGGGAGAACCAGCTTTACAATGGTTAGCTGAAGCAAAAAAACAAACTGGATTACCGTTAGCAATTGAGGTAGCAAATCCTGAACATATTGAGTTAGCATTGAAATATGGTGTTGATGTATTGTGGATTGGAGCAAGAACAACTGTAAACCCATTCAACGTACAAGATCTAGCTGATGCACTGAAAGGTGTTGATATTCCAGTATTAGTGAAAAACCCAGTTAACCCAGACTTAGCGCTTTGGGTTGGTGCTTTTGAACGTTTACAAGGTGCTGGTATTAAGAAAATCGGTGCAATCCACCGTGGTTTCTCTAATGCTCAGGAAACAAAATATCGTAACTCTCCAATGTGGCAAATGGCCGTTGAGATGAAACGTTTGTTCCCACAATTACCAATGATTGGTGACCCGTCGCACATGGCAGGTAAGCGTTCGTTGTTGATGGAATTGTCACAACGTATTCTTGACTTGAACTACGATGGTATGATTATCGAAACTCACCGCGATCCAGATAAAGCTTGGTCTGATGCTTCTCAGCAATTGACTCCTGAAGCTTTAGGCGAAATGTTGCGTGAGCTTGAGGTTCGTAAAGCAAACTACGGCGTTGAATTTACTGACGAATTAGCTGGCTTGCGTGCTAAAATCGATAACATCGACCGTGAGTTGATGGAAGTTTTGGCTGCTCGTATGGCAGTAGTTGAGAAATTGGGCGAATACAAACGTGATAACAGCGTTGCCGTATTGCAATTAGATCGTTGGAAACAAGTACATGCTGACCGTGCAAAACAAGCTTCTGGCTTAGGTTTGTACCCTGAATTTGTTGAAGAATTATTCAAACTTGTTCACTTGGAGTCTATCAGAAAACAAACTGAAGTTATGCACTCTTCTTTGGCATAATCTCACTCTGAGCAATAAATAAAAAAAGTGGTTGTCAAAATATGGCAACCACTTTTTTTGCATTGATTATATCGGGGAAAACCTCTATTTTGCCTCTTACACATAATACCCATATAGTCTATGAAAAAAGCCCTACTTATTCTGTTTAATTTTCTGCTTTTTAGCCATTTACTGACGGCACAAACTCCTAAAGCTGACGATAGTAACGGTGTTTTTTGGAAACCTATCGTTGAAATGGACGATAAACTTTATCCTTCCTATGTGCTTGCCAATGTCAATCGTAATTATTTGAAAGATAATGATACGCCTCAAGACAAGAAAACATATTTTGGCGATAGTGAAGGGCAATTTGGGATAGAAATTACCTATCTAAAATTGGGACCCGCCAATGTGAAATTGGTAGTTGAATGCCCCAAAATAATGGAAACAAGCTCCTTTTCGGTATACTTAAATGGTAAAAGTACGAAATATCAAATTTTTCCAGAAATAGCCTACAAATGGGATGTTCTTAGTAATATCTCACAGCCTTTTCCTGTCAATGTCAACTACTATGTGTATGTCAATGATGTATTAAAGGAAAAACAAACCAAAATTGTAACAGTCAGAAGTATCAATGATTGTCCGTATATTTTTATACATAGACAAAAAGTGATACATGATATGAATTTTATGTATGCGGCCTATGTCAATGAAAATCATCCTATTATTACGAATCAGCTTATGCCCGAAATTATGCGCACAGGAATTGTGAATAGTATCACGGGATATCAGACTAACGATAGGCTGGAGGTACTTAGACAGGTATTTGCTGTTTGGAATGTGTTGAGACAGCGAGGAGTAAAGTATAGTTCTTTAGTATCGTCCAATAATGAACCTGCCCAAAAATATCCTTTGGTAGTTCATCAATTTGTACGAAGACCAAGCGAATCACTAGCTTCTCAACAAGCTAATTGTGTAGATGGGACGGTACTATTTGCTTCTATTTTGTATAGAATGGGAATTCATCCATTGATTGTGACAACTCCCAATCATTGTTGGTTGGGGTTTTATATGAATGCCCAACATACCGATACCATGTTTTTGGAGACTACCATGATGGGCAGTCATATTTCATCTGATCAGCTTGAAACGGCAAAGGGACTTGATGTATATAGTCTCATTCTAGATCGACTGTATCCAGATTCTTACAAAACTTTTTTGCTGGCTGTAAAAGTTGGATTTTCAAATTATTCAAAAGATAAAAATAAATTTTTAGTAGACTCGAAAGTAACGTTTTTACCAGAAAATGCAGATATCGAACATTTACAATATCAGATTTTCGAAATAGAACGATACAGAAGAGAAGGGCTTTTGCCGATAATATCTAATTAACTAAAAGGAAGTTATCATTCAATAGCATGTTAGTCGTTGTAATGCACTAATAATCAGAAAGATACGGCCGGAATGTACTGCAGATTCTGATTACTGGACAAAAAGAATAAAAGCGAGAAAAAAGTTGTTATGAATGTGTGAAAACCCAACAACAACTTTTAGTCTCGCTTTTGGACAAATTTAAGACTGATTTACCGAAAAGCCAACAAACATTGTTAAAAACTTTGTTTGTTATCATCTGTAGTATTATTGTTAAGGAAAATGTTAATCTCAACAAACTTAAAAATCAAGTTGGTGTGATTGCAGATAAAAATCAAACCTTAGCCAATTCTCATTATCGTCGCTTAACTCGTTTTTTTGATGCTCTATTTTGCAAGCATCAGCTTTGGAAAATGATTCTTAAAACGGTAATACAACAATTGGTTTCGACCTTAGACAAGCGCAAGATGTCGAAGTATTTACTACTTGACGGTACATCTTGGGAGTTTGGAAAGACCAAGTTTCACTTTTTGACATTAAGTATTGTTTATCAAGGTATTATCGTTCCTATTTTCTTTATAAATTTAGCTAAAAAAGGATGTTCTGACCACTTGGAACGTAAGCGTTTACTTCTCATGGCAAACTGCTTATATCCCTTAAAAGGGATGACTTTAATAGCAGACCGAGAGTACATAGGTCGTCAATGGTTTAGTGACTTAATCGAACAATTTGAGCTTAACTTTGTCATTCGAATCTCAGAAACAGATTATAAATTAGACCTTCAAAATCAAGGTAAGTCTTATGCACAACTACTTAAGAAAGCCAGAAAAGGTAAACTTGTTGAACAAACACTCACGCTAGGAAATCAAACCTTAAGAATGATTGCTACGAGGAATCAAACACCTGAAAAACAGGATGATTCTTTAATTATTCTTATCACAAATTTGCCTCTGAAAAAACAAAAAATTCTTTCCATCTATAAACTCAGATGGCAAATTGAGTGCATGTTTAAGTGCCTCAAAAGCAATGGGTTTAATGTAGAAATGATAGCTTTCAAAGACAAGAAAAAGATTCGATTAATATTTTGCATTGTTATTGCCTGTTATGTTTTATGTGTCAGTGAGGGACTCAAAAACTTCAAAAAAATCACTGTCAGACAAAAATATGAATCTATTTTTAGAAAGGGATATAGCCTCATTTCTAAACATTGTCAACAATTGGTACTTTTTCTAGAATGGTGCCTTGAAAAATATAATACTAATAAAATTAGACCTAAACCCGCATAAAACAATTTTGTCCAGTAATCAGCTGCAGATTATTAATGTGATCTTTCCTGTTGCTTATATCTTAGTCATTATTCAGCAGTAGAGACGCAATCATTTCGTCTCTACTGCCAGAATACAATTTTTAAATTAATCACTCATTCATTCAATCGCTAAATCACTAAATTAGGGATGATTCATGTTTTTTTAGTATCTATTTTAGTAAATTTTATTCATGTCTCACTACTAGTTTTTCTACTACTGGACTACCTACATTCTGACTAACACGAACGAAATACATGCCTGAGCGAAGATTTTCTACAGAAATAGTAATATCATTTTGATTACCTGCCAAAGCTTCCTGTTGATAAACCGTTCCATCCATACCAATCACTGCTAGTTCATTAGCACGTGCTGATACTTCTGGGCTAAGGTTTACTTTTGCGTAATTGGTAGTAGGGTTTGGATATAACTGAAGACTCATAGCTCTAACACTTTCTTGAGCAACGACTTTGATATCCGCTAAAGCCATAGAGGCATTGTTAGTATGTGCTACAAATCGAATATTCTGAGTACCTCTTGGTAAATCACTAATATTGAAAGACAAATTTTGCCAAGCGCTGTTTGATTCGATAAAAAGAACATCTTTTGATGTTAAGAGTTTTCCGTATACATCATACGCTTGATAGCTAAATCCAGCGTTGTCCGATAAAGTTTTAACTTGAAGATTAACCGCATAATTACCATTATCATTATTCACACGATAGTCAAACCAAGCGCTGAAGTGATTGGCAAAGCTCTGCGGGTTTAGGACTAAAGTATTTTTTCCTAATTCGCTTCTAAATTGGGTAGATTGAGCTGGTGTAGCTTTCCAATTTAGAGCTTCTATTCGTTGGCCAACTAGATTGAATGATGTTATTAGTGAAATAATGGTGATAACTGCAGAATGTGCGATTTTTTTGGTACGATTATTGCAATAATATTCACCAAAGACGCAAATTTGTCCGATTGGAATGGCGTACATGCAGATACACCATTTCCTGTGCTTTGACGAGCAAAGCTTACCAGTAAGTTTGTCATAAGTAGGAGTGGGCAAAAATGTTTTACAGGTAATAGTTTGTTTTAAGGGCAACTATTACACTGCACAGAATAATTATTCAATGAAGACCGTGCAGGGTCACATCGACTAAGCATTCTGAAAAATTATTCCATACTCAGCTAGTGCATTCAATTTGAGTGTGCAGCCCAAAATAATGTGCTAGTTGAGTTAATTTTTTGTCCGATGTGCAGTCGAACAAAATATTGTTATGGTTTTTGTGCAGAAAACCATAATTAACAAATATATCAAAAGCGTTTGATAATGAAATAACCTTGTAATCAGTTATTTGTGAATATTTCAAAACTGAAGCCAAAATACTTAAAAATAAGTATTTTGGCTTCTTTGTTTTATGGCTGTTTAACCAATATGTCGCAAGCCGTGTATTGATAAGTTGAGAGGTATGGAAGAGTAAAAATGCACCTGTATCAATCCTTTTTTAGTTGTCAAGGGTATGGTTTAGCAAAATTTAAGGTATTTTTAATCTACCGAAAACTCATGCAAGAATCATAGCTGGTAGAAATTAAATCTTAGAAAATTATTAAAATATACTACTGTAAATGAGGTAGTTATCAGTAGATGGAGTTGAAAAGTGCAATTGCTTTTCTGTTTTTGCTGAGTTTTTCCGAAATTTGTACTTAAAATAAAAATACAATAAAAGCAGGTCAAAGATGGTTAGAAACTTAGAAAACGTTTTGTAACTTTATTCGACCTTAAAAAAGCATTGCTTTTGTACAATTAACATCAATTTTTATCATGAAAAAATTAGTTCTTTTTATTGCGCTACTACCTCTAGTATCGTCTTGCGTAAGCAAGAAAAAGTTTGCTGAGGCGCAGGCTAAGCTTGTAGAACTTGAAAAAAGCAGAGACGAAGCTCTTGCTAAAATTAAATCTGACGCTGCTGATTGCGACAAAAGAGTAGGTGACTTGCGCGCTGACTTGCAATCAAAAGACAATGATTTGAATGCAAAAACTAAACAAGTGAAGGATTTGACTGATCAAGTTGATTACTTGAAAAAGACAAACACAAACTTGTTAGATCGTTTATCTGATTTATCAGTTGTTAGTAAGTCTGGTGCTGAGAGCATTAAGAAGTCTTTGGATGCTTTGAACGATCAAAGCAAGTATATCCAAAACTTGAACTCTTCTATCCAACGCAAAGACTCTATCAACTTGGCATTGGTAATGAGCTTGAAACGTTCATTGGCTGATGTTAATGATGATGATGTAACTGTTGAAGTGAAGAAAGGTGTTGTTTACATCTCTATCTCTGACAAAATGTTGTTCCGTTCAGGTTCATCAGAAATCAACGCGAAAGCTGAAGCTGTGTTAGAGAAAGTTGCTAAAGTTGTAAACGATCATAAAGAACTTGACATCTTAGTAGAAGGCCACACTGATAGTGTACCTATCTCTACTGAATGTGTGAAAGATAACTGGGATTTGAGTGCTAAACGCGCTACTTCTGTTGTTCGTTTGTTGCAATCTAAATTTAGCGTTGCTCCTGAGCGTATGACTGCTGGTGGTCGTTCGGAATACTCTCCGAAAGAAAACAATGACAATTCTGCAGGTCGTAAGTTGAACCGTAGAACTGAAATTATCGTAACTCCTAAATTGGATCAATTCTTCCAATTGTTGACTAACGGTAAATAATCTTAGTAGCTATGTAAAAAGGGTTGGAAGTAATTCCAACCCTTTTTTGTTTTTATAAGGTAATAAGCTTAAGTAATAATGCTGAATAAGATTGAATTGTTGAGCTTTCGGCAAAATGTTTGAAACATATTTAAACTTTTAGCCTATTGCGGTAAAATTTAATTAACAATATGTCTGTTGTACACTTTGGTAGTTGTAAGTGCTTTCAAATAACAGATATACGATTAACAAATAACTTCCTGATTACAAAAGTGCCGCACCAAATACCCCAGCGCTATCGCCTAACAAGGGTTTTACGATGGGTGTTGTAATTTTTTTATCATTGAAAATATATTTCTTGATGCGCTCATATCCTTCTGTGTAAAGCAAGTCGATATTTCCTACACCACCACCAATCACAATCAAGTTAGGGTCTAATACATTGGTTAATGTAGAGATAGCACGACCAAAATATTCAAGTAGTCTTTCAATAGTAGCAGTAGCAACTGGGTCGATACCTGCCTCATGACGTTCAAGAATCTCTTTGAGTTTTAAGGGAGTTTCTGCATTATCAGCATAATACTTCTCTAATGCTGGTCCTGCAATGACCTTTTCAACACAACCTGATTTGCCACAATAACATGGTTCTCCGTTTTCTTCCAAGATATTATGACCCCATTCGCCACCAATACCATGTTGACCACCAATTACTTTACCATGAACCACTAGTCCACCGCCGACACCTGTCCCCATGATGACACCAAATACCACCTCAGCATCAGGATAGTCTTTACCAGCGCCCATTAAGGCCTCTGCAAGTGCGAAACAGTTGGCATCATTGGCAAGTTTGACAGGTATGCCCAATACTGCTTCGAGATCCTTATTCATAGGATTTCCATTCATGCAAACCGTATTACAGTTTTTCATGGTTTTTGTGGCAGGATCAAGTACTCCAGGCGTGGCAAAACCAATTTTCTGAGGTCTTTCGCCAAGTTCATCGGCTACTAAATCGACTAATTTTTTGATTTGAGAAATAATATGCTCATATCCTTTGTCTGCTTCGGTCGGAATCCTCTTACGAATCAACACATTCATATTATCGCTGCTCTCTAATACAGCACATTCGATTTTGGTTCCGCCCAAATCAATACCCCAAAGTTTCATTTTCTTAAATTTGTTAGAATAATTAGTTTAGATAGAAATTGAGTAATAGTTATTGTCAAGAGCTAAGTAGGAGTACAAACTCACAATTCAACCATATTACTTAGGTAGCTCTTTTGCTTATCTTCTGTTGTCGTCGTCGTCCATCATTGACAGATAACTCATATAGCGACTTGCCGCTATTTTGCCCTCTCCAACAGCTTCGATTACAGCACATTTGGGTTCATTGATATGCTGGCAATTATTGAATTTACATTCTCCCATAAGCGCTCTCATTTCTGGGAAGAAATGAGAAAGTTCTTCTTTTTCAATATCGATTAAGCCCAATTCTTTGATACCTGGCGTATCAATAATAAAAGAGTTATCTGCCAATTCGAACATCGTGGCAAAAGTGGTAGTATGAACTCCTTTGTTGGCAAAATTGGAAATCTCTGAGGTTTTTAAGTCCAAATGTGGAGCAATCTTATTGACTAAAGTTGATTTTCCTACACCCGAATGACCTGAAACTAAGGAAATTTTATCTTTTAATAAATCTCTAAATCCGTCTATCCCAATGTTTTCTGGTACAGACGTGAAGATACACGGATAGCCAATTTCTTCGTACATGGCTGCCATGTCGGCGAGCTCATCTTTTTCCTCCTCAGAAAGTAAATCTACTTTATTGAAAACAATTGTTACAGGAATTCTGAATGATTCTGCCGAAACTAAAAAACGGTCAATAAAGCCCTGTGACGTTCTAGGATAATTGAGCGTAGCAATGATAACCGCTTGGTCAAGATTGGCAGCCAAAATATGTCCTTGAGCAGTTTTGTGTACCGATTTACGAATGATATAATTTTCTCTTTGTTCAATTTCGTAGATAATCACCGTATTTTCAACGGTATCTTCGATAGTGAACATTACTCTGTCGCCTACAGCGAGTGGGTTTGAAGTTTGAAGTCCTTTGATTTTGAACTTCCCCTTCAAACGACCTTTCCAGACGTGCTTGTCTGAGTCGGCCATTACCTCGTACCATGAGCCAGTTGAGCGTATGACTAATCCTCTGTGCATATATTAAATCGTAAGAAAAGTAATGCATTCGAAACGTATTTCTTCTTGCAATCACTTTTCAGTGAGTCACTTATTCGTTGTTTGAATAAGATTTTTTACAAAATTGATAATGGTTTGAGTGCTTCCAATATTACTTTTAACATAGGTTAAAATTTTGTCAGAAACCTCTTTTCGTTTGTTGAAATCTTGATATAAACTGGTGAAAATACTTTCAAAAGTTTGAGTGTTATCAATTACCTGAGCACCTCCAATGGCAATCAAATCCATGGCCTCTTGGAATTTGGTATAAACCTTATTTCCAAAAAAGATAGGGAGTCCAAAAGTGGCTGCCTCCAAGGTATTATGTAAACCTTTACCATAAGCTCCTCCAATCCAAGCATAATCGGCGTATTGATAAAGCGATGAAAGCATACCAATATTATCGATAAATAGTATTTCGGCGTTGTTTAGTTCTTTACCATTCAGAGCTTCAGAATAGCGAATACTTGGCTTTTTGAGCTGTTTTTGCCATTGTGCGATTTCTTCTGGATGAATTTCGTGAGGTGCAATGATTACCTTTAATGGATGTGCAAAACTATTGATAAAAGGACAAATTACGTCAAAATCTTGTTGCCAGCACGAGCCAACAATTAAAGTTTGTGTATCGTTCTTAAACTGCTCTGCGATAGGAATTACTCTTTTGTTTTGGGCAATTTGAGCAACTCGGTCAAAGCGGGTATCACCTGCAATACTTACATTTTCTTGAATTTGAATACCAGCTAAAAGAGATGCCGACTTTTCGTTTTGGACAAAAATATGAGTTAATAATCGCAGAATACTACGATTAAATTCACCATAAGATTTAAAGTAAACCTGATTTTCTCTAAATATAGTCGAAAATGAAATACTGGGAATATTGGCTTGTTTGAGACAATTCAGATAGTTATACCAAAACTCATACTTTACAAAAAATGCCACCGTAGGGTTGATAAGTTCCACAAAACGTTTGGCATTACTTGGAGTATCTGCTGGAAGATAGCAAATAATATCTGCGCCTTCGTAGTTTTTCCTAATCTCGTATCCAGAAGGGGAGAAGAAGGTTAGTAATATGTGATGATTGGGAAATTCTTTTTTGTAAGCTTCGATCACAGGACGACCTTGCTCGAATTCACCCAAACTTGCACAATGAAACCATGCAATAGAAAGTGGGCTTTGTGATTTTTGACGAGCTTGTGTTAGTTGATATTCGAGTTTTTCGAAAAGTCCTTCTCGACCCTTGAGCCATAGCTGAGCCTTTTGATTGAAAGGACTTACCAGACGAATTAGCCATTGATACAGCTCAATCGATAAATTATATAGTACTTTTGCCAATGCGTTTTAGAATTGTATCATGAAATTTGAATCAAATTTACTAGTATTTCGTTTAGCAATAAAACAATTCTAAAAGACAAACAACAAAAATACCATAATCATTGATAGAAAAATGATAATTAGGTCATAGATAGGTTATCATTTTGGTATCTGTAACACATATTTTACCCCATGAACTGGAATCAATTAACCACAGTAGAGCAATTACAATCCATTAAAGAAGAGTCATTTAATCAACCAGTGTTGATTTTTAAACATAGTACTCGTTGTTCAATTTCATCTACAGCCTTAAGTCGTGTTGAGCGTAATTGGAAACAAGAAGCCGTTGGTGAATTAAAGCCTTATTATTTGGATTTGATTGCGAATAGACCCGTATCAAATGCCATCGTAGAGGAATTTGGGGTAGAGCATCAGTCGCCACAAGTGATTCTAATCAAGGATGGAGCAAGTGTGTATGATGCTTCGCATTTTGATATTCGTTTTGAAGAAATTGCAGAAACAGTTTAACGATTTCGGATTGGAGATTAGGGCTTAAATAGCTTTTGGGTTCAATCTTTGCAAATCGCTGACATCAGAAATTATAAAGGCTACCTTATGCAAATAGGTAGCCTTTATAGTTTTTATCCTAAAAATATTTGGGTAAAATTGATGAATTTCTTTAAAAATTAGGCAAGTATGCCCTAAGAATACTTTCTAATAACGGATACACTGCTAACAAATAACATCCATTTACCTATAGCCACTGAATATCAATTACTTGTTCGACATCAGGATGAAGGCTCAATGAAACTGGACATTTGTGTGCTGTATTTTCTAATTTTTTAATATGTGCATCGTCCAAGGCAACATTTGTCTTCATTTTCAGGTTAATCTCTAAGCGAGCGATTCTGCGCGGAGGAGTTTGAGACATGATTTTGGTAACCTCAACTTCCGAGCCAGCTAATTCAATACCGTCTCTTTGTGCAACGATTGCCATTGTTGTAAGCATACAAGTACCTGTGGCAGTAGCTACCAAGTCGGTAGGAGAAAATGCCTCGCCCTTGCCCATGTTATCTGTAGGTGCATCGGTAATGAGCTGATTGCCTGATTGTAAGTGAGTAGACTCTGTGCGAAGTTCTCCAAGGTAAGTTGTTTTTACTGTGGGCATATTAATAGAGTTGTTATAATGATTGTAAGAAAAAGGTAATTTTAATTGAAAATAACCAAGCTCCAAAATAAATTGCTTTATATTTCGTATTGCTTAAGAAGCATTGGCTTTTGTTTTTCTTGAATACAAAGGTCAATATTTGTATTACCGAAATTTCCTGTTTACTTTTCCTAAAATTACTCAAAAACCTTGATTTTTGGTGATTTTAGGTTAAAATGAAAAGTTTATCGTGAAAAAAACTACCCAATATTTAGCAATGAGTTTACTGTTGATGACTTGGTCAAATTTGTCTCAAGCACAACGTAGAAATACTCCTGCCAACACAACAACTACAACAACAAAGTCTGCTGCTCCTAACCGTGCGCCCGCTACTAAGCCTAAAAAGGAGGTAGATGAAGAAAATTTTAACTCAATTTTCTCAGTGGGTATCACCACCAACACCAATTCAGGGTTGTTAGGAGGATTTATGGTACGTAAAGAAATCGTTATTGACAACGGTGCGGCGCGTAGACAGATGCATTATTTCAACTTAGAATTGGTGAATGTAGATAATTACCAAGAAAGTACACTTCATGCAGGAGGTAATGGCTCAGGATATGCTTATGGCAAAAAGAACTATTTGTTTGCTTTGCGTCCGCAGTATGGCCGTGAAATAAGCTTATTTAGAAAATCTTCAGATGGAGGTATCAATGTGAATGGGTTCATCGCTGCTGGCCCAACGCTTGGTTTTTTGAAGCCGTATTACGTAGATGTATATTACGGAAGAGGCTATTTGGTAAGCGAACCTTACGATCCCAATGTTCATTCTATCAACAATATTGCTGGAAGTGGAGGCTTTTTTAAAGGATTGGGTAATATGAAATTTACACCGGGTATCAATATCAAAGCTGGTTTGAATTTTGAATTGGATGCTTTTCGTCAAAGCAATATTAGTTTAGAAGTAGGTTTCTTAGCGGATATCTATAGCAAAAAAGTAGAAATTATGGCACTTTCTGATAATCAAAGTGTCTTTACTTCGGGATATTTGACAATTTTCTTCGGGGGTAAAAAGTAAGTTCGTATTTTTGCACATTGTTGAATCAAAAATAGGGTAGAGTTTGTTAGAAGTATAGATCACTTTTTCAACATACCTCAATTTATTGTAATGATAGAACTTCCAGTAGTAGCTACTAGTGCTACCAAGCATAACAAAAAACCAGATTGGTTGAGAGTAAAATTGCCAATCGGTAAAGAATACGCAAAAGTTCGTAGTATTGTCGACGAATATAAGCTACATACCATCTGTCAATCAGGGAATTGTCCAAACATGGGCGAGTGTTGGGGAGCAGGTACAGCAACCTTTATGATTTTGGGTAATGTTTGTACTCGTTCTTGTACATTTTGTGCGGTGGCTACTGGTCGTCCAAACGAATATGATGCTGATGAGCCACGTCGTGTAGCTGAAGCTATTAAGTTGATGGGAGTAAAGCACGCTGTTATTACTTCAGTAAACCGTGACGAATTGAAAGACCGTGGTGCCGAAATTTGGTATCAAACGGTGGTCCAAGTAAAACAAGAGTCTCCAACGACTACGATCGAAACACTTATTCCAGATACAAAAGGTAATTGGGATGCCCTATACCGAATGATTGAAGGCGGTCAAGAGGTTGTTTCTCACAATATGGAAACAGTTGAGCGCTTGTATCGTAATGTTCGTCCTCAGGCAAAATATGCACGTAGTTTGGAACAAACTAAACGTACCAAAGAATTTGGTAAACGTACCAAAACTGGTATCATGTTGGGTCTTGGCGAAACCAAAGAAGAGGTATTTAAAGCGATGGACGATTTAGTGGAAAATGGCTTAGACGTTTTGACTTTAGGACAATACCTTCAACCAACCAAAATGCACCATGAGGTAATTGAGTGGATTCACCCAGATACTTTTGCCATGTACAAAGAAGAAGGTTTGAAAAGAGGTATCCAATATGTGGAGTCGGGTGCATTGGTGCGTTCAAGCTACCATGCAGAAAGACATATCTAAGTATTAGTGCTGAATTATGAATTTTGAGTTTAAATTTTAGCATTTTACGACCTTTTTTGAACAACATACTTCATTTTTGATGGTTCAAGAATTAGATAAAATAGAAAAGCTTTACCTTTAGGTAAGGCTTTTTTTATTCATACTCCTGCTAGGCAGTCAAGAAATATCTAAACAAAGTAACCTTCTTCATGTTACTAAAAGAAAAAGTTATCTATGAGTACAGCATCAGAATCCTATTCGTCAACATATGATTTCATTATAGCAGGTGGAGGCTTGGCGGGTTTGTCGTTGGCATATTATCTATCTCAATCGAGTTTAGAAAACGCTAAGATTCTAATTATTGATCAGTCTGAAAAAAAGGAAAATGACAAAACTTGGTGTTTTTGGGAAGCTCAGCCAACGGCTTTTGACGAAATAGTTAGACAAAAATGGAATGGTGTTTGGTTTCACGGAAGTAGAAATTTTAGCCAGTTTTTACCCATAGATGAATACCAATATAAACTAATCAGAAGTGCTGATTTCTACCAGTTTATCTATAAGGCTATTTCTCGAAAAGATAATATTAGCTTTTTGATTGACAGTGTATTGTCTGTAGAAAAAGATATTGATAATAGACCTCAAGTTAAAACAACACAAGGTATTTTTAAAGCCTCCCAAATAGTTTTTGATAGCACATCTCGTTCGTCATACGATGATCCTCGATATAGTCAAATGCTCCAGCATTTCAAAGGTTGGGTTATCGAAACCGATGCGCCAGCCTTTGATGAAACTAAGCCGACCATGTTTGATTTTAGTGTAGAACAGAACGATGAATGCCGATTCGTATATGTACTACCATATAGCCCTACCAAAGCCTTGGTTGAATTCACGATTTTTTCTGATAATTTATTAGAAGATTCTGTTTATGATGATGAGCTAAAAAGTTATATCTCACAACGGTTAAAAATTACTAATTATCGCATTGAAGAAGTCGAAAAAGGGATAATTCCGATGTCTGATGAGCCTTGTATTCAAATACCCGACGATGGCATTGTGCACATAGGTACTGCGGGGGGCTATGTAAAGGCGTCGACAGGATATAGTTTTACTCGGACACAACGTATTATAAAGAACCTCGTTCGAGATTTGGAGCGAGCAAAAGGTAATTTTGATTCTTTTGAAAAGGAAAAAAAGGCATGGCGGAAAGGTACATATATTCCCAATTGGAAAGCCTTATTAGATAGTATTTTGCTAGACGTAATGCTCAAAAATCGCCATTCGTCAAAGGATATTTTCACTCGTTTGTTTAGTAAAAACCGACCAGCCCAAATTTTGAAGTTTTTGGACGAAGATACAAGTCTATTAGAAGACTTGGCTATAATGCACACTGTTCCGATAATTCCCTTCTTGAAATCGGCATTTGTAGTGATATTTAGAAAAATATGGTTATTTTTAAGATAATTTATCTATAATCTAGTAGTCAACTAAGCTAAATTGTCATTTAAAAATATTAGTTGTAGTTTTGTAATACAATTCTGACCCTTGGCTGTAAGCACTGAGCTAGATACAAGAATTCTGAGAGTTTTTCCTCTTATTTTTGTCGATAATTTCGCTAGTAAGCTTTTGTGCTTGGGTCGAATATTTCCATAGAATTTCAAAAAAAATTAATTGTAGAAATGGCATATCTTTTCACCTCTGAGTCAGTTTCTGAAGGACACCCAGATAAAGTTGCTGACCAAATATCGGACGCCCTTATCGACCACTTCATGGCGTTTGACCCTTCATCAAAAGTAGCTTGCGAAACATTAGTAACCACTGGTCAAGTAATTTTGGCGGGTGAAGTAAATACTAACACTTACTTAGACGTACAGAGTATTGCACGTGAAGTAATCCGCAAAATTGGTTATACAAAATCTGAATATATGTTCGAAGCAAATTCTTGTGGTATCCTTTCGGCTATTCACGAGCAATCTGCTGATATTAACCAAGGTGTTGATCGCAAGAACCCAGAAGAACAAGGTGCTGGTGACCAAGGTATGATGTTCGGTTATGCTACAAAAGAAACCGAAAACTATATGCCATTGGCATTGGATTTGGCTCACAAAATCTTGCAAGAACTTTCTTACATCCGTAACAATGAGCCAGCTTTGATTGGTTATTTGCGTCCAGATGCTAAGTCTCAAGTAACAATCGAATATTCTGATAACAACGAACCTCAAAGAATTGATACAATCGTAGTGTCTACTCAGCACGATGATTTTGACTCAGAAGAGGCTATGTTGGCAAAAATCAAAGAAGATATTATTGCCATTGTTATCCCTCGCGTAAAAGCAAAGTTGACTCCTGAGTTACAAGCTTTGTTTAGGGATGAGATTACTTACCATATCAACCCAACTGGTAAATTTGTAATCGGTGGCCCTCACGGAGATACAGGTTTGACAGGTCGTAAGATTATCGTAGATACTTACGGTGGAAAAGGTGCTCACGGTGGTGGTGCATTCTCTGGTAAAGATCCTTCAAAAGTAGACCGTTCTGCGGCTTATGCTACTCGCCACATTGCGAAAAACTTGGTAGCTGCTGGTCTTTGTGACGAAGTATTGGTTCAAGTTTCTTATGCAATCGGTGTTGCTAAACCATGTGGTTTGTATGTAAACACTTATGGAACTGCGAAAGTTGATTTGACTGACGGAGAAATCGCTCGTAAAGTAGAAGAAATCTTCGATATGCGTCCTTACTTCATCGAACAACGTTTGAAGTTGAGAAACCCTATCTATTCTGAAACTGCTGCTTATGGTCACATGGGACGTAAAAACGAAGTTGTTACAAAAACGTTCAAGTCTCCAGATGGTAAAGTTGTAGAGAAAGAGGTAGAGTTATTTACTTGGGAAAAACTTGACTATGTAGATGCAGTAAAAGCTAAATTTGGTTTGGCTTAGTACTTACAGTTTCGATATTAAAAAAGGCAAAGTCCACGGACTTTGCCTTTTTTTGTTATCAGTAGGATAAAAATTAGCGATAGCTTTCTAATTTCATTAATGGTGTTTGTCCATTAAAAAGTGTTAGTTCTCCACCGACGATATCAAAGCGATTAGCTTTGCCAAGTGCTTCAATAAAACGAGTTTCAGCCTGTAATTTATCGCAAGCCATTTTAGTGCTTATGATTTGGCTGAAGGTAACGTTTGTGCCATTGCTTTCTAAGTCTCCTCTTAATCTGTTACATCCTCCAGTTCCTGAAAATCCTTTTAAGTCTCTCGCAATTGTCAAATAAGCTGACTTCGAATTGGTAGGCTCCCAGGCACTACCTGTGTAGTAAGCAGATAAAATCCATTGTGATGCTAATGGAAGTTTGGGCAATTCGGGTTCTTGCTTAGAAACTACTCTTACTAATGTCCATTTGGTGTCTGGCGCATCGGCAGGAGGGTTTTTAAGCTTTGTTTCTTTTACCTTAATTTGATATTCAAATCCTTCAACAAATTTAAAACGGTCAATTGCGCCTGAGTACGTTTGCCATTCTTCTTGAGGAGCATATTTTACCTGAAAACATTTTAAAGGAGCCACACCATTACAATCGACCTGATGTGGTGCAATCCACACCGATTTGTAATTTCCTCCTCCACTTGAGCGACGAACTACACGGCTTACACGGTGCTTACTACGTTTTGAATGATGTTTTTTGCGACGAGGGCGTGCGTCAACTAATAGGATGCTACTTAATAGAAGCGATAAGGTTAAAATCCAATATTTCATGAAAATATAATGGTTTAAAAAACCTTGTATCTTCACAAGCGGGATGATACAAGGTTTTTGAAAGTAGTCGTATTTACGCAAATTAGTAAAACTCCTTTAGTTTATCGATAACAAATGGTAATTTTCGAATAGTCTGGATAGAATATATTTAAGAGGAGGGATGGTGAAATAAAAAAAGAGGCTACCTTTTGGGGTAACCTCTTTTAGTTTTAACCTATTTCGTCCAAATTGATTGGTAAATTTCGAAGTCGTTTACCAGTCAAGTTGAATATGGCATTACAAAGTGCAGGAGCAATAGGTGGTAAGCCTGGCTCGCCAACTCCTCCTGGTTCTTCGGTAGAATCAATAATGTGAATTTCTGTAGCTGGCATCTCATTGATGCGCATTACGTTATATTCGTGGAAATTGGTTTGTTCGGTGATACCATCTTTAATGGTGATACCATTTTTGATAGCTGCCGTCAATCCCATCACGATATTTCCTTCAGTTTGTGCCTTGATATTATCAGGGTTTACCGTCATACCGCAGTCAATAACTGACACAACTTTTTCAATTTTCACCCCTTTGCCTTGTTTCGAAACCGTAATCGCATGCGCTGCGATAGTACCAAACGAACGAGCCACTGCAATACCGATGGCCTGATTATTAGGTAATTTTTGATGATAGTTCGATTTCTTAGCTAAAGTCTGTAAAACTCTTGAAAAGCGTGGCGAGTCAGCTAACATTTCTAATCTAAAAGCCAGTGGGTCAATCTGCGCAGCATGTGCTAATTCATCCATAAAACACTCTTGACCAAATGCTGTAGTAGATGAATATACCGAACGCCACCAAAGAATAGGAATATCGGTTTCTGCTAGATTGAAAGATAGTTTTCTGTTAGCAATATCATAAGGACTATCTTCAAAATTAGCTGTTTCATGTGCCCAATCATCAGCTTTGTCTTTGAGTGGTACCCCAAATACTTGATGCTGAATCGAAGAACCCACAATTTGGTGATGGTGAGCCACTAAAGCACCTTTCTCATCAATCGCACCCTCCAATCTGTCAAGCATACCCGGACGGAACGGTCCTTGCGTCATATCGTCTTCGCGTGTCCAGATTACCTTAATAGGAGCATTAAGCTGTTTAGAAATATGTGCTGCTTCCATCACATAATCGAAATAGGCTTTTCTACCAAAAGCACCGCCCATAAATGGTACGTTTACTTTTACATTCTCAGGCTTAATTTTTAGGTATGCCGACAACTGTTGAATCAAGCCATCAGGACCTTGAATAGGAGCCCATACTTCTACTTTGTCGCCTTGCACCCATACAGTTGCATTCTCTGGCTCAAGAGGAGCATGCGCCAAGAAAGGTGTTTCATAAGAAGCTTCAAGTTTTTTACTCGCTTTTTGGAATGCACCTTTAAAATCACCTGCTTTTTCTGGATAGTCTATTCCTTCTTGTTTGGCTAACTGGCGAAGATTGGCATAATAAGCATCCGTCGAAATTTTGTCTGAACCCTCAGCATCCCATTGTATTTTAAGCGCTTTTCTTGCTTTCAAGGCAGCCCAATAAGTATCAGCAACGACTGCAACAGCTTCTACGGCACGGTGAGGCATTTTGCGTTCGGTTTTTACGACCTTTTTCACACCTTTTACCTTCAGCGCTTCTGCACTATCAATACTCTTTACTTTACCTAAAATAGTTGGAGAGCGCTGGATACTCGCATACAACATGCCTGGCACTTCGGCATCGATGCCAAAAACTGCACTACCATTAATTTTAGAAGGAATCTCTGGTCTTGGAACTGATTTTCCTAAAAGTCTGAAGTCTTTCGGGTCTTTGAGTTTAGGGTTTTTAGGCACTTCTAATTTTGAAGCCTCTTCCACTAATTCTCCATAAGTATAAGACTTGCCAGAAGGCTTGTGATATACTTTACCAAGTTGAGCGTAACAATCCGAAGTAGGAACATTCCATTTTTTGGAAGCAGCTGTAATCAACATTTCTTTTACCGCTGCACCAGCTTTACGCATAGGTTGCCAGCGTGTGCGAATAGAAGACGAACCACCAGATAACTGTGCACCATACTTACCTTGACCGTCGGTATTACGGATTTGAACTTGAGATAAATCTACCTCCAGTTCCTCAGCCAGTAATAGCGGTAAAGATTGATAAGTGCCTTGCCCCATGTCTGGACGAGCGTTAAATAAGGTTATTTGCCCATCGTCACTGATCAAGATATAAGGATTGAGTTCTAGTCCTGCTAATGAACTCGTTGTGTCAATTTTGGTAATGGTTGCAGCTTGTCCTTGTTGCCAAGGCAACGAAAAGCCGATAGCCAACAAAGCCCCAACTTTTCCCGTAGATTTCAAAAAGTCTCTACGACTTGAAGATTCTAATGATTTTGTCATGATAGTTTGAGAGTTGAAGGTAAACAATGGTTTTAGTAAGTGAGTGGGCAAAATAAACTGTTAGGCTTTTGGTATTCAGCTATGGGCAGTCGGCAATATATTTCTGTGTTATTTTAAATGCCTAATCCCTAGAGCTGAGAGCCTAAAGCTGATTTTGCCTAAGTACAATATTCTTATCTACCAGTTGTATTACCTGAATCTTTCATTAATTCTGCCGCACGGTGAATCGCTTTGCGAATACGTGGATAAGTTCCGCAGCGGCAAATATTACCAGACATAGCCTCATCGATATCCGAATCACTAGGATTTGGATTTGTTTTCAAAAGTGCCACAGCAGACATAATTTGTCCTGATTGGCAATAACCACACTGAGGTACTTGAGCTTCAATCCATGCTTTTTGTACAGCATGATCAGTGTTGTTAGAAATTCCCTCAATAGTAGTGATTTTATTGGTTGCCTTTACTGTAGAAACTGGCGTTGAGCATGAACGGATTGGCTGTCCGTCCAAATGAACGGTACATGCACCACAAAGTGCCATTCCACAGCCAAATTTAGTGCCTTTCAAACCCACGTAGTCACGAATCACCCACAAAAGTGGAGTGTCAGGATCAGCATCTACAGTATATTTTTTGCCATTTACAGAAAGATTGTACTTTGCCATGATGTGCGAAAGTTTAGGAGTTGATTAGTATCTAGAAGGATAGTGTTTGTAAAAGCAAGACGAAAGTCGTCTGACTTTATCTTTAACATTTATAAAAATACAATTTGTCCTTATTTTGTTCAAATTTTTTAGATGAAACACAAAGGATTTCAGCTTGCGGATGTTTGATTGGAGATTTGTTACAATATAAAGATAAAAAAAGAGACGCAATTCCTTACGTCTCTACAATTTATCAAAATCAATAATGCCATATTACCAGTCAGGTGTTACACCTCCACGTACTCTTGAGTTGAGAGAAATACGAATGATAGGGGTAATTCTTGAGGTTGGGGTATCCTTTGTGAAAGTACCATTTTCAAGTCGGTAGCCAAATTCTAAACGGAAAATACGAGCAATACCATCGATACCATAGCCAAATTCTGCATAGTGAAAATTCTTGTTGGCTGTATACATATAGTTAGCAAAGAACTCTTCACGTAGTGCCAATTTTCGTGCAATATTTAGTCTTGAAATTAGAAATTTTCTCATTCCAACCATGGTCATAATATCGATGTAAGTGCCATTTGTGGAATACAAATATGGATCAATGAATTTCTTACTTGCCCCCCAAATATAGTTATCATAAAAACCTACTAATCTGTGTGTGGTAAGCATATTTCCAATCGAAATCATATTGTTATTGCCATTAAAATGCTTGTAGTCGGCAAAAGTCATATTCTTTACATCGAAAAATGTACCAACTTGTGCTATGTAATTAAAGTTGGTATTGAGCGATATTGGAAAGTTATGAGTAATCCCCAATTCAACGGTATGAAAGTCAATGTCTGTATTAAGAACCTCGCTGAAGGCACCACGATACTTGAACATAATTAATGGCGACGAAGACAAATCGACCATTCTGATATTGTTGCGGTATTGCTTTTTGAGCGTAGGGCGATAGTTTACCTGAAAACTGACCGAAAAAGCTGTATTGGTTTTAAATTCGGTATTGCCAATTTCTTTATTTTCTGGGTTGTTAGGCAAATACGGCGTATTCTGGAAGTTAATCCAGTAATAATTGGTTGTGTTTTCCAAAGGAAATCTTCTTGCCCATTCCGCCGAACCACGAATGGCAAAGGCATTTGAAAGTCTTTCAACTAAACTAAAATTGATAAACTCTTTCTCGTAAATTTTTACGTAATTTTTCTTTAATAATAATGTCGATAATGAGTTAAGATCAAAGGCAATCGGTGTATCCACATTGTATTGCGATACAAACTTCCCACCAGTAATACTGATGTCGTCTTGTTGGGTTTTCCAACGAAGCTTAAGAGTTCCTGATGACTTATTTAAGTTGTAAGAATATCGCCAAGTTGGGTCTATTTCAAACCAATCATAACGAGCTTTTCTAAAACGATACAAAGCGCCCGTATTTTGAACGAATCCTTCAACAGTGTTGAAGTTAAAGTCTAAAACGGGAGATTTATAGTAAATTTCGTGTGGGTAAAAACCTCTTGTATTATCTCCCCAAAAATACGAGCGACTAAATAAAATACTTCCGACACCAAACTTGAGGTTGGCTTGACGATAGGTAGCATACTCGTCAGGTTGCGGAGGCAATGTTGATTTGGAAATCGCCGAAATAGAAAGTTGTGGGAGGTAGTTTTTTGTTTGATACGCTTTTTTTAGATTGTCCCACCATTCTTGTGATTGTGATTCGGGCAAAATCTCCAAGTTTATTTTATCATATCTTTTCAAGCCCGACCCAATATTAGCGTCGCTCCACGTATTTTCGAGATTAGCACCAAGCGTACCTATTACTTGCTTAAACTGCTGTACTTCGAAGTTACGCTCTTGAATATTATAAACTTCACGAAATTGATGTTCAGCAGGTCTCTTGATAGGCTCGATGTTTCCTAGCTGATAATTCCAAACATGTGCTACATACTGGTATTCGCCCTGAAATCCCATGAGTTTACCAGTGGTAGATATTTGATATTTTAGAGGAAGAACTACTGATTGAATAGATTCAAAATCTATTTCAAAGTGATATTGAATCGCATAATGATTTACTGAAACATCTAATCCGACAATCCATCCTTCGTCTTTAGACAACGCAATTTTTCCAGAAAAAACTTTTTCGTCATTATTACGTTTGGGGATAATTTCAAACCAATCTGCTTCTTTTCCAGCAAGAAATGCATTACCTATCCACTTAAAATCATAAAAGTGAAAAGCCTTAGGAGAGAGTGGAGAAATAGCTTTTGGCCCCACCTCAGCTTTATAGAAATTAGGGTTTACAAACTTGTCAGCACGAGCTTCTGCATGATAATTGTTACGAGTAGCTTTAAAATCAAATACATAATTATAGGCAGTGTCTACACGAAACTTTCCATAAGATTCTGATTGATACGCTAAATGGTCTTCTATTCCCTCTTTTTTGAGAGGACCTTTCCAAATACTTGGGATATGATTCCATTTCCCTGTATTTTGAATAAAAACCTCAGCAGAAAAATTGGCTTGTTTTTGGTCATGCTTGCTAGCATTCAAAATAGCTTTTTCTACAGCTTGACGAGTAAATGATGAGGAATCAGTCGTATTGATTTGAAAGGCATTGACAGTATAAACTTGGCAGCATATAGATAATAGTAATATCAGTGGCCGAATGAATTCTTTAAACATAAGGACTTGCAAAGCAAGGCTTTGCCTCAATGGTTGATATGGAGCTTATCTCCAAAATTTAATAAACGGAAAATTACCCTCTTTTAGTTTTGTTTATCTGAAAAAAAGGTGATATTTAGTTAAAGAAAATTTAAGTGAAAAAACTTATTTTTTCATGAAATAATACCATTACTCTTAATCTAGGACTAAATTACTAAATAATAAAAGGCAAAGCAAATTTATGCACCTCTTCAATAACCCTCAATGATAAAGCTCATGCGAAGAATAAATTCTAATATAAGATTAATGTCGGTCTCCCAATTGCAAGTAAAATAATAAGTAATTTTGTGCGTTCGACTTTATTTAGATTCTTTCCAAACTGTTCGAACAAGCTAATAATTCGTTGTTAGTGAACAATTAACCTTTAAAAAACCAACAACCACATGCAAAGCACTCAGTTAAGCCTTATCGTTAAGAAACTGACCGAGTTTTACGGCACTGAATTTAACAATTTCACATACCAGTCATCACTATCGCCGACTAAAACTTACGCTAAGGATAGTATCAACGACTTTGTGAATGACCTTATCCAAGAGGCCAGAAAACAACAGTTTTTAGTAGTCGAAAACTACGCTAATGCCAAAGAGTTCCACGTTCTAATCGAGCAAAGCTCTCATCCAATTATATTTTTTGATGATTCTCAAGGAGAGATTAGACCAATTTTAGCAGCTAGAAAACTCAAAGATGATGAGTCATTCTTTTGGCGTATTTTAGAAAATGAAACAGAATCGATTTCGTCGTCTTCATCTTTTAGACCAGCAGTCGTTTCAAATTCTCCTGACAAGTCTAATAACGGGAAGGTGAGATTTTTGAAAGTCTTTCCCCTCGAAAATATTGCAGAGGATAATGCCTTCGAGCAGTTATCTCCTGTACAGAGGCTGTTTAATATGCTTCGTAAGGAGAAAAAAGATATCACCACTATCTATATCTATGCCATTGTAGTGGGTATCATTAGCTTAACCTTGCCACTAGGCATTCAGGCTATCATTGGGCTTGTCTCAGGAGGTCTATTCTTTAGTTCTGTTTATGTCTTAGTCGGTGTCGTAATACTTGGAATTGTCTTTTCGGGTATCCTACAAATTTACCAACAAACGCTTGTCGAAATTCTTCAAAGAAGAGTTTTTGCCAAAGCTGCCTTCGAATTTACCTATCGTATCCCTAGAGTCAAATCTGAATCTTTATTAGGGGTCTACGCACCAGAGTTAATGAATCGTTTTTTTGACATTCTCAATGTTCAAAAAGCACTTCCCAAAGTACTTATCGACGTAACAGCAGCCGTAATCCAAATTGTGTTTGGTATTATATTGCTATCGCTTTATCACCCTTACTTCATTGCATTTGGGGCTATTACGGTCGTTGTTGTATCGTTAGTAGTCTATTATAATGCACCCAAAGGACTTGAGACCAGTTTAATTGAATCAAAGTATAAGTATAAAGTAGCGCAATGGCTTGAAGATATTGCTCGTACTTTGTATGCCTTCAAATCTGCTGGATCCACCAATTTGCCTATGCAACGCATGGACCATTTGGTAAATAATTATCTTAAGTATCGTAAAAAACATTTTAACGTATTGCTAATCCTTTTTGGAAATGCAGTATTCTTCAAAGCATTTATTACGGGTTTACTCCTAGTGTTGGGTACTGCCTTAGTTATCGACCGACAAATTACGCTTGGGCAGTTTGTTGCTTCTGAAATTATCATCGTATTGGTGGTAAACTCTGTCGAAAAATTGATTGGTAGTATCGAAACAGTTTTTGATTTGTTGACAGCCGTTGAAAAAATGGGAACTGTTACTGATCTTCCTTTAGAGCGTCAAACGGGCTTAAACTACGATTTAACCAGCATTCCGAAGGAATGGCCATCAAGTTGCAAAACTTGAGTTATAAATATCCAGATGGAAATAAAAAGGTATTGAGAAACTTGAATTTGGATGTGCGTCCAAACGAAAGTATTTGTATTACTGGTACCAATGGATCAGGTAAAGAAACTTTGCTTAAAATCTTATCTGCGATTTTTACTGAGTACGAAGGCTCTGTTTCTTACAATGGTATTTCGATTCGTGATTTGGACTTAAATGCCGTTCGTGATGCAATTGAGCGCAACCTTGCTGTGGACTTGATTTTTGACGGTTCATTAATCGACAACATAGTAATGGGACGCAAAAATATCACTTTCGAAGATTTGCAGTGGGCGCTCCGAAGTCTCAATATGCAAGATGTTATAGCTGAGCTACCTGATGGACTTAGTACCCAAATGATTGCTGGAGGCAAGCGTTTTTCAGAAAGCTTTATCGCCAAAGTATCAGTGGCTAGATGTGTAGTTGAAAAGCCAAAATTGCTGATGATTACCGATATCTATCGTGAGCTACACAAGGCCGAGCGAATGAAATGTATCTCATTTTTGACCGATAAACAAAATCCTTGGACCTTACTCACCATCTCGAATGACCCAATGGTGATGGCAACTTGTGATCGAGTTTTAGTAATGAATGAAGGCGAAATTGTATTGGACGGCCCATTTGAGGAGCTTATCAAAAACGATAAGTTTATGTCATTGGTGGATTAGTTGTTGAAAAAAAGGTATTGAGCCAAAACAATTATTTCAAACGTAATTTTAAGAATTAACTCATGTTAAATATATCAAAACAAAAAGTTCACGACCGTGTTCATGAGGAGTTTGATTTATACTCTCTCAACACTTTGCATACGCCACGGTCAGCAGTCGTCCTAAAAAGATGGCTTATTGGGATTGGGGTTGTTTTGTTGCTTATTATATTTTTGCCTTGGCAGCAAAATATTAATGGTAAAGGCGAGATTACAGCACTTACGCCCAAAGATCGACCTCAAAATATTCAAAATATCATTGCAGGTCGAATCGAGAAATGGCTCGTGAAAGAAGGTGACTATGTAGAGAAAGGGGATACCATTTTAGTGGTATCCGAAATTAAGGATGATTATTTTGATAAAAATCTTTCTGGAAGATTACAAGAGCAACTTGCTGCCAAAAGATCTGCTATTGAAAGCTATCATGTCAAAGTAAGAGCCCTTGAGTCGCAAATTGTGGCTTTGCAACAAAACCAGCAGTTTAGTTTGCAAAAAGCTAAAAACAAGGTAAAGCAAAACCAAGCCAAAGTAGTGTCGGATAGTACCGATATGTTGGCAGAACAAGTGCAAGTTAATATCGCACAGGTGCGTTATGATCGTGGCGAAGACCAATACAAAAATGGAGGTATTGTGTCATTGAGCGAACTAGAATCGCGTAAACTAAAATTGCAGGAGACAAAAGCAAAATATGTTTCGATACAAAATAAATTGTTGGTTTCTCGTCAAGAGCTTATCAATGCTCGTATCGAACTCAACTCTGTAAATGCAGAATATGCGGAAAAAATCTCAAAGGCAGAATCTGATAGAAGCTCAGCTCTATCGTCGGTTGCTACTGGGGAATATGAGTTGTCACAGCTACAAAATAAAATCTCCAATGTTGATTATCGCCTTGGACAATATGTTGTTAGAGCACCACAAGATGGATTTGTGGTAAAAGCCTTGAAAGCAGGTATTGGCGAAACCATCAAAGAAGGGGAGTCTATCTGTACGCTTCAACCTTCTAATCCAGATACAGCTGTAGAACTATATGTAAAAGCGATGGACGTGCCGCTTATCCAAGAAGGTCGTGAAGTACGTTTGCAGTTTGAAGGTTGGCCAGCATTGGTATTTTCTGGATGGCCTTCTACTTCGGTAGGTACTTTTGGAGGTACAGTCAAAGTTATCGACCGAGTAGATAGTAAAGGTGGAGAATATCGTATGCTAGTAATCCCGAAAAAAGGAGATGATCCTTGGCCAAAACAATTGCGAATGGGCTCAGGTGTAGTAGGCTGGGTAATGCTCGACAATGTACCTATTTGGTATGAAGTATGGCGTCAGCTCAATGCTTTCCCTGCCAACTTAAAGAGTGAACCAGAGGAAAAACAACCTGACAAACAAGCTAAAAAAGAAGATAAAAAATGATAAAGATGCAGAATAACACACATCAGGGTGCTTTTCTTGTCAAACCTTTCTTTTTTATTCTTATACTCTGGAGCTTTGCAGGCTTCAGAGTATCTGCTCAGACAGCTTTTAGTTTTGAGGATTTTAAAAGTTTGGTGCTCAAAAATCACCCCATGGTCAAGCAAGCGGATTTGTACCCACGCGATGCCGAAACCGAAATTATGCAAGCCAAAGGTCAGTTTGACCCCAAACTTAGCTCTACGCTCGATCGTAAAGCTTTGGGTGGAAGCGAGTATTATAATCGTTGGGAAAATGCCTTAAAAGTTCCTGTTTGGACAGGAACAGATTTAAAATTAGGGTATGAAAATCGTACAGGTAAAAAACTTTTACCTGAAGAATCTCCCGAATTACTGGTAGCGGGCATCACTGTTCCTATTGGACAAGGGATGATTATCGATGCACGTCGTACTACCTTAAAACAGGCACAATTGGCTAAGACAATTTCTGAAGCTGAGCGATTGAAATTGATTAATAAAACAGTTTTGTCTGCATCGAAAGCCTATTGGGAATGGTGGTTTAGCTATCAACAATTACAGTTTATTCAAGAAGGTTTGAATTTGGCGAATACTCGATATATAGCAACTAAAGAACGTGCTGCCATTGGCGAACAAGCTGCGATTGACTCTGTGGAGGCAAAGATTACCTTGCAAGACCGTCAGGTAGCATTGGAGCAAGCTTATGTCGAATTGCAAAATACCCGTTTGGCACTTTCTAATTTTTTGTGGGATGCCAACGAAAATCCATTAGAATTACCTGAAGGTGCTATTCCTCCAAAAATTCCGACCCGAAAACTTGACGAGGTCACTTTACAAAACCTCATTACTCAGGCGAAAGTCCAACATCCTGAAATTGTAAAATTGGATGTCAAAATCAAACAGTTGGGATTAGAGGAAAAGCTTAGAAAGGAATTGTTGAAACCACAATTGAATTTCAATTTCAATCTTATTACCAAAACTCTCAATAGCAATTACGGTCCAGAAGGAGGAGTCTCTTTTGATAATCACAAAATGGGTATTGAATTTGTAATGCCTATTTTTTTACGAAAAGAAAGAGGTAAGCTCGAACAAGTTCGTATCAAGCAATTGTCGACAGGTTTTGAATACAATTTAGCAAAAAGAGAGGTTGTGAACGATATTTATGCAGCTTACAACGATGTAAAAAACCTTGAACGTCAGCTTTCTATTCAACAACAAGCGACCAGCAATCAGGAACTTTTACTGAAAGCTGAACAACGTAAGTTTGAAATAGGCGAAAGTACACTTTTCCTAATCAACTCTCGTGAAAGTAAGTTTATCGACATGAAAGTCAAGGTTGAATCTTTGCGAAGTAAATACGAAAAAGCACTAGCAAGTTTAGCATATTACTCAGGTTTAAGTGAGTTATAGTCCAAAGCCCTACAGTTTAAGCTGTGGGGCTTTTTTTGCCTTGCATTTATTCTAGTACTTTTGTGGTATGAACGCTCCTTTATTTAGTCCAGAAGAAATCCAGTTTATACAAGAACATCTCAACGATGAACCCAGCAAATTGATGTTGCAGGCGCGTCGTTATCCGCATTTGCCGATAGCCAAGTTGGTTCAGCAAATTCAAGCTCGCCAAAAAGCTCAGCATAAATTACCCGATTGGTATGCCAATGCCAACTTGATATTTCCTGCCAATCTTTCGGTAGAGCAATGTTCTTCGCAAGTGACGGCTCAATTCAAGGCAAGTTTAATTCAGGGAGAAAGTTTGGCCGATTTGACGGGTGGAATGGGAGTGGATACGGCTTATTTGGCACAAGGTTTTCAGAAAGCTTTTCATTTTGAGCAAAATCAGGAACTTCAAGAGATAGTGGCATATAATTTTGAACAATTGGGCTTAAAACATATAGCCTTTGTGGGCGGTAATTCAGTTGAATGGCTCAATGCGCAGGCTGTTGCTCAAACACATTTTTCTTGGATATATCTCGACCCACATCGTCGTGATGAAGCAGGAGGGAAGGTTTTTGCCTTGAGTGATTGCGAACCCGATGTAGTGAAATACCAAGACTTGCTTTTTCAATTTTCTGAAAATATTCTGATTAAAGCATCTCCTATGCTCGACCTCGACCAGTCTATTCGAGAATTGAAGTGTATCAAACAAATTTGGGTAATTTCGGTAGATAATGAAGTGAAGGAGGTTCTTTTTCACCTGAAATCAAACCATAGCGAAGCACCAGTCATAACTTGCGTGGCGCTATATAAAAATCAGGATACTCAGACTTTGAGTTTTTACAAAGAAGAAGAAGCACAAACTGCTCCAAGTATTGGTCAGCCTGCTCGCTATTTGTATGAACCCAATGTGGCGTTATTAAAAGCAGGTGCTTTTAAGCTTCCTTGTAGTCGCTATGGGCTACAAAAAATTGCTCCGCACAGTCATTTATATACCTCAGCTGTTTTCCAGCCTGATTTTATCGGGCGCTCTTTTGAAGTACTAGCAGTTTGTAAACTTGATAAAAAAGCCATTGCTCCATTTATTTCGAATAATCAAGCCAATATTACCATCAGAAATTTTCCTTTAACAGTAAAACAAATCAGAGAAAAACTTAAAATTCAAGAAGGGGGGAATACCTATCTTTTTGCCACTACCGACGCCCAAGGGCAAAAAATCGTGATAGTTTGTCAAAAGGTGACTTCTTAAAGAGATATAAGTCTTATAGCTACCAAATACTCAAATAGTTGCTTGAAATCAAACCGAATAAGCGCTAAATTCGTTGGTAAGACACAATCAAAATTTTCGAAATCATGAAAAAACTTCTCATCTTATCCATCCTATTGTTCATTGGCAAATCTGGCTTTAGCCAGGTTTTTACTGGAACTCTCGAAGTTGACCGTGCCAATAAAGAAGGCTTATATACAACAGTATCAGTCGATGAAAAATATGTAAAAGAATCTTGGGCACAAGAATTGGCCAAATACGGACGTGTAGAGGACGGCAGAAGTGGCGTATATCGCATAACAGGGGCTAATATTCCTAGTGTATCGAGTCTTCCACTAATGGTGGTCAGTAAAGTATTTTATGATAAGGGGCGTACTAAAATATTTGTTTCTTTTGGTTTCGAAGACCAAGTTTATATCAATGGTGGGCATTCTCAATACCCACAAGCTGAAAAGTTTCTCAACAACTTTGTTGATCTGATTACTCAACAAGAAAATGTCAGAATTCAACAAAAAGCCTTGGATGATGTCACTGAAAAGCAAAAGAAGTTTGCTAAATCAGGAGATAGACTGGTAAAGTCTATTGAAGACAACAAAAAAGAAAAGGAACGCCTTTTGAAAAGAATAGAAGAAAATGGTGTAGCGCTTGAAAAGCTTCTTTCAGAAGTAGAACAAAACAAAAAAGATCAAATCAAAATTCAAGAAGAACTGGCCAATCAGCAGAAGAAATTAGAAGAGGCAAGAACAAAATTGCCAAAATAAGTCAATGTGAAAAACTCCTAATCAAGACATACTTGATTAGGAGTTTTTTTTGTTACCCGTCCAAAAACTCCATTTAGCCGTCAAAAACTGCCGTCCGTTTATTTTCGTCTTGAGAATTCTGTAGCTCCACATAACTTTCGAACATCAAACAAGGCAAAACAGCAACATTATCCCAATAATTAACTAAATTAGGCTGTAACCTTTGATTTGAAACTAGCATCAAACCTCGTAACAATTAATACTTACTACCATGAACGAAAGACTTTATCGCAATCCTTCAAAAGCTACTTTGGGGGGTGTTTGTGCAGGACTCTCAGAAAGATTCGGAATAGAAACTGTAATTATACAACTGATATTTTTCTTCGGAACAGTGTTGTCACATGGCTTTTTCTTTTGGATGTATATCATCCTTTGGATTGCCTTACCAGTTAAAAATACTTGGGACACCACTGTAAACGATGCCACTGCTTTCAATTTTAATAAACCTGATATGAAAAAAGAATCAAATAAAATTTGGGGTGCCGTACTTATCGGCCTAGGCTTAGTTTTCTTCTTAGATGAATGGATCCCAAGCTTTGATATGCATAAATTATGGCCTTTAGTACTTATTGGTGTAGGTGGTTACATCATTTTCAAGGATAGAAAGTCAAATGGCAATAATGATAATTACGGTCAATTCTAATATTCAAAACCTTTAAGCCATGAACTCTAAAAATATATTTGCAGGAGGTTTTCTAATTATATTAGGTATCCTCTTCCTCGGAAAAGAATATGGGTGGTTTCATATCCACTGGCATGATATCGCTCGAATGTGGCCATTGCTATTGATCTACATGGGCTTGATGGCCTTCGTGGGCAAAACCAGCCGCTCAGCCACCGTAATTTCTATTATCATGATGGCTATTTTTATTCCATTGGTATTGGTCAAGAGTTGTGTTGATGATGTGAAGTCAGAAGTGTTTGATGGAGATAAAAATTTCCATTTAAGATTTGATGATGACAATGATAACAACGACGATAAGGACCAGAGTGAGGATAACAATAGAGATGATAATAACGATGATGAAAAATCTTTTGGCGCTGGTGGCAAGCAACATATCACCGAACCAATGAGCTCATCTATCAAAACTGCTAATTTTGAGTTGAATGGTGGAGCAGCAGAGTTTATTATCGACGGCGGGACTTCTGAGTTAGTAGAAGCTGATGCCGATCTTGATTTTGGAAAAATCTCTTTAGGAAAAACTGGAGATGGCGATAACCCGAACGTAAAATTCAAACTTTCTGGAAAAAAAGAAGGGATCAATTTTGACAGTGACCGTCATAATAAAGTTGATTTGAAATTCAACCCTAATGTGCTTTGGAACATGAAATTTGAATTCGGTGCTGGAAAAGCAGATTTCGATTTTTCATCATACCGTATCAAACAATTGGATATCAAAACAGGGGTAACCAAAACAGATATCAAATTGGGTGAATTGTCAGATAATATGATTGTTAACGTAGAGTCAGGACTTACTTCAATTGAGTTTGAGGTTCCACAAAGTGTGGGTTGTCGAATCAAAGTAGATGGCGGATTAAATTCGAAAAACTTTGATGGGTTCACTAAGAGAGGTGACTATTGGGAATCTCCAAATTATGACAAGTCAAGCAAAAAAATCTTAATCAATTTTGAAGGTGGATTGCAAGATTTGAAAGTGAAAAGATACTAAGAATTGCTGAACCCTGATTTTTGATAACAATAAAAAGGAGCTCTCATTGATTTGAAGAGCTCCTTTTTACTTTATGAATATTACCCTTTATTTAATAGTTTGGCACAGTTCCACCAATACTGAATTTGTTGATTTTGGATGTAAAAAACATACCAATTTGTTATCAGCACCTTTTTTAGGCACCTCGTTCAATAATATAAAACCTTCTGATTTTAATCTCGTCATTTCGGCTTCAATGTCCTCGACTTCAAAGGCAATATGGTGTATACCTTCGCCTTTTTTCTCAATGAATTTTGCTATAGGACTATCTGGATTCGTTGCTTCTAAAAGCTCAATTTTTGTTTGTCCTGTCTGGAAAAAAGAAGTTAAAACTCCTTCTGATTCTACGCCTTCTTGTTTATAGGGTTGTACGCCCAGTAATTTACTAAATAAGCTATTGGATTCGGACAAGCTCTTCACTGCAATACCAATATGTTCTACGTGTTGCATCCTATGGTTTTGTTTTGATTTTCGATTAAACATTTATCTTTGACAAAGATCTAAAAACTATTATTTGATAGCCACAAAACTATCTCAACTTAGCACAAATAGAGTTGCCAAATCTAAAATTGTTTTAACTCTTTTGATGAATATCCATCAATAAGCGTAACAGAAAAGTGGGTTTGAGTAATTAAATTGTTGAAAGATAAGGTTTTGTATTGAAGGTTTCATGCTCATAATTCAATAATGTCGGTATGTCCAAACGTAAAAGAAATAACTCTCAAACAACATTAGGCACTTCACCTGGTACACTTACCTATGTAGGAGCGGACGTAAATTATGCTACCAAAATCACTTGGGTAGAATATAACAATGAAGAATATAAAGTATGTCAAATTCCACACTTTTCGGATTTGAATCAGCTAGAATTAAGTAAAAATAAAAGGCATTGGTTTAATATCGACGGTATTCACGAACCACAAGTGATTGCAACAATTGGTGAAATATTCAATTTGCATCCGCTTATTTTGGAGGATATCATGAATACTGAGCAAAAACCAAAATTTGAGTCTTATGAAGGAAATCAACTCTTTTTTACCTTCAAAATGCTCAATTATAATGCTTCTACACGAGAAATTGAAAGCGAGCATTTGAGTTTAGTCCTGATTGATAATTGTGTCCTTTCATTTCAGGAGGAACGTACCACCGATATTTTTCTACCTGTTCAAAATCGAATTGTGGCATCGGCAGGTAAAACTCGTAAGAATGGAGTCGACTACTTGATATATTGCTTAATAGACCTAGTCGTAGATAACTATTTTATGTGTTTAGATTGCCTTTCTGATGAGATTGAGCGTTTGGAGGAGGAGATTATTCAAGATGCCAAACCGATCGCAATGCGAGAATTATATGGTTTGAAACGGGAAGAAATGGCATTGCGAAAATCTATTTATCCATTGCGAGAAATGATAGCAACTGTCCTACGTGAGGACTACCCAAGTATTACGCATTATACTTCACTTTATTTTAGAGATGTACTTGATCATACTTCACAATTGATTGAAAATATTGATTCACATCGTGATTTGATTGCCTCCCTGATGGATTTGTATCTTTCGCAAGTGAGCAATAAAATGAACAATATTATGAAGGTGCTCACGGTCATTTCGGTCATTTTTATGCCTCTGACATTTGTGGCTGGGATTTATGGGATGAACTTTGATAATATGCCCGAATTGCACTGGAAATACAGTTACCCTGTTGTTTGGATCGTCATGATTGTCATGGTGATTTTAATGTTGATTGGGTTTAAACGAAAAGGTTGGCTGTAGTCTAGTAATAAATACTCATATTTGAGATTTGTTAAAAAACTGATTTTACTTAGTTGTAAAAAAAATAGTTTTTTATGTTTTTGAGCGATAATACTATTTTTATTGCCCTGTTTTATTGAAAAATATACTTTTTTAACAAAAACAGGGTAAATATGAATCCTCTATCATTATCAAATTGTATTTTGACTCTGCGAATGGTTGATTTATGAAGTATTTAACTACAAAAAGTGCAATAAATAATTACCATAAATCAAAAAATATTTTTTAAGGCAACTATGGGTGCAAAATCAATGTATTTTTTCAAAAAAATATTCATTTCTAAAAAAATAGGTTATAAAATTCTATAAATCCTTTGAAAAAAGATAAAATTGAAGGCTTTGTGGGTTATTTTAGAAGATGTTGAAATTTTGTGGAGGAGTTTTAACTGCTTGATTTTCTGATACTTTAGTCGGATATTTGAATTATAAAATGGTCTAAGTAACCAATGGTTTAGATAATCACTAAAAATCATAGAAGAGTATGGAAAGCGTGTTTGCTTCGATTTTGTTAATCTCGGGTCGTCCGACTCAGCCATTCACTGGTGTACCTCCAGTGGTAATGGTTATATTTATGGTAGTTTCTGTTGCACTGATAGTATTAGGTTTAGTAATTGCTAGAAAGCGTCAATCATGGTTGGAGCATTCACAAATTACGGAAGGTGAAATTGTAGAGGTAAGTAAACGTTACGAGCGTAGTGACAAAATGGGTCAGTCGCCGATTTATTTTCCTGTTGTGTCTTTTAGCTTCAAAGGAAGAACTTTCAAAATTGAATCTGAGACTGGAATGCCAAGAATCAGTCAAGTGGGTGAAAAAGTTGAGGTTCGCTTTAATCCTGAAAACCCATACGATTCTACGTTGGGAACTTCGAGTATTCCTGGCACAAAACCTGGTTTATTCTTTGTTCTTGGTGCTTTGTTATTAGTTGCAAGCGCAATTCTAACAGCACATGCACAAATGCCAATTGCTCTTAAGTAATTAAGGTCTCCATAAAATAAAAAAAGGTGTTAGCAATAACACCTTTTTTTTATGCAAGTATTTGCAATCTCATGCAAACTATAGTATTTCTACTGATTTTCCCTTGAAAGGTTGTAGTATTTTTTCATTTGGATTAAGGCTTGTTACCAGATAATCCAAATCGTCTACATCACATACTTTATAGTTTTCTACACGGTTCATTTTCTCCTCAATCACACAGCTTACTGTTTTTTTAGCAACGCTCATCATCTTTTGTTTGAGTAGAGATTCCTCATATTGTCTGATAGCTAATCCTTTTTGTGGATGGATACTGTTGATGCCCATGAAGTATAGATCGGCATTGATATGCTCCAAATCCTGCATGGTTTTACTTCCCAGAGTTATTTGGTACCGTTTATAAAATGAGCCACCAAGTAAGATCACTTCAATTTTGGGGTGTTCAGCCAATGCCGTTGCTAAATGAGGATTGTTAGTTACAACTGTAATTTCCAGGCTTTTAGGGAGTTGTTCGGCAATGTAAAAATTGGTTGTCCCTCCGTCCATCAATACGATAGAATGATTTTCTATCAGTTTTTGAGCCTTTTTGGTAATGATATTAAATTCATTGTTAGCAATACCCAAGCCACGACTTGCCTTCATTGATAAGTATGAGTTGGCAATAGCTCCCCCATGTACTTTTTTCAAAAGTCCTCGGTCTTCTAGCTCTATAACATCTCTCCTTACACTATCATACGAGACATTTAATAACTGCCCCAGCTCTACCAATGTTACTTTCTTGTCAGTTCCTAACTTTTCTAGAATTAGTTGTTGACGTTCTTCTTTAAGCATACCTTTAAACCTTTAATGGCCCACGCTTGCCCAAGATTGCAAGCACTTCTATTTTATTATAATAAGTGGTCAAATTTACAATTATTTCTTGCTAATATCCTAGAGTGGAAAGTTTTTTTTCGCAAAACTTTGAAAAAAGGTCTCAAACTATTGCAATTTTTTGCAAATTTACTTGCAATAGTTTGAAAAGTTTTTATATCTTTGTCTTGTAAAAAATTAACCATTTTTATATCTTTAGAGAATAATTAGTATTAATAATTGGATAGTAAGAATAATGTTCTGAAGGGTTATTAAAAAACGGTGACAGCTCTGCTGACACCGTTTTTCTTTTTTTCTTACACTTGGAAGAAAACTCGCTTGACTCGTTCACTTACATTGGTCAAAATTTCATAAGGAATAGTATCTATTTTTTGAGCCAGCTCAATGATCGATAAGTCTTTCCCAAAAATAATGACTTCATCTCCTTCCTGTACATTTGGCACATCGGTTACATCTATCATACACATATCCATACAGATATTACCTATCACTTTACAGCGAACTCCGTGTACTAGCACTTCGCCATTGCCGCGACTAAATCCTCTGTCAAAACCATCTGCATAGCCGATTGCAATTGTGGCTGTTTTAGTTTTTCGATTAAGGATTCCTTTGCGACTGTAGCCTACAGTTTCGTTGGCATCAACTGTTTTTATTTGGGAAATGACCGTTTTTAGCGTACCTACGGTTTGTAATTGCGCTTGGTCTTCGGGGGTAGCAGCTACGCCATATAGCCCAATGCCCAAACGAACCATATCCAAACGTGCTTCAGGAAAACGTGCAATCCCTGCCGAATTGGCTAGGTGCCTTGAAGGAAAATAGCCAATTGCTTCAGAAATCTCGTTTGCCATCTCGGTATAAAGCGCTGCTTGATTTCTGGTAAAATCATCATGTTCGGCACCATCTGCTCCAACCAAATGACTAAAAATGGTCGACACCCAAAGGTTGGGATTACAGGTTAGTACTTCTAATAGAGCAGGCAATTCGTGCTTTTCAAAACCCAAACGGTGCATTCCTGTGTCGAGCTTGATGTGGATTTTGGCAGTTAAATGATGTTCATCGATATATTCTGAAAATTCCCTTAATATGCGTTTGCTGTAGATTTCGGGTTCAAGATTATATTGAATAATTTGCTCAAAATCGTTGGGAGAGGGGTTCATAACCATAATAGGTAAATAAACGCCATTTTGTCTTAAAGCTACACCTTCGTCTGCATAGGCTACCGTTAGATAATCTACCCCATGAAACTGTAATAGATTGGCAACTTCAGTACTTCCTGCACCATAGGCGAAGGCCTTCACCATTACCATAATTTTGGTTTGTTGACCAATTTTATCTCTGTAGTAATTGAGGTTGTGCGTGATAGCATCCAAATTGATTTCGAGAATAGTGCCGTGGGTTTTCTTGACCAATTTACTGACTACCTGTTCGAAGCCGAATTTGCGTGCCCCTTTGACCAAAATAACACTATCTTTGATTTCTTTGATGAGCCTACTTTCAAGAAAATCTTGGGTCGTTCTGAAAAAATGTAGCGCTCCTTCGTGCACTCCATTTTTGGCAGGAATTGAAAACAAACCACAGTTGCGGGTAATAATTTCGCCAATCCCAATGACCATATCCAAATGTTTGGCCTTGACCAAATGTGCAATATGTTTGTAAAGCTCGCTTTCGACAACTCCTGTTTCAAGCAAATCGCTCAAAATCAATACTTTTGTTTCTCTTTGCTTTTGCTGATTAAGAAAGTTGAGTGCGATTGTCAAACCTGCTAAATCGTTATTGTAGGTATCGTCAATTAAGTAATTTCCTCTGACTCCTTGTTTCATTTCAAGTCGCATCGAAATGGGACGAAGGATTTGCAGACGAGCTTGAATCTCTAATTCATTATAACCCAAATGAATCATAGAAACAATGCAATGAATCGCATTCTCAATAGAGGCTTCGTCTGTGAACGGGACATCGAGTTTCATCGCATGTCCACCTTGAAATGGTAAATCCTCTTTTTCAGTATCGGGGTCGTCTAGCTGAAGCGTAACCAAGGTATTTTGAAGTCCAACCTCCCAATCAACCCTAATACCAAATGGTAAAACTCGCGACCATGAAAGGATTTTGCATGAAGGATTTTCAAAAATGAATTCCTTTTTTACAATCTCGTCAATCTCAACGTAATCAGAGCAGTATATTAAAGTTTTGGACTGTTGAAACAGCTTCATTTTTTCTCGAATTTTTTGACTTGTTTCAGCAAAAAACTCATTGTGAGCTGTACCAATGTTTGTGAAAATGCCGATAGTTGGTTGAATGACTTTTTGCAAAGCCTCCATTTCCTCTGGACGAGAAATTCCTGCTTCGAATATGGCTAGCGTATGAGCTTTATTCATCTGCCAAACCGACAAAGGCACACCAATCTGCGAATTATAGCTTTTAGGGCTTTTGACAATCTGAAAACGATTTGCCAATAGTTGCGACAGCCATTCTTTTACGACCGTTTTGCCGTTACTTCCTGTTACTCCAATGACAGGAATAGTAAACTGAGCACGATGCTGCGCCGCCACTTCTTGCATAGATAAAATGCTATCTTCTACTTGCCAAACCTTTGCCTCTGGCATTTGAGAAAGTTCTCGCATGACACCTATATTACAAGCTGATTTTTCGACCACAAATTCACGAACGCCTTTACGGTATAAATCGTCGAGATACTGATGTCCATCATGATGAAGCCCCTTTATGGCAAAGAAAATAGAAGAACTTGGAGATGAAAGCTGGCGACTGTCATTCAGCAAATATTGGGCGTGTGTGCTAATGGGGGCTGTTTGAAATTTCATTCTACAAAATATCCAAAAATATTGAGGGATTTATGATTGAGCCTGAGAGAGATTTCAATAAATCTATTTAGAAAAATCCACCCGAAAGTATCACTTTTAGCGCAATCCATCATTAAATCCTTATGAAATAGAAACAAAAAAAGTGAGGTAAAAATTACCTCACTTATCTTAATTTTATATTAGAAAAAGCTAAGTGGCTTATGATAAAGCAGCTACACCTGGCAAAACTTTTCCTTCCATGTATTCTAACAATGCACCACCACCTGTAGATACGTAAGATACGCGGTCACCATAGCCAGCGTTGTTTACAGCCGAAGCTGAGTCACCACCACCGATTAATGAGAATGCACCGTTTTCTTCAGTCGCTTTTACCACTGCATCAGCGATAGCGTTGGTACCGATAGCGAAGTTAGGGAATTCAAATACACCCATTGGACCGTTCCAAAGAACAGTTTTAGAGTTAGCAATTACTTCGCTAAACAATTTTACCGATTCAGGACCGATGTCAAGACCTTCCCAGCCATCAGGAATTTCGCCACGATTTACGATTTGACGGTTTGCATCGTTGCTAAAGTTATCAGCACAAGTATTGTCTAATGGCATATAGATTTTTACACCTTTGGCTTCAGCTTTTTCCAACAATGATTTTGCTAATTCAACTTTATCTGGTTCGTTGATAGACTTACCAATTTTGCCACCTTCAGCCAAAGAGAAAGTATAAGTCATACCACCACCGATGATCAGGTTATCTACTTTGTCTAAAAGACGCTCGATAATCAAAATTTTATCTGAAATTTTAGAACCACCCATGATAGCTGTGAATGGACGCTCAGCGCTTTCTAAAATTTTGTTAGCATTTTCGATTTCTGCCAACATTACATATCCACAAACGCGGTCTTCGAAGAATTGACCTACCACAGCCGTTGAAGCGTGTGCACGGTGAGCAGTACCGAAGGCGTCATTTACCCAAACATCGCCTAATTTTGACAATTTTTCAGCAAACTCAACATTTCCTTTTTCTTCTTCTTTGTAAAAACGAAGGTTTTCCAACAAAAGGATTTCACCTGCTTGCAATTCAGCAGCTTGATCGATAGCCGATTGTCCGATACAGTCGTCAGCAAATTTTACCTTGCGACCAAATACTACTGACAATGGATTTACTAAGTGCTTCAATGAATATTTTTCAGTTGGACCGTCTTTTGGTCTTCCCAAGTGTGACATCAAGATAACCGAACCACCATCATTAAGGATTTTGGTGATTGTAGGAATAGTTGCCTTAATACGAGTATCATCAGTGATTTCGAAACGTTCATTCAATGGAACGTTAAAATCAACACGAACTAACGCACGCTTGCCTGCAAAATTGAAGGAATTGACAGTCTTCATTTTTTTTCTTATGTTAATAGTTGTTTATAATTGGGAGATTTGTGAATCAACAAAGAAAAATTACGAAACGTCTAGTTATTTCAAAATAATATTACGTGAAATTAATAATTTGTAAAATTATTATAATCTTGATGCTTCGTTGACTTTCCTTTAAAAATCTTCGTGGCAAATATACATTTTTCAAGAATAATTCACGAAAAAACACAATCATTTGAGTATTTTTAATTAGAGATTATGCAATAAGTTACATTTTTTACAAGAATATTGAAATAATACAAAGTCGAGCTTCGGTATTTGTACTATTTTGACTAAAACCTTTCATGTATTCTTCTTTCCTGAATTATTCGAGCATTAAATCCGTTCTGTTATAGCAAATATTACTTTTGAAGCTCAATACAATTTTATGATACCAATCGAGAAAAAAGAACTTCCTCCTAAATACTATTTAACCTATTTTCAGTATTTGTTGGATTTTGTCAAACAGAAATATGCCCTCATTCTCAATGAGCAGGAAAATGCTTTTATTCAGGCATTTGAAGCGCTCAGCGAAGATGAACAATGTTTATATATTCGTTTCTCAAATCGTAGGGGTTCGTTTTTCAAAACTGATAAATTGAAATATTCAGAAATCGAAAATATTGATGCCACGCTGGATATCTTAATCACTAAAAATTTTATATCTGGGCTTAGTCATGAGCATATTGCTTGGGTAGGAAATGTTTTGGATATTCTTAACAAGACTGAGCTGATTCAGTTAGCCAAAATGTTGAATTTGGATGTTAAGGGTAAAAATGGACTTAAAAAAGAGGAGCTCCTAGACTGGCTTTTAGAATCGGCTACTTTTGATGAAATGGTGGCGTGGCTCAATCCTGAAATAGCAGAAAAACCTGCTATTATTAAGGTCAATTACGAGGAGGAAGTACAGATGCTCAAGTTCTTATTCTTCGGAAGTCGTTATGGCGATATGACCGAATTTGTGGTGCGAGATTTGGGCTTTCAGACTTATGAACACTACGATATGGATCAGTTGGTTCCACATTTTCAGAGTCGACAAGAGGCGGAGGATAAATTCAAAGTGAGTTTGGCGAGAGAAGATTTTTATGAAATGCAGGAGCAAAACATAGCGCCAGAAGAGATATATCACTGGTTTATGACTTGGACTGAAAAGTATAAGGAATCACTTTCTGAGATAGCCCAGCCCAGCTATGCAAGATTTGCCTTGAAAGTGGGGAGTTATTTTGAAAAGGCCAAATTACCAGATCTAGCCTTGCCTGTATTTAGACTTACGCCAGAGCCTCCATCCAGAGAAAGACAAGTACGTATTTTGCACAAAATCAAAAATAATGAAGAGGCACAAGCCTTGTGTGAGCAAATTCTTTCGGAGCCACAAAATGCGGATGAACAGTTTTTGCCCTTGATTTTTTTAATAAGCTAGAAGCACAAAATGCTAAGAAGAAAGTTAAAAAAGCGGTGACAGATAAGCTTCATAAGGCAGATGTGTTGGCGTTGGATAAATCATGGCAACGTCAAGTTGAGTTTGGAGTAATAGACCATTTTGAAAAACTGCATAAGAAAGCTGCTTTCACAGAAAATCACCTTTGGAGAAGTTTATTTGGCTTGCTTTTTTGGGATATTATTTTTGATACGGAGAGTATGGCTATTCATCATCCACTTCAACGCTCGCCTTCAGATTTGTTTAAACCAACATTTTTTGAAAAGCGTAGGCAAAAGATGGAAGAACGTCTCGAAATATTGGAAGACCCCGACACTTGGAATGTCTTTTTGAATCGAGTTTTCTTTGAAAAATATGGTATTACCAATCCCTTGGTAGACTGGTACGGAGGCTTATTTCCTTTAGTGATTACTTTATTAGAACGTCTTTCGAGTGAGCAAGTGAAGGCAGTAATGCTGGAGATGGCTCGCAATCTTCGTGAAAATGTCAGAGGCTTTCCCGACCTTTTTATTTGGGACGATGGCGACTATCAATTTATAGAAGTAAAGTCACCGACCGATAGTCTTTCCAACCAGCAACTCTATTGGTTAGGGTTTTTTGAGAGCATAAATTTGAGAGCTAAGGTTCTCCGAATAGAATGGAAAAAGCCTGATACAGAGTTAATAACTGCTTAATCTACGGTTTAATAACACGGAAAAGTTTTATTTTTTTGGATAAAATATAATAAAATCTTAACAAATTCTTATTTTTTGTACATTTTCAAGATTATTAGCTTGTTCTGTTATATAGAAGATTTCTAGTTTTGATTATTCGAAGAATCTGCAAAATGAGCTTGGATATATCAAATTAATCCTCTAAATTCATTCTAAGGAAATCGCTCAATAATGTATTTCAGTCCTGTGAAAGAATGGGGCTTTTACATAACATAAGTTTGGAGTCTGAGGAGTTAGCCTTTTGATGAAAGTATCGTAATGCTAGTTCCCAACTCCAAACTTGAGCAATTTTCTACTCAACGTCATTGGCACATCATACCAGATATACAAAAACTGTTCAGCCTTATATTTTATACACTAAAATTAAGCAGTGCCTCGTTGAGAGATAAATTATCTTTTAACCTTAAACTAGAGTGCGTATGAAATTACAGGTGCATTCAATTCACTTCGACGCAGACAAGAAGTTGTTGGAGTTTATCCAATCTAAGTTGAACAAGTTGGATACGTTTTACGACAAAATCACCGGTGGGGAAGTTTTCCTCCGACTCGATAAAGGGGACAGTACGAAGGTCAGAAGTAAAACGTTAGAAGTGAAAATCAATTTGCCGGGTGCTACACTATTTGTGAGGGAGATGGCTACTACCTTCGAAGAAGCAATGGATATTGCAATCGAAGCGTTGAAAGTTCAATTAAAAAGGTTCAAAGAAAAAGCGCAAGAAAAGTCTTTAGGCAGTCGCCAAGTTCTGATGAATTTGTCAATGGCTTCTGAAAGCTAAATATTAAAAGCCCAAGTGAAAGCTTGGGCTATTTTTTGTACTTAGTAAAAGCTTTTATTTTTTTCCACTAAAGAAAGCATTGAAAAAGTAAAAATGATTTCGTACCGATACCGACCAATATTTCCAATTGTGAGCTCCTGGGCGTTCGGTATATTCGTGAGGAATTTTATTATCCATGAGCTTTTGGTGTAAAGCACGGTTAACACCAATGAAGAAATCATCAATTCCACAGTCAATCAAAATCGTTTGAGCTGGCGTAAAGGTTTGATTGATTACAGCATTTTTTTCCCATACAGCTTTATTCTCTTCATATTTTCCGAGTCGACCTTTGATATTCCAATTGTTTGGAAAAGGAGCTATATCAACCCCTCCACTCATACTTGCCATTGCGCCAAACAACTCAGGATGGCGAGTGCCCAGATACAAGGCGCCATGTCCGCCCATACTCAATCCTGTGATTGCTCGTCCATTGGGTTCGGCCTTGGTTTTGAACTTACTGTCAACAAATGGAATGAGTTCTTTTGAAATATAGGATTCGTACTGATAAGTTGGTTCGATAGGACTGTCGAAATACCAGCTATCGTAACCGCCATCTACGCATACGGCAATTATTTGATATTGGTCTACAAGCTGTTGGAAGTCGGGAGAGGATTCTACCCATGAACGATGATTACCGCTGTAGCCATGAAGGAAATAAATCACAGGGAAATGTTTATCACCAGATGTCGTATAGGCTTGAGGAGTTACCACTACAATCGGGCTTTTCTTTTTCAAAAACTGACTATTTACCTGAATCGTATCGGTAGCACCAAATCCAAAAAATTGGACAAATAGCAACATGAAAAATAATGTACTTTTTTCATAGATAGTTAGAAATAAGATGATGGAATTGTTTCTTCAATAGATTTTTGGAAACAAAAATAGCTTAAATTTTATACAAAACAGATTTTGCAAATTTCTCGTTTGGATATATTCAACAGCACTCAAAAAGATAGCTCCAGCAATATGTTACTCGATTCGTTTTTTTGCGGATAGATAGGGATAAGAATTTATGGCAGAATCTGTTAATTTGATAAGAGTCCATAACTAAACCTTATGGATAGATCAGCTATTTTAAACCCAATTGATTAACTATGAAAAGGCGTTCCGCTATCAAAAACCTCTCAATGGCTGTAGGTGTGGCTATTGCTTGGCCTTCTTGGGCTCATGCTTGGACACCCGAAAGTCTCCCTCAAACGGCTCAACCAATTTTTTCTGGCTCGCTCGATTTATTGGGCGAAGTGGTAGAAACCATCATTCCTGAATCATCAACGCCTGGTGCAAAATCCTTGAAAGTTCATGTATTAGTCGACCGAATGATTCGTGACTGCTATGGTCCAGAAGCCCAACAGACGTATGCACAAGGATTAAATTTATGTAATGATTTTTCGGAAAAAATGAATCAAAAACCTTTCTCTCAAGCGTCAAAAACTGAACGAGAAAAAGTATTGAAGGAAATGTCTGTTTCGGATAACCCAGTCGCTAAGGGTTTTGTCACACTTGTGAAAAATCTGACTATTAGAGGATACATGAACTCGGAGTATGTCATGACTAATATCCTACATTTCAATATGGCTCCGGGCTATTATCATGGTTGTGTTCCTGTAAAATAGTTGTTTTTGAAAAGCATATTCTTGTTATCTCTCCCCAATTTATTATCCGAAAAATCAATGTCATACTTTAATATAGATTCAATCAAAGAAAGAACTTTCGATGCCATTGTGGTTGGCTCAGGAATAAGCGGTGGCTGGGCAGCCAAAGAACTAAGTGAAAAAGGGCTCAAAACCTTAGTGCTTGAGCGTGGTCGTGATGTCAAACACGTGACCGATTATCCAACAACCATGATGAACCCTTGGGAGTTTGAGCATCTTAATCAGATACCAAAAGCCGTCAAAGATGCTAATCCTATAGTGAGCAGATGTTATGCTTTTAACGAAGATGCAGCCCATTTTTTTGTCAAAGACAACGAACATCCTTATGTTCAAGAAAAACCATTTGACTGGATTCGTGGCTATCAAGTAGGAGGCAAGTCACTGATGTGGGCACGTGGTACACAGCGTTGGTCACAATATGATTTTGATGGACCAGCCCGTGATGGTTTTGCCGTAGAATGGCCAATAAGCTATAATGAGTTAGCACCTTGGTATAGTCATGTCGAGAAATTTGCAGGAATTAGTGGCAACAAAGACGGTTTGTCTCAATTGCCTGATGGAGAGTTTTTGCCACCACACGAACAGTCTTGTGTTGAGAAACATTTTTCTCAACAAATGGCGAAACATTACAACAATACTCGTCCTGTGATTATTGGTCGTTGTGCGCATTTGACCAAGCCACAGCCAATTCACTTGAAGCAAGGAAGAGGTCAGTGTCAAAATCGTTCGTTATGTCAAAGAGGATGCCCTTATGGTGGTTATTTTAGTAGTAACTCATCAACGATTCCTTGGGCGCTCAATACGGGTAATATGACCTTACGACCAGATTCGGTGGTGCATTCTATTATTTTTGATGAGCAAAAAAACAAGGCAACAGGAGTAAGAGTAATAGATGCCCATACTAAACAAATGACAGAGTATTATGCCAAAATTATTTTTGTGAATGCTGCCTGCTTAAATACCAACTTGGTATTACTCAATTCGGTGTCACATCGTTTTCCGAATGGATTAGGGAATGATAATGGCTTGTTGGGTAAATACATTGCGTTTCATAATTTTAGGACGACTATTACCGCAGAGTACGAAGGTTTTAAAGATACTATGTCAGACGGTATCAGACCGAATGGTAGTTATATTCCACGTTTTAGAAATGTACAAAAGCAAGAGACAGATTTCTTGAGAGGCTATGCCGCTGGCTTTGGCTCAAGCCGAAACATAGCGTACGATACCAGTGGTTTTGGAGATGATTTGAAAGCTAGTTTAAATCAAAGGAACTATGGGAACTGGCAAGTAGGCTCGCACATGATGGGCGAAACGATTCCGAAAGAAAGTAATTATGTGGCTTTGGATCAAACGCTGAAAGATGCTTGGGGAATACCGCAATTGCGTATTTCGGTAGGATATGATGATAATGATGAAAAAATGATTCGTGATTTTCATGAGCAAATGACCGAAATGTTGACTATTGCTGGTTTTATGAATATCAAGACTCATGATAAATCAGACAAAGCACCAGGCTTAGATATTCACGAAATGGGAGGTGTTCGTATGGGTAAAGATCCGAAAACTTCTTTGTTGAACAAATGGAATCAGCTTCATCATTGTAAAAATGTATTTGTGACAGATGGGGCTTGTATGACGTCGGTTTCTACACAAAATCCTTCTCTAACTTTTATGGCAATTACAGCAAGAGCGGCAAATTATGCGGTGGCTGAATTGAAAAAGAAAAATTTGTAGAACCAATGTGTCTTTCTTGGCGAAGGAGCTAATGTTTTTTGTCTGAAAAAATAGATTTTTGTCACAGGACGATTAAATTGTATTAAAAAATGAAATGAGGGAAAAGCAAGACGTTCTTCCCTCATTTTTATTTGTTGAAAGTGCCTTACGACTAAACCTTTTGATTGAACCCTTCAGCCTTTTTATTTAATCTCTAAAACATTCAACTATGAAGAATAATAGACAACAATCTATAGATTTTTTGCGTGGTTTGGTCATGGTCATAATGGCGATTGACCATATCAGAGACCTGATGTTAACTTCTGAAATAACCCAAGACCCCACAGATTTGGCATCCACGACGCCAAGTTTGTTTTTTACCAGATGGATTACTCATTTTTGCGCACCTACATTTGTGTTTCTTTCGGGCGTATCGGCCTATTTATCTTCTCGTAAGCATCATGATTGGGAGGCTACCAAACGATTTCTGATTACCCGTGGTTTGTGGTTGATACTACTTGAATTTACTATTGTCGGATTCGGTATTTGGTTTGATATACAGTTTAGAAGTTTCCTTTTCCAAGTGATAGGCAGTATAGGAATGGGCATGATATTATTGGCTTTTGTTTTCAAGCTTTCACCTAAAGTATTAGAAATCATATCCCTTGTTTTAATTTTTGGGCATAATGCCTTAGGCTTAGTTCCCGCTTTTGAAAACCCAGTGTTGAAGTTTCTATGGGCACTCTTCATCAGTCCAAACCTATTTCCAATTGGCTCCGACCACATGATAATGGTAATGTATCCAGTACTTCCTTGGTTTGGAATTATGCTTGCAGGTTTTGTAGTAGGACGTCTCTATGAGTTGGATCCTTTGGCACGGAAAAAAAATCTTACTACTTTATTTTCTTTCACTTTGATAGCTTTTATAGTGATTAGAGCAGTCAATATTTATGGAGATCCAAGACCTTGGTCGGTGCAGGAAAGTCCATTTTTTACCATATTGTCATTTGTGAATACCACGAAGTATGCTCCATCATTACTTTTTACGTTGATGACACTCAGTTTTGCTTTAGGAATATTGCTGTTGACAGATGGAAAGGAAACCCCTTTGATGCGATTTTTTGGGGTTTATGGAAAAGTACCGCTGTTTTACTATCTCTTTCATTGGTACATAATCCATTCTCTAACACTGATAATGGTGTTTATGCAAGGATTTACTTGGGAAAGTTTGGAGTTTGGAGTCTTCAAATTTGGGCGTCCAGCTATTGGTTCAGGGGTGTCATTAGGAGGAGTCTATTTAGTATGGATTGGAGTGGTGTTAAGTTTGTATCCCTTGTGCTTGTGGTATGGCAAATACAAAGCCTCACATCCTGAAAAACAATGGTTGAGATATTTGTAAGGTGAGAAGTTAAAAGGTAGCGTAAGTAATAGGGCAAAATAAGCTTTAAGCTGTGTGCTTTAGGCAACAGGCACTAGGCAAAGAGTTTTTAAAATATTTTTTGGTAAATACAGATATGTTTTGCCGAAAGCCCATTGCCGAAAGTCGAAAGCCAAATAGTTGAATTTTATTTTGCCTACTAACTTAATAGGAAGGTTTTGTGAAGATGTAAGAAAGAATGTTACTATGCTTTAGAAAATAAGCTAGACGCTACAGGTAAAAGTAATTTTGCCTCTTGCGGACATGAGATCCCTAAACACGTAAATGTGATACTCTTGAGTTCTAACGAACCTCTCTTTGTTTTTACAGCTAAAACTTAAAGTTGTTAAGCTAAATTTCGAACATTTAGCTTAAATTATGGGTATATTCGAATAAAAGATTGTCCTTTTTTACTTCAATCCTGAATTTGTAATGCGCACATCAACAGAACTCAATCGTCGTAACTTCCTCAAGGCTTCAGGGCTTTCGGGAGCTGCTTTTATTCTTGGTTTATCGGCTCGTGCTTCTGAGCCTTCTGAACAATCCATTGAAAACCTTAGCTTTCTCGAAGATTCTTTTGAATTAACTCCGTTTGTTATCATTGAAAAAACTGGAAAAATTACTATCATGAATTCGAAACCAGAAATTGGTCAAGGTACATGGCAGGCTATTCCGATGATTATTGCGGAGGAATTAGAGTTGGGGTTGGATCAATACGAGATAAAGCAAACTTCTGGTGATAAAAAATATGGAGGGCAAACCGCAGGAGGAAGTGCTTCGGTACGTACAAGCTATAATACCTTGCGCAAAACTGGCGCTGCTGCTAGAGAAATGCTTTTGCAAGCTGCAGCCCAAACTTGGAATGTGCCAGTAAATGAGTGTTATGCCGAACGTGCCAATATTTTCCATAAACCAAGTGGTAAAAAACTAGCTTATTCAGCTTTGGTAGAAACAGCTTCTAAATTGGAGGTTCCCAAAGAACCTAAGCTTAAAGATAGCAAGGATTTTAAGTTAATTGGAAAACAAACACAGCGTCAGGATATTCCTTTGAAAGTGAAAGGGCAAGCTACTTTTGGCATGGACGTAGAAGTGCCAAATATGGTTTATGCTTCGGTAGAACGTTGTCCTGTTTTTGGTGGAAAAATCCAACAAATAGATGATACTCAAACCCTAAAAGTAAAAGGTGTTTTGCAAGTTGTGCGTGCTGAGAGGGTTTTAGGTAAAAACAGATATGAAGTTGTTGCCGTAATCGCATCCAATTATTGGGCTGCATTGAAAGGTCGTAAAGCACTAAAAGTAACTTGGGATTATCAAGGAAATGACCAATTTAGCACAACCCAGTTTGAACAGCAATTACGTGATTTGGCTAAAAATGAAGGTGTTGTAGATCATAACCAAGGTGATTTTGACAAAAACTATGCAGAAGCTCCAGTAAAACTAGAAGCATTTTATGAAACGCCGATGGTGTCACATTCTCCGATGGAGCCAATGAATTGTATAGCTAGCTGGACAGGAGATAAGGTAGAAGTTTGGGCTTCGTCGCAAGGACCTGATTTGTTACGAAATAGAGTCGCAGAGGCCTTTGCCATTCCTGCTGATAATATCAAGGTGAATATTTTCTTTAATGGTGGAGGTTTTGGCCGTCGTTTGTACCAAGATTTTGCCACTGAAGCTGTATCGATTGCCAAAGCTGTAGGAAAACCAGTTAAAGTAATTTGGACTCGTGAAGATGATACCACGCAGGGACCTTTCAGACCTATGACTTTTTCAGCCTTTAAAGGTGCGCTTACAGCAGATGGCAAAGCTTTGGCCTTGCAGCATAAGGTAATATCGCCTTCCATTAATGCTACGCAAAATAAGAACTACGATAAAACGAAGTCTGACAATACCATGACAGAGGGTATTAGTGAGCAACAATACGAAATTCCTCATATCAAAAACTATTACGTTCATGCCGAAACGCATGTGCCATTAGCCGCTTGGCGTGCAGTAACGAGTACCACCTTATCATTTGCTCATGAGTGTTTTATTGATGAAATGGCTCATAAAGCAAACAAAGACCCTTTTGATTTTCGCTTGGATCTCTTACAAAAAGAAACAGATACCAAACGTGTAATGCTCAAGCTCAAGGAGGTATCTCAATGGGGCAAACCTTTGCCAAAAGGTTGGGCAAGAGGCGTAGCGCAATGGGAGTTTTTTGCAGGATTGGCGGCACAAGTAGTGGAGGTTTCGAAAAAGCCAAATGGAGGCGTAAAGATTGAAAAAGTATACGCTGTGATTGACTTAGGGACAGTTGTTAATCCTGACACTGTAAAAGCTCAAGTAGAAGGTGCCGTAACTATGGCCATTGGTGCAGCGACCAAAGACGCTATTACCTTTGAGAAAGGTCAAGTACAACAGTCTAACTTCCACGATAATAGAATGGTGAGGATTGAAGAAATGCCAATTGTTGAAATTCATATTTTGGCAGAAGGGGGACCTAAAATCAAAGGAGTAGGAGAGCCAGGGCTACCTCCGTTTGCACCAGCCCTAGCCAATGCGATATTCGCTGCCACAGGCAAACGCATACGTAAAATGCCTTTTGATTTGGATAAGGTTTGAGTGTAAGTAATTGATTGTCTCGCTATTTTGTGTAGATTAATTCATAACTTATACTGAAGTGGAATCCCTAAAGTTGTGTAACCCTATTTTATTGTTACTTATGGAATCGCTTGAAATTATTATTTTGGCGGCTGGAAACTCAAGTCGACTTGGTCAGCCCAAACAGTTGGTGGTTTATCAAGGGAAAACTTTAATTGAACATATTGTCTCCAATGCTTTGCAGGTAAGTCCGCATGTAACCGTGGTATTGGGGTCGCATGCTAAACGTATAGAATGGACGCTGAATCAGGCGCAGTTATTTCCTAAAATCGTTTATAATGCCGATTGGGAACAGGGAATGGGAACATCGATAAAAGCAGGAGTGAGCTCTTTGAACAATAAGCAAGCCCCCATCATGATTTTATTATCAGACCAGCCAGCAGTAAAAACGAGTTTGCTTTGGCAGATGATTCATTTGTATCAGGAAAAAAATCCTGAAATTGTGGCTTGTGATTATGGAGGCAAATTGGGCGTTCCGATGTTATTTTCTCCTCAAGTACGTCATGAATTATTGATATTGTCTGGCGATCAAGGAGCACGGAGTTTTTTATCCTATTACAGGGATACAACTCTCACAGTACCTTTTGCATTGGGAACTTGGGATATAGACACCCCTGAAGATATGGCAGAGCTTATGCGAAAAAAAAATTGAGCCAGTAAAATTATTTTCTTGTTAACTTTGAAAAGTTTTAGACAAAATGTGGAGGTAAAGCTTGATGAGTAAAATGATTTTTGTACAATTTATCTGAAAAAATATTGACATCTAAAAGCTGAAGGACAAAGTTCTTCGGCTTTTTGTTTAAGCAAGCTTTGGGACGATGGGATTTTACCAAAAAAGAAAGCTGCAAGGTAGTTACCTTACAGCTTTGCCATATTGCTTCTTGCTATTATTTGATCACTAACCTATTAGATAAGTTTTCGATACAAATATATACGATGAAATAACTAAGAAAGTCATAATGTTTGCGAAATTTATTTAATGGTATGTAAATGACCTTTTTTTGTTGTTTAAAATAAATAAATGGAAAAATGATATAGATATAATCCTAAATTATTGATATGAGATATTTTATTGAATGTGCGTATTTGGGGACTAATTATGCAGGTTGGCAAATACAACCCAATGCAATGACAGTTCAGGAGGAAATAGAAAAAGCATTAACCATTTTACTGAAAGAACCTACTAGTTTGATGGGTAGTTCGAGAACCGATGCAGGTGTACATGCCTATACGCAGGTAGCGCAGTTTGACCGAGAAAATCCAATTTCTGATATTTCACAACTGATATATAGATTAAATAAAATTTTATCTCAAAATATTTCTATAAAACAGATTTATTTGGTGCCAGACGATTTTCATTGTCGCTTCGAAGCTACTTTCCGTAAGTACGAATATCGGATATTAAGAAGAAAATCTCCTTTTTATCAGAATATGGCTTACCAATTCGAAATGCCTTTGGATGTGCTCAAAATGAATGAGGCTGCACAAATTTTATTCAAATACGAAGATTTTGAATGTTTTAGTAAACTGCACACAGATGTCAAAACATTTAATTGCACCATCATGGAGGCAGAGTGGCGTCAAGAATCAGATGATATATTAGTTTTTCATATCAAAGCCAATCGCTTTTTGAGAGGAATGGTACGTGCAATTGTGGGTACCTTGTTGGAGGTTGGTTTAGGAAAATTGAGTGTACAAGGTTTTGAAAAAATTATTACCGATAAAAATCGTCAAAATGCAGGGCGCTCGGTACCTGCTCAGGGTTTGTTTTTGATGGAAGTGAATTATGAGTTGTAAAAAATAGGGAAAGGTGCAAATTGCTTTTGCACCTTCTCTTTGAATGCCTATTTTCTCAAAATTTGTATAAAAACATCTTCTAGTTTCGACGCCATTCTGATTTTGATATCATAAGCATCCACATTTAAGCCTTTGGCATTGAATTTCGAAATCCAGATTTCTTTGAATCCCAACTTCTGCGCTTCTGCAATACGCTGCTCTATTCTGTTTACAGCACGGACTTCGCCTCCCAAGCCGACTTCCGCGGCAAAACAAACGGTATTAGGAATACTAATATCTTCGTAAGAGGATACAATAGAGGTACAAACTGCCAAATCTATTGCAGGATCTTCCACTTTGAGTCCGCCAGCAATATTCAAGAAAACATCTTGATTACCCAATCTAAAGCCTCCTCGTTTTTCAAGAACCGCCAAAATCATATTCAAGCGTTTGGCATCAAATCCTGTCGAGCTTCGTTGGGGTGTTCCGTAGGTGGCAATAGACACAAGCGATTGAATTTCAATAAGTAAAGGTCTGTTTCCTTCCAGCATCGCACCAATAGTGATACCAGAAAAATCCTCGTCTCGTTGTGAAATTAGTATTTCCGAAGGATTTGTCACTTCTCTCAAACCCGATTCTAACATTTCATAAATTCCTAGCTCAGATGTACTACCAAAACGGTTTTTGGTGGTGCGTAATATACGATATGCCAAATGTCGGTCGCCTTCAAATTGCAATACAGTATCTACCATGTGCTCTAGCACTTTTGGCCCAGCCAAGCCTCCATCTTTGGTAATATGTCCAATCATAAACACTGGCGTGCCTGATTCTTTGGCATATTTCATTAACTCTGCAGCGCATTCTTTCACTTGTGAAATACTACCAGCACCTGCTTCAATGAAAGACGATTGGAGTGTTTGAATAGAGTCAATAATCAAAATATCTGGCTCAAATTGCTCGATTTGTTTGAAGATATTTTGGGTTGAGGTTTCGGTCAAAATATAGCAATTGTCACTTTTGTGAGCCAAACGTTCAGCACGCATTTTGATTTGCTGTTCAGATTCTTCACCCGAAACATACAATACGCGGTAATTACTGAGTGTTAACGCAATTTGGAGCATCAACGTAGATTTACCTATACCCGGCTCGCCACCAATCAATATCAACGAGCCTAATACTATGCCTCCACCCAATACTCGATTCAGCTCTTGGTCTTTGGTTTTGATACGAGGCTGTTCTTCAAAATTAATTTCTTGAATCGCTCTGGGCTTGGCAGCTACTTTTAATGAACTGCTCGATTTCCAAGAGCCTTTGGTGGGCTCTTCTTTTTGAATGACTTCCTCTACAAAAGTATTCCATTCTCCACATGATGGACAGCGCCCCAACCATTTGGGTGCCTGATGTCCACAATTCTGACAAAAAAAAGAGGTTTTAGTCTTAGCCATAAAATTATTGTATATGTTATTGGGCAAACTAAAGTTAGTTTTACCCGCTCTAAGCAATATGCTGTAAGCTAAAAGTTCAAAAGCATTTCTAATGAAATCATGAATACATTTTTACTCAATTTGATAAATATTGATTTCAAAATGGGTGATGAGCAAATCTTAGCTGTCATGATTGTATGCCAGACCATTTTAGTAGGAAATAAATATCATTTTCTACGAAATTGGACGAATTTTTGTGTTTAAAACACATATATGCATAAAGGTGTTGATGTATTTCAAAAATGTATGCAAAGATACCGTTTACGAAATTATACGAAAAAAATGATTTATACTTGTATCACTAACACAACAGGTGTCGTTATTTCCCCAGTTTGAGTTGAACAACTAAAAGATTATTACTAGTCGCGCAACATTAACTTTAAATAAAACTTACTTATGAAAAAGACATTTGGATTCCTTGCCCTCTTTATGCTTTTGACTATGGTTTCAAAAGCTCAGTTCTTTACACTCGGTATCAAAGGTGGTGTAAACTTATCACAATTGAAATTGGGAAATGAATTGAATATGAATTCGATCGGTGCCAATTTTCAACAAAGTCTAGACACTAAAACTGGTTATGTGGGTGGTGTGTATATGCGTATTGGTAACAAAGTTTTTATTCAGCCCGAATTTTTGCTTTCAGCCAAAGGAGGTAGTTTGAATATTTTGAAAGGAGGAAGTACCGCCGACAAACAGACTGTTGATATTGAGTATACAAATATTGATATTCCTGTGTTGTTAGGTTTTAGAATGAGTCCTTTCCGTATCAATGGTGGACCATTAGCATCTTTCAATGTAAGTAAAGGAGCTACTTTAAATGAGTCAATTAAGGCATATACCCAAAATGGTGCTGAAGATGCTTTTAAAAAGGCTTCTTATGGTTATCAAGTTGGGGGTGGATTAGACCTTGGAGCACTTTCTCTTGATGTACGATATGAAGGTAGTCTTTCGGATGTAACCTCTGCTCAGTTTGCCAACGATATGAAATTTACCCAAAAAGGCAATTTGTGGCAATTGACACTAGGTTTGAAGATTTTGTAGGTACAACAAATATTTTTTTTAAGTCCCAAGTTTTAAAGCTTGGGACTTTTTTTTTGAACTGTATTGTATTGTTTTTGAAATAATTCAAGAAAGATTGCATTTTTTTGATAATCCATAAACTAAGCTTTTTAAGAATTATGTTCTTTTGTAAAACAATTCTCAAAAGACCAACAAATATCATCATGCAAACTTCCTTCAAAGACCTTTTGCAGACTGAGCTCAAAAGCTTGGTTGAACTAAAACATTCTGAGCGACCATGGCACATGCCACTGATTGCGGCTTTTTGTGCTAGTATAGCTTTGTTTTCGGGTTTGTATTTAGGTCAATTGAGTAATGGACTATTAGTTTGTTTGGGAGGTCATGTGATTTTGTATATGCCCTCGTTGCCCTTAACCAATCGAATGATTACGATGATTGTATGTTCTTTTGGGATGGTCTTGTCTTTTACAGTAGGTATCGCTTTTAGTTTTAATCCATGGATTTCGACCGTGGTGGTAGGTGCATACGCCACCTTGGTACATTGGGTGGTGGGTCATTTTAAATTGAAAGCCCCAGGGAGTTTCTTCTTTTTATTAATTGCTGTGATGGCAAGTTGTATGCCATTTGGCTGGAGCGAAATGCCTCAAAAAATTGGCTTGATTGCCATGGGAACCATGTTGGCTTGTATTATTACATTTATATACAGCTTGGTATTACTTAATACACAAAAAATGGTGGCTCATCCTCCCGTTACGATAGCGATTACCGTTCGTCGACAACGCTATCATAATCTAGTACAATCGATGATTGTAGGTTGTTTTGTAATGATATCACTTGGCATAGGACATTTTTTTGCTTTGAAAAATCCTTATTGGGTTGCTATATCCTGTTTGGCTATTATGCAAGGTATTAGTCGTCGCCATGTTTTGCAGCGTATTATTCATCGAATTTTAGGAACAACCCTTGGACTTGGTCTTTGTTGGTTGATATTACACTTTCAGTTACAACCTCTGACCTTGTGCTTAAGCATTGTGACATTGATGTTTATTATCGAGACCCTAATCGTGCGGAACTATGTACTGGCAGTGATTTTTATTACACCTATGACCATCTTTTTGACTCAAGTGGCCAATCCTTATTTTAACAATACTGATCTACTTTTTACCTTTCGATTGCTTGATATTGTTTTGGGTAGTTTGTTAGGAGCACTGGGTGGCTGGTTATTGTTTCATAATCAGTTTAAATACCAAACAGCCAAGCAAATACAACGAGTGAAATTGTTAGCTCAAAGACGCCATTCGACCCGAACGACGATTTGATGCTGCTAAGAAGCAAACGTTATCGGGAACGTTTGCATAAATAATTCAATGGTAATATTTGGAGAATGCTTTGTGATTAACCTACATTTGAAAGTAGTTTTTTAATATAAAATATTATTTTTCTTATGTACAGACCTCTAAAGGCATCGAGCGATTGCGAATTACTATCCCTATTGATGGAGGATAGCGATGCAGCTTTTGAGGAAATATACCGTCGTTATTTTACCAAATTATATGCTTTGGTAAAGCGCCGTCTTTGCGATGAACAGCAAACTGAAGATATCATCCATGATTTATTTTTAAATCTTTGGGTGAATCGTCATAAAGCAAACATAGATAATTTACCTAACTACTTAATGAAGAGCGTCAAGTATCGTGTGTTAGATGCACTTGACCACGATACCGTACGCCAAAATTTCTTGGATTATCAGGTTTACACTCCCCAAGAACACAATTCTACAGAAGAAAATATATTCTATTCCGACGCCCTCCGTGTGTACAATGAAAATTTGATGATATTGCCCGAAAAATGCCGAGAAGTATTTCTATTGAGTCGCGCGGGTTTATCTCAAAAAGAAATTGCTCAAAAATTAGGTATCTCAGAGAATACCGTAGAAAACCATATTGCCAAAGCGCTACGACTTTTGAAGTCGGGCATGGCCGAATATTTGACACCTAACACCTTGATTCCTATCCTTTTCTTCTTTTTTTAAAAAAATATTAAAAAAAAATCATATTCGAGTAGTGGAAGTCTTTTGCTAAACCGACTTATAGATGTAAGGAGTTAGTAAGACTTTATTGATAAAAAACAGTAATAAAACATGAGCCATCCTGAATTTAAAGATGATGACGAGATCATCAAGTCGCTCAGAGAAAAATATACTCCTGAAGAAATAGAGAAGCTGTTAGTTTGGTACGATGCTTTCGATGAAATAGCACCCTTGGAAGAGGATTTACCCAAAATCGAAAAGAAAGTTTGGGAATCCCTACAAACAGAACGTGGTATCACTCCCGATACAGAGGATGAGGAAATACAAGGTTCAGGCTGGAAAGAGTGGTGGATGCAAAACTGGATGATGCTTTCGGCAGCAGCAGCGGCTATTGCTATCATTGTTGGTATAGCTTCACAACCACAAAATAAAGGTGATATTGAAAGTTTGGTAGGAATTCCACAACTGTCTACTAAAGAAAAAAGTCTTTGGGAAACCGTTACCAATGTAGGAAAAGCTATTCAGGAAGTGAGCTTGCCAGACGGAAGTAAAGTTTGGCTGAATCCTTCAACGAGCATTATGTATAAAATTGTCAAAGGTGCGCCAACTCGTGAGGTATATCTCGAAGGAGAGGCATTTTTTGACGTAAAGCCCAATAAAGAACAGCCATTTCATGTCAAAAATAAAGGCTTGAATATCATGGTATTAGGGACGAGCTTTAATGTAGTTGCCTCAGCAAATACTGATAAATATGAAGTCTCGGTGGTGACAGGTAAAGTAAGAGTCAATTATCAAGAAGATGAGGATAAAGTCAATCAAGTAATTATTACACCTCAACAACAGGTAGTGATTCAGAAAGAAGAAAATACGGTTGAAACCCATGATTTTACAGTAGAACAACACACACATAAGCAAATTTGGGAACCGATTACGCTAAGTTTTGACGAAGTAATATTAGATAAAGTTATAGAACAAATTGAGGATGAATACGGAATCATAATCCGAACACCCAACACCGCTATTAGAAAATGTACCTTATTCGGGAATTTCAAAAACCAACGACTTCCCGTAATCATGGATATTATCTGTAGCTCAATTAGTGCCACTTACCAAATCGAAGGCAACGAAATAATCATCTTAGGTGATGGTTGCCAATAAGAGTTAGCATCATAGTCCGTTTTAGCGATTTATTTAAAAGAAAAATCTTGATGTGATTACCAGCAAGAAGTTATTTACCAGATGATTTCTTATTCATACAAAGACTATCGATTAAATAAAGTAGCTACCTATAAAAAAGCCTGAAGTGTTACCAGCACTTCAAGCTTATAAGCCTCCACGAGCATTTACCAGATGCCTGTAGAGGTATTGTAGATTTCACAACCAAATCGTACAAAGCAAATTTATGGAAAAACAATTTATTAAGACAACATTTTTCAAAATCATGAAGATGACTGTCATTCAGTTAGCCATAGCTATTGCCTTTATGGTGGTATCTTATGCAAAAGATGCCAGCGCGCAAGAAGTTTTGGCAAAACCAGTGACTGTTTCAGTAAAGAACAGCACTATTAAGGGTGTGTTGAAAGAACTAGAGAAAGAATCAGGTGTTTCTTTCATTTTTAGTTCTAAACAAACACTTACCCAAGCAAATAATCTGAGCCTTATTGCTAACAATGAAAGTTTGAGAACGGTCCTAAATCGTTTCTTAAATCCTCTTAACATGAGCTATAAAGTGGTGCATAATTCTATTGTACTGACTGCTTCGAACGGACTAGAAGAAAAGTCGGGAATGAATACACCCATGCTCGAAACCAGTCTCACAAAAGCCACAGCAGCCGATCCTGTTAAAGGAAAAGTCGTGGATTCAGAATCTGGTGACGCTCTTCCAGGAGTTACTGTCAAGGTAAAAGGTACTAACAATGGTGCTACTACCGACTCTCAGGGTCGTTTTAGTATCAATGCTCCCAAAGGAGCAACTTTGGTATTTTCATTTATTGGGATGAAAACCCAAGAAGTGAAAATTGAAGGAAAAGGCGAACTGAGTATTTCGCTCGCACCAGAAAACAGCATGCTTGCCGAGGTGTCAGTCGTGAGCGATGGTTATGGTGTAGTGAAAAAACAGATAATACAGGTTCGGTGGCATCGATGTCGGGTCGTGATCTCAAAAATATTCCTATCACAAGTGCCGCGCAAGCAATGACAGGTCGTATGGCAGGGGTAAGCGTTGTAACAACCGATGGTTCGCCAGATGCCGATGTAGTAATTCGTGTTCGTGGTGGAGGCTCAATTACACAAGATAACTCTCCTTTGTATGTAGTAGATGGTTTTATTGTCAATAGTATTAAGGATGTTCCTCCTTCAGACATTGAAAGTATCAACGTCTTGAAAGATGCAGCAGCTACAGCGATTTATGGGGCACAAGCTTCTAATGGGGTAGTTGTTATTACAACCAAAAGACCAAAAGCAGGTCGCACTACAGTATCGTATAACGGCTTTATGCAACTAAAAACCTTACCTTCTGACCGTGCCTATAAAGTGCTTTCGCCTTATGAATATGTGTTGGTTAACTATGAAAGAGCCAAGCTTCGCAGTACAACAGATGTAAACAATATGGAGAAGTTTTTTGGCAAGTATGGTGATTATGACTTGTATAAAGATAAAAAGGGTACTAATTGGCAAGATGAACTTTTTGGGGCTCCACGAACTACACAGTCTCATAATGTTAGTATTAGCGGAGGTACAGAGCTCACAACATTCAGTTTGAGTTTAACCAATAATACAGACCAAGGCTTATTGACAGGTTCGGGATATAATCGTAATGTAATCAACTTTAAGTTAAATCAAAATATTAGTAAAAAATTGAAATTTGATGCTTCAGCTCGTATCACGAACACCATAATCGACGGAGCAGGTACTTCAGGTTCGGCACAATTGAATATCAAAGATGCTGTTCAGACTCGCCCAACTAACGGTATTGCTGATGAATTAGACATTGATTTGTCGACCGCAGGTAGTGATGATGACTTTGCATCGTTCTTGTTGGCATTAGTAAATCCTAAGAAATTAGTAGCTCAAGATTGGCGTAAGCGTACTACTCAAGACTATGTATTGAATGCAGGTTTGAGTTGGTCAATTGTAAAAGGCTTAGATTTTAAAACGACATTAACAAGTTCAAAATCGTATGATAAAGTATTACGTTATTACGGTCCTTTAACAGGAGAATCTTTCAACAATGGTAGTAGCCTACCAATCGGTGAAAAAACAAACTTTGAAACTAATTCATTGCGTTGGTTAAATACCTTGAATTATCAAATGAAGGGTTTGGGTGCTCACAAGTTAGATTTCTTGTTGGGTCATGAAGTCTATTCAACAGGCGGAAATACAAGTTTCCTACGTGGCGAAGACTTCCGTGCTTCTATTACGCCTGAAGAGCTATTCGCCAACATGTCGTTTGGTCGCACCGACCGTCAATACACGACTGAAAATACCGACCAAAATCGTGTTTCAGGATTTGGACGTATCAACTACCAATTCAAAGATCGCTATTTGGCTGCTTTGACTTTCCGTGCAGATGCTTCAAGTAAATTTAGTGCTGCTAACCGTTTGGGCTTCTTCCCAGCTGTAGCTTTGGGATGGAAATTATCTGAAACAAAGCTACTTAAACAAGTTCGTGACCTCGATGAATTGAAATTGCGTGTCTCTTACGGTGCAACAGGTAACGACCGTATCGATGCAACGGCTACTCAATTCTTGTTTGAAGCAACAACTTTACGTGGGCCTGGCTTTGGCAACGTCGACAATGTGTATTATACCCCAACAGGAACCACATTGTATAATCCGAACCTAGTTTGGGAAACGACTATCAACCAAAATGCAGGTCTTGATTTTGGTTTCTTTAAACAACGCTTGGTTGGTAGTTTGGATTTGTATCATAACAAAACTAGCAACTTATTATTGCAGTCTGCCATTCCTTCGAGCTCTGGTTTTACCAGACAATGGAATAACGTGGGAAGTACTTCAAACCGTGGGGTTGAATTGTCATTGACAGGATATATTATCGACAAGCCAGATGCTTCATTTTCTGTAAACTTAAACTTCGGTATCAACAAAGCTAAAGTAGAGGCATTGGATGGAACTCAGGAGCGCTTCTTCCAGTCAAACTGGGCAAGCACCGATTTGCGTGACCAAGATGACTTCTATGTAAAAGTAGGAGGTACATTGGGAGATGTGTACGGATATGTATCGGATGGTTTTTATACCGTTGATGATTTTTCTGGATATGATGCAGCAACTAAAAAATATATCCTGAAAGATGGGGTTGTTAACTCAACTTCGATTACAGGTAATACTGCGATTCGTCCTGGATTTATGAAGTTAAAGGATACCAATGGCGATGGTGTGGTAAACAGCTTAGACCGTCAGGTTATTGGTAATACTTTACCAAAAGCTCAAGGTGGTTTCGGATTTAATGGTCGTTACAAAAACTTTGATGCTTCGGTTTTCTTTAACTGGTCGTATGGTAACAAGATTTATAATACTGGTAAAATCCAATATAACCAATTCCGTCGTGTGACTTACGGTAACCTTACTGACATGATGAGCATCAATAATCGCTTTACCTATTTGGACGTAGACGGAAAATACACAGGAACACCGGGTGAAATTGTGACTGATTTGGAGCAATTGAGACAATTAAATGCTAACAAAACTATTTGGTCACCACTAGGATTGGCAGATGCACAAGCGGTTATTTCTGACTGGGCACTTGAAGATGGTTCATTTATTCGTTTGAACAACCTAAACATTGGCTACTCTATTCCAAAACACATTATTTCGAAGTTAGGTATGTCTCAATTCAGAATTTACTTTACTGGAAACAATCTTTACCTATGGTCGAAATACTCAGGCTATGACCCAGAAGTTAGTACCACAAGAAGCGGATATTCAGGTTTAACGCCAGGGGTAGATTATTCTTCATTCCCGCGTAGCCGCTCATATACTTTTGGTGTAAATATTACTTTCTAGTCTTTGTTAAAAGTTTGAATTGAACTTTTAGTGTGTTTAACCTAAAAATCAGACTCAAGCCTCGGCAAAAGTCTATTCAATGTATTATGAAAAAGAAATTCCTCATACTCGCAGTGATAGCTTCTGGTTTTCTAACGTCTTGTAAAGACTTCTTAGAGCCAGATTCGTTATCAACTTTTGACGTAACTTATATTTATTCAAACCCAGATGATGCTCGTAAAGGTGTAAACGCTATTTATGAATCATTTGGTCAAGATGCATTCCGTTCTCGCCTTTCAAATAATATGGCAGGTAATACCGACATCGAGCACCAAAGTGGCTGGAGTAGTACTGCTGACCGTTATCAAATTTGGGATTTGAATGCGCTCGCTACCAATGGCGACCTTCGTATCGTATGGAATGCAGCTTACACTTCGATTCGTAACTGTAATATTGCCATTGAAGGAATTGAAGCCAGTGATGCCCTAAAATCTTCTGATGCTGCTACTTCAAGAAAAATGTATCAGATGCTTGGTGAGGCGTACACAATGCGTGCTTACTGGTATAGCATGCTGACGATGTACTTCGGTGATGTACCTAATGTACGTCAAGCGCCAAAGGCTGGTAATAACTTCTTTTTACCTAAGGAAGATCGTAACGTAATTTTATCGCAAGTCATAGATGACCTGATTAAAATTGAAGATAAGATGCTTTGGGCTGACCAAAATAACTACAGCATCGAACAAATCAACCGTGAATATACCATGGGTATGATTGCTCGCTTGGCACTTCAGCGTGGAGGGTATTTCTTGACTCCTGCTATGCAAATGGAGCGTAAGTCTGACTATTTGGATTATTATAAAATTGCGAAGACTTATACCGAAAAATTAGTTACGTTGAAAGACCGTGCTTTGCCGACTGATTTCAAACAGGTATTCTTGAATCAATCAAAATTTGTGACTCCATCTAATAGTGATGTATTATTTGAAGTACCATTTGCGATTGGTAATGGTGATGTGGGTTGGAATATTGGTATTACCGTAGAAGGTGGTACAACAGCAGCTCACAGCTATGGTTCGGGTAATAACTATATGGCGATTCCTCCAACGTATTATTTTTCATTCGATACTTTGGATGTTCGTCGTGACGTAACTTGTGCTTTCTACAAAATCAATACGAGTGCTCAGGCTGTGTTCGTAACCAACTCGATGAACATTGCCCAAGGTAAATGGAGTCGTTGGTTCTTAGATAAAGCGCCTGGGGCTTCTACGGCTAAAGGTACAGGTATCAACTGGCCAATGATGCGTTATTCGGATGTATTATTGATGTTGGCTGAAGCAGAAAATGAATTGAATGGTCCAACCGAAACTGCTCAAAATGCGCTAAAACGTGTTCGTCAGCGTGCGTTCTCTTCTACTTACTGGCCTACCAAAGTAGATGCTTATATTAAGTCTGTATCTGCTTCAAAACAAAGTTTCTTTAATGCTATTGTGGATGAAAGAGCTTGGGAATTTGGCGGTGAAATGATTCGTAAATATGAATTGATTCGCTGGAACTTATATGCACCAAAAATGAAACAAATGGTGGATGATTTGAAATTGATGGCAGATGCTGCGCAGACAGGTACAGGTAAATTCTCTGAATTACCAGACTATATGTACTGGAAACGTGATGCAAGTGGAACTTTCAAATTGTTGAACCCAAGCCGCAAATACGTAGGGACGCCAGATGCTACTTGGACACGAGTATCGTTCTTGGCGAGTTTGAAACCAACACCTACCACTTACGTGGATTGGATTACCAAAGACTGGGAGAAATACTACAATGGACCTGTAGCAGGTGTATCTCGTTATATTTTCCCTATCCCTGCCGAAGCAATTACAAATAGCCAAGGTAAACTAGCCAACGACGGTTACGGTTTTTAGGCTGTAGGTTTGAGTGCGATGACTTGTTAATGAGCTCATTGCACTCAAATATGGCAAGTTGTTTTCTTAAATTAAAAGGAGTTCCGACTGGGAGTCCTTTGTTTCAAGATCTTTTTAACAAAGAAAATTTATGAAAAAGTCATATATCAAACAGAGTATCTTGTTAGCAGTATCGGCTTTGGGTTTGCTTTTTGCCTGCAAGCCTGAAGAAGAAATTACTGCGGAAACTCGCTTATTTCGCCCTGTTTTAAATAAAGATTTATCTGCCAAAAACAATACCATTATTGTGAATATGGCCAACATCAAAGCGGCAGTGGGATATACCGTGGAAGTAAGTAGAGATACCTTCAAAACGGTTGACTATAAAGTTAATGTTGATACCAATTATGTGGTGGTTGACCAAACCTTATTAAAAGGAGAGTCGTTGTTTTGGAATACGCAATATCAAGTAAGAGCTACTGCTCATGCTGCCAATACCCAATATGACAGTAAGGTGTCAGATTTAGGTGGGGTAAGAACCGAGAAGTTTCCTACAATCATGGTTACTCCGACAGCTTCCGACGTGATTGACGTAGCAGCTCGTGTGCGTTGGGCAACTGGATCGACAGTTATTACTAAAATTAAAGTCTTTGCCAAAACAGATTTAAAACTAGCAACTCCATTGGCATCGTATGATGTGACTGATGCTGAGCAAAAAGCTGGAGCCAAAATCATTACTAAGTTGTTGCCATTAACTACTTATCAGTTAGCTATTTATAGTGCTGATGGGGAAATTAAAGGATGGGATAATTATACAACAATTCAGCGTGCTGTAGATACTACCCAACCTAACGTAATAGATTTATCTGAAAATGATGATCCAACAGCCTTGAATACAGCCTTGGCAAATGTTGTGGAGGGTGGCATTATTGTTTTGAAAAAAGGGGCAACTTATGTGATGCCTACCAATAGCTTTACAAAGTCTGTTACTATTACGAGTGCGTATGGCTTTGGCGACCAGAAAACAATCATCACTACATCGGGAGGTGGTAACATAGGAACAGGCGCAAATATAGCTTATCTCCGTTTTTCAAATATTGAATTCATCGGTGCTGATATTGCTGCTAGTTATATTTTTAACCCAAATATTAGTACTACTACGACTGTTGGAGAGTTGTCATTTGATAACTGTGTAATCTCAAATATGCGTGGTGTATTGCGTATTCGTGCCAAAGTATTCATTACCAATTATATTATCAAAAACTCTATTGTACATCAAATTGGTAACTACGGTGTATTGACTACTGATACTGACGGTGATGCCCAAGCAGCGGTTGATAATATCTTGTTTCAATCCTCAACTTTTAGTAAAATCAATATATTCTTAGTTTCTCGTCAAAATTCAAAATCGGTTGTTATCGAAGACTGTACTTTGAGTGAGATTGCTACCAACCAAGGTTCATTGTTCCAATGGAGAGGGGCTGCTGGTGTTCGTAGCAATGTAACAGGAGGTATTCGTATTAGCAACAGTATTTTTGGGCATGCTTGGGATCAGGCTGGAACAAGCTTGTTGACAGTACGTGGAAAATCTGCTGGCTTAGAGGCAACTACCTTTACCGTTCTTAATACTTACACAACAAGTGATTTTGGGTACGTTATTGGTACTGAAATTCCTGGGCTACCATCAAATGCCTATACTAAAAAGGCGACTGATTTGTGGATAAGCCCTTATTCAGGATTAAACTTCAATTTTAAAGATACCGCTTTCTCTGGTCGTCGCGATTGTGGAGACCCACGTTGGAGAGTGAAATAATTGTAAACTGCCCCCGAATTTTCGGGGGCAGTTTGCCTTCCAAAGATTATGATGAAAAAATCTTTTGCTTTAAGTTTTTTAGGCTTACTCCCTTCTCTTTTTCTGGCTTGTCATGCTGCTGAAATACAATCTACGGCTGTTCAAATAGTTGCTACAGAATATCTTCAAGATTCTGTAGCTGAAAGGATGCTTTTGTATCAAAGAGAAAATGGAGGTTGGCCACAGCCTGGCGGAAATGCTATCAATTATTCACTTACGATTAAACCAGAGCTTAGGAAAAAACTTTTATCTGATAAAAAAGTATATGATACTACTATTGACGATAAAGCTACCACTAAGGAGATTAATACGCTTGTGAAAGCCTATAGCCAAACTCAGAATCCGAGTTATCTACAGGCAGCAGAGAATGGAATTAAATATTTGCTCGAAGCGCAAAATAAAGCAGGAGGGTGGGGACAGTTTTATCCTGATACCGCTGGATATCGTAAACATATCACCTACAATGACAATGCCATGATAGATGTCATGAAGGTGATGAGAAGTACTGTTGAGGCAAAAGATGAGTACGCAAGTGTTTCTCCCAGCCTCAGACCTTTGGCTCAAAATGCTATGGAAAGAGGAATTAGCTGTATTTTGAATACCCAAGTTCGCCAAAATGGAAAACTTACCGTGTGGTGTGCCCAACATGACAGACTTACGCTAAAACCTGCCAAAGCACGAAAATTTGAACTACCATCATTAAGTGGTGCCGAGTCGGTTGGAATTATTAATTTTTTGATGTCGATTAAAAACCCTTCCGAAGAAATCAAGCAATCCATAAAGTCTGCGGTTTCCTATTTGGAATCAGTGAAAATTAAAGGAATAAAAGTGCAAGACATTGACGCACCAGCTCTTCCCAAAGGTAAAGACCGTGTAGTAATAGCTGATCCTAAGGGGAAAGTTTGGGCAAGGTTTTATGATTTGGAAACCAATCAACCATTTTTTGTTGGTCGTGATAGTGTACCCAAAGCGACATTAGCCGAAATTGAACATGAACGCCGCATTGGATACGGCTATTATGGCGACTGGCCCAGAAAACTCATTGAGGTAGATTATCCAAAATGGCTTGCCAAATGGAGCAAGTAAGCTCGGTCATTAGGTAAGTAAGTGCGCAAAATAAAATTTAATTTTTGAGCTTACGGCTTTCAGCTTTGGGCATTCGGCAAAAACAAAGCTATCGTTACTAAAACATTTAACACTCTTTGCCTTGTGCCTGTTGCCTTGTGCCTCCTAAAAATTACTATTTTGAGAGCTTTTAGCAATAGTCCAATGCTGATACCCCAAAGCTCAGACCCTATTTAAAACCTATTCAAGATGAAAATTTCTTCTTTTTTCCAAGTGAGAAAATACATTTTTTCACTTGCTGCTTTCATATTGTGTTTATTTTCAGAAACCCATGCCCAACAACTTGCTTTTCCCACTGCTGAGGGAGGGGGGCGCTTTGCCAAAGGTGGGCGAGGTGGAAGCGTATACGAGGTTACGAACCTCAATGATTCAGGTATTGGTAGTTTGCGAGATGCCATAAGTCAACCCAACCGAACTGTTATTTTTAAAGTTTCGGGAGAAATAAAACTAAAAAGTAGACTCGTAATCAGACAGAATAATATTACAATTGCGGGGCAAACAGCCCCTGGCGATGGGATTTGTATCACAGGATATACCCTTAATATTTCGGCATCAGATATAATCGTCCGATTCTTACGTTGTCGCTTTGGTGATGAAAATGCTTCTGAAGACGATGCTATGAACTGTTGGAATGGACCTTACCAAAATATTATCGTTGACCATTGCTCTATGAGCTGGTCAATTGATGAAACAGGGACTTTTTATGGAATCCGAAATTTTACTTTACAATGGTGTATTTTGAGCGAAAGCTTATATAATTCAAAGCATGACAAAGGAGTACATGGTTATGCAGGAATTTGGGGAGGCGCAAATGCTACTTTTCATCATAACCTGTTAGCTCATCACTCATCCAGAAACCCTAGATTCGGGGGAGCTAGAAAAGGATATGTTCCTTATGACCCAGCCGATGAATTGGTAGATTATCGCAATAATGTGGTTTATAACTGGGGAAATATCAACTCTTCGTATGGTGGCGAAGGTGGCAAAGTCAATATGGTGAATAACTATTACAAAGCTGGTCCCGCAACATCTGGTAACTTGACTACTAGTTCTGCCTCTAACAAAAGAAATCGTATTTTAAACTATACCAATTTCTATGTGGATGGAACAGACACCACGTGGGGAGGTAAGTTTTATATTGATGGCAATTTCGTAGCAGGGTATCCCGACGTAACGGCTGACAACTGGACAAAAGGTGTTCAAAAAGATAGTTATGCTAATGCAGAGGCGCTCATCAAAGCTGCTCGACAAGAAAAACCATTTGATACTGCACCCGTTCGTACTCATACGGCAGAGGAGGCATATTTGAGGGTATTGGATAGTGCTGGTGCTATCTTACCTCGTCGCGACCCTATCGATATTCGAATTACCCGTGAAACTCGTACTGGAACTGCAACCTATGAGGGAGCTACCTATGCACGTGTGACAGGAACAGGAATTTCACACCCCTCTGGGATTATTGATAGTCCTGCGAATGTAGGTGGAATTCCCAAATATGGCAGTAATACCGCCTATACCGATGCAGATAAAGACGGAATGGATGATACATGGGAATTGACAAATGGACTAAATCCCAAAGATGCTACAGATGGCAATAATATCGCTCCAAATGGATACACCCAACTCGAAAATTTTCTCAATAGTATCACTAAAGATACAGGTTCTGGCGAAATTGCTGGTGGAACAAAAACGGTAGATTTGATGGGTTACGATGCGGTGGTTGCTTTAGATGGAACAGGGTCGCATTCAACCGTTCAGGCGGCTATCGATGCCGTACCAGTGAATAGTACAGCACCTTTTCGAATTTTTATTAAAAATGGGAAGTATTTCGAAAAAGTAAATATTCCTGCTAACAAGCCCTTTATCTACTTGATTGGGGAAAGTGCCGCCAAAACAATTATCTCATGGAATGACTATTCTGGAAAGCCAAACCCCGCAGGTGGAACGTATGGAACAAGTACCTCAGGAACTTTGACGATTAAGTCAGATAACTGTGGCTTGTGGAATTTAACAGTAGAAAATACAACGGGTGACTCTCCACAAGCTTTGGCGGTATCCTTAGAAGGAGATAAGACCGTTGTAAAATCCTGTATTTTCTTAGGTGGGCAAGATACTGTATTAAGCAATGGCGATGGCAAACGCCAGTATTTTAAGGATACTTATATCGATGGTGTGGTGGATTTTATTTTTGGTAGTGCTACTGCCATTTTTGATTCTTGTATTGTGTATGCCAAAGACCGTGTCGATAAATTGGCAGGTAGTTATATCACAGCAGCTAATACGCCAACCACTCAAACGTATGGTTATGTATTCAGAAATACGATTTTACCCGCCAATAATGGGGTTACTTCTTATGTACTAGGTCGCCCTTGGCAAAATGATGCAGGCACTGCCGATGCTGCCAAAAAAGGAAATAAGGTTGTTTTTTTGAATAGTATTTATGGAAATAAAATAGTTAAATCGGAAGGTTGGTCAGTTTGGGATACTGGAACCAATACGAGTTTGATTACCTACGCCGAATATAAGTCAAAAGGTTTTAATGGTGCTTTGGCAGATGTAAGTAAAAGGGTTTCTTGGTCAAAACAGTTGACAGATGCTCAAGCTTTAGTTTATTATGATAATTCAAAAATATTTGGTACATGGGATCCTTGTATCGTGGCTAATGTATGTCCAACGGCTAAAGGGGAGTTGGTTATGTTAAATTTTAAAGTAACCAAAGGAGCTAATTTGTCGACACCAACAACCTTTGCATGGAATACTGCATGGAATATGAAAGATATTCAATTCTCAGTATATCGAAGCGTGGATACTAAAACCAATTTTGTCAAGCTCAAAGATATTACTAGCACCACCGATACGCTCTGGAATTATACCACCAATGATAATGCACCAGAAGCAGGAAAAACCTATTACTATGTGATTAAGGCGACTAAAACAGGTTTTAAAGAGTTTAATACTGACACTGTTTCAGTAACGAGTCTACCAACAATCACCTTAAATGGTACTCCATCCGATTTTCTACAAGGTCTAGGCGCTCCGTCAGCTTCTCAAGTATATACGGTTACTGGCGAAAACCTTCCTTCGGCATTGGTCATTACTTTGCCGAACAACTTTGAAGCCTCTATTGATGGCGGGAAAACATGGAATACAACCTCTGTTTCGATCAGTCCAGTAAGTGGAGTTGTTCCTACAACTTCTGTATTGATTAGGTTGAATGCAAAAGCTGCTGGAAATTATGCTGGTACTATTTCGCATACTAGTACAGGAGCAGGTACCAAGACATTGACGCTTACTGGGGTAACTCAGACAGAAGCGCTGGCATTTTCACAAAGGTTAGCATTCTGGTCTATGAATATTTCTGATGCAGATAGCGCTGCTGTTCGTGCCAAAGGGGTAACTGTAAGCAAACCTTCCCTAAAAAGATTGTATCTCTCTAACGGTTCGGTGATTCCTGCTTACTCTACTTTGCATGGTCAAGCTTTTGCGCCTTCTGCTAATGGTGGAGGATTGTGGACTACCGCAGGTGGGGGTTGGGGAAATAACCTTTACCGAGGTTCTTATGAGCAAATTGTGATAAAATGTAATACAGACTACACCCTCAGGGTAGACTCTTTACAATTGAAAACAGCCCTATACGCCGCAGCAACAGGTAAATTTGCTTTGGTATATTCAAAAACAGGATTCAAAAGTGATTCCTCCGAAGCAAGTGCTAGTTTGTCTGCAGGTATTCCTCTTGCTGCAGGGGCAAATGGTAAATTTGCTACGCCGATTGTACCCAATGCCGAGCCAAGTTCGACCACCACACGCTATCAATTTGCGCTGAATGGTTCAACAGGTATAAACATGGTGGCTGGGGATTCACTTACGTTTCGACTTTATTACAGCACAGGTAGTTCAAGTACTGGACGTTATGCCAAAATCAAAGATTTGGAACTTTTAGGAGTGAGTAAAGCTATCCTAAAACCTGCCTTGGCATTGACTCAGGCATTCCAAGATTTTAATTATATGATTGGCATGACCAACGAGCCGCAAAGCTATACTGTAACCGCCGAAAACATACAAGGAGAAATTCAATTAGTACCTTCTGCCTTTTTTGAATTATCCTTGGATAAAACTACTTGGGTAAATGCTGCTTCTGTATTGAAAATTACCCCAACCAATGGAATGGTTTCAACCAAAGTATATGTTCGCTTTACGGCAAGTACAGCTGGTAGTTACACAGGCACCATTACGCACAAAGCAACAGGAGTACAAGATATAACAGTAAATTTGAAAGGAGTTGTTACAAAACCTTTAGGTATCGACGAAATAGGAAATCATGCCTTGTTGCTCAGCCCAAACCCAAGCATCAATGAAGTTCAGGTTTCGCATCCTGCTGAAAAAGCTGAATTGCGCCTCATTGATTTGCAAGGTAATAGCAAAATTTCTCAATCATTGAATGGACATACTACCACAACAACCCTAAGTTTGCAAGGCTTACCTTCTGGTGTGTATCTGGTCGAATGGAGCTCTGGAGAGAAAAAAGCTACTAAAAAATTGGTTAAAGAGTAGTTTTACAGCAAAAGGCCTATTGTATTGATATGTTAAAATTTACATTCACAATTCATAATTAGGGTTGTACGAAGGATTTCCAATAATTGCTGATTTGGGATTTCTGATTTCGGAAATAAAGTAAAATACCTCTATTTTTTGCAAAACATTAAAGCTTACACTTCCGAAATCCAAAATCCGATATCCGAAATAGACAGTTTTAGAATCCTTCGTACACTACTAACTCATAATTCATCATTTTACAGATATACTGTTAAAAAATAACTTCTTTTCGTTTAGAGGGAATACATATGAAAACAAAGATTTTAATAGGCTTATTACTACTGATAGCCTTTGTGTCAACGGCTCAGAAGTATGATTTCGTGGTGGCACAAGATGGCACAGGGCAATTTCGAACTGTACAAGAAGCTTTCAATGCTGTGCCTGATTTTCGTAAAAAACCTACGACGATTTACATCAAAAAGGGGATTTATCAAGAAAAATTAGTGCTTGCTGAATCCAAAACAATGGTGAAGATTGTAGGGGAGAGCCTGAACGAAACTATTATCCAATACGATGATTTTGCCCAAAAGAAAAACATCTTCGGAGAAGAAAAGGGAACTACAGGATCATCAGGCTTTTATGTGTTTGGTAATGAGTTTTCGGCACAAAATATCACTTTCCAAAATACCGCGGGTCCAGTAGGGCAGGCGGTTGCAGTTTGGGTAAAAGGCGATAAGGTACAGTTCAGAAATTGTAGATTTTTAGGTTTTCAAGATACCTTGTACACCTATGGCTATGAAAGTCGACAATATTATTACAATTGCTATATCGAAGGAACGGTCGATTTTATCTTTGGCTCCTCTACTGCCTTATTTGAAAGATGTACCATATACGCCAAAAACGATGGTTATTACACCGCAGCCTCTACACCTCAAAATAAGGAATACGGCTATGTTTTTAAGAATTGTACCTTTACAGGCAGCGCCCAAGCAAATACCTTTTATCTAGGCAGACCTTGGCGACCGTATGCCAAAGTTGTCATCATGGAGTCGGTGCTAGACAAACAAATAAAACCTGAAGGTTGGAACAATTGGGATAAAGTGAGTAATGAATCAACATCCTATTATGCCGAATACAAAAATACTGGTGTTGGTGCGGATACCTCAAAGAGAGTCAAATGGTCACATCAACTCACAGATGATGAAGCCAAAAAATATACCAAGGAAAGCATCTTCGGAGATTGGAAGGTAGATGAGTAAATTATAGAGTTAAAGTAAAAAACGCTAATACTAAGTAACATGAGTCATTATGTGAAATTTGTATTCTATCAGTAGAGACGGAATGATTGTGTCATAAGCCGAGTAAAACCATCAACATGAGTCATCCCGAATTTTGTTGTGCGAAGTAGCACCATAGCATGTTTTGGATGGCAGTTCTCAATCGATAAATCGGTGTCAAAGCATTTTGGCACCGATTTCCTGTTCTATGAGCAAATTGATTGATGATTATCTTGATAATAGATGGCCAATTCCTGATGAGTTTCATCAAGAAGTCGTAAATGAGCGTGACAATGGCTAATAATTTGAGGGTATTCTCGAAAAACCATAACCTTGGAGATTCAATAGCTAGCTCAGTTTTGGCGAATCTAAACGCCTGTTCAATATTCCATCGGTGCATGTAGCTATGACATATTTCC
>NZ_NJFZ01000112.1 GCF_002270355.1 Flectobacillus sp. BAB-3569 | reverse complement strand
CTTCCAGAGTAACTTCCAATAGAATAAGGATTGAAACGTCCGCTAAGGGCTAGGCAAGCTGTTTTAGTTGGTCTTCCAGAGTAACTTCCAATAGAATAAGGATTGAAACTTGAAAAGAAAGTGCTGGGATTATTTCGAGAAATTAGCTTCCAGAGTAACTTCCAATAGAATAAGGATTGAAACCGGACGTTCATCCAGTGAACAAACTCATCCATCACTGCCTCCAGAGTAACTTCCAATAGAATAAGGATTGAAACTATTTTGGGTATTTTGATAATTGGTATAAGAAAAAACTTCCAGAGTAACTTCCAATAGAATAAGGATTGAAACTGATAGTGAATTCTATAAGCTTGTGAAAATCCTTGTAGACTTCCAGAGTAACTTCCAATAGAATAAGGATTGAAACGTATAGCCTCTGTCAAGGAAGCCATTGATAATGGACTTCCAGAGTAACTTCCAATAGAATAAGGATTGAAACTCAATGATCACGACATTGAAGTAC
>NZ_NJFZ01000111.1 GCF_002270355.1 Flectobacillus sp. BAB-3569 | reverse complement strand
CCCAAGCGCACCAAGTGCAGGGAATGTAACTAATAACTCAAGATGTGGTAGTGGAATTGTAAACTTAAGTGCAACATGCTCAACAGGCCAAACAGTACAATGGTATGCAAGTCAGACCTCGACAACAGTGTTGTCGACAGGCACCAGCTATGCACCAAGTATTGCAGCGACTACGACTTATTATGTAGGTTGTAAAGATAATACTACGACTTGTGAGACGGCGACCAACTCACGTCAAACAGTTGTAGGAACAGTTAACCCAATTCCAAGCGCACCAAGTTCAAGTAATGTAACGAATGGTGCAGTTTGCGGAAGTGGGGTAGTGAATTTGACAGCAACTTGTACGACAGGTCAAACAGTACAATGGTATGCAAGTCAGAGTTCAACAAGTGTATTGACAACAGGTACAAGTTATGCACCAAGCATCACAGCCACGACAACATACTTTGTTGGATGTAAGGATAACACAACAACATGTGAAACAGCGACAGGCTCACGTCAAGGCGTAATTGGAACGGTTAACCCAATCCCAAGTGCACCAAGTGCAAGTAATGTAGTAGGGGCATCAAGATGTGAAGCAGGTGTAGTAACCTTGACAGCAACATGTTCAACTGGTCAAACAGTACAATGGTATGCAAGTCAGAGCTCAACAAGTGTATTGACAACAGGTACAAGTTATGCCCCAAGTTTGACAGCAACGACTACTTATTATGTAGGCTGTAAAGACAACACAACGACTTGTGAAACGACAACAGGAACACGTCAAGGAGTAACAGGTACAGTAAATCCAAACTTACCAGCACCAAGTTCATCAAATGTACAAGGAGGTGCAGTTTGCGGCAGTGGAGTAGTAAACCTAAGTGCAGTATGTTCATCAGGTCAAACGGTACAATGGTACGCAAGTCAGACCTCGACCAGTGTCTTGACAACAGGTACAAGCTACGCACCAAGTATTGCGGCAACGACAACTTATTTTGTAGGATGTAGAGATAATACAACAACTTGTGAAACAGCGACAAATTCACGTCAAGCAGTAGTAGGCACAGTGAATCCAATCCCAAGCGCACCAAGTGCAGGGAATGTAACTAATAACTCAAGATGTGGTAGTGGAATTGTAAACTTAAGTGCAACATGCTCAACAGGCCAAACAGTACAATGGTATGCAAGCCAGACCTCGACTACAGTGTTGTCGACAGGTACTAGTTACGCACCAAGTATTGCAGCGACGACGACCTATTTTGTAGGTTGTAAAGATAATACTACGACTTGTGAGACGGCGACCAACTCACGTCAAGCAGTAGTAGGAACAGTTAACCCAATTCCAAATGCACCAAGTACAAGTAATGTAACAAATGGTGCAGTTTGCGGAAGTGGTGTAGTGAATTTGACAGCAACTTGTACGACAGGTCAAACAGTACAATGGTATGCAAGTCAGACTTCGACAAGTGTATTGACAACAGGTACAAGTTATGCACCAAGCATCACTGCAACGACAACATACTTTGTTGGATGCAAAGACAATACAACAACTTGTGAAACAGAGACAGGCTCACGTCAAGGCGTAATTGGAACGGTTAACCCAATCCCAAGTGCACCAAGTGCGAATAATGTAGTAGGGGCATCAAGATGTGAAGCAGGTGTAGTAACCTTGACAGCAACCTGTTCAACAGGCCAAACAGTACAATGGTATGCAAGTCAGAGCTCAACAAGTGTGTTGACGACAGGCACAAGTTATGCACCAAGTTTGACAGCGACGACGACTTATTATGTAGGTTGTAAAGACAACACAACAACTTGTGAAACAACAGCAGGTACACGTCAAGGAGTAACAGGTACAGTAAATCCAAACTTGCCAGCACCAAGTTCATCAAGTGTACAAGGTGGCGCAGTTTGCGGAAGTGGCGTAGTAAACTTAAGTGCAGTATGTTCATCAGGACAAACGGTGCAATGGTACACAAGTCAGACCTCGACCAGTGTCTTGACAACAGGCACAAGTTATGCACCAAGTATTACGGCCACGACAACTTATTATGTAGGCTGTAAAGACAATACAACAACTTGTGAAACCGCGGCGAACTCACGTCAAGCAGTAGTAGGAACAGTGAATCCAATCCCAAGCGCACCAAGTGCAGGGAATGTAACTAATAACTCAAGATGTGGTAGTGGAATTGTAAACTTAAGTGCAACATGCTCAACAGGCCAAACAGTACAATGGTATGCAAGTCAGACCTCGACTACAGTGTTGTCGACAGGCACCAGCTACGCACCAAGTATTGCAGCGACTACGACTTATTATGTAGGTTGTAAAGATAATACTACGACTTGTGAGACGGCGACCAACTCACGTCAAGCAGTTGTAGGAACAGTTAACCCAATTCCAAGCGCACCAAGTTCAAGTAATGTAACAAATGGCGCAGTTTGTGGAAGTGGTGTAGTGAACTTGACAGCAACTTGTACGACAGGTCAAACGGTACAATGGTATGCAAGTCAGAGTTCGACAAGTGTATTGACAACAGGTACAAGTTATGCCCCAAGCATCACTGCAACGACAACATACTTTGTAGGTTGTAAGGATAACACAACAACTTGTGAAACAGCGACAGGCTCACGTCAAGGCGTAATTGGAACGGTTAACCCAATC
>NZ_NJFZ01000047.1 GCF_002270355.1 Flectobacillus sp. BAB-3569 | reverse complement strand
RGGCATAGCTGAGTAGCTACGTCGGGACCAGATAAGCGCTGAAAGCATCTAAGTGCGAAACTGACCTGAAGATGAGTATTCCAAATAAGGGCCGTTGTAGATGACAACGTTGATAGGTTGCAGATGTATAGGTAGAGATACCAGAGTCGAGCAATACTAATTACCCAATAGCTTATGATATCTCTGTACTAAGGATTTAATTCTTACTTGTTCAACATCTTTCACGATATACGTCAAACGGACATAAGACATAGAGAAGTAATTCTCGCAGGTTTTATGGAGCCGATAGGACTGGTGTTCACCTCTTCCCATCTCGAACAGAGTAGTTAAGCCCAGTACCGTTGATGATACTGCAATCAAATGCGGGAAAGTAAAAAAGCTCCAAAATATTACAAAGACAGAAGCCACTCCAAAAGAGTGGCTTTTTTGTTTTACAAGGCTCAGTACCGTTGAGGATACTGCAGGCTGCGTGCTGAGAACTCAGTGTCCCAGACTGTGCGTCCCAATCATGCAGAGAAAAGCCATAAAATATTACAAAGAAATGTTAGCGACCTCGATAGGGTGGCTTTTTGTGTTTTACAAGGCTCAGTCCCGTTGATGATAGTGCAGGCTGCGCGCCCCGGACTATGCGTCCCAATCAATACTGAAAAGTAAAAAAGCTCCCAAATATTACAAGAATGATATTTTATAATACTAATACATTTTGAAAATCATCTAGTTCAAATAGAGATGAGAGAATTACTTGGAGTAAAGACGGTACAAAGAATTTCCAGCTATTGAGGGATTTTTGATTTCGGAAATGAAGTCAAATACTTTTATTTTTTACAAAATATAGTTTAAGTAGTAGATTACACTTTCAAAATCCAATATCCGAAAGAAATAGCGTTTAAAACCCTCGCTCAAGACTAACTCAGAGGATAAAGTTTGCTTTAGAAATAAATATACCGACCAATATAGATCAAAAGAATGTATTAGCCCTTCTAAAAGTGTATTAACTCTACTAATAAATACTTTGTAAAGATCGAGTTAGATTACTAAAACCATATCGAATTCGTAGCTATCTACATCCAGCTACTTGGGAACTGTATTATAGTAAGTTTCTGCTTAACCTTATTCTATAATAACTTCTTCAGAAAGTATGCGTATTGAAACAAATACTCCTCATATAACAATTTCACATGAATATTCTCAGATAAGGTTTCAATAAATGTTTGAATAAAAAGAAGCAATAATTCTGAGAAAGTATGTAACCTTATTAGAAGCTATAGGATGGTTTAACTCATACAATAGTTGGGAGCGTTTGGTTTTCTTTTTCAAATGGGATAAAGATTTTTAGAGATACGATATGCTTCATATAGAGCTTGTGATTGTAGAGATATTTATTACCATGAGTCCAAGAAGAAAGTAAGAACAGTTCCTTTTGTCCCATTTATTCAAACAAATTCTTCAAGCTACTGAATTGATTATGTATAAAAGTTCTAACGCTAAAAAAGCACTAGCTAGAAATAAGAAAAAATGGAAGGGCAAAAAATAACCCTACATCATTTTATGATGTAGGGTATTTTGAAAGTGTCGAACTATTCGGTAGGCACTCAAATGTTTTTCATTTAAGCCTAAAACAAAGTTATGTTTTTTTATGGTATTATTGAAATTTTTTGAAGCTGAATCGAAGGAAATGCACAATTAATTATATGAACGAGCGATTTAATGTAATGAAATTAAAAATTCATCGGTTTTAGCACTGAATAAAAATATATAAAAATACGAAAAACACTAAAGCTTATAAGTAGGTAAAATAGGAATGATAACGATACTTTTTATAGATCATTCATAAAACAAGTAAAAGTAAACTACCATAAGAGCTTAACTCAATTGAATCCAGATGAGCTTGATTGAAGTAATAAGTACAATAGAGGTGAAGAATAATTAAAGTTAAATCGTATCAGTTTGGGGACAACAGAATTATAAAACTCCTTAGCCTTTAAATTGATAACTTTATTGTCTGGATAGTGGTAGTACTTCTGAATATTTGGACTTTCATCTAAAGTAATAGTGAAAGAGAGTGCCAACATTTAGGATGGGCTTCAAAAGACTCCTATAGTTGGTAAAGTAAATACTGCGATAGAAGCCACACTGAAATAAGGAATAGTTTTCAGGAAAAGTCTATATAATGAAATTTTGTGAGATGAATGTAGTTCAAAGTACTAGGTTAAATATTCTATCCATTGATGGTTTATCAAGTACTATATTTATAGTAGGATTGTTCCTTTTAGTGGTAAGTAAGGTGATAACAAGTCAAGAATAAAAGAAGAGAAAAATAAAATAGAGATATAAATGCAGATATGAATTAGAATCTGTCAATTTTAACATCACTTCATAGGTACTGTGTAGAGCATCATAATCATAATATAATCTATGAAAAGTACGATATGTTACGGATTCCACTAATGAATGCGATAGTAATTGTTTGCTAGTTCAAAAGTTCAAAGTAGAGTAAACCAAGAGTTAAGGGATATAAATGATTAGATTAAAGATATTTTTTAGATTTAGATATAAATTTTGATACTAAAACAGATAATTTTCGCTTAGAAGTAAGCTAAACCTCAAAATATATTTTATAAATATTTTAAGTATTAATTGTGTTTGTAAGTTTAGAGGAATGCCATCAATTGAATAATATCAATTTGATGTCATTTTTTTAACTACCTGTATCTTCTGATATTCAGCGACTTACAAAAAACTTTTAAAAATAGTTCAAAAAAGGTTTGGATAGTATGGAATAAAGTGGGAATTTTGCACTCCCAAACGACGGGAAAGGAGTTGTAGCGAAGAAGAAAGGATGTGAGTTTCGAAAATAAATTTTAAAAAATATTTTCAAAAACATTTGGAAGTTAAAAATAAAGCAACTAATTTTGCACTCCCAAACAACGGGAAACGGTTAAATCGAAAGAGGTTTGACAACAATTTTTGAGATAATGTACTGACGATAAGTTGGTTAATTATTTTGAGAAAAAGAGTTCTTTGAAAAGCTGGTAAGAAAAGATAAAAGAAGATACGACATTCTAAGATAGGTTGTGATGTTATAATTCTTTAGAATAAGACAGAACAACATTTCATTAAAATATTTACAATGGAGAGTTTGATCCTGGCTCAGGATGAACGCTAGCGGCAGGCCTAATACATGCAAGTCGAACGGTGTAGCAATACACAGTGGCGCACGGGTGCGTAACACGTATGCAACCTACCTATCATTGGGGGATAGCCTTTGGAAACGG
>NZ_NJFZ01000110.1 GCF_002270355.1 Flectobacillus sp. BAB-3569 | reverse complement strand
TAAAAGAAATCACTCATGCCCAATAACTGAACAACATTGAATTTACTAGTTCAAGACTTTGTCTTGGACTCATTTTTAACAGTTTGAAACTGTTTTAACTAAAGCATTCATTCGAAAAATGACCACAAACGAACCTGACTGACACTTTCTCCGTTTGAGTCCAGTGAATCAGCACTCATGCCATGTAACTGAACAACATTGAATTTACTAGTTCAAGACTTTGTCTTGGACTCATTTTTTAACAGTTTGAAACTGTTTTACAAAGTTCATTGAAAAAGCACAAACACCTGAATGACACTTTCTCGTTTTGTCCAG
>NZ_NJFZ01000109.1 GCF_002270355.1 Flectobacillus sp. BAB-3569 | reverse complement strand
CTGGAAGTTACTTTGGAAGTCTAATTCATTATCTCTTTGCTTTAGGTTTTCTCCAGGTTTCAATCCTTATTCTACTGGAAGTTACTTTGGAAGCTATTATTTTTTTTAGAAATATGGAAAATATTTGATGTTTCAATCCTTATTCTACTGGAAGTTACTTTGGAAGATCATTGCTTGCTTACGTGCTTGCTACCGTGCCTGCTGTTTCAATCCTTATTCTACTGGAAGTTACTTTGGAAGTGTCATCTATTTGTGGTATCGAAAATGATTTGCCTCGTTTCAATCCTTATTCTATTGGAAGTTACTCTGGAAGCATAACTGTATTTGTCGTAGGCAAAAACTCTATACTGTTTCAATCCTTATTCTATTGGAAGTTACTCTGGAAGTATAGTTCCTATCTGAGTGTATGGCTCTCCATCTATTGTTTCAATCCTTATTCTATTGGAAGTTACTCTGGAAGACTACTTCCAGTGAATGTTGTTCCTGATGCACCTCCGTTTCAATCCTTATTCTATTGGAAGTTACTCTGGAAGTCGTCAGTTTCTGTAATTTTTTAGGCGATTTTGGAAAGTTTCAATCCTTATTCTATTGGAAGTTACTCTGGAAGAGATGGAAGAGTTTTTGTTTGGGCAACAACCACAAACGTTTCAATCCTTATTCTATTGGAAGTTACTCTGGAAGAGTCTGCTGTAATGTATTGGTCTTACGACCTATGTCTGGTTTCAATCCTTATTCTATTGGAAGTTACTCTGGAAGTGAGGAGAAAGCACAAAAGAAGCTAGAAGAAACGTAGTTTCAATCCTTATTCTATTGGAAGTTACTCTGGAAGAGGAGTTAATACCCTACTTGGTGATCCCGCAAAATCCTGGTTTCAATCCTTATTCTATTGGAAGTTACTCTGGAAGAAGGGCAAGAAAACACCCCCGAAAATAAAGGCTACGAGTTTCAATCCTTATTCTATTGGAAGTTACTCTGGAAGCTCATGTAGTTGGAAACATCAATGATGATGACCCAGGTTTCAATCCTTATTCTATTGGAAGTTACTCTGGAAGGGATCAGTTTGATAAGTACAAAGAACAACTTGAAGAGTTTCAATCCTTATTCTATTGGAAGTTACTCTGGAAGCTGTAAGGTATCTACAGATAATTCAGGGATATATGAGATGTTTCAATCCTTATTCTATTGGAAGTTACTCTGGAAGGCTCGTCCTCTGTTCCTCGTTTCTTGCCGGCATCGCGTTTCAATCCTTATTCTATTGGAAGTTACTCTGGAAGAAGTTTCTAGTAATCCTGCAGACGCAAACTCATTTGGTTTCAATCCTTATTCTATTGGAAGTTACTCTGGAAGGCTAATTAGTCGCCAATCTTCCGATATGTTAAGGAAGTTTCAATCCTTATTCTATTGGAAGTTACTCTGGAAGCCACGCAAGCGGGTTCGTTAATTTCGTCGTCGGGGGGTTTCAATCCTTATTCTATTGGAAGTTACTCTGGAAGATTCACACTTAATTCAGGTTCAACTACAGCAAGTGGTTTCAATCCTTATTCTATTGGAAGTTACTCTGGAAGACAGCACTACGGCAAAAAGAACCCTATTCTATACAGTTTCAATCCTTATTCTATTGGAAGTTACTCTGGAAGAAATTATTTTAAAAACTTTGCTACTCAGGACGATGCAGGTTTCAATCCTTATTCTATTGGAAGTTACTCTGGAAGCAAAAGCGTACTGTATTCTTCAGCAGCTAGCTACATGTTTCAATCCTTATTCTATTGGAAGTTACTCTGGAAGAGGAACTTCAACGGAGATTTTATACCCTTGTGAGGTGGTTTCAATCCTTATTCTATTGGAAGTTACTCTGGAAGGTACTTGGCTTAACAACCTCTTCCTGATTGATGATGGTTTCAATCCTTATTCTATTGGAAGTTACTCTGGAAGATTTTTCTCGATTAAAAATTACGGGCATGTTATAATGTTTCAATCCTTATTCTATTGGAAGTTACTCTGGAAGCGGGCCATACCTCAAAGCCTTGAGAAGATCATGCGAGTTTCAATCCTTATTCTATTGGAAGTTACTCTGGAAGAAGCGGAATGGCGTCAGCTTGGGTAATGTCCAATACGTTTCAATCCTTATTCTATTGGAAGTTACTCTGGAAGTTGACCGACTACAAATTGTATCTTTGGCGCGTTTTTGTTGAAGTTTCAATCCTTATTCTATTGGAAGTTACTCTGGAAGAGAAAAAAAATATCAAAACAGGGAAAAACATTTTTGAGTTTCAATCCTTATTCTATTGGAAGTTACTCTGGAAGGATACCCAGAACAAATCAATGTGTTCGACTTCCTGAGTTTCAATCCTTATTCTATTGGAAGTTACTCTGGAAGAGGTTTAGCTTTGCTAAGTTCCTTGGTACAATTTCGTTTCAATCCTTATTCTATTGGAAGTTACTCTGGAAGAAAAAAATCCTACAAATGCACTTGTATTTGATGTCCAGTTTCAATCCTTATTCTATTGGAAGTTACTCTGGAAGTGAGACCCAAAGTCTTGAATTTGTTTCTCAATGCGATGTTTCAATCCTTATTCTATTGGAAGTTACTCTGGAAGGGTACTTGACACCGAACAAAAGCGTATTGAAGCTCGTTTCAATCCTTATTCTATTGGAAGTTACTCTGGAAGAGCATCAATGTCAGCCTTTATCACATCCAACATTTGAATGTTTCAATCCTTATTCTATTGGAAGTTACTCTGGAAGAGCTATTTGATGAATTACAGGATAGGGGATTTAATGGTTTCAATCCTTATTCTATTGGAAGTTACTCTGGAAGTGGGTACTTGACACCGAACAAAAGCGTATTGAAGCTCGTTTCAATCCTTATTCTATTGGAAGTTACTCTGGAAGAGCCCATAACTACATTACCTAATATGGACCACATGGGTTTCAATCCTTATTCTATTGGAAGTTACTCTGGAAGATTTCATTTTTTTGGAAACCAACAAAACCACTTTCCTGTTTCAATCCTTATTCTATTGGAAGTTACTCTGGAAGAGCTTGAAGCGTAGGGATTTGGCTTGCGATATTTTCGTTTCAATCCTTATTCTATTGGAAGTTACTCTGGAAGGTTAAGGACAGAATATGACACTGCTCTTACTGTTGGTGTTTCAATCCTTATTCTATTGGAAGTTACTCTGGAAGTTTGAATTTGCTCCATGTAATTATTGTTTTGAGTTTGTTTCAATCCTTATTCTATTGGAAGTTACTCTGGAAGGAGACGAAGACGGTGAACTCGATATCGAAGTAGTGCAGTTTCAATCCTTATTCTATTGGAAGTTACTCTGGAAGAAGGCGCTAGGGATTTTTGGAACGTAGGATTCAGCCGTTTCAATCCTTATTCTATTGGAAGTTACTCTGGAAGTTCCTTGTAAGTCTGCGTGCATTTGATTTCTTGTTGGTTTCAATCCTTATTCTATTGGAAGTTACTCTGGAAGATTGAAATGCAGGAAATTCACAAGTTTATCGGCTCAAAGTTTCAATCCTTATTCTATTGGAAGTTACTCTGGAAGACAAAAGGCTTTCTAATACTCCTCAGAAAGCCTTTATGTTTCAATCCTTATTCTATTGGAAGTTACTCTGGAAGAGATGATTTAATCAAATACAAATACGTCGAAAAAATTGTTTCAATCCTTATTCTATTGGAAGTTACTCTGGAAGTCTAATACGCTCTGTTTTTGTAATTGTTTGATTTGCGTTTCAATCCTTATTCTATTGGAAGTTACTCTGGAAGGATAATCAATAAGAATGTGAATGAGTGGTAAGAGTGGTAGTTTCAATCCTTATTCTATTGGAAGTTACTCTGGAAGATCAGATTCAGAAAAACATATTTCACCTTCATTTTCCTGTTTCAATCCTTATTCTATTGGAAGTTACTCTGGAAGCGATGAAAGTGTTGCGCCACGAAGACGAACCTTATCGTTTCAATCCTTATTCTATTGGAAGTTACTCTGGAAGTGTACTGTTGGATTTTGTCTTCGTTAGTCATAAAAAGTTTCAATCCTTATTCTATTGGAAGTTACTCTGGAAGATAGTCGTTCATTTTGTTGGTTATTGGATTTGGGGTTGTTTCAATCCTTATTCTATTGGAAGTTACTCTGGAAGTTCTGGCTGTCCTTCGCCAAATACTACGTTTTTCTCTTGTTTCAATCCTTATTCTATTGGAAGTTACTCTGGAAGAAACGACTATATTTTTGAGGTTTCTGCACCTTCAAAGTTTCAATCCTTATTCTATTGGAAGTTACTCTGGAAGAAGACTTTAATCGAGATGCTCTCAAGACACATTGCTAGCTTCAATCCTTATTCTATTGGAAGTTACTCTGGAAGCTTTAAGTCCTTGAGTACAAGGTTTTACAGAATCTGTGTTTCAATCCTTATTCTATTGGAAGTTACTCTGGAAGAAATAGAAGTAGATTCAACCGTTACGAATAAATCACTGTTTCAATCCTTATTCTATTGGAAGTTACTCTGGAAGGTAACTATTGCGGTTACATTGTCCAAGTCGAACCCGTTTCAATCCTTATTCTATTGGAAGTTACTCTGGAAGTACTGATTTCGACTGAAGGGAGACCTAAGATTGTGTTGTTTCAATCCTTATTCTATTGGAAGTTACTCTGGAAGCTAGGCAACTGATAATCAAAACCCTTTTTTCTTTGCGGTTTCAATCCTTATTCTATTGGAAGTTACTCTGGAAGTATCAACAGGTGTATTTGCGCCTCAAGATGGTGAGCGTTTCAATCCTTATTCTATTGGAAGTTACTCTGGAAGAACGACGCTTATGCCTCCTATCAATGCTGCTCTATGGTTTCAATCCTTATTCTATTGGAAGTTACTCTGGAAGCCCTTTGATTGCCAAGGCAATGACCGACGTTCAAAAGTTTCAATCCTTATTCTATTGGAAGTTACTCTGGAAGGACTGTATTTTGCTGCCATTAAGTTTCCAATTGAATGTTTCAATCCTTATTCTATTGGAAGTTACTCTGGAAGACATTGCCCCCATAGTGGTTGGTAGTTTACGTTTTGGTTTCAATCCTTATTCTATTGGAAGTTACTCTGGAAGCAAATAGGATAACTGAGGATACTGGAATTTACCTTTAGTTTCAATCCTTATTCTATTGGAAGTTACTCTGGAAGTAAAAAGGACGCAGAGGAAAAGGCAAGAATTGAAGAAGTTTCAATCCTTATTCTATTGGAAGTTACTCTGGAAGTGTACTAGCAATATCCATAGCGTCCCGATTGACAAGTGGTTTCAATCCTTATTCTATTGGAAGTTACTCTGGAAGAGATTAAGGTTTGAATACTGGAATGACATATTAGATTCGTTTCAATCCTTATTCTATTGGAAGTTACTCTGGAAGATACCTCATTAAGTAGCCTTTATACTTATCCTTTTTCGTTTCAATCCTTATTCTATTGGAAGTTACTCTGGAAGTTATGTTTTTGTATCTCCAGAAAAACCAAATGAGTCCGTTTCAATCCTTATTCTATTGGAAGTTACTCTGGAAGAAGCTATCCGAATACTTCCAGACCCAACATGACTATGTTTCAATCCTTATTCTATTGGAAGTTACTCTGGAAGACGTATTGCTAGAGTCCGTACTTGCAATGCCAAAGTTGTTTCAATCCTTATTCTATTGGAAGTTACTCTGGAAGAATAATTCTAGGCTTTTATTTTTTCTGCGTTTATGGTTTCAATCCTTATTCTATTGGAAGTTACTCTGGAAGGCAATGACCAATGATGCAGCCTATTGTATTGCATTCAGTTTCAATCCTTATTCTATTGGAAGTTACTCTGGAAGAGATTGCTCAATTGGCAGCCTCGACACCTTATGGATGTTTCAATCCTTATTCTATTGGAAGTTACTCTGGAAGATATTATTATGGCGGTAACTATGCGTTGTACTACCGGTTTCAATCCTTATTCTATTGGAAGTTACTCTGGAAGTGTTTACTGTTCTTGTCATAGCTTACCATTTAATTGTGTTTCAATCCTTATTCTATTGGAAGTTACTCTGGAAGTTTTTGAAAAAGTAATGGAATGGATGGCAATTGATGGATAGTTTCAATCCTTATTCTATTGGAAGTTACTCTGGAAGACATCAAAGATAATCAAATTCTGTAATGGAAAAAAACGTTTCAATCCTTATTCTATTGGAAGTTACTCTGGAAGCTCAATTTATTTCACGGGGGACGGTTCTGGAAACAAGTTTCAATCCTTATTCTATTGGAAGTTACTCTGGAAGTTTGAGGTTGAACAACTCATGGAAACTACCCTGAGACGTTTCAATCCTTATTCTATTGGAAGTTACTCTGGAAGATGCTTTGCCAATTATCTCAGGAAAGGCAAAGAAAAGTTTCAATCCTTATTCTATTGGAAGTTACTCTGGAAGACTCAGTCAGCATTGAGCTTGGTTTCTAGTTACTATGTTTCAATCCTTATTCTATTGGAAGTTACTCTGGAAGAGGACATGATAGAAACTGAATCAGAGCAGGAGTTAGGTTTCAATCCTTATTCTATTGGAAGTTACTCTGGAAGTCAACGAAGGAGAGTATCAGGTTCAAGGGCAAAAGGTTTCAATCCTTATTCTATTGGAAGTTACTCTGGAAGACCATATTGATAATTACGAGTTGAATTTAGGTGTATGTTTCAATCCTTATTCTATTGGAAGTTACTCTGGAAGTGCCAAAGTCAGCAGGCAAGTCTGAACCGTCTGTTTGTTTCAATCCTTATTCTATTGGAAGTTACTCTGGAAGCAATTTATCTGGAGTCTTCGAAACGAGGAGTTAATCAGTTTCAATCCTTATTCTATTGGAAGTTACTCTGGAAGAGAAAATGCTCAAGAAATGAAAATCACAAAAAAGCAATGTTTCAATCCTTATTCTATTGGAAGTTACTCTGGAAGTCTCCAGTCGCTTCGTGCTCACATAGGCATGAGGCAGTTTCAATCCTTATTCTATTGGAAGTTACTCTGGAAGATAGTGATGGTTTCGACTATCGAATGACGATGGGTGGGTTTCAATCCTTATTCTATTGGAAGTTACTCTGGAAGTTTTACCAACAATATCAATGTTTTGAATAAGCAAATGTTTCAATCCTTATTCTATTGGAAGTTACTCTGGAAGATTGGTATCTCATTTCTTGAAACATTTATAGGCTCTGAAGTTTCAATCCTTATTCTATTGGAAGTTACTCTGGAAGAAGCAATGTTAATGGTTTGTATGTCTGGTACAGCTGTGTTTCAATCCTTATTCTATTGGAAGTTACTCTGGAAGAAAAATGGCAGCGCTTTTTATTTTGTGAGCCATTGTGGGTTTCAATCCTTATTCTATTGGAAGTTACTCTGGAAGTTGGGCGTACGCTCACTACTGAAACTATATACTCCTGGTTTCAATCCTTATTCTATTGGAAGTTACTCTGGAAGATGGTACGAACTGTTTCTTTGTCGTAACTACGCTGACTAGTTTCAATCCTTATTCTATTGGAAGTTACTCTGGAAGCCATACAATCGAAAACCAAAAATTTCAAATACCTCACGTTTCAATCCTTATTCTATTGGAAGTTACTCTGGAAGGTCAAAGCCGAACACTAACGTAACTATCAATCACAACGTTTCAATCCTTATTCTATTGGAAGTTACTCTGGAAGCGTTCAGGGTTTTGCAAAACGGATTGATGTACGCACGTTTCAATCCTTATTCTATTGGAAGTTACTCTGGAAGACCTATTGGTAATGGCAGAAACGAATGGAAATTGCAGTTTCAATCCTTATTCTATTGGAAGTTACTCTGGAAGTCATTTTGGCCAGATATTACCACGTACTTGATCGCAGTTTCAATCCTTATTCTATTGGAAGTTACTCTGGAAGTTAAAATATTTTCTGCCTGCCGTTTCTCGAATTCCCGGTTTCAATCCTTATTCTATTGGAAGTTACTCTGGAAGCCTTTTATTTAACGCCCCAAACCAAGATTTTCCATCGTTTCAATCCTTATTCTATTGGAAGTTACTCTGGAAGGAGAATTTGGCTCACAACACAATGAGGGACTACAAGTAGTTTCAATCCTTATTCTATTGGAAGTTACTCTGGAAGGAAAGAATTGCTCGGCATTAATGAGGTGAATATTAAGCTGTTTCAATCCTTATTCTATTGGAAGTTACTCTGGAAGAAGAGAAAGGGCTGGCGCTGGCGCTCGCTCGAAAAGGTTTCAATCCTTATTCTATTGGAAGTTACTCTGGAAGATGCAGCCGCCGTTGAATCAAAAGGCTTCAATGTGTGTTTCAATCCTTATTCTATTGGAAGTTACTCTGGAAGGCGTCAAAGGCATTTCTAGTATTTCAGGTATTGCACGTTTCAATCCTTATTCTATTGGAAGTTACTCTGGAAGTCCATCCTGAAGAAACGCCAAAAATAAAATGGTGATGTTTCAATCCTTATTCTATTGGAAGTTACTCTGGAAGCTTAACTATCTATTGTGAATTTATAGCCTCTACTTGGTTTCAATCCTTATTCTATTGGAAGTTACTCTGGAAGCTAAACCTTCAATTAGAGTATTTAGCTATATTCTTACGTTTCAATCCTTATTCTATTGGAAGTTACTCTGGAAGTAGATCAGGACGAGATAAGCTTTGTAGTTCACCATCTGTTTCAATCCTTATTCTATTGGAAGTTACTCTGGAAGTAGCCTGTAATATTGCTTATTTGGAAGGCTGTTTCTAGTTTCAATCCTTATTCTATTGGAAGTTACTCTGGAAGAGAGCCACAACGGAACCCTAAAGACCACAGTAAGAGGTTTCAATCCTTATTCTATTGGAAGTTACTCTGGAAGATCGTACAACTGGGACGGCATACTAAGTGTAATGGGGTTTCAATCCTTATTCTATTGGAAGTTACTCTGGAAGATGCCTTGATAGTGGGAGTAGAACACTATAAGAGCAGTTTCAATCCTTATTCTATTGGAAGTTACTCTGGAAGTTTTGTATTATGTTGTATTGTTTTGTATTGTTCGGTAGTTTCAATCCTTATTCTATTGGAAGTTACTCTGGAAGATTTGGGGTATCAATCTATGATGATATTAATACCGGTTTCAATCCTTATTCTATTGGAAGTTACTCTGGAAGAATTGAGAAAATCGAAGAACAGGATATTCCACAAATGTTTCAATCCTTATTCTATTGGAAGTTACTCTGGAAGAAAAATAATGTCAATTGGGCGAGAGAGCCACAATACCTGTTTCAATCCTTATTCTATTGGAAGTTACTCTGGAAGTACTTTAGGGATTGGTACTTCAATGTCGTGATCATTGAGTTTCAATCCTTATTCTATTGGAAGTTACTCTGGAAGTCCATTATCAATGGCTTCCTTGACAGAGGCTATACGTTTCAATCCTTATTCTATTGGAAGTTACTCTGGAAGTCTACAAGGATTTTCACAAGCTTATAGAATTCACTATCAGTTTCAATCCTTATTCTATTGGAAGTTACTCTGGAAGTTTTTCTTATACCAAT
>NZ_NJFZ01000108.1 GCF_002270355.1 Flectobacillus sp. BAB-3569 | reverse complement strand
GACAGCGCAAGAAGCTGAACAGGCAAAAAATGATGCGAAAAATGACGCACAAGAAGCTGAACAGGCAAAAATGATGCGAAAAATGACGCGCAAGAAGCTGAGCAGGCAAAAAATGATGCGAAAAATGAACGCGCAAGAAGCTGAACAGGCAAAGAATAGATGAACGAAAATGATGCGCAAGAAGCCGAACAGGCAAAAATGATAGCGAAAA
>NZ_NJFZ01000107.1 GCF_002270355.1 Flectobacillus sp. BAB-3569 | reverse complement strand
CTCTGACTTGCATACCATTGTACTGTTTGACCTGTTGAACAAGTCGCTGTCAAAGTCACTACACCTGATTCACATCTTGAGGCGCCTACTACGTTATTGGCACTTGGTGCACTTGGGATTGGGTTAACCGTTCCAATTACGCCTTGACGTGAGCCTGTTGCTGTTTCACATGTTGTTGTGTTATCCTTACATCCCACAAAGTATGTTGTCGTGGCTGTGATGCTTGGTGCATAACTTGTACCTGTTGTCAATACACTTGTCGAACTCTGACTTGCATACCATTGTACTGTTTGACCTGTCGTACAAGTTGCGGTTAAATTCACTACACCACTTCCGCAAACTGCACCATTCGTTACATTACTTGAACTTGGTGCGCTTGGAATTGGGTTAACTGTTCCTACAACTGTTTGACGTGAGTTGGTCGCCGTCTCACAAGTCGTAGTATTATCTTTACAACCTACATAATAAGTCGTAGTCGCTGCAATACTTGGTGCATAGCTGGTGCCTGTCGACAACACTGTTGTCGAGGTCTGACTTGCATACCATTGTACTGTTTGGCCTGTTGAGCATGTTGCACTTAAGTTTACAATTCCACTACCACATCTTGAGTTATTAGTTACATTCCCTGCACTTGGTGCGCTTGGGATTGGATTCACTGTTCCTACTACTGCTTGACGTGAATTTGTTGCCGTTTCACAAGTCGTTGTATTGTCTTTACATCCTACAAAATAAGTCGTCGTTGCTGTAATACTTGGTGCGTAGCTGGTGCCTGTTGTCAATACACTTGTTGAGGTCTGGCTAGCATACCATTGTACGGTTTGACCTGATGAACATACTGCACTTAGGTTTACTACGCCACTTCCGCAAACTGCTCCACCTTGTACATTTGATGAACTTGGTGCTGGTAAGTTTGGATTTACGGTACCTGTTACTCCTTGACGTGTTCCTGTTGTCGTTTCACAAGTTGTCGTGTTGTCTTTACAACCTACATAATAAGTCGTCGTTGCTGTCAAACTTGGGGCATAACTCGTACCTGTCGTCAACACGCTCGTTGAACTCTGACTTGCATACCATTGTACTGTTTGACCTGTTGAACAAGTCGCTGTCAAAGTCACTACACCTGATTCACATCTTGAGGCGCCTACTACGTTATTGGCACTTGGTGCACTTGGGATTGGGTTAACCGTTCCAATTACGCCTTGACGTGAGCCTGTTGCTGTTTCACATGTTGTTGTGTTATCC
>NZ_NJFZ01000046.1 GCF_002270355.1 Flectobacillus sp. BAB-3569 | reverse complement strand
CCATCTATCATCGCCGAAGCTTTAACAGCTACATGATGCCATGTTACTGTCTTATGCGGTATTAATCTCCGTTTCCAAAGGCTATCCCCCAATGATAGGTAGGTTGCATACGTGTTACGCACCCGTGCGCCACTGTGTATTGCTACACCGTTCGACTTGCATGTATTAGGCCTGCCGCTAGCGTTCATCCTGAGCCAGGATCAAACTCTCCATTGTAAATATTTTAATGAAATGTTGTTCTGTCTTATTCTAAAGAATTATAACATCACAACCTATCTTAGAATGTCGTATCTTCTTTTATCTTTTCTTACCAGCTTTTCAAAGAACTCTTTTTCTCAAAATAATTAACCAACTTATCGTCAGCTTCTTATCTCAAAAATTGTCGTCAAATCTCTTTCGATTTAACCGCTTCCCGTTGTTTGGGAGTGCAAAATTAGTTGCTTTATTTTTAACTTCCAAATATTTTTGAAAATATTTTTGAAATTTATTTTCGAAACTCACATCCTATCTTCTTCGCTACAACCTCTTTCCCGTCGTTTGGGAGTGCAAAATTCCCACTTTATTCCCAACCTTCCAAATCTTTTTAACACTATTTTTTAAAGTTTTTTGTAAGTCGTTGATTAGTAGTATCATACTATTGAAAGTTTTTTTCCTAGTATAAAACACTCAAATGAATCAATCTAGATGTGGCTTCTTTAGGTACAAAAAGAACAACCAATAATACAAAATAAAAAATCCTCACCTTAATGAAAAGATGAGGATTTCAATTAAAATATTTCTAAATACCCTTATTCAGCTAAGAATGGATACTTATAATCTGTTGGAGATACAAAGTTTTCCTTGATTGTTCTTGGAGAAACCCAACGCAAAAGGTTTAATGAAGAACCTGCCTTATCATTTGTACCAGAAGCACGACCACCACCAAATGGCTGTTGCCCTACTACCGCACCTGTTGGCTTATCATTAATATAGAAGTTACCCGCAGCATTTGTAAGCTTTTTGGTCGCTAATTCGATTGCATAACGATCTTGAGAGAAGATGGCACCAGTCAAGGCATAAGGAGATGTTGTATCTACTAAATGTAATGTTTCCTCAAACTGATCGTCTTCATATAAGTAAATCGTGAGAACAGGTCCGAAGATTTCTTCAGTCATGGTAGTAAACTTAGGATCTTCAGTCAGGATAACTGTTGGTTGAATAAAATATCCTTTTGATTTGTCACAAACCCCACCAGCAATTACTTCAGCGGTATCACTGTTTTTTGCTAGCTCAATATAAGAAGCAATTTTATCGAAAGCTTTCTCATCAATGACTGCCGTTATAAAGTTTGAGAAATCCTCAACGCCACCCATTTTCAATTCGGAAAGATCTTTTGAGAAATATTCCCAAGTAGATTCCCACAATGATTTTGGAATATAAGCACGAGAAGCCGCAGAACATTTTTGTCCTTGGAACTCGAACGCTCCTCTCAACAAACCAACCGCTAATGCTTTTGGATCTGCAGAAGAATGGGCAACAACAAAGTCTTTTCCACCTGTTTCACCTACAATTCTAGGATATGATTTATATATATGGATATTCTCTCCGATTGTTTTCCAAATATGTTGGAATACTTTCGTAGAACCAGTAAAGTGAACACCCGCAAACTCAGGATGACGGAAAGCGATATCACCTGTTAAAGGACCGTCTGTATATATAAGGTTGATAACGCCATCTGGAAGACCTGCTTCTTTTAAGATTTTCATCAAAACGTAGGCTGAATAAATCTGAGTTGGAGAAGGTTTCCATACGACAACGTTACCCATCAAGGCTGCCGAAGCTGGAAGGTTTCCTGCAATAGCCGTAAAGTTGAATGGAGTTACGGCAAAAACAAAACCTTCAAGAGGTCTGTATTCAGATCTGTTCCAAACGTACTCAGAAGATTCTGGCTGTTGTGCATAAATTTGAGTAGCAAAATGAGCGTTAAATCTCAAAAAGTCGATCCACTCACAAGCCGAGTCAATTTCTGCTTGAAAAGCATTTTTTGATTGTCCTAACATCGTAGCGGCATTTAGTTCCATACGATATTTTGAAGCAGACAAGTCAGCCGCTTTCAAGAAAATTGATACACGATGTTCCCAAGACATATTAGCCCATTTTTCACGTGCAGCCAAGGATGAGTCAATTGCTTTGTTGACATGAGACGCATCACCCTCATAGTAATATCCCAAAACATGTTGGTGGTCATGTGGACTTGTTAAAGGAAGTTTCTTTCCTTCTTTAAGTTCCTCAGAACCGATAAACATAGGAACCTCGATTACTTGAGATTTCATTTCAGCAAGCTTTGCTTTCAAAGAAACTCTTTCTTTACTATTAGGAGCATATCCTAATATAGGTTCGTTTTTGGGAGTTGGTACATTAAAAAATCCTATGGACATTTGATGAAGTATTTAAATTACACAATTCAAAGTTACGGAGTTGTTTTGGTTCCTCCAACCCTAGCATAACTAAGTATTTATAAAGGAATAATGCTAGAACGCTAAATAAGGTTCTAGCTTTTGGATTATATCAGGCGTTAGAAGTTTAATGGCTTTTAAATCTTGAATAGACTGAAATTTTCCATGCTGATTTCGGAAGTTAACAATGGCTTTGGCTATGTATGGTTTTATATAGGGATGTTTCATTTGTTCGAATGAAGATTCATTAACATTAATTTTTCGAACTTGAGGGTTATTTATGTATCCATATCTGAGGATTTCTTCTACTACTAATGAATCTAGTCCATATACCTCTCGTATCTGTGAAGTGCTTACGAAGTTGCCAAGTATATCTCGATACTTGACAATACGAGCTGCCAATTTGCTGCCTATACCTTTCAATTGTATCAATCTTGTGGTATCTACAGTGTTCAAATCAAATTTTGCAGGTGTCTTGGGCGTTTTTTCTTGAAGAATGAATGAACGTTTGGCAAATTTATCGTTTTGAGGAGCTGATATTGTAATATATGGTATCAATTTTTGATAAAGTGGTTCTGGGAAATCATAAATCTTGAGCAAATCTTCTTTCTTGAAAAACTTTCCTCCTTTGCTTTTAAAACGATCTATTCTTTTGGCAAGCCACTGTGGCATGCCTAATTCTTCAAATTCTTCAACACTTGCTACATTAGGGTCAAATGAATGAAGTCGCATTGGGACAACAGGATGAGCCTCCTCTTCTTTTTTCTCAAAACTTTTAAAACGATTAGGAGGATTTTCAGCAGTTTCAATCAATGACACTAACGCTGTATTTTGATTGAGCTGGCTTTGAGTCAAAGCTATCGAAACTTTGCTTGGCGATAACCATACATATAAATGAATAGAAAGATAGGTGAATAATAACATCAGTAATAGAATAAACCCTTTTGCTTCGGTACGATTATACCCAAAGGCATACTGAATCCATTGCATCCATTGCTTTTTCATAAGGCAGAACATGTTTTAGGTAAAGATTTAACTGAAAGTTATGCAATTGGATAGACATTTTGAAGTTTCTTCAAGACTTTCTAGTGTCAAGATGCTGAATTATATAATGTTTAAAATAATTTTGTAACACAAATTGTCCATCAATTTCAATTGCCAACATCTAAAGGAGTACTCTGTCTTCAAAGAAGTTAGCAACGATTTAACCAAAAAACGAGAATATGATACTTTATAGTACCAAGCATGCAAGTCCAGATGTATCGTTGGAAGAGGCCGTATTTAGAGGACTTCCTCCTGATAATGGATTGTATATGCCTTATGAAATACCGACATTACCCCAAAGCTTCTTTGACACGATTGGTGATTTAAGTATTTCGGAAATAGCATTTGAAGTAGCAAAGGCATTATTGGGTAACGATGTACCAGAAAGTGATTTAAAAGGTATCATCGAACGTTCAATCAACTTTGAAGCTCCATTGGTTGGCATTGAGCCTAATAAATATGTGCTTGAATTGTTCCATGGGCCGTCTATGGCATTCAAGGATTTTGGTGCTAGATTTATGGCAGCATTGATGTCCTATTTCTTACAAAAATCTCATCAAGATATTCACATTCTTGTGGCAACTTCTGGCGATACAGGAGGAGCTGTAGCACAAGGATTTTATAATACCCCTGGTATCAAGGTTACAATTTTGTATCCTACAGGAAAAGTATCTGATATTCAAGAAAAGCAATTGACAACCTTAGGGGGAAATGTTACTGCCTTGGAAGTAGATGGTACATTTGATGATTGTCAAAGCTTGGTGAAGCAAGCCTTTTTGGATAAAGAACTTTCATCTAAATACAATTTGGCGTCAGCAAACTCTATTAATATTAGCCGATTGATTCCTCAATCGTTTTATTATTTCAATGCTTATGCACAGTTGAAAAAAGCGGGTGTGGATAAGCCAGTGGTGTTCTGTGTGCCAAGCGGCAACTTTGGTAATCTTTCGGCTGGGCTTATTGCACAGCGAATGGGCTTGCCAGTAAAAATGTTTGTTGCGGCCACCAATATCAATAACATTGTTCCAAATTACTTGGCAAGTGGCGTTTACGAGCCTCGTCCTTCACAAGAAACTATTTCGAATGCTATGGATGTAGGTAATCCCTCTAATTTTATCCGTATGCAGTTGTTGGCTGGTGATGCTTACGAAGAAGTAGTTAAACATATTGCTGGAGATTTTAGTAATGACGATGATACTAGAGTAACGATGAAGGATGTGTATGACAAAACGGGTTATATTATGTGTCCTCATACGGCTGTGGCTTATCGTGGATTAAGCTCATATATGGCAGAATTAGGTGAAGATGTAACAGGTGTGTTGTTGTCAACGGCTCATTATGCGAAGTTTTTAGATGTAGTAGAAGGCACATTAGGAACAACTGTACCAGTTCCTGAACGTCTTTCGGCTTTATTGTCTAAAGAGAAAGTGGCTATTCCGATGAGTACAGAGTTTAGTGATTTTAAAAACTATTTATTGCAATTATAATTAAAAAGGATGCCCAATTGGGCATCCTTTTTTTATTCATACATCGATAAAATTTCTTGTTGGTATTTCGAATGAATAACCTTTCGTCTCAATTTGAGTGTTGGAGTAAGTTCGCCACTATCGATAGAGAATAGTTTTGTTAGCAATACTACTTTCTTTACCTGTTCGTATTTAGCAACACTATTCATCAAATATTTTACTTCTTCATCAAACTTCTCTAAAACCTTTGGTTGTTTTACCATTTCGTCATTTGAGCCACATGGAACCTCATGACGAACACACCACTCTTTTAAAGCACTAAACTCAGGAACAAGTAATGCTGATGGGAATTTTTCACCTTCACCTACTACAATTGCCTGTTCTACGAAGATTGATTCCTTCAATTTATTCTCTAGTAACTGCGGAGCAACATATTTTCCTCCAGAGGTTTTGAAGATTTCTTTCTTTCTATCTGTAATTTTTAAATACTTTCCTTCTGAAAACTCTCCAATATCGCCCGTATGAAACCAGCCCTCTGAGTCAATTACTTCGTTAGTTAATTCTGGTTTATTATAATAGCCTTTCATGATACTTGGTCCTTTTACCAAAATTTCACCATCTTCGGCTATTTTTACTTGGACATTTGGTAAAACAGAACCCACACAGCCAATTCTGAAGTCGGTAATAATACTTGAAGCTATCACTGGTGATGTTTCAGTAAGGCCATAGCCTTCGGCAATAGGAATACCAGCTGCCCAAAATATTCTAGATAGCCGAGGTTGTAAAGCAGCAGAACCTGAAGCGACAAACTTGATATTTCCTCCCAAAGCTTCTTGCCATTTACTAAAAATCAATTTTCTGGCAACTTTAAGCTGGATATCATACACCAAGCCCATTTCTTTCATGGGGTCGTACTTTAGTCCAAGATTTAATGCCCAGAAAAACAATGATTTTTTGACTCCAGTTAGCTCATAACCTTTAGCCACTATTTTATCATATACTTTTTCCAATAATCTTGGAACTGTTGCAAAAACATGAGGTTTAACTTCCTTGAGATTATCAGCAATGGTATCCATGCTTTCCGCATAATAAATAGAAACGCCATATCGCAAATAGACATAAACATCAGTACGTTCGTAGATATGACATAATGGCAAAAAGCTCAAGGCTCTATCACCCTCTTCTAACTCGAGGTGTTTTCCTTTTATAAGCCCTTCTACATTGGAAATAATGTTATTATGCGTCAACATTACGCCTTTAGGCTTTCCTGTCGTACCTGATGTATAAATCAACGTCAACAAATCTTCAGGTTGAACAGCTGCTTTGTAGGGTTCTAATGTATCAACGTCATTACCATTTGCTAGGTCTAATATCTCTGTCCAATGCTTAGCGCCAGCAATTTGATCGAATGTGTATATGGCCTCCACGGAGTCGAGTCCTTTACTTGCTTCTGTAGACTTTTTCAGTAAACCTTCATCAGAAACAAATATCAATTTGATGCCAGCATCAGCGAAGATATAATTGTAATCTTCAATTGTAATAGTTGGGTACATCGGAACCGACACAGCACCAATTTGCTGAACCCCTAGCTCAACAAAATTCCACTCAGGTCTATTATTAGAAATGAGTGCGATTTTATCATCGCGTTTCACTCCTAGTTTTAATAGACCAAGACTTACTCTATTTACGGTATCTATAACCTCTTGTGCACTATATTTTCTCCAATTACCTTGGATTTTACAAGCAAAAACGTCCTCTTTATTCAGTGGTTTAACACTAGTTTCTAATAGGTCAAAAACTCGTGTTGCGGTTTGGTGATTGTTCATATTCGATAGCTTGCTTATTGATGAGACACCAATCTTTTTTTAATACAATTTAAACAAGATTAAGCACAATTCATTTTCTCAAAGATAATAGGTTATAGAAATTAAAAATAGTATGCATGCATAATTTTTTTAATATTTTTTCACTTAATCTTATTATTTACAAAAGCTTATAAAAAATAAAAAGGATAGGTAAAAAAGCCCTATCCTTTTTGTGTGCGTTATTTTGGTATTTTCATAGTGCTTATTTCACCATTTGATTGTACATAATTTAACTCGTGTGGCTGAGCTCCAGACTGATTGATAAGTCGCCCTTCTTTTGTGGGAAAGTCGTTTTCGAATACCGCCTCTAAATAAATGTTATTAGAAAAGTAATATATGCCATTTCCACTTCGTTTGCCACTTTCATACATACCCTCAAATAGTTTATTACCATCTGCTTTGAATTGTACACCAATCCCTTCTCTTATCCCATCTTTCCACATTCCTTTATAACTTCCTTGGGTTTTGTGGATAAAGTATCCGTATCCATTGATGCAATCACCTTCAACACAACCATATTTTCCAACCTCGACATTTGAATCTACTTTTTTCGTCTCTAATTGTGGATAAGTTGGTGTTGTGGTTGAAGATATTATTTCTTCATCATCTGTAATAATTTGATCGGAAGTATTAACTTCTTTATTTTGATAAGCTACCACATTTTTTTCCTCTTTCCGTTTTTCTTCAAGCCATCCTTTTGCGATTGCTTTCATACGTTGTGAACGTGGTGGGTGTGTAGTTGTCCACACTTCTTCTTGAAAATACTGCATAGCAAGTTGAGCTTCATCAAGGGTTGCGCCCATCTTGTAGAGCGTTGCGCCCGAAAATTCATCTGCCTCCAGTTCTTTTTGATGCTGGCTTCCCTTTTGACTAGTCGGATGATAATAGACCAAATGCCCAACCTCGTGAGCAAGAATAGAAATAGCAGCCCAGTCTTTCTGAGTTACTTTGTGAACTCGCTGCAAGAAACTTCTATCATATATAATATAGGGCACACCTTCCATTAGTGTAGCATAACAATTATCGGTATTGGGACATTCCATCATTTGAAATGGATTTCTTGATAGGTGCATCAATTCTGTGATCTTTTTTACCTCTCTTTCTGCTCGACTACTTCCATATCCCATTACTGAATTGCATAAATCGCTTTCATTAATTTTTTTACCGTAATAATGACAAATAAATAGTGGTGTTGATATAGTTCGGTTTTGTCCACAAACACCAGTGGAAACTGTTATTCCGAGTAGGAATGCACAACATTGTGTATAAAATGTCTTCATTGTGGATAAGATATTAAACTAGGTTCTAGGAAGTTTTTTGAGGAAAAAAAGAGGTTCGTATGTGTATACGAACCTCCTAATTACGTGATTTTTATTTAATTTATTGTATCACCCCTCAAATTTCTAAATCTCTTTCGAGCTTCAGCACCATAAATACTACCAGGGTATTTTGTGAGTAATTCCTGATATAGCTTCATTGCCTTTGAAGGCTGATTTTTCTTTTCTTGATAAGTCTTTGCCAAAATATACAAAGCATCATCTCCTAGTATGTCTGTTGGAAACTTTTCCACAATTTTTTCCAATTTTTCTATGGCCTCATCTACCTTTCCTTCTTTCAAATATGTAGTTGCCATTAGATACATAAATTCATCTTCGAGAGGATGTCCTTTATGTTTTATTACCAAATTTTTCATTTCAGCCATAGCTTCTTCATTTCTATGTTGAAAAAGCATCAGTTCTACATTGGCATAGTCTTTTAAAGCTTGGTCGGTAGTATCGATACCTGTATTGTCTTGAATAAGAAGACTTAAATTCATGGCATCATTGGCAATTTCGCGAGTTGTAGCCTGTTTTAGAATATCTAACACATCCTTTGCCAATTCAAAATCGCCTTTGTAATAAGACAATTTAGCGTTTCGAAGTTTGGCCTCATATCCCATCGGACTATCCTTTTCAGATTTCTCCACTTGTGAATAAAGTAAGGTAGCTTCCCAAGGTTCTGATTTCAGTACATAGATATCGCCAAGGTCGAGTTTACACTTATCCACAAACTCCCTATTGCCTGTGGATAACTTTATTGCACTTTCCAACACAGCTACGGCAGTATCTTTTTCGTTCAGATAAAAGCCATACAAAAGACCTTTACTCCTTAATGCCTCAAGTGTCCTTTGATTTATCCCCAATTCGTTCAGAAGTTTAGTATATTCTTGAATTAAGATTCTAATGTCACTCTGATTAACAGGATAAGTATTTTTTACAACCTCTTCTTTCGAATTGATCAACACTCTTCTCCAGAACGGATAATTTTGATGCTTTGGATATTCCTTGACCAAATATTCAAATACCTTTCCTGCACTACTGAAATCTTTGTTCTGGTACGCCACAAAACCCAAATCGGCTACTTGGGCACCTTCACGCTTAAATCGTTTGTCTAGCGCCCTTGCTTGGACAAATGCTTTGAAGAATTCTTTCTTTTGGGTAAGATGCCAAATCAACATTTCGACGAAATAAGAATCTTCAGGAAACTTCTGAACTTTAGCGTACAAAACCTTTTCTAAAAGCGCTTGATCGTTTTCGTCTCTAAGCTCATCTTGCAGCATCCCTTGAAGTATTTCTCGGTTTTCTATATCACGTCCAAAATTTAGGTATTCCTCAAGCATTTCTTGAGGTTTTCCAGCGAGTTTGTACAATCTACCTACCTGAAGAGGAAACTTGCTGATATCCTTAAAATAAAGCCTGTTTTTCTCAATCAAGTTAATAGCCCAATCATACTGTTGATAATTGCTCAATTCGTTTACCATTTTGAGCGTTAACTCATCTGTAACTTTACATTTTTCGAGTATCTGATTATAAAGTTTATCTGCTTCTTCTTTTTTCTTTTGTTCCTCTAACAAATGTGCATAATCGAGTAGATAAAACGGATTTCCATCAGACCACTTAATTTGCTTTTTCAAAAACTTCTCCGCTTCATCGACTTCTTTCAATTTGTACAATGTCTGAAGATAAGGTTTATGAATACTTCCAGCGATGTCCTTATTCTTAGCCAACTTTTGAAAAATGCTTTTAGCTTTTTCGTATTCCCCAGCTTTTACATATTCAATACCCAATTCCACATCTTGTCCACTTGCCTGTGATATTCCCATGAACAGGATAAAGGCAAAGAAAAGAAATTTGGAAAAAGGACGATTTAACACACACACTTCACTTTTCATATTTTAGGCGTTAAAGATTTGACATTCATTTCAGTTTTCAACACAACATAATATATATAGTATTTATTTTTTTAATTTTTTAAAAAGAAAGAATATCTATTATGCTTATTATGCTGTGGATTTGTGGATTACTTTCGTGAAAAAAGATTTTCACAAGAAGATGTGAATAACCTTAATTTTATACACACTTTATATTTAATTTATATACAATTAAAATATTGTTTATCAGCTAATTAACAAAAATACAACTTATCCACAGGTTACTTGTGTGGATAAGTTGAGCTTTTTCAAGGGTGTGTTTGTTCGGGGATAAATGGCGTTTTTCTATGGTATAACTCATGAAGTTATGCACGTTGATATTTGGGCTCATTTTCTTTCCACAAACGCTCCAAATCTTTCCACAATTTTTGTACCCAAAATAGGGGTATTTATCCACAGGATTTATACAGTCTTACACCGAAAAAGAGCACTTATCCACAATGTGTCTATTTATCCTCAATTTTGAAGTCAAAACCTGATAGTTCAAAGTTCTGTTTGAGCTTAATCTTGTCTTTGATGTGCAAAATTTCTTCTGCTGGGGTGTTTTTATCCACAATTGCAGCATCCCAACGTCCGTTTTTGTTTGTATCCACAATTAATCGTATCAAATACACCCCCGGTGTCAAGAAATCGAATGTGTATTTCCCTGTTTTAGTGTGGATAAGTTCTCGTACAACTTCTTTTTTATCATTTAAGATCTGCACAATACATTGTTTTCCTTGTGGATTGTTGATTTGTCCTTCTATCAAACCATAATTTTCAGGATCTCGAAGCGGATTAAGCTGCTTGACAATCTTGTTGGTATCACCTTCTATCGACTGAAAAGTATTTACGGGAATCTCAAGGGCCAAAAACTCCTTTGGTTTTGGTGCTTCAGGGATTTTCAACAATACTTCTGTCTTATCCACATTCCATGTAAAATGTTTTTCTAGAATATCTACCTTTTTGAGGGTATCGTTCAAAATTTTAATCTTTTTCCAATCGAATGTACCTATTGGTTTACTGAATTTGATGGTATATCCAACTTCTTTTAAATCAGCTTGTTGATTATTCTGTGGACTTACCTCATATCTGAACTCCTCTACAAATGAATCTTCTTTTTTGCCTTTTGCTTTGAACTTGATTTTTTGCTTGAAATCGAACTTCCGATCTAGTGAGTCTGTCACGGTCAATGCAATCTTGATGGTATCTTGACTAACTTTTTTCAAGTTATACACACGTATCATATTCTTTTCCACAAGTTGATAAGGAATACTATCCTGAGGATTTTCAAACTTGATGTCAATTTTCTTAGCACCTTTATTCAGTTCGATAAAGTAATAGTTGGAGGTTGTGCGTGTTTTGCTCACTTTTACTGGTGAGTTATCTGCCTTGGCTACCTTAATTTTTAGTCCACTAATACTTTTATTAAGTTCCAGTGTATCAGTTATAAAGCCAATTTTTTCTTTTGTTTCATCATATAGGAGATTACTATTAACATCGGTAATGGCATAGATTCTGTACTTACCCGCTGCTACGTTTTCAATTTTGAAATTTCCTGTACTATCTGTTTTTGTAAAATAGTAGGGCTTCATTTTATTGATTTTCAGTGTATCCGAATATCTGTATACTCCGACGGTTGCGTCCAACAAGCCCTTATTCTCGACAATATCTTCTACATTTCCTTCTATAGATAATGAATCGATTATCCCACCAGTACTAAATACAATTCTTACGTTTTTGGCTGGGTTTCTTTCAGTTATGTCTTTGATGGCCTCTCTAAAATTGAAACTATAGGTCGTATTTGGCTGAAAAGAGTCTTCAAACGTGATTCGTACTCCTTTGGGCATTGCCTTTGTAGTGAAAAAGGGCTCTGTGCTTGGTGTTATTAATAGTTGCTGTTGAAGGTTATCCACATTGATATACTCATCAAACTGAATCTCAATACTTTTTCCTTTATAGTTTTTAGACTGATTTGCTGGAACACTCATTACTAATTTGGGTGCCAGGGTGTCTTTTTTACCTCCTGTAGGAGCTACAACCTGCGCACAACTAAATAACGCCTCTATGAATAGAAATCCTAGAAAAGTTATCAAGACTATGTTAATTACTTTCATGTGAATATGTTGAAAACTTTGTTGATAATAGAATCGTATGTGTATAACTTTTGCTATTATATTGAAATTGTTTATCTATAAGGTATTTAGTACTTATAATTATCAACAAAAATAATCCCTCAGCAATATATAATCACTGAGGGATGTTGATAAATATGTTAATAAGTATTAAATCTGTGGGAAAATTAGAGAATATGGCGTGGAAAACTACTTTTTCTCGAAGATATAGATGATGCTTGAGTAATTATTGTTTTGCTTCGCTCCTACCCTATTCGATTTGAGCCCACTCAAAAATGATTCTACGTAGTTGGTATTTCCTTGTTGGTATTTTGTCGACAGCATACTTACATAGAACGAATCAAATTTCATCGGCAAATGCTCTTTCAATTTGAATCCATGATTTTCGAAAAGCTGCTGAATACTATTTCTTGAAAAATGATACAAGTGTCTTGGCACATCATAAGCAGCCCAGTGCTCTTGATAAATTTGTGCGTCCTTAGATTCATGGTTCGGAACAGCAATAATTACCTTCCCTTTTTGGGTTGATTTTTCTTTTAAGAATTCTACTGTTTCGTTCAGTAAATGAACATGCTCCAGCACATGCCACATTGTGATGATGTCAAATTGTTGGTTCTCATATGAGCCAAGAATTTCTGAAGGAATAGAAATTTGATTTATTTCTTCTGCCATTGTTCGAGCACCATCGCTCGGTTCTACTCCAGATACTTTCCATCCATTTGATTTTGCGGCATTCAAAAACATTCCTGTTCCACAGCCGATATCGAGTAGGCTCCCTTGTTTTCCTCCGTTGAGATTATTGATTAAATCTACTTTTTGTTGAAGCGTTATTTTTCTTACTTGGTGGTAGATTTTTGAAATGATTCCCTTCGAGGTATTACTATGCGAAATGTAGTTTTCGGATTGATAGTACTTTCCAATGGTGTTGGCTGTTGGTCTTGGATTGGTAAATTTGAAGCCACATTTTTGACAAGATACAATATCAAATTTTTCATGACTTACAGTGAAGTCTTCACAGGTAATATATTTTTGGGTTTGGGTATGCTGACAAACTGGACACTTCTCTAGTAATTCTTGCATCGTATTCTGGATTATGTTGATACAACAAATATACTAAAAGTCTATTTATACTTTGGGTAGGATTAATGGATGAGGCTAAAATGTGTTGAACTATATTTTTCTCCTCATAAATGGAAGAATGTAATTTGATCGTGATTCTTATTTTCTTTTATATTCTTGGAACAAAATCTAAATCTGTTTTAAAAACAAAAGCCACCGTGGAAACAGTGGCTTTTGTTAATTGTATAATTAAAGCGTATAAATGTTAAGCAAGTTTCGTCAACTTATCTTCCCATGAACACCATTAGTACAGAAATATCTGATGCTGATACACCGCTTATTCTAGAGGCTTGTCCGATTGTTGCTGGTCTGATTTTACTTAACTTTTGTCTTCCCTCAATTGAGATTGCTGAAAGTTTGCCATAATCAAAATCTGCTGGAATGGCCAAATCTTCTAGTTTTTGCATCTTGTCTACCATCTGTTGTTCCTTCTCAATATAGCTTTCGTATTTTATATTGATTTCGGCTTGTTCTAGCGTTTCCTCTGTATACTGATCTAAGTATTCAGAAATCTCTTCACTTAAATTTTTAATTTCTGCAAGTGTTACATTCGGACGTCTTAAGAGATTCAATAATGAAGTACCCTCTTTGAGCGGAGCTGTTCCGATAGCTTCTAGTTTTTCGTTAACTTCAGCAGGTTTTACTTTTTTATGTTTTAGCTCGTTTACAAGTTGTGCCGTTGTTTCTTTCTTTGCTTTTACCTTTTGTAAACGTTCATCTGAAGCTAATCCAATATTATATCCTCTTTCCGTCAATCGAATATCAGCATTATCTTGACGAAGTAAAGTTCTGTATTCAGCTCTTGATGTAAACATACGATATGGTTCCTCTGTTCCTTTATTAATGAGGTCGTCGATAAGTACACCAATGTAAGCTTCTGAGCGAGAAAGTACGAACTCTTCTTTATCATGTGCTTTTTGATGGGCATTGATACCTGCCATCAAGCCCTGACACGCTGCTTCCTCATAACCTGTAGTTCCATTGATTTGACCAGCAAAAAATAAATTACCAATCAATTTTGTCTCTAAAGTTTGTTTTAGCTGTGTTGGAGGGAAATAATCATACTCGATAGCATAGCCTGGACGGAACATTCTTACATTCTCAAAACCTGGAATTTTTTTCAAGGCAGCATATTGTACATCTTCTGGCAATGATGTCGAGAAACCATTCACATAAACTTCCACGGTATTCCATCCTTCTGGTTCTACAAAAATTTGGTGGCGTTCTTTTTCTGCAAAACGGTTAATTTTATCTTCTACTGATGGACAATATCTTGGCCCTAGTCCTTTGATACGTCCAGCAAACATAGGAGATTTTTCAAAACCTGTTTTTAAGACATCATGAACTTCTTGATTGGTGTAAGTAATCCAACAGCTTCTTTGCTCTTTTAGTGGTTCTGTGTCCAAATAGGAAAATTTAGCAGGATTTTCATCGCCTTTTTGTTCTTCCATTTTAGAAAAATCCAAGCTACGTGCATCTACTCTTGGAGGAGTTCCTGTTTTCATTCTACCAGCTTCAAAACCAAGTTCCACCAATTGCTCGGTAATACCTGTGGCTTTTCCTTCGGCAGTTCTACCGCCTCCAAAGTTTTTTTCGCCAATATGGATTAAGCCATTTAAGAATGTTCCATTGGTAAGTACCACCGATTTTGCTCGGAATTCTATCCCAAGTTGAGTTTTTACTCCAACTACTTGGTTATTTTCCACTATTAATCCTGAAACCATTTCTTGCCAGAAATCTATATTCAAATTTCTTTCAAGTGCTAATCTCCACTCTTCAGCGAATCGCATACGGTCTGATTGGCAACGTGGCGACCACATAGCAGGACCTTTAGAGCGATTCAGCATTCTAAATTGAATCATGGTTTTGTCAGAGATAATTCCTGACATACCACCAAGTGCATCTACCTCCCTTACGATTTGTCCTTTTGCCACACCACCCATTGCAGGGTTACATGACATTTGGGCAATCGTATTCATATTCATGGTAATTAGTAGCACTTTAGAACCCATAGTTGCGGCAGCATGTGCAGCTTCGCATCCTGCATGTCCAGCTCCAACTACTATTATATCATAGTTACTGTGCATCTTATTTATGTTGTTTACTAATTGTTTGTCTTACTGATTGGTATAAATTTTCCTTTTAAGATTTTATTTAATGACGTTTTGTTAAAATAAAATCAAAATGTGGAATGTATATGTTTTGTGAAACGTGAAAATCGAGATAGTGATTTTTTGCAAATGTTCCACGTGGAGACTTTTTTCAAAACTACCTATTTGCTAAAGTCTGTACGGAATAGCTGAATATACTTGGATTCGATAACTCTCATTTCTGCTTCTTCTTCGTCGGTATGGTCATCATAACCACACAAGTGAAGAAGTCCGTGCGCTAGTACTCTAAGAATCTCATCATCGAATGGTACGCTCAAATCTTTGGCATTATCTTGAACGCGTTCCACGCTTACAAAGATGTCCCCTTCAATAGTTTGCTCTTCCTCAGAGTTATCGAAGGTAATGATATCAGTGAGTGTATCGTGGTCTAGATACTCAACATTTATTTGATGAAGATAGTTGTCTGAGCAAAAGATATAGTTGAGATTACCCATTCTAAATCCCTCTAATTCAACTACTTTTTTCAACCAAGATTTGGTCTTTAATTTATGTTTTAAATTGAATGAGATATCCTCATTAAAGAAAGTAATCATGTCAATAAATATTTACCTTGGAAAAATTATTATTGGAGAGGCAAAAGATTTGCTGTTTGTAAAAGCGATTTGGTACGAGCTTTGATGCAAAAGCCTACAAAGATACTACATAAATTTGACGTAGTGAAAATCAAACAATTAGAAGGATACTTTGTATATTAGATTTTTCTGAAAAGTAGTTATTTAAGTTTATGAAACGCCAACATTTGCTGATACTCCTCGTATTACTCTTTCACATAAGTACAGCCTTGGCACAGAAGGATAATCTCAGACGAGATGATCGAGATTTTGATGTGCCACTACCCAATAACTGTGATAAGATTATTTATGTTGTAACCCTGCCCGGGGTAATAATGTCATTAGGTACAACTGATATTCATTCAGACAAGGCTGAAATGACAGCCCTCCTACCCTTTCGTTGTAATGCCATCACCAAAACATTTAACAATAAGATTTTGGCTGTAGAAGCTGATAAGGATATCTCATTGCCCGTTTATGAGTTTAGCCCATCAACAAAATCAGGGAAATACACTAAATGGAAACTTCCTTCCCACAATGATGGAGGGTGGATTTCGGGAGGAACAGACGCTCTTGGTAGAGTATATTTCGCCACCACTACCATGAAATACATGGTAAGGATAGATTTAAGATACAACGATGTAGAAGTGTTATGGAGCTCGAAAGATCGAATAGATGGAGGAAATAAAATTACTTGCTTGGAAGGATGCAACTTTTATGTCAATGAAAAGTCTGAGGTTTTAATCAAAGAGAATAAGAAGAATACGAGTTATAAGGTAAATATAGAAGGCAAACCATATTTGTTTGAAACAAAAAATATGGAAGGTTTTTTCAATACAATTACCGTAAATGACTGGTATGAGTTTACCAATGATAAACAACAAAATGTTTCGATGTTTGTCATGAGAGATGGTATCACGATATTTAAGGATGGTGAGTATAGACCTAAAGTAACAAAGATAGATACGCTCAGATTTGGCATTGTAACAGATATTGCGGGATGTAACGCTAAGGAAAATAAAAAGCCAAGGATTATCATCAATGAAAAAAGAGAAAAGGAAATACTTGATGCAGCCACAAAAAAAGAAAGTATTAGACTCGAAAAAATATTATTTAAGTTGGGATTGTCAGAACTACAAACGGCTTCCTATCAAGAATTAGATGAATTAGTGATGATTCTTTTGAAGAATAAGCAGTTAAAAATTCTTCTTGAGGGACATACGGATGTATCTGGAGATGCTGAGGATAATTTTAAACTTTCAATCGAACGAGTAAATACTTGTAGAGATTATCTGATAAAGTACGGGGTAAGTCCTACACGAATCAATACCAAAGGATATGGAGGTACAAAACCGCTAGTGAAAATGGGAAGCGAAAGTGAACGAGCTGTAAATCGAAGAGTCGAAATAAAGTTTGTAGAATAAACATGAGTCATCCCGAATTTTGTTGTGCGAAGTAGCACCATAGCATGTTTTGGATGGCCGTTCTCAATCGATAAATCGGTGTCAAAGCATTTTGGCACCGATTTCCTGTTCTATGAGCAAATTGATTGATGATTATCTTGATAATAGATGGCCAATTCCTGATGAGTTTCATCAAGAAGTCGTAAATGAGCGTGACGATGGCTAATAGTTTGAGGGTATTTTCGAAGAACCATAACCTAGGAGATTCAATAGCTAGCTCAGTTTTGGCGAATCTAAACGCCTGTTCGATATTCCATCGGTGCATGTAGCTATGACATATTTCCCAAGCATCCTTAGCTGATTCTACAGGCAATGAGGTTAATAAATAGAGTGGTGACTGATAGTTTTTGGTATCTCTCACTATTACTAACGACAAGTTAATGTCTTCAAAACTAGG
>NZ_NJFZ01000105.1 GCF_002270355.1 Flectobacillus sp. BAB-3569 | reverse complement strand
TGAGTCACACCCGGTTTGCTAAAGGTAAATGGAAAGCGCTTTAAAAATCGCTGCAGAAATTGTGGCAAGTTTACCCAAAGATACCCTCTCTCCAGAGACTACCGAAGGAAAGAAGGTTTATTCATCCCGTGGGTATTTCTGGTGCCGTTGAAGAGGCTTCGGTTAGTTTTATCATTCGTGATTTTACAGAGGAAAAACTTCATGAACACGAAGCTTTCTTGAAAAACATCATGGAGAAAGTGTTGGAAGGGTATCCTAATTCAAAAGCTGTATTCGAAATTCATGAACAATATCGCAACATGAAGGTAATACTAGATCAATATCCTCATGTGACGGCGTATGCCTTGGAAGCTATCGAGCGTGCAGGTATTCCTGCCAAGCAAATGAGTATCCGTGGTGGGACAGATGGTTCTAGACTTTCATTTATGGGCTTGCCTTGCCCAAATATCTTTGCAGGCGAACATGCTTTTCATGGGCTTTTTTGACTTTTAGCAATTCTTCTTTTGGCATCGGCAGGGACTCTTCCTGCCAAATAACCACCAGTTCTTTTAGAC
>NZ_NJFZ01000045.1 GCF_002270355.1 Flectobacillus sp. BAB-3569 | reverse complement strand
CCACTGTATCACTGCACCTGACGGCGCGCTACCTATCGCACTCGATAAATTACCTGTCGTCGCGGGACATACATTGCTCACACTACTACTCAACAAACTCGGTGCTACAAAACCTGCTGCATTCGCTAAGCGTAATACGGCACCATATACCCTCGTCGTACCAACATCTACTCCTACCAAATTCGCAATCGTGAAACGTACTTCGTTGAATGGCTTCGTTGCAGCAAAACCAACTACCTGACGAGTTGAACTTAGAATAGACAAGCTGATTAATCCGCCTGCATTACTTTCCTGTAAAACCCCATTCAGATAAGTACTGACGGTAGCATTACTCAGAAGACTCGCTCCTAATATGGTCGTATTTTCTATATCAAAACCTGCAAAGGTTCCGATTGGATAAGTAGTCACAGCGTCTTTTACCGATATTGATCCACTACTCAATAAGCCTGCCGTCAATACAATATCTGCATAGTTTGAAGTACTCGCATCTACCACATTTTGACTATTATTAATAGAACATCCTACGCAAGCTACTCCCCCAATACCGGTCAAACTACCATTCAAGACCGCTGGAAAACTTGGCGATACCAAATACGTATCCGTACAGCTCAACGCTGGGCCTGCGCAGAAACTTTCTAGTACTACGTTGTAAACTCTTGTCGTACTCAGAATCCCTAATAAGTTCGCTACTTCAATCTTTACTTCATCAAAACTTTTTGTCGTAATAAAGCCAACTAATTGTTCACCAGTTCCTGTTAACAAAGAGGAATTCACCGAAAGCAAACTACTTGCAGAAGAGGTTTCTTGTAATACCCCAGCTTTATACGTTTTTAAGGTAATACCCGACAGTAAATTAGCATTAATCAAATTTGGATTCGAAATATTAAACCCTGCAAAAGTTCCGATGGGATAAGTCGTCAAAACATCTTTTACAGCTAATGACCCTACACTTCCAGCCGAAACTGCCATGGTAATAGTGGCATAATCACTAGTAATTGAGCTAATGACATTGTCAGGATTAGAGACTGAGCATCCCAAACACGCAACACCTGTGATGCCTGTTTGGGATGCATCAATAGTGACAGGATAAGCAGGATTAGAAATATTTGTCTGGGTATTACATACCAAAGCTGAACCCGCACAGAATTTCTCGATTACTGGATAATATACTTGACCAGAGAATAATACACCGACTAAGGTTGTATAGGTAATTCTAACCTCATCAAAATCTGCTGTTGTAATAAAACCAACTGTTGTATTGCCACTCGCATCAATTAAGCTTGATTCGATCCCAAGCAAATTTGTAACAACATCTTTAGTCTCTACCTGAGAGCCATTGTTGTAAGTGGTAACAGTAACCACCGCACCAACACTTCCACTCAATAAGCTACTTGATGAAATCTTAAAACCTGCATAATATCCTGCTGGATAGGTATCTGCAGCATCATTATCCTTTACACTAAAAGTGACTCCACAACCAGCACCAGTTATATTAAAACCTGCATAGTTAGTTAAGTCAGAGTCAACTAAATTAGATTCGGGAGCTGTAGTAACATTGAGACAAAAAATACTACCATTATTTTGACGATTTGCAACAAGGTTTGTATACGAAGCATTCGTCCAAGGTGTTTTTGTATTACAACTTGTATTGCCTGGGTCAACGGGAATAAGATTGGCTTTTGAGGGTTTATCAGACCCTATCGCAATAGAAGGGCTACCCCAAAGAAGAAAAAGACACAGGAAAAGGACTAGACATCTGACAAAATTCTTTATCATGATGAAAATTGTTTTATAGGTTGTATACAGCCCAACAATTCCAAACCATATTACTTAGGCACCTCTTTCAAAAATTTTATAGACAACTTTGGCGAAAGGTAGTTTGAGCAATTTGATAGAATTAAAATTATTAAGGCTTTTGGAGAAGGACACTATCTAAAATCAAATCATTCGTAGTCGCATTGCAGCACGTTCTACAAACGAATAACACTTGCATATCATCAATCCTAAAACTACTATCTGTAATTTTAGCATCGCTACATCTACTGTCTATCAGCAAATTAGCTTAGGCACCATAAAAAATACGATACATCTTTCCTACCTCAAACTCATTAGATATTGAGCAGACTAATTCCTACGAATTATTCGAAAGCAAAATAAGCTTGTGAGGTGGGCTGTGAAGAAGCGATATGAAAAGCGGACGATAGCCGTATCCTCAAATTTGATTTGAAGAGAGCATAAACCTTAAGACTAACAAAGGCGAACTTCGGCTTATAAGGGCGAAGAATTAGTAATTTTTTGATCATAGCGGATATCAAAAGGAAAATTTGTACGATACTAAACTCTTTTAAACCTTCAGGGTAAAACTCATTTCATTGTAGCACTAGGGCGAATCTTTTTAAATATATTTTATTAAAAAGCTATTAACTACAACATAAAATAGAGTTATACTCCACATAATTAAAAGTTTTAATTTTAGTTAAGGAAAATGAAAAATATACGTACGAATGATTTTTTTACAAGCAATAACTTTACAACAGGGCGAACCTATATTTTACACACAAAAAAATATGCACTTGTTTGGAAAAATAATCACACATGTAAATTGAAAGTACAATTTTGAAACCAAAGCATCCATAAAAGGCACCTCAGGGTGACAAAACACCATAAAAGGTGACAAGATGCTAATTACTAGTAGAATCAAGAAGATTTTTTCACTAGAACCAATAACACTTATTGGAATTGTAAAATATATTCTTTTATATGTTCAATAAAATATAGTTTGACAATTTTTTACTGAAAGGGTCAAAAAAGATTCTCTTGTGAAAGTAGATTTAGGAGGCTTTAAAAATATGAGCAAAAATTAACAAATGTCAAGATAAAGGGCAGATAAACGTATCTAAATCTGAGCGGAATGACCTTCCTATCTTTATTTCTTTGTTGTTTAACACCAATAAACGCTTTCCTAACTCTAATCTTTGAATGAAATCTATATTAATTAAATGAGATTTATTTATCTGAATAAACTTTTCATCCAACTCTTCTTTAAGGTTTTTAAGTGGCTTTTTTCTGGCATAAACTTTATTTTGAATCGTATGAATAAAGGTGTAATTCCCTTCAGCTTCTACATAAACAATATCATCCAGATGAATCTTCAACACCTGCTGATTTTTGTCAATCACCTCCACATATTTATGCTGAACAGGGGGATAAATCCGTAACAAAAGGTTTATCGAAGAAAGAAAGGCATATCGATTGATGGGTTTTCCTAAAAGCAAGCATTTTCCATGTTCTAAACACCTATCAAACATCTCATCATCAAGGCTTTGAGACATACCAATAAGAGGTATGTTGAGGTATTGGGGTGTTGCTATAAAATCAAAAACTCCTATACTATTTAGTTCTAATGCAGCAAGAATGATGTTAGGCTGGAAGGTTTCTAACAACAAATCTACTTTAATCATTGTAGGGGCAATGATCAACAACTCAAAGTCATTTTGATTTAGTAATGTTTTTATAATTTCTAACGAAGACGGATCTTCTTCGATTACTAAAACTTTGACAGGCTGGCGGTTCCTAATCAATTTTTTCATACTAGTAATGAAGGTATTTATTTATGTATTGTTCCAAAACAATACAAATCAATTTTGCAATTCATAGTTGTTAGTATTTGTTTATCAAGAATAATACCAATCTAAAATTATCATGAAAAGGGCACATCCATTTTTTAGTAGCATCTTATCCTATTATTAACGCATCCTATCAAAGCAACTATTTTTTGAGTATAACCACCTTAGTTACAGTCTTTATGAATTATAATATTTACCTGATCTAAAACCTGACTATGTCCAATTCATCTCCTCGATATGATGAATTAATGCTATGGAATGATTTGCGCAATGGCGAAGAGGCAGCGCTTGCTAAACTTCTCCGCATTTATGCCAAATCTTTGATTAGCTATGGCCGCAAAATGGTCAATGACGACGCATTAATTGAAGATTGCATTCAAGAAGTTTTTATTCAATTATGGCAGTATCGTCAAAATCTAAAAATTGACGTAGGCTCCGTAAAAGCCTATTTATTTGCGGCAGTACGAAGAAGAATCATTTCCGAAATCAAAAAAAATGAAACAATTTCACTTGACGAACATTCAAGTTCTGAAAGCTATTTTGACATTGACTTTTCGATAGAAGAAAAAATCGTCAAAGACGAAACCGAGCTTCAACGTGTAAGGCTAATAAACGAACGCTTAAATCATCTTCCCAAAAGACAAAAAGAAGTTGTCTACCTCAAATTTTATAAGGAACTGTCCAATCAAGAAATTGCGGAGACAATGGGAGTAAAATACCAATCCGTCAGCAATTTAGTCCATGAAGCACTCACCTTATTACGTACTCTTTTTCCAGATGACGCTATCTGGTTTGGGCTATTAGTCTGGTTATTTGAGTGGTGAACAAGTGGCAAAGGCATAAGGCACAGAGGCACAAAGTGTGTTTTGTTACAACAAGTGGCAAAGGCATAAGGTACAGAGGCACAAAGTGTGTTTATTGAGATATACTCCTTCCCTTTATACCTCGGTATTTCCTTAAAAAACTCCTTGCCTAAACCCTATCCCCTACCCCCTAAAAAACCCTCTACCACTCTGTGCCTTTGTGCCTCTGTGCCTAAACAAAAAATACTCCTTCTCTAACCCCTTCCCTCCTCAAATCAATTTTTTTACAAAAAAGCAGTATAAAGAAACCGAAAGTTTTCTACTGTATATAAAAGACGACTTATTACTATTTTATGAAAAAATATAGTGATTACACGATAGAAGATTTTCTTTTGGATTCAACCTTCGTAGATGGGTGAAATCTGAGGGATATCGAAATCATTCACACCCATGGACACAATGGTCTCAACAACACCCCAGCCAGCAATACTTGGTCAAACAAGCTCGTGAGTTTATTTTGGCTACAGGCATACATGAAAAACCTATCTCAGAAGAACAAATTGAAAGACTAATTACAAATACACATAATCGAATACAAGAAGAAGAAACGCTGGAATTTGAAATCAACGAGCATGTAGCTTGGTACCATCATAACACCTGGAAATGGTCTATTGCCGCCACAATATTCCTATTGCTCAGTGTTGGTATTTGGTGGTATACCGACAAAAATGTGAATCCACAATTGTCGCACTTATCACAAAAAGCGATTGAAGAGTTGGTCACAAAAACCAATTTGAGCAGGCTGAAAATGCCCATCAAATTACCCGATGGGAGTTCTTTATTGCTAGAACCTAACAGTACGATTCAGTTTCCAGCAAGTTTTGATAATTCTCCTAATCGCGAAGTGTATTTGGATGGACAAGCTTTTTTTGAAGTAGTCAAAAATCCTCAACAACCCTTTTTGGTGCATGCCAAAACTACCGTTGTCAAAGTATTGGGCACTAGCTTTACGGTACAGTCTTTTAACAAAGAAAAAGAAGTAAAAGTAGTAGTAAAAACAGGTAAAGTAATGGTGTATGAAAAAGAAGAGGAAGACAACAATCGAGTGACGCTATTACCCAACCAACAGGTCATTGTAGACGAGCAAAATCTGATGCAAGCTACCGCTATAAGTTCCGAACAAGTTGCCGCAATTACCTCAAAAACAAGCACCGCAATAGAATTTAACGAAAGTCCAGTTGCCCAGATTTTCAAGAAACTCGAAAATCTATACGGCGTACATATCTATTTTGACCAAAAGTTATTAGAAGGCTGCTCACTCACAACAACGCTTGGCGAAGAGCCACTATTTACTAAACTTCAAATTATTTGTGAAGCTATTGGACCTAATACCAAATTTGAAGTAGTCAACGAAAAAATTATTATTCAATCACTAGGGTGTAACCAATAAATAAAACAATCGCAATGAAAAACCTACTTAACTCCTTCCCTCCATAGCAATAAAAAAAGGTGTATGTCGTGGTGGCACACAACAAACACCTAGCATTTTTCCCCTTCCTGTCTGCTCAACATGCCCTTTCAAAAAAGGGTAAGGGGATGTTTTTGTTTTACTTAACAGAAAACCATTCAAGTTTATGAAAAAAAATCGACAATCAAAGGCTTTTTGGCTTACTATTATGAGAATTACTGGAATGCAGTTTTTCATGATTCTATTCCTCACAAGTTTTGCTTGGGCAAAAACCTCTGCTCAAGAAGAACTCAACAAAAAGATAAGTATCTCTATCGACGGAATAGTCCTAAAATCAGCTTTACAAAAAATTGAAAAAACCGCTCAAATAAGAATTTCCTACAACTCGCAAGTTGTGCCTCTCAACAGAACGGTCACTCTTTTGGCAAGCAACGAACGTGTAGGCGATGTTTTGGAGCGTTTACTCAAGCCCCTTTCGGTGACCTATGTAATGTTTAACAATCAAATTGTTTTACGTAAAATCGAAACACCCAGTACTACCACCAACGCCACAGAAACAGAGCGAGAAAACGTGGTGGCTTTACCAACTGTTTCAGGAACTATTACCGATGAAAAAGGGAAAGCACTCCCTGGAGTAAACATTACGATTAAGGGCACCACAAAAGGAACAAATTCGGACGCAAGCGGTCACTTCAAAATCGAAGTTCCTACTGAAAACACAACCTTAGTGTTTAGCTATGTAGGCTATGTTAAACAAGAAATAGTGGTCGGTAATCGAACCGTTTTCAATATCTCCTTGGCACTCGAACTTCAATCATTAGACGAAGTTGTTGTGGTAGGTTATGGTACCCAAAGCAAAAGAGCGGTATCGGGTGCGGTATCTTCAGTAGGTTTTAAGCAGTTCCAAGACCGTTCATTTAGCAATGTCACTCAAGCACTTTCTGGTCAGATTGCTGGCGTAAATATCAGTCAAAGTCAAGGTGCTCCAGGGGTATCTCCTATTATTCGGATTCGTGGTGTAAGCTCCATTACGGCTGGAACAAACCCACTTTTTGTTGTGGATGGCGTACCGCTCGAAAACTTCAACCTCAATATGGTAAACCCTCAAGATATTGAATCTGTAGAGGTATTGAAGGATGCTTCTTCAGCAGCAATTTATGGTTCAAGAGGTGCCAATGGCGTTATTTTGGTGACAACCAAATTAGGAAAAGCTGGTAAAACCACCTTCAGTGTTGGCTACGAATCGGGTGTGCAAAGTGTAGAAAGACGTGTTAAAATGATGGACGCCCAGCAGTGGATTAATTATTACATCGATGCTCATAATAATGCTTGGGTTGATTTGAATCCAGCTAAAAACAAAGCTTCTGACCCAAATAGTGTAAGAGGTTCTGTCTACAAAATTCCTGATGAGTTTTTGACTAATCCTCAACAGTTTGGCAAAGGTACAGATTGGCAAGATGTAATGTTTAGAGTTGCTCCTTCTCAAAATGCACAATTCTCAGCTTCGGGTGGTACAGACAAAACTCAGTTTATGTTTTCGGCAGCGTATTTGAGTCAAGATGCCGTTTTGGACGAAAACTATTACAAACGTCTTTCGTTACGTTCAAATATCAAGCATCAATTGAGCAATAAATTTACGATTGGTTTAAACCTTGGTGTTACAGGAATTTTTGATAGAACCGATGGTACGCAAGGAAAAAGTGATGTGGTAAGTTTGGGACTTCAAAGCGACCCTATTTTCCCTGTCTACAACGAAAATGGTAATATCGGCTATCGTGACCCTAACTCAGTTTGGAACAAATACGTAGCCTACAACGACCTCAACTTATGGCATCCATATTCATTGACACGTTATATCCACAAACAAAATAAGACTTTCAATACTTTGGCAACTGGCTTTTTGGAATACAAAATTTTGGATGATTTAAAGTTCAAAACAAGTATTAGCGCCAATTTGTATAATACGCGTTACAACTCTTACCGTGTCAACAAACAAGGCTATGGCTATTCTGGGATTCTCCCTGCTGAAGGTTATTCAACAAGCGGATATAGTTTAAACTGGTTAAGTGAGAATACCTTGAACTATGACAAAAGCTTTGGCGATCACAATTTGGCTTTACTCTTGGGCTATTCTGTTCAAAAACAACGCAACGAATTTGCCTCGATTACGTCTGGTAGTTTTCCAAACGATTTAGTTGAAACTCTCAATGCTGGAGTAGTTTCTGGTGGCTTCACCAATGCTTCAGAATGGGCTATGATTTCGTACTTGGCAAGAGCTCAATACAATTATTTGAACAGATATTTCTTCACGGCCGCAATCCGTCGCGACGGTAGCTCAAGATTTGGGGCAAATAGCCGTTGGGGATATTTCCCTTCAGTATCAGGTGCTTGGGTAGTTTCGGATGAAAACTTTATGAAAGATATTAGAGCTATCAATAACCTAAAATTCAGAGTGAGTTATGGTATGTCGGGTAACAATCAAATCCCAAATTATGGCTCAACTAGTTTATTAAGTTCTTCTAACTATGTTTCAGGCTCAACATTGGCATCTGGATTAGCGATTTCGAATATTGCCAATACCAATTTGCAATGGGAACGTACAACGCAATTTAACCTTGGACTAGACTTAAAACTGTTGAACAACCGTATTGGTTTATCTGCTGAATATTACAATTCGACAACCAACGATATGTTGCTGAACGTACCTGTTCCAGATATTACGGGCTTCTCTACGCAGTTGACAAATATTGGTAAAATGGAAAACAAGGGCGTTGAATTAAACTTGAATACACAGAACATTCAAACACCTAAATTTAGTTGGTCTACTGATTTCAACTTTAGTTCAAACCGCAACAAAGTCTTGCAATTAGGTCAAAACAATGCGCCTATTACTTATACCGACTTCGTAGTTACGGTGAAAACAGAAGTGGGACAACCAATTTCCAATTTCTTTGGATACGTAGTAGATGGCGTATTCAAAAACCAAGCACAGGTAGATGCAACACCACATTATTCGACCACAAAACCTGGTGACCCAATTATCAGAGATGTGAATGGAGATGGAAAAATCACGGTTGACGACCGCACTACCTTGGGTAACTATCAACCTGATTTCATGGCGGGTATTACCAACAACTTCTCTTATAAAGACTTTGACCTGTCGTTTATGTTCCAAGGCTCATTTGGAGGCGAAATCGTCAACCAAAACTTCCGTTACTCAGGTTTTTGGAACAATGGACGTAATATGTACGCAGGTGTAGCCAATCGTTGGCGCTCAGAATCAGACCCTGGCGATGGCACACACTTCAGAGCTACATTAGGTTTGACAGGTTTACAAGACCAATTCACAAGTCTTTGGGTAGAGGATGCTTCATTTGTGAGATTGAAAAACATTCGTGTTTCATATACTATCCCATCATCTATCACTCAAAAATTACATTTGAAAACGGCACGTGTGTATGTCAATGCCGAAAACGTGTATTTGTGGAGTAAGTACACCAACTATGACCCTGAAAATACTACTTACAACGCCTCTAACTTCTCGGGTGAAGCCAATGGTAACTCTTCAAGTGGTTTGAACGCCTCTGGAAATGCGCCAAATGGTGCTTTCATTGGCGTAGATTATGGATCATATCCCATCCCAAGAGTCATTACAATTGGTGCTAAGATAGACTTTTAATCAATGTTTTTTAAACTTCAAAAAACAGGATAGACATGAAAAAAATTGTAAAAATATACCTTCTTCTTGCCGCAAGTTTACTTACTACAAGTTGTAGTGATTCATTTTTAGAACTTGCACCGATTTCAAATGCGACGGCAGATAATTTCAAATCAACCGATGATTTTGAACTTGCCATCAATTCGGCATACGCTTCTTTATATACGGTTTATCATCCCGAAGGACCCGTTTCGTATTGTAATGAACAAATGAGCGACAACGCCATTATGTACAATATTTCAGGTATTCAGGCAGATAAATGGCAGTTTAAAGATTATAGTCTTATGACCACCAATACCATGGTGTATCAGTTCTGGCAAGATTATTATCGTGCCGTTTTTAGTACAAACATTGTTTTAGATAAAATTGAAACGGCATCTTTGAGCGAAACATATAAAAACGATGTTCGTGCTCAAATGCGTTTTTTGAGAGCCTTATTTTACTTCAATATGGTTCAAACATGGGGCGATATTCCTTTGGTAACAAAGCCGCTTTCGGGCGATGAAGCCTATGCCGTACCTCGTTCGCCACAAGCAGATGTATATGATTTGATTAAAAAGGATTTAGGCTTTGCTATCGAAAATTTACCTTTGGCTTCTGCTATTCCAAGTACCAAAATCGGTCGTGCTTCAAAGGGTGCTGCTCAAACACTTTTAGGAAAAGTATATTTGACGTTGGGCGACAAAACCTCCGCAGCAAATGTGTTGAAGGACGTGTATAATAGCAATCAATATGCCCTCCTGAGCACCTACGCTAGTCTTTGGGGACCTAATGTAAAAAACACAAAAGAATCTATTTTCGAAATTCAGTTTTTGGGAGGCTCAGCCTCTGCGCCGTATAGTCGTTATTATCAAACTTTTTATCCAAACAATAACTTCCTTGGATTTTATGGTAGTGGTATGAATCAAGTAACAGACGACTTGTACAACGAATATGAAGCCAACGACCCACGTAGAGACTTATCGATTGCTTTAGGATATAATAATGGAACAACCTTTATTGCCCAAAAATATCCAATCAAATGGACACATACCAATGCTCCTATCGGAAGTGGTAACCCTTTAGCCAATAACAACTTTATGGTATTGCGCTTTGCCGATGTCCTACTAATGTTGTCAGAAGCTACTGGAGATGCTACTTATCTGAACCAAGTAAGAACCAGAGCAGGTTTGCCTAAATTTGGCGACGCAGGCTACCCAACTGCTTTTGCAGGCTCGTTGAGTACCGCAATTGAACATGAAAGAAGAGTAGAACTTGCTATAGAATTCCATCGTTGGTTTGACTTGAAACGTACCAACCGTGCCATTACGGTTTTGCAACCAAAAGGAAAAGCCATTACAACAGATAAACTATTGCTTCCTATTCCTCAAATTGTAAGGTCTCAAAATCCTGCAATTACGCAAAACAATGGATATAATTAAGTATGAATGCTGAATTTAGAGTTGTGAATTGTGAGTGTAATTTTTAATTATCAGCACTTTACTTTTATCCAGTAATCAGAGTCAATTTATACATAAGCTGGTTCAAGGCAGATAATAGTCTATTATCGCTTTGAACCAGCTTTTTATTTTCAACGATTATGATTTTTCCAAAACCTAGACTATTAATTAAGAATAATCCTTATTTTTAGGTAAAAAAAACATACCTCTAATGACAAGCATCCAAGAAATATCGAGAGACAACATCTCCATCCTAGCCCATTTAGCCACTCAACTTTGGACTGATACTCATTTCGACGAAATGTCAGAGCATTTTGAAGAAGTACTATTGGCAGAGCACCCAACAGCTTTTCTATTACTACAAGATCAAAAACCTATTGGATTTATTGAATTGAGTGTTCGTCAAGACTATGTAGAAGGTGCCGAAGATATGCCTGTAGCCTATATTGAAGGAATTTACGTTGACAATGTTTTTCGTAAAAAAGGCTTAGCCATTCAACTCATCCACAAAGCCGAACAATGGGCACGTTCACAAGGATACACGCAACTTTGTTCAGACTCAGAACTTGCCAATTCAGGCAGTATTATATTCCATCAAAAAGCTGGTTTCGAAGAAGTTGGAAGGATTGTATGTTTTGTAAAAAACCTCAACTAGAAATTGGTTAGCAGTGTATCCGTTATTTGATGGGACTCACAATCAGAATGACTCTATCAAGATCTATCACAGATATATTATTTATTTCATATTTCCTGTTACTTAGTTAAATGATAAGTAATAAAATATCAATTATCCAATAATTAGTTGACAATACTTCACTCAAGTCATTGGTATCTTGTCAACAAGTTCTAACTCAATTACAAAACCTTTTAAATATGAATCAACAACCTTCTAGTGCATTTGTAGCAGCCTCTTGGGTAGCGCTCGGTATTGGTATCGTAGGATATCTCATAGGCCTATGGAATGCCGAAATGGCACTCAATGAAAAAGGATATTATTTTACCGTTTTGATGTATGGTCTTTTCTCTGTGATTTCATTACAAAAAAGAGTTCGTGACAAACTCGAAAATATTCCAGTTACAGCGATTTATTATAGTCTAAGCTGGTTTTCAACCATTTTAACCATTGTTCTGCTAACGGTAGGTCTATGGAACGCCACCCTATTGCCAAGTGAAAAAGGATTCTATGCTTTTGCCTTTTTGCTAGCGCTTTTTGGCGCAATCGCCGTACAGAAAAATACTAGAGATAGTCAGAAGGGAAACTAGCCGTTAGCCGTTAGCCGTTAGCCGTTAGCCGTTAGCCGTTAGCCGTTAGCCGTTAGCCGTTAGCCGTAGCCGTTAGCC
>NZ_NJFZ01000044.1 GCF_002270355.1 Flectobacillus sp. BAB-3569 | reverse complement strand
CGAAAAACGTTTCAATCCTTATTCTATTGGAAGTTACTCTGGAAGAATTTCCTTTTTCTTAGTTAGAATGTAAGTTCTGACGTTTCAATCCTTATTCTATTGGAAGTTACTCTGGAAGATTTCTACCCCAAATTTCGAATTGAATGGCGTTAGCCGTTTCAATCCTTATTCTATTGGAAGTTACTCTGGAAGATAAGTTTACAAAATGATTCAATTTCTTCATATCTAGAGTTTCAATCCTTATTCTATTGGAAGTTACTCTGGAAGATTACAAAGGTTACGATTTATCGTAATATTTGCAAATGTTTCAATCCTTATTCTATTGGAAGTTACTCTGGAAGATATGAGACTTCACATATTCATCACATTTTCGAGTGGTTTCAATCCTTATTCTATTGGAAGTTACTCTGGAAGTTGGATGTCCAAATACCCTTTAGCTGCTGATCTATTTTGAGTTTCAATCCTTATTCTATTGGAAGTTACTCTGGAAGTTACCTCCAACTTTTCAGAAGTTGATTGATTTTTCAGTTTCAATCCTTATTCTATTGGAAGTTACTCTGGAAGACAACACGCATTGTATGGCCAATATACCAAAGTCACGTTTCAATCCTTATTCTATTGGAAGTTACTCTGGAAGCTTGATTAATAGCATTGTAAGAGATATCATTGATGCCGTTTCAATCCTTATTCTATTGGAAGTTACTCTGGAAGAAGCAAGGTTTCCCGACTGGTATCTTTGCTTACGAGAGTTTCAATCCTTATTCTATTGGAAGTTACTCTGGAAGAATGCAATACCAAGCTTCAGCTTGGGAAAACTACCTGTTTCAATCCTTATTCTATTGGAAGTTACTCTGGAAGATGGCATGCACTTTCAGCTAGCAAAGGTCTAATTATGTTTCAATCCTTATTCTATTGGAAGTTACTCTGGAAGTAGAGTCTATTGAATTTGTTGGCAACATACCCACAAGTTTCAATCCTTATTCTATTGGAAGTTACTCTGGAAGAAGTTCTATGAAAAGCTTGTAAGGGATGTACTGAGCGGTTTCAATCCTTATTCTATTGGAAGTTACTCTGGAAGGCTAGAATGGAATCCATTAGAAATGCCACAACAAACGTTTCAATCCTTATTCTATTGGAAGTTACTCTGGAAGTTGCTATTTCTTTAGAAAGAGACTTTCAATGTTTTGGTTTCAATCCTTATTCTATTGGAAGTTACTCTGGAAGAATTTATATATCACACAAAATTCGGATTATAGCAACCGTTTCAATCCTTATTCTATTGGAAGTTACTCTGGAAGAGTACCAACAAAACGCAATTGCTTTTGAGCACGAATAGTTTCAATCCTTATTCTATTGGAAGTTACTCTGGAAGACTGGGTATCGAGCGACTATTACAATGCTGAGTATGGTTTCAATCCTTATTCTATTGGAAGTTACTCTGGAAGAAGTCAATCACCTGATTGACATTACAAATATAACACTGTTTCAATCCTTATTCTATTGGAAGTTACTCTGGAAGAGCAAAGGAGATATTTCAAACTACTTCATCAGTATCGTTTCAATCCTTATTCTATTGGAAGTTACTCTGGAAGGCGCCTGATTGGCTAATTCCTTGTAACATAAATACTTGTATGTTATTTTCGATTTCCCTTTTATGTTCTAAACAGTAGGTCAATGTACGTTTTTTAGTTTGTTTTTTGATTTTTTCCGTAAACATAACTAATTGATTTAAAATATCTTAAAGCCTTATTTTTATCTTTTAAAAATAAATTACAACTCGGAAATTGATTACTTCGTGCAAATATTTCTATAAGTGCAAGTTACGCATCGCATTTTAGATTTGGTAGCTTTTGGATAATAATTGTTCTCTATAATCTGATAAATTTCTCGACTTGCCTCTTTTACTAAATGTTTGTCGCTATCTTTTATTTCTACTTCTACCAATTTATTATTGCTCCGTGTATATACCAAATAGCCCTTGTTGACTCTGCAATGAAAGTTCTCTTCTATCAACCAAGCATAACAATACAATTGGGTTTTGTAAGTATCAAAAACTTTGTCGTCATAAGCTGCAAATTTATAGTCTAAGGGTGTCATGGTTCCGTCTTCTAATTTTAATACTTCGTCGATACGTCCTCTTAAAAACTCGTTAGTTAAATACTGGTCGTTGTATCGTTCGACTACCCCTATACGTCTGCGTAGGTATTCTTTATTCTGCTCTAATTTCTGGTTATGAATTTCTCTGCCTTTTTGGACTTTGAAATGTCTGTCTTCATATTGTGGAATGGCTATAACGTATTCAAAATACGTAAACCTCGGACAATATAAAAATTCTATGATATGTGAAGGGGTAAGAGTCATTGTGTCAGTGATGAATTGTGAATTTATCGGTGTCCAAATACTAAAAAATTGACATAAGTGCTGGCATTTAATTGAAATTTGAAAACAGATTCTTAAAGAAAAAGTGCCATTACTTCATCTGAAACTAATTTTTTATCGAAGGCTTGCCCCAATAAAACGGTTTCTTGTAATTCGTTTTTTGACATCGGGAAAATATAAACAGAATCGGTTGCTTCATCAATCAAATCTTCGATTTGTAATTGAAGGCTGTCTTTCATATTGCGGTCTATTGTACCCAGAAATACAGAAAATTGTACTCTGTATAAGCCCGATTGCTTACAGATTTTGGCAACTTTGGTACGAGTTTTATCGTTTTTTATATCATACAATACCCATGCAATCATGTTCCTATTTTTTGAATCCCTTTACTTGATGTCTAACTACTTTTTACAAATACAGTGTTTCGCTGGTGTCTTTGGTTTTCTCTATCAATTGATTAGCATAAGAATGAGCCTCCTGCTGAATGATATTTGTCCTTGTTTGGTTACGATTTTTGTAGCGAATACTGTCTTCTTCCAAGTAATCGTTCAATGCCTTAATCAACAACTCTTTGCCTTCTTTATTCAGTGTAACACCGTTCGTTATTTCGTCGATATGAGCTTTATTTACTTTTTTTGCCGTAAACAACCTAAAAACTGGTACTTCTACAAATATTCTGAATGGCTCTATAAAATCAAAAACCATGGATTTCTGGTTATAATCGTCTCGGTGCAAATATCCAACGTAAGGGTCTAAGCCTGCTAAAATTAAGGCTTTTTCTATTCTCGTATAAAGAATACCGTAAGCATAATTCAGAAAAGCATTAAATGAATCTTTGGCTGGTCTGCTACTCCTTCCGTTAAATTGATATGATGAAGGCAATACATAATTGATGGTTTCAAAATACAAGCGCCCTGCTGTGCCTTCTAAACCTCGGATAGTTTCAGCAAAATCTTGTACAGTACTTCCCTCCAATTTTCCAACTGAAATAACGAGGTTTTGGATTCGCTCAATTTTATCGTCCAGATACTCCGCCATCTGTGGACGATGTTTTTTTAAGTCTTTGATAAACTCCAACTGATGCGTCATTTTCTCCGAAATCCAATTTTTGGTAGCCTTTACGCCTTCTTCGTTGATACTGGCTTGCAGTTGTTGTTTACGGATTTTGGTAGTACTTCCCAATTTAGAATGCCAAACTCTTCCCAAAGGGTAGCCGTCTGAACGGGCAAAAATAATATCAATATTATTATACAAAGCCAATCGAACAGCATCGGTACTCAAAGATGCCGAAGTTGCTAATACAAACGAACTAACTTTGTAGGCAGCCAAAGTTTTTTTGATAGGTTCGCCATCTTTTACAGGAATTTTAACCTCAAACATATCATCCTTGATATGTAGATATGTTCCAAAAGTATTCAGATATACTTGCATCGTTTATGATTGAATAGATGGTATCGGATAATGAATGTCTTCATAGGCTTTTACGAAAGATAAAGCCAGCTTTAACTGTTCACCTTCCAGACTTTATGGGATAGGAAGTTGCTCAAACTGCTTATCAATCCAAGCCAGCTTCAACTCGTATTCTTCTTCGGTTTCAATCGTTTGAATAGCCATAGTTGTTATTTCTGTTTTGATAAAATCACCTGTTTATATAGCCTCCAACGTTCCAAAACCTCGTGCGACGGATTTCCCAATCCCAATAAACGAAGGTAACACAGCATTACTCACAAAATCAGCTTGGAAGGCAATCATGGATTTATCTTTAAACTTGGTTTCTTTCTCATACACATTTTGTAACATGCCCATTACCTGACCATTTACCCAATAATTCATCGCTTTGAAATAGCTCAGAATATTATTTTGGAGTAAAGTATTCAATTGTTTTTGCTGCTCGGAAGCAGAATTATGAAGGTATTTTTGATGGTTTTCTTGGTTCAAAGCCATCCAGAGTGTTTGGAAACGATAAGAGTGTAGTTCGTTCGACAAACCTATTTCAAGCGTTTTTGATTCGATATTTTTCTGGTTGATTTGGTACGTTTTATCCTCAATTTGTAGAGTTTTGATTTTCAAAAAAAGATTAATCAACAAATCAGCTCCTTCATTTAGCCCCACCAAAGTAGGAACTCTATTAATGACTTTATACTGCACCAAAGGATAACGGTACGCCGATTCGCCCGACTCCAAATGGTTGTGCAGCAAAGGTGAATACTCTTGAAAGATACTCCCAAAATAGCCCCTTAACTTATGAGCATCACGAGTAGCCAATTGAATTTCAGGAAAACGGATGATGGTTTGATGGATGGTTTGCATGGGTTTAATAACTTAATAGATTGACTTCTTGATAACCTGTATTTTGAGTAAAATCCTCTGAATCATAACTGTAGCACTCGGTCGGATTTTCTAATGTAGAAAGGTAAAAACCATGTGGTTTGCTATCATCATCAAATACAATACTTCTTTTATCTCTTGGAATTTGAACGTTAATTACATAGTCATAAAACGTTGATTTTATTTTTGAAAAAACCTGTTTTTTACCTCTTGAATCTAAGCTTTCATTACTATAAATTTCATCAAATTGATTCCACACCTCTACCGCTTTGGAGTTGAGTTGTAAAAAGACAGACTCTGTTTTAGATTCCTCAATGAGTGAGAACTGACCCAATTTAGCAAACTCAAGCTTGGCTATATTTTCTAAATATTCTGAAAGACGACTATCTGATTGTTTACGAATTTCAATAAAGTAATTTTTAATCAGATTCAAATACTCGTTTTCTTCCACTTCTTCAATATTCTTTAAAACGTTCTGTGTTTTTAGTAGTAATGCTGCTCCGTAAATCATCCCATTAGCTTTGTCCATCTCTTTAATATCATAAAGATAGACTTCTCCTTGATGAGCTTTTTCATCATACCTATTTGAGCGACCCGCTGCTTGAATGATAGAATCTATCGGTGCAATAGCTCTGAAAACAGTATCTACAGAAATATCAACCCCAGCCTCAATTAATTGTGTGGAAATAACAATTTTAGTTTTTGAAGAATCTTGTTTGATTCTTTTAATAATTTCCTTTCTTTCAAATGGAGTGATTAAGGTTGATAAATAATAAATATCTACGGTTTCTGAATCTATAATTTTTCTAATATTTTCAAACAGCTTTTTTGAGTGCTTTTTTGTGTTCAATATGACTAAAATATCTTTCTGGGGGTTCTCCTCATGATAATTCAATACCTCTTGCGAAAAGTCATCTAATGAAATTTTAGTTTTAGCACGATTAATCAATTTTGTACGATTGAAAAATTGAAAGTACTCTTCATAGTTGGGTACAATTTCAATGATTTCTTTTTCAGGCAGAAAAATCAACGGTTGAGTTGCTGACATCAAAATGAAATAGCAATTATATATTTCTCCCAATACCTCAAATACATTTTTAATTAGTTGCCAATGTTCATAAGAAACCGTCTGGATTTCATCTAAAATAATAATAGCATTTGCCAAATTTGGCAATTTCATTAACAATGATTTATCATTAGAAAAGATAGAATTTAATAGCTGAACAAAGGTTGTTACCACTACCTCCGATTGCCAAGTTTCAATTAAAAACTGACTCTTATCTGGATTAAATTCTTCATCATTTATTTTGTAAAGAGGTTCTGATAAATGATGATGTTTGAGAAGAATATTGGTATCTCGTGTAGCTAAAATCTCTTCATAAACTTGGAAATTTTGGTCAATAATTGAAGTGAACGGAATAGTAATGATTAGCCTTTGATTGGGTAAATTAAGGATTGTTCTCATTTTCCACGCCACCGCAAAAGATGTAATTGTTTTGCCTAATCCAGTTGGTAGGGTTATCGAATATAAATGTTTTTCTTTTGAAAAAACATTGTCAAGATTATCTAATGCTGATTGATATGCTTTATTTTTCTGCCTATCAAGTGCCGTTTTGGGCGAATTATAACCTCTGTTTTCTCTAAATGTAGTTACTATATTTTCATCAATAATTGGTTTTGTGGTATTGCGTTCTTCTTCTAAAATGACATCTCTTTTATCGGATAGCAATAGTCCTCCAAAAAGTAATTGATGAAAATAAAAATATTCGATTTTAGTTGAGATTGGTAATTCTTCAAACTCTCCGAATGCAATATTATTATCGTAAAATTCAGGCATATCTTTTAAATATGCCTTCGATGAGATATATTTTTTAAATCCTTGGAAGCTATAATCTAATTTTAAAGCGGAGTTAAAATACTCAATAATATTTTGAATACCTGACTCATCAAAAACCTGTATTTGGTCTTGGAGTTCGGTATGTTTGGTTTCAATGTACATTTCCGCTTCAAAATCATCTAAGTTACCATGATGTCTTTTAACGGCAGTAAAGGTAAAATGAGTAAAAAGCTGTTGTTCAAAATCAGAAAGAGCAGTGCTCGCTAAATAAGTTTTTGATATTTCCTTCACAAACAATGCGGAGATAAGTGCATGAGATTTAGGCCCAACTATTTTTTCACCTCTGCTCTCAAGGTAGATTTGGAAATAAGAAGTAGCTTTTCCTAAATCGTGGAAAGCTCCTATGATAAAAGCAAGATCTTGGCAAATCTGCTTTCTTTCTTTGGACTTGATAAATAAAGTTCGTCCTTCTATTAAGTTTTTGCAGTTATTGGCAACTTCTTCCAAATGCTTAATAAGCAATTTATCAGGGTGTGAATAGAGCATAGCTATTATTTCGCCCTAAACCAATGATTAGTTTAGGGCGATTTTAGATTTTATAAAAATATAATATTTCCAATATCCTCAAGGTAGAATATATTGTCAGATTTCACTTTAATAGGTTTCCCACTAGTTTCAATGATAACCTCCGAATACTCTGTTACAATTCGGTTTGCCTGCATTTCAATTGGCATGGTATCGGAAGTATATTTAAAGCCACTATTCACGGTATAGTCAAACTCAATAGGGTTATCTGCATCTGCATTATTCAAATTGACAGCCGTCAATACTTCTTGAAATTCAGCACTCTGTGATTTTGACACATTTACTATTCTTATAAATTTAGTAGATGCGGTAAACTGACTCAATCCAAGATAGGGTGTAAAGTGAGCCTGATTCAATTGTACTTTTTCAACTAATGTGCTGAATAATATAGAATCTCTCAAAGAGACATAAATTCTAAATTTTGGGTTTTTCAAAAGCTCAAACTCTATTTGAGTTCGCTGTTTTACATTAAAAAAACTACTTGCAGTTTTTTCTGTATCCAAAAGATTAAAGCCAATATTTACTTTTTTTGTTGGATTAATAATTTGTACCGCAAATGAGGCTTTCTCTTTGGTGAAAAGTTCAGCAACAGGAGTAACGCCTTCTCTAAAATTCTCCGCTGACACTTCTCGCTCAATACCCAAAATAGCACCGATGAGTCCTGCAATGGCTGGACGAGTTGGAATTGAATATGTCAATGGCGAAGTCGTCGTATTGAATTTTCGGAAATGACCATATTCACTCTCCACATCAAAAATCAAGACTTGATTAGAGGGTAGTAAGGTCGAGTTTTCCATCAGCTATTGTTAAAGGTTGAACAAATTTTAAACGTGCGTCTGCTTTTATTTCTACTGATTCAATATTTTCAAGATTAGCTTTGATTTCAGCGATAACATCAGAGAAATCTAAAGAAAAATCTTCCAAGCCTCTAATAGCTTTATCATTTTTGTCAGATTGAAGTTTTACTCTCTGGCGAAGACTTCCAATGTAATAAGGCTTGTCTTCTTTATAATTAATTGCTAAAAGCAATACAGGGTTTTGTCCAAATTTGGAACGAGAAATTAAGTTTTTAGTGCCTTGCCAAATACCATCCAGTAAAAGCTCTTTATCAGCTTCTGACATCGTTGAATAATTAGCAGCCTTTTCATTGATAATACCATTGAAGCCTATTAAACAGTACGGAACTTTGTACTCTGTTCTGAAAGTAGCTTGTCCTTTTTTATCTCCAGAAGCAAAAGCTCCTGTTCCTTGTTCAGTTATAATTTCTGTTTTATGCAAAGAACGTCCCATCTGGAATTGTGTTGGACCAGTAAGTGTAATTGAGTCTTTAGGTAAAGGTAAAACGCCACCAAATACTCTAATATCAATACAGGTTTTCAAAACAGTATCCTTATTTTCCTGAAATGCAGTAGCTCTTCTTTTACCATCAGATATATACGTTTTGTCTCCATCCTGATATTCTGTTTCTCGAACAAAAATATCTTTCCCATCTTTCCCATTATATCCCTTGTACTCATACCAATAATCACGGATAGTACGTTTTAGGCGAACATCCGAAACAATAACAGTATCATCTTCGGTATCGAATCTTGGTCGGTTTTCATTTAGAGGGTCCCCATTTGGATTAGCATTTTCAATTTCATAAAGAAACAATAGTTCTGTGCGGTTTTTTAAGATTTCTGACATGATGATAGATGTTGTTATTTAGATTCTTCTGATTTAGGAAATTTGAATTTATCACTGAATTGTAAGCCTGCCACAAAGTAGAAAGATGCTTCGTTATTAGACATCTTTTGAATTTTGTGAACATTCAATACAAAATACTCATTCACATAGCTGATTAATGTGAGGGGTACAGATTCATATTGTCTTAGTTTACCATAAGCTTCATGGTAAATACTTTGTAAATCTGACGGATTGAGATTATACCCCTTTAATTTTTTCTCAAAAGGCGTTCCTCCATTTAATTCATGATGCTGTACATTAAGTAAATGCTTCACCAAAGAACCAAGCAAAAAAACACCTACTTTTGCCTCTGAGTCAAGAAATCCATTATTGCCCTTAATAAAATCTTGTATTTTACTTGGGTCAAAGCCTTTTTGATTCTCTGTGTTTGAACTTTCTTTTATTTCTTCCATAATTAAATTGAAATTTGGATTATAGTCTGTAAGTCTAAGATGTTGAAAATATGCTAATACCAAATGGGCTTTCAATACAGTAAGATATGTCATTTCAACATAACCATCTGAGGTCTGGGATTTATTATAATTTTCTCTTATAACGAGCATGAACTTAGCATAAACACTTTCTGCTGAAATATTCTTGAGCATAAAAACTTTCTGGACAATATCCAAAAAGCTTTCGTTAAAGAAAGTTTTAAGAAGTCCAAAATTGAATGTTAAACTTTGAAGTTCTTTTTTGATAGAATATGAATTATGATACAGAGGATTACTATTAACAATGGTTGGTACTTCAACAAACAATTTTCTAAATCGAGACGGTACAATTTCTTCTAATAGAAGTTTGATTTTAATGGCTTTAGTTGTTGGATTTTCTTCATAAAATAGAAGATTAAGATTAAAATAATCTGTTTCTTCCTCTGCAATCATCTGCCAGATATAATCCTCTCTTTGTTTGATCTTTTGCCCATCTTTGGTAAGATTTTCGTAAATATCCTTTATTCTCAATGTCGCATTCTTGAGCTTGTTAAGGTCTTTACTTATCAAAGTTTTAGGAATCATATAGAAGGAATTCCCGTAGAAGTAACTTGATAAGTTATTGGCAATGTAGGTTCTTCCCAACTCAAATGTTAAGCTACAATCGGTACAAATAGGATAGTTTTTCCAGTTATTTTTTTGATTAAAAAATCCACTTACCATTCCAGGTTTATCAACAGTTGCATATTTGAATGGCGAAGCAAAACCGTGCAAAACTTCTTTCTTTTCTAAACAAATTGAACAAACTTGATTTTTTCCCTCTGATACAACATTATATTTTTCAGACTTTTCTTCTGTTCCTGATGCTGAAAGAATTTGTTGAATAATTACAAAATCTGCTAAATAAAATTCTTCGTCATTTATAACAAATTTCAAGCTCAACCCAGAACTTAATTTCTGTTCTTTACTTAGAGTTTCATAAACTGTACTTAGCTGACTTTTTACTTCTTCATAATTCTCTTTAACAATCAAAAAGTTATAAACTGTACTGAAAACTTTAAAATCGTGAGCATTGACAGACTTTTTGAGCTTTTCAACCAGTGCTTTAAATTGACCATTAACAAGAGTATTATATTTTTTGTCAATATCCCCAAACTTAGTAGTGAAGGTTATATCCCCACCACGAGCAGAACCTTTTCTATAAGCAAATTTTTCGTAGTTATTCTTATTGACGGGCAAAATATCAACTTTATCAAAACTTATTTGATAATCATCATTTTTAGATTTTAGCAGAAAAACAGCTAAAATCATATCATAGTTTGGCTTATCGGGAAACATATTTTGAATGAAAAGCTCATACGGCTTTTTATTCCCTAGAGTTGATAGCTGTAGTTTTCCTAGCTGGACAATAGCTTGATCTTGCATAATGGGCTTCGAAATTTACTTGAAGAAAATAGGTAAAAGAAAACTTGCCAAAATAGACGTAAATACCACTTTATAATTAGCAATAAACATATTTATAGTACTTCGTAAATAGACTCAATTCACAAGTTAAATAGAGCACTACCCTCAAAATTAGCTATAAATTCTACAGAAAAAAGTGATAAAAATTACATTTTGGCATTTCTTATTATACGGTCAACATTTGCTTATGAAATAGGCTTTTCATAAGTGACTATTACTGATACCGCAAAAGTAATCTTCATCTAGCTCAGGGCATAAAAAGTTACATTTGAGGCATCCAGTACATGAAATGGGGCGATTGATAAGTAAGTCACAATTTGACTTAAAGTCATTTTTTGCGTAATTTGTCATGTTTTTGCATGTTTAGTGTGAAAATTTATTGATAGCCCATTTCGTGCGTCCGACCAAGAAGTTACGAGATGGGCCTTTTCAATCCTTATTTTTTGGACTATTCATTGTAAATGAATAACAAAAGACAATCATGTTTCAACGTTTGTTGTTTTACAAAATTTAAAAAATCACCACAAGACTATCATTAAAGTGACCTATTTCTACAAAGGTATATTTTTCTTTTTCTCACACAAACTATTGTGAGATTTTTTTCTATTGATGATGTATATGTCTTGTAAATTAATTCTAAAGATTTTTCATTCTCTCATAATATTGAACTGAAACAGCAGCGTCCCCTTACTACTCCATAGTTCCAAACGAACCACCCATCTTCAACCTAGAAAAGTCATACATATTGGACTTTGTTGGTGTACTCCCTCCAAACCAAGCTCATAGTATCTTACATATGTCTATTGAGAGTCTAATCGAATCACTTTATGAACCGTTCGTTGCTTTGGTTCAATATTTGAAATACTATCTCTTCCATTGGGCTTCATTGCTGAGCTAGTTTTACTGCAAATTCTATCCATTATTTATCCTAATGTTCTTTTAATTACTAAGTTTAGCAATCCAATAGGGAAAAATATAAATCTACCAGTCTTGAAAGTATAGTCTGCCTCTATAAACATGACCCATCAATTGTAATATTATATTAGAGTAATGTAAAGAATGTCAATTGCCCAAAACATTACTCATAAAAACCTTACACTCCCTATTCAGTAGTTGTGCTTGCACACTGGTTCTAGGTAGTTTTTGACTGCCAGAAACCCCATCTTGCTTCAAAAAAGGTTATGCTAAATATAGGGTTAAATGACTGTAGTAAATGTAACTTTGAGTTATGACGCTATGTTGATGGTAGATTGAATAAAGTTTGCATAAAGATTTACTAAACATTGCCTATACATTCCACAAGGTTTAACGGTAGATTGCATACAGTTTGCATAAAGATTTACTAAACCCTACCTACACTTTACATAGAGCTTAACTATAGATTCGCGATAAAGTGAGCCTCCAAACAATTCCTTGATATTTGGAGATAAATATTCGTTTAACTGTTAGCAGCTATTGAGAATATTGCATCACTATCCTACCAATATTTGACGGAGATTGTCATGAAGCGCTAACAATCTTGGCACATTCCTAAGAGTTTTCTATCCACATGTACCCACCCCCTATTCAACATTTGAATAAATTAGTGTAAACGCTGTTAACCAAGCGTTTACACGTGTTAACAGTCTCGTTAACGCAAAAATGCTGAACGTTAACGGCGTTAACGCTCAGCATTTTTCAGATTTAAGGGGGCATATACAACTTTTAGTCTGTACTATTTTGGGGGAAGTTTACAACAATTGTAACAGCACACGCTTCTCGATGTAAGTCTCAACATTTAAAGGCTGAACAGGTAAGTGATCTTCAACAAAAAGTATGTTAGTGTCACATATTTTTCCACTTTCAATAACACTTTATTATTCGCCGTTGAAATATATTACTTATTTGCTTACATCGTCTACCCAGCCCATCCCAATGATCTCAATGCTTGCTTAATAGTTATTTCCTGGCGCTTAAAAGTTTCATCAAGTTCTTTAAACAGGTGTGGATAGTGCTCTCTTACTTTAGCGTTTAAAAGGGCTTTGAAGGAATCTCTTTGCAAGTTTTCAGACACACTTAACTGCCTATTATAATCATAACCAAACTTCAAGCTTTCCAATAGCTCTTCCTTTACGGTTGGGTTTTCTTCAAAATATGCCTTGATGATTTCATTTTGCTGCTCGTAATAGTTAATACGAAGATCTTCTAATGACTTCTCATGGTATTTTATACTTTGTAACCTCAAGTTCTGTTCCGTGACATCAATAACTACCTTTTTAGATTCTATCACTTGAGGGTAAAACAATACGTCTTGTTGCATCAGTTTTTGCAGATACCCCATAGGGTTGTTAATGACTGTTCCATTTGATTGTTGTCTTTTCAACATATCAATACGCTCAGCTACATAATTTAACGAATATTTCTCTATCCATTCCTTAACAGTTTTAAGGTTTACTCCCTGATATTCTTTGAGCTTATCGTAAATTTGATTATTCGCAATATCTGTTGATGGTATTTCTTCTTCTTCTTCTGGTTGTTTACGTTCTTCTACTACGGTTTTGTTCGAATATATATAGAAAACTAACGAGTGAACAGCTTTTCCTTTTTTATCCTCTTCAAAGGTAAACCGAATGTCTGTATAGTTTTCTAAATCCTCCTGAGCTTTTAAAATTACTCTTTGCTTAAAATTAGCATACAGTGGATATTTATCAGCAACAGCCAAAGTTTCCTTCAGTTCGGTAAGGGTGAAAGTTCTTCTTCCGATACGTTCGTATTGCTTTAATAATTCATATATACGCACCGAAAACGAGCTTTGCAGTTGTAAAACATTGCGTACATCATACATCAAAAATTGAGTTTGAAGCTGTAACAAAAATGGTTTCATTTTGGGGTGAAATGAAATATCGATATAACTTCCTTGACTCTTACTGGTAAAACTATCTAAACCTACAGCGATATAGGTCAAAAACTCTTTTTCTCCTTCCTCCGTATCACGTACAACTTTGATTTCTTTCTTCATCAATTTTACGGCTCCAGCCTTTAGCAACTTATATGCTTGTCGGTCGGTCGTAAGATTGAACTCATCAATCACATCTTTTAAATAAATTCGGTATTCTTTGAAGTCCTCATCATCAGGGAAAATCATTGTTAACATTTTCGTAAACACTCGCATTTCCCAAATATCAAAACGATATTTTCCTTCAACAAGGTTATTAGATTTCCTTATAAGTTTGACTGATTGCGAATCATCATTATGGTTCTTACTATGTTTCATTAAGTACGGATTAAATAGAAAATAAAGATACCTAAATTTGTTATAATTGACCCTAAATTTGTTATAATTGACCCTAAATTTGTTATAGTTATCCCTAAATTTGTTATAGTTGACCCTAAATTTGTTATATTAAATCTTATAATAAATTGAAAATCAGATAGTTACAAGCACTGAAAATACATAAAATACAATTAAAAAAAAGAAACATCATCAGGCTGTTTGATTTTTTTTAAAGTTTTTTATTCTTTTTAGTTTAATAAAACAGGTTTTTCGGTAAATATCTAAGCCCTGGTATTTGATTTAAAACACAGAGGCCCCGCGAACCCTAAATTTGTTATAGTTACGAAGCTCTGTTCCCTAAATTTGTTATAATTAGGACTCAGAACCTACAAGATTTCATTGCTAAAATGCCTTTTTACGATTATTTATAGGTTTTTTAGCCTCATAAATCTGGTATGAATGAAGTAACCCTAAATTTGTTATAGTTGAGGATAAGATGTTTTTAGTATCTATAAATAAAACACTTACAATATTTTCTTCAGAGCCATAGAAAGCTTAATGAGCTCATCGCAAAGGCTCTGGCTGGGGTTTTCGTTTAGTTTTTGTACTGTTTCATGAATTAAGCCCTGTAAGGTAGCTTTATCTGCTACGGGTTCTTCTAAAGTTGTGGATTTAGAGGAAGGCTCATGCAATAATGTAGATACCTCTTGCAAAGAGGAAATCGACTTTTCGGGAATATGTGCTTGATGAGAAAGCTGCTGAATATCAGATTTCTTGACTTTTAGTTTTCCTGATAGAATATCTTTTTTCAAGGAAGGATTTAATAAATTCAACCCTTCAGCAAATTCAGCATCTCGTTTAATAGTCTTTTCACTGACATTATATTGCTTGGATAATTTAGCCGATGTTGACTCTTTTGGTACTTCAGGAGCATAAGGGTCAAAATGACCCTTATGCTCTGTACGTAAATACTTGCCTTTTTCTAACTTTTCAGCATTATAACGAATTCCTCTTAAATAGGAAGCTTGTTCAGGAATTAGATTTCTCCTACCTAATTGATTATCAATCATATAATCCTTCGCTTCTCTGAAAGATGAGAAAGAGGTAAGGTGTATTTTGAAATTTATTTGATGTTTTTGACAAATACCATAACGGTTATGACCATCTACTAATACATAAACTTTTGAGGTATCGGTTGCCGAAGGGTCAATGATATTTTTAGCTGTTTCCCAAATCATCAACGCTTCTCTACACCCCTCTGTCAATATATTTTTTTCTAGCTGATTATACTCTTCTTCTTGAAGGGGTGGGATAAGATCACGAAGTTCATCTAATACGAATATCTGTTGTTTAATTGCTTCGTGATTTAAAAGACTTTGGTCTTTTATGATACTGTTAGTTATACCAAGGTTTCCTATATATTTTTTTGCCATGACTGTAGTTGTAAAAAGTGTTTAGGCGTTCGAAGAAAACTCCTTAGCCAGATTCATATAATCGATTGCACCATTGGAATTTTGATCATAATCAAAAATGGTAATTTGAGAAATCTGTGACTCTTTCACAGATACATTGCTTCTAATCTCAGTTTTATAAATTTTGAAATTCCCCAATGTTTGATAGACATAATCAATCATATCACGATGTACTTTCAGGCGTTTGTCCACCATCGTTAATACAACACCTTCTACGACAAGCTCTGGGTTAATACGTTCACGTACCTGCGAAATCCGTTCAAATAGATTATTTACCCCTTTCATTGCGGATACTTCGGGTTGTAAAGTAACCAAACAGCTATTTGAAGCAACTAAGGCAGAGTTAGTGAAAATATTTAAAGCTGGAGGACAATCAATTAGGATATAATCGTATTTATCTCTAAGCGGATTTAATTTATTCTTTAATTGGTTTACTCCTCCGACTGCTTGTACAAGCTCTAAGTCTGCAAAGGCTAGTTCCAAATCACTTGGCGATAAATCATAATTCTCAGCAATTTGGAAAACTGGTAAATCTTCATTTTTCAATAACGCATTTACAACTTGTCGTTCAGGATTATCTATTCCTAAAGATTGAGATAAATTTCCCTGCGAATCCATATCAACCAGTAAGACTTTGAACCCTAGTTTACTCAAGGCTTTTCCAAGATTAATTGTCGTTGTCGTTTTACCAACTCCCCCTTTATGATTAACGATAGAAATAACTTTAGCTTTATTATGCTGGACTTCATTGTATCCATATTTTATAAGAATGGGATATAATGCTGCAAGGTGCTTCGTATTGAGAACTCGGTCACCATTAAGTGCTTTGGCCAATGTACTAGTTGGTAGCCCTGCTTCTTTTTCAAGAATAGAGACCGAAAGAGCTGGATTTTTTCTTAGAAAGAAAACGGTTTGTTCGTTAGAGAGCATATTATCATACCTTTTTGTCTTAAAATTAGGATAAAAAAAATATTTGTCAATTATTTTTGACAAATATTGTTGATTTTAATGGAAAATATTAGTCTTGTTGGGTGGTATGATCTGGTATAATGATAGAACGAAACTAAGAAGGATTAAAAACAGGATAAACTTTATATTTTTAGACTATAATAAAAATGTAAAACCGACATATTCTAGTTGTTTGATGATTTAGTTTTAGGTAATCTTTCAAATTTGACCACACGAGTGGTTAGTCATTGTTCGTACCTTCTTGAATTTTAAAAATGTGGAACGTTAACGGCGTTAACGTTCAGTTTTATCGCGTTAACGCGACTGTTAACGCGTGTAAACGCTTGGTTAACAGCGTTTACACTAATTTATTCAAATGTTGAATAGGGGGTGGTCTATAGATGCAATAATCTCAATAGCTGCTAACCGTTAAACGAATATTTATCACCAAGTATCAAGGAATTGTTCAGATGCTCACTTTATCTAGAATCTATAGTTAAACTCTGTGAAGAGTATAGTCAATGTTTAGTAAAACTTTGTGCAAACTGTATGCAATCTACCGTTAAACCTTGTGGAATGTGTAGGCAATGTTTAGTAAATCTTTATGCAAACTATATTCAATCTATCATCAATCAGGTGTCATAACTCAAGTTTGTGTATTGTACTCTAATTTAACCCAATATTTAGCATAACCTTTTTTGGGAGCAAGATGGAGTTTTTGTAGGTCAAAAACTATTTAGAACTAGTGTGCAAGCACAACGAATGAATTTGAGAGTGTGAGGCTTTTTATGAATAGTACGTTCTAAAGTTGGAAATTAGATGATCACCTGTTGTTGTAAGGTTCTCCAAAAGTACTTTACAGTAGAGCTGTATGAAAACATCTTCATTTTCAATGTTTTCATAATAGAGTATGATGTTTTCACTTTGGAGTAGTATGAAAACACTTTGATTATTAATGTTTTCATTATCGAGTATGATGTTTTCGTTTTGGGGCAATATGAAAACAACTTTGTTTTCAATGTTTTCATCATAATTTTCTCATATACTTAAAGTTACGTGAAGAGAAACCATGCATGTCAGGAAAGGTATATTTTAAGTCATACGACATAAGGTCAATCACTTTGGCCCTCAATCCGTTAGCTTTGTAAAATAGGTAAAAATAATGATTAAATAAATGCTATATCTGTAGCATACTCTGGGGAAGCTTACATATCACAACCATTATCTGTCATAATCGACTTGGAATTAGGTAGAAAATTTTAATTCAAATTGCCAATCTAATGTTTGCAACTGTTCCTTCAATTCTTCCAAATTATCAACTAAATTTTCAAAAGAGGGTTTGTTGGTTTCGTAAATCATATCTTCCATCATTTTCTTATAATCTGCTCTCCACTCTCCTATTATCTGTGGCAATGGTACAGGGTTAAGGCTTTTAGGATTGTGGGTATTGTAATCTACACCACCTACTCTGGAAAATGTATAGCGATGGGCAACGATGGTTTCATATAGCGCTTTATCGTGAATGGCTTTTTGAGCAACGCCTGCCTTAGCTAGCTGATACACATCATACAAATGACGGCTCAACCTATCCACTCGTATTTTTTCGGCAGTACGATGAAACTCTTCGTGTAATAAGAATAGCTTCTCTAAAAAGGTTCTTTCTGGATTCACAGTAGGCACTTCAAATAGTTGTTCGGCAAAATCTCTTCCTTTGTAAAATTCATCTACCAACGAACCAAAAGTTTGAACACTGAAGGGTTCTCTTAGCGATCTACAACTGATTTCGATTTGTACCCTTGGCAAAATATATTCTGAAGGCTGACTTACAACATTTGGGTAGTATATTTCCAATACTCTAGGATCTTGATCGCTATCTTTTGCTTCAATCACGACAAAATTCAACGCTTTGTATCCCTTAGCATCAAATGCTTGTTTTAATTCTTCAAAGAAAGTTCCAGTGGTATATGCTCCTGCTTTTTTTCTGAGTTTATCCCTTTGATTCTTTCCTAGTTCTCCTGTAAATCCGAAATACTCTTTATCTATTGCCAAATCAATGTCTTCAGAAAATCTGTTGATAAGCTTCCAAGCTTTACTAAGAGAGGTTCCACCTTTGAACACTAGGTGTTTTGCAATATCCATCTGAAATATGATTTCAAGTGTACGACTTACCCACCAATCCTTCTCTACTGCAAAGGGTGTCATTCCCATTGTTGAAGCAATGGCCTCAAAAACAGCAACCTTTTCTGTTTTCTTTGTGGTGTAAAAATCAATTTTTGCCTTCATTCAATGCTTGTTTCATTATTTTTTGAATCCATACTGGTGCTAGCAATATGTCGTGCCTTAAGTCTTTTTCATCTTCTTTTCGAAGTAAGTCAATAATCTTTTTTTCTTCTACTTCGCTTACCTTACCATTGCCGATTTCTTTGAGTGCTTGAATAACCAACCTACTTATTTTCCCTTTTGCTAATAGGTTTTTAGGAGTAGTTTTTTTAAACTTAATCTTCCGCTTTCCCACTTTAATTTCTCGGGGCGAACCGTCTGTGAGCAATACAATATTCATGGGGACTTGTGTACTTAGCCCTAGGGCATTTAGTGCATAACTTCCCGTTGGAATCGTCCTTATTCGGTCTCGCTTGGCTATAGCTTCGGCAACTTCTTCTGCTGTGGGTATTAATGAGCCTATTAATTTACTTATTTTGGGGCGCACATAAATACCCTGTGCTACTCGCATAAGGCATTTTTTATCTTCCAAACGATCTAAGGCTTTACGTATGGCATCGGAAGAGCCATAACTCAAATAGTCATCAGGCAATATTAGTACTCCCCTAGGCTTACTTTTTATCGACTTTTCTATTTGTTTTTCAACGCTTTCCATTTAATATAAAATTTATTTTTGTCACAAATTTAGCAAATATTTGTGACAAAAAATATTCTGATTTAGAGCATTTGATGCGGGTACTCGAATGTTAATTATTGTCCCAAATTTAGAAAAGATTTGTGGTAACAATTAATGCAAAAAACTTTGCCTGCTGTCAATTGGTATTTCTCCAGTTGTGATTTTGCAGTGGAGTAATGTTTTTGTCAACACCATCGTCCAGTTTAGAGTCGTAGCCTTCAGCGATGGGTTCGTCAATTTAGGTTTGTAATGCTTCAATTTCTTGTAATTGCTGGCGTACTTTCTCTTTTCATTTTCATCCTGTGCTATACCTACTGCAACTGTATTTGGCGATACTCCAAATTATATACTCGCTGGTTGATATACTGCGATTTAAGTTTAAACGAACTATCTCTATTACATTGGTAAATGAGTGTATATACTTAAAACAGTGGTGCTGTCCAGAGATTAAGTACCCAACTATATTGGGCTGCCGTAAAACCATTTTGTAAGCAATATTACTGTGCTATTTCGGCCACAAGAGCCAATGGCACTATATTAGCCTCGCAAAACCAATAACCAACATTGATTGGATTGACCTGATGGCAGATACAGCACTTTACTAAATCATTATTGCTGTCCCAAAACGCTTGTTTTGTGGAAGTACCATTCTGACAGATGGTAATAACTTAACTGGTATTACTAGATTTAGCTCTGTCTTAATCCTTGTTTTTGTGGAAGTACCATTCTGACCATTTTTAAACTTTATAAACAATGAATTTTAAACCAACTTGTCTTAATCCTTGTTTTTGTGGAAGTACCATTCTGACTTAGAGATTATCAAAGGTCAAATTCCGACACCAAACGGGTCTTAATCCTTGTTTTTGTGGAAGTACCATTCTGACAGCCTTCAATTAATGTAATGGCTTTTAAATTTCAAGTCTTAATCCTTGTTTTTGTGGAAGTACCATTCTGACAGACCCATTTACTAATATCTTATTAATCAATGTATTAATACTAAAAATATTTGAAATTTCATATCGTATCATTGATTTATTATATCGAAAATGTTCCTAATTTTTGTCAGAGCGATATAGACTTTTCAAAAATACAAAACTTTATCCTAAGTTCTAAGGCTATGCTAGGCTTTAAAAAATAAAAAATCGGTACCTTTTCAAGTACCGATTACACAATCACCACGACCCAACTATACGCTAGCATATCTCTACTGTTAGAGCCTTTTTGCCGAGTTGCTTTTTTACAGGATCATACACCTTTACCGCTGTGCCTTTTACAGTTTGTACTTGCGTTATGTTCCGTTCCTTCAAAAGCTGGCTAGCTATGTATATATTATCAACAAAACCAAAACCTCCTTTTGTGAACTTTATCGTACCTTCATAGCTTTCCATCCAATTAGCAAGCGTTCCTTGCGGTAATGCCAAGGCTTGTACCCAATGCACCTTTTTGTTGTCACTTGGTGAAAGATACAAGGTGACTAGCTGACCTCTCTCAGGCTTTGGCCAAAGCTGATGATACGGAAATCCTGCCTCATGTCCCTCTTGAGTGATGTATTTTAACCACTTCTTCTCTGCATTGATTTCTGTAATGACGGCTTCGGTCATAGGCAAATCTCGATACAAAAGCGATTGTACCAATTTGGCTTGCTGTTGATAAAAAGCTATCATATTACCTGCTCCTTCTGTGGTATGAAACCAAGACTCTTGTGTAAGTTGTCGTAAACTTGCAGAAACATGCCAGCTATTTTGCTCTCTAATACTGATACATGCTTGTACTTCGCTTTTAGCTTCAGACAACTTACCCATTTGCAATAACAACAAAGCCAATTGCTGCTTGACATTAATCAAAAAAGATTCTTGTGTTTTACACAACACTGCTTTGCACAAACAAGCCAATTTTTCAAGATCGCTGTTTACACATAAGCTCAATAACTCCCAAACCCAAAATTCATGACTTTTACTACGAGCAAAAGGCAAAAGCACTGTCAATGCTGCTCCTTGCTGATCGGATGATTTTAGGAGTAACTTTACGCGATAATACTTTACGTATAGCAAAGAGGGTTCTTTGTCATCAGCCCATTCAAAATACGATAACCAATACCCTTGCTCATCAGCCGATAGTTGTTCAAAATCTGGTAATAACCTTTTTGCAACGGCTATGAGTGTACGTTCGATAATAGCAGGGTAATTTTGTCCATTGGGCAAAAACTCTTTTTCAAAGTCTTTTAAAGAACTTTTAGACAAATCAAAACTACGAACGAAAGGGATAAACAAATCCCAACTACCTGCTATTTTGAGTGCTAATCCCAACAAGGCCGAACGGACGTCGGTGTTCTGTACAGCAAACTCCAGTCGGTTAAACCAAGCGTTTTCAAACAAGGTTATTAACTTGGGCAAAAAGCCTTCGCCTGCCTTTAGCAGAGAATAACCGTGCTTAACCAATTGCCAAGAAATTTGTTCGACTAATAAGGGCTCTTCCAGCAAAGAAGGCATAGTCCAAAGCTCCTGCAAGATCTCGGCAAATTGCAAGTGCTGACTTTGTGCCAATTTGAGTTGGTCAAACTTCACCCAAGCCCAAGCACGCCAAGCCCAAACGTCGTTGGGTGACTGTACTAAAAGCTCGCTGGCCATATAAAGTGCTTCGTCGAGCTGACCTGCCTGACGTAATTGACGAATTTGGTTGAAAGCAGTTGTAGTATTGAAGGTCGAAAAGGGGTTAAGTGTTAGTTGTGAATTGTGAGTGGTGAATGATGAATTGCCCTTTGTCCTTACTAATCATTCCAAGGGTAGCCACAAGTTTGGCAACAGTCATCGTCGGTATCTATCCAATCATTGCATTTGGGGCATCTTCTGCCTCCGTAGGCTACGATTTGCGTAAACTTCGGATTTTTGGCAATAGTCAATTTAGTTGTCATAGTATAAAAATTAAAGGGTTAAAAAATGATGGTATGTTTGGGCGCTGTCATCAAATCGAGCTCAAAGTTTTTACCGATACACGAAAGCTTATGAAGCATTTCTTCGCCTACAGGAAGCACCATGATACTATCCTCATTTTCATAACAGCCTTGCGCTTTTCGCAAAATCCCCAATATCTGTTTGTGCATTTTATGGGTAATTCTGGCAAAAAACACGGACTTCTGCACCCGAATACAGCCTTGTTTTTCGAGATACTTCGAAACCATTCGGCGGACTTTATTATTTTCAATATCGTAGAGAATAAAGCAATACATTTCTTCAGATGTTTTGGGTGATGATTGATTAAACCATTGGAGAAAATGCCCCAAATGTTTGGGCAAATCTTCTCGCTCCAATACCTCTTCCATCGTCGAAGGTGGGAGAGAAGGAAGCGCAGCCTCAGCCCACAAATCATTGAGCTCGATAGGAGAGAGGGGGATTATTTCACGTTTTTTTCTAGGCATATCCTTTTAGTGATGAGTTTTGAGTTTTGAAACGATAATATTCTGTGTCTTCTCGCTACCTTTCTAATTTTGCATCAAAACCGAGTTGAGGGCTATCCCTTGGCTAGTTTGAGTGGGAACAAACAAGAAGGCTTCTAATGCCATAAACAGTGCCTCTGACAAATAGGCATCGGCACCAGTTTTGGGAGATTTGACAATAGAAAAACCCTTTTTTCCAAAAAACACATTCACCTCAGCATACTTATACCCTTGTCTGATCATCACCTTTTGTCCATAATTGATTCGCTGTAAATCCATTAGCTCCCAGTTATTTTCCTTACAAATACGTTCAAAATCTGACTGCAAAGCCAATATTTCTTCTGGCACAAAAATTTGTTTGTCAGCCTTACGAACGGTTTGTTTGGGATTGATTTCCTTCAAAACAGCCTTATATTTCTGTTCGTCCAAAACAGCTTTAGGCTTAACCACTGGCGGGGCTGGCGTTGTAGCTACGCCTTCAAACATTTCTTCCTTTTCGATATAGGTATCCCAACAAACACCCTTAGCTTCAGGATTGAAATATACATTGGCATCGTGAGCCAAAAAACAAGCACGAGTGGCATCGCAAGTACGTAAGTCGACACTACCGACCAACTGATGCTTTTCGGCAAATTGGATAGCAAACTCACGGTAAAACATTTTGTATTCTAGCAAAGACAAACAAGGGCTTTCTAAACGAAAAAGTACTTTGAACCCTTCGCCACTTGGCGATACAAAAGCCAACAAAACACGAGAGTCTTCAGCCAAATAGGCAGGTACAGTTTGGTTTTCGAGCGTACAATGGTCAACATCCAACAAGACATAATGACAAGCCTTGAAGAAGTCGGACTTGCGAATGCCATTCTCAAAGTCAGAGCCAACGATATAGGGCAATCGGGTTTTGAGCTTTTTGTACGAATTGGCATCCAAATCTTTGACACGACGCAAACGAGCTGTCTCTTCCTTGAGCGCATTGCCCGTACGAATCATCGTTGCCAATGCTTCGGGCGATAAGCCTGTAAGCGTTTCGGCAGAAACAGCCGTGATATTTTGTCCGAAAAGAATAGTTGGTGTTGCGAAGGTGATAACAGTTTAAGGGTTGATTACTAAGAATGGAATTTTTTAAGCTCAGAAGCCAATTGCTGAGCCTCCAGTTGCAAATGCGTTAAGCGACTTCTGCTAAGTCCATTAACCTGTACTTTCTCGCCCAAATAATCATTAAATGATTGAATCAAAATACGTTTTCCGATTGGTCCAAGCCAATACGTACCCATCTCGACCTCAAAAAACTCTTCACAGACAACCTCTTGTAAACATAAATGACACACCACATAATCAGCCCAATGACGAAACTGCTCAATAAAATCATATACCAATACAGGACGATTGTATTCGTCGCGGTGCATGATTCCGATAAAAGGATCTAGCCCCGCATGTATCAGCGCCGACTCACAATGACCGTACAACATCCCGTAGGCATAATTGAGCAAACAATTGAAAGCGTCCAAAGCAGGATGTTTACTTCTTTTGGCAAACTGGTAGTCGGTAGGCAACAGTTTACTCAACTGCTCAAAATATACACGAGCCATCGAACCCTCCAAACCTCTTAGCTGAGCAAATACCTCCGAAAAGTCGTCGCTTATTTCACAAGCTTTAATTTTGTCAGCATATTTTCGTATTTGTTCTACCGTAGGTTGTACCTCTCTTTCGAGCAACATCCCCAACAATTCCAACACCGCCACATGACCTTGAGCTTTTCTACCGAGTATGTCAATTACCCAAGCAACCGCACTTTTATGAGCTGTAAAAGTCAATTGGTTTTTACGAATACTCGAAATAGAACCAAACTGATTACTCCAGACACGACCAATCGGGAAGCCCTTGCGATCGATAAACAGTAAGTCTATGTCATTCTCGATAGCCGTACTAATCACCTCATAACTCAAATGCGTAGCAGGGTGCAAATGAATAGACTTAATCTGGAAAACAGGCGCAAACATCACTTGGTCAGCCTGTTTGACACAGAACCTACCATTGTTAATAGAGACCGAAGCCCCACGGCGATTGATTATGAGTTGAGTTGTATCGAAAGCTATTTCTGTTTGATTTCGATACAAAAGTAGCCTGAGATAGTGTAAACTAATTACACTGATTTTTTAATTTGAAAATTAGTTCATTTGAAGATTATGGAATTTGAAGATTTGAAAATGATGGGGATGGATATCAAATGGAAGAAGTTGATTTTGGAATTTGGAGGGTGTAAAAGAGAACTATTAAATATAAGAAGTGGGGATTCTAAAACATTTAACAAAGTTTAATTTACGCTTCCAGTATTTACTCAAAACGTAAACTCATGCACTCGAAGAAATATCAAAATTCATGTTTTGTAATAGTACCACACACCCTAAGTACTTCATTTTTTCATTCCTTCATTCAGACAACGCGTCTTAATGCTTGTTTTTTGTAGAAGGACTGCTTAAACATTTGCCAATTGTGGGGTTGACATCCCCACAATCTAAACGCCTTAATCCTTGTTTTTGTGGAAGTACTGCTCTGACAAACTTTTAACGTTGGGTAAAACCAATATAATATCAGTCTTAATCCTTGTTTTTGTGGAAGTACAACTCTGACTCCGTTTTGAAATTTTTCTAACTGAAAAACAAGCAAGGAAAGTCTTAATCCTTGTTTTTGTGGAAGTACTGCTCTGACCAAGAAGAAGAAAATGTAAGAGATTGGGATTGGCTGTCTTAATCCTTGTTTTTCTGGAAGTACTGCTCTGACTTTATTAAACGGGAATCGTTTTACGGTTTCCGTTTTTGTCTTAATCCTTGTTTTTCTGGAAGTACTGCTCTGACAACAAAGCGAAATTATCAAAGAAACAAAAATCCTTGAAGTCTTAATCCTTGTTTTTCTGGAAGTACTGCTCTGACAGAAATATCAATATGGCTAAAGGAAGAGAAGTGTTCACAGTGTCTTAATCCTTGTTTTTCTGGAAGTACTGCTCTGACTAAAAAATACGGAAAAGAAAAATTAAATTCAGCAACGAGTCTTAATCCTTGTTTTTCTGGAAGTACTGCTCTGACACTCCAAGGATAACGGTTAATTTAGACACAGAGGCTAAGTCTTAATCCTTGTTTTTCTGGAAGTACTGCTCTGACTTGTAAGTCGTTAAATGACCTTCGGTGACTCTTAGGTAAGGTCTTAATCCTTGTTTTTCTGGAAGTACTGCTCTGACATAACGTCTTTCGTCTTATCGATTGATAGATTACACGTCTTGTCTTAATCCTTGTTTTTCTGGAAGTACTGCTCTGACAACGAACCCATCTGTTAAAAAATACAAAATTGGATTGTCTTAATCCTTGTTTTTCTGGAAGTACTGCTCTGACATCTTTTCAGTCTCAGATTTTAAACAAACAATACCATGAGTCTTAATCCTTGTTTTTGTGGAAGTACTGCTCTGACAGTAATTATTTACGGGCTTCGTACTACGGACGGGTTGAGGTCTTAATCCTTGTTTTTGTGGAAGTACTGCTCTGACGTTAATGGTAGACACTCTAGTTCTACTATCAAAGAACCTGTCTTAATCCTTGTTTTTGTGGAAGTACTGCTGACCTTTTTTATTTATGAAAAAAATAAGAATGAATACATTTGGTCTTAATCCTTGTTTTTGTGGAAGTACTGCTCTGACCTTATTTGAAAAAATATAAGAGTGATGAAGAACTTCTTAAAGGTCTTAATCCTTGTTTTTCTGGAAGTACTGCTCTGACTATAAACCTATGGAAAAAGAAATATTCATTATTTTTTGTCTTAATCCTTGTTTTTCTGGAAGTACTGCTCTGACCCATGATTTCAGCGTATAGAAATTTCGGTTTTAAAGGTGGTCTTAATCCTTGTTTTTCTGGAAGTACTGCTCTGACTATAACTTTTTAACATTTTAAACAAATTACCCTTATGAAGTCTTAATCCTTGTTTTTCTGGAAGTACTGCTCTGACAAAGAAAGAGGTTTAATCACAATCTCTTTTAATTATACTGAGGTCTTAATCCTTGTTTTTCTGGAAGTACTGCTCTGACTTATCGTATTGATTTTTATACTTGGTCTTTAACTTTTATAAAGTCTTAATCCTTGTTTTTCTGGAAGTACTGCTCTGACTATTGGGAAAATTGTATTCTGCAAGTAACGGGTATATTAGTCTTAATCCTTGTTTTTCTGGAAGTACTGCTCTGACCTACTAGTAGAGATTTAGATCCTGAAAAAGAATCAAGAGGTCTTAATCCTTGTTTTTCTGGAAGTACTGCTCTGACCCCTTATGGAAATTACAACATCACAATTCGAAATGTTCGTTGAGTCTTAATCCTTGTTTTTCTGGAAGTACTGCTCTGACAGACCCTTAAGCTAACATTTTAATAATCAATGTATTAACATTAAAAATATTGGATATTTTATATTCTGTCATTGATTTATTATATCGAAAATGTTCCTAATTTGTTGTCACAGAGCAATATAGACTTTACAAATATACATATTTATACGGTTATTATGCCCCGTTTCTACACAAAAAAAGAGCCCATTTTACTTGGCTCTCTTGGGATATATCACTCTAATAGCTCCGTAATTTTATCAATATTTCCCCTTGGCTGAATCTGTCGTAGAGATAACTTAGTCTCGCTCATCCATTTTTTCCATAATGCTATTAAAAGGTCCTGCTCGTCGAGTACTTTACTTTTTGGCTGAATTTCCAATACTTGTACTACAATAGGAGGGAAGCTCTTTTTGATAGGAATCAGTCCTTCGTTGGCTTGTGCCAGTTGGGTACGCCAATTGTTATTTTTACGAAGTCGAGTAATCATCTGAGAATCTGTTCGACGATTGCCTTGCTGACCTACAAAGCGATTTGATTCAAAATCAAAATAACCATCCGTTAAAATATATAAATAATTCTGACAGTTTTGTCGAGTATCCTGCGTCAAATTGTCATTGAAATAACGCCAAATGTCCGCACCTCGAAAATGTTGCGACTGTGTTTTACCCGTGGTAGCTGCCTTGTATAGCTGCTGCAAGCGCAGGGGTAGCTCCTTCCGAAATTGCTCCAATCGAGTACGTCTTTCCTGCAAGGATAGCTTTTGCATATTGATATACAAGCCCGACGTATAGGTATGTTCGTCAACGCCCCCTTCTTGAGGGACAAGACTCACTTTGAAAGAGTCATTAGAATAAATCATCAGATTTTTACGAACCTGTTGCTCAAAAATCCCAAAAACAGCCTCAATAATAGCCTTATCTCGGTTGACCTGATCATTTGCCAAAAGACGATCCGATAAATCCAATACAACCAAATAATGATGAGCCTCCTTTTTTTGGGCTGAAGCCAAAACGGTAGCAGACAAAGCAAACAATAAACTAAACAAGATATGGCGGAAGTAAAAAAATGTTGTCATAGTATTTGGGGGTTAAGAAATGAAAAAATGATGGTATTAAGGAGTACTTTATAGTCATCACACTCCTGCAGAAGTAGCATGAGTGTGATGAGCCAACCACTATTCTGAAAGATAACGACTTCGAAAATCTTGATATCTTTCTTCACAAAGTCCAAGCAAATCCTGTTTGTTAGGAAGCGTTCCCACCAACTTTATCCAACCATCATAAAACCTTGAAGCATAATTATCCAGTTCAGAGAGACTTACCTTCATGTTCTGCTTACGTTCCGAAAGCCTGTCAATATCAATTTTTAATTGACTCACTTTTGACATCATCAAGCCAAACTCCTTTTTCAAACCATCTATTTTTTCTCGAATACCCGTAATTTTATCTCTACGTTTTTCGATTTCAAGATTTACCACCTGTTCATAGTTGGTCTTGCTAAGCTCCTCCAACAAAGTAGCGACCACGATTCCCCAAACAATAGTAGAAACAAAACCCATCATCAATACCGCCCAAAAGTCGGGGCTAGTATACCATGCAGACACTTCACCTTCTTGCCCTATCATAAACTGTAGTTTTTGGTTAGTTGCCTCAATTTTATAAGCAATAATAACATCTAGAACCAACGTCGATATACCAGCAATCCCTACAAACAACCACCGCTTTTTGCCTTGATATTCTGTATACAGTTTTTCAAGCACCATCGCAAACATCAACAAAGGAATAGGAGCAAACCAATGGAAATTAAACGTAGTAAAAGCATCCTTCGAGAAAATAGCGTTGAATACACCTCCTAAGCCTTCGCCTTTTTGCTGGATTTCCTGCAAGGTTACGCTTATATCTCGTGTCATACCCATATACACTGCACTCACATAAAATGCCACCAAATACACAAAACCGATTCCACTAAAAATTGCCGCACGCCAAAGAGTAAACTGATTCCGAGCGGTAGGCTTTTTGCTCTGATGACGCTCCAGTCTCCATTCGTGAATCTCCTCTTCCAGCTCGTCGATTGACCTCTCGAGACTAGGGATAGACACATCGCTAAGGTGCTGACCATCGGTATTCAGGGTTACAATCTCCTTTTCTAGCACAGCAATTTTCTCATCGAGCTCCTTCCGATGCTTTTCTTGCTGAACCTCGTCAGAATTTTCATCAATGATATGCCCACTTCTGATTTCAAGCAAGGTATTGTACAAGGCATTCGGGTTGCCTTTGTGGTGCATAGACTGCTCGATGCCATACTCATTTAAGTTGACCTTTATTACAGGCACATGCGTAGGCAATGAGGCAGATAACACCTGTTCTACAGTCATTTCTGCTGCTGGTAAAACCTCTTCTGTTGTGTTTGGAGCGAAAGTATTGTTAGTCGTCATAATAGTAAAATGTTTAAGATGAAAATAAAAAGATATATCTGTGAGTAGCTTACGAAGGACATCCAGCAATTGGGGATTTTTGATTTCGGAAATAGAAGCTTCTATTTCCGAAATCAAAAATCCGATATCCCAAATCGATAGCCTTTCCCACTTAAGCGTACTTGTGAGAATTATTGGTAAACAACTCCTTCCGAGCACGGGTAACACCTGTGTACAAAAATCTTAGGTCAGGATTAGGTGGCATCCAAGTATTAAAAAACACCGTATTCCACTCGCTACCTTGCGCTTTATGACAAGTCATCGCATGCGCATAACCCAGCTGCATCGCAGACAAATATTCGTCATCACGACTATCCTTAGATTGTCGGTAAATAGGGTTATACTTCTTCGCCGATGCAAACAAAGCCTTTCGTTTATCGATGGTAATACTTTTGGGATCTTGAAGATAGTCCAGAGAAATAGTCACGTCCACTATCTCGGCCTCTTGGCCATGGCTAAATCTTTTCAAACCCACACGCATAAACTCCATTTCAGCAACTTTATTAATTTTGCCTACATGCTCCACCTGCAAAATCTCACCACTTGGTATATACGTATTGTGATAGCCATAAAAATTACGGCTTGGTACCACCATATCACCAGGCGCAATAGTTCCAGTCAATCCTAGTTTTTGGCGAATCAAATGATTACACTTGAGGGCGTAGTCGTTTGACAAACTAAGAATCACGGCTGCTCTAGGATTAGTTTCATCAAAACACGCCAAATACAAGTCAATCATATTTTCCATACGATACATTGATTTACCGATATTCTCCGAAAACCTCCCTCCAGTACGAATACTATTACGAATTTCAGAGGCAACTTCTAATATATAAGAACCCTCGGCCTGACGCATCACCTTCGACAGAGATACCTCCGAACAGCATAAGTCAAACTCTCTTCTCAGAAAATCCATATCCAAAGCAGGAGCAGTGTCATACTTACCATATTTGACAGGAGGTAATTGAAACTCATCTCCCACAAAAATGATTTTGCTATCCGAATGTCCACTACGAACAAATTCAATCAGGTCCGAGAGCATAGGTGTGTCGGTCTCAAAATCGGCAGAACTATCTACCCTGTTGCTAATCATCGAGCTCTCATCAATGATATAAATCACCTCGCCTTCCACTTGATTTACCTTGCGAAGCAGTTTCACACAAGCACGCTCTTCATCCGTTTCTGGTTTGTAAATACCCGAATGAATGGTACCAGCCTGATAATCTGTTTTTTCAGATAAGTTCATAGCCGCACAGCCTGTTGGAGCCCAAAGCTCTACTTGCTTTTTCTGGTCTTTCAAAAAATTCACGACAGCCTTTAAAATAGACGTCTTGCCTGTACCCGCTGCACCTTTCAGTATCAAGGCCTTATCGGTGCTTTTCAAAAATAAACCAACCGTTTCCAAGGCAAAAGATTGCTCTGTAGTTGGAGAAAAAGGAAGGAAGTGTGAAATTGTGTTATTGAAGGTCGTAAAAGTTTAAATCCTGTGGGACTATTCCCGATTTGATGGTACAAACTTAGTATCGTCAACATAGTTAAATCTCCCGTTGACAAATACAAATTTTATTTTTTGTAAAAAAAATTATGAGTGAAAAGAAAAAATCAACTTCCTACGAAAAGCTCAAACGAGTCATTTATTTACACCAAAAACTACGCAATACCAATGAAAGGTCTGGTCTTAGTAGCAAACAGCTGCTTGAGTATTTATATGGCATTGATGAGATTAGCATAGACGAAAAAACCTTAAGAGATGATTTGAAATTTCTCAGAGATCAACTCAATGCTCCATTGCCCAAACGTGCCAATAAACACAAAGGGTATTACTACGAAACCAAAGACACCTACTCACTCTTAGAAGAGTTGGATGGTAAGGCAACGAGTGAAATCATCGAAATAGTTGCCGTAGTTCGCCGTTACTTTAATAATCACCCAAACGAGTTTGCAGGTATCGAAGATGTTTTGCTCAAATTAGAACAACGTTCCTCGATCATTAGCAACGAATCAGATGAATATATTGCTTTTGAGGAAGTTGACTTACAAGGGCGTGAACACCTATTACCTTTACTACAACATATCAGAAATGGCAATTATCTGACGATGGAATACAAACCTTATCATGAATCTCTCAAAAACTTAGTGGTATATCCACTCATGCTCAAAGAATACAACAACCGTTGGTATCTGATTGCATGGGAAGAGGCCGCTGATTATCTCTCTAAAATCGCCTTAGACAGAATCAAGTCTTTCAAAATTACCAGTCATCAATTTTTACTTCCTCCCAATCCTAATATCAAGCAACATTTCGATCAAGTGGTAGGAGTTACCGTTTTTGAAGAAAAAACGATTGAAACCGTAGTCTTACGTTCGCACAGCAGAGTCAGAGCACAGTATCTTATTACCAAACCTTTACACAAAAGCCAAAAGCATATTGAAATTTCTGGCAATCAATACGAGTTTAGGTTACAAGTAATAGTCAATCCAGAACTCACTACCAAAATACTCGAATACGGCGCTGACCTAGAAGTCATTGAACCCTTGCATCTCCGAAAAACGATTAGGGATATTGCCTCAAAAATGCTTAGTCGATACCAAGAGGGTTGAATGATGAGTTGGGAGTGATTAGTTTTGAGTGTAAAAAATAAGCGTAAAATATTGATTCATAGAATTTTACATTCACAACTCACAATTCATCACTCAAAACTCACCACGTCAGAGATATATCCAAAATATCAATCCGCACCAAACCTGCTGGAGCCTCAAAAGTAGTAGAAACTCCCTTCTCTTGATTGATAAGGGCAGCACCCAAAGGCGTGTCATAAGCCAATCGCTTTTGAGCAATATTCGTTTCGCCACTTCCTACAATCTCCAAAACCATTTCTCGCACCTGTGTCCCATGATATTGAGAAATACGAACAATTGACCCAATTTGTACACGATCCGAACTACGTTGCTTAGAAGCAATCACCACGGATTGAGCTAATTTTTGACGCATCAAAACAATCTCTTTGCTCAAACGCTCCTCTATTTGTCCAATCTGAATCCACCCAGGATTGTCATGCCAGCCGTCGCCAGAGGCATGATAAGCCACAGCTTTTTCTTCCTGAATTTCCTTTAGTTCTTTTTCAAGAGAAATAAGGCGTTCTTCCAAAGTTGCTTTACCTTGAAGGGTGATATAGGTCTTTTGTGTCATTGTCGTCATGATGGTATCGGTTAAGTTGATTTACAAAACATAAAATTTTGAACTGAAGAAAAATCGAGACGGGCAAAGCCCACCTCAATTACTACTATGCTGTCAGACCATAGGAAAGTGTCTCGATTCGATGGTGTAGATGATCGAGAGACATTCCCCTCGTAGGTGTTTCGGTATGAACAAACTCCTTTTCGGCGAACAAATCACAATGATAAGTACGTCGCTTACCCGTCAGCATCAGCGTAGAAGTACGTTGCTTAAACGTATGCTCACTATTGATACGGTGAATCACAGTCGCAGGCAGAAAATAAGCTCGCCCACCAGACAAGGTAAGATTGGCAGAGCGGCGTAAACGCTGACTTGGATTCAATAACTCCGTATGATACGCCCCTCCCTGCACTGGACTATATTGATAGTGCATTAGCAACTCCTCGCCACTCAAATCATCCAACTCATAGAACGTATTTTCCAAACAACCCTCTATGATATACGAAGCAAAATCCCAAGCGTGATTATGGCGATTTTCTTGCGGAATCAAACTAGAAGCCTCATAGACATGCAAACGCAATTTGAAGTCAGGGTGATTAATCAACACCCATTTTTCAAAACCATTGTCATGATGGTATGAAGCATTCACGGTACGAAGTGCAGAAGTTTCGTCCATCATAAACAAACCAAACAATTGTCCACGCAACTCAGGACTACCCAAACACGCAATAATTTGACTAATCATCGAACCATTGACATCGCGCATTAACAAATCCGCCATGCAATTTTCGAGTGCCAACAGACTACCCGTACTCAATGCCTGACGGAGACATAAGCCTACTTCATTCGAAGCATTAGGCTCAAACAACAAAACCGTATCATTCCTAAAAGAATGGGCATCGCTTGGCAAACCGTAATGAATAGATGCTGCTTTAGCAGCGAAAGAAGGCGTGTGAATTGGAGTATTGAAGGTCGTATAAAAGTTTAAGGTTTTCGACTTGTTTCGAATGCAAAGTTGGTGTATACTAGTGCAGTCTATTTACACTATATCTTAAGAAAGTGTATCTTTAAGAATAGTTTTTAACATTACTAATTTTATGATATGAAAATAAACCAAAAACAGTTTGAGAGGTACAAAGTGCTTCATAAACACCTTTCTAAGAGTCAAGGAAAAACCCATAAGGAGCTAGCCAAATGTTGCATGGATGAGCTAGCTCTCCCTACATGTCCATCCAGACGCACTATTATGCTTGATCTAGCTTTCTTCCGGAGTCATGAAGCAGAAATCTCATGTATTAATGGATATTATAAATTTGCAAAACCATTTTCTCTTTATGGTCTTCTAGACCCTGACGAACTAAAACTTGCCAATGAGATAAAAGCGCTATTTTCTCAATATGCCCAATTACCACAAATATCGGGCTTAGAAGATATTCACTTACAAATTGAAGAACGTATAAATATTGATTCAACTAGCAAACCTGAAGTAATTGTTAGTTTTGAGCAAAATAATATCTATACAGGTCAAAAGCACCTTATAGCATTATATAACGCTATCAAAGCTAAAAAAACACTCAAAATCCACTTTCAAGATTTTTCTAAATCACAAAAAGCATACAGTATTAGTCCTTATATGCTCAAAGAATATCATAACCGTTGGCATGTGTATGGTTATGAACATAAAAAGGGGAAAATCTACAACTTGGCGCTCGATAGAATTTTAGCGATAGATGAGGCTTCTATTTTTAAATACAGAGAGCAAAAAGCTGGAGACTTAGCTTTTCTCAATGACATTATTGGATTTACCTATCTCTATGATGCTGAAACAGAGACTTATGCAGCATTAGAAAGTGTCAAAATCAAAGTGGATCTTCCTAGAGCCAACTACATCAGGACCAAGCCATTACATCATAGTCAACAAGAATTATCCAAAGAAACTAACGAAACACACGTAGTATTCACCTACCAACTACGATTTAATAACGAGCTTTTTGCGAAGCTTCTCGAATTTGGAAAGGATCTTGAAATTGTCGAACCTCGCCATTTACGAGATAAAATGATAGTACATATTCAGGAAATGGCTAAGAAGTACGGGATTTAGTCGCTTTCCCCTATCAGAGAAATCATTATTACTCATTCTGCTGAAATGATTTCTCTGATTCGATTAATCGTTTTTCTCGCTCTAATTCCATGCGTAATTCTTCCTCTGTCGGTAAGTATAATTGATACTTTGAAGCAAAAAGTTGCTGACTACCTTCCAAGACAGAGTATTTAACAATCGTTTCATTTTTCTCAGTACAAAGAATAATCCCAATTGTTGGATTATCGCCTTCAGTTTTAAAGTGCTCCTCCCAATAACGAACATAAAAATCAATTTGCCCAATATCTTGGTAGGATAATTTTCCAACTTTAAGGTCAATCAACACAAAACATTTGAGCAAATAATTATAGAAAACCAAGTCAACATAAAAATGTTCGTTATCAGCAGTAAAGCGTTTTTGACGAGCCACAAATGAGAAGCCCTTACCCAATTCCAATAAAAAGTCCTGCAATTTATCAATCAAAGCCGTTTCTAAAGCTTGTTCACTAAAGGCATGATTGCTTTTAAGATTCAGAAACTCCAAAACAAATGGGTCTTTGATAATATCCTGAGCCGAAAGCTTTTCGCTCTTTTGAGCCTCTACCAAAAGGCTTTTTTTATCCTGACTTGCTAATAACCTCTCATAATACAAGCTATTAATTTGTCGTTCCAAGATTCTGGTACTCCATTGATTATCAATAGCCTCCTGCAAATAATACTGACGGGCTTTTTCATTTTGTACCTTTAGTAGCAAACGATAATGTGTCCAAGATAATTCGCCACGCAGTGCGTGACGAATTGGAAAAGCAAGATAAAACTGACGAATATACTTTAAATTGGTAAGATTAAATCCTTTTCCAAACTCATCAGATAGTTCCTGAGACAAACGCTGTAAAAGGTTATCACCATATTTGGCTCTTTCATTTCCTTGCTGCTCCTCTTCCACGATTTTCTGACCAATATGCCAATAGGCATCAATCATCGAAAGATTAACAGCCGAATAAGCCCTTTGTTGAGTATTACGAAGTATTTCGGCAATTGAATGATAAAGCGTAGTCATGGTTTTTATGGAATTTATTGGCAAAGATAAGGAATTGTAGATAGGTAAAAGAAGTTAAAATTTTCTTAAAACCAATTAATAACTAAATAGGTAGTTAATTTCATGTATATTTAGGAATCAGATTCCTAAATATACATGAAATACTAAGCATTAAGAAGATTGGATATTGCCAATTTTACATCATCGTAAATATCAAAATCATGTAAAAATTGAAACCATTTTAGCGTTTTTCTGATCTATATTTACCAAGTTACCCCAATGTAAATTTTAGATATTTTTTCAAACCTAGAAATCAAATAAGCTTCAATATTTGTCCATTAATCAGTAAAAAAGGATTATTTTGATATTTAACACCAAGAACGTTCTCTATTTTTCAAAAAAAGTATTTATTGAATATCCTCTATTTAATAAAGCAGACTCTATTAAGTTCCTTGAAACAGGCTCAAAGTCATGTGCTCCTATAGATTTATTTCTTAATTCTGAAAGTCCTCTTAAACTTTTTAAAAATAAAAATTCAGGGTGTTTATAAAACTCAAGTATGGATAAAGATGTAGGTATATTAAGTACCTCAAAATTTAAAGGTTTTTTATCATGCTTGGAAGTCATTAAATGATTTTTCAATTTTGTGTTTTTTCCCATCAATTCATGTATATCTTTAACCCAAGTATTATATTTAATTTCAAAGTCTAAATACTTAGATAATTCATACTGAACCATAAATTCATGTATTCTAAAAAATCTTAAAAGAAAGTCTACATAAGATTCCTGATCAAATTTAATTCTAGCGTTAATATATAACTCTCGAATGAGGTAAAGGTCTTTATTTACATTATCTGATGTTAGTAAATTAAGTTGTGTAATATTTTCCATAGAGAATTTCCTGTGTTGTGTGCTAAGTTCATTTAAAAGCCTCTTAGCTTCAGAGAAATTAAAGTGTAATCTACATTCGGCATATTTTGCTATGGCTTTTGCTTCATTTTTTACTGATAGATACTTAATTGCAGCATAATCATAATGACGAAGTAATGCACTTGCTTTCTGATGTTCACTCTCCGCTAAAATTGATTTGGCAAAATCTAGTTCAAACGAAAATTTTGTTCTTTCATCAACTGTAAAGTGTCTAAGCTTAATATTTGATGCTTTAATAATATTAAGCATCAATCCTGTGTTGATAGCATCGATCCCCCCTTGATTCAATAAAAAAACAGAGTTAATACTATTATTATTTTGTTCTATTTCTTTAATTAAATCACTTTCACTAAAGAATCTATACATCTCATCTAAAAAAGTCACATTCTCGGTTATGAGAACTTCATTCATAGATATATGTACTCCTTGAGGTAACTTATTTCGTAGTATTCTTGCAATAATTTTTCCAAAGAATACAGAATCGTTATTCCGATATTTAGATTCAACATCATGAGGTTGATCTGTGGATATAATAAATACCTTGTTAATAACAATATTATAATCTACTAAATATTGGATTAATGGTGCTATTATAGGTGTATGGATTATGTTTTGAAATTTAGAAAAATTTCGTTCTATTAATTCCCCTAATGGGCGAGCCATAAATTGACTATTGTAAGGATTCTTTAATGCTAATATTTCATCCTCGTTTAATGATTTTTGTAAATCCTTATCATTTACTTGAATGTCTCTCGTTCCAACTGTCAACACCAAATAATTTTCCATAATTACTGTTTGGGTTTTAAATGTCTAACTCTTTGAATTTTACCTTTTTCAATAACCATTGCAACTCTACAAACATATCCTTTAGGCTGTGGAGCAGATTCTGTCATTTCAATTTTTTTATCTTCATACCCTTTTACGTAGATTTTTACTTTGTTTGGTTTTCCACTTTCTATTACTTCTGCATCAACCTCTAAGTTTTTGGTGATTGCACCCTCATACATTTTAGGTTTCTTAGCCTCTTCTTTTTCTATTCTTTCTCTTTCCAAACGTTCGGCTTCTGCTTTTGCTTCTTCAATGGCTCTTTGTTGAACGAATTCCTTTTCAATAGCTTCTTGTTGCTGGCGTTTCAAAATAGTTTCTTCATCTAACAACGTTAGTTTGATAAAGCCCATAGGTTGAAATATCCATCCGCCCTTAGTATCTTTTTCAAATGCTAATTTTCTGGATTTATATTTTTGTTTTCCAACATCACCTTTTTTACACAACTTATTTCTTGAATCCTCTTCCGTCCAAACACCAATTACTTCATAATAATCATCATACTGCCAGTCGCCCGTAATACTATGAAAGCCAGAACCAGCCGATAACCTCAAAATACATTCTTTAGAACTGTTTTGCAGTCTTTCAACTTTGTTTTTCAGGTCATTTAACTTAGATAAAACCCTTCCTGTATTATCATCAATTTGATAATTCTCGAAAAAAGCAATCTCCTTTTTCAACATACTTAATGTATGTGTATTGATAATTTGGCAAAGTTGTTCCGTTGGGTTTTTAGTAAGCCACGCTGCTGTATGTGTTGGAGGTAATTTAATCTTATTATTTTTCAAAGCTTCCGCATACAACTGCTCAATGATACCTTTTTTAAACGAAAGCATTAGATTTCCTCTACTGAAAGTTTTTAAAGACTCATAAATGGTGGTAAACCCTGTTTCTTTAAAAGTTGAATCAGTTTTATCTTTTCCATGTTTCCAACCACCAGCCCAATTTTTCCCATCATTTTTTTGAAGGTTAAATATTTTTGTATTAGTCAAAAAAGTGTCTGTAAAATGAATGTCCGTGAATTGGAAAAATCGCATAACGGAGTTTTCAAAATTTCCTAAGACTTGCTCTGAAACTTTACCGTTTTTTTGAAATACTTGTGTGCTATTTCTATAAAAATAATTTAGCAGAATAGAACTAATCGCTCCTTTGATTGAACTACCTGGAATATAAGGTTTTCCATCAAATCCATTAAAAATATGGCGTTTGATGTCTAAACTATTCATATTAGCATCAAAGCTTTTCCAAGATGCTTCTTGGACTTTCTTAGCATCTAAGCTCTTTTCAAGCGTTTGAGTTGTATCTGCACGAGATAGAATAATGGCTAATTGAGAGCTATCAATAAACTTAGATAGTTCTTTAAAATCTAAAATCCAAGTTTTATCGTCTTTGATAATAAAATCTAAGCCATTTTGCCAATGGTTTTCACTTGCACCTCCAATATGTGTAGGTGTAAGGATTTCTACTTCAAACGTTTGAGAAACGATGCTATCTTTTACCTTTATCATATCAAAACAGGGATAAAAAGTGATTTACCAACTCGCCATATAGGATTATCAATCTTTGTAGGTAATAGTTCATTTGAAGGTTTTAAATTCACTGTTTTACCCATTGAAAAAATAGTAGTACTTGTTCGGCTAAATACAGAACCTTCTTGAAACATATAAATTGAACGTTTACGATAAGTATTGTGAGGTTCAGAAATCCAGCCACCACGTTTGGTGATTTCGTAACGTACTTTTTCATCATTCAGTAATGAAACTAAAGCCTCTTTACTTTCGGGACAAAAAAGTGATAGGTTCATGGCAAACTGACTGCTATTAGGAATATCTAACGTAATTTTACCAAAGGATAGATTAAAACAACCATTACCAATACCTCGGTCAGTGCCTAAACCATTGTCTGCTAATAACGCCAAGGCTGCCTTTACTCGATTTCTTGTTTGTTCATTTTCAAAATTACATAAGCAGTACATTCCTGAACCTTTCTCAAAAAACAGCTTCTCAGCATAAAATGGCTTTGTATCTTCCGATTCATTTCTTGGTCTTATGATACGAGGTTGAACTTCCGAACTGATAAAGTTAGGATTGATATTGATGTTTTTTGCTACTTGGTAATTGCCTTTTATTGCATCTACACCCGTATCAATAGCTTGTTTGTTGATGTATTTTTCAAAATGAAAAGTATCAACATACTTTATCTTTTTGAATTTTTTTGCATCTTCCGTTGCCATTTCCGTTGAGCTATTTCTGGGAGCTTGAAAAAACGGTTTAGTAAAAAAGTGAACTTTCTGTTTGGTTGTTTTATCAATAGTATAAGGAAACAAGCTACTGAGCGTAAAGCTTACTTCTTTGGTTATCCATTCTTCCTTACCTAAAAATGCCCACGATTGCATAATGGCAGCATAAAGCGTATCGGAATGAATCGTTCGCTCACTCACTCCATAATCAGCACGAGCATTGCTGATATGGAGTGGGGTCGTAAACTCAAAATATATAACATCAAGGCTTTTTTTCATTACGCTAAACCGTTTAGGTAAGTATCTACTGTTTTCCGATTAGGAGAATCTATGTCTGTTTCAATTTTCACCTGACCATAACCACGTGTACCACTTCCTCCTAAATAATCATCCTCTAATAATTCGATACCAGATTTTAATAGAGCAATGAATTTATTAGCATCGGCATCGTCCATTACGTTAATAACAAATTCAATGTTAAATACAGCCCCAGCAGGCACACGTTCAATTTGGCGAGGATGTTCTGCTGTTCCTGTAAGACGATTAATTACATTTTCAAATTTTACTTCCGTATAAGGCATATCAGTAAACTCCGAGTCATAAAAAGCTTTACTGCTTTTTTCAGTCATTGAAGCATCTCTAACAAGTAAACGAGAAGGTTTTCCATTGTTTCCCGCAGAGCCAAAAAGCGTAGCTAATAATTTTCCATTATCAGTGGAATAATTATCATAATCAAAAGAAGTCTCTCCTTTTGAGTTAATACCTTCTCCCATAGCTACTTCTAAAAGGCTTCGGATTTTCCCTTTTAGTGAACTACCCGGAATATAAGGTTGATTATTATCCTTTCTTCGAACTACGGGACTATCAACGCCACCGATTTCTACATTTTCTTTGCTATCGCCAATGTGTAAGCCAGACAATAAGGTTAAAGTACCTTTTATGATGATTTTTTCTACGAGTTTCATTTTATTAAAATTAAGTTGGGTTTTAAAGGATTATTCTTGACCTCCATAATATTTATGATAAGCAACGATGGCTTCTACAATTCTCACAAACGAATCAAACTTTGCTTTATCGTTATCTATTTTTTTTATGAGGGGACTTAAAGATTTATACAATTTATCAAGCCCGGGTTGACTTTCCTTTTTTGCTTTTCCTTTTGCGTAAGCTAAACGAGGTTCAAGCATAATAATCTCACCACTTCGGTTACCAAAGTCTGCTTGAATTTGTCTCATCGAGCCAAAAAATTTTCTAATCTGAGTAGTTTTAATCTCTTTTAAATCCTTACCTAAGTCTTCTAATGCACTAAGGTCTTTTATGCCATTGGATAGCATATCTTCTAAAGTTTGTTTCATATTAATTGCTTCTTTAAATCAAAATATTTATGTAATATTTACTTCATTTATTTATCTCTTAAAATCAATTCAGCCCAACGAGAGGCTACCACAAATACATCAAATCGAATTGGTTTACCTCCAAATTGATTGCATAGCAAGGCTATTTCAATCATTTTTAAAGCATCATTTTTTTTCTTATTGTCTTTTACTTCATAGCGTTTCAAAGAATAAGCCGTATTCCATTTCCAAGATAGATTGGGATTTTCGTTTTTGTCTTTTCTTTTAGAAATTGCATACCATGTAAATACTTTTTGTAGTAAACCACGAGAAAGAATTGGATTTTCTCCCTCTAAGTGTTCGAGCCAAAAGTCTTTAATATCTTTGATTATTTTAAATTCTTCCCAACCCACAGCAATACCAAAAAGACACAAGGCATCTTTTTCTCTTTTATCAAGTCGTTTAAAGTCTTTTGCTAAATGTTCGGCTTCACCAGCTAAATCTGCTCCTTTGGCAATAGGAAATTTTGGTGTAACAATGCTAATACCAGCCGAAACCGTTATATCTTCTCGTCCAGTAAATAGCTTAAATTCGCTTTGTATTTCTTCGGCAAAAGCAATGGTTTTATCCCAACGTCCTACAGCAAAAACATCATCTCCACCCGAATAAATAATATTTACCCAATCTTTGTAATCTTCTTTTGAACGAATCGTATTTAAGTAACCACTAAAAAACCAGTCTAATTGTCCCGACAATGTAGCATAAGCAGAAAAAGAAGCAGTTTCTTTATTAAATCCTTTGATGAAAATTTGCCCTAAGCCGTCAACATCCATGCGTAAAATTGCCAGCCTGTTGAAAGAACCAGTACATTCGCTTTTCACAATGGGAGAATTATCATTTTCATTGTCTTCTCTATCTATTCCAGCCAATTGCTCAAAGTTTTTTGCTTTCCCCTTTTTATCAAAAGCAACTTCGTTACCACCATAAAAACGGTAAGAGTATGCGATATTTTTTGTACTTGTACTTTGTGGTTTGATAAAGTTTATCTCAATTTTTACCGTCAAGCATACTTCTGTATTTTCAGTTTGTACTAAATCTTTGTTTGTCAATAACCAATAGTTTCGACCAACTAAAGACCCATAACTGTTAACCTTTAAGTTTGGCTGACGATGGTTTGAAAATATGATATAGTCATTTTTTGCTAAGGCTTGTCCGATTTCCTTTTGTTCTTGTACTTGAGGGGAAATTTTTACATCTTCATCTATTTCTGTGACTTTTTCCGTTTCTTCACCAGTTACTGAACAAATAGCACTTTGTCCTCCTTGACCAAAACCTTCATCATTAAATAGATTGTCGAAATCATCAAGTAATAGATTTTTAAACTTCTGGTATTTTTTTTCAGCCGTTTTTTCACTTACTTTTTTCCATAAGTCTCCTAAAGTTTTGTGTTCATTTTCGATAATGACAGATTTTTTTTCAAGTCAAAAGCAAAAGCTTCAAAGCCTATGCACACATAAATATTGCCTTTGTACTTCTCCCAAAGTTCTTTTTTAATTTTCTCTTCTATTTCAGTGAGTGCCTTCTTTACTTCGGTCGTATTTGGAAGTAACATAAAAAACTTTCCCCCACTACTATAAATAATATGACTTAGGGTAGTTTTGGTAATACGAATCACTTCGCTTGCAATTTCGTCTAACATTAATTGAAGTGAGAAGGAACGACCTTTTAAGCTTTTGGAAGCATATTTAGATGAAATGTCATAAATAAACTTTTGAATACCAGAAGTATCTACGCATAAGAGTAATAAAGGTGAATGCCCTTTTTGAAGTATAAGTTTTTTATCATAATTGAAAGCCGTAGTGTATTCAGAATGATAGTCGTATAAACATTGAGCTATTGCAGCCGTTATTTTTAAATGGTCAAATAAGCTATTATCAGCAAAGTCAATCGTCGATGCAGGAATACACCAACAATACTTTTTAAGCAAGTAATGTAAAGAAGTGTTGAATACACCAAGCGAATCTATAGGTAAAGTCTTAAACTCATTATTGAACTCATGCCATAGCTCTGCGTATTCGGCTTGAGAAACGCCTGTTTGATATTTTTCTGCTGTTGGAAAAATTCTGTTTAATGATAATTTACGTAAACTAAAAGCCGTTTTACTGGCTTTGTTTTCTTTATTATTAACCAATAAATTTCCAAAAATGCTGATTAAAGGTTCTTCTTTAAATTTAAGTTTCCCTCTTTTTACTTTGTCTTCTTCTTGATATTCGGAGGTTGTTCTATCAATTCCACTTGCCCACCAATCCGCTAATTGAATAAAAGCCTGTAATTTTGATGTAGGCTTGTGGTGATAAATAGACACATTTACTAAATTGTCTGAACTACTTCTATCATACACGCCTAATTTTTCAAATAAAGCTAAGTTTTCCTCAAAAAATAGTTGAGTCCAAATAACGTGTTGATACTTAAAATAACCTTCTTGGGAAGTAGGACAAATATTATCAGCATTCTTAACAACAAAAGGATATTTTGCCAAATGAGTGGAGTTGTAATATGATACATCCGCCCTCTGGTAAAACTTACCTATGTCATGTAATAAAGCTGCCAAATAAATTTGTTGTCGCTTAAGCTCATTCATATATTTTGTATTTATGTTCTTAGAATCTCATGTCAACTATTTCTCCTTATTTCCTCTCCCGAGTCACCGTTCCAAAGCCCAAACTAATTCCTTTCCCAATACCTAAATGGTCTGGTAAGAAGACGTTTGTTTTGAAATTGATGTCGAAGGCTAAGAGGCGTTGTTCTTTGTAAGGGACAGTTCGAGTGCTCACTATACTGTCTATACGCACTTTGACTTCTTTGTCGATAAACCATTTGATTCCTTTGGCAAAAGAGAGGATATTGCCGACCAAAACTTTTTCTAAAAAGGTAATCCGATCAATGTCATTGCTGAGTTGATTATACTTTTTGTGATTCTCTTGGTTGATGGCTAACCAGTTTTTGAGTCTATAATCAAAGGTGTTTTCCCAAACTTGCATCTGATATTGTTGCATCGAGATGCTTTTTACGGCTAATGAAACCTCTCGATCAGAGATGGTAACTTTACTACGGTTTTTCTCGAAGAAATGATGAACCTCATCAACGCCATAGTCGACACAGATAAGTGAAGGAGAACCTCCAATCATTTTGTATTGGATAACGGGATAGCCATACAAATAACCATCGCCGAGATGATTATGAAAATGGATGTTCTCGCGACCAGCACATTTGATAACAGCTCCACGGAAGGCAGGTAATTCGAACGGTTTAATAGAGGCTTCGAATTGTATTTTTAGGTATCGAATTTTCAAACTCATATTTGGATAGGTTGTGATTGGGAGGTGAGTTAATAATGCAAGTGCATCTCGCAATGTTTAAGATTTATTTGTGATTCACAAGTATTGAATCAGGATTTTTAAAAAATCTTATTAAACGGTCATTGACAAATTTCATTCCATTCCTTCCTTCAAGATTTTTTCTTAACCTTCATCAATTTTCACAAAGGAACAAAAGGTTAGTGTAAAATAATTACACTGCAATAAAATACAGCAATATGTACCTTTTACTTAATATGAGATTTAAAAATAAACTTTAATAAACGGTACAAGTATAATTTATATTAATAATTGAAGTGACTTTACATTGTGATGGGTGGGTAGCTTGTACCAGAAATGGAGGGTTTAATTCTTATTCTAATGGAGGTTACTCAGGAAAAACTCTACGACCAAGAAGAGGCATTGTTTCAATCCTTATTCTAATGGAAGTTACTCTGGAAGATTATGGAACGCACCAGCTGATATTGCAGAAAAGTACCGTTTCAATCCTTATTCTATTGGAAGTTACTTTGGAAGATCTGCAATCGAAGCTGGTAAAACAACTCAAACTCGGTTTCAATCCTTATTCTACTGGAAGTTACTCTGGAGGATCAAGCAATTGTGGCTCAATTTCCTCACGAGCTGAGTTTCAATCCTTATTCTACTGGAAGTTACTCTGGAAGCATCAGCAGGATCAGGTTGTTCTTTCTTTTCTTTCTTCGTTTCAATCCTTATTCTACTGGAAGTTACTCTGGAAGTTAAAGAAGGTAACAACACCCTCTTTCATCATTTTAGTTTCAATCCTTATTCTACTGGAAGTTACTTTGGAAGAGAACTTACAGTTGGTTGTGGTAATGATGATTCAGTGTGTTTCAATCCTTATTCTACTGGAAGTTACTTTGGAAGTCTCGCAGGGTTCGTTCTTAACGTAACGTCAATCTCTGTTTCAATCCTTATTCTACTGGAAGTTACTTTGGAAGTCTAATTCATTATCTCTTTGCTTTAGGTTTTCTCCAGGTTTCAATCCTTATTCTACTGGAAGTTACTTTGGAAGCTATTATTTTTTTAGAAATATGGAAAATATTTGATGTTTCAATCCTTATTCTACTGGAAGTTACTTTGGAAGATCATTGCTTGC
>NZ_NJFZ01000103.1 GCF_002270355.1 Flectobacillus sp. BAB-3569 | reverse complement strand
TTGAGTAGAAAGTTAGTTAGTGTMATCACTTCAAAGATTGAGGCTCCCAAAAATCCTTATGAATTCGATTTCCAAAGATACATGGCCTTGCAAGAAATCTTCGACCAACAGTATGTCAGAAAAGGTGATTTTGTATATGCTGGCAAAACTGAASATRRAAGYGTKGATAATCATTCACTTACGGCTATGGCTGGCGTAGCCAATACGGGGTCAGACCGCAACTGGACTGGACATCTGATGTCTCAAGCCAACTGGTATGCCTTTGGTCGATTGGCATGGAATCATAGTTTAAGTTCAGAGCAAATAGCTTCGGAATGGA
>NZ_NJFZ01000102.1 GCF_002270355.1 Flectobacillus sp. BAB-3569 | reverse complement strand
AGAAGCTGAATTACTAGAATAAAAGCGAATCCAAACAAACGTGCCGTTGGCCGTTTGCGTATTCATTAGACAAAAAGATATTATTAATTTCTAGTATAGAAGCGAAATTACCCATCGGGTAGTCTCGCTTTTGTTTCGGAGAATCTAGTATTTCTTTACTTTACCTCTCGACCTTTTTCATTAAGATTTCCTTAGACCAAATACTAAACTCTTTATTCTGGTTTACTTGTATATCACTAATTGAAACAAAGAATTGTTTATCAGAAAAGCTTGCTGATTTGTGAGCAATTTATTGGAAATCAGACCCTAGAG
>NZ_NJFZ01000043.1 GCF_002270355.1 Flectobacillus sp. BAB-3569 | reverse complement strand
ATTAGGCTTTTAAAACTATTTTTGAGTATGGTCTAAAAAGCTTCTCCTTTTCAGTGGAGAGGCTTTTTAGATGAAAAAAGGATAGATTTTTCCTGATTTACCTATATTTTGGCACTCAATTTTTCAACTTATCCCAATTGATTTAAACATGAAAAAAGTATGTTTTGCATTGATGCTTGTTGCTGGAGTCATTTTTAATATGACTGCACAAGAAGCAAACCCTTTGAAAGGCAAGAAAATTTTAGTTTTCTCAAAAACAGCAGGCTTCCGCCACAGTTCTATTCCTTATGGTATTTCTGCGATGTTTGAGCTTGGCAAAAAGTATGGTTTCTCAGTAGACACCACTCAAAATGCAAGTCTTTTTAATGAAGACAATCTCAAACAATACAAGGTTGTGGTATTTAATAATACCACTGGTGATGTCTTGGACGCACAACAACAAACTGCATTTGAACATTATATTCAAGCAGGTGGTGGTTTTGTAGGTATTCACGCGGCTTCTGATACGGAATACGATTGGGCATGGTACGGCAAAATGGTTGGCGGATACTTCGATGGTCACCCTGGCAAGCACGTTTCAAACGTTCAAATGGGTAAATTTACCATAACGGATGCTAAACATCCTTCAACCGAAAAACTTCCTGCAAGCTTCGAACGCAAAGATGAGTTTTATAACTTCAAACAGTTCAACAAAGAGGTAAAAGTGTTATTGACGGTTGATGAAAAGTCGTATCAAGAAGGTACAATGGGCGATTTTCACCCAATGGCTTGGTATCATTTATACGATGGCGGTCGTGCTTTCTATACCAACTGGGGACATACTCACGAAACCTTCTCAGACGAAATCCCAATGAACCATATCTGGGGAGGATTACTTTGGGCTGGTAGCGGCAAACCTGTGAAAGCAAAAAAAATAAATAGTTTCAAATACTAAATTTGGAATTAGATTTATTGACAAACTTTTCATCAAAAAAGCGGTCGAAAGTTATTTTCCGACCGCTTTTTTGATGAAAACGAATGACAATTACACCCAAAGCATTGCGTCTCTACTAAAATATGTAATTTTAAAAATCACTAATTCGCTAAATCACTCAACCACTCAATAAAATCATCTATTTCAAACTTATTACTTGATAAAAAGCTTGGTTCAGTTGACGTGTTTGTCCGTTTATTTTTGTTTTCAAACGGTCATCATCATTGATTAAATACAGGGTTGATTTATCAACGATTGTCACATCCTCTGCTTTGGTAGTGAGCTTTAGAGGCTCTCCGTTTGATGTTTTAACAATCGAAATCTTATTACTTCTCAAGTCATTCAAAGAGGCAGTCCAAAGATATGCGCCTACATTTTCTGGCGTTTCGTAAGAGGTTAATATCACAAAACGTTTGTTAAATCTATCGTATTCGATGCTTGAAAGTCCTAATTTTACATCACCGACCACTTGCTTATCAGGTTGAAAATCAGCAATTACCTTCATCGCTCCAGACAAAGAAACCTCACCACTTTTGAAGGTATATGGCACTTCAATCACTTTAACCACATAAATCGGATTTTGAAAACTTTCACCAATCTCTCTTACACCTAAATATAAGTGAGTGTTAGTAGCTGCAAAACCCTCGATTTTGAAATATGGCACTCCTTCTGGGAATTTTTCGTTGGCTAATACTTTCGAAATTTGTTTTCTCAAACCTACAGAACTTGTTGCCTTTCCGTCTTCTGAAAGTACTTTTGGCGATTCGTCCTGCCCTTTTTCCCAATAGAAAATGGTATTAAAACCGTCCCATTCTGGGCTATTATCCTTTACTCTATCAAAGCCAGTAGATAAAAATATCAAGCTTTGATTTGGGGTAATGGCAAAGTCTTCGTATTTCTTAGCCGCTTTGAATATTGGATTTTTGAGATATACAATTTTAGAAGTATCTGTCGTGATCGTATTGCTTAGGATGGCAAAAACAGAAGTACGTCCATCTGGCATGTCTTTATCGTTGGCAATCAAAATTTTGGTACCATCAAAAACAATCGCAGAAGTTTCGCAAGTAGCTTTACTATTTACCAATTCAGGTTGAAAGCAAGAAATACAATTTTGTTCCTTAATCTCCGCCACCTCAACTACTTTACTTGTTCGACATTGAACAAATAAGAAGGAAGAAATACTACAAATAAGCAAAGATTTTTTCGTCATGTGATTCATCATTGGGGTTCTTTATTGATGCAGTTTGAAATATGTAATCAACAAAAATAGTGGGTTTATTCAATTTTGAGGTATTGAATCGAAAATAACTTGTCGATTGAAGGATTCTGACGAAGAGTGAATAAATTTTGTTTTTCCTCATTTACCTTTCTGCAATAGCGCAACAATTTCTTCTATACGCTTCTTGCGAGTTTCGGGTCGCTTAGCGAATAACATTTTAAAAAGCATTTCTTTTTTAGCCGATTTACTAAGTCCTTCAAATTTTTCTAATAAACCCTCCACTGATTGGAGACTCTCCTTTAAATCTGATGGAATAACCAATGCTTCAACTTCATCTAACATCGTCCAAGAACCATTTTCCTTCGCAATCCTAATTGACTCTAATCCAGCAGGAAACATCAAGTCAGACTCCATCAATTTTTCAATTTTATCTTTGTTAATTTTCGACCACGTACTTTTTGCTTTTCTTTTGCTAAAAAACTGTAATGATTGTGCCGCATCCACTGACACTTTTTTACTATCAATCCAACCAAAACATAACGCCATATCCACCGCTTCTGACCAAGTAATGGTAGGTTCTCCAGATGATTTTTTATAAAATACAACCCAAATAGACTGATGAGATTGATGATGCTGTTCAAGCCAATCTCGCCATTCTGCTATATTTTTAGGGTAAAAAGTTTCTATTTCTTGCATAGCTACAGATCATTTATATGTACGACTGTCACAAAGCTACGACAGCAATATGACAGCCGTATGTCAGCAGGAAATTATTACGCTGATTGTTTTTTAGACTTCACATAATTCATCCAAACAATAGCTCCTAGCATCGTCAAAATACCGAGTAATTGAATCTTGCTTAGCGACTCTCCAAGTATCCAATGCGCACAAATTACGGCAATAGGTAATTCAATTGTCATCAAAATAGAGCTGATGCCTGCGCCAATTTTAGGAATACTTTTCACAAACAAAACCGTTGGTATCGTCGTACCGAACACACTCAAAAACAAAATCATATACCCATAATTCACATCAAAATGCTGACTCGTTATAATAGTTTTTGCATTGACCATAAAAATACAAATCGCCGAACCTGTCATAATCAAGGTACTTTTCACTTGCCATGCAGTCTCATTTTTGATACGACTGTTGGCAACGATATAACTAGCATAGGTAAACGATGTAGCAAGCGCGAAAGCAACACCTATCCAAGAAAAAGACTGAATTTCTTGTTCGAAAATACCACTTGCGAGTACCGTTCCAATCAAAATTAATAGTACAGTCAGAAGCTCTATTTTGCGTGGTCGAACTCGATAAAACAGCCAATCTAGCAACAAACTTATCCATGTAAATTGCATTAAAATTACAATGGCAAGCGAGGCAGGGATATAGCTTACGGATTGATAATACAAAAAATTAGACATCCCGATTGCTGCACCTGTCAATAGTAAAGAGATCACCCCTTTTCTATCTAGTGAAACAGTGTTTTTCTCTTTAATTAATAGAATCGTGGGCGCTAATACGAAGGCAGATCCAAGTGCTTGACCAAACGATAATTCGGCAGCATTGTATCCAAATGTATAAAATAATTTGACAAAAGACGACATCATGCCGTAGAGTACTCCGCCAAGAAGTACCATCAAAATATACGGTAAGTTTTTCATTAAAAGGTTGTTATAAAATTTTCAGTAAAACCATATTGATATAAATGGCTAAACAACCTTATTTGTGAATGGATATAAAAAACAGCTCTCACAAATTTTGTGAGAGTAAATCGACATCCAGTTGTTTAGCCGATCAGGCAACTGGTGGAGGTGTATTGGCAGAGAATAATAAGTTCATTTCGATAATTTTTAATTACCCAAAAATAAGGATATTTTTGAGTAATCATACATTTTACCTCTTAATAAAATCCTATTTAAAATGAAAGCAGATCGTTTTTTTGAGAAAGACCAAAAATGGAAGTTAGAAATGGAAACACTCCGAGAAATTGTTTTGGAGTGCGACTTAGAGGAAGAAATCAAATGGATGCATCCTTGTTATACTTATCAAAACAGCAATATCGTCTTGATTCACAGCTTTAAGGATTACTGTGCTTTGCTATTTTTCAAAGGTGTTTTGATGAAAGACCCGGCTAAACTGTTGATTCAACAAACCGAAAATGTACAAGATAGGCGCCAACTCAGATTTGTACATCTGGAAGAAATCATTCAAAATCGTACCTTGATTAAAGCGTACATTTTGGAGGCGATTGAAATAGAAAAAGCAGGCTTGAAAGTGGAATACAAACCTACTTCAGAATTTACAATGCCTGAGGAGTTCAAAGAACTATTGGACAGTGATGAAGCTATCAAAACAGCGTTTGAACAACTTACACCGGGTCGACAAAGAGGATATTTGTTACATTTTTCCTCTGCCAAACAAGCCAAAACCCGCATCACAAGAATTGAAAAATATCTTCCAAAAATCATTGAAGGTAAAGGAATGGAGGATTAAGTATTAGTGATGAATTGTGAGTTATGTATGCTAGTTCTTCGATTACATACAACAAAATGAAATACAAAATTCTATTTATCAGCACTTTACACTCACAACTCATCACTCAAAACCCCTCTACCACCCTATACCATAATCCTCGCCATGATTACTAGATCCACCCCAGAAACTACCGTGTTTCCAGTCGAAATAAATGGCATTGATAGGACCACTTGTGCGCTCTTGATAATTGATTTTATAGCCCATTCGACTCAAATCTTTGCGTGTCCAACTAGGCGTTGCTTCATTGAGCGTCAAACCACCATTGATACGTTCGTGCTTTCCAAAACTTGAATACATTTGCAATGTTTTGAAACTTGGTGCTTCGCAAGCCTCCTGAACAGTCATATCAAACTCCGCCATATTCAAGAAAAACTGTAATAACAACTGGTCTTGTTCGTCACCTGCTTGTTTGGCAAATGATAAATAAGGCTTTCCATCTTTCAAAGCCATACTCGGAGTCAGAGTCACACGTGGACGTTTGCCTGGCTCCACCACATTAAAAGGATTTTCCTTTGGATCCAATACAAATGCCTGCATTCGCTGGCTCATGCCAACACCAGTATTGCCCGCAATACAAGCTGGAACCCATCCCCCACTCGGCGTCATCGAAATGACCCAACCTTCAGCATCGGCAGCCTCTACTGAAGTTGTTCCAGCCGTAAAACCCTCCTCGAATTGGGTATTATAAACGGCATTATTTTTAGGAGAAAAAGTACTTGCTCCCATCCAAGTCTTCAAAATATCCTGATACGGGTTAATTTTTCCTTCAAATGGATAAGGGTCTCCAGGACCAATTTTAGGGTCATTGGCATCTGGATTGATAAGTTTACTACGCTCTTTAGCGTACTCTTTCGAAAGCAAACCCTTCATCGGTTCTTCAGGAGAAAAGGCTGGATCTCCATAGTAAAAATCACGGTCGGCAAATGCTAAGTTCATTGCCTGATACAAGGTATGAATATAGCGAGTAGAGTTATAGCCCATACTTTTCAAATCGAAGTTTTCTAGGATATTCAAGGTTTGAAGCATCGCAGGCCCTTGAGTCCATTGTTGTAATTTGTACACTTCAATTCCTCTGTAAGTTGTCATCGTTGGTTCTTCGATTTTTACTTTCCAGTTCGCCAAATCTTGTTCAGTAATCAAGCCACCTTGCTCCTGACAACCTCTCACAAATTCTTTTGCAACTTCTCCTTTATAAAAAACATCATAAGCCGCATAAATAGCGTCCTTACGAGATTTCCCCTTTGCCAAAGCCTGCTGTTCAGCCTTTACCAATTTGCGTAGCGTTTCCAATAAATCCTTTTGCACGAAGATTTCACCAGCTTCAGGGGCTTCGTATTTAGCGCCTAAATGAGGCAAGAATACCTTTTTTGAATACGGCCATTGTTTGATTTGTTCCTTAGCTTTTTCGATTGAATTAGCCGTTTGCGCTTCTATCGGATACCCTTCTGCCATTTGCATCGCAGGTGCCAATACATCCTTGAGAGACATCGTACCATATTCCGCCAAGATGGTCATTAATCCTCCTGGCGTGCCAGGCGTAACTGCCGCTAAGGGACCAAATTCAGGAGGATATTTCATGCCTTTATTTTTGAAAAAATCAGCAGTCGCTCCTGTAGGCGCTACCCCAAGGGCATTAATAGCAATCACTTTTTTAGTTTTAGGATTATAAATTAAAGCCTGTGTTTCGCCACCCCAGCTCAATACATCCCACATGGTACAAGTGGCGGCAAGCATAGCACAAGCAGCATCTATAGCATTACCTCCTTTCGAGAAAGTCATGGCTCCTGCTGTGGCGGCGAGGGGTTTTCCTGTAACTGCCATCCAATGTTTTCCATGTAATGGAGGTTTTTGTGTAAGTACAGGCAGATTATTAAAGGCTTGTCCGAAAGACTTGCTACAAAGCAACATGATAGCGATACCAATTCGTAAAGTATTTTTCATGAAAAAAGTGTTTTGTTGATTGTCTTTTAAAAATAATCGCTAGTGCAGAAGAAGCCAAACAAATTCTCCTTTTTACGACAAGTAGCTTGGATTGAGGGACTAATTAACTTTAAAGCGTTCACTCTTCTGAAAGTGATACTTTAATTTGTAAAGTGGCACTTCGTTTCAATTGAATTTGTGTTTCTTTACCAGAAACAACTCAAAATATGATAGTCAAAAACATTTACCTTCTCTTGCTTTTTGTATTAAGCACGATTTCTACCATGTCACAATCACAAGGCCCAAAAGTATCCTCTGGCAAAATTGTAAGGATTGAAAACTTTCCTTCAAAACTTATTTCTGCAAGAAATATAGACATTTGGCTACCTGAGGGTTATAGTAACCGAAAAAAGTATGCGGTTGTGTATATGCACGATGGACAAATGTTATTTGACAGTACCACTACTTGGAACAAACAAGACTGGCAGGCGGATGAAGTTGCCAATAAGCTAATGAAGTCACACAAGACCAAGGATTTTATCATAGTCGGCATTTGGAATGGCGGTGAAACACGCCATCCTGATTATTTCCCTCAAAAACCCTATGAGTCACTTAGCCCAAATCAGAAAGCTTTCGTAATAGACGAACTCAAAAAAATAGGTAGAACAGAGAAAAACTTTCAGCCTGTTTCTGATAATTATTTAAAGTTTTTGGTAAGCGAGTTAAAGCCCTATATCGACCAAAATTTTTCTGTTTGGAATGACCCTGCGAATACCTTCGTGGCTGGTAGTAGTATGGGGGGATTGATTTCTATGTATGCTATTTGTGAATATCCTGAGATATTTGGTGGCGCAGCTTGTTTATCCACTCACTGGATTGGTATTTTTTCGGATAATGACAACCCTGTTCCCGAAGCATTTTTGAAATATATGGAAGCACACCTCCCATCGCCCAAAACGCACAAAATCTATTTTGATTTTGGGACGGTAACATTAGACGCATTTTATCCAAAACATCAAGCAAAAGTTGATGAATTGATGCTCAAAAAAGGCTTTACCTCAAATAACTGGGAAACACTTAAATTTGAAGGTGAAGATCATAGCGAAAAAGCTTGGGCTAAAAGACTTAACTTACCTTTTGAGTTTTTATTGAAGAAGTAATCGAATTTAGTAAAGTACCTGTAATTAAAAAGTGTAAAAATAAAAGACTAAATTCTTTCTAATATTTTTCCTTCATACATGCAACCCTTTTTATAACCACTTACGTCTGTGTAGTTGAAAAGGCAATTATGCGACGCCTTTTAGAACCTCATGACAACATTTAACCTACATATTCCTATAGTTCCTTGTCGAATACTTGCTGGTATTCTGAGCGTTGTTGCATTGCAAGGCTGTGATACCGTAGTGGAAGCGACAATGCCCATCACGCCTTCCAGTATTCCGCAAGCTAGTACGGAAGTATTTAAACAAAAATATCCAGCGGTTAGCTCGTTCGTATTTGAACCTCTTGAAAAGGATAAAACTTGGCAAACTGAATTTGTCACCTCAGTTGGCAAAGTATTATCTGTGGTGGATTACCAAGGAGAAATCATTGATTCAAACAGCTTGGTAGGTATTCCCAAATCCCTACCTGAAGCGATTAAACAGCATTTTATCAGCCAATACCCTTCAGCCGAAATACTTGCTTTCTATGATTTGATGAAGTCAACCACGCTCACGGAAGGTTATAAATTGGTCATCAAAACTGCCAATAATACAACGGTACATTTGTTCTATAACTCGGCAAATGCTTTTGTGAAAGAACAAACTCCCTCAAACGAAAAAGCTTTATCTATCATTTTTACAAGTACCGACCAAATCAACTACGACACCCAAGTACCCTTAGTTGTAAAGCAATTTGTGAGTAATAATCAGCTCAAAAATGCAAGTGTGGTAATTTATCAATTAACGGATAAATCCTATAAGCTATTTGTAAATTTTAGAGACTTATCCAACGGTGCTTTACAAACTTTCGAAATAGTACTTTCAGAAACAGGACTAGTTTTGGAATGGGCGTCATCTATCGAAAATAATTATGCCTACAAAGTGTTAAACTCAGCAAATATATCTTCGAAAACAAAGAGCTATTTGCAAGCTAATTTTCCCAATTGGCAATTCGATTATGGTATTGTAAAAACTATTTTTGGACAAAACAAAACTAGCTTCGTTACGCTAAAAGTGGGCCAATCAGACAATTATATCGTCGCCGAAGAGCAAACGAATGAGCATAATCTCACAATTGTTCATACGCAAGTATTAGCCGAAAACAAGCTACCAGATGCTATCAAAAGTACACTGAGCTCAACTTTCCCCAATTGGATTTTTGTTAATGCCCGTGTAATCTATCAAGCAACTGATGCAAATACGATCAACACAGCACCAAATCACTTTCTGGTGGAAATAAAACAAGGAAATGTTAGATATGCTATGCGGTTGGATGCCGATGGAAAAATTATTTATCAGTATCAAATCATATAAATCGTACAAACTAGCCCAAAAATTCAATCATCACTTCATGATTTCTGAATACTAAGACCTATAAATGCCTCAAAACGAAAAAGAATTAGTCATTGCTTGCAAACGCAACAACCCCAAAGCACAAACAGACTTTTATAATTTATACAAAGGTCGACTTTTGGGCGTATGTAGGCGTTATGCGCGTACGGTGACTGAGGCTGAGGACATTTTTCAAGAAGCTTTTATTAAAATTTTCAAAAATATTCATACCCTCGAAAACTTAGATGCTATTAATTCTTGGGTAAAATCGACCGTTATTCGAACTGCTATTGACCATTACAGGCACGCCGTTCATGAGCGCTCCCTCGTGGGATATGAGTCGATTGCAGAAGTGACAGAAAATGAAGAGGATTTGTTTGCCAATCTCGCACGAGACCAGATTCTACAAATAATTAATGCATTGCCTGATGGATACAGACTTGTCGTAAACTTGTATTTGATAGATGGTTACAACCATTTGGAGATTGCCGAAATGTTAAATATCACAGAAGGAACCTCAAAATCACAACTATCAAGGGCTCGCAATTTGCTAAAAAGGGAATTATTAAAAATTGGCTACCAGAAAGCTTAATAGCTACATATCAATAAGTTAACGCAATACAAAAGGATATAAAAATGCAAAATCCAGAAGAAGATAAACTCAAACGCTTGCTCCAAGATACGTTCTCGGATTATGAGCCTGAGCCGTCCGAACAAACTTGGGAATATATAGATGCATCCATTCATCCACATCAACCATTTTCTGCCAAGCTTTTCAAAAGACTAGCAGTAGCAGCCATCGCATTGCTATTGCTGTTAAGCACTGGAGTGATTTTTATGCTGGAACAAAAATCAACAAATTTCAAACATCAATTGACTCTTTTAGAAAAAAACAAAGACCATATTCAAGAGATAAAATCACATTTGGCAGTTGCAAAGAAAAATGATACGAACAAAAAAGAGTGGCAAAATAGTCTTGAATCAACAGAAAAAAACATTCTAAATACTGAAAACCCTACTGCTTCAAAAGGGCAAAAAAATGCTTCAGCACAATACAGCAATCAAGCAAAGCATAGAACGTTTAAGGGGTATGAACACTCTGATTTAAGCCCAGTTTTGCCTCTACTTGAAAGCTCTGAAATCCCTAATAACTATACCAACAAAAATCATTCCTCTGCGTCTATCAATATGCCTGAAAATGGATTAAAAATAGACCACTTTGAGTTTATGGAAAGCAAAAATATTTTAGTTAATCAACCTAAAATAGAATGGCCAATCATTGAAAAATTCACTGTCCTTAAGTCTCAAAAACCTGTTGTCAAATCGACCTATTTAAGTGTGAGTTTCACACCTTTGCAGACTTATCGAATATTGAAAATAGACAATCCTGACATCGTAAGCCTACAAAGAAATAAACTACTCGACCCTGAAAGAAACGGTTTTGAAGCAACCATAGGAATCACAAAATCCATCAATAGCTCTTGGAATTTTAGAGGAGGCATTTCTTTCTTAAAAATGCGACAATGGGCTGAATATAAAGTCAGTACTGATAAATATCTAGTAAAGAACAACAATCAAGGAACAATTGAGCAAATCACTCAAAATAAAGTTGAAAGTGAAAATCTGGAGATGATTGGTCTCCATGCAGATGTACAGCGATTGTTGCGCATTTCTGGACGAAGTCGCTATTTCGTATCCACTGGCACTGATATGATGTATCACCCTAGCAATAGTCAACTCAATACTTTCCTGCAAGTTTCGGGTGGAATACAACACGCTATCAATACACAGTGTTTTTTGACGATAGAACCTACCGCCAGCTATATGCTTAACAATATCAATCACTCTAGTAATTTGATACAAACAAGTGCGTACAACCTTGGAATTAAGTTAGGGCTCAGTTATAAAATCCAATAATTTTACAAGCATTAGGCGATAAGCTTTATGCGCTAGGCTAATAACAGGGCTTTGTCTTGATAACCCCAAACCTATATTTTCAACACAGTATTAATCCCTAAAACTTCATTTACTAAATCTATGTAGGCTTATTTAAGCATTTCAAACATTCCATTATATGAAAAAAATTACCTTTTTATTCGCTATCCTACTAGCGATGTGTGGCACAGCTTTTGGACAAACAACTCCCAAATTACTCTGGGAACGCCAAGACCTTTACCTAGAAAATGATGTACCATATACCCTGTTAGATGTCACAGCATCGGGCAAAACCATTGTAACAGTTTTGAGTGGTTTCACTGGTCAAACGATGGGTTATCGGATATTTGATAAAGACGGGAATGAAGTCAATTTTCCGTATGGAAAAGTATTTTCTAAGCTAAAAAGAGGCAATAAAGTAGGTTGGATTGCGACACAGGATAGCCTCCTTATTTTTGATAAAGAATTATCATTAATCAAAGCGACCAAACATCTCATGACCAATATTTTGGCCTCCACAGAAGTGGCCGATGGACTGATTTTTCACACTGAAAAAACGATTTATAAATATAATTTTGCGGGTATTCTGCTTTGGCAATACAACGCCAGTCAAAAAATCGAAGGTTTTGCCAATAGCAAGCTTGCACTATTTAGAATTGAGGGAGGTGAATACCTCTATTTAGATAGTTTTGGAAAAGAAAAAGTAAAAGTCCCTACAATGGGAGCGAGTGGTGCAGGTTTTGGTGGCGGAGCTCTGTCTGTCATCAAATCACCAGATGCAGGATTTTGGCTCATTGGCAGTAAAGAAGTGTACCGATATGATTCGACGGGACTTCGTACAGGATATGTAGATTTTGTAAAGGACAAAATAGATTCTAATCCCTATTTCAGTCAAAAAGGCAGTATTGTTTCTAATAATAACGAAGAAGTAAATACCAGCTCGATTGTATTGGTACACCAAAAACAGGATGGCTTTTATCTCATAAAAATAGACCAATCTGGTCAGTATCAAACCTTGAGTTTTAAAGATAGTAACTTATTTGGCGCTTCAGAGCCATCCGCCTATCGGGTAGATGACGACAGAGTGATGTTCCAAATCAATGCAAACTCAGGCGCCAAATTCATCGGCTTTGGTAATTTCAAAGCTGCCAATGCAAGTTGGGTTAAACAAATCGCTAGTACTGACTACTTTTCAGGTTTTGTGGGTAATGTATTTTCTGTCCTGAAAGAAAAACCCAAAGTTAATCCTACCGACAACCCTGCATTCAACGAAGTAATTGGCTATGATTTGGACGGAACCACAAAGTGGTCTTTTAAAGATGAAACGATTGCTTATCCGCAGATTATTGCTGATTTCATGTATATCAATCATGGATCATTTTATTCAAAAATTCGATTGAATGATGGTAGTTTAGTATGGAAAAAAACCAAACCTGCCAATAGCCACAATGCCTATCATTTTTTTGTAAATGACAAAGAAGGCAATGATTATTGGATTTATTCGAAAGACTATGGTGTGGAGACAAAGATTGACTTTATCTCAAAATCAACACTCGAAACCACTCGTTTTTTGAGTATCCTAAAAACTACTATCCACTGCGCTCTAACTATTTTATAGATGTCCCAAATAATACATTTACCACGATTACCTCTGGCGAAGATGGCACTTTCGCCACCCACCGTTTACGAAAATATGCCACCAAATGCCTTTATCCAACCAACACTTCCATAGAGGTAACTGGAGCAACGGAAGTATGTTCTGGCACACAAGTACAGTTATCTATCGCCCAACAAGAGGGTTCGAGCTATCAATGGCAAATGGATGGACAAGACCTTGCCAATGCCAATAGCAATGTATTTAAAGCGACTCTTTCAGGCTCATATTCTGTCATTATCCGAGACCCACTTTGTCAAAACTCCTCTATTTTAAATCCTGTAAAAGTTACTATTAAGCCCACACCAGAGGCAAGTATTACAACCGACATCAAGGGGACCGTTTATGAACCATTCAAGGTAAGGATGAATGCCAACACTGGAACAGGCTTGACCTATCAATGGTTGAGAAATGACTCGCTGATTGCCAATGCCACAAACGTCATTTATAACGCTCAAGTATCGGGAGATTATCGTGTAAAAGTAACCAAAGAAGGCTGTAGTCAGCTGTCGGTACCTCTAAAAATAAGTATTGCTATCCCGCTGGGAACGGAAACAGATTTTGGTTCTGAGCAGGTAAAAATCTATCCGAATCCGAACCAAGGAGACTTTACTCTTATCCTTCCTAACAACTTCAAAAATGCTGAATTACTGCTTTTTGATAGTCTTGGACGCTCCTATCCGCTTACTGTCAGCGATAACCAAATTCATACAGACATGCTCAGCAGAGGTATGTATTTCCTGAAAATTATACAAGGAAACAGGAATGTAACCCGAAAAGTGATTATTGAGTAAATGAATGTTATTGGTTGTTTGGGTATCAGTGATTTGTATAATCGTTAATGGTAGGCAACTGATTACTGGACAAAATTGAATTTACTAGTTCATGACTTAGTCTTGGACTCATTTTTTCAACAGTTTTAAACTGTTCTTAAAAAAGTCAGTAAAAAAGTCGATACCCCTTAATCTCACTTTCTCGATTTGTCCAGTAATCAGGGTAAGCAATTACCATCAGCATAATACTAAGAATAAAGCTCATTTCAAAAATGCAACATCCCACGATCGCCCATAGAATTATTGAACTCCAAAATAATGACCTTGCTTTGAGAGATAGGCTAGCAAAAGAGGGTCGCTTGAGTGAAGGATATGATGAAGAAATGCGTGACCTACATATCTATCATGCCACTATTCTTTACGAAATCATTAAAGAAATAGGCTTTCCAACCATTGAAAAAGTTGGAAAGAAAGCCAATGAGGCTGCTTGGTTGGTGATTCAACATTCGATTGATTTACCAAGTTTTATGAAACGATGTGCATCACTTTTAAAGGAGGCTGTCGACGCCAAACAAGCTGACGCAGCGCATTGGGCTTATTTAACAGACCGAATTGCGGTTTTTGAGGATAAACCACAAGTATTTGGCACCCAATTTGACTGGGATGAAAATGGACAACTTAGCCCCAACCCTATTGAGGACGAAGCCAATCTAAACGAAAGAAGAAAATCGGTAGGAATACCAAATACTATTGAGGAAAAAACTGAGTCAATACGCTTTCATGCTCGCTACAACAACCTTACTCCACCGAAGGATTTTATGAAAAGAAAGCAAGAAATGGAAGAATGGAAAAAAAGTGTAGGTTGGATATTCTGACATTATATCTATCACCTATTCTATATTACAAAATGAGGGTTTTGGATTTACTATTGTTAAATAGAGCTATCTTTGATGTTTCAAAATAGTCTCAAAGTAAGAGACACAAACCTGCGAAATACCCGATGCAAGACCAATACCTTACTGACCAAATTTTCGATAAAATCAATGAGCTACCCAAGGGTGAGTACGAAAACTGTAGTTTCAACCATTGTGATTTGTCAAACAAAAACCTTTCAGGATTCAAATTTACGGACTGTCGTTTCGTTGGTTGCAATATGAGTTTGGCAGCCATCAACAATACTGCATTTCAGGGAGTTACTTTTAAAGACTGTAAATCATTAGGCTTACGATTTGATACTTGTAATCCATTTGGTTTTGAGGTTTCCTTTGAAGGCTGTCAGCTAAATCATGCTTCTTTTTTCAAGACCAAACTCAAAAAACTATTTTCAAAGACACCCAGCTACAAGGCACTGACTTTGCTGAAGCAGACTTGACGAGCGCTATTTTCGAAAATTGTAATTTAGAACAGGCTATCTTTAACAGAACTGTACTCGAAAAAGCAGATTTTCGCAGTTCTTACAATTACGCCATAGACCCAGAAAGTAACCGAATGAAAAAAGCCAAGTTTTCAGTACTCGGACTTGCTGGACTTTTACAAAAGTACGATTTACACATTGAAGGATAGTATGAGTACTGAATTGTGAGCAATGAATTTTAAGTGCAATCCCTTAATTACTAATATTTTATCCCATTGAATTCTGCAACTTGATTTTGCCTACTAACTTCATTGCTAACATAATATGAGATAGCCCAAATTTAGGAAACGGAATTCTCCTCCAACTTTTCATCAAAAAAGGCGTTCGAACATCTAATTTCGAACGCCTTTTTGGGTACTAAAACTTGCGATAAAAATAATCTCTAAATTATGGATTACTCAAATTAAAATCTATAATTTACCGTCAACGCTAATTGACGTGGTGCAATTGGGTTGATACTATAACGATCGTGAACAATATAGTTCATTTCGTTAAAGATGTTCGAAACTTTTCCTAAAACAGATACTTTGCTAAAGCTATATCCTATCGAGAAATCAACAGTTGCAAAACCAGATAAAGGAATCAACGCATTGTATGAACTCAAAGAGGCAGTGGTATTATTCAAACCTCCATTCAAACCAACTACGTTGTTATTACCTGCAAAACGATTTCCAGTGTAAAAGGCAGATAAGCCAAGTTTCACGCCTTTCAACTTAGTATTATCAAAAGTATAGAAAATCGAACCATTGGCTGTACTTCTTGGACTTCTGATAAGTTGCTCCCCTTCTACTTGTGAACCAACTGCTCCTGTAGTATTCGTATAGCGCATATAGTTATATCCGTAACCAAGCAAGAAGTAAAAGTTTTTTGATAAAACCCCATTGAAATCTACTTCAAAACCATCACTTGTTGTTTCGCCTGATAACTCTCTGATACTTGTATTGGTATTTGGATTGCCGTTTTTATCAAAAAGTGCCGTTTGAGCAAAATTGCTATTGATGATTTTATACACACTTACGTTAGCTGACAATTTACCATCTAAAAACTCATTTTTCACCCCAATTTCATAGTTGTCGATAATCGAAGGCTTAAGGTTGTCACCATTGATATCGGTACCAGTATTAATCGTAAAGCTATTACTGTATGATGAATAGATCGAAGTAGTTTTCAATGGTTGGTAAATCAAAGCTAATTTTGGAGAAAAAGCACCATCTGATTTATCAGCAGTAGCTCCACGACGCTCTACATTTTTCTCAAGGTTCAAGATAGTTGATTGAAACGCTGTTTGATAAGAATATCTCAACCCTGCTAAAACTTTAAATTTAGAGGTAATAGTTAGCAAATCCTGAACATAAACACCATAGCGATTCTGTGGAGTTGTTGTACGAGCAGTATCCGCAATCGTTGGGATGTCGGTACGTGCTACATATTTTGAGAAATCGAAGATATTGATTTTGTCGTATGCTGTACCCACTACACCTGCCGCTGAAGTAAATTTAAAACTATGGCTCACATTCGAAATTCTTAAGAAGTCAGCCCCCACCAATAATTGATGACCAATAGCACCTGTCTTAAAGCTTCCATTCAAATTTACTTGAGCGGTGTAATCCCTCTCACTTGTGTGAACGGCACTCAATGTACGTGTATAATCACCGTTCGTAGCAATCGCAGTTGGAACACCTACACCAAAGCCCTTAACCTCTGTATTTTGAATCGAACCAATAGCTGTTAATTTCCAGTTTGCATCAAATTTGTGATTGATAGTCAAATAACTTGACGTTTGCTCGGTATTATTGTATGCCCAGCTAGTATTGATAAAACGATTGCGAGGAGCATCTGGCAACTCAGTAATGGTAATTCTACTATTTGGTGTACCTACACCAGCATCTGGAACAATATTACTTTTCAAATAATCTACCTGTAACAAAACATCCGTTTTGTCATTAATTTTATATAGCAAAGATGGTGTAACGTAAGTTCTATCAGTCTTTACAACATCACGATAGCTTTTTGCATTTTCGTAAGTTCCTACTACTCTGAATGCAAGGTTTTTACTAATCGGACCATACACGTCAAGCGTTGGTTTGTATTGATTATAGCTTCCAAAAAGCATAGATGCTTGTCCACCCCAGTCGAAACGAGGTTTTTTAGTAACCATATTGATAATCAAACCACCTGACACATTACCATACAATAAAGCAGAGCTACCTTTCATTACTTCGACCGATTCTAGCGTACTAGCATCAGGGAAACCCATTGTATTACTGATAGTTCCATTTTTGAAAATACTTCCTCCTGCTCCTGCAATACCTACACTGTATCCACGTGAGGAGAATGTTTCGGCAACACCACCACGCGTTTCAGTTTGTGACACCCCACTCACATTTTTTACGACATCACCAAGTCTAATAGCCTGCTGATCGGCAATAACTGTACTTGTTACTACCCCTGTACTCTGTGGTAAATCCAAAGGGCGAATATTGGCTTTGCCCAAAGAAGGAGTACGATTAGCAATATAGCTACCTGATACCACAATTTCTTTTATCATCTCAGAGCTTTCAAGCAATTCGAGTGAAAGGTTTAATGTTTTTCCCTCCTCAATTACCACCTTTTGCTCTAGTGTTTTGTATCCTACAAAAGAAGCAACCAATGTATAATTTCCACCTTTCAAATTAGAAATCGTAAACTTGCCTTGTTCATCTGAGCTCGTTCCTTTTTTACTTCCTTTTAATTGAACAGAGACAAAAGCTGCTGGTTGTCCGTCATTATTAGATACTTTACCGATAATCTGTCCAGTTTGAGCATAAATCATTTGCGAAAACAGACATAACATTAGTAAAAAAACACTCTTCATATAACTCATTTCATTATTGATATTTAGACTTATTTTAAATAGATGTACAAATGTAAAGGCAGGAATACTATTATACAAGCTTTTATTTAGAATAAATTAAAATAAGATTAGAAATAGGATTTTTGAAAGATGTCTTTGTGAGAAGAAAAGAGAAAATCATTAAATTGACAAAAGATTTACCTCAACGAAACTGAAGAGCAAGCCTAAACTTTTGTTGTACTATTGAAAACTTGTAAATTCACCTAAGATCAGGAATTCAATTTTCCTTCTTAGACAAAGCCCTATTCATCATTCTTAAAAATGGAAAATAATCAAGTAGAAAATCTGACCGCGACTGAAACGCAAGTCAGTAAAGAGAAAAGCAGTTTACGAAAACGTGCTGACAAAATTAAAGAGTTTAGATGTAAGAATTTAATTGTAGTTCTCGAAGATCCTAAAGACCCCAATAACGTTGGAACAGTAATCAGAAACATCAATGCACTTGGTGCTGAAAAATTATATTTAATAGATAGTACCAATTCTTTACCAAATAACTGGGATGAATTTAAAGAACGGAAATCCATCGTAGCCTCGTCTGTTTCGTCGGTTAAATGGACTTTTGTAAAGAAATTTAGAAGTACCGAGGAATGTTTATCATATTTAGAGAAAAAGAATTTCACTTCCATTGTTACCTCCCCTCATATGAAAGGTCGTACAAATGTTATCTTACATGAAGGCGATTACACCCAGAAAAAACTCGCGGTATGGTTCGGTAAAGAGTCTATCGGTATCAGTGACTTGGCATTAGAACGAAGTGAAGCCTGTATAAATATCGAAATGTTTGGGATTGTAGAGAGTCTTAACCTAGCAACATCAACAGGAATTGTTTTGTACGAAATCACCAAACAGAGAAGAGAGTTTGAGAAAAGAAGAAAATTAAAACAACAATTAAAAGGTATCAATAAGGTATAACGATTGCCTTTGCCCTCTTTTAAAGCGCTTTAAAGAGGGATATTTATAATTGTATCATCATATCTTTAAACCTCTATATACTTAATTCCTTGTAATAAATCTCTCTCTCCCCTACTTCACGGTTGACACATTCAATTTTAATTCAAAAAAGAATATCTTTACAAATCCTTTAAAACCTTTTACTTATGAGAGAGTCACGACATTCATTACGTTTTATCACATTGTTTTTCTTGGTATTTATTACACTTTTAGGTTGTAAAGAAGCCAATAAAGTAAAAACTAAAAATTTTGACATTAAGGATGCCGAAATCCAAATGAACATTCCTCAAAGTTGGGAATTCGAAGCCATTGTAGGGCCAACAGATAGCTATACCAAGTATCACGGGCAGTTTAAAAGAACAGACCATGGTGGTTTTATCGATATTGAAACCAAGTTAAACCAATATTATACCCCTAAAAATAACGACGAATCTGTTACAAGTAAAACGGTTATGGGGGAACTCATACAATCTATGAAGTCCGAAAGTGGATTGTACAAAGACCTTAAAATATTAGACGAGATTCATAATTCAGAACAAAGCATCATTATTTGTCGCTATATCTGGGGCAAAAAGGATGAATTAACTTTTTCATTACTGGCAGTATCAAGAAGTGAAAATCTGACTAAAATTATCAAAGTAGAGGCATGGGATCAGCTTAAGGAAGAGGAACAATTGGAGATTTTGAAAGAGGTGAAACGTAGTCTTAGGATGTGATGAGATAAATATTCTACCTTCAATCTACTATGATGCAAGGTTGGCAAATAAGAATAAAGTAATTCTTTCAGCCAACATTGCGTGAATACTCAGAAGTAGTATTTATTTGTTTTACTTAAAGCGTACAGTCTCTAAACTTAGGCGCACACTGCAATCAAGTATTAGTGCGGAATTAGAAAACATCAACTGTATTGATATATGTTTTTTTCAGCCACTTACCTTTAAATTTGATAATAAATTATTGATAAATAAGCACTTACACTTCTAATTTACAATTCATCATTCATCACTAATACCTATCCTTTTTTCACTTTAAACGAGTAAAGCAAAGAAAGATTTACATAAAATAGATTGGTACCGTTGCGCGAAACAACTTCGGTGTTGCCTGAAGTCGATACAACATTTTGGGGCATCACGTAACCTGGAGTCGCCACCAAAAATATATTATTAAAGACCCATACAACTGGCATACTAAATTCATAACTCAATAGATTGAATACCTGTGTAGTTTGAGTGGTAGATTGATTTGAAATAGGAATTCCTAAGAATTTATTATTTTTAAAATACGTATTGGTAAAGCTCTGAGTACCAGCATTAGCAACAGCCGTCGGCGTTACGACAAATACACTTTTCCCCGTCTTCATCACAATTGGATGTTCGAGTCCCGCACTGGCAAAAAAGTCAGTTTTATCTGAAAAGGCCGCAATACTGGTAAGATTTATATTGGCAATTTTGTTAAGATGAATAAGGTTTAAACCAGCTTGTCCTTGTAAGGCAGACTGCACTAAGGTTTTATTTTGATAAAAGAATTTATCTGCATAAATACTCCCTGCAATACCTTGTCTTTTACCAAATTTATAACCGACTTCCGTTACGGTTGCCGCATACTGCAGTGGTTGGACTGTATTGGTCGTAAAAACTGTCGAGCCAGTCAAATACAATCCAAGACTATCAAATTGTACCAATACTGTCGGCATCAAAGCACTACTTTTAAGGTCATCTGTTCGACCATAGTAATGTAATTTGGGAGAGTAAGAAAGTCCACTGATGATAGTTGCCACGGTTTTTTTAGGAGTCTCTGTTTCGGATTGTGCATACAAAGCCTGACCAGTACCTAAAAATATGAAAAGAGCAGTAAGGATGATTATATGTTTCATGGCGAGATAAATTTAAGATGGGTTTGGCTTGATATTGGGTTAAAATACCACTCCCAGACCCGAGAGTGGTAGTTTAAGGTAAGCAAATTAATGCTTTACAGCACTTGCACTTGAACTTATCGAGGTACTCGATTTAATAGAAGCATCCGTTTTTGTTTGAGAGGCTGACTTCACTTCTGAACCTACTTTAGATTTAGCATCGGTAGCCGATTCAGACATCTTTGTCTTTGTTGTATTGATTGTACTCGCTGCTTTTTCCTTTGCCACTACCAGATTCTCTTTTAACAATGGTGTTGCATTTTCATTAGCATTGGCTTTACCATTTTCGCTAGCGTTTGCGCTTGCCTGAGAGTTTACGTTACCATTACCATTGCTTGTACTCAATCCATTTGCCTTATTCACATTGATGTTACCATCTGTTTCAACAGAAATATTGGCATCCACATCTACACTTGAACTATTTCTTGCATCTGATGCTGCGTTGGCGCTTTTGCTCGCACTTGCCTTCAAGGTAGACGCCGTAGAAGAAGCCACCTCTTTTGTAGCATTTACCGTGGTCGAAACTACATTTTTCGTAGCATTAGTGACATTACCAGTTGCTTTTGCCACAGATTGCGTTGTAGCTTGTACCGCAGAAGTAGCATTCGTACTAGCTCTTACCGCAGCTGAGCTACTAGCTGCTGCTTGAGTAGATGCCTTGATGGCATTACTTGCAGCGTTGGTGCTAGCAACGGCACTACTTGTAGCTTTGATGGCATTGGTAGCAGAAGCTCCAATTTGGGCTGAGGCAACTTGAAAACTGAAGATTGCTAAAACAGCAGTCGATAATTTTAGGGCTTGCGTTTTCATAATGTTTTGAGTTTTATAGTTTAACGAATATTTAAACTGGATAAAGGGCTGTCCAGCGTAAGGATGTTTTAGAAAGCTCATCAACTGAACTTCTACATCACTAACGACCATAAAACTGTTTTGGATTTACAAGATTGAGTAAACGGAAAATCATCTCTTTTTATCAAAAAACACAGACACAAGCAACAAAACAAATTTCAACAATCTGAATATCAATGAATTAATTCTATATCTCAAATTCAAAATTAGACTATTTTAAGGTGCATTTAAGCTGAGAGAAATGATTTTTAAGCTGAATTTAAGCTCCCTTAAAGAGATTTTGGGAGGAATTCTCTGGTTTAAGTTAAAAATTTAGCGCCATTTTTATCAAATTTTCAAACTTAACACCAGGACACTAATCCATAACCATCGGAAAAAGTTGAGCCTAATATCTCTCCATGCTTTCGATAGATTAAATGGATCTAATACAAAACATAAAACAATGCAAAAAGTACGACAAGAGTAGTACAATAGAAAACTTGTAAAGTACCAAACAATACAAAAAGTACTACAAAACTTTCGTATATTTAGGAGTTAGCAGCAAAATTATGAAGACACTACTTTACATATTGACAATCTCTTTTTTGACAATATCTTGTAAGTCACAAACGGACAGGACTAATTCAAAATTTGAAAATTTATCCACACCCAAAGACAGTACAGCGTTGTACTTTAACTTAAAAAAAGACCAAAACGATACCTTGACACAGAATGCACTTGATAATTTTGTAAATAATTGGTTTTCTAAAATGTTATTTTCTTTGAATGAACCAATAATTAAAGACTACAAAGGAAATAAAGAGATTTATAGATTTACTTGGCTTCGAACTTTTCATCATCCAGTTTCTATTAGACTTGAAAAACAATATGATGAAATAAAAATTATTACCAAAGTTTGTAATGGAGCAGGTGGATATGAACCAGGAAAATTAATACAGGATACAACGTTTTCTGTTAAACAAGAAACGTATGAAAAGTTACTTGAAAAAATCAACAATTCAAACTTTTGGAATTTGCCAACTGAAAAAACTAACGAGAATGGAATGGACGGCTCTGAATGGATAATTGAAACTTTGAAAGACAATAATTATCATTTAGTGATACGTTGGACACCAAGAAAAGACGACTTAAAGACATTCAGAGAAATTGGAGAATACTTAATTTCTATTTCAGAAATAAGAAAAGGGGAACTAACAGACAAATACTAAATTCTGCTGCTAACATGGTATTGCCAATAGTGGGGCTGACGAAGTAATTGAACAGTAGTAATTCTATTGGGCTTTTGTGCTAAATTTGGGCAGAAGTATTCCAAATTTCCCACCATCGGCAATACCTGATCGTTGGCGGCAACTCTATAACGATAATACAGTAACCTATACAATTCGTAAAATGAGTAACAAACTATCTCAAATAATAGCTCAAATCAATAGCGACAAACTTATTTATGAAATTAATGATAAACAAGAGCTTATTAAATTGATTAGACCAGCGATAGGATTTAGAACTGACAAATCATCTGATAATGACTTGGAAATTGGAAAGTCTAAATTTGGCGGACAACCAGACCTGCCAAAATCATTTGTTTGGCCAACGTACAACAACGAACCATTAACATTCTGTGGGCAATTTAATTGCTCAGAATTCACTCATTTTGATATTGAAAAGCAATTACCTCCAAAAGGTATTTTTAGTGTTTTTACTTTCATTGACAAGAATCATCCTGGTTTTTTGATAAATAAAAACTCATTCCATTTTTCCTATTTTGACAATATTGAGGATTTGCAAAGAACAGATTTTCCTGTTAATTACTTTAAAGAAGGAATATTTGAAACTGCATCCATTGAATACTTTGAACATTATAATTTACCTTGGGCTAATGGATTTAAATTTGAGGAAATTAAACAGAATTTTATAAACATTGAAAGTTTCTACTTGTTAGAATCAGATATAAATGAAATTATTAGAAATGTTACAGGACAAGGTTATTTAACAAATCAAATATTAGGCGAAAATTATGTTGATATGGATTTGTCATTTGTAGAAACAAAACTTGACATTAGAACACAAGAAGATTTTCAAAAAAACGTAAACAGTATGCTTGAAATGAGGAAAAATTTTGTTCCAATTATTCAATTTTCTTACAATGACCCAAATACAAATATGGATAGATTTGGTGATGGAACGGCTGGATTTGGTTTAGAGGTTGACGACTTAACTAACTTGGAATTTCTTAAAGTATCAATGGGATTTCAACCCTATTGAAAAAGAGCAGCCGCCAACATCGTATTGGCAATAGTGGGGCTGACAGTTGTAAACTCTACATTTGTAATTCTATAGGGTATTTGTTCAAATGTTGGGCTGACGTTTTTCAAATGTCCCACCATCACCAATACGTAGCCGTTATGCCCAATTTTAGAACGACACATATGACAACAAACATTTGGATAGAAAAAGGTTGGGGCGACTCAGTTGAGAACGCAACTTTTGACGACATAAAATCCGCAATTGAAGAAACAATCCGAATGGACGAAGAACACGGAGCTTTTTGGGTTGGACATATGGAGAACGAATTTGTCCTTGAAGTTCACAAAAACCTTGACCTATTTTTTGTTTATGGAGAAAATCAAGACGAACAAATTCAAACTAAGCTTGACAATTGGGAAGACGTAAAACACTTCTTTAAATTATATTTTGACAACGAATTTGAAAAATTAAAGACTGAAATTGAGTTGAGAACATTTACATATAAGAAACTGACAAATGGATAGTGTTTATATACCAAAGACAGAAATCGAACTTGAAAATTGGATGAAAGAAAACTGTTTCAACTTTAATAGCTATTCAATAAACGGAAGCAGTATTTATGAAGGTTTTGGAATTGACAAATCAGGCGGACTTTATATTTGGTATTATACAGAACATGGACAAAAAGACAATTTGAAATACTTCAAGTCAGAAATTGAAATTGTCGAATACGCTTTAAATCAAATTAAGTCTGACAAATGGGCAAAGACACATTGCATTGGTTTTTCCACAGACATAAATAAAATCAACGATTTAAAAAACATATTGGAGTCAATGGAAACAGTATATTTTGAAGACAAAATACCATATTACGGAATAGACAGACCTGTTTATAGAGTATTTGTATTAGGTTGCGATATTAAAAAGACAGAATATTTAAAAGAAAAGTATTGGACAGAAAAATAAAAACTGGGCATAACAACAGTTTGGCAAAATGGCGGAGTAAGTGCTAAATTGAATATTTGGTTTTCAAATGAACATTGGTGCTAAAATGAAAGTAAGTGCTTCAAAATCCGCCACTTCGCCAAGCTGCAAACCGTTGCCTGCAAGCGTAGAGCGAAACAACATTCTAAATTCATCGATTGATTTTATGATAAATAATATAATGGACAATTTACTTGCAATCTATGATGAAAAGGTTTCAAATATTGTCTTTTTAGTTCAAGATTTATTGTTAAAGCATTTACCCAGAATAGAAGAAGATGTTGACCTGACTGCTAAATTGATTTCATATTCTTATGGTAAAGGGGTAAAGGGTATAATAATGTAATATGGGTAATTTTATTATCAAAAAATGGCGGGAAATTGGGGTTTTATAAAGGCAACGAATTGCAAGACCCCTATAATATGCTAAAAGGTAGTGGCAAAGTCCACAGATACGTTGAAATAAAATCGGGAGAAGAATTAAAAAGCAAAGCCTTGAGTATGTTAGTTGATGAAGCAATTTTGGCGTAAAAAAGCAGAACAAACAAATGAAATTTAGATTATTACTTATAACCATTGGACTTTCTTTCATTGGCATCATACCAAAATTTATTAAAAATTCAGTCATTGATTGGCAAAGCTTAACACTTTACTTCTTTTATATTGGACTTTGTTTTCTTTCGTTTTATACTATTAATAAATTTTTATGGACATCAAAACCCCCTCTTTCTTATTGGACAAAATTTGGTGTAGGACTTGTCTGCGGGTTTGTATTGCTCACAATTGTCCATTTGTTACTGTTCAATACTTTACCCAATCGGCTAATATATTTTCTTAATCTAAAAGAAGCCAGTTTTTATGCCATCATAACCATAACTGCTTTCCGGACATTCATTATTGAGAGCATTGCTTTTGCTTACTTGTTTTTCCTGAAAAATAAAGATGAAAAAATCGCCTTTCAGCAGGAAATTAACCATTTGAACAAAAATTTAAACGAATTAAGAAACAACCAAACAAAGGAAAAAGAACATAAAAGTATCATCATTACCCGTTATCAGGACAAGGTAATTCCTGTAAGCGTTTCAGAAATTGCCTTTTTTCATCTATCCAACGGAATTGTTTTCCAGTACCTGTTTTCTAATCATAAATATATTCAAAACGAAAGCCTGGAAAGCTTTGAAAACGTCCTTGACCCTACCATATTTTATCGTGCCAACCGGCAATTCTTAATCCATAAAAAATCCGTTGAAAAAGTGGAACAGATTGAAAAGAGAAAACTAAAAGTAACACTTACTCAGCCATCACCGGAAGAAATTATCATCAGCAAAGTAAAATCTTCAGCATTTATCAAGTGGTTGGAAACCTACTAATAGCTGTCCGTTTCAGGCTTAAAAATGTCCGCTTGGCTTATTTTGAGGCTGTTTTTGCACGTAACCACTTTCCCATAATTCTACTTTTGCAAAAATTCTAATAAATATGGCAAAAGTAAAGCAAGTGACTATCGTAGTTATTTTGACATTAATGCTTTTCAACAACACCAAAGCTCAATATTGGCAGGGTGACAGTTGGTATAATAATCCTTTGGGATTTGAACCTGTAAAACTTCATACTTCAATGGGCTTTATCATTCCCGCTGTTGCTGTGGGAACTTGTTTGCTATTGACTAAAAAGGACCCGAATTTAAAGGACAGATTATCCATTTACAATGAAACAGGCTTGTCGTGGGGCTACAAATATCCGCATACTTTTATGCCCCAAAACAATACAGGTATCAATTTTCAATTGCGAAAATTGATGTCAGTTGGCGTTGAGTTTGACGTATATTTTCCAAGAGATGATTTTAATAAAACAACAGGTTTTGCAATACGTCCATTTGCAAGATTTTATCCTATAAACAAAGTAAAATGGCGTTTGTATTTTGAATCGGGCGGAGGATTTATTTATTTGTTAGATGAATTTCCTAAACCAACTGACCAAGACAACCGCTTAGGTACTCAATGGAATGGAACTACAAAGTATGGCATTGGTTCAGAAATTAATGTTTCAAAATCAACAGCTATTATGTTTGGAGTGCGACATTTACATATTTCTAATGGTAACACTAAAGGGGTTGAACGTAATCCATCGCATGACAGTAACGGATTTTTCGTTGGACTTTCTCATAAATTGTAACTTGTTGAACGACAAAACGCCAGCAGGCAACAAAAGGTTTTGTGCAATTGGGGCTTGATGTTGAAGCAATCATCGGCAGTGCATATCCAATCTTTTGTTTCGGCGGACGTAATTCTGCCAGACAGTAGTTCTAAACTTCGGCTTTTAGTTATAAATTTAGCTTCAGTTCCGGGCGGACAGTTGGTCAATTCCCCAACTACACAAAGCCTCGAACGTTATAGGCAACCTTAAGAAACGACAATGAGATTGTTACCAAAACAAATATGGAAGGAAGAGTTTCAATACTATTCAGACAAATCTGTTGACGGATTGAAATCTGAAATTCAACAACTCTTTGACAAAACAAATGGTTGGAATTTTTCAGTGAACTTGACAGGAGAGTTTATTTCGGAGTATGAGTTTAAAATGACTCCAAAATGGCAATTCGCTGTTATCAAAAGCTTTGAAAGAGAAGTGTCTTATCTTAATGGACAAATATTTTCAGATGAATTTAAACGGACACGTGTAACCTTTACAGTCCGACCAAATTCAATTTTATTGATTTTCTTCTTTGTATTTCCATTGTTTGGAATATTTGCATTGACAACTGACAACATAAATGGAGATATAAACGAAACTAGAATTGTAGGAGCCGTTTTCACCTTTGCCGTGCCTGCATTAATGTTATTATTTGGACACTTTGCAAAACAAGGAATTAAGAATCGGTTTGTAAAAACATTTGACCTAAGTCCAGTTGTATAAAATGGGAAAATGACCGACAGAAAGGCTGCCTATAACACGGGTAGCTGTTGCACAACTCATTTTTCCTAAAATTTACTTACAGAATACACACCCAGACCTCCTTTAAAGCGATTTAAGAGAGGTTTGTTTTTTTAGTTTTTACAAAGCATCCTCAAACTTGAAGCGCTTAAAACCGAGTTATTAATGACTACAGATACGCTTTTGAGAGAGGCATAAATTATCCCTTCAGGAAGGGCAATAGCTTGGGCTAATATACTTGGTTTTTTCACAATGAAGCGTAGATATTTCTGCAAGTTGTAAACTAAACTTGCCATTAATACGTGTTTGTTGCTGGCTTTGATACCTCGTGTATTCACTCGTTTCATGTTCAAAAAATTCACAAGTGTCCCTATCACGGGTTCGACGGTTTTACTTCGTATTCGCACCATTCGCTTGGCATAAGACTTGTTTTGGGTAAGCTTTTCATGCATTCGGTCGTAATGCTCTTTGTGAATACTATTATCCACCTTCTGGTTCGCCAGCCCGGTTAAATTTTGTAGCTTTACCACAACATTGTTCTCTAAGTGGACAATCCTTGCAATCTGATTCACTACTTCGATAAGTACGTTTGGTATAGCCTTTGCTGTCTGTCTTTTCACCTTTGTAGGTTAGTATTGCTTGTTTGCCACCCTCTTGCGTACATTGGTAATAGTTTGCCTCTTTATGGTAGGTAAAGCCTGTTCGTTGAGGTTTGTACTGCCCAAAGTTGGGTATCCATGCGTTGATGCCTTTAGCATCCAAATATGCTAA
>NZ_NJFZ01000101.1 GCF_002270355.1 Flectobacillus sp. BAB-3569 | reverse complement strand
CAATGATACCGCTTCAATTATCTCGAACTTCTAAGAATAGCCCTTTTTATCAATAACAACACAACATTCAAAAATTTAAAACTCTTATTGCCATGAAATCTATCACAACTAACAACAAGCTTTCTGTTTCTAAATCTACTGTAGCAAAATTCAACAACCAAGATACCCTTAACCACAAAACGGCTTCGATTATCTCAAACGTTGGCGCTCAGTACACGGCCTCGATCATTTCGAATTTCAATGATACCGCTTCAATTATCTCGAATTTCTAAGAATAGCCCTTTTTTACCAATAACAACACAACATTCAAAAATTTAAAACTCTTATTGCCATGAAATCTATCACAACTAACAACAAGCTTTCTGTTTCTAAATCTACTGTAGCAAAATTCAACAATCAAGATAGCCTTAACCACAAAACGGCTTCGATTATCTCAAACGTTGGCGCTCAGTACACCGCCTCGATCATTTCGAATTTCAATGATACCGCTTCAATTATCTCGAATTTCTAAGAATAGCCCTTTTTTACCAATAACAACACAACATTCAAAAATTTAAAACTCTTATTGCCATGAAATCTATCACAACTAACAACAAGCTTTCTGTTTCTAAATCTACTGTAGCAAAATTCAACAACCAAGATAGCCTTAACCACAAAACGGCTTCGATTATCTCAAACGTTGGCGCTCAGTACACCGCCTCGATTATTTCGAATTTCAATGATACCGCTTCAATTATCTCGAATTTCTAAGAATAGCCCTTTTTTACCAATAACAACACAACATTCAAAAATTTAAAACTCTTATTGCCATGAAATCTATCGCAACTAACAACAAGCTTTCTGTTTCTAAATCTACTGTAGCAAAATTCAACAACCAAGATAGCCTTAACCACAAAACGGCTTCGATTATCTCAAACGTTGGCGCTCAGTACACTGCCTCGATCATTTCGAATTTCAATGATACCGCTTCAATTATCTCGAACTTCTAAGAATAGCCCTTTTTATCAATAACAACACAACATTCAAAAATTTAAAACTCTTATTGCCATGAAATCTATCACAACTAACAACAAGCTTTCTGTTTCTAAATCTACTGTAGCAAAATCAACAACCAAGATAGCCTTAACCACAAAACGGCTTCGATTATCTCAAACGTTGGCGCTCAGTACACGCCTCGATTATTTCGAA
>NZ_NJFZ01000042.1 GCF_002270355.1 Flectobacillus sp. BAB-3569 | reverse complement strand
GAAGATTTTAAGTAAAGTCATACTGCTCAAAATGAGCATTATGGTTTGAGGATTTTTCTAGTAAAGTCATACTGCTCAAAATGAGCATTATGGTTTGAGGATTTTCGGTAAAGTCATACTGCTCAAAATGAGCATTATGGTCAATGATAAATGAGTGTAAAGGTAAAGTTGTTATTGTTGATAATGATGAAATATAATTTTGAATAAAGAGAGTATTCTAAAATAATCAAAATGTAAAGTGAATATTAAGTAGAATATAATTTCTTTAAGAGAATTTATAAATTTTTATTTGGAGGTTGACATTTCATGGATTTTTTCACTTTTTTTACATAAATCCATGATTGAACCTTCAAAATAATCTCGTATGTCTTTAAAAGTTGCGATTTCTCACAAAACTAAGTATAAGTTTGATCGTAGCGTCAGCTTGTCTCCCCATATTTTTAGATTAAGACCTGCGCCGCATTCGCGAACTGCGATTGAAGGATATTCCTTGAAAATTACGCCCGAAGAGCATTTTATTAACTGGCAACAAGATCCATTTGGAAACTATCAAGCGAGGGTCGTCTTTCCTGAAAAAACAAAAGAGCTAAGTGTAGAGGTTGAGGTAATAGCTCGAATGGAGGTGATAAATCCTTTTGATTTCTTTGTAGAAGAATATGCCGAAAAATTCCCCTTCAGATACGATGATATCTTAGCAAAAGAATTGGTTCCTTATCTGGAAGCACGTGAATCAGGGCCATTATTGACTGATTTTTTGAGAGAGGTTGACCCTAAAGCTGATATTAATACGGTCGATTTCTTGGTATACGCCAATCAAAAAGTTTATGGGCATCTGGACTACAATATTAGAATGGAACCTGGTGTGCAGACTTGCGAAGACTCATTAACCATCAAAAGTGGAAGCTGTCGCGATTCTGCTTGGTTATTGGTTCAGATTCTACGTCATAAAGGAATTGCTGCTCGATTTGTATCTGGCTATTTGGTTCAACTAACACCAGATATAAAGTCCTTAGATGGACCTTCTGGACCAGAAGAAGACTTTACTGATTTACATGCGTGGGTAGAAGCATATATCCCCGGCGCAGGATGGATTGGTCTAGACCCTACATCTGGATTGTTTGCAGGAGAAGGACATATCCCATTGAGTTGCACACCAGACTATGCAAGTGCTGCACCTGTTACTGGGGCTACTGATATTTGTGAAGTAACATTTGAGTTTGACAATAAAGTATTCCGTATTCACGAAGACCCACGAGTAACCAAACCTTACACTGAAGAGCAGTGGGAGAAAATCATGAAAGTTGGTGATATCGTGGAGAAAGATTTACAAGACGGTGACGTGCGTATGACTATGGGAGGAGAGCCAACGTTTGTTTCTATCGACGATTTTGAATCTGCAGAATGGAACTCTACAGCAGATGGACCTCTCAAGCGTCAACTTGCCTATAATCTTGCTTTGCGCCTCAAAAATCGCTTTGCTCATGGTGGTTTACTACATTTTGGTCAAGGGAAATGGTATCCGGGTGAATTGTTCCCACGTTGGCAATATGCCCTTTACTGGAGAAAGGACGGACATACCATTTGGAAAAATGACGACCTTATAGCAAAGGAAGGACAAACAAATTATACTTTCCATGATGCTGAAAAGTTTGCCACAGAACTCACCAAGTATCTTGGTATTCGTCCGAGCAATTTATGTCCTACTTTCGAAGACCCTATTTATTGGACTTTGGAGGAAGGTAAATTGCCTGTTAATGTAGACCCACTGGCAGTTAATTTGAAGGATTCGATTGAACGCCGTACCTTGGCAAAAGTCTTGGAAAAAGGATTGAACAATCCTGTAGGCTTTGCATTACCAATACGATGGAATTGGAATACCAACACATGGACAAGTTGCGTATGGGAATTTAGAAGAGAGAATTGCTTTTTAATTCCGGGAAATTCTCCTGTGGGATTGAGATTACCGTTAAACTCATTACCTGCGATTTCTAAATTTCAAAGAGAAGAACCTTTAGAGCGAAGTCCTTTTGAAGACCTGCCTGCTTTGGGAGACTATAATGCCGTGGCAGAGTCTCGATATGGCTCTGAAGCACCTGATTATGTCGCTCCATCTAAAAAAGCTCCAAAAATTAAGGATGACGAGAAAGTAAAGAAAGCGGATGAGTTGGAAGAAAAACCTTTGTTGTTTGAGGTAAATACTATTCAGACAGCTTTGGTAATTGAAGAGAGAGAGGGAATACTCTATGCTTTCCTGCCTCCAACAGAATACCTAGAGCATTATTTAGATCTTATCGCTTCTATTGAGGCTACCGCAGAGAAACTTCAAATGCCTATTAGAATAGAAGGATATACCCCTCCATCTGACTATCGCTTGGAGAAGCTCGTAGTATCACCAGACCCTGGGGTAATTGAGGTAAATATTCATCCTTCAAAAAATTGGCAAGAGTTAGTTGACAATACTACGGCCTTGTATGAAGAAGCATTTCTGTCGAGATTAGGTACAGAAAAGTTTATGGTCGATGGGCGACATACGGGCACAGGAGGTGGTAATCACGTAACGATTGGAGGTGCTAAACCTGCAGATAGCCCGATTTTACGACGTCCTGATTTGTTGCGTAGTTTGGTTACTTACTGGCAGCACCATCCTGTCTTGAGTTATTTGTTTGCTGGTTCATTTATTGGTCCAACGAGTCAAGCACCACGTGTAGATGAAGGCCGCGATGAGCGTTTGTATGAACTCGAAATTGCGTTTGACCAAATTCCAGACGATGGCAATGTACCTTTCTGGATGGTAGATAGAATTTTCAGAAACCTTTTGGTAGATATTACAGGAAATACACACCGTACTGAATTTTGTATAGATAAGCTATATTCACCAGATTCATCGACAGGTCGTTTGGGAATTTTGGAGTTTCGAGCATTTGATATGCCACCGCATAAGCACATGAATTTAGTACAAAATTTACTAGTTCGTGCCTTGATTGCTAAGTTTTGGAAGCAACCATATAAGAAAAAGTTAGTTCGTTGGGGAACAGAATTGCATGATAGATTTTTACTGCCTCACTTCGCCTATTTGGATATGATTGATGTAGTAAACGATTTGAAAGATGCAGGATATGATTTTGATATTTCGTGGTTTGATGCCTTTTTCGAATTCAGATTCCCTCACCATGGTGGGGTAACTGTCGATAATCTACAACTGGAGCTTCGTTTAGGAATCGAGCCTTGGCATGTACTTGGCGAAGAACTTTCAAACGCTGGGACTGCTCGTTTTGTGGATTCATCATTAGAAAAACTACAAGTTAAAGTTTCTGGATTCGTTCAGGATCGACATATTTTAGTTTGTAATGGATGTAGAGTGCCTTTACGCTCTACAGGGACTAAAGGCGAATATGTAGCTGGAATCAGATATAAAGCTTGGAATCCACCGTCGGCACTGCATCCTACAGTTGGTGTCGATGCTCCATTGGTATTTGATATTGTAGATACTTGGAATAACCGTGTTATTGGTGGATGTACCTATTTTGTATCACATCCGGGTGGAAGAAGTTTTGATACCTATCCGATTAATAGCTACGAAGCTGAGTCGAGAAGGATTAGTCGTTTCTGGGGCTTTGGACATACCCCATCTACCTCTGAGACGGTTCCGGCTCCTGTGAGGTTCAATACAGCGCCATCACGATTTGTGGCTGAAAATAAGAAGGAAATGAAAATTGATACGCCTGTCGAGCTTATCAATGCTGAATATCCTACAACACTTGACTTAAGAAGATTCTGGAAAGCTAGATAGTTCAAGCTGTTGCTCTAGAAGTGTTAAGAAAAAGTATAAAAAGCTTAGCAGATTCTTAACTTATCATTTTGTAGGAAATAAGTAGAAAAAGGTTATTGGTTAACAGTATATTGGTTATTTGAAGATATTCATAATCAAAAGATTATAGTCAAGTTTTACCTCAGTTATACTATTAATTTAATCTTTCCTATTACTTAAGTAATAGTGTAAAATAAGATTTGATTTATGGGTTTTAGGGACAAGGCAACGGGCACAAGGCACAGAGTGTTAAAATGCTTTTTATTAACCTCAACCATGCTTTTTTACAAAGCCCACCGCCGAAAGCCGATACCTGAAAGCCCAAAGCACAATCTTAAATTTTATTTTGCCCACTAACTTACCTGAACAAAACTTTTATAAGGATAGGTCATCTGATGTTTTTGATTCATCGGGATAGCCTATCCTTGTATTTTTTTCGTAAATACTTACATTTATACTTTTTAAGCTCATAAGATTTTGTGAGTTAAATAAATCGTAAATGATTTACCATTTTGCAGTCAATATTTTGAGTGCTTGCTTATGATAATATGATTACTGAAGTGAAAGATAGTTTACTCAAAGCGTACCTCGGGGAAATAGAGTCTTACGACGAAATTCTGGACGCCAGTCAACAAGTAAAACCTTATTGGAAAAAGATGTTTGATACCCTCGAAAAGTTGGGTATGGAACAACTCGTGGTACGGAGTCAGGAATTAACTAATAAACTGCGTGAAAATGGAGTTACTTACAATGTGTATGGTAGTTCTGAGGTAAGTGCTAGACCATGGCAATTAGACCCAATTCCTTTTTTATTGGAAAAGTCAGAGTGGGATTTGATATCGGAAGGATTAAAGCAAAGAGCAGTAGTGTTGGATTTGATGCTGAAAGATATTTATGGACCTCAACTTTTGGTAAAAGAGGGTATCTTACCTCCTGAGTTGATTTACGAAAATAGCGGTTTCTTTCGCCCTTGTATGGATGTGAAATTAGCTTCCGAAAAACAACTTCTCCTTTATGCTGTTGACGTAGCTCGTGGACCAGATGGTCGGATGTGGGTAGTCGATAATCGTACACAAGCGCCTTCGGGTTCGGGATATGCCTTGGAGAACCGCACGGTTATGAGTGCCATATTGCCTGAGTTGACAACTGGTATGACGGTTAACCGCCTGTCTCCATTTTTCAAAACTTTTCATAAGGAGGTTACTGCACTGACTGGAAAAAGCCGAGAACATCCAACAATTGTGTATTTGACCCCAGGGTCAGGAAATGAAACCTATTTCGAGCATGCGTATTTAGCCTCGTATTTGGGCTATACTTTGGTTCAGGGCGATGATTTGGTAGTTAGAGATGGTTTTGTGTGGTTGCGGTCAATAGATGGCTTAGAAAAGGTTGATGTGATAATTCGTCGAGTGGATGACGACTGGTGTGATCCGCTTGAATTGAGAGAGGATTCTCGTTTGGGAATTCCCGGCTTGTTGCAGGCTATGCGCTCAGGTAATGTTGCAGTCGTAAATACACCAGGGGCTGGGGTGCTTGAAAATAGTGGACTTCTAGCTTTTATGGCAGCGGCTTGTCGCTTTTTGCTGAAAGAGGAGCTGATATTGCCTTCTATCGCTACTTGGTGGTGTGGACATACACACGAGCTCAATTATGTGATTGAAAATTTGCCTCAACTTATCATCAAAAAAGCAAACCGAAAACAAGTATTTCGTTCGGTTTATGGTCGGTTGTTGACACCAGAACAGCGTACAGATTTAATTCAACAAATTTTGCTCGCGCCGCATGAATACGTTGCACAAGAGGAGATTGGTCTTTCGACAACTCCAGCCTTAGTAAATGGAAAATTGGTGCCGAGGTTAGCGGCTCTTCGAGCGTATTTGGTCGCCAATGGAGACGATTACATGGTCATGCAAGGTGGGCTGACAAGAAGTTCTGCTGTACAGGGACGATTTGAGGTTTCTCATCAACATGGTGGTTGCTCCAAAGATACTTGGATTGTGTCTGACACGGAGATAACGCAAATGGAAATTAGAGTGGAGATGCCTAAGGAGTCTGTGCATCATCATACTTCGTTACCGAGTAGAAGTGCCGAGAATCTTTTTTGGGTTGGCCGTTACGCAGAGCGAACGATGTCGACTACAAAATATATCAAGTTGTTGATTAATGCTCTCCATGAAAGTGTCAAATTTGGTAATGCTTCAAAATCTGAACATATCGAAGTGTTGTTGAAGGGGCTAACGCATTTGACCTTAACCTATCCCGGTTTTTTGGATGAAGAGAAAACAGAATTGTTGATAAATCCTTATCCCGAAATACATAAGATTGTACATGATCTCAAAGTACTTGGCTCCGTAGCATCTAGCACAGAGGCATTTTTGAGAGGTGTGATTTCGGTGAGTGACAAATGGAATCATGATACATGGCGTGCTATTTACTCGATTGAGAATACCTTCAAAAAAATTAAAAGGCCTGATGATACCTTTTCCAATAGCAATACGATGCAAAAAGTACTGGATAAGCTTCACGCACGATTGTTTACTTTTTATGGTATTGTAGCCGACTCCATGCCAAGGGATGGCGGATTTTATTTGTTCGAATCTGGAAAACTTATAGAAAGAATCCTCCTAAAAATCAGTACAATTCGTGCTTGTTTTAGTTTCAAAAATGATTCTCATGTCGAGAACGAACTGATTGAGGCCGTTCTTATCAACCATCATTTACTGATTCATTATCGACAGCTTTACAAATCTAATTTTAATTTGGAAGCTATGCTCGATATGATTTTCTTGGAAACTAAGCTGCCTTATTCTTTAGCTTTCCAGTTGGATGAATTGGGGCGTTGTTTGTCGGAATTACCTAAGCCATCGCATACTGAACGCTTAAATTTAGCTCAGAAGGCTGTCCTTCAGGCTACCATGAAAATCAAACTTGCTGATGTGTCGCAAATGGTCATTTTTGAACAAGATACCTTGTACCGAGAAAACTTGGATGGCTTATTAGCAGAAGTCTTTGATTTAATTTTATCAGTAAATAACTCTTTGACAAATTTGTACTTTACTCATACTGAGATACAACATTCTTTTTTGAGTAGTACCGAAAATTCGAGTCAGAATGAAATATAACTTAATTCATAAAACTTCCTACAGATATCACGAAACAGTTAATAATTACCATAGTTTGGTATGCTTAAAACCGAAGGATTTGGAAGGGCAAGTTTGTGATAGTTTTAAATTAGAAATAACACCTTCTCCCAACGAAATTATAGAAAGAAAAGACTATTTTGGCAATACTGTACATTACTTTTCGATTCATGTTCCACATCAAGAATTGACCGTGCTGGCTATCAGTAAAGTTCAGAGTTTACCCAAAGTTCAAATGAATATCTCGAGGATATCGGTTCAAGATTGTAAAAATATGCTTTGGAATAACCGTGAACTTAAAGTTGAACTTTTGCAATATATGACGCCAAGTCCTTTTATCAATTGGGATACTGAAATACTCGAGTTTGCGCGTACTTGCTTACAAGATAATGTTGTACTTTATGAAGGAGTAATGCAGTTGTGCCATAAAATTTACAAAGAGTTCAAGTTTGTCTCAAATGCTACTTCCATTTATACGCCTATCAAAACGGTGTTAAAAGAACGAAGAGGTGTTTGTCAGGATTTTTCTCATTTAGCAATTTCTTGTCTAAGAAGTTTGGGATTGGCTGCGAGATATGTTAGTGGGTATATTGAGACATTGCCACCGCCTGGCCAACAGAAACTTCAGGGTTCGGATGCATCTCATGCGTGGATTTCAGTGTATATTCCAGAGATGGGCTGGTGTGAGTTTGACCCAACCAATGACATGGTACCGCAAGAGCGTCATATTATTACGGCGTATGGACGCGATTACAGTGATGTAGCTCCATTGAAAGGTGTGATATTTAGTTCTGGAGGACACCAGTTGTCAGTTTCGGTAGACGTAATTCCCCTTTAGTAACCAAGAGATAAAGATCATAATTCAAGTAAAATAGTGATAGAAAGGATAGCTCATTTGAGTTATCCTTTTTTTGTATCTATCGATATTTTCCCCTTATCTGACTAAAAAATACGGTGATTTATATAAAATTTTAATCAAATAATAGTAATAATCCCTTTCTTTGTATCATAATAATTCAATAGGTACCTTATTCATTTTTATAATATGAAATTTAAACATATACCATTATTTATTGCTACTCTGGCGTTATCGCTGGGTGTTCAAGCTCAGAAATATACAACCCAATCGAAAGGTGATTTTACGCTTATCCAAAACAAAGGAGGCGTCAAATTAGGTTATGCGCCGAGTTCGGGTGTAAAAATTCTAACCGTAGACGGCTGGGCTTTTAAGGATTTGAACAAAAATGGAAAGCTTGATAAATATGAAGACTGGCGTTTGCCAGTGGATGTACGCGCTAAAGATTTAGCGACTAAGATGTCGGTTGAGCAAATAGCTGGCTTGATGTTGTATTCTGGTCACCAGTCGTTACCTGCACGACCAATGGGTTATTTTTCTGGTACATATAATGGAAAGCCCTACAAAGAAGGTGAAACTGACCCTTCAGACATGACCGACCAGCAGAAATCATTTTTGGAGAAAGACAATTTACGTCACGTATTGTTGACCACTGTAAAAAGCCCTGAGGTAGCTGCCAAATGGAATAATAAAATGCAGGCATTTGTCGAAAGTACTGCATTAGGTGTTCCTGCCAATAACAGCTCTGACCCTCGTCATGGCACTTTGGCAAGTGCTGAATACAACGCTGCGGCTGGTGGTACGATTTCGATGTGGCCCGGTTCTTTGGGTTTGGCAGCGACTTTTAATCCAACAATCACACACCGTTTTGGAGAGGTGGCTTCAGCTGAGTATCGTGCTTTGGGTATAGCTACGGCCTTATCTCCGCAAGTGGATATTGCAACAGAACCTCGTTGGAGTCGTGTGAGTGGAACTTTTGGTGAAAATCCTTATTTGAGTGCGGCGATGGCGCAGGCATATTCGGATGGTTTTCAGACCTCTTATGGCGATAGAGAAATTAAGGATGGTTGGGGTTTTGGAAGTGTAAATGCGATGGTAAAGCACTGGCCTGGAGGTGGTTCTGGTGAAGCGGGTCGCGATGCTCACTATGCTATTGGGAAATATGCGGTTTACCCGGGTAAAAATTATGCACAACATTTTATTCCTTTTACGGAAGGTGCGTTCAAACTAAAAGGTAAAACTAAAATGGCTTCGGCTGTAATGCCGTATTATACTATTTCGTGGGGTTTTGATACAAAAAATAACGAAAACGTGGGAAATAGCTATAACAAGTATATTATTACCGATTTGTTGAGAGATAAATATCAGTATGACGGGGTAGTTTGTACAGACTGGAGTATTACCCATGCTCACACGGTGATGGACAACTTTGTGGATGGAAAACCATGGGGCTTGGAAAAACTGACCGAAGCGGAATTGCATTACAAAGCATTGATGGCTGGTGTTGACCAATTTGGTGGCAATAATGATTCAAAGCCTATTATTGATGCTTATGCAATGGGTGTAAAAGAACGTGGGGAAACATGGATGCGTGCTCGTATGGAAAAATCAGCAGTGCGTTTGTTGCGTAATATTTTCCGTGTAGGTTTATTCGAAAATCCGTATTTGGATGTTCAAGAAACTGTGAAAGTAGTTGGTAATCCCACATTTATGCGTGAAGGCTTTGAGGCTCAAACTAGCTCGATCGTAATGCTCAAAAATAAGGGAAGTATCCTACCACTTCATTTGGGTAAAACAGTATATATTCCTAAGCGTTTCGTTGCCAAATCTCGTAACTTCCTAGGCATGGAAACTCCAGAGTCATTGGATTACCCTGTCAACTTGAATGTCGTTAAAAAGTATTTTAATGTGACAGATAATCCTAATGAGGCTGACTGTGCGATCGTGTTTGTCAATAACCCATCTTCAGGTATAGGCTATGATAAAGCTGATTTGGCGAAGGGTGGCAATGGCTATTTGCCGATCAGTCTACAGTTTAAAGAATATACTGCTACTGATGCTCGTGAGACAAGTATTGCAGGTGGAGATCCATTGGAAGCTTCAACGAATCGTTCTTACAAAGGCAAAAGTATAAAAGCTTCAAACTCCACAGATTTGGATATGATTTTGGAGACAAAAGCCAAAATGAAGGGAAAGCCTGTGATAGTTTCTGTTTCGATGGATAACCCTATGGTATTCAATGAATTTGAAAAGGAGGTAGAAGGTATCTTAGTTAATTTTAAAGTACAAGATCAAGCTATTTTTGAGATTATTTCTGGTAAAAAAGAACCATCAGCTTTGTTGCCGATTCAGATGCCAGCTAATATGAGTACTGTTGAAAAACAAGCTGAGGACGTTCCGCAAGATATGGAGTGTCATAAGGACTCTGAAGGAAATGTCTACGATTTTGGTTTTGGCTTAAATTGGAAAGGCGTTATCAAAGACGGACGTGTTAAGTTGTATAAAAAATAGTATCAGATGATCCATTATTTATAATTAAAAAGACAGGCGAAAAGACTTCCTTCTCGCCTGTCTTTTTAATTACTTTGCTTAATAATTCTTTTGCAACGCCAATTCAGATAACTGACCATAAACCAAAAGTTTTTGAAAGCTGGGTTGCTGGTCTGTTTGTGATAATACCTAAAATAAATTTGCTGAATTATCACCAATAACCTAAACAATCCATATACTTCGTAGAAAGTAAAATCTGCATTTTGTAGATTCATTCGCTCACAATAATACTTAATAACTTCTTTACGCGTTAACATTCCATTTAAGTGCGTGGGTTGTCTTCTAAACATTTTGAAAACGAAATCATCATCAGCTTGAATCCAATAAGCTAGGCTATTGCCCAAATCCATCAATCCATCACCGACCGTTGCCATTTCCCAATCTAGTATACCAATTACCTCCAATTGCTCATCTGCTGAAAGCACTACATTATCAAAACGAAAATCATTGTGAATGAAGCAGGTATATTCTTCACTAGGAATATTAGATTGCAACCACCGAATTACATATTCGCAGGAAGGTACATTCCATGTTTTGGCTTTTCGAAAACGTTCTACCCAACCTGTGATTTGTCTATTTGCATAGCCACTCCCTTTACCAAATTGTTGTAAATCCGTATTTTCTATTTTGATTTTATGTAAATCAATTAGTTTATCGATTACCCTTACACATAAGTTTTGCACCTTTTCAGGACTTAATTCTAATCCTTTAGGAAGATTTGCTCTGGGAATTATTCCTGATATTTTTTCCATGATATAAAACTCTCGACCTATTACCGCAGTATCGCTACAGTAAAGTTCTACTTTGGGAACGTATGGATAATGAGGAGTCAATACCGACATTATCTTAGATTCCCTTGCCATATCATGCGCTCCTTTGGCTTTTGTACCCTTCGGTGGACATCTCAGAATATATTCTTTTTCATTAATCGTAATCTGATAGGTTAAGTTAGACGCACCACCGCTAAATTGCTTCAAGGAAATAGAGTGAATGACAATAGAAAATTCTTTTTCTAAATAGCTTTTCAATAGATACAAATCCAATTGGTCTTCTATCCGAACGTCCTTTGGAGTGTCAATTAAAATGTTTTCCATTCTCAGTCCATTTATGATTCACGGTACTTTTTCAATTCCAATTTAGCTACAACATTTCTATGAACTTCATCAGGGCCATCGGCCAATCTCAAAGTTCTTGCATACGCATATAGTCCGGCGAGCGGGGTGTCATTGCTAAGCCCTTTACCTCCAAATAGTTGCATTGCTTGATCTATGATTTTGCAAGCAATAGTGGGTGCAACTACTTTAATTTGTGATACCTCACTCAAGGTGCCCTTGATACCAAAAGTATCTAGCAAAAAGGCAGTTTTCATTACAAGTAATCTTGCCATATCGATTTCCATACGGGCATTGGCGATGATATCAGTATTTCCACCGAGTTCAATAAGCGATTTGCCAAAGGCTGTTCGAGATTTTCCTCTTTCTATCATCAGTTGTAATGCTCGCTCACTTGCTCCAATCACACGCATACAGTGATGGATTCGACCAGGCCCGAGACGTCCCTGTGCTATTTCAAATCCTTTTCCTAGTCCGCCAATAAGATTTGATTTTGGTACTTTTACGTTTTCGAAACTTACTTCCCCATGACCATACGGTGGGTCATAAGTGCCAAATACAGGCAACATTCTTTTGATGGTTACACCTTCAGTATCTAGTGGAATGAGTACCATAGAGTGCTGGGCGTGTTTGGCTGCTTCGGGATTTGATAAACCCATAAAAATAGCAATTTTACAATTAGGGTGTCCGATTCCTGTACTCCACCATTTGGTTCCATTGACTAATAAATAGTCGCCTTTGTCTTCAATTGTAGCCTTCATGTTGGTTGCATCGCTTGATGCAACTTCTGGTTCGGTCATACAAAAAACAGAACGGATAGAGCCCTCCAAGAGTGGTTTGAGCCATTCTTCTTTTTGTTCTGTAGTACCATATTTCCAGAGTACTTCCATATTGCCTGTATCGGGAGCATTACAGTTAAAAACTTCTGGAGCTAATAATGAATATCCCATCGCTTCGGCAAGGGGTGCATATTCAACATTACTCAAGCCACTAATTTCTGGTAAGAAAAGATTCCACAATCCTTGAGATTTAGCTAAGGTTTTTAAGGACTCAATTTCTTCATCGAGAGACCATTCACGAAAACTAGGATTTGAGATAAAGGGTTGTTCACGAAATTTTTCCTCAATAGGTAAAATGTGTTCATGGACGAAGTGCTCAACTTTTTGAATTAAGTCAAGGGTTTTTGGGGCATGGGAGAAGTTCATATATTTTTTTCAAAGTGAATTTTGAAAGGAATTTACAAAGAAAAGTTTAATATTTTCTTGAAATGAGAATAATCACTTTAGCATAGGCACAAAAAAAACTGACACCATAAATATTATAGTGCCAGTAACTACACCCAATTTTCTATAAAAACTATGATAATATGTTCTAGCTCAATGAGCTTTCAAAATCACAAGAATTACCTGTTGTACAGGAAAATAGGAATTTTATGTAAAAGTAATATATTACCGCAAATTTGACAACTAAATTAGGATAGTATTCAAATTATTCCAACGAGGATGAATATTTTTTTTATGCAATCGTTGTCGGTAACGTTTTCGTCTTGATCATGTATGTATCAAATTTTTGTAATATTATTAAAAGGACATCATGGATATTATTTACTACATAAATTGATTAATTTTTACTCAGAATTATTATTCGGGAACTTAGGTAGGCAAAATTATTTGTGAATTCATTATTACCTAATCATCTTGATTTGACTTTTCTTGAGTTTTTGAGAAATACAAGCTATTGAAAAAATTAGTATCTTTCTGACAGTTTGGTTTGAGTTTGCCAACTCGGTAATTTTGATTGAATCCGATGAGATATTCACTTTTTAACGAACAACCTATTTGGTATTTAGATGTTTTTGCTGAATCTATCCTAGAGCGAGGTCGTGTGAGATTGCGCCCTTTGGATGGACAAACAGCTGATAGCGCACTTCGTATTGAGTGCAGCAGAAAACTTCGTCAAAAATATGGAGTTGGTACTGTTTTTAAATTAGATCTTAGACTGGTACGGCCGCACAATAAAAAACCGTATCTAATTTGTAGAAATAGAAAAGAACTCACTCGTGCACTTGAATATTTTGAAAGAAATAAGCGCGTGCAAATAGACCATCTGATAGGTACTCAACTCTCTCTATTTTAGGAAGTTCACTCATAAAATTAAAGCGTCGAAGGCGCTGAGAATTGATTATTCTCTAAAACAGCCCACGACGCCTTACAATAAGCTACCTACGACGCCTTCAAAATGCTTGAAACAGGTACTTTTCGGCGCTCAATTAATCTTTTTACGGTAGTAGGGTGAAACAATTTTCCCTTCGAGGTCCTAAACCCTTTCGAATTTAGTTCATCTGCAATTTGTTGAAGGGTGTACAATCCTCGGTCGAATCTTTCAATTAAGGCCGAAGCCAAGCGATTGTTTAAATTTTTTAAGGCTTTTTGTTTTGTTGATGCGGCTCCCACGGCTCTTGATTCATTTGTAAAATTTTCAGGTTTACCTAATTTCACGCCCCGATTCTTCTTCGCCTGCAAGGCTGCTTTGGTTCGGATGCTAATCAGTTCACGTTCACGCTGCGCCAAACCTGCAAAAACTGCTAACGTGAAGGTATCCAAAACTCCGTTTTGGGTAGGAATGTCACAACTTACAAATTTCCCTCGAACTTTCTCTAAAATATCAAAAGTATCTTTTACGTCACGGCTAAGTCTATCCAATTTGGCAACTATCAAAAAAGCATCTTTATCATTCAAACAATCTGCAATTGCTGATTGAAGCATCGGGCGGTTGTCTATCTCTTTACCCGATTCAGCTTCGATGTACTCTTGTGCAACTTCAATCTTATCAAGGTTTGCATAATGATAAATGATGGCTCGCTGTGCTTCTAGTCCCAAGCCTGAGCGTTCCTGTCCTTTGGTTGAAACTCTCAGGTAGGCAATATACTTCTTCATCGTGATAGTTTAGAAAATTTTACAAGGCTACAATGCTCGTTATTGTCTTGTAAAAATAATAGAAAAATACATAAGTCCAAACGACCACCAACCTTAAAGACAAAAAGTCTGACCAACTTGTGTGCTGATCAGACTTTCCGAAAAAAAATAAAACTGCAATGCTTAGATAATTTCTAGCGTTACAGGCATATTACCTCTGGTAGCATTTGAGTAAGGACATACCTCATGCGCTTTTTCCACCAATGCTTGTGCTACCTCTCTTTCTACGCCAGGAATATGTACTTTTAATGTTGTTGCTAGTCCAAAACCTCCAGCATCATTTTTGCCGATAGCAACTTCAGCTGTTACAGTAGTTGTACCAGTAGTAATTTTTTGCATTCTGATCACAAGGTTCAGTGCACTATCAAAACATGCTGAATAGCCTGCCGCAAAAAGTTGTTCAGGATTTGTGAATGCTCCTCCTGTTCCTCCTAATTCTTTTGGCATTCTTACTTCCAAATCCAATACTCCGTCTGAAGATTTTACCTGTCCGTTGCGACCACCTGTCGCTGTGGCTGACGCCTGATATAATGCTTGCATGATTGTATAATTTTGTTGCTCAATTAGCATACTAATTAGAGCAATAGTTGATTTATAGATTTATATTAAAATTGTATTTTTCTGTTATTTTAAAGCTGAGGTTGTCTCCATTAGCTTATCTAATTGAGCTTTTAAACTAAAGAATTCTTCCATTGAAAGTGCCAAACATGAGGCTAATTTGAAGGGGATATCTTTTGCTTCATTTTCAAGTTCAATACCCTTATTTGTTAGGCTTACAAATACGACTCTTTCGTCCGCTTTGTCACGTTGTCGATTTACTAAGCCATCTTGTTCCATACGCTTTAGTAGTGGAGTTAAAGTTCCACTATCGAGTAACAGCTTTTTTCCTAACTCTTTTACAGACAAATTTTTGTGTTCCCATAACACTAGCAACACGAGATATTGAGGATATGTCAAGTCTAGTGGTTCGAGCAGTGGTCTATACAAGGCAGTAATTTGCCTTGAAATAGCGTAAAATGGAAAACAAAGCTGGTTTTCTAACTTGAGCTGATTCATGTATTTGTTTTTTTTGTGTAAAATTAAATTGTTTGCAATTTAATTGCAAGCTTTTTTATTAGAATTTTCTAAAAGATTCTAAAACAAAGCTCTGAAGCCCTATTTTTGTTTTTTCAAGAAATCGATAATTGTTGTAATATGAAATTTTTGGCAAAATATGGAGTAGATGGATTCATTCTTTCTTTGATTGGAGCGATTATTCTTGCTTATGTATATCCGCAACTGGGAGCAGTGACCCTTGATAAAGCATTGGGATTTGCAACAACTTATGGGGTGAGCATAACCTTCTTTTTATATGGTTTGAAACTAGATACCAAGCAGTTATTGGTTGGAATCAGTAATTGGAAATTACACACCTTGATTCAAAGTAGTACCTTTATCTTTTTTCCTGTACTAGCACTTTTGGTCAAACCTTGGTTCGATTCTATGGGGCAACCTGTTTTATGGTTGGCTATTTTCTACTTGGGAGCCTTGCCTTCGACAGTCTCATCTTCGGTCGTAATGGTTTCATTATCAGGTGGTAATGTGGTTTCTGCTATTTTTAATGCTACACTATCTAGTTTGTTGGGTATTGTGTTAACACCGTTATGGATGTCGCTATTTATGGGGCAAGTCAATAGCAATTTTGATTTGACAGATGTGCTTATGAAGTTGGTTTTACAAGTAATCGTACCTGTAATTATCGGAATGAGCTTAAATAAATTTGGGGGTGCTTGGGCACAAAAAAACAAAGTTGCCTTAAAAATGGTCGACCAAACTGTAATTATTTTGATTGTATATCAATCTTTCTGTGATTCATTTGACCACCATATATTTGCTACCTTACCAATAAGTAATATCATTTGGTTGTCTGTGGGAATGATTGTACTATTCCAAGTGGTATATCAATTGATTAAATGGTGTGCTCATCGACTTGGGTTTAACGAAGCAGATACCTCAACGGCGATATTTTGTGGTTCTAAAAAATCATTGGTGCATGGTACAGTGATGAGTAAAGTGCTGTTTGGAGCAGGTGCAGAAGTTGGTATTTATTTGTTGCCTATTATGATTTATCATGCCGGACAGCTTATAGGAGCAAGTTATCTGGCTCGTAAGCGCGGCGAAAAACTAGCACAACAATCTAATCATTAATTGGTGCTTAGACATATAGCCCACAAAGCTGTAATGGTCTGTGAAACATGCTGTTGGATGGTCAAATCTTCAGATAGTGATTCTAGGGCACGATAGACTAGGGCTCTCGCTGACTTTACTTTGGTCATAGCCATAATCTGGGCAATTTCTTCATAGCTTAGTCCTTCAAAAAAGTATAAAGCAATAGCTTCTCGTTGTTTTTCGGGAAGCTTTGCACATGCTTCTTTTATGATCTGACTGGTATCAGCTGAAAATATCTGATTAAACAAGTCATTTCCATCCGAAATATTAAGTTCAAAACCGCCTTCTAATCCTACAAAAGCAAATTGTTTTTGTTGCCTTTCCTGTACTCTCATCAATTTGCGTTTCAAACTCGCATACAAGTAAAACTTAATCGAGGTTGTATCTCCTAGACGCCCTCTTGATTGAATCATTTCGCAAAATAAATCCTGAATTGCATCCTTTACTTGGTCTGCTTCAGCACAAAACTGTCTGCCATAATTATATAGCTTTGGGGCATAATGATAGTAGATAAAACTTAAAGCTTCATCGTTCCCATCTTTAAATGCTTTCCAAATTTGCTCTTCGGAGAGATGTTTCATGGCTGTTTAATTAAAGTATATGGCTTGTTAATTCATTTGGGCAACGTATATGTGTCAGACATACACAATTATTACTAAATAAAAAGGGAATAGTTCATTCCTGAAGTCAAATGTAGGATATTTTTTGATTTACTACTCAATAAAATGCAAAAAAAATTTATAAAGTTATTAAATAGAAAGTATTTGATAATTTTTATTGATAATGTAAATGTTTCATTATCAGAATGTTAAATGGTAAAAATTTTATTTTTCTAAAAAAAGTAAAATTTTTTCTTCGATTACTATGGTCATTCCTTGAGTTTTTGTCTTTCTGTATTTGAAAGAACTAAACTATGGAATCGAATCAACCCAATATAGAGCAATTTCTGAGTAACTCTTCATTTGTAAAATGGGTAAAAGAGCCAGATGATGTTTCAAACGAGTTTTGGAACAATTGGCTTTTAAATAATCCTGACAAAAAAGAGACGTTTGACCTTGCCAAAAGCATTATTCAAAATCTTGCTTACAAGCATCAGTATCATTTAGACAAACAAGAACTTGATGCGATGTTTGAGAGTATCAAATCGACAGTTGCACAAAATTCTGAAACAGAGAAGCTACATACTATCTCAATATTTAAAAATAATATAAAACGATTCTGGTGGGTGGCTGCGTCTGTGGTTATTGGTATTATCTATTCTTTTCAGACAGAATTTACTAAGGAGCGTTTGATGACTTCTGTTTTGACGCTTGGGAATAAACAGTTTTACGGAGCCAATCCTGGTGAAAGAATTAAGGTAATACTTCCTGATGGCTCAATTGTAACGCTTCAAGGAGGAAGTTCTATTACTTATAATTCTGATTTTCAAGATTCTATTAGAAAAGTGGAGTTGAATGGACAGGCATTTTTTGAGGTTGTCAAAAATCCTCAAAAACCCTTTGTCGTACAATCAAAACATTTGAGAACTAGAGTTTTGGGAACAAGTTTTTCGGTAAATGATTTTGAAAAGGACGTTACTGGCAAAGTTGCAGTAAGAACAGGAAAAGTAAGTATGAGTGTAGTTGAAAACCATCAATCCGAAATACTTACTCCTAGTAAAATGGGAGTCTGGCATGAAGCTCAAAAGCAGATTGAAGTTAGTTCGTTTGACCTGAAATCTGAGGTCGCTTGGAAAGATAACATATTGTACTTTTCTAAGGAGGATATGCCAAGTGTTTTATCCAAAATTGAAGCTTGGTATGGGGTAAAAATTACAGTTGATTCATCCCTAAAATTGAAAGGAAGATACAGTGGTGAGTTTTATGACGAGTCTCTCGAAAATGTTCTGACTGGTGTTGGGTTTACTTCAGGCTTTGATTTTGAAATCAATGGAAAAGAAGTAAGAATCACACCAAACCACTAGGCTGTTTGCCCAATTTTATTATTAATCATAGTCATATTTTACGCTAACATATCTAAACATTAATTATGAATTCTTTGCTTCAAAACTCCAGCTAACCAAACAAAAAAAGCCGACTATGCGTCGGCTCCTTGATTGAGTTCTGAGCTATCTAAAAAGATTGGCGTCTGTGCGATAGAGCAGAACTAGGAATTTTAATTATTTCAATCATCAAAATCCCAATCAAATATATGAAAATCCTTCGACCCAAGTCGCTTCTCCAGTTAAAAAAACGATTTACGACTATGTTAATGCTCCTCATGAGTATTTTACAAATTAATATTCTAGGCATTTTTGGTGCACAAGCCAAAAGTGTCGAGAATACTCGTCTGAACATGAAAGTAGAAAAAGCTACGATTGTTCAGGTATTTAAAGAAATCGAAAAGCAAACGCAATTTCATTTTTCATACAATGATGCTTACCTCAATGAGCAGGTGAAAGTTACATTGAACGTGCAAAATAAGAGGCTTTCGGAAGTTCTTAATTTCTTGACGAAAGAAGTCAATCTTCAATTTAAGCAAGTGCGCGGCAATATTCACGTCTTGAATACAGCTAATACCGACCGAAATTATAACCCAAACGTTCAGTCAAACGCTACTCTAGAAGATATTATAGTTTCTGGCGCAGTATTACACGTATCTGGTCGAGTGACAAGCCGTGAAGATAATCAGCCAGTGGCTGGAGCTACCATTCGTATTAAAGGAACAAATAAAGGAACAGTAGCCGATGCACAAGGAAATTACAAAATTGAGGTAGACGATGCCAACGCTGTCATTGAAATATCTTCTGTGGGTTTCTTAAAACAGGAAATTCGTGTGGGTGGTCGTAGCACCATCAACGTAGAATTGACGGCTGACATCGCTAAACTTGATGAGGTGGTTGTGGTTGGTTATGGTACCCAAAAAGTAAAAGATTTGACAGGTTCGGTAGGTATTGTCAAAATGGAAGATGCTAAGAAAACAGCAAGTTATGATGTTGCCAAAATGCTACAAGGTCAAGTGGCTGGGGTCACGGTACATGGTTCTGGCGAGCCTGGTGGATTTGTAAGTATCAAAATTCGAGGTATTAGTTCTTTCAATAACAACAGTCCATTGTTTGTGATTGATGGAGTTCCTGTAGATGCACCGTTTGATTTTTCTCCAGACGATATTGAGAGCGTTCAAGTGTTAAAAGATGCCTCGGCAGGTGCTATTTATGGGGCACGAGCGGCTACAGGCGTTGTGATTATAACAACCAAAAAAGGTAAAGCAGGACCTCTGAAAGTAGATTATTCAGGTTATGCGGGTGTACAAGAAATAGCGAAACGTATTCCTGTAACTAACCGCGTTGGTTATCAGAATATCACAAGTGCGGCCGAATTGAATGCTGGTTTGTTGGTAGCGCCTGCCAACGACCCGAAAAGTCCATCATATATTAGCAAAGTAGATACCGATTGGCAAAAAGAAGGCTTTAAAACGGGTAAAATTACCGACCATAATCTCAACTTTTCGGGTGGTACCGAGGCGCTGAGAGGAAGTGTTTCTTTGGGATATTTTGATCAAAGTAGTACCTACACGGGTCCTCAAAACTATAAACGTTATAGCTTGAATGGTAATTTGACAGGTAAAAAAGGTATTTTCTCATTTGGGGCAAAGTTTGCCTACACACAGTCGCACAAGGTAAATAATGCCAATACTAGAGAACACGCCGTTTTTGGAGGGAGTGTAACTAGTTTATTGACGGCCATTCCGACAATGCCTGTGTACGACCCTAATCGTTTGGGTGGTTATGGCGGTAGTGATAACAATACCCAACGAGCTATTACTTTGAACGTAGTTGGGATGAATGCTTTATTGAAAAGTACAGGAGACCGTAATCGTATTTTAGGAAATTTCTGGGGTGAGTTGGAATTGGCGAAAAACTTAAAATACAGATTAAGTGTTAGTTACGACCGTACAGATTGGAAAGACTTCTTCTTTGAACCAAAATATGATTTAGGGTTTTACTACCTTACTCCATTGGCGTTTTTATCTCAAACACGTGGTGGTGCTAATACTTTCTTGATTGAAAATACTGCAACGTATCTGAAAGAAATTGGTAAACATAAGATTGATGTGTTGGCAGGTATTACACATCAAAAAGATGAGTGGGCGTCTATGACTGGTACGGCTTTGGGTCTTACGGAGCCTTATTTCTTAACATTAAGTTCTGGATTAGAAGCTTCGGGCGGTCGTGGTATCAACGAATATCAGTGGAATGCAGCGCTTCAATCCTACTTGGGTCGTGTGAACTACAACTATGGTGATAGATACCTATTGACTTTCAATTTCCGTCGTGATGGTTCTTCTCGATTTAGTCCATCAAATCGTTTCGGTAATTTCATGTCATTGGCCGCAGCTTGGAATGTACATAATGATATTCAGTTACCCGAATTTATCAATAGCATGAAAGTTCGTGGTGGTTATGGAGAATTAGGTAATCAGTCTATTGGTCAATATCTCTATGATACCTATATCAACACCAATGCGAATTATGTGTTCAACAATGCTTTGGCTCCAGGTGCTACTCGTACACAAGTGGTTGATCCGTCTATTAAATGGGAATCGAAAAGAACCACCAACGTGGCGGTTGATTTTGGTTTCATGAATGATAAAATCTCATTTACTGCTGAATATTTTGATAATCGTGCTTATGATATGTTGGTGGGTATTCCAATTCCAGCATCTGTTGGTTCTACCAATGCTAGTGTTACAACAAATATTGCTTCGGTTAGCAACTCTGGGGTTGAATTAACGGCAACTTATCGTAAAAAAACAGGAGATTTTAAGTATGAAATTTCTGCCAATGCACATACGCTCAAAAACAAAGTATTAGCCCTAGGAGGAAACAATGAGCCAATTTATGGTGCAGCGAGTAAAACAGAAGTCGGACATTCTGTAGGGGAGATTTATGGATATATTACTGAAGGTATTTTCCAGAATGCTGATGATGTAAAAAATCATGCTACTCAATTGAATGCTGCCCCTGGTGATATTAAGTTTAAAGACCTCAATGGTGACGGCAAAATCACAGCCGAGGGCGACCGTACTTATTTGGGCTCATCTATTCCAAACTTTTATTATGGTTTGAACTTTGGTGCATCATACAAAAACTTTGACGTATCATTTTTTATGCAAGGGCAGGCGGGGAATAAGGTTTACAATGGTGTATATCGTGATTTAATGGCTCAACAATATGGTAATCATCACGTAGACGCTCTTAATTATTGGACTCTAACTAATACCAATACTAATGTGCCTCGTCCAGTGATTGGTGACCCAAATGCAAACACGCGTGATTCAGACAGGTTTGTAGAAAGTGGAGCTTATTTGCGTATGCAAAATGCGCAAATTGGATACAACGTGCCTCAAAGTATTTTGAACAAAATTAAAGGTGTAAGTAAAATCAGAATCTATGCATCTGGACAGAACATTTTCTTGATTTCTGGCTATCGTGGCTACGACCCAGACTTTGCAAGTGATGGTCTATTGAGCAGAGGTTTAGATTATGGCTCTTATCCGAATCCTCGTACCGTTATGCTTGGTTTGCAAGTAGGTTTCTAATTTGATATAGATAGTTGAACGTGCCATTTTAAGAGCACTATATGTCTGTGAGTTACTTTACAAAATCGTTTAATTTTAGATTTTCCATGAATAAAAAATATATAATAGCCTTTGTGGCAGCCATGATGTTGGCTACGGGCTGTGAAAAAGACTTGGAGCAAACAAACCCCAACCAGCAAACTTCGGCTACTTTTTGGCAGTCACAAGATGATGCTATAAAGGGAGTGAATGCTGCTTACCAAACCCTTATAATTGATGGCGGGTATATGCGTAGTACACCTTTGTTGCTCGATACCCGTGGCGACGACATCAAGAGTAATAGTCCTTGGGATCAGATGTACAATTCAGGTAGATTTGCCTTGAATACTGGTAATGATGCCATCTATGGTTGGGCATTTGGGGCTTATTACGAAGGTGTTTCTAAAGCCAATCAGGTGTTGGATTTTGTACCCAAAATAGCGATGGATCAGGCCGTTAAAGACCGTGTTTTGGGTCAGGCTTATTTCTTACGAGGACTTTATTTCTACCATTTAGTCAATTTATTTGGTAATGTAATGTTGCCTACCACTTCGGTAAAAAGTACAGCTGATTTTTATGTTAAACAATCTACCGCAGAGGAAGGTTGGGCACAAGTAATTTCAGATTTAAAAAAGGCTTCTGAATTGCTTCCTGTTAGTTATGATAATGTGGCGGGGCCCGATAAAGGTCAAACAGGTCGCGCTACTAAAGGAGCAGCTTTAGGGTTTTTAGGAAAAGCTTATTTGTTTACTAAAAAATATACCGAGGCCGCTACACAGTTCAAGGCGGTTATCGATTTAGGAGTCTACGATTTGATGCCTAATTACCGTGATAATTTTACAGAAGTTGCCGAAAATAATAAAGAATCATTGTTTGAAGTTCAATTTTCTCGTGATGCTGGCGGTAAAGATATGAACTGGGGTGGCGAGCCTGCTCCTGGCTGGGGGGCAGTTTCGGGTCGTGCCATTACTTATGGCCCACGTGGTTTTGGCTGGACAGATGTGCAACCTACTCGCTCTGTATTTAACGAGTTTTTAGTGGAGAAAACTGCCGCAGGAAAAGATGACCCTCGTTTGGAGGCAACGATTTTCTATAACAAACCGGGTGGTATGAAATTGTATGGAAAAGATTTTGCTACTTTTTATACAAATCCTAACGATTTGAATGATTTGTTCTGTCGAAAATATGAAAACGATGAAACCAAAGCCGATGAGTTTGACTGGCGTTCGGGTATCAACGAGCGTATTTTGAGATACGCTGATATTTTACTTATGTATGCCGAATGTTTGAATGAAACAGGACAAACCGCACAAGCTTATCAGTACATACAACGAGTTCGCTCGCGTGTAGGGTTACCAAATTTAGCAACTACCAAGCCAAATATGACTGCTGCACAAATGCGTGATCAATTAGCTCATGAAAGACTTTTGGAGTTTTGCTTGGAAGGTCACCGTTTTGATGATATTCGTCGTTGGGGTTGGCTACAAGATGCCACAAAGCTAGCAGAATTGAAGCTTCGTGACCCTGAGTTTAACACTTATCAAGCAGGTAGAGAGTTTTATCCAATTCCGCAGCGTGAGATAAATACGAATCCTGGTGTTAAACAAAATGCTGGTTATTAGGGTTTTACCACAACTCTAATTATTGCTCAAATAACAATAAGCTATAGGCAGTGGACAAAGTAAGAGTTTCTTAAAAATTACTTATTCTGATTATTGTCTATGGCTTACTCCTAAAAATAAGGCCTTATCTCTAAACCTAAAAAATATTTGATGCCACCCTTTCAATCATCAATACGGTACCTCAATCTGTAGACTTATGCTTTTTTCAACAAAAAAATATTTTTTTATACTTCTAATATTGACCATGTTAGGACTTGGGTCTTGCTCGAAAAGTGCCGTAGAGTCCACCCCAACCCCTACGCCTAATCCCAGCCCAACAGCACCAGCTTTTGATATAAACTCTATCAAAGACTCTTATGCAGATGTGGCCGCTGCTAGTAATTATTTGCGTTGGGGACCCTACAATGTACATGACCCATCAATTATCAAGGAAGGCGATACCTATTATTGCTACAATACAGACGTAGCTTACGGAACAGATATTCGCCCGGGAATTCAGATTCGCCAGTCAAAAGACTTGATAGAATGGAAGTTTTATGGTTGGGTATTTGATGGTTTGCCAACATTAGGGGCAAACTTTATCAAGCAAAAAGGCATTCAACCGTTTAATTCTTTGTGGGCGCCGTACATAATGAAAGTAGGGAATGAATTTCGTTTGTATTATTCACTTTCCTCTGGTGACCCTCGTTTAAGTGTGATTGGATTGGCTACCGCCAGCTCGCCCTTGGGACCATGGAAAGAGCAAGGTTTGGTAGTGACGTCTCAAAATGACAATACTCGCCAAACTAATGCAATTGACCCAACAGTGGTGGTTACGCCAACAGGTGAACACTATTTTTATTATGGCTCGGCTTGGGATGGTATTTATATGCTCAAACTCAATCCTGCTACTGGTTTACCACTCGTTGCAGGTGATAAAGGTAAACGAATTGCGAATCGTGGTTTTACCAATGGGCAATACAATGGTAATATCGAAGGCCCAGAAATAATTTATAATAAAGAACTCAAAAAGTATTTTCTATTTATTTCTTATGACTGGTTAGCTACTAAATATAATGTTCGAGTAGGGCGTTCAGACTCTCCTGAAGGACCTTTTTATGATTTTGAAGGACGTAACCTCAATGAAGATATCGACCATGGTCCGATGATATTGGCGCCTTATCAGTTTGCAGGTCATGCGGGCTGGCAAGGAGTGGCACATTGTAGTGTTTTCGAAAATGCTGGACAGTATTATATGGCACATCAGGGTCGCCCGGGACAGGATATTAATTTTATGATTCTACATGTCCGTAAAATCTTTTGGACAAAAGATGGTTGGCCAGTGGTTTCGCCAGAGCGCTATGCAGGAGAATTTACCACTGCTATTACGAAAGAAAATTTGGTAGGAAATTGGGAGCAAGTTATTCTTGGATATAGAGTGGTTCCTGGGTATGATAAAGAACAAAACTCTCCTGATTTTCAAGTAGCTACTACTATTTCATTGGATGCCAATGGTGGTATTAATGGAAGCACAGCCAATACATGGTCATATTCAGCGCCTTGGCTTACTATGAAATGGAGTAATGGTTTTACCGACGAAGTATTGGTTGAACGAGGTCGCGATTGGGAAAATAAAAAGGAAACTATTCTTTTTTCTGGTTTGAATAATAAAGGGACCGCTATCTGGGGAAAGAAGAAATAACTTTCTGAAACGTTGCCTTCCCATTAAAATAATAGACAAATGCTTATGAGACATTTTTTTTGACGACTTCAAAAAGATATATCTTTCTGTTTTTCATCTTTTTGGGTGGATTTACTTCATGTCAAAAGAAGACTAAAAGTCCTTTACATTTTGTTTCTATTTCTAGTAGTCAGTCACATATTGATTTTAGTAATACGCTGACAGAGTCTGATTCGGTGAATTTTTACACGAATGAATATATGTACATTGGCTCTGGCGTGGGAGTTGGCGACTTCGATAATGACGGTTTGCAAGATGTAATTTTTGTGGGTAGTCAGGTACGTCCTCGCTTGTATTTGAATAAAGGAACAATGCAATTTGAGGACATCACTACGAAAGCTAACATTCCAGAGTTGTCTTGGTGTACAGGTGTGAGCATCGTAGACATTAATCAAGACGGGTGGCAGGATATTTATATTTGCGTTTCACACCATAAAAATCCTCAGAATCGGAAGAATATTTTATTAATAAATCAGAAAAACCTGACTTTCAAGGAAGAAGCCCAAGCCTATGGACTGGCTGATGAAGGTTTTTCGACACAAGCTTGTTTTTTAGATTATGATAAAGATGGCGATTTGGATGTATATGTATTGAACCACCAGTTGTTTAATCCTCAACCAAATAAACTTGTGGTGCCTGACTCCTCAGGATTATCGCCTGCCGCTGACCACCTTTATCAAAATATTGGTTTTGATAAGAAATTAGGACATCCTGTTTTTCAGAATGTATCTCAGCAGACAGGTATTTTGGAGGATGGTTATGGCTTGGGAGTAACCGTTGCCGATTTTAATCAGGATACCTATCCTGATATTTATGTGGCCAATGATTATCTCAGCAATGATAAACTGTGGTTAAATCAACAAAATGGAACTTTCAAAAATGTAATAGCTCAAGCTACCCAGCATCAAAGTTATAATAGTATGGGAGTTGATGCCGCAGATTTGAATAATGATTTGTCACCTGATATCATGGTTTTGGATATGCTCCCGCCAACCAATGAGCGCAAAAAGATGATGGCATTGGGATTTAGTCCTGAGAAGTACGATATGCAACGAAAACTAGGATATCAACCTGAGTTTTCACGGAATATGTTACAGCTTCATCGAGGAAATCAACTTGTGAACCAACAACAAATACCTATTTTTAGTGAGATAGGTAATTTGGCAGGAGTAGCCGAAACGGATTGGAGTTGGAGCGTGCTGTGTGCTGATTTTGATAATGATGGCTGGAAAGATTTACATATCACTAATGGTTTGGCTAAGGATTTGACAAACAATGATTTTCTGAATTTTACTAAAGAAGCTCAACAAAGCAGTTATCAGTTTGGCGGCGGAAGCAATAGTTTAAATACTTTTGATACAAAAAGTATTCATGATTTACGAAAAAAATTGGATGAGTTTGGACCTGTTAAGTTGAATAATTTTTTCTTTCAAAATACTCAAAACCTTCAATTTGAAGATATCACACAAGAGGTTGGACTAGAAAATCCTTCTATTTCGCATGGCGCTGCCTATGCCGATTTCGACAATGATGGTGATTTAGATTTGGTGATTAATAATACTAATCAAAAGGCTTTTCTCTATCAAAATACCCTAAATGATGATACTAATAAGGCTCACTTTTTAACGATTACCTTAAAAGGAAATGAAGGAAATCTAGATGGTTTTGGTACAAAGGTTGAATTTTATACTGAAGGTAAAGTGCAGATGCTCGAACAACAGCCCGTTCGTGGATATGCTTCCTCTGTCGAAAATCGTTTACATGTTGGGTTAGGAGAATCTAGTCTAATTGATTCATTAATAGTAACTTGGCCAAGTCAAAAAGTACAAAAACTTTTTCGAGTAAAAGTAGATACGAGCTTACTTTTGAAAGAAAGTGATGCTAATGAGTTAGTAGATATTCATACAAAGTTCTTTGAAGATAAAGGTATTGGACTTGATTTTATTCATCAAGAAACACCATTTTTTGACTATTACAATCGTCGATTACAACCTCAAAAATATTCACAATTGGGACCGTGCCTAGCCAAGGGTGATGTCAATGGAGATGGGCTCGAAGACTTTTTTGTAGGAGGAGCTTCTCGTCAAAATGGATGTTTTTACATTCAACTGAAGTCTGGAAACTTTAAATCACAAGTATTCAAACAAACCTCAAAATTGCAAGAAGATTTGGCTTCAGTTTTGGTAGATACCGATAACGATGGCGATTTGGATTTGCTTCTGGCAGGTGGAAGTACCGAGTACCCAAGAGGCTATCACAGTTCGGTACAATTATTTTTAAATGATGGGAAAGGCAATTTTCAGCAGAATTTAATGGCAATCCCTGCACAGCTTCAAACTTTTTGTACTACCTTAGCAGTTGCAGACGTAGACCATGATGGCGACCAAGATATTTTTGTAGGTGGTCGACTTGATGCCGAACATTTTCCTCAACTTCCTCAGAGTTATTTATTGATTAACCAAAATGGCTTTTTTAAAGAACAAACCGCTCAATTAGCACCAGACCTTCTGTATGCTGGAATGATTACAGGGGCAGTTTGGACAGATTACAATCACGATAATCAGATGGATTTAGTAATCGTAGGAGAATGGACTTCCGTTCAATTTTTCAAAAATCAACATGGGAAATTAAGTTTAGATACTCAAACTAGCGAGTTGACTCATAGGAGAGGTATGTGGCGAAGTATAATCGCAAAGGATTTAGATGCCGATGGAGACCAAGATTTGGTGTTAGGAAATTGGGGACTCAATCAAAAATATCATATTTCTGAAACAAGACCTTATCATCTTTTTGCGAAGGATATTGATAATAACGGCACGAATGAGCTGCTTCCTGCCTACTTTTTGAAAAACAAAACAGGAAATTTTGAATTGTATCCCGATTTGGACCGCAATCAATTTGCGGAACAAACGCCCACGATAAAAAAGAAATTCCTATTGCACCTTGATTTTTCTGAAACGACGATGAGCGAGCTGATAGAACACATCGGCAAAGAATCACTAATAGATTTGAGCTGTGATTATGGGCAAAGTGTTTGGCTTGAAAATCAAGCTGGGAAATTTGTAACGCACGACTTGCCAATTGAGGCTCAAATGGCTCCTATTAACGCTATCGAAGCTACTGATGTCAATACTGATGGAATGCTAGATTTGATTTTGGCAGGAAATGAATTTCAAACCGAAATAACCACGGGGAGAATTGATGCTAGTTACGGATTGGTTTTGTTGGGTACAAAGCAGAAGAGATTTTTACCCCAACCTATTGGTTATCAGGGTATATACTTAAGAGGTGATGTAAAGGCGTTTCAACTCATTCGTGGTGCTCAGAAGTCTTATTTGGTGGTAGCAGAAAATAATCAAAGACTAAAATATTACCCTATAAGTATTAGTGCTGAATTGTGAGTTGTGAATGTAAATTTTAATTATCAATATTTTACATCTGCAATTGATTAAATAGATTTTACCCGCTCTAGGCCTTAAGCTTAACCAATAATTTTTACATAGTATTCTATAAAAACAATATACATTCGAAACATTAACTTATCCCATTTATCTATTTGTATGAACCGTATAATAAAGACCGTTAGCTTATTTATGGCTACCACTTTGTTGGCACAAGCACAAGCACCAAGTCCGATAAAGGTGAATGTTGCCCAACCAGTTTCTGAAATTCAACCTACTATGTGGGGGATATTTTTTGAAGATATCAATCTCGGTGCCGATGGTGGTATTTATGCCGAATTGGTAAAAAATCGCTCATTCGAATTCCAAAAACCATTGATGGGTTGGAAAATTGAGCGCAAAACTTTTCATGAAGGAGAGGTTTTGATTCAGAATCGTGCAGACAAAAATACAGCAAACCCTCGTTTTGTAACAATCAAGGTTGAAAATGCACAAAAAGGTGACCTTGGTCTAACCAATGAGGGCTTCCGCGGAATGGGTATCAAAAATGGATTGAGATATGATTTTTCTGTGATGTATCGTCAGTCTGGAAGTCCTGTCAAGCTTCATTTAGAGTTATTAGATGCCAAAGGACAAGTAATTGGAGAAGGCACCCTTAGTCCTTCCCAAACCGATGGACAATGGCATAAGCAAGCCGTTAGTTTTAAATCTACAGCAACTGAGGCAAAGGGAAAATTCCGTATTTGGTTTGAAGGAAATGGTCAAATTGACTTAGATATGATTTCGCTTTTTCCAGAAGATACCTGGAAAGGACGCCCTGGAGGGATGCGTGCCGATATGATTCAGAAGTTGGCCGATTTAAAACCTGGCTTTATTCGTTTTCCTGGAGGTTGTATTGTCGAAGGCTTTGATTTGAATAACCGTTATCAATGGAAAAAACGATTGGACCAATCGAGGAGCGCCAATTAATTATGAACCGTTGGAATATCGAATTTGCGCACCGTGCAGCCCCAGATTACTTCCAAACATTCGGTTTAGGATTTTTCGAATATTTACAATTGGCAGAAGATATTGGTTCTGAAGCACTTCCAATCCTTAACTGCGGTATGGCTTGTCAGTTCAACTCTGCGGAAGTCGTGCCTTTGGATCAACTCGAACCGTATGTGCAAGATGCTTTAGATTTGATTGAATTTGCCAATGGTGATATCAATACGACTTGGGGAAAAGTGCGTGCTCAAATGGGGCATCCAGCGCCTTTTAATCTGAAAATGATGGGTGTCGGTAATGAAAACTGGGGACCACAGTACATTGAGCGATTGAAGATTTTTACCAAAGCTATCAAAGCAAAGTATCCTAATTTTAAATTGATAAATAGCTCTGGTACCGACCCTAACGGCGACCGTTTTGACTATTTGAATAAAGAATTGCGTGCTATGAATGCCGACTTTATCGACGAGCATTACTACCGTGCACCAGAATGGTTCTTGAAAAATGCAGGTCGTTATGATAGTTATGACCGCAATGGTTCGAAGGTTTTTGCAGGTGAGTATGCATCTCATACTAATAATGGTGCTCCTTCCAGCAATCGTAACACATGGAGAGCTGCGCTCTCAGAAGCGGCATTTATGACTGGTTTGGAACGTAATGCGGCTGTGGTTCAAATGGCGTCTTATGCCCCGTTATTTGCACACGTGGATGGTTGGCAGTGGAATCCTGATTTGATTTGGGTTGATAACCTACAATCTTTTGGTACACCAAGTTATTATGTTCAGCAACTGTATTCTTTAAATAAAGGCACTCACGTTTTATCAATGACTCAAAATAATCAACCATTGATTGGACAAGATAGTTTGTATGCGTCGGCTAGTTGGGATAAGGCAAGTAATGAGATTATCTTGAAAATTGCGAACAATAACAATCAAGCACAAGTGCGTGAAATACAATTGGATGGTGTGAAAAAATTGGATCCAAATGCTAAGTTGATCATGATGCAAAGTGATCCAAATGCAGTAAATACGTTTGAAGAGGCGCTAAAAGTAAGTCCTACTGAAAAGAAAATTGTGGTGAATGCCAAGACTAAAAAAGTAAGTCTCGAACTGGCACCGTATTCATTTTATGTAGTAAGGATAAAAACGCTTTAATCTATCTTTTAAAATCTGCTTTAGTTTGCGGGGAAAATTGTTATGATTTTCCCCTTCTTTTTTCAATTTCTCAAAAATGAAATCTATTTATATTGGTTGTATGGCATTGCTGATGTGGTGCCAATATGAAATCGCTTTTGCTCAAACTTCGCATCCTTATTCTCACGACCCAAGTACTATTATAAAGGATGGTGACAAGTTTTGGTACTTTTCAACAGGTTGGGGAATCACGCCAGCATTTTCAAAAGATTTGAAACATTGGGAAACTAAAACGCCTCCCATATTTAAAAAGGGAGAACATCCTGCTTGGATAGATAGCACTGTACGAGGCTTTAAAGGGCATTTTTGGGCACCTGATGTGATTTTTATGAATGGAAAATATCATGTATATTACTCATGTTCAACCTTCGGCTCACCGACTTCTGCTATTGGATTGGTAACCTCATCGAGCCTCAATCCAGACAGTCCCAATTACGGATGGGATGACCAAGGTGTGGTCGTAAAATCACTAGACAAAAAAGATTTTAATGCCATTGATCCTAGCATTTTGAAAGATTTAGACGGTCGAGTGTATATGACCTATGGGTCTTTTCATGCGGGTATTGCTGGCGTAGAGCTAGATACCTTAACTGGTAAAGTAAAAGTGGGGGCATCTATTACCCCATTGGCTGGTGGCCGCGAATCAGATTGGGAAGCTTCTTGTTTGATTCGTGAAGGAAGGTATTTCTATCTTTTTGTAAATAATGGCTTATGTTGTAAAGGCTTGAATAGTACTTATTATATCGTGGTGGGTCGTTCAGAAAGTCCTCTAGGGCCATTTGTTGACCAATCGGGTCGCAAACTTACTGAAGGTGGTGGCACGGTTTTGCTTCGTAGTCAGGGTACTAAACTGGGGCCTGGACATGTGGGTTTGTTACGTGACGGAAAAAAACTTATTACCTCTGTACATTTCTACGACGCTTCAGATGAAGGAAAGTCAAAGTTTGCTTTGATTAATTTGAAATTTAAAAATGCTTGGCCTCTCCTCACGTGGGAATGAGTAGAGGCAGTTAAGTTTGAAAAACCAAGGCGCTTTTTTTTACTTGTGGGAGTACACAAGTCATTTGTATACAGAGGTTTATCGTAGGTAATTTTAATAATCTTATAAATTTTTCTTATTATTTTTTGTATTAATCAAATATTTGATTTAAAATTGTGTCATAATAACACGTTTTGAATAATCATAGCGATTTGTATTTCATAAATAGTATATAGTGGGGGAATCGCTGATTCCCTTTCACTTCGATAGAAAGGAATAAATTTGAAATAATTTCCTCATTTTTAGTCCTTTTTTAAGTGAAAATAAGTTATTTCGAATTTTTAAAGTAAAAAGTATCTTTATAAGCATCATATTTTTACTTTAAGTTAAACGAATAACCATTTTCTGAGAGTAATCAGGCTATTTATGACAAAGCCCAAAGCTTTATAAAAACTATAACAAAGAATGCTAGCAAGATATAATCATAGTACTCGAATCCTTTTGGCTCTAGACTGTATTGTGTTTGGGTTTGATGGAGAAGAGTTGAAGTTATTATTAATCAAACGTGATTTTGAACCTGAGCGTGGCAAGTGGTCATTGATGGGTGGTTTCTTGAATGAGGATGAGGATTTGGAGGTGGCGGCCAACCGTATTTTGTATGACTTGACAGGTTTGAAAGATATATATTTCGAAGAAATTAAAACTTTTGGCGAAATCAATCGTGACCCCGTGGAGCGAACAGTTTCGGTTTGTTTTTTTGCTTTGATTAATATCCACGCACATAGTCAGGATGCAGCCAAGGCACAAAATGCTTTTTGGATTAGTCTGAAAGACCGTCCAGATTTGATTTTTGACCATAGTAATATGGTTGATTTGGCACTCGAAAGATTGCGGTATCGTGCGGCATTGCATCCTATTGGATTTGAGTTATTGCCTGAGAAATTTACGATTCCTCAATTGCAAAAACTCTATGAAGCGATTTATGATACACCTCTGGACCGTCGTAATTTTAGCCGCAAAATTCTATCGACTAAATTGTTGATAGATACAGGTGAAAAAAACGAAAACTCGGCGACCAAGAAGGCGATTTTGTATAAACTAGACCAAGAGAAATATCAGAGACAGTTTAATGCTTTTCATTATTTTGTATCTGATTTTAAAGTCTAAAATCCGAAAGTACCAAGAGCGAATAAGTGAATCCATATAAACCTGAATAGGTCATGAGTATTTTATAAATAACTTGTGCTTAGGGAAATAACAGAAGGTTTATAAGAAAAAGTACTTATTCGCTTTTTTGAAATATAAAATTGTGTCAATTTAACGCATTTGGCTGATTTCAGCTCGGCTTTAAACATATATTCAACGAATGAAAAATCAATATGTAATCGGAGTTGATTACGGAACAGACTCGGTAAGAGCATTGGTAGTAAATACCGCAACAGGCGAAGAAGTAGGTACAGCCGTTCACTATTATGCACGTTGGAAGCAAGGTTTGTATTGCGATCCAGCTTTATCGCAGTTTAGACAACACCCTTTGGATTATTTGGAGGGTTTACAAAATTCGATAGCTGGTGCATTAGAAGGTTTGAGCGATGAGGTAAAACAAAATATTGTAGGTATTTCGGTAGATACTACAGGTTCTACTCCTGTGGCCGTTGACCAAAACGGTACACCTTTGGCTTTGTTACCTGAGTTTGCTGAAAATCCGAATGGGATGTTTATTCTTTGGAAAGATCATACTGCAAATGCCGAAGCTGAAGAAATCAATCATTTAGCACATCATTGGGATACCGATTTTACAAAATATGTTGGAGGAATTTATTCATCAGAATGGTTTTGGGCAAAAATCCTTCGTACCCTACGCGTAGATGAAACCATTCGTGAAAAGGCCTATTCTTGGGTAGAACACTGTGACTGGATTTCGGCTGTACTAACAGGCAATACCGACCCAATTGCGATGAAAAGAAGCCGTTGTGCCGCAGGACATAAAGCGCTTTGGCACCAAGAATTTGAAGGACTTCCTTCTGAAGAATTTTTGACAAAATTAGATCCACTTTTGGGCGGATTAAGAGATAGACTTTTTAGCGAGACTTATACTTCAGACAATAGTATGGGTATCATCTCAAAAGAATGGGCTGATAAACTTGGTATTTCTGATAAAGCAATAATTGGTGTAGGCGCTTTTGATTGTCACATGGGGGCAGTTGGGGCAGATATTCAGCCTTATTCTTTGTGTAAAGTTATCGGAACGTCTACTTGCGATATGTTGGTAGCGCCAAACGAGGAAATTGGACATTTGTTGATTCGTGGTATTTGTGGTCAGGTAGATGGTTCTATTATTCCGGGTATGTTAGGAATGGAAGCAGGGCAATCGGCTTTTGGTGATTTGTATGCTTGGTTCCAAAAAGTGATTGTTGGACCTGTGCGTGATTTATTGGGTCAGGAAGCTGCCGACAAACTTAGTGCTGAGTTGATTCCTTATCTCTCAGAAAAGGCCTCAGAATTACCTGTCAAAGCTACCGATATTGTGTCTGTTGACTGGATGAATGGTCGTCGTACTCCTGACGCTAAGCATACACTCAAAGGAGGTATTATTGGTTTGAATTTAGGTAGTGATGCTGTGAAGATTTTCAAATCATTAGTAGAGGCAACGGCTTTTGGTGCAAGAGCTATTTCTGACCGTTTCCAACAAGAAGGTGTACCTATTAAGCAAGTAATTGCCATTGGTGGAGTAGCCAAAAAATCACCATTTGTTATGCAAACTTTGGCAGATGTATTGAATATGCCGATTAAAGTAGCGAGTTCAGACCAAGCTTGTGCTTTGGGTGCTGCAATTTGTGCATCAGTCGCAGCTGGTGTATATCCAGATATGGCTTCAGCACAGAAAAATATGGCTTCAGCATTTGATGCAACTTACGAACCTCGTCCAGAAGTTGTGCCTATCTACGAAGCACTTTATCAAAGATACCTAGGCATCGGACAGTATATCGAGGAGAATATATAAATAGCAGTCGGCATTCAGCAGTCAGCTTTCAGTTTTTCCCGATAGCCGACTGCCGATAGCCGATTGCCAAATCTAGTTCCAAAAAATTAAAACATCAAGACAATCAGAACAATGAGTAATTTAAAAACATTTGGCGGTTTGCCATTAGAAGTGTGGTTCGTAACAGGTAGCCAACATTTATACGGTGAAGAAACACTTCGTCAGGTAGATGAACATTCGAAAATCATTGCGGACTCGTTCCAAGCATCTTCGATTATCCCTGTAAATGTGATTTTCAAGCCAGTGGTGAAAACACCAGATGAGATTTATAATATCTGTCAAGAAGCAAACTTTGCTCCTAACTGTATTGGTATTGTCGCATGGATGCACACTTTTTCTCCTGCAAAAATGTGGATTCGTGGTTTGAATATTTTGAAAAAACCATTGTTGCACTTGCATACACAGTTCAACCGTGATATTCCTTGGTCGAGCATCGACATGGACTTTATGAACCTCAACCAATCGGCACATGGTGACCGTGAGTTTGGTTTCATTATGTCTCGTATGCGTTTGAGCCGTAAAGTAGTGGTTGGTCACTGGCAGCAAGAAGATGTGTTACAAAAAATCAATATTTGGGCACGTGTAGCGGCAGGTCGTTTTGAAATGCAACGTTTGAAAGTAGTTCGTTTCGGTGACAACATGCGTCAGGTAGCAGTAACCGATGGCGATAAAGTAGGTGCTGAAATGACTTTTGGTTTTGCTGTAAATACACATGGTGTTGGTGATTTAGTAAAGGTAATCAACCAATTCTCTGATGCTGAAATCAATCAATTGGTAAAAGAATACGAAGATACTTACCAAGTAATGGATTCATTGAAAGCAGGTGGTGCTATGCGTGCCTCTTTGTTTGAAGCTGCTCGCATCGAACTTGGTTTGAAAGCATTCTTGGAAGATGGTGGCTTTGGTGCTTATACCAATACCTTCGAAGATTTGTATGGTATGAAGCAATTGCCGGGTATCGGTTCACAACGTATGATGGCTGCTGGCTATGGTTACGGTGGCGAAGGTGACTGGAAAACCTCTGCTATGGTTCGTGTGATGAAGTTTATGGCGAGTGGTTTAGAAGGTGGTAACTCTTTCATGGAAGATTATACTTATCATTTCGATCCAGCTAATCCAATGGTATTGGGTGCACACATGTTAGAAATCTGTCCAAGTATTGCGAAAGGTGCTGTAAAATGTGAAGTACATCCATTAGGAATTGGCGGTAAAGAAGATCCAGTACGTTTGGTATTCAATGGTGGTGCTGGTGCAGCCTTGAACGTTTCTTTGATCGATATGGGTAACCGTTTCAGAATCTTAGTAAACGAAGTAGATGGCGTAGATGTAACAGAAGAATTACCAAAATTACCTGTAGCGCGCGTATTGTGGAAACCACAACCAGATATGGCAACAGGATGTGCTGCTTGGATTTTGGCAGGTGGCGCTCACCACACCGTATTTAGCCAAAACCTTACAACTGAATATATCGAGGATTTAGCGGATATGTTTGGTGTTGAGTTGGTAGTAATTAATAAAGATACTCAGTTACGCAATCTTAAAAATGAATTGCGTTGGAATGAAGTAGCATACAAATAAGCAGTTTTGGGCGAATGGTGTTATACGCATTATTCGCCCAAATACCAAAGAACTGATAATGTAGGGTTTTGTTTTAGAATCAAACAGACTCACTACTTTGTCGACTGCAAACAAACTATCCTCCTAAATTAATTAACTAAACTATGAAAAAATGGATTTCGACATTAGCGCTTGCAGCTATGTCATTACAAGGATTTGCTCAAAATGAAGTAACGCTTGATGCCTCGCAAGCCAAAACACAAATCAACCGCCAGATATATGGTCACTTTGCTGAACATTTGGGGGCTTGTATTTATGGAGGTTTGTATGTAGGTGAAAACAATACAAAAATTCCTAACATCAACGGTGCTCGTAAGGATGTCATTGAGGCCTTGAAAAAAATGAAGATTCCTAATCTTCGTTGGCCAGGGGGATGTTTTGCAGATACTTATCACTGGAAAGATGGTATTGGTCCTAAAAAACAACGTCCATCGATAGTGAATGCTTGGTGGGGCGGTGTGACAGAGGATAATAGCTTTGGGACACATGATTTTTTGAATTTGTGTAAAGAATTAGGTACAGAACCCTATTTGGCTGGAAACGTGGGTAGTGGTACTGTAAAAGAATTGTCTGACTGGGTTCAATATGTAAACCATAATGGCGTGAGTCCAATGGCAAATTTGCGTAAAGAAAATGGTCAAGATAAAGCTTGGGGAGTAAAATACTGGGGTGTCGGAAACGAAGCTTGGGGTTGCGGTGGTAACATGAAGGCAGAATACTATGCCAACATTTATCGTCAATACGCCACTTTTATGACGGATTGGGATAACGGTTCGAAGTTGTTCAGAATTGCTTCTGGTGCTAACTCGAAGGATTATAATTGGACAGAGGTTTTGATGCGTGATATTCCTCATCACATGTTGGAGGGTATTGCATTACACCATTACTCGGTGATTAACTGGGACAAAAAAGGTCCAGCAGCCAATTTTACTGAAGAACATTATTTCAAAACGATGCAACAGGCTTTGTTTATGGATGAGCTAATCCAAAAGCATACCGCTATTATGGATAAGTATGACCCTAAAAAGAAAGTGGCATTGGTAGTTGACGAATGGGGTGGCTGGTACGAAGTAGAGCAAGGAACAAATCCAGGGTTTTTGTACCAACAGAATACGATGCGTGATGCGGTGTTAGCGGGTGCTACATTGAATATTTTCCACAAACATTCTGAGCGTGTAAGAATGGCAAACTTGGCTCAAATCGTAAACGTATTGCAGGCGGTAGTGTTAACGAAGGAGGAAAAAATGATTTTGACTCCAACTTACCACGTCATGGAAATGTACAATGTACACCAAGATGCAACTAATATTCCAGTTGAAATAAAGTCGAATGACTATGTGTTTGGCACTGAAAAATTACCAGCAGTTTCGGTTTCGGCTTCAAAAGACCAAGCAGGTGTAGTACATATATCATTGACGAACATTGACATTAACAAAGGGCAAGAAATTTCAATCAATTTGAAAGGAATCACAGCCAAAGCTGTTACAGGGCGTGTATTGACATCGGCTAAAGTTCAAGACCACAATACTTTTGACAATCCTGAAAAAGTAAAACCAACAACTTTCACAGGGGCAAGTATTTCTGGTGGTACGCTTAAAGTAAAATTACCTGCTACTTCGGTAGTAGTATTGGAGCTGAAATAATAAAGCTTTTACTATACAATTGTAAAAACTCGCTAGAAACCTCTGGCGAGTCTTTTACCTAAAATTAATTACAATCATGACTTATCAATCTCTACGTGAGGAATGTTATGAAGCAAACATGCAGCTTCCTAAACTGGGTTTGGTGCTTTTTACTTTTGGTAATGTAAGTGCTGTTGACCGTTCGCAAGCGGTGTTTGCTATCAAACCAAGTGGTGTGCCTTATGAGTTTTTGAAACTTGAGGATATCGTTATTATGGACTATGATGCCAAAGTAGTAGATGGCAAAATGCGTCCTTCTTCAGATACCAAAACACATGCTCAGTTATATAAAAATTGGGAAGGTATCGGTGGAATTACACATACACATAGTACCTATGCTGTGGCTTGGTCACAAGCTGGTTTGGACATTCCTATCTTCGGAACTACGCATGCGGATCATACTCACCAAGATATTCCATGTGCTCCTGTGTTGACTGACGAAATGATTGAAGGTGATTATGAATTTGAAACTGGTAATCAAATCTTCAACTGTTTTGCTGATAAAGGTCTTTCTTACAAAGAAATGGAAATGGTTCTTTTACAAAATCATGGTCCTTTTACTTGGGGAAAAACCGCTGAAAAGTCAGTTTATAGCGCAGCTGTTCTCGAAGAAGTCGCACGTATGGCTTATTTGACATTACAGATTAACCCTAACACTCCTCGCATCAAGGACACTTTGCGTTTGAAACATTACGAACGTAAACATGGCAAAAATGCTTACTACGGTCAAGGTTGCTAGGCGAAGTGAAAAAGTTTAGATTTCGGAGTTTTGAAAACTAAAAATTCGAAAGCATTTCTCTAAAAGTACCCATATTACTGCTATTGGTTTTTGAAAAATAGAAACCAATAGCAGGACAACCTGCAAGTCAAACACTATAAAATAATGAAGCGTGCTGAATTGAGAAGATTACGAAGGTGTCTATGTACTAATTTTTCATTCTCAATTCAGTACAGCAATGAAATTTTCAAATTAAACCTGAAATCCTTTGGTGACGCCTCACCATCTTTTATCTCCTTCTATTAATCTATGAAGCTCGGATTAGAATCTCTCGACTACATTATTTTCTTTGTTTACTTCGTAATCGTGGCGAGCTACGGTTATTGGGTTTACAAAAATAAGGGTAAGCAAACTGCTGACTCAAAAGACTTTTTCTTGGCGGAAGGTTCACTTACATGGTGGGCTATTGGTTCGTCAATTATTGCCTCAAATATCTCCGCCGAGCAGTTTATAGGCATGAGTGGACAGGCTTTTCAATTAGGTATTGCTATTTCGGTGTACGAATTGGTGGGGGCTTTCTCGCTGATTTTGATTGCGGTATTCTTTTTACCGATGTATATCCGAAATAATATTTACACGATGCCGCAATTTTTGGCAAGTCGTTACGACAATCGTATCAGTACGATTATGGCGGTGTTTTGGTTGTTTTTGTACATTTTGGTAAACTTAACATCCATCATTTACTTGGGTGCATTGAGTCTTGAAACAATGACAGGCTTTAGTTTTATGGCTTGTGCAACTTTCTTGACCATTTTTGCGATTTTTATTACCCTTGGTGGTATGAAAGTAATTGGTTATACCGACGTAATTCAGGTGGTTTGTTTGGTTGTAGGTGGTTTGGCAACGACTTACTTAGCCTTAGATTTACTTTCTGCAAAAGTGGGCTCGGGCGCAGGTATTTTTGAAGGATTGAGTTTGATTAAGGATAAAGCTGATAGCCATTTACACATGATTTTTGCTAAAGGACAATATCAAGTGCATGACGGTCAAGGCGGTATGATTGATGCTTATAATCAATTGCCTGGCTTGTTGATGTTTATTGTTGGAGGTCAATGGATTGTAAACCTGAATTATTTTGGTTGTAATCAATATATCACGCAACGTGCTTTGGGTGCAGATTTGAAAACGGCTCGTTCGGGTTTGTTGTTTGCTTCATTCCTCAAAATGCTAATGCCGATTATCGTGGTATTGCCGGGCTTGGCAGCGTATGTACTATTCCAAGAAAATGCAGATATGGCAATTGTCGAAGGAATTAGAGAAGGCGGTATTGTAAAACCAGATAACGCTTATCCAGTTTTATTGAACATCCTTCCTACAGGTTTGAAAGGTATGGCGTTTGCAGCACTAACCGCAGCGATTGTAGCATCATTGGCAGGAAAAGCCAACAGTATCTCAACGATTTACGTTTTGGATATTCATAAGAAATTCTTTGCACCAGACCTCAACGAAAAGCAAATGGTATGGTTGGGTCGTGTATCTATTGTCGTTTCTTTTGTGATTGCATTGGCTATTAGTCCATTGTTGAAAAACTTAGGTCAAGGTTTCCAATACATTCAAGAATACACAGGATTTATTTCTCCAGGTATCTTGGCAATTTTCTTGTTAGGTTTCTTCTGGAAAAAAGCTACTGCCAACGGTGCCTTAGCAGCGACTATTTTGAGTATTCCAATGTCGGCATTCTTGAAAGTGCAAGCACCAGATATGCCTTTCCTTAACCGTATGGGTGTTGTATTCTGGATTTGTGCGCTGGTAACTGTTGTTATCAGTTTAATTGAATCAAAAGGGAAAGACCATCCAAAAGCTTTTGTTGTGGATAGCAGCTGGTTTAAGTCAGATAAAGCGTTCCGTTTTGGCGCACTATTAATTACTGCCGTTGTTGTATTGATTTACACAATTTTCTGGTAGGATTATCGATTTTATAATTTGAAAATGAATTTGTATCCATGGTGAGTACTCCTAACCATGGATACAAATTTCAAAAAATCACTAAACCACTAATTCAATAAATCACTCAAAACTTATCCCCACCCAATATTTCAGTTATTGATATGAAAATTCGATTTTTTTAGGACTCCTTCTTGGATTACTTCTTGGACTTGGAACAACATCTATGGCACAAAAAGATGTCTATTTGTTTTCTTCTTTTAGAGATAATGGTCAGGATGGTTTGCATTTGGCTTATAGTTATGATGGTTACAATTGGACTGCTTTGAAAAAAGATAGTTCATTTTTACGTCCAACTGTTAGCAAAGACAAGCTCATGCGTGATCCTTGTATTTTGAAAGGTCCAGATGGTTACTTTCACATGGTATGGACAGTTTCTTGGAATGATCTTGGTATTGGCTATGCACGTTCGAAAGATTTGGTGCATTGGTCAGAACAACAATTTATCCCTGTGATGTCACATGAGCCAACGGCGCTCAACTGCTGGGCTCCAGAGATTAATTATGATGCCAAAACCAAAGAATATTTGATTTATTGGGCTACTACGATTCCTGATAGATTTCCTAGTACTGAAGGTGGCAAAGGCGATGGCAAATACAACCACCGTATGTATTCGACTACAACGAAGGATTTCAAAACCTTTACCCCTACTCGCTTGTTTTACGACCCTGGTTTCAACGTAATTGACGTATCAATTTTTCAAGTTTCCAAGAAAAAATATGCTATGATTATGAAAGATGAGACCAAAAACCCTGTAAAAAAGAATTTGAAGCTTGCTTTGAGCAAACATTTGAACAGTGGTTTTTCGCCTGCATCCGAGCCAATCTCAAAATTAGATTGGATTGAAGGGCCTACGGTAACTAAAATTGGTGAAGATTGGGTTGTATATTTCGACCAATATACACGCCACAAAATGGGAGCTTTGAAATCGAAAGACCTAAAAAATTGGGTAGATATTTCTGAAGAAGTTCATTTTCCGAAGGGTACTCGTCATGGTACGGTATTTAAGGCAAGTAAGGCAGAGTTGGAGTTTTTATTAAAACAATAAAAATCATTGGTGATGCAAAATGCTCTAATTTTTGATATGGACGGAACTATGGTGGACAACATGATGGTTCATCACCGTGCATGGCAAAAGAAACTCGCCGAACTGGGAAAAGTAATGACTTTGGAAGAAGTTATCGCTACATGTCATGGCAAAAATGATGAAATTTTACAGCGTATTTTCGGAGAACAATACTCTTTTGAAGAGCGTGATAAAATTTCATTTGAGAAAGAGGCGATTTACCGTGAGGTGTTTTTGCCTGAACTCAGATTGGTGGATGGATTAGCACAATTACTACAAACGGCTCATGAAGCTGGTATTCCGATGGGAATTGGTACAGCTGCACGTGCCGAAAATGTAGATTTTGTGTTAGACAATTTGAACATTCGTCATTATTTCAAGTCGATTGTTTGCGATCGTGATGTGACTTTAGGTAAACCCGACCCGACAGTGTTTTTTAAGGTAGCCGACCAATTGGACGTGCCTTATGAGCAGTGTTTGGTATTTGAGGATTCGCCCACAGGAGCACGCACGGCGCTCAATGCTGGAATGAAGGCTGTCATTGTTACGACGACGCACAAAGCGGAAGAATTCGAAGGGTTTGCAAGCGTATTGTTTTGCCTACCCGATTACACAACCCTTAATCTGTTTTCAACTTTAAAACTTATTTGACATGAAATTTTTTATTGACACTGCCAATTTGCAGGAAATTCAAGAAGCACAAAACTTAGGTGTTTTGGATGGTGTAACAACCAATCCATCATTGATGGCCAAAGAAGGTATCAGTGGTAAAGACAATATTATTGCTCATTACAAAGCCATTTGTGCGATTGTAGATGGCGACGTAAGTGCTGAGGTAATTTCAACAGATTATGAAGGCATGATTGCTGAAGGTGAAATCCTTGCGGCATTGGATGAAAAAATCGTGGTAAAAGTACCCATGATTAAAGATGGTATCCGTGCGATTCGCTATTTTTCTGATAAGGGCATCAAGACAAACTGTACTTTAGTGTTTTCAGCGGGACAAGCTTTGTTAGCCGCAAAAGCTGGTGCTACTTATGTTTCGCCATTTGTGGGACGTTTAGATGATATTTCTTTTGATGGAACTAAATTAATCGAGCAAATTCGCACGATATATGATAATTATGGTTTCGAAACAGAAATTCTAGCGGCATCTATTCGTCACCCTGTGCATATTCTTCAATGTGCTGAAATTGGTGCAGATGTGATGACTGGTCCATTAAGTGCTATCTTGGCATTACTTAAACATCCTTTGACTGATAGTGGTCTTGAGAAGTTTATGAAAGATATGGCAGGAAAGTGGAACTAATTGCGTGAAGAAAGAAGAGTGCGGCGTTTTGAATTATTACTAAAAAATAGACAATTTTGGATAGGATTTTTGATTTCAAGATATGAGAATTTTTATCAATTCGAAATCAAAAATCCGACATCCGATATAATTCTTGATAACCCAAATTTTTCCATTTTACAGTAAAAAAACTATGAAAAAAACAATCTCCTCGTAGCAAGTTTATTGACAGCCAGTTTGTTGTGGGCTTGCGAAAGTAAAAAATCTGAATCTACTCAAGGAACTTCTGATAGCTTGAAAATCGAACAATCGGCTTTCGGAAAAGTTTCTGATAGCACACAAGCTACGCTTTACACCTTGCACAATGCCGCAGGAACTACCGTTCAAATTTCTGATTTTGGTGGTACAATCGTTTCTTGGACAGCTCCAGATAAAAATGGAAAATTTGATGATATCACGCTTGGTTGCGATTCACTTTCGGGTTATCAGAAAGGTGTTCCATATTTCGGCGCTTTGATTGGTCGCTATGGCAACCGTATCGCCAAAGGACAATTTACTTTAGATGGAAAAGCTTACTCTCTAGCTAAAAATAACGGACCAAATGCTTTGCATGGCGGTTTGAAAGGATTTGATAAAGTACTTTGGAAAGCTACGCCAATCGAAGGTGAAGAACCATCATTGAAATTGACATACACCGCAAAAGATGGCGAAGAAGGATATCCAGGCAACTTGTCGGTAGAGGTGGTTTATACTTTGCAAAAAGATAATTCTTTGAAAATCGACTACAAAGCGACTACTGACAAAGCAACGGTAGTAAACTTGACAAACCATGCTTATTTCAACTTGAAAGGTGGTTTTGATAGCGATATCTTAGACCACGAAGTAACATTGAATGCTGACAAATTCTTACCAGTAGATGCAACGTTGATTCCTACGGGTGAATTGAAACCAGTAGCTGGAACTCCATTTGATTTCACTAAGCCATTCAAAATCGGCGCAAGAATCAATGATGCGAAGGATGAGCAAATTAAATTTGGATTAGGCTATGACCACTGCTGGGTATTAACTGACTCGACGAAGAACTTGAAATTGGCCGCTTCGGTGTATGAGCCAACAAGCGGACGTGTGTTGGAAGTATTCACAACCGAACCAGCGATTCAGTTTTATACAGGTAACTTCTTGGATGGTACTATTACAGGAAAAGGTGGCAAAGTGTACAAGCACCGTTTTGGTTTGTGTTTAGAGACGCAACATTATCCTGACTCTCCAAACCAAGCAAAATTCCCAAGCACTGTATTGAAACCAGGAGAAACATATGAAACAACTACGGTTTATAAGTTTTCGGTAAAGAAATAAGAAAAATACAAAATATATAAGAGAAGACAGCTCGTGATGGGCTGTCTTTTTTGTTTTTTTAAAAATATAAAATTTAATTTTTTGTATTTTTTTTGTAAATATAAAATGAAAAATAGGGAAAAGTCCTATTTTTTTGGGCAAAACCGACATCTACACTAATTTTGTAGTAAATCATGATATATTTTAAAAGTAACATATTGCCCGCCTTTGCTATGATGCTCGCTATAATAATGATGAGTTATGGCATTACGGGTAAGATTGTGTTACAATATCAGATTGAAAGTAAACTAGCGGCAAACATTTCGCTAGAACAAACCGATAGCTATTTTGACGACATAGCGTTGAGTTTTTCGAAATGTTTTGAAAGCTTTGTGAAAATCTTACACGACTTTGACAAACTAGGCTTTGGTCTGAAGTTTCATTGCCAACACGCACTCATAAGATTTTATCCTTCATTTGCGTTAAGTAATATATTTCTTCTCATTCCCTATCAGTTATTAACCCAATATTATATCGACATCAATGCTCCATGAATTTTGGGTAATACAACTGAACTCTTCAGACATACAATTTATTTTTACAGTTAGGAATAAGCCAAATCACTGAACGCCGCCTTTTTGAAGTATCGCATACAAACAGTGATTTTAAAAAAGGCTCAATCATCATTTAACATTACACTATATGTGGAATAAAATCGCAGAACTAATCATCCGAAATAGATTATTTTGGATTGGATTAATTATCGTATCAACCATTTACATGGGGTATCAGGCTAGCCGAATCCAATTATCTTATGAATTTGCCCGTATTCTTCCAGCAAACGACCCAATCGAACAAGAATATCAACGTTTCAGAAAATTATTTGGCGAAGATGGTAGCCTTATGGTGATTGGATACCAGTCGCCTGACTTATATAAATTAGAGAATTTTAATGATTGGTACGACCTTTCACAGGCGATTAAAAAGCATGAGGGAATTAAAAATGTAATCTCTCTAACAAATTTGATTGACTTGAAAGTCAATGAAACAACCAAGCGTTTTGAGGTAAAACCTTTGTTGACTCAAAAACCAAAGTCTCAGGCTGAGGTTGATTCAATTAAGGAAAAAATTGCCAATTTGAAGTTCTATGACGGTATGGTGATTAATACAAAAACCAATACCACCTTGATGGCGATTACTTTCAATGAGAAAGCTTTGAACTCAAAGAAACGTATTTCAATTGTTCAAGAAATCAGAGATTTAGCACATCAGTTTGAGGAAAAACACCATACTACGCTTCATCTTTCAGGTATGCCTTTTATTCGTACTGCTACGATGCAAAAGGTATCGCACGAAATGGAGCTGTTTATGGGATTGGCCGTACTAGTGACTGCGGCTATTTTATGGTTTTTCTTCCGCTCTATTCGATTCACCCTAGTATCAATTTTGGTGGTATTGATTGGTGTGGTATTTTCGGTAGGAACACTCGTAATGATGGGTTATAAGATTACGATGTTAACAGGTTTGATTCCGCCATTATTGATTGTGATTGGTGTACCAAACTGTATTTTCTTGATTAATCGCTACCAAGCAGAATTGTCGGCTCATGGCGATAAGCAGCTTGCGATTCATAATATGATTACAGGGATTGGTTTATCGACCTTCCTTGCCAATATGACAACAGCGATTGGATTTGGGGTGTTTTATTTTACAAATAGTAGTTTGTTGGTCGAATTTGGCGTTGTGTCTGCCCTGAATGTAATGGTTACTTACGTGCTTTGTTTGGTTTTAGTTCCAATTTCGGTGTACTACATGGGATTGCCTCAAGTGAAGCATTTGAAGCATTTGGACGGAAAATGGGCTAAGAAGTTCTTGTCATGGATTGATCATACAGTTCATAACCACCGTCCAGCGATTTATTTGACAGCCTTGGTAGTTGTGTTGGTATCTGCTTATGGTGTTACCAAAATCAATGTAATCGGATATGTTGTAGATGACCTTCCTAAAAAAGATCCTATTTATGCCGATTTACGCTTTTTCGAAGAAAACTTCAATGGTGTTTTGCCTTTCGAAATCATGGTAGATACTAAGCATAAGAATGGGGTATTTGATAACCAAGCTGAAACCTTGTACAAGATAAAATCTTTACAAAATCGTTTAAAGCAATACAAGGAGTTTTCAAAACCATTATCGATTGTTGAGGCAGTTCGTTTCTTATACCAATCTTACAAAGGTGGTGAAGGACGATACTTTATTATGCCTAGTGTTTTTGAGTTGTCAAAACTCTCAGAATATCTACAAACTGATTCTTCATCAGCCTCAAAACAAATCAAACCGTTCTTGAACGATGATAAAAGTATCACCCGTATCAGTTACCAAATGGCTGATGTTGGTTCGGTACGTATCAAAGAATTGATGAAAGAAATCCAGCCACAAGTGGATGAGATTTTTCCGAAAGACCAATATAAAGTAAGCTTGACAGGACATAGCTTGGTGTTTTTGAAAAGCAATGACTACTTGTTGGGCAACTTGTACGAAAGTTTGTTGATTGCCATTGTGTTGATTGCTTTGGTGGGTATGGTGCTTTTCCGCTCGATTCCTATCATTATTTTATCAAAATTACCTTGTTTGATTCCATTGGCATTGACAGCGGGAATTATGGGCTTTTTCGATATTCACTTTAAGCCTTCTACGATTCTAATCTTTAGTATTACTTTCGGTATTGCCTCAGATGGAACAGTTTATTTCTTGACGCGTTATCGTCAAGAATTGGAAGAAAAAGGCAATAGTGTACGCGAATCTATCACTAACACCATTTTTGGTACAGGTTTGAGTATGATTTACACAGCCGTAATTTTGTTCTGTGGATTCTCTATATTTGCTGCATCAAGTTTTGGCGGAACTGCTGCTATGGGTGTGATGGTATCTATTACACTTTTGATTGCGATGTGTACCAACTTGATTTTATTACCAGCATTACTGTTGACAATCAATCGTAAAAAATTGGATGTTAGAAAAACTAAAGCAGTAGTGTTAGAAGAACAATAAAATTGCTTTAAGCAGAATATAATATACCAGAGGGATGATTGTACCAGACAATCATCCCTCTTTTGTTTTTGACCGAATAATAGATTATCATGTTTTATGAAGGTTGAAATGCCTATTTTGCAGAAAATCTATCATAACACACATTTTAATCTCTCATGAAACACCTACTACCACTTTCTTTGCTAAAGCAGTCTGTTTTAGCCATAATTTTGTCTATTCTTTTTACCTCCTGTAATGTTCTCAAAAATGAGGTTGACAAAATTGATTTGACCAAACCCCTCAACAAAGCCGAACCTGCCTTGAGTAATTTATCGTCAAAAGTAGGTGAAAACTTAGTGCTAGGTGCTACCAAAGCCCTTCCACACGCTGCGTCGAGTTTAAAGGGATTTGCCGATACCTTAAATCCTGATATTAAAAAACTCATTCACGCGATTGCCATTGCGGGAGATACAACAAATATTCAATTGACAAAGCTGGGGGATAATCTACATTGGCAAATTGGAAGACTCAAAGGCGATTTGAAATTCACGGATGAATTGGTTGCCAAAATCATGCGAACACTTGATAAAAATTCGCAAAGGCTTTTGACCAATATGTTACAAAATGCCTTGGATTCAATGAATAGTCCAGCGTCGAAAGCAAAATTGGATTCTATTATTGGCAATATTTTAAGTGAAAAAACTTCCATGCGTACTCAGCAGTTGGTTAACAATACACTTCAACCGACCATAGACACACTTACAAGTAGGATTGATAAGATTGTTCATAAAGATATACCTTTTGTGCAACGTCAAGCTTCCATGATTATTGGAGGCATTACTTTGGCAGCATTGCTGATTATTGGTTTTGTATGGTATCAAAGAAGAAAATATTTGAGACTGATTAAAGTATTAACCTACCAAATAGACCAAATCGGCGATCAATCTATTTATGACAATCTTACGAAGCATATTAGCTCACAAACCAAAAAGGAAGATTTAGAGCCACTTCTAAAGAATATCCTTAGCGAGCAAGGAATCAATTAGTAGAGCGGAGTTTTGAGTGATGAATTGTCCTTTGTCCTTGCCTAAAATAGGTTGCCCTGAAAACTGAACGATATTTTAGACTGTAGCCGACACTACTGCCCAAAGCCAAACAAAAAACCACCGCCCAAGATGTGCGGTGGTTTAACCAGTGCATTACAATATCACATAATACACCTTGTCACTATTTCTATGATTTATTATCCAAAAAACTACTGCATTTGCATACCTTCCATCGATGAGGCATTTTTAGAACTTCTCTTAAATATGCTCATATCCATCTGTCCGAAACGAATAGAGAGGTTCAATCTCACCAATTGTGGGTTATTCAAACGATAGTAAGTTTGTGTAAATCCTTCACCGTACGATACCTGTGTGTTTCCTCTTGTTCTGAAAATATCGTTTACCGAAAGTGTCGCAGAAGCAATATCGTTTTTCAAGAAACTCTTTTTGATCGCAATATCAACTCCATAAAAAGGCTTGATATATCCTTGTGATGAACTTTGCGCCTGACTCATTGGAGGTCCAAAACCTTGATTTTGCGTGATAGGCATATTGGTTTTGCCTTGATAATCGCCAGATAACTGGATTACCCATTTTTGCGGTAAGGTAAAGTTGTTGTTGATTTTACCAAACACTGTCCAAAGAGCATCTGTAGCTTGTGCGTTTTCGATGTTTTGGGTATTGATTTTTGAGTTATAAAAGTTCAAGTTCGCCGTTAAATCCCAAAATGCTTTCAATTTTGTTGTGTATGTAAACTCTGTACCATACGTTACACTCGAATTGGCATTGATATAGGTATTAATCAAGTCAGTTTTGCCACTAATCGGGTTGATTTCTTGACTCAAATATCTTGTAATGAGGTTATTCGTGTATTTGTAATAACCTGATGCCAAGAAAGTGGAATTACCTTTTGAGTGACTATATGAAATTTCGCTTGAGGTCGTAAACTCTGGTACTAAGTCTGGATTTCCTCTTGTAATGTTCAAGCTATCGCTAAAATCTACATAAGGGATTTGCTGGAAAAAGTTGGGTCTATTTACTCTTCTTGTTACGCTCAATTGCAATTGATCTGCTTTAGACAATTCTCTTGTTAAGAATATCGAAGGAAACAAGCTGATTGGATATTCGTTACTAAACTTTTGATTGTTGGCTAAAAGAGATCCATTATATTTTGAGCTTTCACCACGTAAACCAACTTTGTAAGAAAACAATTTTGGTAACTTTCCTGCAAATGAAACGTAAGCAGCATACACATAATTTTCACCTTCATAATTTACAGAAGCAGAAGTAATATCTTTGTAAATATCAGATCCTACAGCCTTTAAGGTGTTGTTATTCAAGTTTTTATTGTAATTGATTTGGATTTTTGCACCTGTTTCTAAAGTGATTTTTCCTTTCAATGGTTTTACATAATCTGTCTGAACTGTCAAAACTTTGTTATTCCCTTCACCAATATTTTTCTGGATTTGATTTCCTGTAATGACATTTTGAGCATTATAATAATTGGTAGAGTAAACCGCATTGGAAGAGTTGTCGCCACCAAAGTAGTTCAAATCAGCAGAAAGTTCTTCGCCTTCTGTTTTGAAGTTTTGTTTGAAACCTAATTGCAAACCTCTTGGTTTAAATGCTCTTTCAGTATTCGAAAGTCTATTGCTAGAACTTGTTACGCCGTTGATTTTTGTCGTGATTTTCAAGTCTTCAGTTGGGTCAAATTTACCTTGTCCGAAGAAACCAGCCACCGAAAGTGTCGCACGGTTCGATACATAGTAGTCCATACCTAAGCGACCAAAAGTCATGTTGCCTTTTGTTTTGCTATTGATGTCCTGCGCGATACTCGATTGTGTACCACCAATGGTGCTTGAGCGGTCGCTATTACCTGTAACGTTGTTACGCATACGCATATTCATAAACATCATTGTTACGTTTACTTTATTTTGACGTACACTAAGGTTTCCCATAATATTAGAGCCACCAAAACGGTCGGCACCCAAGTTTACCATGCCATTATATCCACTCTTTTTGTTTTTCTTCAAGACCAAATTTAGGATACCTGCTGTACTTCCAGAAGCATCGTATTTAGCTGAAGGGTTGGTGATTACCTCAACTTTTTCGATAGCATCCGCAGGGATTTGGTCTAGGTTCAATGTTGTCGGGCGACCATCGATAAACAGTACAGGTGAGGCATTTCTTAATTTTACATTACCATCAATATCTACTTGCAATGAAGGAATATTACGCATGATGTCTACCGCAGTACCACCCGAAGTAACTAAGTTTTTAGAAACGTTAAAGCTTTTTTGTCAATATCCATTTCCAATAATGGCTTAGAACCATTGACTGTTACACCATCGAGAAGAGTGGACTCTGAGGCTAACTTGATGTTGCCCAAATCTTTGTCCATCGCAGCCATCATTTTTGCCATCATGGCAGGGTCAGGTTGTTGACCTGGCTTTGGTGCGCCACCTTCCATTTTAGGCATAGATACTGCCAAAGGCATTTCCAAAGTTTTATAGCCTACCGAACTGATTTTAAGTTTTAATTTAGCCATCATGGGCAAACCAGAAAAACTAAAGTCTCCGTTCAATTCGGTTTGCATGGCTTTTACCAAAACATCTTTTTCCTTCTTAGTATCCTTGTCAACAACGCTTTTAAGTACTACGACTGAAGCAAATTCTACGGGCTTGCCTTGCTCATCTACGATTTTGCCATACGCTTTCCATTCTGGCATTTTGCCAGCACCACCCGAAGGCATTTGTGCAAATCCCGATATTGAGAGAAGCACTAACATAATTGTTAATATCTTATTCATGATTGATAGAGTTAATTCGAGAGTTTATCAGAGGAAAATTTTTATTTACTACATTTTGAATAACATCACTCTCACTTGCGATTGATGATTCAAATTTGCGGGCAATTTCTCGAATTTCCATTCAGCTGTAGACGCAATGATGTGAACTGTATATGGATGAACATCGTGGATTAGAATCTATTCAGTAAGTTTGTTCTCTGAATAGTTTGATGATGAATAGCTTTCATTTTTAATAGGACTATTCTTATTATCAAATGGTTAGCTTTGGCCTAGTAACTGGCTGTTAACTACCTAAATTGTATACAACATGATTAAGCAAGCCATCAAACCATATATTGGGCATATCCTTACGTGGACAATCCTTTATTTGTTTCCATATATCATTTTTTTGTATGAACCTAGCAAGCTTCAAAAGCTTGATTTTGCTTTTTTTAAAACTCATACGACTAACATGATTGTCTGGGCGATTATTTTTTATTCGCATCTACTTTATATTGGCCCAAAGCTTTTCTTCTCTGTCAAAAGATGGAAATACTTTAGTGTTTTACTATTTGGAGGGTTGACTTACGCGGGTATCAATTATTTAATTTCGTTGATGGGACCACCACATCCTGTAAAAGTAGGTACACTAGATTTCTTGTTTGCTAGAATTATTGGGCCTTTATTTTTTTACACAATTTGTATTTTAGCAAGTACGATGTTGTTTTTATACAATGAGCAAGCTCGCCAGAAAGAACTATATAAGCAGATGGAGCTTGAGAAAACTGTGGCAGAACTAAATATGCTTAAGCTTCAAATAAGTCCCCATTTTTTGTTCAATACTCTTAATAATATTCGTTGGCTAGTTCGTAAAAGTCATATCAACTCGGAAGATACTATTATTAAACTTTCGGAAATATTACGGTATATTATTTATGAAGTGACTGATTCGAATGTTGACATCAACAAAGAAATAGAACATCTGAGAAACTACATAGAATTACAAGCTTTGCGCTTGCCGATTGAGGGAAAAGTGGAGTTTCAAGTGTCTCCATCTATCAAGCAGTATAGTATTGCACCTTTGCTGTTTATCCATTTTGTTGAAAATGCTTTTAAGTATGGGATAGATAGTAAAAATTCACCAGAAATTATCTTCACCTTACAGAATACCGAGCATGGAATTTTGTTTTTATCCAAAAATAAAGTGCTGTTAAAAAAGACCACTCTCAACTCAGAAGGTATAGGGTTGAGTAATATCAAACGAAGATTGGAGCTATTGTATCCACGAAAACACACCTTAGAAATCAATAATCAAGAGGGCTATTTTGAGGTAAAACTTGAACTTACACTAGATGAAAATTAGATGTATTTTACTTGACGATGAGCCATTTGCGCTCAATATTTTGGAAGATGATTTACTGCAATTTCCAGAAGTAGAAGTACTGGGTAAATTTCATGACCCAAGTGATGTCCTAGACTTTCTACAAACTCAAGAAGTTGATGTGTTGTTTTCGGATATTCAAATGCCTGAAATTTTAGGGACACAATTTGTGAAGTCTTTAGAAAAGCCTCCCTTAGTGGTTTTTACAACGGCTTACAATCAATATGCGGTAGAAGGTTTTGAACTAAATGCGGTCGATTATTTGGTGAAACCTATTCGAAAAGAAAGAATATCAGCGGCTCTTAAAAAGATAGAGGACAGATTAAAATTGAGAGATTTGCCACCACAAGAAGAGCCTCAGCAATATATTGTTGTAAATGCTGAGTACAAAAAAGTCAAGATATTCTACGACGAAATCATCTATATCGAAGGACTAAAAGACTATGTAAAAATCTATATTCATGAAAAAACTTACCCTATTTTAACACGTAGTAATCTGCGAGGAATCGAAAGCCGATTGTCGGAACAAATCTTTGTAAGGATACATAATTCCTATATCGTTAACAAACAGAAAATCACAGGATTCCACCATTCCAAAGTTCTATTATCAAAGCTTGAGTTACCTGTTGGAAAGAAATATATCGACAATATCAAAGCACTCGAATAAGGCAGATATTGAGTCAAAAATTGGATTATTATGATGAAATCATAACAAAAAAGGGATATAACGTTACTAATATTGGAAAGAATAAAACGCCATAACTCCTTAATCCAATTTGTCAAAATACTACTTTATTCAAAACTACATACAAAAGCAAGTATCAGTTGGTCAATTCCTGATTCTTGTCATTTTTTGAAAAAAACGTAGTATGACTCAAATTACAGGTTTATCTTTGCGCCATGGTAAACAAAGTCATAGCAATACTTCTACTGTTTTTACTAAACATTCCGTTGTTTAGCAAGTGGAGTTTTGTGGTGTATTACCAAGTCAACAAAAGTTATATTGCCAAAGAGCTTTGTATCAACAAAAACAGACCTATGCTTCATTGTGATGGTAAATGTTTTTTAGCAAAGAAGTTAAAAGCTGAAGAAGAAAAAGAACAAAAAGCAACCTCTGAGAAATTAGAGAAGATGCCTGAAATAGTACTTTTCTTCGATAACAACCTTGTTGACTTTTCGGGAAATAGCTCTTTTGAAGAGCTTCCTAAGCTCCATTCTTTCTCTTATTTAGAGCCGAAATACGGTTCTCCTCTTCTTGGGATTTTTCAACCTCCCAAAATCTAATCCAATGTTTCCTACAATGTAATGGAATTGCTCGTTTAAGGGCATGGATTGACTATTGCTTTATATTTCAGGATTTTAACTTGCGAGTGTTTAAGTACTTTTTGTGGTACTTTTGCCTACGCTTGTCCATAGATTTCTTAAATACGAATCACGATAGTCATGAAAAAACATTTGTTATTGATCTTAGGGTTATTTGTTGTTGTTGCTTGTCACAAAAAAGCGGACGAACCTAGTCCTGAAACTTTTTTTGTAGCGCCTAGCCATTTCCCCAAGCCTGTATATCCTATTGATTCTAATGTGATTACAGCAGCAGGCTTTGATTTAGGGAAAAATCTATTTTACGACGGAATCTTATCGAAAGATAGCACCATTGCTTGTGGGGAATGTCATCGACAAACCTACGTTTTTACCCATCACATGCACGATTTGAGTCATGGGATTTATGGAAGAGTCGGTCTACGTAATGCTCAATCTTTACAAAACTTAGCTTGGCGTGAGCGTTTTCAATGGGACGGTAAAGCGGCTACTTTAAACGAACAACCTATACTACCGATTGAACATCCTGACGAAATGGATGACGATATCGATAATGTGGTTGCTAGGGTAGGTCGCCACAAAGGGTATCAAGATAAGTTTAAGGCTGCTTTTGGCTCTGAGGGCGTTACCAAGGATCGCTTGCTCAAAGCACTCACTCAATTTATGTTGAGCTTAGTTTCGTATCAATCTCGTTATGACAAATACGTTCTGAAAGATGCATCGGCGAGTTTTACGCAAGATGAGCTTGATGGTATGAGTTTGTTTAACTCAAAAGGTTGCTCAAATTGTCATAAAGGTGTATTGTTTACGGATGAAAGTTTTAGAAATAATGGACTTTCAAAATTCGAGCGAACAAAAATTGAATATGTAAATGAAAAGCCAGTACTCCAAATTGTAGTTGATGAAGGAAGGTTCAGAGTTACAGGAAATGCGAATGATAAATTCAAATTTAAGGTGCCAAGTCTTCGAAATGTAGCAGCCTCTTCTCCATATATGCACGATGGACGGTATACAAGCTTGCTCGAAGTATTGAATTTTTATGATGCGAGCGTACAAGACTACGGAACGTTAGACCCAGTTTTGCGACAATCCAATGGGCGCTTAGGTATTCAGATGACCGCAGAGGAGAAAAGAAAGATTATCGCTTTTCTGAATACACTCACAGACGACACTTTTTTAAAAGACAAACGCTTTGCAGAGCCTGATGGCTTTCCTGTAAGGTAAATCAAAAACATTATAAAAGACATTTTACAAAATGAAATCTTTATTCAAATCATTATCAATTATTGCTCTTACGTTTTTTACGGTAATTTCATGTACTAAAGATGATGTAGAGCCAATTGGCGCAAGTGATAAAAACAATGTAAGTCTTGAGTTTGATAACTTGATGGGCGGACAAAAAATTGTGTTGGGTTCTACCACTGCTAAAAATGCTGCTGGTGAGGATTTTACGATTACTACTCTAAATTATTATATCAGTAATGTTTCATTGAAAAAAGTTGATGGTAGTAAAGTTGACCTCAAAAATCAATATTTTTTGGTTCGTCAAGCAGATAGCAAAACCTTGATTCAATCATTAAAAGATGTTCCTGCGGCTGATTATAAGGAAGTTACCTTTACTATTGGTGTAGATAGCGTAAAGAGTATTTCGCCAGTAGAAGAACGTACAGGTGTATTAGACCCAGCAGGATTCTCAGATGATGGTATGTACTGGTCATGGAACTCAGGTTATATCTTCATGAAATTAGAAGGGACATCGTCAGCAGTAGCTGCAAATGCAGCTGGTTTGAGAAAATATCAATACCATGTAGGTGGTTTTGGTGGTCGTACCAGTGTTACTGCCAATAATTTAAGAACCGTTACGCTTTCATTGCCAAGCACGATGACCGTGCGCAAAAGTATTGCTCCGACGATTCATTTTGTGGCTGATGTAACTAAGGTATTTTCTGGTACTACAACGCTTAAATTGGCAGATGCTGCTGTAATTATGTCTCCTGCACTGGCTACTCCGATTGCCAATAATTACAAAAATATGTTTGTAGTAGACCACGTACATAATGACTAATTAATAACATAGAGGGACAAAAATCTTTGTCCCTTTATCGCTGTTTAGACTAATCAAGATAGCAAGAAATGCTTAGAAGATACGAACTTGAAAAGTGGCTTGAAGGCACTGGAATTGTGTTACTTCCCAAGCCAAGTATTGCCGAAAGGTTATTTGAAATTATCCGTTTGACTACTGAAAGCAGATTAGTTTTTTGGCTATTTCTATTTCATTTATTCTCATTTGGACTATTGCTTGTGGGAATATTATCAATCTACCTGAAATGATGAAATGTGTTCAATTCATATTTTTGATGACTTTTTTAAGTCTGATAGCATGTACAAAATCTGAGACAACGCCAACAATACGCTTCGAGCAACCTAGTAATTTCCCAGCGCCTACTTATGATTTAGCGCGTAATCCTATTACGCCCGAAGGCTTTGAATTGGGCAAAGCTTTGTTTGCTGACCCGCTTTTATCGCGCGACAATACGATTAGCTGTTCAGAATGTCATAGTCAGAGTTTTGCTTTTACACATCATGGTCATGATTTGAGCCATGGGATTGATGGAAAAGTAGGAGCCCGCAACTCGTTACCGATTCAAAATTTGGCTTGGCAATCAGAGTTTTTTTGGGATGGTGGTGTTGGTGACTTAGATTTTGTTCCCCTCGCTCCTATTGAAAATCCAGTTGAAATGGATGAGAAAATTGGAGTTATTCTTGAAAAACTTCGCAAGACTTCCTACTATCCTAGTCAGTTTAAAAAGGCTTTTGGAACAGAAGAAATCAATACACAAAGATTCTTGAAGGCACTTTCTCAATATATGTTGACCTTGGTTTCTGCTGATTCAAAATACGATAAAGTCATGAGAAAAGAAGCAGGGGCAGTTTTTACAGCGGATGAACTGGCGGGCAAAAGTCTTTTTGAACAAAAATGCGCCTCTTGTCATAGTGGTGTTTTGTTTACGAATCAATCCTACCGTAATAATGGCTTGAGAATTCAAGGATCTGAGGATTTTGGGCGAGGAAAAATTACCGAGTTAGAAACCGACAAATACAAATTTAAAGTACCGAGTTTGCGAAACATCGAAGTATCAGGACCTTATATGCATGATGGTCGTTTTTATACCTTGGAGGCTGTTTTGAACCATTATACCGATGACGTTCAGAATACTCCAAATCTAGACCCTGCACTTAAAGGTGGTGTTTCGTTGACAGATGAACAAAAAAAGCAGGTAATAGCTTTTCTAAAAACGTTGACAGACAAGACCTTTTTAGCTGATAAAAGATTGCAATAATCTTAGGGAGGGGTGTCAATTTTTAACTATGTTTTTATGCGATTCAAGATATTTTTACTCATATTCTGTTGTACATTTTTTTACGAAAGCCGTGCTTGTGATATTTGTGGATGCTCCAATGGGAATGCCTTTTTTGGGATACTGCCACAATCTCACCGAGGCTTTTTAGGATTGCGTTATCGCTATTCAAACTTTGATTCGCATCTCAACTCGCAATTACTGAAAACCAAGGAAAGTTTTCATACGACCGAACTTTGGGGACGATTTTATCCATTGAAGAAAGTACAAATTTTGGCTTTTGTACCTTATAACTTTAATGCTCAAACGCAGATTTTACCTAATATTACCAATACTATTCAAGGATTGGGCGATATTACAGTATTAGGTCATTACAATGTGCTAAATACTTTTTGGGATAGTACAGTACACACCGTAAACCATAATTTAATGCTGGGTGTTGGGATAAAAGCTCCAACTGGAAAGTTTAAATATGATTTGAATAGCTCCGAAGAAGTAGCTAATCCTAACTTTCAATTAGGTACGGGTAGCACAGATTTTTTGCTAAATGCCATTTATACAGTTCGTTATGATCGATGGGGGTTGAATACTGATTTGACTTATAAGATCAATACTGAAAATAGTAATCAGTATCGGTATGGCAATAAGCTAACAAGCGCCTTGACAGCGTTTTATGCAAAAGATTTTGGCCAAGGAAATACCCTTATGCCCAATGCTGGCGTTTATTGGGAATATGCTCAAAATGACCATGATAAGGGTATTGTGAACAAAGATACTGGTGGCTATATGGCCTCTGCAAATATTGGATGTGAGGCATTTTTTAAGAAATTTAGCCTTGGCGTAACGCATCAGATGCCTTTTGCACAAGAGTTATCGAGGGGCGAATTAAAAGCAAATGCTCGTACAAGTGCCCATATTACCTTTATGTTTTAATCCAAAATTCAATAATGAAGACAATCTTATGCTCAATGTTGGTACTTGTAGCAAGTTTCCAACAAGCCCCTAAAGACAAAAAAGCAGGGAGTGAAAGTAAAAAAGAGACAGTGGCAATGGAAGCAAAAGATCCCGTTTGCAAAATGCACGCTGAAAAAGATACGAAGTTTACGAGTACCTACAAAGGCAAGCAATATGGCTTTTGTAGCGTAGTATGTAAAGAGATGTTTGATAAAAAACCTGAAAAGTTTGTGAAGAAATAAAGAAAAAGGGCTGGGAATTTCTTCCAGCCCTTTACTTTTGTGAAAATCTTTTGGGGTGTCGCTCTAAAAGTATTTACCTAAATCAACACAAACTATCGCTAAAGCATGAGAAGTACCTATATCATCAGAACAGTTATTTTATTAGGAATGATTTTTATCCTTGTCGACCTTGGCTTCTTTTTAAAAGGTGATTTTCACACTGGGATCAATGATTATTTCAGAATTATTGATTGGAGCTGTTTTGGATATTCTTTATACCAAGTTTTTCAATTGAGTCGCTACCGTTTACCAGACCAGATGATGAACAAGCTGACTGTACGTTTGGTAGCGTTTACTCTGATTTACTTTTTATTTATATTCGTTTTCAAAAGTTATGTTGTTCCAGCAGGAGTGTTTATTGGACATATTTTGATTTTGAGAAATGAGCTAAATCGAATAGGATAAGATTGTTGTAGTTTGCTGATTTTCAGTAGAATTTCTTAAAAATGAATAAGGGGAATGGCACATTTGTGCCATTCCCCTTATTCATTGAGTATTTATGTTACTGTTTTTTACCTTCAAAGCTCATACCCATTGCTTCGAGTTTAACGCCATTGACTTTTCCAGCGTCATCTCTTAGAAATTGTACTTTTGCTTTTCCGTCAGCGTCATATTTATCTGGCTCAAGTTCTGTCAGTGCACCGCCTTGTCCTCCAGCGTTGAGGATGACTTTATTATCTTTTATCTCAACCTCAATGAATTCAAAAGGTAATCCTGTCATTTTGTATTTACCAGCATAATCGCTCAAGTCCTTCGATTTGGTTGGCTCAGCCGCTTGTGCTGGAGCACTATTTTCCAGTTCATCTTTGAAAGCTGTTCCCATAATTACCATCAAAGAACCTTCGGCTTTTGGATTTTGGAAAACGATATACAAATCATGCGATCCTTCTGTTGGATTAATTGGAACGCTTAACGGCGAAGGAGCAAATCCTGCTTTGTCACTGGCTTCCAAGAACGTTGACTCTCCCACTAGCTTACCCGTTGGTGAATCAAGATGAATTTCGACTTTTCCCCCTTGGGCGTTTAGTTGTGCTTTTGGCGCTGCCGCTAATAATTCTAATTGTTTGATATTAGTCAAATCAGCATTTTTCAACACAATGTAAGAACCTGATTTACTTGGAATCATCAATTCATTTCCTCCAAAACTCATTTTTGAAACAGCCTCATATTGGTCATATCCATGTGGACTGATACGTGGGTTGCGCAAGGTAAAAGTTTGTTCAGAGCTTAACGATGGAATACCGTTTGCTCCTTGGTCTTGATAGGATGCACGCAAGATATATACCCCTTGCCCTTTGTCGCCAGCGCCAACTTTTGCAGTAAAGCTACCTTTTGTCGGAAGAGTTTCTTTTGCTTTTTCATCAGCTAAACTCAAGATATATTTTACCATTTCAGCTGCATCACCTGTCGATAATTGTGGGTGACCAGCCATGGCTACTTCGCCCCAAACACCGCTACCACCAGAGATTACTTTTTTAGTCAAACGCTCTAATGCACCTGCATCGCCTTTGTATTTTTTTGCCACATCACGGTAAGTTGGGCCTACCGATTTTTTGTCCATACTATGACAAGCTTGGCAATCACTCGCATCAATTAATTTTTTACCTTTTACCAAACCTGTGCTGGCATCAGCTGAACGGTGACCTTGTGCAATGGTAATTTTGTCAAATCCTTCAGCCAAGTAATCAATATTTACGGCTACTTGTTCTGGTTTGATTTTGCCGTTTTCAAGACTACCATCTTCCTTGTCTTTTACTTTTACTTCATAGTCAAAAGATTTATTAGGGAAGAAGAAGGTCTTGTTACTTTTTGGTAAATCAAAAGACAAAACTGGAGGCTCGTTCCCTGCTGATACTTCCATGGCTTGAGTACTAATGCCACCTTTCCCGTCAGATACAGTCAATGTTACATTGTAAATTCCAGCTTTTGTAAGTGTTACATCGGCTGATGGAGTTGTAATTACTTTATTAAAGCCATTTTTCGAAGAAATTTTCCAAGAATATGTCAAAGCGTCGCCATCTGCATCTTTTGTACCTTTCGAGTCAAGACTAAGCTTGAAAGGAAGTGCTCCACCCATTTGGTTCGCGGCCATTTGGATAGCTGGTTTACGATTACCACCGTTATATTCGATACGAATCAAACGAGCATCGTCGTTGGCTGTAAACCAACCCGAACCGTACTCAAGCATATACAAATCGCCATTAGCATCAAATTCCATATCCATTGGATTACTAAAGCGATAGCTTGGCATAAACTGTTCCATATCGGTCAGATTACCTTGTTTATCCATCGTTACAGCCATAATCCATCCTCGCATCCAGTCATATACCAACAACTTTTCATTGTAGTATTTTGGAAAAGCACGTTTAGCATTTTTGAAATCTTCACTATAAAATACTGGTCCTGCCATAGCATTACGACCACCACTGCCAACTAATGGAAACTCAGCTGAAGCAGCATAAGGATACCAAATAAATGCTTTTTGAGCAGGAGGTAGTACTTTCAAGCCAGTATTATTGGGTGAAGTATTAGTTGGAGCAGCGGCATCCCATTTTTCTAATGAAACATTTTTAACGAAGTCAAATTTATTGTAAGCTTTATTATCACCTACAAAATGAGGCCAGCCAAAATTGCCAGGTTTACGCGCTTGTCCTACTTCATCATGTCCTTCTGGTCCTCGGTCGGCCGCTGGTTTGCTTGCGTCTGGGCCAACTTCACCCCAATATACATATCCAGTTTTCTGGTCAACTGAGATACGGAATGGGTTACGGTGTCCCATCGTATAAATTTCAGGGCGAGTATTTGGCGTACCTTTAGCAAATAAGTTACCTTCAGGAATAGTGTACGAACCGTCATTCGTAGGTTTGATACGAATAATTTTTCCTCTTAAATCGTTGGTATTAGCCGAAGATTTTTGAGCATCCCACGGTGCACGATCAGGGCGTTCGTCGCTCGGACTATAGCCATTTGAGCCGTGAGGGTTGGTATTGTCACCTGTCGAAAGATAGAGGTTCCCCATTTTATCCCACGCAATAGAACCACCTGTATGACAACATTGCTCACGTTGTGTAGGAATATCTAACAAAATCTTTTTTGAAGACATCACTAGTTCATCACCCTTTAATTCAAATCTTGCCAAAACGTTTTTAGACTCTTTCGGGTCTGAATAATACAAATAGATCCAATGGTTTTGAGCAAAATTTGGATCTTTGTTCAAACCCAATAAACCATCTTCAGCTTCAGATACTTTACCCTCTTTATCTTTATATTTTGTACTAACTTCAATGTTTGCTATGGTTTTAAGCTGTTTTGTTTTCAAATTATACAAACGAACAGCTCCATGACGCTCGATAAACAAGATACGTCCGTCATTCAACACGCTCAATTCCATTGGCTCGTTGAGCTTTTCTTCTAAAATAACTTTTGCAAAACGGTTTTCTTCTGGACGAGCTTTTGAAAAATCCAAAGGCTTCGGCGAATCTCCACCCATCACATAGTTTAATCCCGCCCAAACGTGGTCTAGGAAAAGAGGTTCTGCAAAGGTTTCATCGGTATGACCCATAGCAGTATAGAACGAACGACCACCGTCAAATTCGTGATACCAGCTAATAGGATGGTTATCTCCATTTTTGCCACCGATATAACTTTTCTCATCAATTTTTACGACTACATTAATTTTAGGATTAATGTTTTTGAAGCTATAAAACTCATCACTACGTTCAAACTCACTTGGCATATTCTTGGTAGCCCAACTGTTTTTGTCGACTACAAAGAATTTACCTTTTTGAACATTGCTTGGAGTCATTGGGTGGTCAAGAAAATAAGCGCCTGCCAACTTGCCATACCACGGCCAATCATATTCGGTATCCGTTGCAGCATGAATACCCAGATAGCCACCACCTGCTTGAATATAACGCTCAAATTCAGCTTGTTGGGTTGGATTAAGCACGTCACCTGTTGTACTCAAAAATACAACAGCATTGTATTTGCGAAGATTCTCATTGGTAAAAGCATTAGCATCTTCCGTAAGGTCTACAGAAAAGCCTTTATCTTTTCCCATTTTTTGAAAAGCAACTTTACCTACTTCGATAGATCCATGTCTAAATGCAGCAGTTTTGCTGAAAACTAATACTCGTTTACCTACATTTTGAGCATAAGTACCAAACTGAAGAATGGTACAGCCAAAGGCTAACAACAAGAGATTCAGTTTTCTCCATTGATTGAAAAGAAGATTCTTCATTGGAATAGTGTTCTGAAGGGTTGTGTTAATTGGATAAGTTAAATTCTTAAAAGGTATATTTTTATTATTTTCCCATTTTGAGACAATAATACTTGATTTTTTAGAAGTAGCAAAATATTTACATAAATTTGTAATTATCCGCCATGATTGTGTAGACCGATGGTGTAGAGTAAAAAGTAAAATCAAAGTGCTTTGTTTGACAGCAATAAAAGTTATTTTGAGCTTGTAGTTACGAATTAAAAAGTAGAAGGTATCACATGGAGAGAAAAATTGATTTGAATGGTTTTTTGGAAAATAAACAAAATTTTATTCCCCATCTATCAATAGATAGTGTCATTTTTGGTTTTCACCAAGACCAGTTAAAAGTCTTACTTTTGAGGGTTCATGATTCGGGTGTGTGGAGTTTATCGGGTGGTTTTGTTCGGATGGATGAAGGTATCGACCCAGCGGCATTGAGGATTTTAAGAGAAAGAACAGGGTTAGAAAACATCTATTTGGAGCAATATCATACATTTGGTCATGAAGAGCGCTCCAAAAACAATACCTTGGCAGATATTCTTGATTTTGGACATACAGAGGAATTTAGAAATTCTTGGCTCAACAAGCGTTTCGTTTCGATTGGCTATTATGCTTTGGTAGATTTTTCAAAAGTAAATCCAACACCAGATTCCTTCAGCGACAAGGCTGCATGGTTTGATTTAAAGGATTTGCCCCCAATGATTTTTGACCATCGAGAAATGATTGATAAAGCTTTGGAGAGTCTTCGTGCCAACTTGGATACCAAATTGGTGGGATTTAATTTATTGCCTGAAACATTTACTATGCCCGAGCTTCAAAGTCTTTATGAGACAGTTTTGGGGTACCCACTTCGAAGAAATAATTTTCAGCGAAAAATGTTAGGCATGGATATTTTGGAAAGAATCGAAAAACTGTACACTGGTGCAGCCAATAAGGCTCCTTACTTGTACAAGTTTAAAGCACCAAGCATAGAAGCCGTTTAAGTATGAGTTGTGAAAATGACTAGTTCAAGACTTTGTCTTGGACTTATTTTTTAAAACAGTTTAAAAACTGAAGCAAAACCTAGTTCAAGACTTAGTCTCGAACTAGTCATTTTACATTCACAATTCTACCTTAATCCTCAGTACAGATTCTGTTGAATAAATGGATTTTTGAACTTACCTTTTGGGTCGTAGGTAGCCAGTAACTCTTTAAATTGCGGTAATGGTTTGATAAGCGATTGAAGCTTTTTAGGGTTCATAGTAAATAATTTACCCCAGTGCGGACGAGCATTGAATGGTGCTAGTTGCGCTTCGATTAGTGGTAAAAGTTGTTTAACGGCATTCCAATCTTGTTTCCATGTAAAGTGAAAAGCTACGGATGGTTGATGGTAATTGGCACTCATCCAAAGATCGTCGCCAGCCATGGTTCTTATTTCTGAAATAAATAAATGTGGACTTACTTTTTCATGCAGTTTTTCGATAGCCATCATGGCTTTGTAACCATGCTCGAAAGGAACAAAATATTCGGATTGCAATTCTTTTCCACTACTTGGAGTAAAGCCCATTCTGAAATGGGGCATTCGCTCATACCATGGGCCAGATACGCCCATTTGTCCTGTACAGTTTTCCGCCGAAAGGTCCTCTAATGGATGCAGATTGCGTGTGGCCAATTTTGCACCAAAGTACTCCGCATCTGGCGTCGAAACATCTTCGCTTCGTTTTTTCAACCATACTTGATTGACATTTTTATTACGCCAATCTGTAAATAAACTCACGCTATAGCCATTTGAAACGATACTTTCAAAGTTTTTCTCCAAAGCCGACATGGGCATATTTTGATAGACCAACTGTTTCATCTCAAAGGTGTCTTGTAATGCCAAAGTCATTTTTGAAACAATACCTAAACCACCAAGAGCAACTACAGATCCTTTTAATGCATCATTATTTTCGTTTTTTGAAAAACTAACGATATCGCCCTTCGCTGTAATAATGTCGAGGGCTCGTACGCTGGTAGCCAAGTTTCCATTTTTTACACCAGAACCATGTGTTCCTGTTGAACATGCCCCTGCGACGGATATGTGTGGTAGTGAGGCCAAATTTGCTAGCGCAAATCCAGCTTCGTGGATTTCTTTACAGATTTGACCATAGGTGGCACCTCCTTCAATGGTTACTTCTTTGTTTGCTTTATCAATGGATAAAACTTTCTGCATTGATTTCAACGAAATCTGAGCAGCTGGTGTATCAGCAATGCTATTGAAAGAGTGTCTGCTACCCAAGCCACGAATAATGGGTGTTTTTTTGACAAGCTCTTGTGCTTCTGCAATCGTCTGGGGTTCGAAGTATTGTTTGGCATTGTATTGTAAGTTACCTGCCCAGTTGGTGCGAGGAGTATCGTTAGCTAGTATCATTTTGGGTAAAAAAGCGCTTCCCAACATCAGGGAAGAAGATTTAAGAAAGGTACGTTTATTCATAGTTAATAAGGGGATTTGAAATTTTGATTATTTTAATACTAAAGCAAGATAAAGTATTAATTATTAAAGAGTAATTTGCGGAAAACTTACTGTACATACCCCTTCAAAATTCCTGATTAATTATGAGAAAAATTTCACATTTACAGCTTTTGTTGTTTTTGCTGTTAGGCTTAAACACGTTCGGACAAAAAACCAAAAAACTTTACACATTTCCTATTGGTGCGCAAGCCTATACTTTTAGAAATAGCTTTCCAAATGGAGTAGTAGCCACACTCGATACCATCAAAGCCCTAGGAATCACCGAACTAGAAGGGAATGTTCCAAAAGGAATGGAAGCAACGGAGTATCTTAAATTATTGAAAGATAGGAATATAAAGGTTCCTTCGACAGGTGCTGGGTATGAAGAGATTGTTGCAAATCCTATGAGTGTGGTTGAAAATGCCAAAAAACTAGGTGCAAAGTTCGTGATGGTGGCATGGATACCTCACAAGGATGATTTTGATATTTTTGAAGCACAACAAGCGGTAGAAGATTTTGATAAAGTCGGAAAAGTTTTGGCTGAAAATGGTATTACTTTCTGTTATCACATTCATGGATATGAGTTTATTCCGTATCAGGATGGAACGCTGTTTGACTTCATAGCTCGACGTACCAATCCTAAGTACGTTTCTTTTGAGCTAGATATGCTTTGGGCGTTTCATGGTGGCGCCAATCCCGAAGGACTTTTGGATAAGTATCCCACTAGATTCAAAATGCTTCATGTAAAAGATTTACGTAAAGGCGTACAAGGAAACCATTCTGGTTCGACTCCCGTAACCAATGATGTGACTTTAGGCACTGGGCAAATCGACGTTGCGGGTATTATCAGAAAGGCCAAGAAGTTAGGAATTAAGCACTATTTTATCGAGGATGAAAGCCCTATCCAAAATATTCAAGTGCCACAAAGTATTGCCTATTTGAAAAGCTTGAAAGAATAAGTCAGAGGGTTGAGATAGGTGTTGCTTTGCGATTTTCACAAAAAAACTGTATCTATGTAGCTCAATCCAACAGACTTTGTGATGAATTCAGTACACCGTTCGGCTTTTGCGAATGACCCTCGAAATGTTTATACGATTCCTGCTTTTAGTATCCATCTCCTCAACGAAATTTTGATAATTCAACATAGCGAATCTGTCCCTGATACAAGTATCAGGGGCTTTTTTGATTTACCAGTTGGTCATATCGAAATTAATTGGGTTGTATTTGAACATCCGATGGGTTATTTGATACAAGTCAACATGGTGGGAGATTCCTTGCAAACGCATTGTAATTGTGGGAGTTCTAAACTCAAAATGTGTGATCATCAGGCGCAGGCTTTGCACAATGTACATAAGCATCAAGACTTACTGATTTTTTTGATGAAGCATTGAGGTTTAGAAAAATACGAGCCAAAGCGTATGATTATGGTTTGGAAGCTGAACCTGATTTGATGAAGTATTTTCGCTTACATTATCAGGAAAAACAAACATATATTCTACCCAAAAATCCTGCCCTTTTTGCTTTTACCAACGACACAAAAGTGGTATTGCAAGACCAATTGCTGTCGGCAAATCATTGGCAACATTTGTCCAATACACAAGGGCAAGAAAATCTGATTGTAGTTTTTAAACTACATAAATATTTTGATCATTTTCATTTAGAGCTATATCAAGCGGATTTTACCAAGGAGGGAAAACCTAAAAATCCGCTGATTTCACGAGCACCTCTTGATAAAATTTGGCAAATTGACCAACCCGACGTATTGAAGTTTTTTATGGCTGTGGCTCGCTTTCAGCATAATTATGAGCAGACGCCTCCCGAAGAGGATTTAGCTAGTTTGAAAGCACTTGTCAAAAATCCTTTGGCTTTACCGATTTTTTATCATAATCATAAAACTTCTGTCAATATTGCCTCACAGTCGATTGTGCCTGTGCAATTGAGTACGCTTCCCATCGAGCTACAGTTGGAGGTCTTTCAGCAAAATGAGATGTATGAAATAAAGGTATACCTTCAAGTAAATGGACAGGTATATCCTCTGCAAGACTTGACTTTAAAATTTGGCTATTTTATTCAAATTCATCAAACGATGTATTTGGTAGATAATCTTCATTTTCTCAAAGTAATTGCCTTTTTTAGAAGACATAATTATTACCTCGTCTTACATGAATCAAAATATACGGAGTTTCAAAAAGAGATTCTTGATCCGCTTGAAAGACATGTTCGTGTCAAATATTCCTATTTAAAACCAGCAAGCCCTGAGCAAATTCAAGAGGTAAATCTCAATCAAGCTTTGGTTAAGATGATTTATTTATCTGAATATGAGGACTATATCTTGCTGACGCCAACGATGGTTTATGGCGAAGTAGAAATTCCTGTTTTGTCCAAAAAACAACTTTATGCCATTGACCGAAAAGGCAAACCTTTTACATTACCACGCAATGAACCAGAAGAGCAACGATTTTTAGGAATATTGATTCGTCAACATCCTGATTTTGAGGAACAATTACATCAGGAGAGTTTTTATTTACACCGAAAAAGATTTTTAGAAAATGAATGGTTTTTGGATGCCTTTGAGGTTTGGCGAGAACATCAAATCAAAATTCTAGGATTTAATGAATTTAAGAAAAGTAGATTAAACGCGCATAAGGCTAATGTGAGTGTGGTGGTTAATTCGGGGATGAATTGGTTTGATACGACCATTAAAATTCAGTTTGGGAAACAGAGAGTTTCGTTGAAGCACCTACAGAAAACAATTAAAAACAAGGAAAAATATGTTACTCTCGACGATGGCTCGTTGGGTATTTTGCCTGAGTCATGGGTTTCAAAATTTGCGGAATATTTTCAAGCTGGGGAAATAGTCGAAGAAACTTTACGAGTTCCACAATCCCGTTTGGGAAGTCTTGAAGAACTTTTTGATGCCGAAATGTTGACGCAAGAACTCAAAGCTTTAAGTAAAGACTTTAAAGATAAGATTGAAAATCTTGACAAGATAGAGCCTATCCAAGTTACCTCTTCACTTCATGCTCAGTTGCGGAGTTATCAATCTGAGGGTTTGAATTGGCTGGCTTATTTGAATCAGTTGAGTTTAGGAGGCGTTTTAGCCGACGATATGGGTTTGGGCAAAACGCTTCAGGTATTAGCCTTATTTTTATGGCAAAAAGAAAAAAGCATCCTCAAAACAAATTTGGTGGTTGTGCCTACTACTTTGATTTTTAACTGGTTAAAAGAAATTGAAAAGTTTGCGCCTACTTTAAAGGTGCTAGTCATGCACGGACCAAATCGTCCTGAAAATACACTTGGTTTTGAGGAATACGATGTTGTTATTACGACCTATCATACACTTTTGTCTGATGTAAAGTTTTTACGAAAATACCTGTTTAATTATATTGTTTTGGATGAGTCTCAGGCTATTAAGAACCCTGAATCACAGCGATATAAGGCTGTTTGTATGTTGCAAAGTCGACATCGTTTGGTGATGACAGGAACGCCCATTGAGAATAATACCTTCGATATTTATGCGCAGTTTTCTTTTGCTTGTCCAGGACTTTTGGGAACAAAGCGGTTTTTCAAAGAATACTATTCCATGCCTATTGATAAGTTTAAAGACTTGCCAAGAGCTCAAGAACTACAACAAAAAATCAAGCCTTTTGTCCTTCGAAGAACCAAACAACAGGTAGCCAAAGAACTTCCCGAAAAAACTGAAATGGTACTTTACTGTGAAATGAGCACTGAGCAAAGAAGGGTTTATGAAGCTTATGAGCGAGAGTTTTGGGATTATTTGAATACAAAAAAAGAAGGGGATATTCCGAAGGAAAGATTACATATTTTACAAGGTTTGACCAAACTCCGCCAGATATGCAATTCGCCTGCTTTGTTGAGTGATGAGGAGTTTTATGGTCATGAATCGGCCAAATTGCAAGTTTTGATTGAAGAAATAGAAAACAAATCTCCGAAGCATAAAATATTGGTTTTTTCACAGTTTGTAGAAATGTTGGAGTTGGTTAAGAAAGAATTGCAACTCCGAGATATCCCTTTTAGTTATCTGACAGGACAAACCACAAATCGCTCAAAGGTGGTGGAGCAATTTCAGAATGATGACCAAATTAGGGTATTTCTGATAAGCTTAAAGGCTGGTGGAATAGGGCTTAATCTTACCCAAGCCGACTATGTATATTTGATAGATCCTTGGTGGAATCCTGCCGTAGAAAATCAGGCGATTGACCGAGTGTATCGGATAGGACAGCAAAAAAATGTGGTGGCTGTTCGTTTGATTTGTCCAGATACCATTGAAGAAAAAATGATGACATTGCAGGCTAATAAACAACATTTGGCGAATGAGCTTATCAAAACTGACCAAGATATGTTGCAAGGAATGACCAAAGATGATTTATTGAACTTGCTAAAACATGGATAGATAGGATTTTTTGTTAAAAAACAATCTTGTAAAAATGCAAAGGTGCTAAAACAATCATTTTATGTTTCAGTGCCTTTGCATTTTTTCTTAAAACTTATTTTACTACACTTGGATACAAAACACCGTCAAGGTTGGTCATTGATAGTCCCAACAATTTTGCCACAATTGGCGCAATATCTTCGAGTCCCATCGTTGGAATTACCACATCAGATTTTATATCAGCGCCGTAAGCGATGAATCCTGTTTCTATTTCTTTGAAATTAGGGAAATAGCCATGTGTTCCGCCTTTGGCTGGTTTTAGGAATGGTTCTTCAAAAGAATCTGAGAACGAAAATCCTTGTTTGGCTGTCAGTGCAAGAGCTGCTTCTGGGTCAGCGCCAATAGCTTGGTAATCTTCTGGCTTTACTATCTCAAATAACTTTTTAGTGCTAGCTGGCAAATCTGTCAAGATTTGCTGAACCTGCTTAAGTGTTTGCTGGTCATTTTTATCTTTCAAATACAAAAATGCCATTCCGCCTTGTGGATGGAAAGTGGCTTTCCAATTTCCTCTATCCTTCTTCTTTTCCATCAAACCAGCTTTTACAAGCCATGTATTAGGTGAAAGTTGTGCATGAATATCCACAAATCCATGATCACCAACAATCAAAAATGTAGTACTATCCTTGATACCAGCACGTTCGGTAGCTTCCATAATTTTACCTACAGCACGGTCAGCACCTGCGATAGCTCTCATGACACTTGGACCATTACGACCTTCTTTATGTTCAAAATGGTCTAGGTTGAAAATATGTACAGTCGTCAAATTAGGTTTGTATTTTTCTAATACATAAGCCGCCATACGAGCAATATTTTCATCCATTGTCAAGTAATCGCTATCCATCGCTTTGGCAGTTAGTTTACCCGTTGCTTCACGCTCAATTTCTTCAAACAACCCTTGTGGTTTGGCAAATTTGCGCATTTGAATTAATGGGTCAGCTACATTTTTTTCAATTTCAGTTTCTGGAATATTATAATCTACGGTTTGTGTACCCACTGTTACAGGCCAGTGAATAGAGGCTGTTTTTAAACCTTTTTTATGCGCTGCATCCCAGATTGTTTCTGATTTAATCAGGTTGTTTTCCCAGTTCCAACGACCAGTTTGTCCAGTTGGCTCAAATGGAGTATTATGAAAAATTCTGTGTTTGTTTGGTAAAACTCCTGTTACAATCGTAGTGTGCGAAGGATAAGTAACAGTCGGAAATACACCTCTTACACCATCCGAAGAGGCACCGTGTTGAGCCATTTCATGAAGGTTTGGCGTAGGCCACTCAGCCTGACGATAAAAGTCTGGACGAAAACCGTCAATACTAATAACAACAACATACTTTGATTTTTGGGCAAATGTTATCGAAACCGTGGTCAACAATAACATTAGAAAAATAGCTTTTTTCATTTTTGAATATTTAAAGGTAGGATTTTGAAAGAAGGCTGTTAGAGTATAAACATGCCCTAACAGCCTTAAGGAGTATGAGTGCTGAATTGTGAATGATGAATTGTGATTATAAATATCTAATTATCAGAATTTTAATCTTAAAGTCAAATTGACAACTTGGTAAGATATGATGAGTTCACAATTCACACCCACTAGAATGCGTATCTTAAACCAAGTTGAATACGCCAAGGAGTTCCACCTGCGGTTGATTGCTTACGACCAGCGCCACTTTCCACAGTGTAGGTATAGTTTTTAGTTGTCTGATCAAAACCAGTCATCGTTACCAAGTTGATATTACCATGGTTATAACTTACACCTTGAGTTTTATCCAAAAGGTTCATGAAGTTGAAGCAGTCGGCAGATACTGAAAGTGTTCTACTAAGAATTTTTATATCTTTTGTTAAACGTAAATCAACCGTGTAGTAAAATGGATTTACACCACCATTACGCTCTGCTACTTTACCAATGTTTTGTCTGATATAGTTTTTAACACTTTCTGTAACCTCGGGATTATCCAATAATCCTTGAATACCTTTTCTGATTGGTTCTGGAACGCTTGGGTTATTTGGGTCAAATACAAAAGCTAAGTCATTTGTTAATACGAAGTCACCATTCAAACTTTTATTACCACCTACCATGAAAGAGTAGCGAGTACCTCCAACACCATTTAGGATAGCACCTAATTGGAATCCTTTTACGCTTGGAGTAGCCGCCGAAATCACTAATTTGTCTGAAAATTGGTCATCAGAGTATGAAACTGTTTGGTCACGAGGGTCGTCTACAACTGGTCTGAAGGTCGAAGTGTTAGCTACACAACAGTTGAAAGAGGTATTATCTTTTGTGTCATTTTTGGTGTAACTAATTGATAAATAGCCATCTTGGCCGATTTTCATACTAGCATCCAACACAATAGCGTATTGGTCTAATACACCTGTCGACTCTAATTCTAACACACGACCAAGGTTTTTATCTTTTCTACCTTGAGTCCAGTCTGTTGAGCCATTGGCAGGAATAGTATTAGCAGGAACGTAAACACCACGGTTAGCTTCGTTACTCAATCTGAAATAAGGCTCGTCAACAATGTTTCGGTCATAATATACATAGTTGTTGACAGTTTTTGACCAAAGTAAGTTTACCCCAGCTCTAAATCTTTCGTTGAAAAATCTATTGTACGAAAGGTTCATTTTGTAAATAGAAGGTACTTGGAAATCCTTGCTTACTGCGTTGATTGTAGATACATAACTTGCTCCCGCAGGAATGCCTGGAGTAGTAGCAGGATTGTTGCGATACGAAACAAAATCTGGGAATGGTACACCAGCACCTGAAATGTCGATTGAGCCTACCATTGTTCCACTGTTTTGGATATTGTTCAATTGCAGGTACGAAACTGGTTGTGCCGAGAAAATACCACCACCCAACTTAACAATATCTTTTTGGCGACCTTTTACGTCCCATGTCAATTGGAAACGAGGTTGGATATTGTTATAATCAGCTAAAGTATTGTTTGTTTTGATACCTAAACTTGTTTCGGTCTTAGGATTAGCATCGCCTTGACGGAAAAAAATTGTGGCATCATAACGCAAACCAAGCATGGCACTCAAATTTGGTGTTGGGTTAAAATCAACTTGAGCAAATAGTGCTAAGTCAAGCAATGATTGTTTAACAGCTGGATTTACCAATGGAACTTCTCTCGCATAACGACTTGGTTTTTGGTCGATGAAATCTTGTAAGCTATTGAAGAAAAAGCGACCGTTCATTTCGTTTACAATTGTTGAATTCAAAAACGTCAACATATTGTCAGTACCGAATTTGTAGTTGAAGGCACCCTTGCGCAAATAGGTCGTATTGGCTAATTGGATCGTTTTATCTCTTGTTGTTTCAGTACCAAAACGTTGTCCACCAAACTGTACGGTTCTAGTTTGTGTCGCACTCGGATTACTAGCCGTTGGAATTACAGAACGTACTGTAATAATTGCTCTAGGAATATTGGCACTTGGCAAATCATCATTTACGATATAATCACGCGCAACTGTTTGATATTGCACTTTCAATTCGTTGGTGATGTCTGGACTCAACGATGAACGTAACGAAACTAATGAGCTATTTTCTTGAGACTTAAAGCCAATCCAACTTTCGAGTAAGTTAATATTCGAGTTATCTGATGAAGAATTTGGACTCAGCCAAGTAGTAAGGTTATTACGGAAAGTAAGTTTGTTTTTATCATTAATCTGCCAATCCAAACGAACAAAAAGTGCGTTAGCTTCTGTTTGTCTAGAGAAATCGCCATACTGTTGGGTACTCTTCATACCATATTTTGCCCTTGCAACCTCGATTAATTTATCTAAGTTTTCTTTCGTAATCCCAAAATTTTGTTCTTGCGTTTGGTTATAAACTGGTGCAATCTGATAAGGAATCGTTTCTGTCTGGCGGTCATAAGCTACGAAGTAGTGAAGTTTATCTTTCACAAGCGCTCCACCTAAAGAGAATCCATATTGCTTTTGATCAAAAACTGTAGTACGAGGAGTTCCATTGATATTGTACTCACTAGCCAAAGGGAAAAGCTTGTTTCCTAAAAAAGTAGCTTGATTGGCACGTTGGAAGAAAAAGGCAGAACCTTCTGTTTTGTTTGTACCATTTTTGGTAACAGCATTTACCGAACCACCCCCTTGACGACCCTGTGTGACGTCGTAGTTATTGGTTGAAACCTGATACTCACGAATTGCTTCTTGTGAAATGGTATAAGGTCCATTACCGATTGCGCCGTTGGTGTACATATTACGAGCATTTACACCATCCATCGTTACGTTGGTCGAAGAACTTCGTTGACCACCAAAACTGCCATTTTTACCTTGTAATGGAGACAATGCCGTTAGAGCCGTAAAGTTTCGTCCTTCCATAGGCAATTGCTTCATCTGAAGAGAGGTCACAGCGATAGCTGCTCCAGCACGTTCGGTTTCTTTGTTGACAAAATTGGCGCTTACTACAACTTCTTTCAGTTCTGTATTACTTTGCTTTAATTGAGCATTAACTCTCAATTTATCGCCTTGGTTCAAAACATAATCTGTGAATTTTGTAGTTTGATATCCCACAAATGAAATTGTAACCGAGTAAGGTTTACCAAGTGGCAATTGTTGAAGTTGAAACTCCCCTTGTGCATTGGTAACCGTTCCGGTTTGAAAACCTGTCGATTCGTTGCGAACCTTCACTGAAACACCGGGCATAATTTCGCCACTTTCATCAGTGATTTTTCCTAAAATCGTTGCATCCGTACCTTGTGAAAATGAATTAAATGAGATAAACAATACAGAAAAAATAAGGAAAGTCTGTAAGTGTTTGACAAGGTTTGAGAAATTTTTTGACGTAGTAAACGTGAGCATAAACGTGTATGTGTTTTGTTGAGGCCACAAAAGTATGATTACATTTTATGCTGTCTATCTGCTTTTTCTAATGTGAACAAATTTTCATTTTGAGGTAATCTATGTTTAAAATACCTTGATTTTTAGGGACTTTCTAAGTATGATTTGATATTCTTCCGATAAAATGTTTTTAATGAGTCGTATTAAAATAAAAAATCCCCACCGAAGTGAGGATTCCTATAACAGCGTTAGATATGTTCTGACACCAATCAAATTTCAATACGTAATAGGTCGTCAAACATATTTACGCTGTACGTTTTACAAAATCTATGCCGTTACTTTTCTACAATTTAATTTTTGTGGTAATCTTCAAAATATCTAAGGCCGCTTTCTGAAGATTGATATATTGTTCAGGGATAAGTAAGATCGTTTCTTCATCATCTCGAACCGTATTTTTGAGTTGCACTAATTGAATTTCTGTCAAATCGACCTCTTCTCCCTGAAGCGTTTTTATGCCTAATGCTAATATTTTTTCGGTGTTATCCCCTACCATTTGTAGATTATGAAAATCTGGAATTTGGTCAAAATGTTCGGTCACATAAAGCCCAAGAGTGGCAGTATAAGAGGCAAAAAGGTGATTCAATACTGAAAATTTATGAACTTCTTTAATACTCGTTTGCTTACTTTTAGGTTCAGAAAACATCCTTTGAAATGCCGATGCCAAGTTGGCCGTTTTTACATAGACATCTTTGCGAGCTAATTTGTAAGGCAAATAATGAAACTCATTACCCAGATATAAGCCTCTTACTTGTCTAAAATATTCTAAATTAGCCTCCAACATATCTATTAGTACTTTCTGTAGCTTTTCTTTTTCCCAAGTTGGAAATAGAAAATAACTCGCAATAAAGGATATCCCCCCACCAATAAAAGTATCCATGACTCTTTCTTCCAATATCGAAATATTTCCCATTCCTAAAAAATTATAAAGAATGAGTATAAATGGTGTCATAAACAAAACACTTACCACATAGTTTTTCCGCTGAAAACTATACGCACCAAGCATACAAAGTAACAAAATGGCGAACAACACATTTTTGTTATGTTGATAGGACAGAATCAACAAACCGAAAATTGCACCAACAATAGTTCCGATTAAACGATGGTAATTACGCTCCTTAGTTAGGCTAAAAGCTGGTTTCATAATTACCATAATCGTGAGCAAAATCCAATTGCTATGCAAAAACTCAAAAGATTGTGCAATGATAAAGCCAACCAGCATCACTAGCGCCACACGTAAAGAGTGTCTAAAAATTTCGGAATCAAAGGTAAGGTTCTCTCTAAAGATTTTAGGTTCAAATTCTTGGTGAGAAATAAATTGGTCTGTAGCTAAATCACTGGTATTAAGCGTCTTTTTCTTCCTATTTTTAAAATTCCCGACAATCTTTTTTAATCTCGCAAAGATATTCTTGATGTTGACTTCAATGTTTTTCAAAGCGCCAATACTCAGTGCTGTAAATCCATGTTCTTCGGCGTGTTCTTCCAAATCCAATACAGCAAGATGTAGTTCTTGAAGCTTTCGTGGAATGATTGGCGAAAGATGTGGAGTTGTACCCATCTTGAGGTCATAGCCAATCTTTTCTAATTCATCTGCCAAAAGTGTTAGAATATCCTCATACTTTTTGAGAATACCGACGCTATCAAACTGTTTATGAAGGTGTTGGTAATTGTAAAAGGTTGACATGATTTGCTCAAACAAATCAATAATATCCACAAAAACTACGACCAAAAAACGTCCCTCTTGTGTTGATTCTCGAACTATTTCGCGAGTTTTAAAAAGCATTTCTCGTGTCGCATCTTGCTTTTCATTTACACTGATTTGTGTTTCAATAAGCTTTTTATAGTTTTCGTCATAATCGACTCCTTCACGATAAAAAGCCGCTTTAATTTTCATAAACTTTGCCACTTCCACAATAGAATCTCCTAAAGATTGTTGTGCAATGCGATAGGGCATTATTCTGTACAATGACAAACTAAGGGCTGTATACCAAAGCCCCCCTATTAGGATATAAACAGGGTGCATCATGATTTCATGAAGCGGGCGAATATCTCCAATACTCAATGTCATGACCAATAGCGCTGCCGTACCAATAGCGGCTGCACGAAGTCCATAGACATAAAACATAGAGAATAAAAAGCTAAATCCTGTAATCATTAATCCCAAGATCGGGATCGAAAGATTGGCAAACCCTACTAATAAGGCTACTAGCGAAACAATGCCTGTAGTGGTAAGCATGGCGTTACGTCGATGTACGATTGGACCGGGTGAATCCACGACACTCGCACACAAGGCACCCAAGGAAATCGTCATGCCGATATTGATCTTATCAAATTCGAGCATGAAAAGACTAGGAAAAAGAACCCCAAAGGTGATACGAAGTCCATCTCCAAAATAGGAGCTTAGGACGAAATGCTTGATTTCGTTGGTAGGTCTTTGTGCACTATTGAGCATATTATTCAAGATTAAGATTGCTTATTCGTACTAAATTCAATGGTAGGTTTTTGGCTTTTTAAATATAGAACTATTTTACAAAGAAAAAGGGTATTTCGCTAAAAATACCCTTTTCTCAATTTAATCTTGGAATAACTTGATTTGTTTCAAATTGTCGAACGTAAGGGGCTTTGTAATAAATCCGCTTACTTCTTCAAACCCTTTGGCTCGCTCTATATCGGCTGGGTTGATCGACGAACTCACGACATATATCGGGATCTCTTTCTCAAATTTATTTTTGATTTTAGAAAACTCTTCCAAAAACTCCCATCCATCCATTACAGGCATATTGATATCCAGTAATATCAAATCTGGAATTACGCCCTCTCCTACGACTAATTCATTGAAATAGTTGAAACCTGCCAAACCATTTTCGAAAATGCTTAAGCTTTTACAAAAGTTCTTGGAGACCAATAATTTTTTTACCCAAAATCCATAGATGTTGTCGTCATCTATGACACAAATAGTTTCTACAGGCTTCATTAAAATGTAATCTTAAATGTTGTACCAATATTTTCTTGACTTTCGACTTCAATTTTACTACCCATCAAATCCAATTGATTTTTGATTAAAAATAACCCAAAACCTTTGCCACTGGTGTGTTTATGAAAGGTATGATGCATACCAAAAAGTTTGTATTTATACTTCTCGAGGTCAATACCCATGCCGTTGTCCTCAATTTGTAATATGATTTTATTGTTTTCAATCCAAGAAGAAAGAGTAATCTCTGGGCACATTGCGGGTTTCCGAAACTGAATTGCATTGGAAAGAAGATTAATCAGAATGCTTTCCAAATAGGCTGGTATGTAGTAGACACTCTCGCAGCGTGTAAAGTTGCTTTTGATATGTGCTCCACTGAGAACTAGCTCGCTTTGAATCATACTTTTGACTTTCGTCAATATATCATCAAAGCAAATTCTAACTTTCGGTTGTTGAACTTGTGACTGTGTTACCAATACTTCATTGAGTTGAGCGATCGTTTCGCTGAGCTGCTTAGATATTTGCTTAACATTATCCAATAAAAGCCTTTGCTCGTACTCGGTGTCGCATTCTTCAATGAAATTACTTACCATTTCTAAGTTGCCAGTATGTGACCTTAGATTATGTGACACAATATGGGCAAAATTTACCAATTTCCTGTTTTGTTCATGAATGATTTTTAAAGAATCTTGTAAAAAAAGTTCTTTTTGTTTCTCTTCATCGATATTCTTGATTACTCCACGAACGCCGATAATAGTACCTTGAATATCGAATAGTGGACTTCCTATAACCCTTACCCAAATTTTATTTTGCGCGTAGGTTAAAAACTCACAGCTGATATCAAAAGATTTTCCTAGTGCGATAGACTCATTAAATGCTTTACTAAAAATATCTCTCGAAGCCTCGGGATAATACAATAATGCTTCTGGCAGACTAGGCGTTTTTAAATTCGAAGGATATTCATAGATAGCTTTTGTGCTCTCTGACCAATATACTTCCTGAGTAATGAGGTCAACTTCCCAAGCTCCAATTCGTGCCAACTTGGCTGACTCATTCAACAGAAATTCATTCTTTAACAAAGCACTTCTATGGTTGACAGTTTCAGTTATATCAATGATAGAACCTGCCATTTTGATCGGTTTCCCCTCTGAGTTCCATAGTGCTTGTCCCGAAGTTTGGAACCATTTATATTCTCCAGATCGACAAAGCAATCTAATTTCGGTCTTGTAAGGCTTCCTTTGATAAAGATGCTCTTCGAGGAGTTTCTCGACTTTTCTTCTATCGTCCTGATGTAAAAGCGAGTTGAAAAAAGCATTGAATGATGTATTAACTTCTCCATCCTGATAGCCTAATAATTCATAAAATTTACTCGACCACCAAAGTGTATCATACTGCAAATCCCAATCCCATATACCAGCCTCGATTCCTTTGATTATAAGTTCAAATTCTGTTTTGTGAACGGGAGGTTGTGGTAATTTTTCAGGGTGTTCTACCAAGTACGAAATATGCGTAAAAGTTCCTTTCACCAATGCAGCATAGTTGAGCGCATCTCTTAGCTCAACATACCCGTTAATTTGAAAAAATTGAAAATTCCCCTCAGCATTATAAAGTCTTATTTTTTGCTCAAAATAGTTTTCATTTTTTGTTAACTCCTTTACTATATTGAAATCTAACCATTTAGTGTCTATCGAAAATAAACGGCTCTTCAATGTATCCAAATTATTAATTGTTTGGGAAGGCAGTGATAAAATCGCATTCACATTATCTGAAATAGAAAATGTATTGCTCGTCAAATCCCATGCCCAAAAGTTAGGGATATCATAATATCCTTCCCGATTCCAAGGCTCTCGGATCGCTCTCATAACACAGTGTGGTTTTACTCAAATCAAAAATTCAATTGTGGTCCTTTTAGGAAATTTATCAGTAGTGGAAAGGATTTACTATATGATTAACATAGAGTAAAAAGAAGTATATTTTTTATTGATAAGTCTCTGAAACAGGGACTTTAATAGAGTTACGGGTAGACGATTTGTCTTAAAGTTGGCATACAATAGTAAAGAAAAAATATTACCTACTATATCGCAGAACGGTGCTTAATGGGAGAAAATAAGATTTATTCTGTAGAAGTTAACGAAATTCGTAATTAACAATACGAATTTCGTTAAATATATGAATTTTAGCAAAGATACAACTATGTATTGATTATATGGTCATTTTGGTATCTAAGATGTTTGGCCAGTAACAAATATAACTCATCTGCTGTATGCGGTTTCAATAGATAATCGTTCATTCCTATTGCAAAAGCTTCTTTGATGGTTTCGGCATTATTATCGGCCGAACTTGCTATAATGGTCAAGTTAGGATCTATTTTGCGAATTTCTTTGGTCAGTTCAAATCCGTTTAGCTCTGGCATTTGCAAATCGATAATCGCTAAATCGTACGATTTCTCTGCTCCAACGAGTTTTAGAGCCTCATATGGAGAGGCACATGTATCCACTTTGATTCCCTTCTTAAGTAAATTTCTAGCAATAATTTTAAGGTTGATTTCATTGTCATCTACCGCTAGAATATTATACCCATTAAAATCAAAATCTGTTAATTCCTTGGTAGTATAAGTTTGATTTTGAGCAATATTGAAACCAACTGTAAAATAGAAATTTGAACCTTGATTGAGTTTACTTTCAACATGTATTTCGCTATTAAACAGTAACAATATCTTTTTGATAATAGCAAGTCCAAGACCAGTACCACCAAACTGGCGTGTAGTGATAATAGACGCTTGAGCAAATTCATCAAATATCTTAGGTAAAGATTCTTCCGAAATACCAATGCCATTATCTATTACCTCAAACTTGACATCTACATGGTTATGAGTTTTGTTTTCGACCTTTGCTCTTATTGTAATTTGGCCATTTTTGGTAAACTTGACAGCATTGGATACCAAATTATTAATTACTTGGACCAAGCGAGTTGGATCACCTTCCAAAAATGCTGGGATATTGGCATCCAAATCTAGTTGTATTGTATTCCCTTTTTCTTTCGAACGATGCCAATTTATTTCTACAATATTGTTGAGCAAATCAGCCAAGTTGAATGGTATTTGCTCAATTTGTACTTTTTGCGCTTCCAGCTTACTGTAATCGAGAATATCGTTAATGATAGATAAAAGTGTTTCTCCAGTAAACTTCAATACTTTTAATGGAGCTTCCTGCTCTTTGCGAGGTTGCTCTTCTAAAAGCAAATGTATATTCCCAAGAATCGAATGCAAAGGAGTTCTAATTTCATGACTCATCATCGATAAGAACACCGATTTTGCCTTGAGGGCGTCCTCCAGACGTAGTTTTGCTTGCTCTAATTCTTGGTTTTTTATTTCTAAATCTTCCTTAATCTTCTCTAATTGAATTGTTTTTTTTCGAAGCTCAAATTGATTCGTCACTTGATTTGCTAAAGCTTTCAAGGCCTCAATTTGATCATCAGCTAACGAACGAGGCTTGTTATCGATTACACAAAGTGTACCTAGTGCGTATCCCTTAGAAGTTACTAGTGGAATACCCGCATAAAATTGTACCCCAGGCTCGCTAGTGACGAATGGGTTGTCATAGAACCGATCATCTTCTAAGGTATTTTCAATAATAAAAGGCTCATAGGGGTTCAAAATCGTATGTCCACAAAAGGATGTATCTCTGGGTGTTTCGGCTATGTCGATTCCTTTAGCAGACTTAAACCACTGTCTATCCTTATCGATTAAACTGATAAGGCTTATCGGAGTTTGACAAATCTCTTGCGCAATTTGGGTAATAGAGTCATAATCTCTTTCTGGTAAAGTATCGAGAATATAATAACTCTTTAGTGCCTCTAGTCGCTCAGATTCGTTACTTGGTAAGAGTGGTATTTTCATAAGTAGTTTGTTACGTAAAAATTGAGGTAATGTACCCAACAATATCTTTGTAAGTGAACAAAGACCCCTTTTGCCCAACCCACTCGGAATAGGTTATGGCTGTCTGGTATTCAGAAATTTACAGTGTTTCGCTATTGGCGATAGACGAAACTTACTACTTAGGGCTTGCAGATTTATAGTTTTATAGAAGTGCCATCACAAGGTCAACTTGAGCACAATACAAATTAATTTATTATAGGATACATTCTTGATACGTGTAGAGTCTATCAAAGACACATATACAGAATGGTAAAAATACATATTTTATTTAAACTAATAAAACTATAGTTAGTTGATGAATATATTTTATGAATATCATAAAATATATTGAGCACTACCTCTCACATTTACATGAACAGTCATCAACCCAGAAGATTTCTCTGCAATAGATGTCCCTTTAATATGATGAGGCCGAAATACTGCTCCATATTCTATATCTTTTTTGTAAATGTTGGTAGTAGCTTCCGTTAGATTGCTATATTTAACACGAATGCTCTTAATTTGTCCTACTTCATTCACAGTGATTTTAAATATAATTTTGCCAACCTCACTTGATTTATCTGTCAACAGAGGTTTCTGAGCCAAATAAAAGCGGTCTAGGCCGTTTTCAAGGCCTTCCCCCTTTGAGGCACCATAATCTGGCATAAAAGCTTTAGGTTCGGGACTATAGCCTTTTTGGTCAGCAGTAGAGCTTGGTAATTTTGCTTTAGGAGCTTTATAAGGACTTGGTTTAGCATAGGATGTTTCTGCTCCTGATGCATTACGATTCTCCCTATTTGGTGCTGCAGGACCCGATGCTTCTTTTATTTTTTTGTTATGTTCAATGATGTTTTTGAAGGGAGCTTCTTCTAATTCATTCGTAGCAAATGAAATTTTAGGTGTTTCATGGGTTACTGTTTTCGAAGTTCTATTCCAAACAGACACTTTTAACGAGAGGTAGAATAGAATAGCACCGACCCCAAGCGTCCACCAGAAGGCCGCTTGTTTGTTTTCTTGTTCTTCTATTTCTTCTTGATACGTTTTCATGGGTTAAGGTATTTGCTTCTACTGCAAATTTATAGAATCCTATCAAGAATATAAAAGATAAGGGGTTGAATAATAGCTTATAAAGCCATATTCAACCCCTTAATCAGTGCTTAGTTCTTGTTATGGTTTCTTGGGAGCAGTCGCCGGAGCATAACCTGTACGAGTCATTTCGCCCCAAGAGTGAGTTTTCTTGAAAAACAAATCATAGTTGCCTTTTATAGCCCAATATACTGTGAGAGGGTGATAAATAAACGGCTCTAAAACAGCGGTAATAAATAAACGACCTATTTCTTTTGGTTCGGAATAACGGTTAAAAAATGTCTCTTGAGCCTGAATAGCCAATATCGAAAAGAATAATGACATGGAAAATACCAACCCGAGCATAGCTACAAAAAAGTATATATTAATATAGCCCAATAGAATCATCACCAAGGTGAAAATCAGACCGAAAGCTTCGATAAATGGTCCAAACCATTCGGCGATTAACCAGTATGGAAAACTCAACATACCAATTATACCATACTTTTTGCGTCCAATCATATCTCTGTGAAGCATCAAACATTCAGCCGTTCCTCGCGCCCATCTATTTCTTTGGCGAGATAAAATGGTTTTCGTCACGGGGGCTTCTGTCCAACAAAGTGGCGTAGGAACGTATGCAACTTCGTAAGGTATTTTATTATTGAGCATGAGCTTATGTAAGCGAATCACCAGCTCCATATCCTCTCCAACCGTTTTCTTATTATAGCCTCCAACTTCAATCACACGTTCACGATGAAAAATACCAAATGCTCCTGAAATAAGTAAAAGCCCATTGATGGAGCTCCAGGCTGTACGTCCTAAAAGGAAAGCTCTAAAATATTCTATCAGTTGAATTCTTGGTAGAAATTTATTGGGAATTTGCAACTTCACCATGTGACCATGATATACCTCAGCGTCGTTATTAAGCCAAACAATTCCTCCTACTGCGACAACCTCTTTGTGGCTATTAATAACAGGGTAAATCAAGTGTTCAAAAGCATTCTCTTCCAATAAACAGTCAACATCAACGCAGGCAAAATAGTCAGAATAGGAAACATTGATTCCTGCATTGAGGGCATCGGCTTTACCGCCATTAGCCTTGTCAACTACAATAAGTTTTTTAAAAGCTTTATTCTTTGATTTATAAATCGCTTTGATTTCATTACAAGGCAAACGGTATTCGAAGTAATAATCAACCTTCTCTAAATCGTAAAATTTAATCGCTTTTTCAAGGGTATCATCTTTACTACCGTCGTTGACAATAATCAAAGTTAAATTATTGTAACCCAGTGATAATAAGGAGCGAATATTCTCAACAATGGTGACTCCTTCATTATACGCAGGTGCTACAACTGAAATAGAAGGAAGATAAGGGTTTTGACGAAAAGCGTTAAAATCAATATTGAGATTTGCTTGTTTGTGATGCTTCAGTACTTTCCATGACCGAACGCTCATGAGAATGTAAGATGTAAAAATCATCATACAGTACAAAAACAAACCAAATTGTATAAAGTAAGAGAAGAATGTTAGCATCCGATTAAAATTTATTTAACACATGAATAGCCAATTTCTGGTCTGATTTATCACCGTTTGACTCAAGGTACGATAAAAATGACATACTATTAGAATTCATGTTTTGAAGCGTTTCGGCAGCTTTTACTCGAATAGCTGGATACGCATCTTTCAATTTGTTGAATATAAATGGAACATCATCGTCGGTTCCGTGCAAGGATACATATTTTAGAATTGCGATTTTCACAGGTTCTTCTTCAGTAGCAAATCTTCGCTTTAATTCATTCAAGTACTCGTTTCCACCACACTCTGCAAGATACTCGATGATAGCAGTCCTTACTTTTGGATTGGGGTGTACTACAAACGAAGCCGCATCCATGTCCAAATCAAGTTCTTGAAAAATATTGGCGAGCTTCAATCCCAATATTTTAAGCGTAATAGATTCGTGATTAATCAATTTACTTAAATTTGGGATTTGCTTAAACTGGCTTCTCTTCAAAAAACTGATAATTTCGTACATTTCCCAATCTGAAAGTGGAAAATGAATTTCTGATAGAATATCTACTTGATCTCCCCCCATTGATATTTCGGCCTTGATTGCCACCAAACGTACAAATTGGTTAGGATGATCTAATAATTCAGTAAACATAGTCGAATTTTCCAAAGCCTTGATCGCTAAAAGGTCGTTGGTCGCATTGACAAGCTTATACCATTTATATCGAAAGAATTCCTTTTTAATTTTTTGCTCAAAACCAAAAAAGGTATATAACTCTTTTATCTTTTTTTGATCATCGCCCAACAAAACTTTATTGGCATTGAATATTTCCTCGTAGAGAATTTCTCTAAACAATTTGAATTTCAGTTGGATATTCGAAAAGTAGTTGGCAATTTCCTTGCTCATGAATTCTTGAATATTCAAGTCTTCTTCCATGAGCCAAGCTGTTATATATTGCTGTATTTTTTCTCGTATTTCTGACCTTCTTTTTGCGTTTCTTTTGGCACTTATTTTTTCACTCAATATGCTTATTATAATAACCAAATCCACAATCAATAAGATTGTAGCAATGACTAATATAATAAATATAAGTCGCTGAATATGAGCGGGTATATTGTTCATAAATTTTGAGAGAAAGGGCAATAAATATAATCAAACTTACTAGGAAATACCTAGACGGAAGTTCCTAGAAGTCGTTTAACACGAATGATTAACTCATTGAAACGAAAGGGTTTTTCAACAAAATCATTTGCACCAAGTTCCAAAGAAGAAACGATTTTATCCTCTACATTCGTACTTGAAAGTACTATAATTGGAGTTTGAGCGTCACGAGTTTTACGGATATGAAAAATGAGCTCATATCCACCCGAAAACGGCATTTGTAAATCAGTTATGACAATATCAGGTTGAACCTCATCGTATAAATCAATAGCGTCTAAGCCATTTTGACAACCTGTCACTTCAAAGCTCTCTCTATTAAATTTATCAACAAGTAATTTTAACAACAGTGATTCATCCTCAGCAATTAGAATTTTCATGATTATTCAAAATTGGGTCTAATACCCCCTAAGTATCGTGAAACTAGGGTTAATATTTATTTTATCGGTTACCGAATAATAGTTTTATTGAATTTTACCTTCATTTACTGGGCTTCATCAGTAAGCATTTTGATCTTGTCATAGTCGTTTTGAATATGAAGTAAAAGCTCTTGAAGATCCTCAATCATCTTTTGTTGAGGAATAATAAATTCTTGGGTTTGTAGAAAGGTTTTTTCGACCTCTTTGCAAAGCTGGCTAAATTCAATTTGCCCGACACATCCCAACATTGAACTCATCTTATGCAGTTTTTTGGCAAAACCTAGTTTGTCACCACTGGCAAAGGTCTCATTCAATTCAGACATTTCTGTAGGAATGTTGTTAAAAAAGTACTCCATTATTTCGAGAAAATATGAAGCCTCGTTGTCAAATAACTCTGCAATGTACTCTTTGTCGAAACTAGGATGAAAAGGAAAGGATTCTAAGCTCATTTTAATCAAACATCACAAATAAAACACGGATAAAAATAATACGCTAAAATTGGCGGAGCGTTACTTTTTTTATCATAAAAATCGAACAGCACCTTCAGCTATTTCACAAAGAAAATCAAAAAACTTATATTTGACTACTGTAATTAACGAAGAATTAAAATTATCAACGCAAAAATCATTCCAAATAGGTTTTACTCGAATTTCGGTATTTTATTTGTAGCATAAAGTTTTGATTACATTTTTTTGATAGAATTATATTTAAGCATGAGCGAATCACTAGAAAAAAGAACTTTTCTTGACCTTCAGAAGGCTGGGTTAAACCAGTTTGGAAACTTAGCCCTTGGCTGGTTTCTTACCATTTTTATTATCCGTCTTATCGAATTGATTTACGGTAGTACGACTCAAAATATTGATGACGCACTCATTTTTTTATGGGCTAGAGGCTCATTGTATGATTTCATATATTTTTCAAAATCTATTGTCTTTTTAGGACTAATCCATCAAGCACTACTATTTATATCTCCCAATATTGCCAAAATTATTACTTGGGTAATTATTTCAGTCTTAACGCTATTGCATCTGTCTTTGATGCAATATTTTATGACATCCCTAGTACCACTTGGCGCCGATTTATACAGCTATTCGCTGGATGATATTAAACAAACTGTAGGAGCAGCAGGTGTACCTGTACTCGGCATTATTGGAATGATTGTGATAGTATCTTTACAATTTTTACTTTTTCAAACATTAACCAAAAAAGCTCCAATACATCGTTTTATTCTTCCTTTAGTGATTTGGGCACTTGCCTTTGTTGTGTATTACTTTGATGCAGAACTACAAATACCAAGTCATCAATTCAGTAATGAGTTTGACAACTATCTAACTTATAACAAGTCCCTCTATTTTTCTAATTCATCGTATGATTATTTTGTTGCTAGCGACGACGAAGTTGATATTTATGCAGATAGTTACTTAGGGATTGGGGGTGCTTTACTTGGTGGAAATAACGAAATTTTGAAGGTAAATTATTTAGATGAGAACAATTATCCTTTCTTGAGAATCGATTCAACGCAAGATGTATTGGGCAATTTCTTTAATAAATCTCCTCAAAAACCTAATATCGTATTTCTGTTGGTAGAAGGCCTTGGTAGGGCTTTTACGGGTGAAGGTGCTTATTTGGGTAACTACACCCCGTTTATTGATTCGTTGTCACAAAAAAGTTTGTATTGGAGCAATTTCTTGAGTGAGGGGGGACGTACATTTGCGGTACTTCCATCTATTTTAGGTTCGCTACCCTTTGGAAAAAGTGGATTCAATGATTTAGGTAATAATATGCCTGTCAACAATTCATTGATTGGTATTATGAAACGCGCAGGCTATCATACTGCATTTTATTATGGTGGCGATAGCAAGTTTGACAACATGAAGCTGTTTTTGCAAAAAGAAGGTATCGACCAAGTGAATGACGAACCAACTTTTACAGGCTCAGGATATCTCAAATTACCTAAATCTAGTTCATCATTCACTTGGGGATATGACGACAAAAGCTTATTTAAGCGATACTTTGATGTGAATGCCAATGAGACCAGCAAGCCAAGTTTTCAGGTTATCTTGACAGTGTCCACACACAGTCCATTCTTAATTAATAATCAAAGTATTTATACCCAAAAACTATTGCAATATAGTCAAAGTCCAAAGGCTAGAATGACGCCATCGCAGCAACAGAATGCTAAAGATTATACACAAATGCTATCAACGGTGATATATACAGATGAAGCTATTCGTGAGTTTTTTGAGAAATATAAAAAGCGTAAAGATTTTGCCAATACCATTTTCGTTATCACGGGTGATCACCGTATGCCAGAAATTCCGATGGCGACCAAAATTGACCGTTTTCACGTACCATTGATTATTTATTCGCCACTATTAAAACGCTCAGTAAAATTTGAATCTATTTCGACTCACTTTGATATTGCGCCAACTATCGCGGCTTTTATGAATAAGAATTATGGTGTTGCCAAACCATTGGTTACCAACTGGATTGGTACGGGTATCGATACCGTCAGACAGTTTAGAAACGTACACTCTTATCCATTGATGATGACTAAAGCCCAAATGATTGACTTCATTTACGGCGATTATGTATTGAATGGGACAGATTTATATCAAATTGGACCAAATATGTCGATGACTTTGAGTCCAGAAAAAGATGCACAGTCGGCGGTAAAAGCTAACTTCGATATATTCAAGCAGAAAAATGAAAAAATTCTGAAAGGGACTAAATTACTACCCGACTCAGTTCGTCTTAAATAGCCAACAAACAAAAAGGTTCTAAAACGTTATATTTTAGAACCTTTTTGTTTAAGAATCTCTCCTATTTTCCCAATCGATTTTTAACAAGTCTTTTCACCGTATCAATACTTACGGAAATATCTAATTCTTGCAAAAGCTTTTTTTGTAAAGCTTTCAAATTAATTGATTCGTCTTTGAGAGCTTCTTCTATTACCTCCAAATGCTGAGGATTATCAAGTGATATGATTTGTTTTCGACCTTGTCCTTCTTTTCTAATCAAACCATTGAGTCCTTCCGACAACCATGCTTTTTTCCAATTCACAAATGTATTCTCACTAATATTCATGAACTTTGCGACGTTTTTTTGGTTCATTCCAAAATCATTCAACAAAAGCCCCTGACAACGCATACGAACCTCTGGCTTCGGATGATACATCGAAGTTTCTTGTAACAGCTTTTTTTCCGATTCAGAAAGTTTAAGTGCTTCTCTTTTTTGCATTTTACTCGTAACTCTAGCGTGATTTAGGTTTACCTCATTTTTCAAAGGATAACTTTACTGCTTTTTTGCTAGATTTCCAAACCGTTACCTAATTTCTGCCTTTGGATACACCTTTTCCTTATAGTAATCCTCTAAAATTTTGCTTGTAAGAGGTCTGTATACGTCCCAGAAGAAACTTTTTCGCTCTGAAACTGATTCGTCATGCACTAACATGGGTACAACATACTCAATCCACTTAAAGTAGGTTGAAAACATTCCGATAGGGTTATCACTAAAGTCTCCAGCAAAATAACTGAAGTGATAATCGTCGCCTTTGTGAATAATTATGGCAGGAAATTTTGATGGAATTCCATAACGTTGGAGTTCTTTTGTTCCTTGGGTATTGGCATATACCTGATTATACGACATTACCTTATTCATTTTGGGGTCGTTTTTTAATATATCGAACCAATAGGGATATTTGATACTTTCTGGCAAGCCATATTCTTCCTGACCTTCTTGGGTACTTACCATGAAGGGTACTTCATTTGAAAGATGTGTTTCGTTTTCTAATACCACTACTTGGTCTTTTTCTGATACAAATGCTACCCCTGATTTCTTGAATGGCCACGAACCTCTTTGCTTGATATAGTTGCGAACCAACCATTTTGGCAACTCAACGTTTACTGTTGTGTCAAGCGAATCAAAATATCGCCCTATCCAACCCGTCCATTGAACACCAAAATCGTGTTCAAACTCTTCACGAATATGTGGAGCCGTAGGCGAATTAATATCGTTGAATTCCATCATGACAAGCTTTTTCTGCTGCTTCATGTTTTTAAGCAAAGTCAAATCTTGACCAGACATTCCTCCATACAAAATTCCAGAACGTTCGGTCTGACTTTTACCAGCAAACCATTCCTGACGATAAATACCATAAGTGTCAGTGAAAAATGCTACATCTGAATCTTTACTAAGTTGCTCCAACTGCGAATTCGAAAAACGTTCTAAACCTTTTACTTGATACTTTTGGTCGTCTTTCGGAAAAAAGCCAAAGTAATCACTAATTTGATACAACTTGGTACTGGTTTTAGTGAAACGCTTATGTTTAAGCATCCAAATCAAAGAGATATGTTCCTGTCCATCAGGCGTGAGAACGGTCTTATCGACGGTAGCCACAACCATTTTTCTTTTTGGCGTTAGACACCATGCCAACCACATCCAAATCGGTGCGCTAATGATTACGAGCAATACTAATTTAATCCAAGAATTTTTTTTCATTTTACCTAAAGCTTTCTGCGAATGCTAATGCCAATATCGAATTGATTACCGTTGACTCTTTGATTCAAATCTTCATTGAACCAAGATGCGGTGAGTGATAGCGTTGTTTTTTCCTTAAATACTTTACTATAACCAAGGTTTACTTTGAAAGTATTGAGTTTTCTTCCGCCTTCCAACAAAACATTGCGGCTTTCGTCGGGCGAAATCCCTGATCCTATTCCTAAAGAGAAGAAATCAAACGAACCACCAAAATAATATCGTGTAGTGAAAGTATAACTCTGTGAAATATCGCTATTGCTTGGCACTAAAAATGCACGAAGGTTGAACCAATAATTACCGATGTACTTACCAAGTGACCCCGTATAAATCCATGTTTCGTCCGAAAATTTTAAATAACGATAGCCAATCTCCCCTTCAAAGCTTTTGGGTAAGTTGGCATATAATGAGAAACCATTTCTAAATGTTGGAAATACAGGCAAACTAGGCGAATAACCAAAATTGACATAAGTATAAAAGGTCTTGCTGATGCGAGGATAGCCATCAACTTCAAACTGGATACCGTCGTCACCAAAGCGTTTGGCATGAGTAACGCGCCCAATAAACGAACCAACTTGAGAACCTCTACTAACAGAAATACTAGTCAAGTGCCAAGGTTGTTCGTTTAGGGAAGAATTATAATTTTTATCAAAATAGAAAAAATCATACGACAAAGTTGCAAACACCTGCCTCGAATTATCTTGCATACGTCCCGCCAAAGTACGAGCTTCTGTGTTTTGAGGTTCGCGCTTGATTACGCCATTTACGATGGAAAGACCCTCATCAAATTTTTTCAAATCTTTTAAAGCTTTTGTCTTTTTAAGTAATATCTCGGTATCATCTGGATAATATCCTAGGGCTGTTTCGCAGATAGTGAGCGCCTCTTGGGGATGGTCGTTCCAATACTCCAAGTCAATCATGGAACTAAGCGCATCCTTATTTTTGGGATTAGCAGCAAGTACTTGTCCAAGCTCGGCTCTGGCGCTATCTGTCTTGTCTGTCCAAATATATATTCTCCCCAAAAACACTCTTATATCCTGATAATCAGGACTTTTTTTGAGAGCCTGTTGACAATACGAAACGGCAAGGGGATAGTTTTTTTGTTCAAATGCAGCATTGCGAGCCAATTTGAATAGCTCGTCGGAGTCAAGCGTAGGAGCTTGTGAGTAACTTTGAAAACAAAGACTCGATAAAGTAAGGAATAATAAAAGATACCTTGAGAGTAATTTCATAAAAGTAAATTTTGAAATTGGGCAATAGTTCAAAAACTAGGAATGCCAGGAAACCCAATCATCAACATTAAAACATCAGAAATATTTCGATAAAACACACTCCTAATACTCTAGCAAATTTTATGCTATTATCATGATTTTTTAACGTTCAGAAAATTAAAATTACGGGCTTCCTAGCATATATCAAACATATTGCCAAAATCTTACCTAAACTTCTACTCTTAGTGCTTTGAGTCCGTACACACCCTGCATCTCTTCTAATTCGAGGTATTCGATCTTACCAGAAAGGATATTCTTACTTTGAAGGTATGTAATATAACTGGCGTATTCTTCAGCATCCTTATGATTGGCATATACCATGGCTATCTTGCCAGGCTGCGTCAATCGTTCGCCAGTATTTTTTACTAAGGCTTTATCAATACGCTTTTTCATAATCTCATAACGAAGATTATAAGCTCCTTCTGTATCAAAACGGCGTTCGTCTTTTCTAAAACTAATATCAATTGGATTGCTATGAATTAGAATCAGTTGCGTCGTGTGCAAAGGCACAGGCAACTCTGGAATTAAATCCTCTGTCATCTTTACAATTTTGGCCATCGAAATCAATTGCCACAATCGTAAGTTTTTCAAATACAGCGGATTAAAAGGTTTGTTTGGTGCAATACTTTGTCCGATATAGATATTGTATTCAACACCATCCGTTTTATATTTTTCGAAATAATTGGGATATGCCTCTTGCAAAACTTCCCTTTCTTCTTCCAGAAAATTATTAATCGTGGCGTTGATTTTAGTCAGACTATCTTCAAAGGCATTTCGATGCGTAAAAATATGTTGATGAAATGCTTCTGTCTTGGCAAAATAGGCTGCAATAGCATCGCTTGCTTTGCCTTTTTCACCTTGTAAATGCTTGAAAATAGGTTGTATTTCTTCTTCAAAATAAAAGTTGATATTCATTTCCTCATCAGGCAAAATACCTTCAGCAATTTTTTGAATAAAACCATCATTTTTAAAATTCAATTCGTCCAACAAAGGCAACACAAATTCATTGCGCAATACATTCAAGGTTTCCTGAATCAGAAGAAGCTGCTCCATAAAATCTTGTTGTAAGGCTTTATTTCTTTCAATAGAAGAATTACGAATGTCGACAGCGCCATACAAAGGATATACCTTTTCAAAAACCACATTACCCATGGGCTGTTTGGTGGTTGCTCTGTTTTTGAGATATTCCCATGCGACTTCATTAAATTTCCACTCAACAGAAGGCTGTAAAGAGGTAAATTTTTGCTTTATCAATCGTTCAATCTTATCATCAAAATTCTTGATGTGATAGTCTAGCGCTTGCTCCAAAATAGGCAATACGCTGTTGATTTTATTGAGCGAATCATGCGATAACTCCGAAACATTGGACGAGGCAATTTCCAACACCCCAAGCATGCGGTCTTGCGACTGAATCGGGTACATTAAATAGCTTTTAAATCCTTGCTCGATTAAATAACCCGCAATACTGGTTTCTTCTTTGAGTAAATTTGGAATAAAAACTACATGAGGATATTGTAAAAATTTGTCATAGGCTTTTTGAAATTCTTCATAATAAATACTTGAAACTGGGGGCGTAATCAACATCGTACTGCGATGATACTCATGAGCGTTGACATAGGTATCATTGAGCCGCAAGTATGGCATGAGGTTTACTTGGATATTGGCAGTTCCTAAAAGTACCTTTATCGTTTCGCTGAGGGCACTGTAACTAACCTCTTCTTTTTCTGAAGGCATTTTGAGCACAATATTCTTCATATCGTGCAGACAAGTTTCGGCAGTTACGTCTTTTACAGTGATTAAGCCAAATCCTTCAAATTCAAATTGATGAAGTGGTAATAAAGTTTGAAGTGTTTCTAAATCAATAATTTCATTTTTACCATCGCACACCAAGCCACTTTCAAGTTTTGGTAATGGTTCAGTCCCTATGTAATTAACATCCAAAAAGCGTTTATCTGGCTTCACAAGATAATGTGTCAATAATCCCGTTTTTTTATTGAAAAACGAATAGGGAACTTCCTCTTCCGTATCAACCTTAATACCATAATATTTGCCTAAAATCCATTTGTATGCATGGTGCAATTTGGTGCTATTGAGTTTTTGGATATGTTCCGATTCTTTGACCAAAATCTTTCCAGAATCTTTATCAATAAAAATATCTTCAAATGCTTCCGAATAGTAAAAAAAGCGAATATGAAAAGGATAACTCAGCGCAAAAATCTCCTTGTCGTTTTCTGAAAGCAAAGGAAAAATAACGGTTTTGAGTAAACTTAAAACCTCTGGGTATTTCTGTAAAATTTGTGTATCATAAATAGGCTCGTGAAGTTCAGGGTATTGTTCTAACTGGTTCAATACCTCTTCATAAATCCTCTTGAGAATTCCCTCAGAGGATTTGGCGTATTCTTTCAGTAGTCGTAAAAATGGACGAAATGAAAGCTTGGTCGATACGAGCTCTTCGACTGTGAATAAGTCACATTCTTGTACTAGCGTGTTCATTGTTATTGTTGCCTCTACGGCATTCCTTGCTGCGATTAATTAAATCTACCCCCACTAACTACTCTTCTGAATCACAATATAGACATCCTTTAGCTAAGACAACTACAAGGTAATCAACATTTTACTATTATAAAACAACAGAAAATGTACTACTATCTTTTTACAACAATCATTTGTCATTTAACATGCTGTCATTTACTAGCGAAAAAAGACAAAGTTATATTTTGATTAAAATGGTTTCGAGACGAGTGTGTAAATGATTCGGGCGGTTTGCTGTAAAATTTAGCTATTTTATCATACTCTATACCGCCGTTTATCAGTTATCACACTTAAGTGGGTTTCGTAAAAATGAAACAAATGTTAACTCCAAAAAAGTTTATTTTTTGAAATTATCTTGTAATGATTATAAAAAATATTGCTAGAAGAAAAAACCAAGCTTAAAACTAATTACTTCATCTTCTGAGGAGCGCCCATAAGTCAAGGTTACCACTGCCATTTGGAACGGTGAAAGCCAAATACCACCACCATATCCATGATGCCATTTTTGAGAGGTTTCATTGGGATTCCAAACTCTACCAAGGTCATTAAACGCCAGCACACCAAGATGCGCAGGAAAAAGATATGACTTGAATGAAAGCAACTTCAAACGTGCCTCCAAATTGTGATAAAACGAGCTTCTTCCTGAAAAACGTGAACGACGGTATCCTCTCAAATTACTCAAACCACCCAAAGTATTAGCTTGATAGAACTCATAGTCTAACAAGTTGATCCCCCCTCCCACACGCGTGGCAAATGACAAAACCGCTGGTAATTTGAAGGTATGATAAAATGCCAAATCAGTTTTGACATTGAGATAATCATCTTTGTAATTATGCTCAAATGCTTTCTGAAAAGTTGCCTCTGTATTCCATTTCAAACCACGAGTTGTCATAACTGGATTATTGCGAGTATCAACGGTAAAACCAGTACGTACCCCATAAAAATCTTGTTCGTCATACACAGGTGAGCCTTTGGGTGCGTACTCCGCAATGTATCGCCTTGCATTTTCTTTTACATTATATCCATTAAACACGAGTCCATAATAAAGTTTTAAAGGTCCCCAATTATTGCTCAAGAGTACCGAATTTTCAAGATTACTAAATTTGACTCTATAATATTCTATACCTCTGGCTTGGATATATCGAGACTCGTTGCTTAATCCAAAAAAGTTGTCTGTTAGCCCATCTTGTTGCAAAGTTAGTTTTACTTCTAAATCCGCTTTACCTATTACATCTACAGCTTTTCCGACATAATAAAGGTTAAAAGCATTTGTTGAAAATGCATAATTTCCAGACAAACTATGTTGCATGCGGAATGGTGATTTTCTAAAACCCTGCTGTGTATATTGCACCCCACCACCAAGAAACAGTCCATCGTCGGGGTTATAGGCGAGCGAACCTAAAGGTGCCAATCTATCATAAACAAACGCAAATCTGTCTAAATCATTGATATGCTTATCATTTTCAGTGGTATGATTAACGGTCTCTTCTCCTGCTTGAATAGTTGTGTTTTTCTTTTTGTCATAAATCAGCGTTTTTCGTGCGCCTTTATCCACTTCCGAACTATCAATGAAAGTATCTTTTCCTCTTCCTCCAATGAGTCTAACTTTAATACCTTTGTTGGCTTTTCCGTACACATGAAATACATCTTCGCCATCCATTCCCCAAACACGAATCTCCTTAGTATCTTTTGGGTCAAAAATTCTTTGATACAAAAGTGTACCTTGTTTGCCTTTTTTAGTTTGGTCAAACAATTTTACGCTAGTATTACCATCAGCCAGACGTTCAATGTCGATGATTTCATCTTTGTCAGAGGCTACCACATCTACTTCTTTAGCTAAAAACTTATAATATTCTGAAGCATAGGCTAATAAATCCTTTTTACGTTGTTTTAACTTAGCTGCAATTTCGGAGGTAAATGGGTCATTATTGGGTAGCTTTTTGATAGACTCATCAATCAATGAATCTGAGATACTTTGTTGTAACAAGCTGGCAGTTTCTTGCCAATCTTGTTGAGATAATTGGGTCAAAAACGCCCTATCAACATATCTGGCATTGAAGTTGAAAGTATTAACATCGCGAATTTTATAGTCAAAACCTTGTACCTTAGGCAAAATCCATTTGCGAGAGACAATCTTTGGTAAAACGCCTTGACTCACAAAAAAGGCTTGGTCACGGTCGCGTGGAATTGCTTTAAAAACCGTCTGTTTTCCTTCGTCAAAAGCTGCCCAACGCCATTGGTCATCATGACGATCCCAATCGCCAATGAGCATATCCAACAGTCTAGCTCGAAGTAAGGCTTTTTGATCCACTACATTTTTATTGTCTTGATCTAATTTATCAAAAAGCTTAAGGGTCGAATAAGTCTTTTTGGCTCCAGCAAAACCTTCATCTGGGCGCTCCTCAAACAAGGCTAATTGTCCTGCAAAAAGTCGCTGATATGGCCCAAGAATGGTATCGTTTGGTAGACGAACCAAGCGAGGATTGGTATGTAAAACTCCAGCAGCTTCGGCCAAAGAAGGAATCGTTAGAGCAGCAAATGGATGGGATGCAGAAATTTGGTCACCAACAATATCAACGGTAAACTTGCTACGAATCGCCTCAGGAACAGCACTTTCTGGGTATTTTTCTACTGATCTTGTTACATATTGATTTTCGTCCTTACCAGCATATCGGAGTGATAACGTCTGTTGACCTCCCCCACGTTGAATTACTTTTAATCCTCCTTTTTCATGGGTCAAATCCAACACGGGTGCTTGCACAGCACTAGTCCAGATACTCCGATAATTTTTACCCAAAAGCCATTCTTTAAATTTATTAGCCTTGAATTTGGGATTAGGAATAGTTTGTTGATTAGATTTTACGACTAACTCCTGATAAGGCTTTTTCTTAAACTCCAATACTTTTTCGTAAAGCAGCTGACCATTCGCATCCCAAAAATAGATTTTTGACGTACCATCCGACAGCCAATCTAATTGGGCAAATCCTTTAGTCGCTGCGGCAAAGTATGAACCAGCACCTTTTTTAACAGGAGTTGTTTTAGAGCCAGCACCAGAAGTGATATAGTAAAGAGAGTCTTTCTCAATTAACTGAAGCGTATGTTCATGCCCGTTGGCATAAACCACATTGGGATACTGCGACATGATTCGAACCATTCCCGTTTGCATTTCCTTGTACACAGGATTAGGAATATCCTGAATATTACCAATCCAAGAACGATATAAAGGATAAATAGAGCCAATAATCGGCAAAGGAATATTGATACCCAGTTCGCTAAGTGGCAATATATGTGATTTGAAAGGATAATAGCCACCGTGTAAACTATACGAATACATTGGATGATGACCTGCTACCACTACTTTTTTGTGTCGGTTACGATACAAAATATCGTCAAGGGAAGTCAACAAACCTGTCAAGGTTTTTACTTCGCAATCAGAGTTTTCATCTGGTTTTTTCCAAGGGTGCAAATACCACTGTGTATCCAATAAAATCAGTGTCTGATTGTCAGAAAGGGGTATTTCTTGAGGTGTCGGGCATCCCCCTTTTGGGAAAAACACAGCTGGGTTTTGGAGATATTCTTTTACAAATTTTTCTTGGGCAATAATTTCTGTCCAACCATTTTTTCCACCTTGTTCCCAGTCATGATTGCCAGGGATAATAAAGCCCGTTCCAATATGCGACTTGATCACATCTAATTGCGCTTTCAGACGGTCTTCAGCATCTTTTCTGTCAGGATGTTCCTCATCGACCATTCCCTTGGGATAGATATTATCCCCTAAAAAGACTACTGAGCTATTTTTCCCTTTTAATTTTAATTTTTCGGAAAGTGTATTCAAAACTGCATCTTTACCATGTGTATCAGGCTCGCCTGCATCACCGATAAGAAACAAAGAAAATTCAACATTCGGAACAGTATTCTGCGCCAAGAGTTGAGTTGAAGAGTATAGGAAGAGAAGTATGTAAAAAAAACGCGTTTTCATCATAAAAATTATCAAGCAGTAGTGTGCACTAATCAAAATCCAATCGTGAGATTGCCAGTGACAGCATAACCATTATACACGGGAACAAACGATACGTTGGAAGGTAACTTTGGAGCAATCTGCTTTTTGATCCAAGGATAAATAATATATGAAGCTTTAGCAGAAAGAATTCCGATACCTGCACCAACCAATACATCAGACAACCAGTGACGGTTGTTTAGCATGCGAAAAGTACCCGTAGCCGTAGCTACGGTATATCCACCAATGGTGTACCAAACACTTTGGTCGCCATATTCGGTGGCCAAAACCGTTGCGCCAAAAAAAGCATTGGCGGTATGCCCTGAGGGGAACGAATCGTTACTCGAATCGTCAGGACGAGTGATACTAGTTATTTTCTTTAGTCCTAAAACAGTCCCCAACATGATACCTGTTCCCAAAACAATAATTCCACCTTTGTCGACAAAGGTATTTTTCCCTTTACTCCTACTATGCTCAAACCCATTGCTGCGGCTTGTGGAGCTAACTGCAAATAATCGTCAGCGTGAGTTCTAAAACTAGATAGATATTTAGTATGCCATTCTTTTTGTTCAGCTTTGGTACTATTGTTAATAAATACCATTCCTGTAGCAATCAGAATGCCTGGTGCAATCATTTCTTTGGCAGTAATTAAAGGTTTTGAACTATCAGAAGTTTGCTTTTGGGCAAACGTAATATTTGATAAAAAAAGAAAGCTGATAAATACCAGCCTAAAGGATTTTTTGAACATGGAAATGAAATTTTAGTCAATGGTAAAGTCAACTTGTTGGTAAACAGGTATGGTGCTATGCCTCTGGTTATTAGCCATTTGCATACATCACCCTAAATCTATTCAAAATTTGAACAGAATTCATTTAAAAAACAAACCCAAACAAATAAACATTACTTATGCTGCTGCAACATGGTAGCTATCCCAAAAGCCAGAATAGAAGCCACAAAACCGAACATGAAAATATTATAAGCAATACGTAACAACCTATACTTTTTACCAAGTACCTTCCCCAAAAAGTAAATATCGCGCGTCATGGAGGCATATAGAAACTCCGAGTCATTCATCATTTCCTTCATACCAGCCTGATAATCTTCTAATTTCATTTCGTGAAAATTACCAAAAAACAACAAATTAGCACTTCGGTTAGCAATATCCTCCTTTGAAAATTTACCTTTCGTTACATTCGGAATAGTTGCCAATACTGCAAAAACTGTAGCCAATAAACATACTGTAGTAATCATGATCGTAGGTATTATGAGATAGGTATTCTCCTCCAATTTCCTCATTAATATACTGACAATCAATGAAATAACAATCGTGTTTACCGAAATCATAATATTGGCCTTGTTATCGGCCATGGCAGACAGTTGAAAGTGGTTGGCGGAAGTGGTTCTAAACATGGTTTCGATACCACGGTCTGGGCGTTTCACCTTTGCGTCTGCATCCTTTTCTTTCTCCTTACTATCTTTTTTACTCTGTTTCAATTCTTCTAATTTCTCTTTGATGAGAGCTATATTTTTTTGTTTACGAGGTTCCAAAACTCTCTTTCCATATGCAGTAAAATAGTGATGATCGTCCATGAAGGTTAGTGTTTTCTTAAGCCAATCTTTCTCGGATAAAGACATTTTGGTAAAGCAAATTTCGGTACGAAGATGTTCTGTCATTTCTAGGAAATTATCAGAAGCCAAATGCGACAAATCGGCATCACACAAAATCATTTGCTTATGCGAATGTGGGCTTTGGGGCATACGAGTAGCTCCAATATAGACAGCAACTTTATCTATTTGCTTTTGAGGGCATTCTATTTTTGCCAAAAATTCCTGAGAAAGTGTAATACTGTGGGTTTCATGGTCATCAAAGCTCACCGAGTAACCAATATCGTGCAACCAAGCAGCCATCAAGAGATTTTCGAGCGCTTTATCTTTTACCCCTTCCTCTTGTGCAATTTCTATGGTGGCAGCCACTACGGCTTCTGTATGTTGGGCATTGTGGTAACAAAACTGAGGCGGTAGTTGTGACAACACCGACTCGGCATATTGTTGTACTAAGTTGAGTTTTTCGGTATGCATAAAGACAATTGCAACACGATTATAGTGTCTTTTTCAGGTAAAAAGTTCCAAACGGAATTAATGATAATACGAATGCCAACATTGCTTTGCGCAAAGTCATGCCTACTTGAATAATCATAGCTAAAATAGTTGCCACAAATGCAACAAACAGGACTCCATGAATGGTGCCTCCAATTTTAACGATTTCGGGTTTATGCAAAATGTATTTGACTGGCATTGCCACAAACAACAAAAACAAATAGCTGTAGCCTTCTATTTTTCCTATGATAAGGAAAGCTCTGATGATATTAGCGGATAAGGAACTTTTTTCTGACATAATTTAATTAAGCTTTTGTAAACGACTATCGAAAGTGATGTGACAAAGTAAATTGACGACTTTGAAGAGTATTTACACTTCTTCAACTCAGTATTGAGGATTTTCGTTTCAAAAGCCTAGGATTTAGCAAAATACACAATAAAAGTAGTGCCTTTATCAACCTCGCTTTGCACATCTATTTTTCCACCAAGCGCCCGAATTTGAGAACTTACGATATAAAGTCCTAATCCTTTGCTATCTGGATAATCATGAAAACGTTGATAAAGCCCAAAAATTTTACTTCGATGACGCTTCAAATCAATACCTATTCCATTATCTGTAAAGTGAAGTTCAACATAATTAGGGGTATCTATGGTAAACACCTGTATTTCAAGCGGTCGACTCAATGAACGATACTTTATGGCATTGGTCAATAAATTTAATAAAATACTTTCAAGATAAGAAGAGTCAAAACTCACTTCACCAACACCACTAAAGTCTGTTTGCAATGAAGCATTTGCTTCTCGGATTTGGTAGCCAATAGAGGATTTTACTTTGTCAAATTCAGCTTTCAAACTCAAAGGCTTTTTCTCTAAGTTTACCCGATTTTTCATTACCAAAACATCTAATAAATCATTGATAGTTTGATTGAGTAAGAGTGTCGACTCTTTAAATTTTTCGAGTAATTCTAGCGTCATTTCATCACGAATTGACTCTGGCTCTACCAAATCCAGAATACCGATTAGATTAGACAATGGCGCTCGTAAATTGTGAGAAGTGATAAATGTAAACTGCTTTAAATCAGTATTACTATCGGTTAACTCTCGAATCAAAACCTCTTTTTCTGCTTCTGCTTTTTGCGAGCAGAAATATCTCTGAACACCGAAATTGCATGTGTAAACTCACCTTTAGCATCGGGTACGGGTACAACTTCCAAACTTGCCCAAAATTGCTCACCATTTTTGCGATAAACAATGATTTCAACTTCCTCATGCTTCCAATTTTTGATGGCATCCTCAATTTTGGCAATTGCCTCCAAATCGGTTTTTTCACCAACCATCATCATTGTTGGATTGGCCATTATTTCGCTTGAGTCAAAGCCCGAAAGACGAACAAAAGCCGTATTAAAATAAACAGCCCGATGGCATTTATTTTCGAGGTTAGGCTCTGTAATCACAATGGCGTCATTGCTATTAGTAATCACAGACTCGCGCAAACGCAACTGAAGTTCCTCTTCTTTTTGTTGAGTAATATCACGTCCTGAGGCAAATATGAGTTTTTCGTCGGGCAAATAGGTAACCGACCAAGAAATCCAACGAACACTTTGGTCTTTGGCAATAAAACGATTTTCCATTACCGACACCGAAGCCTTTTCTTGAATTCCTCGGAGGACTTCAAGTGTTTGTTGTTTGTCTTCTGGATGTACAAAATCTATTACATCATGACCATTGATTTCATGAGTGTCATAGCCCAAAACACGTAAAAAAGCGTTATTAATTCTGACAAAAAAGCCGTCGAGCGTAGCAATACCTAGCAAATCGTTGCTCAACAAGAAGAAGTGATTGAGCATTTCATCGGCATTTCGCTTTTCGATTTCAGCTCCTAATTGCTTGCAAACCTCTCCCAAAAAAGATAGGATACTGTCGTCAGGTTGATGTACGGCTTTACTGAAAAAAACCATCCATCCAATATGCTTTTCATCGTAAATGATAGGAATAGAAATACCAGAATGTATTCCTATTTTATCAGAAACAGAGGTTCTTTTAAAATCCTCCATTTCGTGAAGATTATTCAACCAAATAGGATGCTGACGATTGTGACTGTCGTTATATATCGTTTGAGCAAGACTCACATCTTTTTGCAAAAATGGATCCACCATTTCTTGAAAATGCTCAAATTCGGTGGTATAGCTGTAGGTTTGTAATCGGATATATTCTTTTTGGTAGTCTGTCATCCAAATTTCTGAATGCTCCCAGCCCAAGTAATTCCTTATCGATTCTAGACAAGCATTAAGCCCTTTGGTGAGCGAGGCCGCATTCCTAAATAGTTCTAAACTATGGACTAAAATTCGTTTTTCTTCCTCAGCTCTAACTTTTTCGGTAACGTCCCTAATCAACATTTGCATAGCCTTACGACCAGCGAAATCAATAGGATATGCCGTAACCTCTACGATGATTTTTTCGTACCCTGCTTTTAAATGTACTTGCAATAAGCTGTTTTTTAATGACAAAGACTCTCTTTGCATGGCTTTCGGACAAATATCCTCCATGCACATCTCCAAAAACTCTTCTCGATCGTAACCATAATGCTGAATTGCCGCAGGATTTACCTCCAAAAATTCCATGGTGGCACTATCATAAATCCACATGGGGTTTGGATTATTATCAAAAATTTGTCGATAGTTGTATTCAGATATTCGTAGCTTTTCTTGCGAAACCTTACGCTCAGTTATATCCATCATAGTGCCCAGCATCCTTACGGGCACGTCATTATCATCATAAATTACTGAGCCACGGTCATGAACATAGAAATATTCTCCAGCACCATTTTGAAAACGATATTCATATTCCCAGAACTTGTTACTTCGAGAAAGCAAATGAGCTTTTATAACGGCCTCTAAAGCAATGATATCTTCAGGATGGACTCTTTCACCCCAAAAACTAAAATCAGAAGTGAACGATTTTTCCTCATACCCATGGGTATGTAAGAATGTATCTCCCGAACGCACTACCTCATTATTTGCCAAATTGACATCCCAAACCACACCAATTGTTGCATTGGACACCATAGTGTAGCGCTCGTTACTCTGCTTTATTCTTTCAAGATTACGCTTACGTTCAATACTATATCGAATGGTCTTTGAAAGCAGTTTTGACTCTAATTCGCCTTTTATCAGATAATCTTGTGCACCATTTACAATTGCTTCGGTGGTTGTTTGAGTATCCTCCATACCCGAAAGCACAACTATTGGGATATGAGCTGCCATTTTATTCAAATCTATAATAGACTGAATCCCAATACTATCTGGCAATGATAAATCCAAGAATACTAAATCATAATCAGCATTGGCCAAAGCCTGTTTAGCTTCAGCTACCGTTATGACATTCTGAACCTCCTTTACATCTAGCCCTGTATCGTGTAGATATTCCTCAAAAAGTATATAGTCACCGAGGTTGTCTTCTACAACGAGTATCCTCAATTGTTGTGGTTTTATAGTAATCATGGTGGTAATGAAGTTAAGTTAGTGGCAAAATTAAATTAATTTTACCTGCATTAGGCTCAATTTTGTAAGACAAAAGTGTAAAAGTGCTTCTGAAAATGTGGTAGAAACCTTTTGCCTACTGCAAACTACTAATAGCAAAAAGCGATATTTTGCAAAATTAATTATACTTAAGTAATCGAGCAGAATAAGATTTAAGTTATGTGTTTAGGGACAAGGCAACAGGTACAAGGCACAGAGTGTTAAAATGTTTTTATTAACCACAGCCATACTTTTTTACAAAGCCCACCGCCGAAAGCTGATACCTGAATGCCTTGGGCACAAAAATTAAATTCTATTTTGCCCACTAACTTATATTAGCCTTAAAGCCTTAGGATACCAGCTGTAAACATTAGGCAAAGAACATTCTACTTTTATAATAGGAAATGTTTTGCCTAAAGCTCATAGCCGAAAATCGAAAGCTCATTACAAGTTAGTTTCGATAAATTTGGGCTTATTTTTAGGTAATGTAAATTTAAAAGCACTACCCTCTCCAACTACACTCTCAACCCACATTTTACCTTTATGGCGTTCAACGATTTTCTTGCAAATAGCCAAACCAATACCCGTTCCAGAATATTCTGTTTTGTTGTGTAGTCTTTGAAAAATGATAAAAATCTTTTTAAAATATGCAGAATCTATACCAATTCCGTTATCTCTGAAAGAAAAAATCCAATCATTTTCAGTTTCATCCAATTCAATCTGAATAACAGGGTCTTTTTCTCCTCGATATTTTAGCGCATTTCCAATCAAATTCTGAGCTAATTGGAGCAATTGTACCCTATTCCCGTCTATAATGGGCAATTTACTGACTAATACTGTTGCGTGCTCCTTTTTAATTTTTTCGTCGTAAATCTGTATGACCTCTGTAATCACCTCATTCAAGTCTACAAGAACAAAAGCATCGCGGTTGGTCCCAACACGTGAATATTCCAACAAATCAAGTATCAGCTGTTTCATACGCTCTGAGCCATTCACAGCAAAATAAATGTATTTCTTTGCTTGATCGTCGAGTTGGGCATCATACTTTTTCTGCAAAAGTTGCAGGAAACTACTCACCATGCGTAGGGGTTCTTGAAGATCATGCGAGGCTACATACGCAAATCTTTCGAGCTCTTCATTGGATGCGACCAGCTCGCTTGCTCTTTTTTCTAGTTCAAGATTTAACTCGTTTAACTTCAGTTCTGTTTGTTTCAATGGCGAAACATCCTGAATTGCTCCAATCATTCGAATGGCATTATTGTTTTCATCATAAAGCGTAAAGCCCCTATCGTACACAAACTTATAGGAATCGTCGGCGCATAGGATGCGGTATTCATCCTCCCAGTGGAGTTTTTTATCGACCAAATGTTTACGCAAACTATAATTAACTCTTGTAGCATCATCGGGATGAACCTTCGAGAGCCACCAGTAATAATCACCTGTAATTTCTTGAAGCGAATACCCTAATATTTGGGTCATACTTTCACTCCATAGAATCTCATTGGTTTCGAGATCCAAGTCCCAAATCAAATCATTGGTGGCTTTCGCGACTAAATTATAACGTTCATTACTTTCTCTGAGCGCCAATTCAGCTAGCTTACTTTCCATAATGAGCGTTACTACTCGCTTCACATTTTCGAGCGCCACCTCTTCTTCTCGCGAAGGCACTCGCTCGTCATTGAAGAAATACGCCAACACGCCAATGATTTTGCTGCCCGCTCCAACAATTGGCATCGACCAGCATGCCTTAATCCTCTGTGCTCTAAGCATTTCTACCAAAGGTTGCCATTGTGGCATCAAGGCAAGGTTTTTTACAAATTGCTTATGCGGGAAAAACAAACTGGTGTATTCTCCTTGCTCATTTGGTTTGGTACTAAAACCAAAGGTTTCGATAGAGGTAATCAAATTTTCGTCCAAACTTGAATCTACGAGCATTTTCAACTCGTTTCCTACCACTTGCCAAGCAGTAATAAATGTGCTTCCTTGCAACTCTTGTACTTGATTGATATAATATTCCAGTACTTGCGCCAATGTAGAATCTTGAGAAGTGTTGTATTCCAGAGCTGCTTTTTCGATTCGGTCAAGCTGCTCTTTCAACTTTTGTTCGGTAACATCTCTAAAAAAGATAGAAAGTCCATTCTCGGAAGGATAGGCGTTAATATGGAACCATCTTCTACCCGGTGCATAAAAGTCATCAAACGATACTGATACATTTTCTTCGATGGCGCGAGTATATTCAGAATAATAACTCAATGGCGCACCATGTCCAAAAGTATCCCAAAGATTTTCATTGATTAAGAAATTACGACTCATCCCCAACAGTCTTTCAGCTTCAGCGTTCATGTAAGTCACTGTATATTTGTGATTTACCGCAAAAAACCCATCAGTAATACTTTCAAGAATATTAGTAATTTGAACATTATATTGTTCCAAATCACGCTCATGTTTTTTCCGTTCAGAAATATCTGTGAAGATGGTAAACAACGACACAATCTGATTATTTTCGTCGGCAATCGGTCCGGCACTTACATAATAATCTATCCAATCTTCATTGTCATAAATCACTACATCTTGACTCACGTGCTGGCCTTTCAAAACTGAATCAAAAATATTGTAAGCAAGAGGCTCCTCGACAAGTGGGATTTTTTTATCTACTATATCTGTAAAATCGCCCGCAAATTCATGGAAAGACTTGTTGACATAAATAGGCTTTCCTTCGGGACTCCACAAACACACCAAATCTTTCATATTGTCGAGAAGGTGCTTGTACAAACTCAAATGCTGATCACTATGCTTTTTCTCAGTAATATCTTTTGCCGCAGCAATTACCCGATCTTGTTCTTTGATAGAAGCAACCGTCCAAGCTAACCAACGAACTTCACCATCTTCTTTCAAGATTCTATTTTCAAAATACCCTACCTGACGCGTTTGAGCTAGTACTGATATTTGTTGTAAGGTCTTTTCTTTGTCTTCGTCATGAATATAATCAAAAACCGACCGCCCCATAAGTGAGCGCTCAGTACCATATAGCCATTCTGTAGCTACTTTATTAAGTCTTGTAAAACAAAAATCTGCATCGAGCATGCACAGAAAATCTGGCGAGGAGTTAAAGAATATATTGAGCTCGTCTTCGGCTTTTCTTCTTGATAAATCTACCCCAATTTGCCTTGAAACGTTATCAAAAAAATCTGTATCGTTCGATATATGTTCTTCTGTTGAGTAAAAGCAGAAAACCGCAATGACTTGTCCACGAAACAAAATGGGTAGTGCTACTCCCGAACGACAATCTAATTTATCGATAATACGCTTTTCGGTAGATGGAATAAAACCATTAGATAAATCCCATTCCTGAATACGCTGAGTAGCCCAAGCCATTCCAGGCAGAAACTCTCCTATTTTGAGATCTTGGAAAGCCAATCCTGTAAAATCCAAGGCTACAGACTCATCAGCAAACCAGTTAGCGTGAAGGTTGAGTTTGGAATGATTAAGATTCAACATCCAAGCTTCGGCATACACACAGTCCAAGTAGTAGGCCAGAATTCTGAGCGATTCATAGATAGCAACCTGAAGAATATCTATTTCATTGAGTTTTCGAGAAATCGTCCAGAGGTGCTCTTGCTCTAATTCTTTCTTAACCGAATCGGTTATATCACGGCTTACACCTACTACGCCAATTACCTCCCCATTCGTGTCTCGAAGAGGTACTTTATTGGACAATAACCATTTGATTTGTCCTGACTTTGTAAGGAAGTATTCTTTGATATTCGTTACCGCATTACCCGAAGACATTACGTATACCTCTTGCTCACGGAGCAAATTAGCACTACTTTCTTCCAATAAATTTAGCCCTGATTGATGAAGCAAATCTTCCTCTTTGCCGACACCGAATAAATCTAAACCGACTTTATTAACCAATAGGTGACGATGCTCGGTATCTTTGTAATAGATATACGCAGGGATATTATCGATAACAATCCTCAGGAAGTTACGCTCTTGCAACAAACTAAGCTCTATAAGTTTACGCTCGGTGATATCTTGTGAAGTGCCCTTTATGGCTATTGCTTGTCCCGATTCGTCGGTGATTAACTCTCCTCTTTCATGCATATATCGTATTTCTCCCGACGGAAGTACAATACGATGTTCAATGTTTAATCGCCCTTTTCCCTCACAAACCTGATCATAAGCTTTTAGGAAGTCATCCCTATCATCGGGATGGATACTTTGCAAACAGGCCTCAATAGTATACTTGAAGGTTTTTTGATCTAACCCAAAAAGTGAAAATTGCTCGTTAGACCAAATCAAATGATTCTTACGTAGGTCAACCTCCCAACTTCCTATACGCGCGATTTTCTGAGCGTCGGTAAGATTCTTTTCACTTTTAAGCAGTTGTTCCTCTACGGCTTTTAGATGAGAAATATCAGACAAGGTTCCTATTACTCGAGTAGGTTCGTTTTGAGCATTTCGTTCCATCACAACACCCCTATCTAACACCCAGATATAATGATTTTGTTTATGTTTGAAACGATATATTTCTTCAAAATACTGAATTTCATCATGAATCAACTGAAGGGTTGATTTCATAACTCTTTCGTAATCATCAGGATGTATACGCATCAGCCATTCCTGATAGGAGTCCTCTAACTCATTTTCTTGATATCCTATTAACTCTTTCCAAATCTTTGAAAAATGCACTTTTTGTTCAAGCACACGCCAATCCCAAACACCCTGCTGACTACCTTCCAAAGCACGTTTCCATTTTTGTTCGTTGGCTAAGATGGCTTGTGAAGTTTCGAAACTGCTGGTAATATCCTTCAAAATACCGTATACGCCTTGCAAGTGCCCATTGAGCAGTATAGGCATCGAGGTCAGATGAACTCTTTTGGTCGTCCCAGTCCTTGTCCTTATATCAATTTCAATATTTTGAGAACTCCCTTCAAGGGTCTTTTGCAAAATTTGTTGAAGGTTTTCCGAGAATACCAAAGTCGAAAAATTACTAACTTTGCATTCTAAAAGAGCATCTTTTGGATACTCGAGTATATCTGCCAATGCGGCGTTAACGGAGGTAAATTTTCCTTCAAAATCCAAAGAAAATACACCATCAGGATTTTGGTCAAAGAGAGATTGATATCGCTGTTGATTTTCGAGAAGGGTTTGTTCTGTCTGCTTTCTTAAGGTAATATTATTCATGAGCACCGTAATCCCAACTACTTCATTTTGAGCGTTATAAGAAGGATTAATACTCACCTCAAAAATTTGTTCAGAATCCCGAACATCTATTCTTCGTTCAATAGTTGTACTTTTCCCTCGAATAGCATCTTGAAAGAATAGATCACAGTCAACCAGATTGGCAACACTACATATTTCATAAGGTAATGGCGCTCCGATTTGGGGTTCAAAGCCAGCTTTTTCTAGCCAAAAATTCCTAAAAGCACCATTATACTTCAATAAGCAAAAAGATAAATCTAGGGAGAAAATCGCATATGGAATATTTTCTACCAAGGAAGCTAACTCTGCTTCACTTTTGATGAGCGATTGTTCAAGACGCTTTTCATAGGTAAGATTTGTAGAAAAAATAGCAATACCATTCGAAGCGGGGAAAATTCTATTCTGAAACCACTTATTCCAAGGAGTAAAGTAGTTAATGACCACTTTCGTTTCTCGATTAGTCATTACATCTTGACAGGTCTCTTGAAATGGGCCGTTTGAAAATTCAGGGAAAGTCTCCCAAGCATTTTTACCAATCAACTGGTCAACAGTTGTTTGAATAGAACTTGCTAATTGTTCATTGGCGTAGGTAATGATCCAATCTTGATTAATAACCACAAAACCGTCTGATATGCCTGCTAGGAGGTCATACGCAAAATTGCCAGACTCCTCTGTATTAATGGTTTGTAAATCCTGTTTACCTATTTTCATGGCACGGATAATACCCATCAACACCTCTTCCTTCTCATTTCCCTGATTGGTGTTGGCAAGGTTCCAATGTGCCGAAACTTCTACCCATAGGTTTTTGCCTAGCTCATTGGCTTGTAATACCACTTCAAAACCTTTTTTTGTTTTAATAGCATTGGACAGATTCCTTTCTAGCACCTCTTTCCCTGCATCTGAAAATATATCCTCCAAGCGATTACCTACCTGATAATCTGACCAATAATTGACAATATTATCGGAGAATACAAACTGTTGCGTACTAGGAAAATACTCCCAAATACACAGTTCTGCCAGTGAATCTATGAAGAAATCATGGGGTTCTGTTGGTTCTTCTGAAGAGGTAAGAGTAGGACAATGACTCCCTTTTGCCTTGAGTGTATCCAGTATTTCACGAAGTTGCTCGGTGAAATAAGGAAGTTGTTCAGTAGAAGCATTGGGCAACTGTTCAACCAGAAATTCAAGTTGAGAAAGCGGTTTTATCATTCGAATTGGGCAGCTATGAAATTCAAGGATATGTAATTTAGTAAGTGGGCAAATCTAAGTTTACCCGCCCTAGGCTATCAACTTTATGCCGTAAGCTAAAATTTTGAAATTTGTTTATATTGACATAGTGAACACATTTTGACCGAAGGCATATTATATTTTCACCAACGTAAATATAAATAAGCATAAAACCTCACCTCACAGTCATCGGTTGGTCGATGAAGACTGTGATGCCATTGTGCCAAACAAAAATATCCGTACAGTTAGAATGAATTAGGTAGAGACATGTATCTACTATATCCGAAAATTAACGTTAAATAGCTTTTAAATTTACTCAATAAAAATTAAGCTACGCAGTAATTCCAAGATAAATAAGCAAAAGGCTAATTTAGGCGCTGAATTAGACCTTTAAGATTAAACATCGAAGGTTATCTTAGTAAGAATTTTACTTTTAAGGTTGGAGTGTTGGGCGGACACTCTAACAAGATACCATTTAGGGCATGGGCGACCCGCTTTCATTAGAATGAGTCCTCATTACTATTGAACGATGCAGTCATAAGCTCACTTTCTGAATTTTCTTTTTCAAAAACTATCTCATCGGATGGATTTAGAGAAATTTGCGGCTCTTCATCATCTACAAGTTTGTTTAGATTTGTGATAATATGAGACTTAAACTGCTTTAATTCTAACTGACTTAGAATTTTCATAAAGTTTGGGTAAATTAAAATAGTGATAGTTTGTAGTTGGAAAAACGCTATAATGGTTTGACTCTCATACAAAACCAAATGCTAGACTTACGTCTAAAACGTTGTTGGGGTTTACCAAGGCAATAATTTTAAACAATAATACAAGGAAAGAATGTTATATGCAAGCCCTTCAAATGTATCCATTTTTTGACAGAAACACCCCAAAAAGCCACTTCAGCCCACCCAAGATAATTGCCTACATATCAAATACTTATAATAATTAAATGCGATTTCATGGAGCTTAGAAATACAAGTGATTTTTATCATCTGTAAAATCACTTTAGAAAAATCGTTTTGGCTATTAAGTTATCTTTCTAAACATTGACCTTGTGCAAGAATTTCAGAAGTTTTGTCTAGCTATTTTTACCTAACCATTCCACTCATACATGTTTTCAAAACCTAGTACCGCCAAGATTGATTTTTTCTCTCAGTTGCTTCAGCATATAGATCACCCTGTATGTGTCATAAATTCGTCTTACAAAATCGAAAAATGCAATTTAGCTTTTGACCAAACTTTTCCTCCAACAAGCATCCTAAACAGTTCTTTTTTTTCTAATAAACTTCTCCATGAATCTCTAAGCCAAGTTTGGGAAGGTCAAACTGTTCAATATATTTCCGAACTCGAAAATCAGATATTTGAGCTTAAATTAAGTCCTCTCCACAATGCTGGTGAAACTTTTGGATTAATTCAGTTTTTCCCAAAATCCACCCAAACATTTGACTCAGAACAAGCGCTACAGTACAAATATATTGTTGATCATATTCACGAAGTTTTATTTCAGACCGATGCTCTTGGAAACTGGGTATTTCTCAATCAGGCTTGGAGCGATATTTTTGAGTACACTTTAGAAGAAAGCCTAGGACGACCTTTTTATGAATTTTTGCATCCAGAGGATGTAAGAAAAAATGAGTTGCTATTTGCGCCATTGATCAACCAACAGAAAAGTTATTGCAAACACATCATTAGATATATTTCTAAATCACACAAAATCAAATGGATAGAAGTTTTTGCCACCTTAGTCATTGGTAGAAATGGCGAAGTGCTAGGTACCTCTGGTACATTGCGAGATATTACCAATGAAAAAGAAAATGCTAGAATTAATACAATTTTGTCGCATAACGTTCAAGACATTGTTTGCATCCATGATTTGGAAGGAAAATATCTCTACGTTTCACCATCTATCAGTCTGCTTACGGGATATTGTCCAGAAGAACTCCAAGGGCAAAGTCATTACGACTTTTTTCACCCAGACGACAAAGTAAAGATTGTTTCTATTCCAAATAGTTCTGCAGATAGTGAAGTAAGATATATATCATACCGATTTAGAAAGAAGAATAATGAATATGTATGGATAGAAACAAGTGTTAAGATTTTCTTTGACGACTATGATATATGTGACCGAATGATTACTTCTTCGAGGAGTATCCAAGAACACAAATTGGTAGAAGAAAGTATGATGAAATCTTTGCAACGTGAGAAAGAGCTGAATCAACTAAAATCACGATTTGTGAATATGACTTCACATGAATTCAGAACACCACTTGCCACTATTCGTTCGAGTGCTGAGATTATCGAAGCTTATATTAAACTAGAAAAATCGACCTATAACGAGAAGATTACAAAGCAATTAGATAATATTCAGTCCGAAATTCATCGGATCTCAAATCTTATCAGTGAAACCCTCCTAATAGGAAAAATTGAGTCACAGCAATTGACCGTACATCGAGAGGAAGTAAACGTAATAGAGCTAATCAATTTTGCCATCAATCGACAGAATCAACAACAAAAAGACCATCGTATTACAGAATTAGAGGTCGTTGGGGAAGTTCCCAAGATATGGCTTGACCCCCAACATTTTATCCATATTCTAGACAATCTCATTTCGAATGCCTTTAAGTATTCGTTGGGTAAACGAAATCCCATCATATCAGTTAGCAGTGAGAAAAATCAATTGGAAATTCAAATCAAGGATTTTGGCATAGGTATTCCTCTTACAGAGCAAGGGAAAATGTATTCGTCCTTTTTTAGAGCCAAAAATGTTGGGATTATCGAAGGAACAGGACTGGGCTTAGTAATTGTTAAAAACTTAGTTCAGCTCAATAACGGTCATATCTATTTTGTTAGTAGCGAAAACCAGGGAACCACTTTTTTCCTCGACTTCACGATTGACCAAATCTACTAGAGACCTATTTCCTTTATTCCTTTCACAAAAGAAAAACTTTCAACCTTTTGCAAAAAATTGCAATAATTCTGCAAAATCCCTAGAAATAGGGATTGCATATCATTCCTAATTAGCTCAACTTTGCAACTTATGCTACTGAGAACGGATTGTCCTTCAGTAGCTCGAACCCGCATTAAAAGCCCTTCTTAAAAATTTATCGTAATACTGATTTTTATCATTTTTTTTCAATGGTAAAATCCTGTGCCTAACGTTATATCTCTCTTACATTTGAATACAAATATTTTGCGAAAAATGTATTAAAAGTGTAACGTATGCAAATTGCAATCATAGAGGATGATTTAATCTTACGAGAAAATATCGAAATATTTTTTTCCATGTATCCTGATATTGAAGTCAGTATTTCGGCATGTAGTATTGAGCGTTTTTTAGAACAAAGTCAGACAGTTTCGTCAGAACCTTATATCGTATTTATTGATGTAGGCTTGCCCGGAATTTCTGGAATTGAAGGAATCAGTAAAGTCAGGAGACAATTCAACAATACCCATATTGTCATGATAAGTGGCACTTGTAACGAAGAATCCATTTGGGAAGCTATCAAGGCTGGGGCAAATGGATATTTGTTGAAGCCCCTTTCACTCAAAAAACTCGTAGAACAGATTGATATTATCAAAAATAATGGTGCGCTCATCTCTCCAGAGATAGCATCCATGCTTTTTTCTAAAATATCTCAGCAGCCGCAAGAAAAGAAAATAAATGCTGAAGAATTATTAACAAAACGCGAACTCGACGTAATGGACTATCTTTTGAAAGGCCTGTCCTACAAAGAAATCGCCGAAAAACTTTATATAAGTTATACTACCGTCAATGACCATGTAAAGAAAATTTACCACAAGCTAGGTATCAATTCGAAAGGAGAGTTGCTAGCCCTATTTATCCACTAATATTATGACAACATTGGACCCGCCAATCATTTTAATTGTTGACGACGACTTTATCAATCGATTTGTATTAGGTAAAACCCTTGAAACATTAGAGCAAACCTATCAAGAATGTGAAAATGGTGAAGACGCCATCAACTGGCTAAAAGCAACCTCCCACAACCATATTGTGATATTGTTGGATCTCAATATGCCTATTATGGATGGGTATGAATTTTTAGAGTATCTCAAAGAAAATCCGAGAGAATTCGAGCATACGAATATAAAAGTTGTAGTTATTTCAGCAACCACATATTCGCATTTTCTAGAAAGGTTACCAAACGCTGAAATAGTACAATTTTTATCAAAGCCAATTGAGAAAGATCAAATCAAAAATGCTATCGAAGAATCCATAGAATCGTTCCACCAATGATACTCAACGAAGACAAACTCTACTCGCAACTTAACTTTGTGCTCAACAAGATACCATTTGCGGTATTGATGGAAAACTATGAGCGTAGGTTGCAGTTTGTCAATCAAAACTTTTGTCAACTCTTCAAAATCCCAGTTCCTCCCGAACAGTTGATTGGATTTGATTGCAAAATTGCAGCCACTCAAAGTGCTTCAATGTTTAGAAATCCTACGCAATTTTTAGTACGCATTGAAGAAATTCTATCGGCTGAAGAGTTTGTCTCTCATGAAATCGTGGAATTGGCAGATGGTCGTTCTTTTCTAAGAGATTATCTGCCAATCATCAACGAAGGGGTTCATAATGGGCATGTATGGATTTACTATGACTACACCGAAGCCCGTACAATGGAGTACCATATCCTTCATTTAAAGAAATTTTATGAACAAATCTTGAATCATATTCCCGCAGATATTGCCGTCTTTAACAAAAAACACCAATATGTTTTTGTGAATCAAACAGCCGTTCAAGACAATAATTTGCGTGAGTGGCTCATGAATAAAGATGATTACGAGTTTGCCAAGGCACGTGGTAAGGATATTGCCTTTGCCGATATACGTCGTGAAGCGTTCACACAAGCGGTTTCTACCAAGCAAGTATATGAATTTTTGGAAGAAGGTATCAATCGAGAAGGGCAGCATAAGTTTAATTTACGTCGTTTCCAACCTATCTTCCAAGATAATGGAGAACTCGAATTTGTGGTAGGCTATGGAATAGATGTGACCTCATTAAAAAAGACAGAAGAGTATGCTCGTCAAAAGGATATTATATTCGCCAAGGTAGCTGATTTGTTGGATGTTGTAGTGATTGTTATAGATGATAACTTTCAAGTGGTATTCGCCAATGCCGCTTACGAATCTTTTTTTGGTATTCCTGCTTCTCAAATTATTGGTAAAGAAATAGACGCCATTGCCATTGAAGATACTTCGATTATCAGAAAAGATATAGCTCTCTATCAGCAAACTAACTATGCTCATCATACAGCCAAAGTTTATCAGGTAAAAGATAAATACGGTATGATTAAATACTTCTCCTACTCTTTTACCCCTTACGTACAAGAAAAAGCTGGAAACATTAATTATGCCGTATTTTTAAGTGATGTGTCGGACCAATATTACGCCGTTGCAGAACTTCAAAAAATCATTGATAAGGAGCGTCGCCTTAATGAATTAAAATCAGGTTTTGTAAATATTGTATCGCACGAAATGCGAACTCCCATGTCGGTGATTCAGTCGAGTGCCGAAATTCTTGAAATGCTCAACGACGCCGATAAAGTTACAAAACCGCAGCTTCAACTATACCTTTCCCGAATTATCAATGAAGTTCGAGGGATGGAATCTTTGATGAAGGAGCTATTGCTAGTGAGCAAAATCGAAGGAGGCAAAATGGAGTTTAAGCCATCACCTCAAAACATGAATGAATTCATAGAACAGATTATTAACGCCAATTTTGCTCCTTATGAAGACGGTCGTCAAATCAATGTGCTGTTTAAAGGACAAGCCTATCCTGTATGTTTTGATAGGTTGATGATGACGCATATTCTCAAAAATCTCATAGAAAACGCATTCAAATACTCCAATAATAAAGCCTCCCCTATTATTCGTATTAGCTACCAAAAATCTAAGGTGTGTATTCTCATTAAAGATTTTGGAATTGGAATTCCTGAAAAAGATTTTCCCAATTTATTTAAAGCCTTTACGCGTGCCTCCAACGTGGAAGGTATCAAAGGAACAGGTTTAGGTTTGCTGGTAGTAAAATATTTTGTCGATTTCCACAAAGCCACTATTCATTTTAGAAGTAAGCAAAACCAAGGCACTTCTGTACTTTTAGAACTCAAAAATTATGATACCTAAAATCGTATTAATAGAGGATGATTTATTATTAGCCGAAAACACCAAAACTATTTTAGAGTTAAATCAGTTTGAATGTGAAGTAGCACACAAAGGACAGTTGGGGGTTGAGTTAGTTCAATCATTTAAACCTGACTTGGTAGTTTGTGATATCATGCTAGATGAAGTTGACGGTTTTGAGGTACTCAAAAGGATTCGTGCTATTCCAGAATTCATCTACCTCCCGTTTATATTTCTGACCGCAAGAGCCGATTTTTGGGATAAACGAAAAGGGATGAATCTTGGTGCAGATGATTTCTTGACGAAGCCATTTATGTCAAAAGATTTGGTCGAAACCATTCATGCCAGATTAGAACTAAGCAGCCAGAAAAAAGAATCTGTAGGTTTGGAAATCCGTAAAAATGCCGTTGATGTATTCTATCATATTTCGAGTCATGAGTATTTGACTCCCTTAAATGGTATCGTCAATTTGAGCAAAATGGCGATTGAAATGCTACAAAACAGCCAAGTAAACGACGCCTTACCATTAATTGAAGGAATTAGTATTTCGGGCAACAGAATTCTGAGAACTACTCGCAAGCTATTATGGTACAACCAGTTATCTAATAACAATAATCCTTGGCGTAATGCTACAAGTGGCACGGTCAACATCCTAGTCTTACATCATCAAATATATAATACCCTCAAAAAAAGCGCATCTATGCCCTTTGAGTTTAGCTTTAAATCAAATATCAATATCTTATATGGCTACGATGAAGTTCTTTTAGAATTTGTGTTGACTGAATTGTACCAAAATATCATTCAGTATGCCAATCATGCTCACAAAGTTTATATTGATACACGCCTCGAAAACAACCATTTACTGATGATTATTCGGAATCATTATTTGGGCAACTACACCATTTGTACCAACGATGTAAAACCGTTTTTTCAAGCACATAACCCCAAGGATATGAATGGAACAGGCTTGGGGCTATACATTATCCAAGAATGGGTTCGAACTGTACATGGTAAAATGGAAGTATCAGCTCAAAACAACCTTTTTGAGATTATTTTGAAAATACCCGTTAGTAATTTTTAAGATAATCCAAATACCCAAACAAGATTTTACCAGTCGATCCAGTGTGAATATATTCTGCGTTTATACGAATTATCGACCAATTGAATTATGAAGGACGATATTTTTCTTATATTAGTGAAGAATATTCTATTTGCAAGTTTTACTTTGATTGTCACGATAGAATAAGAGCAACTTAAAATTATGAAATCATTACTTAACGCATCAATTGTTTTTGAAAATCATCATTCGCCAGACTTTTTAACCCAACTTTTAGATTACCTTCAGATTGAGCAACACAACCGCTTTGTTTATCAATTTGAAAATTCGAAAGGAAAAGGTCAAATTCTTTCTACTGAAATAGAGCAAGGATTTGAAGTTGAGCTATTGCAACTACAATTGAATGAGGACTTACATATCAGACCAACACCCTCCGAAGAGAATACTCGGTGGAATGTAAGTATTTGTAATGATTACCTATATACTAAAGAGTTGGCTGAAATTACATCCAATAATTACCCTTATTGTGTGGTGTTGAGTTCGTCGTCTGTTTCAAACGCTCGAATATTTCCAGCCAATCGCCCGATTTTTAGTTTTTCTTTGACCTTCTCAAAAGATTGGATAGAAACGAATATTATTCAAGATCTAAAAGAAGAACCAGCAGAGCGTCTCAATGAGATTATCCAGAGCAATGAGCCTATATTTATGATTGATAATATTGATGTAGACTTACATAGAATCGTAGATACACTGCTCAATGAGGACCTTTACCAGCAAAATACCAAGTTACTTTTTTATCGGACTGCCCTTGATTTGACATTGATTTTCTTCAAAAAACTCATAAATAAAAGCATATTTATTCCAACTAATCAGAACTTTAAAAAAAGAGATATACAAAAAATCCATGAAATCAATGAAGCTATTCTAACAGATTTGTCAAAGCCTTGCCCTTCCATTGAAGAACTTTCTAAATCTGTGGGCATGAGTACAGCCAAATTCAAAACTTTATACAAAGCAATTTTCAACAACAGTGTTTATAATTATCATCTAAACGAACGCTTAGTGCAAGCTAGAAAGTACTTACAATCAGGCAAATACACTATCAATGAGGTAGCCTATATGGTTGGTTTTAATTATCCATCAAGTTTTTCAAGAATATTTAAAAAGACTTTTGGACAATCCCCCCTTCAATTCATGGGTTTACACTATGAAGAAGGACAAGACGAATAACTTAGTATTTTTTTACAAATGCCCAGCAGTGGGCACCTCGAATCCACAAGATAAATAAGAGAATCCACCATTATATTTGACCGTTTTTCTCGATGATTGGCAGTTTTTAATTGGTTTTTTCCCACTTAAAAACCCCATACAAAGAGCAAATTTCTATGGAAACGTTTACTAATACCGAATCTCAACTTTCAGAAAATACAACTAAAAAATCCACCTCGATGATAGAACAGGAAAATCCTGCTTTCTATCAAGCTTTGGATTTTGCCAATGAAGCGATTCTTATCTACAATAAGAATCAAGAAAACATTTATCAAAATCGCCAAGCCCAGACTTTCATTGAGAGTCACCAAGGTTTGTGTTCGGGAAAGGTTCTTCCTCAATTATTAAACGATTTTGGATTTCAACAAGAATCTGTTACTCCTTCACAGAATGTAACCGAATATTTTTCGAGTTCGTATGGTCTAAAGGCTCGAATTATGCAATCGGCTGAACAGACTATCGTATACATCTCGATACCCCACGTTTTGGCACCACAAGAGATCATCAACACGATAATCTCGCCAGATTTTAATCCGATACTTAATCAGTCAAATGATATTCTGTGTATAACCACCGAATCGGGAAACATTCTTAAAATTAATAGAGCAGCCAGTATATCTTGGGGATATACTATTGATGAATTTCAGCATAGGAATCTCCTATCTTTTTTAACGGAATCTTCTCTGAACATTATTAAAAAAACTTTTGATTCTTTAGTACACGGACAAACGATTCAAAATGTCGTTTTAGATGTTCGTAAGAAAGATGGAAGCATATTTCCCATGATTTGGAATGCCGTTTGGAATCCAAATCGACAAACGGTAATTGCTATTGCCAAAGATTTTTCTGAAAGTTTAGTCAAAGAAAAAGCACTTAAACTTTCTGAACAAAACTATTCTTATCTCTTCAATAACAATCCATTACCCATGTGGATTAACGATTTCTATACCAAGGAATTTCTTGAAGTGAATGACGCAACCTTGCGACAATATGGTTATAGCCGAGAGGAGCTTCTCAGTATGACCGTGTATGATATTATCGCTCCAGAGCATTTAGAGAATTACAAAAATGCCAGCTGGGACTTTAATACAAATCCACCCAATTATCGAGGTGTTTCATTGCACCAAACCAAATCTGGAATCCCCCTAACCGTTGACATTACAGCCCATCAGATAGAGTATAAAAACCGTACGGTATCGTTGGTGCTTGTTCATGATATAACACAAAGAAAACTCGCAGAAAAGGAGCTTATCCAAACCAATAATCGCCTCAAGGCTGCACAAGAAATTGCCCATCTTGCTTATTGGGAGCATGATTTAAGAACAGGAAAAATATTCTGGTCAGAAGAGGTTTTTAAGATTTTTGAAATAACCGAAAATAGAGAGAAGTTTGACTATGAAAACTTTATCGGCATGGTTCATCCAGAAGATAGAATGTCAATCAAACTCTTGGAAGTATCTGTGCTATATGGCAGCAAGCCCATCGAAAAAGAGTTTAGAATTGTACTTGCTTCTGGCAAAACCAAATATCTTTTCAGTAAAACCCAAGTAGTCTTTGATACCCTTGGTAATGCTCTGCGGGTTGATAGTACATTTTTGGATATTACTCTACAAAAACAAGCTAAACAAGCGCTCAGAAAAAGTAATGAACGCTTTGAATTAGCCAAAAAAGCAACACGAGATATTATTTGGGACTGGGATATCCTTACAGGAGATTCGTACTGGTCAGACAATTACGAATTTATTTTTGGAAAGTACCCTTACGGTCCTATGAAAGATTTTCAGGATTGGAGCAAAAATATATATCCAGAAGATAAAGAAAGAGTTTTGGATGAAATTCAACTGGCGCTCGCCAATCCAGAACAAAGTACTTGGGAAAGTGAATATCGTTACATACGCGCCAATGGCGAAATTGCCCATGTAAGCGATAAGGGATATATGGTTTTCGATACCCATGGAAAACCTATCAGAATGGTAGGTGCCATGCGTGACATTACCAAAGAAAAACAAGAAGAACAACAGCTAAACCTCTGGAAATCGGTAATTACCAACAGCAACGATGCTATTTTAATTACTGAAGCAGAACCTGTCGAACAGCCAGGTCCGAGAATCATTTATGCCAATGAAGCTTTTACCAAAATGACAGGATATGAGCTTCATGAAATTGTAGGAAAATCACCAAGAATCCTTCAAGGCCCTGAAAGTAGTCGATACGAACTAAACAAAATCAGAGCGGCTTTAAAAAAATGGGAGCCCTGCGAGATTGAAATTGTCAATTATAGAAAGAATAACGAACCGTTTTGGGTAAGTATTTCTATTGTTCCTCTTGCAGATGAAACGGGCTGGTATACACATTGGATTTCGATTCAGAAGGACATTACCGAACGCAAAAAAAATGAGGCAGAACGGGAGTTACTGATTAGGGAATTAACGCAAATCAATCAAGATTTACGTCAATTCTCCTATATAACTTCTCATAATATTCGTTCGCCATTATCTAACTTGTTAGGTTTGCTCAAGATGTTGAATACCTCGACCATCACAGACCCTATGACATTGACAGTATTAGAAGGTTTCAAAACTTCGACCAATCAACTTAATGATACCATCAATGATTTATTAAAAATCTTGGTAATTAAAGAAAATGTCAATGTTCAACAAGAACTTATTGATTTTGAGACAGTTTGGATCAGAATAACACAGATGACACAACAACTTATACAAGAGGCAGGGACATCAATCACTACCAATTTTGTAAAGGCCCCATCTGTAAATTTTAATATATCGTATCTAGAAAGTATACTCTTAAATTTACTATCAAATGCCCTGAAATATCGTTCGAACAAAAGGCCTTTAGAAATTGTGGTAAAAACTAGAAATACTTCAAAAGGCATCGAATTGACATTTACAGATAATGGATTAGGAATCGACCTCAAAAGACATAAAAACAAAGTATTTGGTCTCTATCAACGATTTCATAATCATCCAGATAGTAAAGGAATTGGTTTGTATATGGTGCAGGCTCAAATAAAATCCCTTGGTGGGAATATTTCAGTAAAAAGTGAGGTAGACAAAGGGACTCAATTTTCAATTTTATTCAAGAAGTAAATATGTTTAAGAAGATTTTGTGTGTAGACGACGACCCCATCACCTTGATGATACTCAAGATGGCCATGAAAAAATGTGATTTTTCATCAATAGTAGAAACCGTCGCAGATGGAACAGAGGCTGTAAGTTATTATGAAGGTTTACAGCAAAACCCTTCCATTGATGCTCCAGAGCTAATTTTTCTCGATTTGAATATGCCTCAAATGGGTGGCTGGGCATTCCTTGATATTTTTAGACAGAGATTTCAAAATAATTTTCCAGAAACAAAGGTTATTATCCTTTCTTCAAGTATCGACCCCGAAGACATTCGTAAATCTCAAGTAGTACCTTGTGTCAAAGAATTTATCAGTAAGCCTATCAATACTACAACCTTACTGAGATTAAAATCAGAAATGGATGTTCATTGACAATATACTTTATTCTACTTTGAGAGAAAGGCTTGTTTTTGAATTATTCATCAAAAAAGCGGTCGAAAAATTAATTTTCGACCGCTTTTTTGATATCTGCAAGGTTGGATAACTCTTTTCTACAAAGGAAATTCTCCCGTAAAGAATCCAACAAATTTCCAAAGCTCTTGAATATCGTCCTCCATTACAGGGTAAGGAGCGTATCTTTCGTTGGTTGATTTAAGAATCAAGACGTTTTTCTCGTTGAGATAATTAAATACTTTTTTCAGAACAACACCTTCATCTTTGGTAACTACAATACAAATTGTACCATTTTTGATAGCACGCCAATTGTCGACGTACTCAGCAAAAACTAAAGAGCCCTCTCTCAAAGGCAACATCGAGTCTCCTTGAATTGGAAATACACGATACTTGCGATCTTTCGGTAAAAAAGGTACGTTAAAAATGGGTAAACGACTAATATAATCAATATCTCCGTAACCGTTTGAATAACCCGCTACAGCCTTAATAGGAACAAACTCGATGTTTTCTTCATTCTCGTTGTTAACGGTAGTAGCCAATATTCTAAGCTTATCTTCCTGACGTTTAGCTGGTTGATTTGTTGCTAGGTCTTTTGTAAGCATATCATCTACACTTACGTTAAAATAACTAGCCAATTTAATCAAATCAGCATAACGTGGTTCAGCGCGACCACTCTCATAAGAACCGAGTGTAGATTTTTTTAAATCAACTTCCTCAGCAAGTTTTTCCTGCGAAATTTTTCCGTCTAACTGTTTGCGTAGGTATTGCAGGTTTTGGCTAAAAAAAGTATCCATTGTGTGTATATATCTAATTCCTAAAGTGAATGCGAATAATTTGTACAAAAACAATATACAAAAATACCATATTTAGTCATCATTCCGCACATTATTTGATAATATTCGTTAATTCGGTGTAAAATTGTAGGCATTTTATTACGTGCGGACTTGTTGTAGAAAGGCAGGTAGGTAAATTTAGAGATAAGACTGCTTATTTCAAAGAAAATGGATAGGTTAAATTATAGATTTATTAGCCATAATAAAAAAAGGTGAGCATTAATAGCTCACCTCTCTCAAAACTCTTTAATTTACTAGATATCAGAGTAATCCGTTGGTCTCAAGAAACGTGTATCATTTTTTGAAACATTATGCTGATATTTTGGTATCGCAGATAAAGTTTTCCATTCAGGATCAGCACCAAACGCCTTCCAATGCGCATCTCTATCGGCTTTGTTTTCGAAAGTTGTCATGTAAATCAAGTTCGGCATAGCTGCGCCAGATATTACTTCAGAGTAAAATACAGCATTGAAATTCAGTCTTTTAAACAATTTTACTTCTCCTCCTGCATTAAACATATCTACTTTGTTCACATACAATTTCTCGCTTGGACCTTCATAGCTTCTAAACTCATACACTCTTTCGGATTTTGGCGAAGAAAGCGCTGGCATTTGGAAATGCGGTTGATCAACAAACGCTCTCATCAAAATAGACTCCATACGTGTATATACAGGCTTGTCCCAAGGCGTGTCGATATAATCTTTTCCGTCTTCTAAATAAGTTTTATCTGAAGCAAGTTTTCCTTCCAACTTTGCCCATTCGTCCTGTGATTTAAAAGGAATAAATACATAGACTAATTTTTCGGCTGGCTCGGCAGCATCAGTTGCAATGATAGGCTTAAATACACCCACTTTTTCAATACCTGCACGATGCAATGCTGGCATATAGGCATTCTGCAAGTAATTATCGAGTCTCGATTCTTGCTCGGCTGTTTTCAAACGATAAATAACCAACTGATAAAAATCTCTTTTGGGAGCAGCTGCCCAAGATGCAACAGAAGTAAGAATTGTAACCAATAGAGCCAGTACAGCCACTATTCTGGTACGAAATACATGTTTCATTTTCTATTAAAATAATTAGTGAATAATGTTTGAATATATAGATAAAACAAGAAATGATTGTTTTTACTTATACATTCAACAAAAATAGAAAATAAAAAAGGCGTTTCTACCATGTTTTATCTTTTAAAGGGTATTAATCAATCGCCATAAAAAAATCGCTACACAGAGCTTTGAGTCTCCATGAAGCGATATTTTAATATGTACACCGATTATTGTAAAAGCATTTATGCTAAAGCCCCTTCTCCCAACACCTCATATAACATACTATTTAAGGAAAGGACAAACTTCGTTCCATCCAATAAATCTCTCAACTGAACTATTTCACAAAGCGTTAGCTCCCATGACAATTGTGCTTGTGGAGCTTCAACTAACTCATAATCAAAATCATCTGATAAATTAAAGATCATTTGATGAATATCGATTGACGATACCTTACGACGAAATGCTAAGAAATCATGAATCTTGAAACTTGCTACCATTCCATTAAAATGCACATGAATCTTGTTTGTCAAATCGCATTGCCAAGTACTTCCTTTTGAATTTTGATACAATTCGTGAAACGCAGGATATTCCATAACCTTACCTCTATTTTGAATACACTACAAAGTTAATAGGAGAAAGAATATCATGCAATAACTATTTAAAATAAGTCTAAATAAATTTTCTAACTAAAATCAAAAAAACGGCTACTTAGGAGAGTAGCCGTCTAATAACAATTATGATGTGGTGATAATCTGGGTTATATAGTGCCAATTTACAGCATTAAACCCAATAATCCCACATTCAGCTATAATTTTACTTTTTCCATCTTAGGGGCAAAAAAGTGCATTGCTAGCCAAGCAACAATATATGCCATTGAGCAAATGATAAAGATCACATTATAACCGATGTTTATATCTCCAGCCTTTTTGTAAGTATCTAACAAATAACCAACTAGAATAGGAAATAGAATTCCTCCAACAGAGCCTGCCATGCTACCAATTCCAACTACTGAGCTAATCGCCTTGCGCGGAAACATATCTGATGCTGTAGTAAAAATATTCGCACTCCAAGCTTGGTGTGCCGCCATCGCAAGGGCAATCAAACCAACCGCCTGCCAGATATTGGTGCAATATTGGGCAAAAAATACAGGTAATACCGCCAGCGCAAAACTCAGCATAGAGGCTTTTCTTGCCTTAAATACAGTCCAACCTTTTTTGATAAGATAACCCGAAAGGTATCCGCCACCAATACTTCCTATGGTCGTAGCTGTGTACACTACTATTAATTCAATACTAGGCTTTTTCAAATCTAACTGGAAACGCTCTGCAAAATAAGATGGTAACCAGTAAAGGAAAAACCACCAAATAGGATCAGTAAACATTTTCCCAAATACAAAAGCCCATGTTTGACGAATTCCAAAAAGCTTAATCCATTTCACAGATTCTGTTGTTTCTACTTCTTGCTCGTCGGCATCGCTATTGATAAACTCTAACTCTTCCTGACTTAATTTAGGGTGTTTGGTGGGCGTTTCGTAATATAATTTCCAGAAAATCAACCAAATAAAACCCACACCACCAGTGATAATGAACGCTTCTCGCCAGCCATACGCACCCAAAATCCAAGGTACCATAATGGGAGCTACTACCGCACCAATGTTTGCACCTGAATTAAATATACCTGTGGCAAAAGCTCGTTCCTTTTTTGGAAACCATTCCGCTACTGTTTTAATAGCAGCAGGAAAGTTACCCGACTCACCAAGCCCCAATAGCATACGCATACTTGCCAGACCAAAAGTTGAACTTACGGCGGCGTGCAATACTGCCGCAATACTCCACCATACAACCGAAATAGTGTAACCTAGTTTTGTACCAATTTTATCGATGATTCTACCAAAAAACAAAAAGCCTGTGGCATAGGCCGCCGTAAACGCCATGATTACTTGACTGTAATCGGACTCTGTCCAGTTAAATTCTTTTTCTAGGGTCGGTTTTAATAATCCAATTACCTGACGGTCAAGGTAGTTGATGGTGGTAGCAAAAAAAAGTAAGAGTACTATTCTCCAACGATATTGAGGAATTTTAGGATTCATAAAAAACAGTTTAAGGTTCATCACTCAGTCATAAAGACCTGCTTTTGAACATTTTGATGATTAGAGTTAATGAGTAAAGACCTAGCAGATGATTATTTACCCAAACTTTCTTCGATTTGTATAATTTTTTTCACACTTTTTTGCATTAAATCCGATTTTTTATCACATTTGTATCTATAGTCTCACATTGAGACAATTGCTCAGATGACGTTTCCATATTATCCAATTATTTAAAAACGTAGGTAACTCGAAAAGCATAAATGCTACTCATTTACTTACACTTATACCAATTAACTAATGAAAAAAATCATTCTATTGAGTAGCTTACTGAGTGTGAGTTTGCTAGGAACCATTTCGCACACGCATGCACAATCAGACCCATTGGTGGCAGGTAAAAATATTGCCGTTGTAAGCACCGATTTGGGAAAAGTAAGAGGTTATATTCACAACGGAACTTTTACTTACAAGGGCATTCCTTATGCACAATCTGAGCGCTTTATGCCTCCTACTCGCCCAAAGGCTTGGAGCGATGTGCGTAGTTCTACAGCTTATGGCCCCGTATGTCCTACCGACCCAACAACAACGGTGTTTGACCCTCTCGAATTTGCATTTAACCACAACTGGGGTTATACCAACGAAAACTGTCAAACACTAAATGTATGGTCGCAGGGTATCAATGACGGCAAAAAGCGCCCTGTTATGGTTTGGTTGCATGGTGGTGGGTTCAGTGCGGGTTCGGCTATTGAGTTACCATCTTACGAAGGCGAAAATCTGAGTAAAAAAGGAGATGTCGTAGTGGTTTCTATCAATCACCGTTTGAATGTCCTTGGCTTTTTGGACTTGTCTAGCTTTGGAGATAAATACAAAAAATCAGCCAATGTCGGAATGATGGATGCTGTTATGGCTTTGGAATGGGTCAAAAGTAATATTGCCAATTTTGGTGGTGATCCAAACAATGTAACCATTTTTGGACAATCAGGTGGTGGTGCTAAAGTTACTACATTGATGTATGCGCCATCGGCTAAAGGGCTATTTCATAAAGCAATTAATCAAAGTGGTAGTTATCGTCAAAGCTTTTTGGAACAAGAAGATAGCAAAAAAGTGGGCGAGGCTTTGTTAGAAGTATTGGGTTTGAAACCAAATCAGGTAGATTCTTTACAAAAAATACCTTACGAAAAATTGAATGAGGCAAGCAAGAAAGCGATTGCTAAAGTTCAAGATCAAATGAAAAAAGATGGAAAAGCGTTTGTAGGTGGTGGGTTAGGTTGGGGACCTGTTCACGATGGTGACTTTTTGCCTTATCAACAAGTTGACCCTGCGGGCTTGGCTATTTCAAAAGATATTCCATTCATGTTGGGTTGTACCAAAAATGAATTCATGGCGTCATTAATGAATCCAGCTATTCGTGATTTTACCAAAGAACAAGCTGTAGATTTTCTAAAAAAACGTTATGCCGACAAAACAGATGCCTATTTGAAGGCTGTTGAAAAAGCCTATCCAAATACCACAAAACCATCTGACTATATCGATATAGATTTGGCAGCATTTAGACCTGGCATGGTGAAGCATGCCAACTTAAAGGCAGATTTTGGTGGAGCACCTGTTTATGCATATCTATTTACATGGCAATCTCCTGTAAACGATGGTATGTACAAGGCTATTCACTGTATCGAATTGGGTTTTGTATTTAACAACATCGACCGTTGTCAAGAAATGACTGGAGGTGGAAAGGAAGCAAAAATTCTAGAAGACAAAATGAGTCAAGCATGGATAAATTTTGCACGTACTGGCAATCCAGCTCACAAAGGTTTACCATCTTGGCCTGCGTATACTTCACAAAATGGAGCGACAATGTTTTTTGACAATAAAGTAGAAGTGAGAAATCATCACGATAAAGAGTTGATAGAGATAAGCTCAGGCAAATAGCAAGAGCTTATGAGTTAATCATATATCCATTATTTGAAGATACTCAGCATCAGAAAGATAGTATTAATTGAAAATTTTCTTTATAGTTGATAAATGAGTAATTGGTTTCAGAGTTTTCTGAAACCAATTTTTTTTTGCCCTATTTTTTCAAGAAATTGAAGAAAAATTATAAGCCATGACACTCCAAAATAATTCTCTGACCGACCTACATCAAGTAGAGACACTCAACACATCTGCTGCTCATTTCTTAATCATTAGCGATTTGCATATTGCAAGAGGAAAAGAACCCTCTGGAATGATTACAGGAACCGAAAACTTTTTTGCCGATGAAGCTTTTCTGCGATGGATTCAATTTCACCTAAACAAATATCAAGAAGAAGAAGCCGTCTTAGTAATTAATGGTGATTTTATCGACTTTTTGAGGGTCATTTTTACAGAAAAAGAAGTGCTTCACTTTGGCTATGATGAATGGCAAAAAATTTTACAAAAGGTTCAAATAAATAAAACAATCGAGGAGCTGAAAGCCAGCTTCACTGAGGATGAAAAAGTATATGGATTCAAAACCGATGATTTTAAATCTATTTGGAAATTAGAAAAAGTTATTGAAGGTCACGAAAAAGTATTTCTGGCCCTTGTAGAATGGCTTAGTCAGCCCCACAAAGAACTCCTAATTCTAAAAGGCAATCATGATTTGGAATGGCACTGGGAAAAGGTTCAGACCTATTTTTCTGTAAAATTAAATGAGATAGCCCTCCAACAAAACAAACCCATAATAGGTAAGATATCTTTTATACAAGATTCGGTAATCATCAACCAAAAACTCTATATCGAACATGGGCATCGTTATGATAAATTCTCTCATGTGGTTGGAACACCAACCTTAGAAGGTAAACTTAGCGGACAATTGAGATTGCCTTTGGGTTCGTTTGTCAATAGATATTTGCTTAATCGGATCGAAATAGCCTATCCTTTTCTTGATAATATTCGTCCGACCAGTAATATTCTCGCTATTCTATTAAAAGAGAGATTTCCATTAGCCATCGAAATTTTGACTAAAAGGGTACTGGCACTATTGAAATTTGTTGATAAAAAGGCCTTTGCCTATGTTTTTGGTCAGGCACTGACCTTTATTGGCATCATCATGATACCTGTGGTGCTTACCATTTTTTTGATGTATAAAGATATTACTAACATCAATCTGAAAGGAGATTGGAGTAACTTAAGTTTCTTAAAAAACTTAGGCACCTTAATCATATCCTATATTGTTGGTCAGTTTGTCGGTGTATTCAATCTTAAAGAACCTGATGATTTATCGCAAGAGGCGCCCAATATTTTCAAAAAATACCCTAGTGTAGAAGTAATAACCATGGGCCACACACACAACCCCATGCAAATATTTCAAGAAAATAAAGCTTTTTTTAATTCAGGAACTTGGATTCCGATTGTTGAACAAACTGTTGGAAATCTCAAAGAAGACAAGACCTATAATTATTTAGAAATCAGCTTTTTAGAAAAAGAATTATTTACAAAAGATTCTCTCAAGCGTTGGAATGATGATGCTCAACGACCTGAAGGCTTGTATTTAACGTTAAAAAACTAGCAAAATCAGACTTGATTTTTGATTAACTTTTGAGATTTATATCGTAAAATAAAAAACAAACAGTATTTTCTTCACTTAAGGCATGATTATTGCGATAAAGTAGTTATTCTTGCAGTGCGACTAAAAAAGCATCGCAAGAATAACTAACTACTTTGTCCTTAACTTTACCTGCCATTGTTATGAATTTAAAAAAGAAACTTCTAGTTGTAGATCAGTCCGATTCTACCAAAATTATCCTCGACCATTTTTTAGGAAAAGAATTTGACATTATCCAGAAAAGTAACGGCTACGAGGCCATTGATTTTTTAAACTCTGGTATTGACATTGATTTTCTTATTACTGAATTAAACCTCCCTCTTTTGAGTGGAAAAGAGTTAATCAAAAAGCTCCGAGAGAGTCACCTTTTTTCCAGTCTACCTATTCTATTATTAACAGCAAGTTCAGAAAGCAAAGACCGCATTGAATGTATGAACTTAGGAGCTGATAATTTTATAGAAAAACCTTTTAATCCATTTGAAATTCAAGCAAGAATTAATGCTGTATTGCGTTTGTGCAGACGTACAAACTATATTCAGTAGTCTTTGAAGAGGTCATTTGTGGGATTCTATTTAGCTTTCTGAATATATCCTTACTTTATGATTTTAGTGCAATAAAAACCGCAGAATCCCCAAGTGGCCTCTACAAATGAGTCTTATTTTTTGATTTTAGTACGTAAACACCAGTCCTTTTTTCAGAGGACGCATTGGATTGTCTATCCCTATCTTGAAGATTAAACGCCCCTAACACAAGGTCGATATCTCCGTCTTTATCCAAATCGCCACAATCCATTACCATCCATTTTTTATCAGAAATTCCCTCTATAAAATGCGGAGTAAAGCCTTTTCCTGTATTTTCAAAATATAAAAAACCTTCTGCAGGATTTTGTTTTTTATCTGGGAAAAACGAAATAGCTGCAATATCCATATCTCCATCACCGTCAAAATCTTGACTTAAGGCTTTAGAAGCTCCATGCATCGGGTAAAAATATTGACGCTTAAAATTCATCTTTCCATCATTCAGGTAAACATGTACGCCATGATATCGCTTTAAAGAAATGGAAGCATCGGCATTATCGCCATTGGTATACACAATATCTTGATAGCCATCTTTATTGATGTCAACTACATGAATAAAACTTGAGCCGTAAATAGGAGGAAAACGCAAGACACGCTTGGGCTCAAATTCTCCATTACCTCGATTTTCGAGCACCCAAATGCCTTCATCACCTTGAGTTTGTAAAACCACAATATCAGGTAATTTATCGCCATTTATATCGGTAATAGTGGCATTTCGGATACCTGCAAAATTCAAAATTTCTTTCTTCAATTTAAAGTTTTGATCATACCACGTCAATTTTCCTATATCGTTACCAAACTCACAAATCAGATAGTCTGGTGCACCATTAGCATCTAAATCTCCCATTGAGATTTCGACAGGACGACGAAGCTTTTCGACTAGCGTTTGAGAAGAACCCTTGGCGATACTCCATAGTTTTCCCAATGCTTGGTCATTGGGATCCATAATGCCCATACCAAGTGCCATCATATTATTAGGTGTTTTTACAACATCAGAAACAGGGCTCTCTGTGGGAACTTCGGAGATTTTTTGGAGTGTTTTATCCCATTTTTCCACCCGATTTCTACCACGATGAGCTACATAAAGAGCTTGTTCATTAGGTAAAATTTTCACCATTGTTACCAATGAAGGCTCGTTGTTGGTATTCTCTAAGGTTTGAATATCAAACAAATCAGAAAGTTGTGTGGCTTTGACTTTTGAAACTTGAGGAATAGGTTTTTCAGGAGCATTTTTTACATAAAAGTCTACTATCTTCTTCCAATCTTCGGGAGCCATAGCAGGTGCATCTGGATAGATATTTGCTACCGAAACCTCCATCATGTCTTCATAACTGATATTGGTGAGATATCCCATTTTATTTCCCATGCCAAGTCGTAAAGCCATTTTTGGCAAAATACCTTTAGCCCACCATTCTTTTTCCACTAAATTAGGAGATGGATAAGCGTGACAAGAAACGCAATGTTGTTGAGATAGTTGTTCGCCCGTCAAACCTGAGGGAACTAAATTTTGTTTGTTCGCTTTTGTTGAGTCACAAGAGACGTACAGAAGAGTATTAGCAATTAATAAGCTAAAAATAGATACTCGATTCATTACTGAAATTCATTTATGTGATGCGTGTAGACATCATTTTTGGATAATAGTTCAGTAATTTTATCATTTTCTGAAGGTAATAAAAGATTACCTTCATTTATTCGACCATACGGGCAAAACAATAGATAAATCGGAGAATCAAAAAAAGCACCTTGCGGGTGCTTTATTCTTTTTCTAAAATAAACTTTTTGAAAAGTGAATCGGCTTGCCATATCGTCACCTCAGACAACCATTGATTTTGCGGTTGAAAGCATACGATTGGAGCATGCTTACAGCGATCCGTACATTCAATTTTTACAATTTCAACCTCGTCTTTGAGTCCATGATCCTTGATAGACTCCTTAAAGAACTTTCGAAGCTCTTTATGTTTTCCGCACTTGCTACCATCGCAAATTAGAATAGTTTTTTCGGGAAATGTTACGTGAGACATAGTCTTTGGAGATTTTTGGTACAAGATAAAAAAAAACCTATCCAAAATAAACGGATAGGTTTCTGATAGCGAAATAAAGGTTTAGAGATCGACTTTCTAAATACTAATTGAAAAGTCTTTTTGACTCGAAAATCGCTGATTGCACTATACCAATTTTTCCGTCAGCCCAATTTGATTACTCAGTAATTAATGCGGTTTTATTTTTTTGTTTAGGTAAAATATCCTTCTTTTTGTTACGACGTCCCCACCAAATTAAAAATCCAGTGATTGGCAAACTTGCTGAAATAAGGCTTACTGAAAAAGCTAAAATTTTTCCAGCTATTCCCCAAATAGCGCCAACATGAATATCGTAATTCATTCTGAAAAGTTTATCCGAAGCCGTTGCATCTTTGAAACGACCATACAGATGCGAAACATTAAGCTCCTTCAATGTATATTGGTCAAAATATCGATAATCTGTAGTCCAAAAAGTTCCTTTTTGATGATTCACATTCACTGCAATCGATGCAGAATCTGATTCAGGAACATGGACTTCGATAGAGGCTGCCTGAGGTGTTTCCTTCAAGACTTTATGCCAAGCTTGGTCTATGGCAGCTTCTGAACTTGAGGAAGGAACTTTTCTGGAAAGTGGTTCGACAAATTCTAAAGATTTTTTTCCACCTATTCCAGCATAAACTCCTTTAGAAAACCACTGAAATCCCCAAACCAACCCAGTTATAACCAATACAACCACCACCCATGATGCATAAAAGCCTAAAACGTTGTGAAAATCATAGTTTTTACGACGCCATTGAGCATTCCATTTAACTGAAAATCGTTGCTTGGCTGCACCCTTATTTTTAGGCCACCAAAGAATAATGCCAGAAATAAGTAAGACAAAAAAGACCAAAGTTGCCGATGCCACAATCGGTTGTCCAACCGAAGGAGGCAACCACAAATAATAATGTCCATCTAATACCCATCTAAAAAAATCCTTTGACATATCTTTCACCTGTAACACCTTGCCTGTGTATGGGTCAAGATACACTAAGAAATAGTGATATGGCTCAAAATGATAAAATATAGCTTGGACTGACTGGTCGGGAGAGCCATACATAATGGCATGTAAATTTCTGGTAGGCAGAGTTTTAGTAGCTATCTCCTGTAATTGGGAAGGAGGTAACATTGCTGTTTTTTGGGGTGTAACAAATCGAAACTCCTCAGTTGCATTTTGTATTTCCTCCTGAAAAGCATACAAACAACCCGTAACACTGATGATAAAAACAATAATCCCAGATGCCAAACCCAAGAATAAATGAACTTTTCCGACAAGTTTTTTAAAATTCATTGATGAATAATTTTAGATGTACAATCAATAAAAGAGCATCCCTCCTATTGGAAGGATGCCTGAATAATTAGAATTTATATCCTACTGTCAAACGAGCATTTCGGAGTGCTTCTGTTTGATAATAATAAAAGCCTCCCCAGTTATAATACGCACCAGAATACAAATACGCATTAAGTAAATTATTGATATTCAAGGCAAAAGATAACTTATTAACTTGATAAGAAACAGCGCCATCCATTTTGAAATAATCTTTCAAAGGTTGTTTGGTGCCATCAAACACATACCAAGACGAACGACCATTTTGGTATTGCGCTCCTAAAGAAACGCCCCAGCCCTTCAATTTTCCGTTGGTAGCTTTGTATGACAACCACGCATTAGCAATATTTCTAGTTGAACCTGGCACATCGACACCTTCATTTATAGGATTGGTATCTTTAGTTACTTTTGCATTGGTGTAAGCATAATTTAAGGTTAGGTCGAGTCCATGAAGGATTTGTCCACGAAGGTCAAATTCAACACCCTTTGTTTGAGTTTGTCCCAATTGTACGGAGAAATTTGGGTTGGTAGGGTCAGCTGTAAGTACATTATTTTTGGTGATATTATACGCAGCTACTGAGGTAGTCCATAAGCCTCCCAGCCATTCTCTTTTCAAACCAATCTCTTTGTTATTTCCAGTAATAGGCTTGAAACTAACACCATTTTGACCAGCACCAGCTTGAGGGATAAATGCTTCATCGAATACTGCATAAGCAGAAGTATGCTTGTCGAGTGAGTAACTTAAACCTACTCGCGGAGTAAATTTATTCCCAACGGCTTCGCCAGCATACGGATTTCCATCAGTTGAAGAAGTAAAACGACCCGCCAAGGTCAATCTTAATTTATTTTCAATCAAATGAATTTCGTCTTGTACATAAAAAGCGTAGTATTTTTGGTAATAATGAGCCCCACGTTCTTTTAAACTTTTACTTCTGTCGTACACAGGATATACCGATTCGGGAGTAATACCGTATTGTGGATTGTAAATTGCCAATGGGGTAATGTCTTTTGCCGCCACAAAATCATGATAATAATCTTTATAACCAATGTCAGTTCCTCCTAATAGAAGATGTTTGACTGAGCCCGTTTTAAAATCTCCATTTACAAAAAACTGTCCTAATTTATTTTCACCCAATACATCCCAGATAGACATTTTGCGGTAAAGCGTATCGCCATCGGCAGAAATTCCAGAAGGCCACATTGACTGTCCTACCTGACTATAATTCATGTAAGCCACTTGTCCTGTAAACTTCCAATTAGGATTAAATGCATGAGCAAACGTCAAGAAAATCGTATTATCGTTAATATTGGTTGGATCCATATTTTTCTCGGCAGTCGTAAAACTCGCAGGTAAATCAGCAAAGCCTTTTTTCGAAAAAGAATAATTAGACCCAATCATCGACATTTGGTTGTATTGATAGGTATATTCAGCTGTCAATGATGTTTTTGGTGAAATTTGGTATTTGACAACTGGCGCCACCGACACACGATTATTGTGTTCAAACAAACGATGTGAGCCTTTCGACTGCCCCATTATATTAAGACGGTACAGTAATTTTCCATCGTTTGTCAATTTCCCATCCAAATCTAAGGTTGAACGATAGGTATTAAAACTACCAATTGTTCCAGTTACTTCACCACGAGTAAAACCTGTTGGTTTCTTGGTTACCACATTATAAAAACCCGCAGGTTCACCGTTAGCAAGCATAAATCCAGCAGGTCCTTTCACAAACTCAATACGCTCGACCATACTCATATCTTCGGCAAGCGGTCCCCATGCCATTTGCACGTTCATACCATTACGAAAAGCCGCAATTTGAGACCCACGCATATTCAAAAGTGCGTAGTTATCCCAGTGCTCAAGACGTGTAACTCCACTTACGTTGCGTGTTACACCTTCGAGCATATCAAAAATTTGTTGGTCTTGTAATAATTGTTTTGTAACAACCTGAATGTTTTGAGGTAATTCGAGCAAAGGGGTTTTTAATCTTAAAGATATTGAAGGATAATCTGTTACATATTTACTAGGGTTCGAGTTTACGACCACTTCCTGTAGCTCTTTGGCACTTTCAGGTAAAGTCAAGGTAATCTCCAATGTTTGTCCTGAGGTTAAACTTACTTTTTGTTGAACAGCCTCTAAGCCCACAAAACTAGCCTGAACTACATAGTTACCAGCTTTAATTCCTTGGATTTCGAAATTACCTGCATCATTTGTAATGACTCCTTTATTAGTACCACGTAAAATTACATTCACAAATTCCGCGGGTTTTCCTTCCTGTGTTTTAACCTGTCCTTTCAATATTGCGGTTTGTGCGATTGATAGCCATGAACACGTCAATAGCATCAATGTTAGATAAATGTTTTTCATTATAGAAAAATTTGAGGGTTGATAAAGTGGTTAGCGACCACTCATGATCCATATTCTAAAAGCCTCACATGAGGATTAACACATGTGGTTGTATCTGCTTTGATGAAACAAAATTACACCTTATTTAGACTAAGTACAAATAAATTTCCGTTTTTATTTGGAACAATTCTAAATAGATAGATATATTTGTATAGAATTCAGCATTAAAATCAATACAATTATCTATAAATCAAATCATTAACTTTAAAATAGTAAACCTATGAATATTCTAATGTTTAGAACCGATATACAATCGCCTATTGGCATACAATCGGTATGGGAGGCATTACAGCCACTCGGAATCAAATCATTTAGTATTGATTTTTCAGATTTCAACCATGCCCTTTCGGTAGTATCGGAAGAGTTGATAACGCCTCAAGCAATCAGTAAAGCCTTGAAAGGAATTGGGTATTACTGTGAATATCTTTCGAAGTAGATCTTGAAGTATAAACTCAAAACGTATATATCATGCGTCATTCAGAACATCAAACTCAGAGCATATTAGAAAAAGAAAATGCTTTTGTCAGTCACTGCACTTGTTGCAATCAATATAATCTCGCTTATAAGAATTTACTTTTTGCACTTTCTTTAGCCGAGCTTAAACAATTTAAAGCTGTTATGGAAGAAAAGATAGGCTTCTATGAATATCCAAGTTCTCATGGGAAGGAGTTGCTATTCAAAACGCCGCTACAGCACTTTTTTTTATTATTTTCCGAAGCCGAAATTCTTGAACTATGCGACCTGATAACCGAATCCTTATTGGTCATTGAGGCACGACTTATACTATCAAACTCAAAAATTGACGAATAAAACTATTGAAATTTAACAAGATACAAAATAGTAATATGTAGAAGTTAAATAAGACAAATCGAAGTTTAAAAAAGCCCTAGTCCAACAACTGTAGACCGTTGAACTAAGGCTTTTTTTATTTATTTAAACGTAGAAATATCATGATAAACAACACAAAACAGTATAATTCGAGTAGTAAAATTTAAGAATAAATACTCATAATCAATAAATTATATTAATTTTTTATAAAATTTTAGTAAAAAATACGCTAATTTTACCCCATAGCAATAAAATTTCTGTTTAACACATACAGACAGTTGTTTTATTTTGATGTTTATAAAAATCACCATAAATAATTTTTTCGATAAACCACAGCACCCTATTGAACTGCATTATTATTGGTACTTTTCTTAGATATCTTCCTTTGCTAATTATTGTATTTTCTTTATCTACTAACTAAAAACGCACAAAAAATGAATAATCGTTTACGAAATTTTCTCGTATTATTTCTGTTTGTGTTGACTTGTGGCTATGCCCAAGCTCAAACTACCGTGAAAGGGGTTGTTTCCTCGAAAGAAGATGGTACAGCTTTGCCTGGTGTTACAGTTGTACTAAAAGGTACTACTAAAGGTACTACCACCGATAAGGATGGTAAATTTAGTATCGCTGCAGCCGGAAATGGCACCTTAGTTATTTCTTCGGTAGGTTACACAAAACAAGAAATTTCTATCCAAAACCGTACAACTATCAATGTATCACTTGAAGGTGATGCACAAATGTTGAACGAGGTACTTATCGTTGGTTATGGTACTGTAAATAAATCTACTCACGTTGGTTCGTCGGCTCAAATTAGTAAAGACGTAATCGCTACTAAACCAGTAGCAAACGTAATGAACGCCCTAGTAGGTGCTGCTCCAGGGGTTCAGGCTACGTTGTCTGGTGGTGCTCCAGGTTCTGAACCTACCATTCGTGTAAGAGGTTTTGGTTCACTTTCTGCTTCAAACAACGCACTTTATGTTGTTGATGGTGTACCTTTCAACGGTAGTACGTCTACTTTGAACCCAGATGATATTGAGTCTATCTCAGTATTGAAAGATGCTGCAACAACCGCTATTTATGGTTCAAGAGGGGCAAATGGTGTAATCATGATTACTACCAAAAAAGGAAAAGAAGGTCGTAACAACTTCAATATTAGCGCTTCTGAAGGTGTAATTGCTAGAGGTTTACAAGAATATGAAACTGTAAGTGCTCAACAATACTATCCATTGATGTGGGAAGTATATCGTAATACATTGACTTATGGTTCATTAAAAGTACCACAGGATGTAGCTAGCAGTATAGCTTCTGGCTTGACAACTTCGTACGGAGGTAGAGCTTACACTGGTATTTACAATTTATTGGGAAGCTATAACCCATTCAACGTTTCGCCTACTCAAATCGTAGACGTAAACGGCCAATTGAACCCTAATGCTCAATTATTATATCCAGAAGATTTAAACTGGGCAAATGCAATGCAACAAGGTGGAAAAAGTAGAAAGAACTATACTATCAACTATGATGGTGGTACTAGTAAGTCAGACTACTTTGTATCATTAGGTTATACAAAAGAACAAGGTTATTTGTTAAAATCTGATTTCGAACGTTTTACTGGTCGTGTTAGTGTAAATACACAAGCTACCAAATGGTTGAAAACTGGTTTGAACTTGAATGGTACTTACAGTATGGCCAATGTTGATGCTGGTTCAGATGGTGGTACTTCGTTTATCAACCCATTCTATATCTCACGTTTCATGGCTCCAATTTATCCTGTTTACAAGCATGACCAAACAACAGGTGCTTATGTATTGGATGCAAATGGAAATAGAGTATATGACATGGGGGACTCTAGACCAAACTCTAGTGGTCGTCATACAATTTGGGAAAACGAATTAAATCAACGTAACCAAATCCGTGGTTTGATAGGTGCACGTACCTTTGCTACAATCACGATTTTACCATTTTTGAAAGCTACAACAAACTTGAGCTTTGATTTGCAAGATACACACTACCGTACTTACGATAACCCAACGATTGGGGATGGTGCTCCTGCAGGTCGCTCATACCACTACTTGTACCGTACTACCAACTATACTTGGAACCAATTGTTAGAATTTGATAAACAAATTGGTAAACATCATGTAAACGTTTTGGGTGGTCATGAGAACTTTACTTACAAATACAACTATTTGACAGGTTCTCGTTCAGGTATCATCGTAGATGGTATTACTGAATTGCCAAACTTTGCAACAGTATTAGGCGTTTCTTCTTACGAAGATAACTACACCATCGAAAGTTACTTTGCAAGAGCTAACTACGATTTCGATAAAAAATATATCTTGAATGCTTCTATTCGTCGCGATGGTAACTCTCGTTTCGCTCCTGGCGTACGTTGGGCTAACTTCTGGTCAGTTGGTGGAGCCTATAATATCGAAAGAGAAGATTTCTTTGATGTAAAATGGGTTGACTTATTGAAAGTAAGAGCATCTTATGGTGTAGTAGGTAATGATGGAGGTTTAGGTTATTATCCTTATCAAGCATTGTATACTTTAGGAAGAAATAACAATGCAGAACCAGGATTTACGCAAGCTTCTATCCCGAACCCTGATTTGACTTGGGAAACAGCAAACAACTTTGACTTAGGTGTTGATTTCAGCTTATTCAAAGGTAAATTGTCAGGTAGTCTTGAATATTTCAATCGTGAAACAGCAGGTTTGATCTTCAACGTACCTCTTCCTTTAGCTGCTGGTGGTACAACAGGTGGTGGTTTTACTATTCCTAAAAACATTGGTAACCTTTACAACAGAGGTTTTGAATTCCAATTAACAGGTGATATTATCAATACTGGTGATTTCAAATATTCTGCAACGCTTAACGCAACAACATTGAAGAACCAAATCACTAAGATGCCAGACAATCAACCTCTAATTATCTCTGGCTCAAAAGGATATAGTGTTGGTCACTCAATCTACGATTTCTACTTGCGTCAATTCTATGGTGTTGATTCTGAAACAGGTAATGCCTTGTACAAAACAAACATCTTGACTACTAATGGTAAAGTAATTGGTGCAGATACTGTTACAACTGTATTAGCAGAAGCAAATCAACGTTACAATGGTACTTCTTCTATTCCAGATGTATATGGTTCTATTAATAACAATTTCTCTTACAAAAACTTTACATTGAGCGTACAATTGACCTACCAATTAGGTGGTAAAGTGTATGACTCAGCGTATGGCTCTTTGATGCACGGTGGTACTTATGGTACAGCTATGCACGTAGATGCGTTGAGACGTTGGCAAAAAGCTGGTGATGTAACAGACGTTCCTCGTTTTGATAACGGAAACATCACAAACCAAACTGGTGGTAGTACAAGATACTTAACGGATGCCTCTTATTTAATGTTAAATAACGTAACCTTTACGTATAAAATCCCTTCAAACTGGTTGGCTAAAATTGGGGCTAAAAATGCAAGTGTCTATTTCTCAGGCGAAAACCTTGGCCTATTGTCAGCTAGAAAAGGTATGAACGTAACTGGTTCATTCAACGGTACAGTAGACAACACCTATAACTTCAACAGAGTTATGTCAATTGGTGCTCGTTTAGGTTTTTAATTAGAAAATCATCAATAAAAGAGAAAAAGCAAATGAAAAATATACTTAAAAAAGGCGTTCTAGGATTAATGACAGCATTGTCATTATCTGCGTGCGAATCGGATTATCTCGAAACAGCACCTACAGACCAAGTTGCTACAGTAGATGCTTTTAAAACAACTAAAAATGCTTGGGCAGCATTGAATGGTATTCACCGTTTGATGTACTCACAAATTTTTAGTGTACAAGCGCAAGGTGGTCAATCAGGTAACATGTTATATACCGACATTTTGGGTGAGGACTTAGTATTCCCTAACGTTTCAAACTCATGGTTGAGAAGTGAATACCAATGGATTAGTCACCGAACTGCTAACAGCTCGATTTGTTATTATAACTATACTTTCTATTATATGCTTATCAGTAACGCAAACATGATTATTGCGAATATTGATAAAGCAGAAGGTACTGATGCAGATAAAAATGCCATCAAAGCTGAAGCATTGACTTACCGTGGTTGGGCATATTTCCAAATGGTACAGTTATTTGGTGAGCGCTTTGTCGCTGGAGCTGCTAATAGTGGTTTAGGTGTTCCGTTGGTTCTTGAACCAAAAACTACTCCAACTCCTCGTGCTACTGTTGCTGAGGTTTATACTCAAATCAACAAAGACTTGACAGATGCTATTGCTTTGTTTTCAGGCTATACTCGTTTAGATAAGTCTCACTTCAATATCAATGTAGCTAAAGGTATTAAAGCTCGTGTTGCTCTTACTCAACAAGATTGGACTACTGCTGCTACATTAGCGAAAGAAGCCAGAACAGGGTTTACTTTGATGTCAAATACAGACTATTTGGGTGGTTTCAACAACTATTCAAATGGAGAATGGATGTGGGCTTCTAGAATTGTAGCAGATCAGACTAACTACTTCTATTCATTCTTCGCTTATATGTCGAACAACTATAGCTCAACGGCTATTCGTTCAACTCCAAAAGTGATGTTCTCGGCGTTGTATAATAAAATTACTGATACTGATATTCGTAAGAAATTGTGGGATCCGACAGGTAAAAACACCGTTGATTTCCCTCTTCCTGCTTCTAACTTCAACAGATTTGCATACCATCCAAAGAAATTTAGAGTCGCAGATGCAAGTTTAAGTATCGGGGATGTGCCATATATGCGTGCGGCCGAAATGTATTTGATTGAGGCTGAAGCTTTAGCTCGTTCAGGAAACAACGCTGCTGCTGCTGATGCTCTTTATCCTTTGGCAGTTAACCGTGATCCATCTTATGTAAAATCTACAAAGACTGGAGATGCGTTAATCGAAGAAATCATGACTCAGCGTCGTGTTGAACTTTGGGGTGAAGGTTTCCGTTTCTATGACTTAAAACGTACAAACGCAGCCTTAAACCGTAATGGTGGTAACCATAACGCTGCTTATACTAACGGTGTAATGGATGTACCTGCTGGTGATAAGAGATGGGTATTCTTGATTCCTCAAGACGAAATCAATAACACTAACGGTGTGGTTGTTCAAAACCCACAGTAATAGGATTTAGAGTAATAATAATGGCTGCTATTGACTTTGGTTAATAGCAGCCATTATTTTTTAACAAAAGATGGAATACCTCAACAATTAAATGTAAATTTTGGTGGATATTTGTACCGTACTAGTTTACTTATCCATACTTTATAAAGTTTTATGCTATATCAACACAAAAAAAGCCTTACTCAGATTAAGGTAATCAGTGATTCTGTATACAATCACGACATTCAAGGTTTTTGCGTAATGTTTACTCGATTCGAGGATACAACTGGAGAACTGTTCTTCATGGCAAAAGATGATTTTGATAGTCAATTCGAGTTACAATATGACTTACATGAATCTAGTAAAACTATGGTAGTTAATTGTCTCTGCTAACGCTTACATGTCCTTTACACATCGAAAACCAATATGGTTTGTCGAACTCATGGCCTCTCCTTTTCCTCTACTCCCCGCCTCATATCTCACACAATACTGATCACTGCACAGATAAGAGCCGCCTCTTTGAACATACTTTATGACGCCAGGTTCTTCTGGATCAAAGCTATTCTTGGGTCCTTTAGGGTTCTGCGTAGGGCTCGACTTATAATAATTCACATGATACAAATCACTACACCATTCCCAAACATTTCCTGTCATGTCATACACGCCTGTGGTATTTGCTGGAAATGAACCCACTGGTGCTGTAGCAGCATAACCATCTTTCTTGAGATTTTGTGTAGGAAAAGTACCTTGAAAAATATTTGCCATCCACTTCCCATTGGGTAGCAATTGATTTCCCCATTCGTATTTAGAACTACTATTTTTACCTTTGGATGCAAATTCCCATTCGGCTTCGGTAGGTAGACGTTTACCAGCCCATTTAGCATAAGCTACAGCATCTTCATGGGCTATATGAACTACTGGGTAGTTTTCTTTTCCTATAATATTGCTTTTAGGCCCTAATGGATGTCGCCAGTCCGCACCTGCAACAAACTCCCACCACTCAAAGTAATTGTCAAGTGAACTTACCTGCTTTGGGGCTTTAAAAACCAATGAACCTGCCTTTAATTTTTCCAATGGAACGCCAGGGAATGCTTTAGGATCAAGTGGTCTTTCTGCCACTGTGATATATTTGGTAGCTTTTACAAATGCCGAAAACTCCGCATTCGTTACCTCATGTGCATCTATCCAATAAGAATTGACTGTCACTTTATGCACAGGAACCGCATCTGAGAAATCTTTATTTCCCATCATAAAACTACCTCCTTGCACAAACACCATCCCGTTGTCTTTCTTGTCTGAATTAACCTTGATACTATTCTTCATGGCTATTCTGGCTAAGCTTTTTTTCTTAGGTTCTGTTTTACAAACGGCTACAGAAGGCTTTTGCTGGGTTGTGATAACTTCATGAAAAAGGGGACTTAAAATCCATCCCATCAGACTTATTAGCATTGTTATTCTCAACATATTTCAAAATTTTATAGAAAATAAGAGATTCAAAATTCTTACAGGTAATGCTCAAATTTAGTAAAAACTCAAGAGTTTTGTATCCTTTAACTTTTTCAGATACTATCTCAAGATATGTTGATGCTTCATCTCAAACAAAAAACGCTTTCAAAGGGCTATACCTCAGAAAGCGTTTTGTTGAAAAACTCAATTAATCAACTGCAAGTGTTTGCATGAATTGAGATCTTATTTTACTAATCGAATGGTTTGTATAGCCCCAGAACCATTTTCCCCTGTCGAAACAATTTTGATAGGGATATTTTGCTGCAACAATGTATTTCCCTCTAAAGCAATGGTAAAGATTTGAATTTTTCCATTATCAGCATTAATTTCTACTTTCTGAGATAAAACATCGTTTATCCAAACTTCGAAAATATGAGTTTTGGCATCTTTCAAGACTGTTATTTCGATTGCTTTGGCTTTTAACTCTGGATTATTCAATTTGTAAGACATCCATGCCGTAGTGGAGCGCCAAAAATTACCAATACTCCCTCCTACTCTAGTTTGCTTTCCGTCAAAGGCATGGTCAGCTTCAGGTTGTTGTTCGCCCAAAGTAATCCAGTCTACCGTTTTTTGACGCAAAATAATACCAGCCTGCTCTTCTGCCTTCAGTTTTTCCTGATGCTGACTTACCTCATTAGCACTCATCAATGGCCAATACATCATATAACGAGCATCATGCAATTGATAAAATGGCTTTAAAATCAAGTTTGTTTTCTGAGTAAAAAACAGATTCGGACTTTCTATTTTATAGGCAAGGGTCTGATTTTTAATCGGTTTCAAACTCGCAACAACCTCATTCTGTGTGCCTACCAACACGGGCGCTTGATTGATTGGATACAATTTACCAATTGCTTCATGACCCATTCTTGAATCATCTGCTACTAATCCCTTCAAATCGGTAGAATCGGTAGCAGCAGCCAAAATAATTGGTCCATGAGCAAAAGCATACCAGTTAGAGCCGTCTGGTAATTGTTCTAATCTAGTATCCATAGGCAAAGCTAATTGTACTATATCGCCATTTTGCCATGTTCTCTCAACCGAAACATAACCTTGCTCATTTACACTGAGTTTTTGTATTTGATTATTTACTTTTACTGACAAGGTTTTAGCATTGAGCCAGAAAGGTTTTCTTAGAAACAACTTAAATTTTTGTGGTTTCTTCAAAGAAAGTTGAATTACAGTGCTTTCTTGATTAGGAAAATCTGTTTTTTGGGTAAAACGAATACCTTTTTCCTTCCAGTCGAGTTGAGATGGCACAAACAAGTTCACCCAAATATTTTTTTCATCATGTGCGTAAATCAACTCTGCATATTTAGCGTGATTTTCTATGCCTGAACCCACACAACACCAAAAACCTTTTTGAGCATCAGAATACACTCGATAGTGTTGCGGACGAATTGGTGTAAAATAAACCAACCCTCCATGTTCGGGATGCTGTGAGGACAAAATATGATTGTATAAGGTTCTTTCGTAAAAATCAATGTAAGAAGACTTCGGTTCATGCAAAAACAGCGATTTGGTCAGTTTTAACATGTTGTATGAGTTACAAGTCTCAGGACCTTGATTAGATTCTAACATTGGTTTAAAATTATCTGTGGCATTAAAATGCTCTCGATAGCTATTTCCTCCAAATGCCACACTACGTTTTTGAGTAACATTCTGCCAAAAATATTCACTAGCCGAGTGCCAATCTTGACGGTTCTTTAGTTCAGCAATTCTTTCAAAGCCAATGACCTTGGGAATTTGTGTATTGGCGTGTAAACCTGTTAATTTATCCTCATGAGATACCAATGGTGCAAGAATTGCCTGATGTGACATTCTTTCGGCTACGTCCAGATATTTCTTTTGCTGGGTTATCACATACACATCTGCCAAAACCTCATTCATACCACCATGCTCTGTTTTGAGCATCTGTTGAACTTGCGTATCGTTGAGGGGTGCAATAAGATTACAAAACCAGTCGGTAAGATGAATTAGAACTTCTTTCGCTTCTTGGTTTCCTCCAATCAAATACGCATCTCTCAAACCTGCAAATAGCTTATGAATATTATACAATGGTACCCAAGTATTATTCAAACCAAAACCACTACCATCAATATCACCTTTGCCAATTCTTTCCCAAAATATTTTACCATTGGGTATTCCCCCAACATAGCCATTTTTGTTCTGTTGCTGACAAAGTGATAGCTCAGCGATACAATAATCAAGTTTTTCTTTCAAACGCTTATCTCCTGTTGACGCATACATCAGCGCCAAAGCTGACAAATAATGTCCCCCAATATGTCCGTCTAAGCCCGAACTCTCCCAATTACCATACGCTGGTGCTTTTATGGGTAGCCCAGCTTCCTTGCGATACGGCGCAAGCAGTCGGTCGGCATTGAGTGAAAGAATATAGTCTAAATCCTTTTGTTGGGCATGCAAAAATGCACCACCAGTCAATCGGACTTCATTCAAAGAAAAAGCCTCAATCGGCTTTGGAGAGTTTTGTGCATAGCTTACCGAGGAAGTTATTGTAAAGCCGAGCCCAATGAGTATAGAGGTTACTTTTTTCATTGTCGTCAAAAAATAAATTGTGTATTTTTGACACAAATATAATTAACGGCAATACAACTAAATCATGATTTGTCATGGTTTTTTAAAAATAAATCTCTTTAAAATGAAATTGTCTTTCAAAATGAGTCAAAAAACTCTTTTGAAAGACAATCTATTAGCAGAAAAAGAACCAATTATTTCTCTTCTATTATCACAAATCCCCAGGGCTCAAGCGATATTCCTTGATTAGTTGTTACCGTTTTGTTGGCTAACAAATCATTACCTGTATTTTCTTTGTAGGTGAAATTTTGAGAAGTACCCGAATAGTTAAAATAGTAATGTAACTTCTTCCCCAGTTGGTTTGTGCCAGAACGATGAATTAGTGGAAATTCCAAACCTGAATTTTCCTTCGACAATTGGGCTTTATCCAACACATTTTGTAAAACTTGCTTGTAGACAAACTCACTCGTCAAACAACCTATGTATGTAGCCGTGCCCTTACCGAATTGGTTTTGGGTAATAGCGGCATATTTTCCCCATTGTGGGTGCTCGTAATAAGCCAACACTTTGGCTGTTGTTGGAGTCAGTAATTCCATCCATTGGGTTACTTTCGTCTTATCTGATGTCCATTTTCCCTCTGTATCTTTCAAACTAACACCATTTGGAATTGAAAACTGTGAATACTGAACTCCACAAGCCTCAGAAATAATAGCTGGTTGTATCTCGGTCCTTACTTTGACATTTTCGTCAGAAAAACCACTTTTCAAAGTATATACAATATGTCCTCCATTCTTGACAAAATCATTGAGTTTTTTCAACAAATTAGTTGGAGCGGCGTACAGTGCTGGAACAACAATTACTTTGTATTGCGAAATATCTTCAGTAGAAGGGTCAATGAAATCGAGCTCGACATTCATTTTATATAAAGCATCATAATAAGGTCGCAAAATATCGTTGTAAGTCTCACGAGCTCCCCAACCAAAACTAAAAGCATTAAAAGCAGTCAAAGCTTCATTACTGAATAGAATTGCCACCTGATTATTCTTTTTTAGATTAATCAATTTTTGTCCAACCCTCTGAAAATCTTGACCTATTGTAATAGCTTCATTATACGTAGGATTAGGCTGAAAATCGTGGCTAAGCAAGCCTTTCCAATAAGTTTCGGCTGAATTATGAATAGAATGCCAATGCCAATATTCGACCATATTAGCACCAGAAGCCAAATGACTAAATGCTTGCAATCGCAATTGATTAGGATAAGGTGTCCATTGAGGAAAACCCTGAGCTTCAGTCTCTAATACAAAATAATTTTTCCCATTTTTCATTGAGCGAGTAATATCACCGCCCAAGGCAATTTCAATACCAGTCAATTGGTCTTGACTCGGATGGTATATATCTATCCCAGCAACATCCAAGGTTTTGGCTGTTGCAAAATGATCCACATCAGGTTGAATACCATACGAATATCCACGCCAATCAAGGTCAAAATTTTGTGTAATAAATTGTTCAGGAAGTTTATATTCTCGTACAATATCAGCCTGCCATTTCAAGAAATCAACCACCAATTTCCGTTGAAACTTGGCAAATTCAGCAGCGAAACTCGCATTGATAGTCCCAACTGTCGAGGGAAAATCTTCCCAAGCATTAATCCTATTACTCCAATAATCAAAGCCAAAAGCCTTATTGAGCTTATCAAGTGTTCCGAATTTTTGTTTACAATATTCTACAAAAGCCTTTTGCACATTGGGTCCTGCGGTACCGTAGGCCTTGGTCTCATTATCTACTTGGTATCCGATAATAGCGGGATGTTTGCTAACGTGTTCCATCAACTTACGAATAACTCTTTCGCTGGCTTCACGATAGTGCACATTCGAAATATCCATATTTTGTCGAGCCCCATATTGATTTTGTCCACGAGAAGTCACAGCCAAAACATCGGGATGCTTACGAACCAACCATGTGGGCACGGCATACGTTGGCGTTCCAATAATCACAGCGATTCCAGCTTTGTGCATGGCATCCAAAACTCGATCTATATGCGAAAAGTCAAAGGTATTTTCTTGTGGCTCTAAAGTACTCCAAGTCGACTCAGCAATTCGAACCACATTGATACCAGCCTTTTTCATCATATCCACATCCTGCTGAAGCCTATCATAAGGCATATATTCATCATAATACGCTACACCATAATAGGGAGTTTTAGGAGAAAAATTTTGAGCTTCTAAACCCAGATGAGATGCAACAGCCAAGCAGATAGAGTACCAGATTTTTTTCATAGTAAAATAAGACATTTATTGAATCATAAAGATACAATAAATATAATCAAACAAATACTTTGTAAAGTATAAATTCTCTCAGAAATTGAGCGTTATTTTAGATAAAAAAGAAAAGAAGCTACCCAATTTTGGATAGCTTCTTTTCTAAAATACTTGTAAAATAGCGAGTCTACAAGTTAGATTTATTCGTACAAATTACACTTTTAAAAACACGGTTAAACCACGAGCTCCATGTGCACCCAATACCAATGATTGTTCAATATCAGCAGTTTTGGAAGGTCCAGCTAAGAAAGTCGCAAAACCATATTCCTCCATTCCGATTTGAGCATAAGCTTCATGCATTGACGATACTAAAGAATTTGCTTCTAAAACAATTGCTAAATATTGTGGAATAAATGCCGAAACACGTTGCTTCAAAAGAGATTCGGTAATCCATATAGCGCTGTTTTCAGCAACACCCAAATGACCTCGTATAATAGTGAAATCAACATTCTCTAAAGTGTGCGGGTCATTATAGACCCAATCAAGCTCGGCAATATCTGCCAATTCTGGAAGAGTCGAAATGATTCTTGAATTTGAGTCAAAATGCTCTTTTACAAAAGATTTTATCTCAGACCAATCCGAAAACTCGATTACTTTACCACCAATACCTTCCAAAATTGTTTTGAACTGCTGGGCAGGACTTTCGTAGACATTCCCCAAACCTTCTAAGCCAGGTAATGCACTAAATTCTGGTTGATTTTGAGCTATTTTTGCTAAAATTCTATCTCTGCTACTCATGATAGTTGGACGACCTGCTTGGGTCAGATAAGTGTTAATGCAGAATTGTGAATTATGAGTTGTGAATCTAAATTACCGTCTTAATATATTTGAGAAACAAGTAATTATCCCTCACAAACCACGCTTACCTGACTAGATACTTAATTAAGTTAAGTAAAAAGGTAAGAAAAGAAGGCGGGTGGAAAATCTCTCACCCAATCCGACTTTTACACCTCACTATGTCATGGATAAACTCCAAATTTTGCATTGCCTTTTGGCACTCCTTTCGGATTGACTAAGATTTTTTATTGTTCAGATACCATTCTCTAAAGGATTCTTTTGGAGGCTCTGGCATCTCTCTATTTTTAAACCAAGGATTCAAACCATTATTTACCACAAATGGGATATTTCGCATAAACCATCTCCCGACTTTTCCTCCTGTTTGGTAAACCGCAGGATTTGAAAGCGTGAAGGTCATTGCGCCCATTCCTAATTTTTTAGACGTGGCAGCATATCCCTCTTTCACAATTACCTGACGCCATTTATACAGCTGGTCATGAATATCTATCTTAACAGGACATACATTCGAGCATGAACCACATAAAGTCGAGGCAAATGGCAAGTCTGCATTTTTGCGCATATCCAAATTCGGCGCTAAAATAGAGCCAATCGGACCCGCAACGGCATTGTGATAACTATGTCCACCACTACGACGATAAACAGGACACGTATTCATACAAGCTCCACAACGAATACACTTCAACGAGTTACGAAAATCTTCACGACCCAACTGCGTCGAGCGACCATTATCGACAATTACAATGTGCATTTCTTGTCCTTCACGAGGCTTCTTGAAATGACTTGAATAAGTCGTAATAGGCTGACCAGTAGCACTTCTCGCCAACAATCTCAAAAATACACCAAGGTGTTCACGACGAGGAATTAACTTTTCAAAACCCATACAGGCAATATGCACATCAGCCAAGTGGGCTCCCATATCTGCATTTCCTTCGTTGGTACAAACCACAAACTCTCCAGTTTGAGCTATTGCAAAGTTTACACCCGTTAGTGCTATTTTACGAGTTAAGAATGTTTCACGCAAATGATGACGTGCAGCTTCAGTAAGATATTGCGGATCCTTATTTCCTTTTTCAGTTCCTAAATGTATGTGGAAAGTTTCACCAACATCCTCTTTTTTCAAGTGAATCGCAGGCAAAACTATATGACTTGGTGGCTCATCACGCAACTGCACAATGCGTTCACCCAAGTCAGTATCAATTACCTCAACACCATTTTTCGCTAAATAATCGTTTAAATGGCATTCTTCGGTAAGCATCGACTTACTCTTTACCATACGAGTGACGCCATGCTTAGCAATAATACCATGAACAATTTTATTGTGCTCCTCAGCATCGGCTGCCCAATGGATGTGGACACCATTAGCCAAAGCATTTTTCTCAAACTCGACTAAATAGTCGTGCATATTTGACAACACATTATGCTTGATACTAGAAGCCGTAGAGCGCAACAATTCCCAATCAGGAATATTATGAGCGGCTTTATCTCGCTTACTTCTTACAAACCAAAGTGTTTCGTCATGCCAACCTACACGCTCTTTGTCTTGATTAAATACCTCCGAGGCCTTGCTATGTTCAAGAACTTTAGATTCCATATCTGATTACTTAAATTGGGAGCAAAATCTATTTGATTTGGCTATTTAATATTTCTGCAATATGTATCACTTTTACAGGACTTTGTTGACGACGTAGAATACCTTCCAAGTGCATCAAACAAGACATATCTCCTCCTGTTATAAATTCAACATTCTTGTCTTCATGGTCTTTGACACGATCCTGCCCCATGCGTACCGAAATGGCTTCTTCCGTCACACAGAAGGTTCCACCAAAACCACAACATTCGTCTTTTCGAGATAAAGAAACCAAATCCAACTGCTTGACTTGTTTCAATAATTGCTCTGGTTTTGAGAAAAATGGGGCATTCAACTCAGACATTTGTGCCAGTTTCAAACCTCGCTGACCGTGACAACTTTGATGCAAACCTACTCTGTGTGGAAAATTGGCTTCAAGATTTTCCACTTTTAAAATATCTGTTAAAAACTCCACCAACTCATAAACTCGTTTACGAATAACTGAAGCTTTTTCTTCTCTTTTTTCTTCGTGAAGATGTTCTTTAATATGCAAAGTACAACTTCCAGAAGGGCAAACGATATAATCAAAGCCTTCAAAATTATCGATGAATAAGGAATTACATCCTCCTGTCAAATGTTCAAAACCAGAATTGGCCATCGGCTGACCACAGCAAGTTTGATTTAAAGGAAAATGAACCTCACAGCCCAATTTTTCAAGCAACTCCAACGTTGCCACGCCTATCTGAGGATAAAATTGGTCAACATAACAAGGAATGAATAAGCCAACACGCATAATCTTGGATATTTCAAATGTGATACTTATAGGTACCACTTTAAATGTATTTCAAATTTTATAAAGGTGACCTTTTAAAAGCGCAACGTTTTCGAAAATAACAAATTGTACTTTTTTATGTTTACCCAAATCAGTCAAATATTTTTAACCACTACTCAAATAAGGTATTTTACTTAAAAACTACTCTTTCCTTCTACTAGTTTTCTTTATTTTGAATTATAAAGACCTGACTTAATTTTTGGGTAAAAGGGTAGGCTGACAAGCATAATACTTCAAATCAATCAAATCTCCGGGTAATGCTTTTGAGTTCCAATGTTTATGAATAGCCAACGCAGCACCCAAAGAGCTGGCTTGTGCCATAGATGCAGCAAACACCTCAAGTTCAGGAAAAGCAGCAGCCAAAAGGTTCATAAAAATAGGATTTTTGCTAAAACCACCATCCACAAAAACTCGCTTCACAGGGTAATTGTGCAAAACCAATTCCGTAGAAATTAATTGTTGGGTCATAATATCCAACATCAATTGATGGTAAGCTTCCTCAACGGATGAATAATCTGCCAAGTCACGATGTTCAAATAAAGAACTTTTTAATAGTTCATATTTATTATCCTCTTCAGAAACAGATGGACTTTGCGCATTTTTTAAACGGTCGATAATCTGTGCATCATAAGCAACTGTCTTGAAGAAATCATTTTCGGCTCCAAAATGCTGTGCAATACGCTTTGTCTGAATCTCATGTTCATATCCCGAAAATAAACGAGAAGCTTTTACGGGCTTGCCTTGATAGTGCATATAACACAAACAGTCATATTGCAACTCTTCAAAAGTAAGCGGAATATCATTAAAAGGATTCAAGGAAATACTCCATGTTCCTGTTGAAAGCAAAATAAAAGGTTCTTGAAAATTGATCAAATAAGGAATCAAAGCTGAAGAACTATCGTGCAAGCCCACTCCAACAGAAACAGCCTTATCCTCATTCGCTAATTTTACCACTTCGTCTGAATAGAAAAGTGTTGGAAGCTTTGTTTCAATTTTCTCACGAGAAGTCCATTCATGGTACTTCTGTGCCCTAAAATCCCAAAGATTGGTATGGCAACCAATACTGGTTATATCAGAATAATATTTTTTTGTAAAGAGGCTATGTAAAAATTGAGGTAAATGAAGACAATATTTTACTTGCTCAAATATTTCAGGTTTCTGGTATTTCAAACGATAAATCTGCATACCAGAATTAAGAGAACCTAACACTGGAGATGCTGTTCTTACGGCAAATTCTTCTTCCCCCCCATAAGTATCATAAAACTTTTTTTGCAACTCAGGCGAATAAGATTTTAGATAATTATAAAGTGGAGTCAATACATTTCCCTCTTCATTCACATAGACAAAACTAGCCCCATAAGTAGAAAAATTAAGCGCATTTACGACGAAATTATCTAAACCTAGCACCTCATTCCATGATTCCAATACCCACGACTGCAACAAGTTTACATCCTCACAAGCATCCCCATCCTCGTCGACCGTTTCGGGGAATTGCATACTTTTTTCCCAAACAATTTGGTATTGTTCATCAAATAAAAACAGTTTTTTATTGGTCTTGCCAATATCAAAAATTGCGCAAACTGGTATTGGATTCATATTTCGGTAATGAATTTTAAAACAGCCTAAGGCCTCACAGATATGTCAGTAAATGAAGGGAAGAATATTCCCGAGTAATTTGTTGCTCGGGAATATAAATTCTAAAGTATATAGGAGAGGTAGAAAAAGATTTTCTACCCAAAATCTTACAAACCAGTAGATACGGTTTTCAAACCGCGTTCAGCAATAAGGTTTTCTCTTACTTTCAACTCACGGTATAGTGCTACAGGATTCAAAGCAGCACCAGCACGCAAACGAGCTTCAGCAACGATAGCACGAACATCTGTACGGAATGCATTTTGAAGAATTTCTTGTGCACGAACAACATCGTTGTTTTCTTGAGCATCTTCTAAAGCTTTTCTGTCTACAGAAAGCGCTTGAGCATAAGCAATCATGATAGCCTCAACAGATTGTAACAAATCCTCTAAAGGATCTTTTACATTGTGAGATGCATCAATCATCCAGCCCAAATCTTTAGCGTGATTCATACCACGAGCATCCATACCTTCCACTAATTCATTAAAAATCAAGAATAATTGGTAAGGTTTTACAGAACCAGCTGTCAAATCATCATCTCCATATTTAGAATCGTTAAAGTGGAAACCACCCAACTTTTCTTCCATCAACAACAATGATACAATTTGCTCGATGTTAGCATTTGGCAAATGGTGTCCCAAGTCAACCAAAGTATAGGCTTTATCTCCCAATTTGCGAGCATACGACAACGATTGTCCCCAGTCTCCTACCGTCATAGAGTAGAAATTCGGTTCAAAAGCTTTGTATTCAACAAAGATTTTCCAATCATCTGGTAAAGCTGCGTAAATTTCTTGCAAACTTTCCAAGGTATTTTGATAAGCCTTTCTAAAGTTCAATTGACCAGGGAAACAAGAACCATCAGACAACCAAACTGTCAATGAATCAGAACCTAACTCGATACCATGCTTAATTACCTCGATATTGTGGTCGATAGCCTGCTTACGAATCGCCTTGTTTACATTTTGTAAAGAACCAAACTTGTAAGTATATTCTTGATCAGCCTGATCTTGGAATGTATTTGAGTTTACTGCGTCGAACTTCAAACCATGCTGAGCTGCCAAAGTACGAATTGCCTTAGGATCAGTAGGAATATCCCATGGAATATGCAACGAAATAGCCCCAGAAGCCTTGTTTAAAGCATGCAAAAGACCAACATCTTCAATTTTTTCTTCCAAAGAACGAGGCTCACCGCCCCCCGCAAATCGTCCGAAACGAGTACCCCCAGTTCCTAAAGCCCAAGAAGGGATAGCAATTTGGAAGTCAACAAGTTTTTGAATGATTTCTTCAGTTCCAGCGATTTCAGAGCGAGTAAACGCCAATTTATTTTCGTGGCCTTTCAACAAAGAGTCGTTGTGTGAGGCAATTTTGTATGATTCGAGTAACATGAGATGTTTCTGTTAAAATTCGGATAGTTTGTCCTAAGGTAAATGAAATACATCAACGAGTGGTACACTTACTGGGGAGTTATCTGGATTGGCATCCATGATATCGCCCATATATTTCCACCACTTTTGCATAACTGGATGTTTAGGAAGTTCATCCATCAATGCTGGGTTTTCAATTTTTAATACACCAAACAAAGCAAAAGTGTCTGGGTCAAGGAAAATTGAATAATCTTCAATTCCTATGCTTTTAAGCAATGCTACTAATTCAGGCCAAATTTCGTCATGACGACGCTTATATTCCTCGACCTGACCTTGATGCAATTGCATTTTGAAGGCAACTCGTTTCATAATTTGTGGAATGATTAAGCAAATGAGCAAATGAATGAATTTGTTCACAAATCACTCATCTACTCATTTGCAAAATAAATCTATCTATAGAAGCCCATTGAAACACCACCATCCACGTTCAAGGCATTTCCTGTTGATTTACTCAACAAACCACCAACAAACGCAAAACAAGCATTCGCAATGTCAACTGGCAATATGATTTCGTTCAATAAAGTACGTTTTGCATAATAAGCTGGTAATTCTTCTACTGTAATACCATACGCTTTTGCACGGCCTTCAGCCCAACCACCTGCCCAAATATTTGAGTCAGAGATAACCGCATCAGGGTTTACAGTATTTACACGAATTTTGTCAGCACCTAATTCTGCCGCCATTAGTCTTGTCAAATGCGCCTGTGCTGCTTTAGCCGAACCATAACCAGGGTTATTTGGTCCTGCAACTACTGCATTTTTAGAAACAATATTTACGATGTCACCACCAAAGCCTTGCTTACGCATTACTTCGATACCAGCTTTAGAAACGATAAATTGACCTTTCACCAAAATATCATATAATCTATCCCATTCTTCCAAGCTATGTTCAGCAATAGATTTAGAAATACTGATACCTGCGTTGTTGATCACGATGTCGACACCACCAAATGCCAAACAAGCATTATCAAGCGCTTGCTCAGTGCTAGCAGCATCCGTCACGTTCAACAAAGTAGAAGCTACCGCATCTTTTCCGAAGATCTGAACAAATTCAGCTTTTGCACCTTCTAAGCGCTCTTCGTTGATGTCGTTGATAATAACACAAGCGCCTTCTTCCGAAAACTTCTTAGCAATAGCTTTGCCAATCCCACCAGCAGAGCCTGTCACTAATGCAACACGACCTGACAAAGCTTTTGGTTTAGGCATTCTTTGCAATTTTGCTTCTTCCAACAACCAGTATTCAATATCAAAAGCCTCTTGACGAGGTAATGAAGTATATTCAGAAACAGCCTCAGCACCTTTCATTACATTCACAGCGTTGATGTAATATTCTGATGCCAAACGAGCTGTAGTTTTATCTTTTGCAAAAGTAAACATACCTACACCAGGGTAAAGGATTACTACAGGGTTAGGGTCACGCATAGCTGGCGAGTTATCATGCTTACAAGTGTTGTAATACTCTGTGTACATAGCACGATATGCCTCAAATGCAGGAGTCAATTGAGCTTTGATACCTGCTACATCAGACAAATCTTCGCTCGGAGCCAATTCCAATACTAAAGGAGAGATTTTTGTACGCAAGAAGTGGTCAGGACAAGAAGTACCAAGTGGAGCTAATTTCTCTAAATCATTAGAATTAATGAATTCCAATACACGAGCATCATCCGTAAAGTGACCAATCATTTGACGTTCCGAAGAGCAGAAACCACGCAAAATTGGAGCAACTTTAGCAGCTTGTAATTTACGATCTGCCTCTGGCAAACTTTCAATTTTAGCGCCTCCAAATACTGGGCGAGTTTTACCGTAGTTAGACTCTAAATATTCAGCACATTTTTCAATTACTTCCAACGTGTTGATATAACTTTCGTAAGATGTGTCGCCCCAAGTAAATAAACCGTGAGAACCCAACATGATACCACGAAGTTTGATTCCTTTAGCAGCAGCTTCTTCCAAACAAGCACGCAATTGCAAGCCTAAGTCGAAACCTGGACGTTGCCAGCCTACCCAGCCAATTTCGCCGTTAAACAATTCTTCCGTGATTTTCTGACCATCTTTCGCTGCAGCAATAGCGATAGCTGCATCTGGGTGAAGGTGGTCAATGTGAGCAAATGGAAGGAATCCATGAAGAGGCGTATCGATTGATGGAGCTTTAGAATCCAAATCAAAAATACAATGGTTAAACAAGGCTACCATTTCATCTTCAAATTCGATTCCACGATATACATTTTCCAACGAACGGAGTCTATCTACGTATAACGCAGCACAACCGCTTTTTTTCAAAGTACCGATGTCTCCACCCGAACCTTTAATCCACATTATGTCCGTTTCCTGACCTGTTAATGGATCAACATCTTTGAGCTTTACAGAAGTGTTACCACCACCATAGTTAGTCAAACGAAGGTCGGCACCCAACATGTTTGAACGGTAAATGAAAAGAGCTACTTCATCACCTGCCAATGCTGCTGCTTTGGCATCATCCCATAAATAGCTTACATGCTTAAATTTAGTTACATCCACTGTTGAAATCGTTGTCATTGTTTTTTGGTATTTGGTATTCAAGCGAATTTACACCGCTTTTGAATAGATTGTTTTATTTCTGTTTAAAGGGTAATTAATGATGGATTTAACATTTTGTTATTGGAATATTACACAAAACACCTCTATCATTTATTCTATATCGAATTGTTTTTTTCTTAGATAGCACAAACTTAATAGTTGTAAATGAGTCAACTTTCCTTTACCGTCCTGTATCAAACGACAGTACAGCTTCAACTATCTGATTTACAGTATATTAATACCTAAAAATAATTTATTTTTTTGTGAAAGTATTTATTTTTTCTTTCAAAAAACTACTCTTTTGCAGTGAAAACTATTTTCATGAGTGATAAATGATTTAATTTTACCTTGAAAATAGGCAACCAATTATGAAAAAAAAATCAGCAGAGCTTCCTGCTTCACTCGAAGCTCATATGAATGCCAAAACACCCTTTTTATTGGTATTTCACGCACAATGGTGTCAGCCTTGCAAAGGACTTGCTCCAATCTTAACTGATTTGAGTAAACAGATGGGTGATGGGATATTGATACAAAAAGTAGATGTGGATCGTGAAAAATATATCAGCGACTATTTTGGTGTAAAAAGTATGCCAACTCTATTTTTGTTTCAACAAGGCGAGGTTGTCTGGAAACATGTGGGCATTATCACCAAAAATTCATTAGAACATGTTATCAAAACGAAAACGATAAAACCTTATTTACTCAAATAATTTAGTGAGTTGAAATTGGGTGAATGAGTGATTATTTTAGGAATCTATGTTCTAAAGATAGGGTCGTAATACTTGGCAACTAAAAGTATTGTAGTATCAAAAAGCGGTCGGAAAAACAATTCCCGACCGCTTTTTGATGAAAAGTTGGAGCATAATCCTAGAGCTAGGATTTGTGATAATTCACATTTGTTAGTATGTCAATCGTAAACCTATCTCTTTTGCCTTAGGACTATATTCGTCTTTGATATAGCCAAATACAGGAAATTCGGACTCCAAGATATTCATCACAATTCCATAAAAACCTGTGCCTAAGTTGAAATAGCTTAGAAATGTATCAATCGATATTTGTCCACCACAAAACTGGAGATAACTATCATACTGCATTGACCCCAGCAAATTTGAACTCATTCTGTCAAGAATATTCCTATACAATTGGGGATTTTGGCTCAATATCATGTTGGCTTCTTTTCGCTTGGCATTGGTATATTCTTCTAATAACTGGTCTTTCCGTTGCTGTTGTTCTTTTTTACTTTGAACTTCCGCTTTTTTTGTTGCTTGAACTCTTTTGGCTTCTTCTTTCTTTTTTACCTCTTGTTGCTGCGCTTGCATCAAGTCAGGGCTTTTTACCATGGTAGTCAAATAACCTCCTATATTTTTGATATTGCGACCACTAATAAGTTCTTTTTTCAGGTAGTTGATTGCTAGTTGGATTTGTTCAATAGATATTTCATCAAGCCAATCTTTGATAGTGTGTTGCGTAATACCAAAGTCCTTTACTTGATCATAAATAAGGTTCAGCGTCTCGTTTGCTTGAATTTCTATTGATTGCGTTATTAAGGGCAAAGGGTCTTTATTCGCCTCTTTAAAACTAGCCGATATTTGCTCTACCAATGGATCCTCAACTTCCTCTAGTTTATTTTTCTTTACCACAAACCTTAATTTGACGACCTTTTTTCCTTGCTTGATTTCGGTAAACTCGAAATATAACTCCGAATTTTTCATCAATTCATTTTGTGCTTGTACGACTACTTTCATTTTAAAATCAAAGTAGTTTTTGTACTTGTGCTCAATATTAAACATTCGTTTGAGCTTATCTACTTCAAATTCAAAAGTTCCGATGCGTTCTTTTTCTTTGCATATCTCATAAAAACGCATGGCATAAGAGCTATCTAGCCGCAAAATATTACGAATATCCAAAACGGTAAAGTTTTCTTTGAGCTGTAATAAAAACGGTTTTAAAAGATTGGGAAACTCTAAAACAAAATATCCTTCTTTTTTGAAATATACATAGCCACTGATGAGGTGAGAATCTAGTTCTATACGGTCGTCTTTGTAGTATACTTTCTTGTCGATCATCTTCTTCACCTCTTGTTGTAGGTGCGAATACAAACTTCCTCCTTCTACGCCCGTAAATTTTTGAAAATCTTTTACCGTGATGGTTAATGGGACAAAGCTTTCTTTGCTGATGTCCAACAACGACAGCATATAAATAAAAAGCTTCATTTGAGTTGGGGTCAACTCAAAACGAGCTTCAATCAATGGATTGCCTTTGACAATCCGATAAGGGTCTTTGGTCACGCTGTCCAAAGCTTGCTCTCTTTTCTCTGTCTTCATATCTTCCATGACATTAGGGAAACCGGGTATTTATACTAATCAGCTTAGAATGAAATACTTAATTTTTTATTAAGACCCTTAATCAAAAAATTGTCACAGACTTCGGTTTCGTTCCTTTATTGTACAAAAATAAAAGGAATTGAAAAAAAAGCATCACAAAAACTACTTTTAATTTAAGCAGGTAGTTTTAAGCACCATAAAAGTAGTTTTAATACACCATAAAAGTAGTTTTAAGCACCATAAAAGTAGTTTTAATACACCATAAAAGTAGTTTTAAGCACCATAAAAGTAGTTTTAAACCTAGTTAATAAACTGTAATTCAATTAGTTACGAAGACCTAAAAGATTTAAAAGAATAAAAGATTTAAAAGACAACAAAGGGAATTGTTGATTTTTTATTAAATTTTTCTTTAAAAATTCAGCTTTGAAAATCTCCTAAAGTTAGTCACGGATAAAAATCGTAAGAGAAAGAATTGAAAGTGACAACACCATAAAAGTAGTTTTTGGTCAAAGTAATTAAAAGTTGGCAGACACCATAAAAGTAGTTTTTACGAAAATGATTAAAATGCATAAAACACCATAAAAGTAGTTTTTGAAAAGTAATAAAAAGTACACCGAACACCATAAAAGTAGTTTTTTGAGAACTCAATTGAAAATATAGTTACACCATAAAAGTAGTTTTTACAACTTCTGGCAGAATCCTTTCAGACACCATAAAAGTAGTTTTTATAAATTCAATAGGTTTTACAAATGACACCATAAAAGTAGTTTTTGTTTTCAGTCATATAATTATCCCAGACACCATAAAAGTAGTTTTTATCCATTTCAAAAAATACTTATTTTGAATAGATAAATTATAAAAAAGTTGTATCAAAACTGATACCTTTTCGGTATATTTGTATGAAATATAATACAAACGATTTTACCTATGATAAGCCAAGAATTAGTCCTAAAATTCTTAAGACATAATCCAGCACTTTCAGTTTCTACTGTAGAAAAAGAATCAGCATTAGCGAAAGGAACTCTAACCAAAGCCATCACAGGAGAGCGAAATCTCAATGAAAGACATTTAGCGGCTTTATTACCCGTACTAACCAAATACGGATACTCGCCGAATCTTTATCAAAACGCTCGTGTGATTTCAATCATCAATCACAAAGGGGGAGTTGGTAAAACTACTACGACTGGATCTTTGGGCGAGGCATTAGCCAGAAAAGGCTTTAATGTATTATTGATTGATATGGACCCTCAGGGTAATTTGTCTCAAATTCTAGGAATAGATACCCCAGAAAAGCAAGTAGTAGATGCCTTGCTGAAGGCAGATGAATTGCCAGTCATGAATATAGCCCCAAATTTAGATCTGAGCCCATCGGATATAGATTTAGCGAAAGCCGAAATAGAACTAATCATTTCGTTGGGAGGTGTATCGAGACTTAAAAACAAATTAGTCCCATTGATGGAGCAATACGATTACATTCTGATTGACTGCCCACCCTCACTCAATGCGCTTACTTCTTCAGCCTTGATTGCTTCTAAAAGTTGTTTGATTACACTTCAACCAGAGATATCTGCTGTGAAAGGGTTGAATACCCTTTTAGATAGAATCTCGGAAGTCCGTACAAGCTGGAATCCTGCCATCGAAATTGACGGAATTGTATTTACGATGGTAAAGAAAAACTCTGTACACGACGGCGTAAAAGAACACGTTAGAGAAAGTATGTCACAGTTCAGGGTATTTCGCACCGAGATAAAACACCTTGTTGATTTTCAAAAAGCACAAATAGAACAAAGTACAATATCCAAATTTGCAGAAAATTCGGAAGCAGCCAAATTGTATCGTGAGTTTTCGGAAGAGTTTATACAGTATTTACAAGTGGTAAAATAGAGATTAGATGAAAGCAAATTTTAAAGATGTCATAGCCTCCAAAACCAAGCAAGCCTTGGGAAGTAATCTCATATCCCTAGAGGCCATTAAGCAAAACATACAAATTCTTGAAGAGCTTCGCGATTTTATACCACCCTTGAGTGAGGATGAGTCTCAACAATTAGAACAGAACATTCTAAAATACGGGTGCAAAGATGCACTATTGGTTTGGGAAACCACCCGTAGTGTAGCTGGATTAAGTATCACAGAAGATTCAACCCCTGCCTATATACTGATAGATGGACATAACCGCTATCGTATTTGCCAGACCAATCAATTGAACTTTAATATTCAACTTCTGTCTTTTAACACTTTGAAAGAAGTAAAAGACTATATGATTGACTTGCAATTGGGACGCCGTAATCTTACGCCTCAGCAGGCATCCTATTTTAGAGGCTTACGCTATAACAATGAAAAAACAGAGCGAGGCAAATATGACCGCATTACTGACGAAGGACTCATTAACGTTGATGATTATTTTGAAAGTAAGCGAGTAAAAGTTTCTACGGCCTCTAAATTGTCTGAAGAATATAAGGTCAGCCCCGCTACAATTCGCCGTGATGCTGAGTTTGCAGAAGGGTTAGGGAAATTATCGACTACTTTACGCAATGAAGTACTTGCAGGAAATCAAAACATTGAAAAAGGGCTTTTACAAAAAGTAGCAAAAGTAAAAGAATTACCTAAACCCATTGAGAGTGCGGATGAATTAGTAACGGTATTACAAACGAGTGGTTTAGTAGAAAAAACAGAAGCAGTTCCAATTGACCACACCCTCGTCAATTGCTCTAACGAAATCATTGCACTAGTCAAGAAAATTGTTAATGCTAAGGACAAAGAAAAGCTGAACGATTTAAAAAATTTAGTAAGTAAATTGGAAGAGTTACTGTAATAAAAAGAGGTCGTTAGACCTCTTTTTTGTTTTCAACCATAATGCTCAAAATGAGCATTATGGTTTGAGAATTTTTAAGTAAAGTCATACTGCTCAAAATGAGCATTATGGTTTGGTGATTTTTGGTAAAGTCATACTGCTCAAAATGAGCATTATGGTTTGGTGATTTTTGGTAAAGTCATACTGCTCAAAATGAGCATTATGGTTTGAAGATTTTTAAGTAAAGTCATACTGCTCAAAATGAGCATTATGGTTGAGGATTTTTCGGTAAAGTCATACTGCTCAAAATGAGCATTATG